>DIGF01000030.1 GCA_002419505.1 Caryophanales bacterium UBA5729
TATTACAGTTATGAGTATACAAGAACTAATATGGAAATTTTAATAATCGCAATTGTCTTAATTTTGATAAGCTTGGATTCATTCTTTACCCTCTATCTAGGTTGGCTCAATCACAAAAACCGCAATCAAGAGTTACCAGAAATTATTGCGGATGTTTATAACCAAGAAGAATATCAAAAATTCCAAAACTACCACGTTGATAACTTCAAAGAAACCTGGAAATACATTCTGATTAATTTTGTAATTTTGATTGGGTTACTAGTAAGCAAAGCATTTGTTTTAATAAATCAGGTAGCCGCTAATATCAGCGATAATCTAATAATTCAATCATTGCTCGTTATCCTGTTTTTCTATTTGATTATTTTCGTCGTTTCCTTATTTCAAAACTACTACAAAACCTTTGTGATTGAAGAAAAATACGGCTTTAACAAGATGACTAAAAAGTTATTTATAATTGATCAAATTAAGAAGTTTTTCTTAACTATTATCTTAGTTGGCGGGTTAGCTTATTTAATTTTAGACGTTTATCTCTCCGCTAGTCAATATTTCTTTTTCTATGTCTGGGGTATCTTAGTATTGGTTTTAATTTTTATTAATCTCAGTTATACAAAGATTATCATTCCGATTTTTAACAAACTAAAACCATTAGAAGATTCAACGCTTAAAACTAAAATTAATCAATTTGCAAAAGAAATAGGTTATGAAATTTCTAAGATATCTGTCATGGATGCTTCAAAGCGTTCAACGAAATTAAATGCATTTTTCTCTGGCATTGGTAAAACTAAAAGAATTGTTTTATTCGATACTTTAATTGAAAAGATGACTGAAGAAGAAATAGTTGCTGTATTAGCACATGAGATTGGTCACAACAAGCATAAACATATCATCTTTAACTTATTTCAAACAATAATTCTCTTATCAGTTTATGTACTTGGGGCAATGTTCTTTCTTAACTTCAATCTCTTGAGCGAAGCTTTTGGATTTGCAAGCATTAATTATGGTTTTAATCTCTTGGTGTATTTTGCTTTGCTATCGCCGGTTTTGTTATTTTTGAACCTTTTACTTAGTTATATATCTCGAAAGTTTGAATATCAAGCTGATGCATATGCTGCTAATAACTATGACAGTGAACAGATAATCAGTGCTTTAAAAGTTCTTTCAAGAGAAAACTTTTCCAATCTGACTCCGCATCCTTTGTATGTGAAATTCTACTATTCTCATCCGCCATTACTCGATCGAATCAATCATATAAAATCGCTTAAAAAAGACAAAATCTGAGATTTTGTCTTTTTAATTTATTATGAGGTTTTTGTTTCTTCTAACATTAACTCGAGGATTACTTTGTCAGTATCTTTCATCCCTTCACTCGCCATCTTGCCAATTGCTAAAATTGTTTCATCAGCGCTGTTTTTTAAGATGCCTGATAAAGGATTGTATTGATGATTTTCCATCGCTAAGAAGTGTCCTAAGATTGCCGCGTCTAACCCAGTAGCGATCTTAGATGCGCAAGAAGGTTTAGCGCCGTCACAAACGACGCCTGAGACATTGGCTAAAGCATTGGTTATCGTCATTCTGATTTGATTGATGTCGCCACCTTTTAAATAGGTGAATGTTGCACCTGATGAGACAGCTGCACTAATCGCACCACAAAAAGCAGATAATCTACCAATGAAACTCTTTTGATAGATTGTTAAGAGATTTGATAAGATTAAAGCTCGATATAATTTTTCTTTACTAACCTGCAATTGTTTGGCATATAAAATAACTGGAATCGAAGCAGTGATACCTTGATTACCGCTTCCGGAATTAGTGATAACTGGGAGTGAACAACCGCTCATCCTCGCTTCTGAAGCAGCGGCTGTATGGGCTTTTATTACAGAAAAGATTGATGTATCATTTTTTAGAATAGTTTGGCCAATCGAAACACCGAAATCACTCTCTAAACCTTTTTTTGCAATTGCAAGATTATATTTAATTTGTTTATCCAATAAAGTTTTAATTTCACTGATTTCAACAGTCTCGACAAAGTGTAAAATATTCTCGATAGTTAAATTGGAACGATCAGTTTCAACGCCAAAATATTCTTCCTTCAAATTATCTTTTTTAAAGACGGTTTCACCATTTTTTTCAATTCTTACTATATTGGTATGCAGGTTCTTTATCTCAATTAAGACTGAGTCAGTTTTAGTCTTAGCCACAAGGATAAAATGCAAGTTTAGACTAGTCTTTAACAACCGGATTTTAACCATATTTCTTAACAATAAATCATTCATCTGTTTAAGGTGTTTAGGTTTTAATTTAGCGATTACCTCTAACTCTAAACTCGAATCTCCACCAACCACTCCAGCAATAACGCTTGCTTCCACACCAACTAAATTACCGGTGTTTGGAACAGTGACACAGCGAATGTTTTTTATTAGGTTCCCGCTGGCTTCAATAATAATTTCGTTAGGAATTTCACCTAGTAATTCTCTAGCTTTTGCGCCTGCAAAAGCAATGGCAATCGGTTCAGTACAACCTTTTGCTGGAACTAATTCTTCCCTTAAAATTTTTAAATATTCAGCTTCGAATTTACAAGTTTTCATGTTCTACCTCTTGAATGAATTTATGTTGGTTTCATATTAGCATAGCACTTAAGATAAGTCAATTGTTTGCTAGAGAAAACCTTTAAGACTTTGCCTTTAAAATTACTCATCTTATGGTATAATAGATAAGGATAATTCACATAAAGGAGAAATAATATGGGACTTTTAGGTATAGGTGGAATAGTAGTTATAGTCGGGGGAATTGTTGTGGTAATAGCGATTTTTGCATTTCTATTTTCTTCAGGAAAAAAATCATCAAAATCTGATCATAAAGACGATACATTACTTTAGGAGTTTATAGATGAATTTAAAAAAACAAATAGCTGAAATTATATTTCCGACTGTTAATGAAAAAATTAGCGATTTAGAAAACAAATATCCCAAACGTTCTCTTCCCAAGGGAGCGAATGTTACGAGGTTCGCCCCATCCCCAACCGGCTTTTTACATACCGGGTCTTTATTTACGTCTTTAGTGAGTTATCGTTTTGCTAAACAAACTAATGGTGTATTCTTTGTTAGACTAGAAGATACTGATCAAAAAAGAGAGATTAAGGGTTCAGGAGAAAAAGTTATTGAACAATTATTAGTCTTTGGAATCAATCCGGACGAAAGTTATCTGCATGAAGGAAAATATGGTCCTTACATTCAGTCAGAACGTAAACCGATTTATGATATAGTCATTAAAGAAATGATTGAAAAAGGTATTGCCTATCCATGCTTTTGTACCCACGATGAATTATCTGAAATTAGAAAGATTCAAGAGGAACAAAAACTCTTGCCAGGTTACTATCATGAGTTTGCAAAATGTCGATATTTAACCGATGAAGAAGTCATAGAAAAACTTAAAAATAATCAAGATTTTGTGATCCGTTTTAAGTCCTTGGGCAAGGATGATGAAAAGGTAATTTTAGAAGATCAAATTAGAGGAAAAATTGAATTTCCTAAAAATATTCAAGATGTGGTAATAATGAAAAGTGACGGCTTGCCAACCTATCATTTTGCTCATGTTGTCGATGATCATTTCATGCGCACAACGCATGTCACAAGGGGTGAAGAGTGGGTACCATCAGCTCCAATTCATCTAGAATTATTTGAACAGCTCAACTGGGACAAACCACTCTTTTGTCACTTCCCAGTTATCATGAAATTGGATGATGGCAAAAGAAGAAAGCTTTCTAAACGCAAAGATATGGAAGCTTCAGTCGATTATTTTCTTGAACAAGGCTATCCGATTGAAGGATTTTTAGAATACTTAATGACCTTAGCCAATTCTAATTTTGAAGAGTGGCGTATTGCCAATCCGAAAGCTTCAATTTTTGATTTTAAACTGGATTTTACTAAGATGAGTTTAGATGGAGCCTTGTTTGATTTAGAAAAAGTCAAATCGATTTCTAAAGAAACCTTGGGCAATATGACTAAGGAAGCATTTACTGATAAAGCCCTAGAGTACGCAATTAACTATAATCAAGAACTCTATGAAGTTATCCATAGCAACCGTGAGTATTTTCAAGAAATCATCAATATCGAACGCGAACAAGAGAAGCCGAGAAAAGATTACGAGAAATTTAGCGACGTCTTGGATATTATCAATTTCATGTATGATTCCTATTACTATACCTTAAGCAAAACCATCCATTTTAACGAAAAATACTCAAAAGAATTTTTAGTCGGACTTTTAACTGAGTACAGTGACAACTTAATCCTCGATGTTGATCAAGAAACATGGTTTGCGAAGATGAAAGAATTAGCTTTAGCAAGAAATTTTGCAAAAAATGCAAAAGTTTTTAACAAAGAACCCGAAATTTACAATGGTCATATTGGTGATTACGCAGAAATTTTGAGAATCGCAACTTGTGCAAAAACATCAACGCCTAACTTTTATGACGTCTTAAAAATTTTAGGTGAAGAACGGGTAAAAGCGAGAATAAGCCATACCCTAAAACTCTTAAAAAACTAACAAAAAGTGATGAAAATTTCATCACTTTTTTTCATAAAAAAATTATCAAAATATTTATGTTTTTTTGTTTTATTTTCTCAACTTATCATATATAATGTTTATAAGTTACACCAATTCATCGATAGCATTAGTCGGTGAGTTGTTTTATTAAAACTATTAAATCTAAAATCGATTTTTAAATAAATAATTTATATTAAGGGGGAAATAAATTATGACTAAGTATGTTATCAAGCGCAACGGTGTCAAAGAAAAGTTTGATATCGAAAAAATAGCTCACGCTATGTACAAAGCCTACGTGAGTGTAGGTGAAGAAATCACCTTTGAGGAGTGTTTAAATCAAGCTAAATTTATTACAAAAGATTTACTAGCTAACGGACCAGAAATCTCAATTGAAAAGATTCAAGACTGCGTTGAACTGTATTTGATGGATTCAAAAAAATATGAAACCGCAAAAGCATATATCAAATATCGAGAAAAACAAAGATTGGATCGAGAAAATCCTTGGTCAGATAATGACGAGCGTCAAGATATCATTCTGCAAAAGTATTTATTGGACAATGAAAACAAACGCGAATTTATCAAGCGGGTATCAATAAAAAGACCGGCTTTAGAAAAAATTCTTAGACATAAAGAAGCAATCTTCGGCGGAAGAAACCTCTATGCTATCGGTAGAGAAGGAAATATCACCGGCAGCAATTGCTATGTAACAGAAGATCCTCTAGATAATTTAGAGAGTATCTATAAAGTAGATTATCAAATTGCTAGAACCTATAGTTACGGCGGCGGGCAGGGAATGAATTTAAGTAATATTCGTCCTAAAGGTGCTAAAGTTAACAATAGTTCAAATACAACTCCTGGAGTTATGGTCTTTGCGGAAAAGTATTCTCATACTACTTTAAACACCCAACAAGATAATCGCCGCGGAGCTTTAATGTTAGTTTTAAATGTTGATCACCCAGATATTATTGATTTTATAACTACAAAATTAGATTTAAATAAGATTAATGGCGCTAATATTTCCATAGCTTTAACTGATGAGTTCATGAAAGCTGTTGAAAACGATGAAACTTGGGTAATGAAATTTGAAACTCCTTATGAAAAAATCGAAAAACGCGTTAAAGCAAGACTTTTATTAGAACTAATCGCTTACTCAGCTCATACGATGGGTGACCCAGGAATAATGTTCATCGACAAGATGAATGACTATCATTTCTTAAGCGAATATGAAGATGTTAAATTCACTGCCACTAACCCTTGCGGAGAACAACCTTTAATGCCTCATGGTTCTTGTAACTTAGGAAGCATCAACCTCAACGCTTTTGTAAAAAATGCGTTCACAAAAGATGCTTTTTACGATTGGGAAAGATTCGACCACGTTGTTGAAGAAATGATTTTTTCATTAGACGATCTACTGACCTTGCTCGGTAACCGCCACGCTCTTAAAGAACAAAGAGACCATGTAAAAAAATATCGTGAAGTTGGTCTGGGCGTCATGGGCTTAGCTGATTTGGCTTTAAGTATGAACTTACCTTATGGATCAGACGAATTCTTAGATTTTCTAGATGTTTTGATGAAAAGAATGATTAATGAAGCGGCTAAAGCGACCGCGATAAATGCTAAAGAAAAAGGCGCTTTTCCAGCTTTTGATTATCAAAAAGTATCAGCTTCTAGATTCTATAAAACCGTCATTTCTCCTGAGGTTGACGAACTGATAAAAAAATATGGAATGCGTAATTCAAGATTGTTAAGCATCGCTCCAACCGGATCGATTTCTAACATCCTTGGCGTCAGCGGCGGCGTAGAGCCTTTCTTCCAAATTTCTTATACTAGAAGAATTATTTCTTTATTTGAAGAAGAAAAGAAAATTACCGTTTGGGAAAAAACACCACTAGCAATGGCGAAAACTTTAGGCATAAAACCAGAAGAACTTCCTGAATGGACGAAAATAACTTCGCAAAATCTTGATTTTATGGATCGCGCTAATGTGCAATCAGTAATTCAAAAATATGTTGATACCGCAATCAGTTCGACTTTTAATGTCCCAAATAGCGCAACAGTTCAAGACGTTATGGATATTTATATTACCGCATGGCATAAAAACCTTAAAGGCGCTACAGTCTTTAGAGATCGCTGTGCAAAAATCGGTATCTTATCCGGAATAAATGCTGAAACGAAAGACTTAAACCCAGGAGTTCCACCAAAAATGCATGTGGAAGAAGCTTGGATTAACAAAGTCACAAATGACAAGAAGGAATATGTTACTCATGTAGTAATTGAAGATGCCGTTTATAAACCAGAAAAAATGGAAAAAGAACTTTGTCCAATGTGCCATTCCGTCTTAATTAAAAAGCAAGGATGCATACAATGCAGCAATGCGCTTTGCGATTACGAGAAGTGTTCAATCTAAGAAATAAACTAGCGATGAATTTCGCTGGTTTTTATTTTCTAAAAGTTGTATAATAATTAAAGTGAGTAGAGATTTGGTAGGTGAAATATTTTGAGTCTTGAAGCTAATAAAGAAAATAACTTCGCTTATTTTCCTGTCGAAACAAAGCCAATTAAAAGATTAGATAAATATCAACTATTCTTTTTGATAGTGATGCTGATCTCAATGATGATATTTATCACCATTACTATTTTTAGATTGCTTGATAATAGTTTGTATTTTGAACATCTTTTCTTAAGAATCGGCTTTATCTTAAGTATCAGCTTAATGTCAATTAGTTTAATCATCTTGCTTATGCCAACCAGATTTATAAAAAAATAACCAATACAAATACAGGAGTTTACATGGAAACATTAATTTTTGGGTTAAATGCGGTTTTACCTATAATACTATTAATCGCTTTAGGTTATATATTGAAAAAATCTGACTTCATCAATGAAAACTTTATGGACATTGCCAATAAAATTGTCTTTAGAATAGCGCTTCCGGCATTGCTCTTTTATAACATTTATTCGGTAAGCGGGTTAGAAGACATCAACTGGTCAGTAATGATTTATGCAGCTATCGGGATTTTAATCCTCTTGGTAATCGGATTAATCTTCGCTAAATTTTTTATTAAAGATCCAAGACAAAAAGGCGTTATCGTTCAAACGACTTTAAGGGCTAATTTTGCGATTATTGGGATTCCTTTAGCCGAATCAATTGGGGGACCAATGGCTGTAGCAAATGTGGCTATTATTGCGCTTGTTGGCATCCCGATGATGAGCTCAATCTCCGTAATTGTCTTATCCACCTACGTCAAAGATGAAAATCTAGGTAATCCTTTTAAAAATGCTTTTTTAAGAGTTATTAAAAACCCTTTAATCATCGGTGTAGCAATAGGATTATTAGCTCTTTGGATTAGGACATTTATTCCAGTTGATCCCGTAACTCAAGAATTGGTTTTTTCTTTGGAGAATAATTTAAAATTCTTGTACACGCCAATTAAATGGTTAGGGCAAATTACCTCACCAGTAGCTTTAATCGTCCTTGGCGCGACATTTAAATTTGACCATATCAACGGTTTAAAAAAGGAAATAATCCTCGGGACAATTCTTAGATCGCTTGTAGCGCCGCTTATTGTGCTTGGTCTTGCAATAATCTTAGCAGAAAACACAGTTTTCTTTAAATTCGATAAAGATGTTTACCCAGCATTAATCTCGCTCTTTGGGTCACCGACAGCGATTACTAATGCTGTAATGGTGCGAGAAATGAAAAGCGATGAAGCTTTATCAGTTCAATTGGTTGTGTTTACGACCATCGCTTCAATCCTAACAATCTTTGTGATCGTTGTGGTCTTTAGGAACTTTGGATTGTTATAAAAAAATAAGTCTTATCTTTAATTAGATAAGACTAAATTTTTAGATAGATGGAAGTATTTTCCGGATCTTTAATAAAAATTCCTTCACTAGTTTCTTGATACTCGATTTGAGCTTTTTTAAGATTGTTTAAAGTATTTAAATACTTTTCACAAGAAGGATAATTAATCGTGAAACTCTTCATTTGTGGTTGATCAACTTCAGCGTTTTTATTCTTAAACCAAGAGTTAATTGCTAAGTGATGATGATAGTTTTTATCGCTCATGAAAACAGCTTCATAAATCTCTTCATTGGTAATTTTAAAACCAATGATTTTATTGTAAAAATCCTTAGCTTTTTGTAAATCATTGACCTGAAGATGTAAATGTCCGATAACAGTAGTTTCTGGCAAATTAGCGAATATTTCAGTTTCATCAGTTTCGTAGTAGACGCCTTTATAATCAAAAGGTTTTGTGTCCATTTCGATATGTTCGTTATCTTTTTGCCATTCTTGATCGTCTCTGTCGCAAGCAACTTCAATTCCAAAACCGTTAGGATCTCTTAGATAGATTGCTTCACTTACCTTATGATCAGCAGCACCATCGATTTCGATTTGATTGATAATTAGATGGTGTAAAAACTTACTGAGAGTTTTTCTGTTTGGCAACAATAAAGCAAAGTGATATATATTCATGTTATTTGATTTAGAAATTTTTTTGTTTTCATATAATCTTAAGATTTCATTTTGGTGATCTACAGTTAAAGATACAAAGTCTTTTTCTTGTTTTAGAATGCTAAAACCAAGTTTATTAAGATAAAAATCTAGACTTTCATTAAGATTTTTGACATTCAAATCAACTCTTGAGATATGTATCGCATCCTGATGATAGTAATAAGTCATTAAAATCATCTCCTTTGTTTGTATTATACATAAAATCGCTAGAAAATGCTTATAATATGCTTTTTAATTTATTTTCAAATATTTCATTTTTTAAGTAAAAAAAAGTTGCTTTTTTGTTCATTGTTTGATAATATATATATCGGCCTTTAATTTAAGGATATGCGATTAGCCTTTTTATTCACTCAATATGCATGATCCAACAACTTATGGCGACTTACGCGCTCATAGCTCAATTGGATAGAGCGTTTGACTACGGATCAAAAGGTTTCGGGTTCGACTCCTGATGAGCGCGCCATTATACGGGAAGTAGCTTAGCTTGGTAGAGCGCCTGGTTTGGGACCAGGAGGTCGCAGGTTCAAATCCTGTCTTCCCGACCACGAACAAACAAAAGACTAAGGCAACTTAGTCTTTATCTTTTAAATGGACCCTTAGCCAAGCGGTAAGGCACGGGACTGCAACTCCCCCACCGCCGGTTCAAATCCGGCAGGGTCCTCCAAATTAATCTTGAATTGGTTCTATAAAACGAGCTAATTACACAAATTTATGCCCGATTAGGGCATTTTTTTTATTTCTTGCTGATTGATCGATTAGTTCGAATCGTCGATAGGTGATCAAGCATAAAGCATTAAAATTGATTACGAGTAATTGAATTCAAATATATTATAATAAACACCAGTCAAAGGCAAAAAAACTAAAAAAAACATATTTTGCTTTACAAAAGGCAAAAAAAATAATACAATCAAGATGAAGGAGTTGTTGATAATGAAACCTAGAAATTATTATTTAGAACAACTAATTAGATATCTAGATACAGAATTTGTAAAATTGATTACTGGTGTAAGAAGATCGGGCAAATCATTTTTATTGAAAATGCTTGAAAATTATCTTCATGAGCTCAATAAAAAAACAATTTACCTTAATTTTGAACATCCAGACACATTTAACATTCAATCAGCCGATAAACTTTATCAATATATTAAATCTCAACTAAACTCGGATGAAAAAGTATATTTCTTATTTGATGAGATTGCAGAAGTTGCTGATTGGCAAAAACTAATCAATGGACTTAGAGTTGCTTTTAACTGTGATATCTATATCACAGGGTCAAATGCCAACATGCTTTCAGGTGAACTTGCAACTTTTCTATCGGGCAGATATGTAGAAATAAAGGTTTATCCTTTATCACTAGAGGAATTAAAAGATTTTTCAAAAGCAGAGAGTATCGATCAGTATCTAAAAGAATATATTAAATATGGTGGTTTTCCATCGGTTGTACTTACCCAAGATGAGCAAATGAAAAGTGATATTTTGAAAGGTATTTACAATAGCATTCTTTTAAAAGATGTTTCAATTCGAGGAAATATTACTCAAATTGATGTGCTCATGAAGCTTTCACTCTATATGCTTGATAATATAGGTAAGTCCGTTTCAAGTTCTAAAATATCGAATTACTTTAAATCCATGAATCAAATTGTAAAACCTGAGACAATCAATAAATACCTTCAACTTTTAGAGAACGCATTTATTTTTTATAAAGCAACTAGATATGACATTCGAGGAAAAGAGCATTTAAAAACACTAGGAAAGTATTATGTTATAGACCTTGGATTAAAAAATATTATGCTGGGGCGCATGAATAGTAATCTTGGTTCTATGATAGAAAATATTGTCTATCTAAAACTTATTAAAGATGGATGGCATGTTTTTGTTGGAAAATATGATGACTTAGAGATAGATTTTGTTTGCTTCAATGGTAATCGTACAAAATATGTTCAAGTTGCCTTAAGTATACCTGAGAATAGTACTAGAGAAACGGATAACTTATTAGTTGTAAAAGATAATTATGAAAGAGTAATCGTGACTTATGATTACAAAGATGTAGGAATAATTGACGGAATAAAGATAGTCCATTTGACAACATTTTTAGTTGAATAGATAATAGAATATAATTATCATATTAGGAGGAAAATATATTTGGCAAAAAGCAAGATTTATTTCAGCATCAACATGGCTTTTTATTTAGATATAGTCATATTATCTATTGTTATTTCTAATTTTGGACAACAAGCAACAAATGGATTTTTTGTTGTCTCACCGTATTTTTTCATTTTTATTTTTGCAAGCTATTTTAAAATTTTTCAACCTAATATTAGAAAGTATTATGGGTTATCATTCTTTACAAAGGTATTGCTAGTCTTATTAGGTTATATTGCAGGAAAATATGCAATATTGTCAACTGAACAAGTTCTGTTATTTTGCGCTTTATTATGCCTAATATTTGTATCGTATATGTTAGATAACTACATATTTCATAGCAAAAAGTTTAAAGATGTTTTTTTGAGCAGTTATAAAATACCGGATTTGACTGCAGATAATATATCCATCATTGTCAATGATGAGAAATTAGCAAATTTACTAGATGAATCGAAAAAAATGATTTCTAAGTTGCATTTTAATACTTTTTGTTTAGGTTTTTCATATACTTTGATAATAATGTCAATAATATTTATGAATAGCAATATAGTTAAAATCGTTGGAATCGCATTGATGATTACTAGTCTATTACTATGTCTCTATATACTAATCATCTTTTTTAGGGATTTTATCATAAGTAAAAAAATAGATACGAAATTAGGCGTTTGTGCTATTGTTACATCTTTATTTCCATATTCATTATATATGTTTCAAGGACTTGTACTTAGAAGTTCTAATACTTACGTATTTGTCTTTCTAATTCTATTTATTCTCCCTTATTGGTTTATACATAAGAATGAAGCAAAGTCATTATGGATGAATTTTATGGAAGAATACAAAGAGAAGACTGGAGCAAATAATGTTTGAGCTACTAGAATTTTGCTCTACATCCTATACCATCATCACATCAAAATAGCAGAGATAGTATTTGTAAACTGCACTTGTTGATATAGTTCTTAATAAGGTGTTTTAGAATTTTCTAGGAAATTACTTTCTCGATTTTTCCACTATTTACCAAGTTAGGTCATTTTCTTACCAGTTGTAGAACTTTCCGATTCTTCCATGAATTACCCATGGATTCCACTATTAACTCGATTTTTCCAGATTAGGCATTTTCTTACCAGTTAAGGTTTTTTAGCACTAAGAACACGACCCTTTTAGGTTAACAGAGACTCCAATAACTAATTAAGGGTTTGAACTTTTCTGTTCAAATCTTTTTTTAACGGTTTTTTATTCAAGTGAGCGCAACTAATTAAGACAAACATATGTAAAATGCGACTGAAACAAAAATAGTCGCATTTTACATTCTATATTGACTAATTTGGATATCGATGATATAATATAGTAAAATGCGACTATAAAGCAAAAAGTCGTAAATTACAGGTGGTAATATGAGTAAAAAATTATTTGATAACTTCTATGATGAGTTTGTCATAGGAAGTATAACTAGTAAAAGCGAACTTACATCTTATATAAACAAATATTATAAAGACTTAAAACCAATTACACTAGCATGGCGAATATTTGATTTAAAAAATGCAGGCTATATTCAAGATATTGGAAATAATGAGTATAGAGTGGTTGATGAAAAACAAAGTCAAATGTTCGGAATGGTCATTGATACAAAAATACTTGATTTTTTAATGAAATACAACAAAAAGTTTAAAACATACAAAAGTGATTATTTTGATATAGACATAAAAATATCTATTTGGGAAACATATGTGCTGAATCAATTTATGTCACATCAGATGTATAAAAACTTTATTATTATTGAAGTTGATGAATCAAGAATTGATAATTTGTTTTATGAAATGAAAGAGGATTTTAAAGATGTTGTTCCACTGAGTAAAGTAACAGGGTTTGATTATTTAAGTTACAAGCTTCAGAATGTTATTATTATACAAAAATTACCCAAAAGATCCCCTTTATATGCAAATAAAAAAAATAACTATGTTTCGATACCTAAACCAGAAAAAATATTAGTTGATTTACTTGTGTATAACGAGAATATATATAACATAGATCGAAATGAAATTTTAAGTATTTATAGAAATATGATTCAAAAATATAGAGTTAGCTTTACAACGCTATTATCTTATGCACGAGTTCGAGGACAAAATATCAAGAATAAAGTTCAAAAAATATTAGATGAATTAAGGACAATCGATTATGATAGATAAGCAAACATTTAGCAAAGAGTGGATTCTTAAAGTTAAAGGCGTTGAAAGAAGCGATCAAGGGATTATTGAAAGACAAATATATGCATTGCATTTACTTGAGACATTGAGGAATAGTTTTGAAAACTTTATTTTTAAAGGTGGAACATGCTTATCTCTTATCGCTGAGGAATTCCCAAGATTTTCAGTCGATATTGATATATTGGTTAAACCTCAGTTCAAGCCATTCTTTGACACAAAAAATCTATCTATGATGATAAAAAATTCTGAATTTCAGCGCGTTGTAGAAGACGTTCGTCAGCCAAGACATGATATTGATAAACAACATTTTGAATTTTACTATAATGGAGCTATCAATGGCGAAACATATATATTGCTAGATATTGTATATGATGAATCGAAATATAAAGATTTGATTCATGTTGATATAATGAATTACTTGATAAAAACTACTAATCCTAATGTGAGTGTAATAGCACCATCAGTTCATGATTTATTAGCTGATAAACTCTGTGCATTTGCGCCAAATACCGTTGGTAAAAAATTGAACGAAAACAGGGATATAGAAGTTGTTAAACAAATGTTTGATGTATCTTTTTTAATGAAACGTTATCCGTTTTCACCTTCATATAAAACTATATATGAAAGTATAACTCAGATTGAAATTAAACGAAGAAATTTAAAAATTGAAGTAATTGATGTACTTAATGACACAATCAAAACAAGCCTAAATATTATTTCTGAAGGTAGTCTTGATTCAAACCAATATCAACTTATCAAAAATGCTATTAAAGGATTTTCATCATTTACTAGAGATTTATCCTATAATGTAGATAAAGCAAAAGAGTCAGCCCTTGATGTACTACATGCATCATTATTGGTTTTTGCAGGCAATGAAGATAACCTACTAAAAATTACCGATGAACAAACAGAATTTTTGAAAGAATACCGAATATTTAAGCGTTCAAGAAAGCAGCTAGCAGCTATCAATCCTGAGTTACCTAAATTGTTTAATATTTGTCTTATGTGTATGTCGCATTATAAAATATCATTGTCTTAATATCAGATTAGGATGAGAATATAATTATGTTTGAGAAGGAGTAGAATATGTATCTTCAATGTACTAATAAAATGTTAGATTTTCTAAAAGTGAAAACAGAGGAACTAAACTCAGACAATAACATCTATGCATGGCATATAAACTATATGATTATTCTAAGAAGAAAATTCATTGTTTTAATGAATGATTTAACCAGGTACTCAGTCGTCCTATATGGCTTAAAGAAAACCGATTTTAAAGACCCTATATGTATTCTTCAAAAAGCAATCATGATAACTATGCATTTTGATGGTTTTGCTCAAGAGTTAGTATTGAAATACGTAAATGGAATAACTGAAGTAACATATAGTAAAACAAAAAACAGAATGCTAGTATCTCAATTAAATAGAGCTATGCAAGATGCTGATTGGTACGCTCACGATTGTTTATACGATCAGATATTTCAACTTGAAATATCTCAACATTTAAATAATGGACTTGTGGGTTCAAACAATTGGAAAGAAGTGCATTGTCCTAAGGATAAAATGTTAAAATATTTGGAAATGTTGTAATTTGATATAATCCAATATAAAACAATACTAAGGATATTAATTGAATAGGATAAATATAAAAAATCATATATTTTAGAGTAAAATAAACACCATACTAATAACATAGCAAACTTGGTTGTGACAACCTCAAAAGTGACATAAACTTGGTTATGACAACACAATGGCAAAATTACAAAGATGCTTTTTATAAAGGCGTCTTTTATTTAAATCTAGATTGAAAGTGCAAATAATTCTTATATAGATTAATAACTTTTTAATGGTCATTACATAGGTGGCAAGTTTTTTTCTAGTCTCTCAATAACAACTTTTAACCGACGATCTCTTGATTCTTGTTTTTTCAAAGCAAAATAACTAATAGCGTATGTTCTTTGAATTGAGAAAGACATGTTCATATAGTTGCTATATGCTTTATTATAGTCTCTTAACAAATCATGAAAAGCATCTATATTAAAATCATTTGGTAGAGAATCGGATGTTTCCCATCGGCCATCGGCCTTTGCTAAATCTATTTCATTTTGTCCGTAAGGAGTCATTCTATTGTTTTTAATTAATTGTTCAGCTAGTATTTTATTTTTACTGGACCATTTGCTATTCTTATTTCGATGAGTAAAATATTTAATATAATAAGTAGAATCAATGCTTTTAATTGTTGAGTCAATCCAACCAAAACAAAGAGCTTCCTCTAAAGCTTCTTCAGGTGTCAGTTTATTTGGAGTTGGTCGTTTATCAAACTTGATCCAAACTCCCTTTGAGTCTTCGTGATGTTCCTCTAAAAACTGTTTAAACTCATTTTTGTTATTGAAAAAAACTGTTGTCATTAATATCACCTTCTATATGGCTTTTTAATTAATATTTGCCCTTTATGAACTTTTGATTTATTTGAAGTACTATAAATACATTTTTATTAATGTTATAATAAAAGAAACCAACTGTTTGTAACAATAAAGCTACTTTTGGAAAACAACGAGTTTGTCTTTGATATATAACTTGTTAAAATTATAGCGCTTTTTTATAAACTCAAAAGTTTCCTTACTATAAAAAAATACATGGGTTTCATCATTTTTATAATGCCAATCACTAAAAACAATTTCTTCCTGATACAGGTTTGTCATCAATATCAAAACCCCGTTTTCTTTCAATAAACTTTTTAACAAAGCAAAGTCTTTCTTAGGATTGTGAAAATGTTCGATAACCTCACAGGCAATAATATAATCATATTGTTTATATAGCAAATTTGGGTCATTCCAGAAAAACGGATCATACAGTTCAATTTGATAATTTTGATCTTTTAACAATTTTGTGATTACTGGTCCTGTTCCTGCACCAAAGTCAAGCCCTTGTTCTTTAGAATTATGATTGTTTAAAATATAATCTGTAATTGGTTTAACAAAGGTTTGATAGTTGATGTCTTCAACATCATTATTGTGAAGTTCGTAACGTTTTTTCTCAGCTTCTAGACTTAAAAAAAAGCTTGGATCCATCTGGATGCTTTGGCAGTTCGAACAGAGATAATATTTTCTTTTTCTTGTTGTTTGGAACTCTTCAAGTTTAAAATCGCAGAGACTGCAAAATATCTGATTATTCATAATCTTCCTTTCAAACATTAAAAACCAAGATATATTATAACATTATTCATCAGTTGGAGGTCAAACAAAATATGAAAAACACGAAAAGAAACATGATTGATATCTATAACACGATTGAGAAAAAGATCAATACAATTAATTTTGAAAAGCTCTTTTTGGGATTTCCGCGTTTTGAATTTGCTCTATACAATGACAATATAGTGGTGATGAAAGATCAAATTATTCCCTATGACAATCGTTTTATTGGCAACACTTCTATCACTTACGAAGGAAAACATATTGCGATCTGGAAAATTGATACAATCTATGTGCACTTCAACACTTTGGCTACTAAAATCGTTCATGAAATGTTTCATGCTTGGCAAATGAAACTTCAAGAGAAACGTTTCCCTAATGAACATCAAGGGTTATTTTATCATTATGAAAAATATAATATTTCGATGAAATTTGATGAAACAAAATATCTGCTTAAAGCATATGAAGACGAAGACAAAAACGCTTTAGAGAAGTTTGTGAACTTGAGAGAAAGAAGAAGGAGAGACTACCCCTTAGAAGTTCAATTTGAAGAAGGCGTTGAAACAATTGAGGGTATGGCTACTTATGTAGAACTTGAAGCTCTAAAGATGCTCGATGTCGATGAATATCACAAAGCCTATGACCGATTGAAAGACTCAATAAAAAATATTGGACATTACATACCGATTAGAGCTGTATCTTATGATGTGGGTGCATTGATGATTATGGTTGCTAAAAGTTTGGAAATGGAATACGTCCATGAAATTGGCGAAGAAGATAGACCTTTGTATAAGTTAATTTTCACAGACGTTCCTTTAATCGATTTCTATTATGAAAACACACTTGTTGATCTTGAGTTTCTAGACGGATACTATCAAGATATTTTGTCTAGGATAACGAATGTCTTAATTTCAAACCCGAGAATTCATCACTGCGATTATGTCGTCGGATTTGATCCGCTTAACACTTTTAAAATTGAAAAGTATGTTTACTACCGTCATTTCGTAATGATCCAAAGCAATGATAGACAGATTTTTATCCGAAACGAAGCGGTTGGCGAACTGGATGAATTTGGTCAAGCATATTTAATTTACGAACGGCAATTATAAGAAAAAAAAACAGGTCAGGGAATAAAGTGAACCCTGACCTTTTTTTATGGATAAATAATAATTCCTATGATGATAAGCGCGATGCCGAAACCTAAGATAAATAGCGCTGTTCCGAGCTTTCCCAAATACTTTTCGAAGAGTTGCATCTTCTTCATGTTCATAATGAATGGCGGTCTTAAAAGTGAAATCAATACGCACAATCCACCGTAAATAATTAATACAATCGCAAGAATTTCCATATTTTTCCTCCTTTATATATTATTTCTTTTTGAATAAATCCACATAAATAATGTTACAAATAATAAATTGTAAATCACCCCTAAGAAGAAGTAAACAATCAATGTGAAATTAACTTCGATACTGGTGATAAGTTCCATTTGAATCATTCTCGCTGACCAAAAACCAGGAGCGAAAATCAAAAATACTTCTTGCCAAGATTGAACGAAAAACGCAATTACCGGAATACCTAAGATCAACGCTGACATCTTCATCATAACAAAACCTTCAACCTTATTCCTGGCAAAGGAATTAATAATCAAAGCAATACCAGGAGCTTGCAAAGCGCCGACCACAGATATCAGTAAAATAGTACCGAAACTTGAATTTGGTAAAAAGTTTGTTGCGTAGATGATAACCATAGTAGCGATGAAACCAAAGATAAAACTGACAACCAATTTTACCGCAACATACATCTTAACTGAAATCGGAGTGATTTTTAAACTCATCAAGACATTGTCATCTTTATCATCTAAAAGCGTGAAAGCCGTTAAAGCTCCGAACATATATCCAGTCATCAGAATAAACAGCATCGCTATGATTTCCGGTAAAAAATTACCCGGTCCCACAACACCTTGAAGATAAGGAATCAAAAAATATCCTGCTACACCTAAAAGCACGGGATAGAAAAAGAAGAATACATATAATCTATCCCTTGTCATATTTCTTAATTCTGCTTTAATAACAGTTTTTAACATAATTACACCCCACTTATTGAAACAGCGTAATTCTTAAATTTCGGAACGATTAAAAATTTATAACTCAAAACTAATCCAAAAACAACATATGCTAAGCTGAAATAGTATTTCCAGTCTAAATCAACAACCTTGAAACCACCGACAATAACTTCTTGAGCGGCTTGAAACGGATTGATTAAAAGAATGTATTCCCAAATAGCGGCTTTAAATACTCCTAACTCATACAAGACTGAAGGGATTAGTAGCAAAAACACTAAAGCCATCAAATTAGTAAGCAACGAAGTGAAATCTTTCTGATAATAAGAAAAGAATAAACCTAATCCTGTAAAAAATGCAGTGATGAAAATAATCGCAATTAACATCAAGAAATATCTAATTTCAACATCTTTTAAAAAGATAAAAACTACAATAATCAAAGCCGTAGAAAACAAAGTATGAATGGTATTAGCAATTATCTTAGAAAGAATAATTTCTTCATTCTTAACCGGAGTAACCAAGATAGAAGAAAGCGTTGATTCCTTCTTTTCAAAAAACATCACACTGCCAATATACATGATGCTCATCATCGTCGTGTCAACTAAAATCAATAAAGGCAATAAAGCGTTAAAGATAGCTGAATCAACAAAGTATAAAACCACACCCCAAATAAACGCAACTAAAATGCTGATGGAGATGACGTTATACTTATGCAATCTCAACAACTCGCCTTTAACTAAATAGAGTAATCTATTCATTTTCGGCTCCTAATTTAACTCCGGTAACCTTAATGAATATATCTTCTAAAGTTGTTTCGCCACTATGAATAGTCTCGATTTCTTCAGTTTGAATTAAATCTAGGAAATCGCTATTTTTACCGATTTTATCCATAGGGAATTCTTTAATAGTTGTCGATCCGTTGTTTTGATATTCAACCTTGACTGAACGTTTGCCGTACCTGATTTTTAAGTTTCTCGGTGAGTCAATTTCTTTAATTTCACCATTGACAATAAAGGCAACTCGGTCACATAATTGATCGATATCTGCCATGATATGTGAGGTGATAAAAACTGTACCACCAGAAGCCTTAAATTCTCTAATCATATCTTTTAGAATCATTGCGTTTGAAGGATCCATTCCATTAGTAGGTTCATCTAAGAAAAGCATTGTTGGATTATTTAACAAAGCTCTAACTAAATTAAGTCTAATCTTCATACCTTTAGAAAACTCCCCGACCAATTTATCTCTGTCTTCCCAAAGCCCAACTCGTTTCATCAATGTTTCCACATCAGCGTTGTTTTTATATAACTTTAAAAAGAAATTGATGTTTTCCATCGCCGTCATTTTAGAAAAATGGATAGGCATTTCAAAGCTAACGCCAATATCTTCATAAAAATCATTGCTGTAAGATTTTAAATCTTTTCCTTTATAATAAATCTTACCTTGATAATTCTCTAAAATCTTGATTATTATTTTTTGGGTTGTACTCTTTCCGGCTCCACTTGGTCCTAAGAAACCAAAGATTTCGCCTTCTTGAATTTCAAAACTAATTCCTTTGATTACATCTTCTTGATTATTCTTGTAACGAAATCTCAAGTCCTCTACTTTAAACATAACATTTATCCTTTCTTGACGCCATACTCAATAATTTCCATAATATGTTCATTGCGTTCAATCATTTTTTCATAACTTGCACTTTCATGTTCTAAATCCAATTCTTCAAAAGTGATATTTGAGGTCAATTGCACGACTATTTTCGCGAAGGCTAAGGTGTTAATTTCTTGCCTAATCAGACCCTTACTTTTATCAATTTCAATTAAATTGGCGTATATCTCTTCAGCTAAAGCCATATTGTCAGCCATTAACTTATCATAAAGCGAATTCTTATTTTTTAACAGATGATCCAAAATCCTTACTAATTTAGGATTTTCAATCGCAAAACCAACCCCATCTTCAAAAAGTTTTCTGATTAAATCTAGGAAAGGTAACCCTTCGATATTAGTCAATGTTTTACTTATATACTTAAGTTTTTCTTCTCTAATCAAATCAATGATATAAAGATATAAATCCTCTTTGTCAGTAAAATATTGATAGAAACTCCCGCGGGGAATTTTTGCGGTTTTGATGATATCTGATATCATCACCTGTTCAAAAGGCTTTGTGGCAAATTCATCGATGGCTGAGGCGATAACTCGACTTTTTTTATTTTCTTCTAAATTTACAAATGTTTGACTGGGCATCTTTACCTCCTGATTATGACATGGTTGTCACAATTATCATTATACACAGTTTTTTTAAAAAAGCAATAGTTTATGACAACATTGTCATATTTTTTAAAAAATAAAAAAAGACGCTCATTTTAAAGCGTCTTAAGATACTCATCGATTTTTACTGCAGCTTCTTTTCCGGCTCCCATTGCTAAGATAACAGTAGCAGCACCGGTAACGATATCGCCACCGGCAAAAACCCCTTTAATTGATGTCATAAAGTCATTCACAACAATTCTACCCCAACGGTCAACTTCAAGAGCAGGAGTTGCGTTCTTGATAATCGGATTAGGACTTTGACCGATAGCGATAATTAAATTATCAATATCAATAATTTCATAAGTATTGGTAGGCATAGGTCGTCTCCTGCCTGAAGAATCTTGCTCTCCTAATTCCATAATTTCAACTTTTACTTGTTTAATCTCATAGTTGTCGCCGATTATTTCAACTGGGTTTTTTAAGAGTAAAAACTCTATTCCTTCATCAATTGCATGATGAATTTCTTCCAGACGTGCAGGTAAAGCTTCCATATCTCTTCGATAAATAATCATTACCTCCTTAGCACCTAAGCGTTTAGCGGTTCTTGCGGCATCCATCGCCACATTACCCCCACCAACAACCGCAACTTTATCACCCAATTTAATCGGAGTAGCATTATGCGGAAAATCATGAGCTCGCATTAAATTCACCCGAGTTAAAAACTCATTGGCAAAATAAACACCATTAAGATTTTCGCCGCTGATGCCTAATGAACTAGGCAATCCGGCACCACTGCCAATAAAGATGCTTTTGAAATGATAATCATTAAATAATTGTTCAATCGTCAAGGTTTTACCGATGATTACATTTTTATGTAAGATAACTCCCAATCTTTCTAAGCGATAAATCTCTTCGTCCACAATGCTTTTAGGTAATCTAAATTCGGGAATCCCGTATTTTAAAACACCGCCAAACTCATGTAACGCTTCAAAAATATGGGTTTCATACCCCATTCTTCTAATGGTGGCTGCACAAGCAAGACCTGCCGGTCCACTACCTACAATCGCAACTTTTACATTATTTTCAACAATATTTTCAACTTTAAAAATATCGTTTTTTAAACTGTAATCGCCTAAAAATCTTTCTAATGCCCCTATCGCTACCGGTTCAAACTTGATGCCTAGAACACATTCGCCTTCGCATTGCTTTTCCTGAGGGCAGACTCTGCCACAGATTGCTGGTAAAATATTATCTTGATAAATCAAGCAGTAAGCATCGCGGTATTTCTCTTCTATAATCAATTTGATAAATCTAGGAATATCAATATTAACTGGACAAGCCGTAACACAACGGGGGTTTTTACAATCTAGACAGCGTGAAGCTTCTAATTTGACTTGATTTAAATCAAAGCCTAAGGCAACCTCATCAAAGTTCTTATTTCTAACATCAGGATCAAGCTCATTCATCTTCACGCGTTTAATCATCTTTTTCACCAATCCTAAGATTACATTGATGTTCCTTATCCCGATAATAACTTTGTCTTGACATAATCTCATCAAAATCAATTCCCTCACCAGGAAAATCCGGTCCATCAACACAAGCGAAATAGGTTTTACCATTCATAGTAATTCGGCAATTGCCGCACATACCAGTGCCATCAATCATAATCGGATTTAAACTCACATCAGTTTTTAAACTGATGGTCTTATTGTAATTTACGACATTCTTCATCATAATTAAGGGTCCAATGGCAATAGCTTTATCATATGTTTTTTCGCTTGTTATGTTTTTCAAAACTTCAGTAACAAAACCTTTAGTACCAATAGAACCATCATCGGTTGCTAAATACACTTCATTGCAAACTGCTTTAAATTCATCTAAAAGAATCAAATGTTCTTTATCGCTAGCGCCTAAGATTAAATCAATTTTTGTTCCTTGATTATAATAAGCTTTTAACTGCGGATAAATTGGCGCAGCACCAACCCCACCAGCTATCGCCAGTAATGTTTTTACCTGCTCAACTTCAATCGCTTTACCTAAAGGTCCAACGACATCCTCTAAAGAATCGCCAATATGCTTTTGACTTAACAATTTAGTGGAAAAGCCTACTTTTTGCGAAATTATTGTAATTGTAGAATCGTCATTATCAACAATTGTTAAAGGAATTCTTTCGCCAAATTTATCAACCCTAACAATCACAAAATTTCCAGCTTTTGTATTTTTAGCAACCAAAGGAGCCTCGATTACAAATAAATCGACATCCTTATTGAGTGCTCTTTTGTCCAATATTTTATACATTCTTTTTGCCCCTTTAACAAGTAGATTTTTCACTTGAATATTATATCATTTTTTTTCTGATAAAAAAATAAGGCGGAAGATTTTCTCCGCCTAAATATTTCTTTCGTTTCCGAGATAAAAGATTGCTAAGGTATCAACTCCTGAATGGGCACCAATCACTGGACCAATATGGTTAATCAAGAATTGTTCATCCTTAAGACCTAGTTTTTCTTTAATTAAGTCTCTGACGTGCCAAGCGTCTTCTAAACAATCGCCGTGAGAAATATAAACAATATCGTTTAGATCCTTATCAAATGTATCAACCATCCGTCCCACTAGACTGCTCAATGATTTAAATCTACCACGAGCCTTACCATAGACCTTTAATTGTCCCTCTAAATTTACATGCAGTAGAGGTTTAATGTTTAATAAATTTCCTAGAACTAAAGAACTAGCAGATAATCTGCCACCGCGTCTTAAATGCCCTAAATCACTGACAGTAAATAAATGGCAGATCTTTAATCTAATATCATTAACATACTCAATAGTTTCTTCAAGAGTTTTTCCACTTTGTTTATATCTTGCGGCTAAAGTAACTAACAAACCTTCACCCATTGAAGCCGCTAAGGTATCAATGATGACAATTTTCCGGTCTTTAAATTCTTCACTTAAGGTTTTTTGGGCGATAAGTGCTGAATTATAACTTCCTGAAAGTGCACTTGAAAAGCTCAAGTGTAAGATATCTTTCCCCTCTTTTAAGTAGGGAGTAAATACCTCAACGAAATCATTAGGATTTAACTGCGCTGTAGAAGCGGTGTTTTGCGCTCGCAACAAATCATAAAAGGCTTTTGGTTCAATCTCGCGATTATCCAAATAATTGGCATACTCCTTTGCCCTTACGGTAACTCTCAAAGGTAATACTTCAAGTTCTAATTCTTTAGCTAAACTGTTTGGCAAATCGACACATGAATCTGTAACAATTTGAAAACTCATTTTAAATCCTCCTTATAAATTACTCTATAACACATAATACTTTAACAAATTTTTTCTAGATAGTCAATGCTATATCCAAATTGAGAAAAAAAAGGTTAATTATTTGTTTATTTGGGTCAATTTTTGTATAATATAGGAGAGGTGAAAACAGATGAAATCATATAAACTAACCGAAGGAGTCTATTGGGTCGGCACGATAGATTATGACTTAAGAGTCTTTGATATAATCATGAAAACCGAATTTGGCTCTACCTATAACTCATACATTGTTAAAGGCAGTGAAAAAACTGCACTTATCGATACGGCAAAAGAACCTTTCAGCAAAGAATTCTTTGAAAGAATCTCTGACATAGTAAATATAAAAGATATCGATTATTTAATTATTAATCACGCTGAACCTGATCATTCAGGTTTAGTGAATGAAGTCTTAGAAAAAAATCCTAATATACAAATCTATGGATCAATCCCTGCTTGGATGAATCTTAAGGAAATAGTTAATCGCGACAATCTTAATTATCATAAAGTTAAAGAAGGCGAAAGATTAAGTTTAGGAGATAAAACCTTAGAATTTACCCTCCAACCTAACTTACATTGGCCTGACACGATTTTTACTTATCTTGTAGAAGATAACATCCTCTTTACTTGCGACTTCTTTGGGGCGCATTATGCCTTCGATGGCGTAATTTCCGATAACCTAAAAAACCTAAAAGATTATGACCGCAGCTTAAAAGAATATTTTGACGCAATCATGTCACCATTTATGAACTCAGTTAGAAAGGGTATAAAAAAGGTCAAAGAATATAATCCTAATATAATCGCCACTTCACATGGAGCGGTTTTAGTAAATGACTATATTGATAAAGCGATAAAACTTTATGATGAATGGTCAAAAGTAGAAAAAAATGATTTACCTTTAGTTGTCATTCCTTACGCTAGTGCATATAACTATACTAGAAGAATGGCTGAACTAATCAAAACCGGAATTGAAACTGAATTTGAAAATAAAGTAGTTGTTGAAACCTATGATCTAATCGAAGCTAAAGCAGATGAAGTCGTTAAAAGAATCAAACAAGCTGATGCATTCTTAATTGGTTCAGCGACGATTGTAAGAGATACACTTGAAGTTATTTGGGAAATTCTCGCAAAATTAAATTATGAAGTCTTGAAAGGGAAAATCGCCACAGCCTTCGGTTCTTACGGTTGGAGCGGTGAAGCAGTTGACAATATAATTCAAAGATTAGAACAACTTAAAATGAAACCTTTAAAGGGTTTGAAAATCAAGTTTAGACCTTCATTAAACCAAGAAGCAGAAATCATTGAATATGGTAAAAATTTTGCTAGAGAGTTAAAAAAACTTAACTAACTTAATAAAAAGAATTAAAAGGATTGACTAATTATCAATCCTTTTTTGTTTATTTTATAACTTATCTTATTTTGTTTTTGCTTCCAGCAAAGCTTTTTTTTCTTGACTTTGAGCAAAAATTAATTTAAAAATTGGGAAGAAAACAATGAAGCTTACTGTAGAATACATAAGCATGGTAAAAACATCGGCGACAGTTTCACCGGCGGCACCCCAACCCCAAGTGTTCATTAACAAATTATAAATCGGAACCGTATATAGTCCTCTTGCTAAGGAGGCAACGAAAGTAATAGCTATATAAGCGAAAGCGTACCAAAAAGCTGCTTTCCAAGGATTGCCATCTGATTTAAAAGTAACGTTTCTCTGAGCAAAGAAATTGATAACTTGAGCAATTAAAAGCGTTATTTGCACGGCTAAGAAGAAAGCTAATCCGCCTCCGCCTCCACTAGCTATCGTTCCTTGCTTGAAATCGAAAATAAAATAAGTTGACCCATCAAGATTTTGGCCTAAAGCCCAAATTTGAAAATTAATATTGATTAAACTAGTGGTAGCAAATATTGCCTTAAGTATAGGCATCAGCAGCAATTGTATAATAGTAACGCCAATGCTAAAAATCAAAAACATGAAAAACTTCGCGCCATTAGGATGGTCTCTTTGATAATCATTCCAAAGTTTTACCCAGATTTGAACAAAACGAGATTTTTTCATTTTATTTAAGCTTTTATAAAATTTATTTGAATCAGTTTTGCTAATTTCTTTAGATGAATTTGATTCTTTATTTTCTAAATTTAACATTTTTTGCCTTTTTCATAAATTTTATATTTTTCTTTTATCTTTGCCTTCTTTAATAAATTTAATTAATCCCTTAAAAAACTTGCCATTGAACATCATAATCATGCCATCTAACTGTCCCCAACTAATTTTTTCGCCAGACATTCTCGCAAGTCCGCGCATTGGTAAGTGCATAATTATCATGGTCATTGTATTGGCATCTGAATGTCTTCCAAAGAAACGCATGGAATCAATTCTGAACCTAATTAACCAAGAAATAAATCTTCCCACCCAACGGCGAGAATATCGCAGTTGCTCAACTGTCGTATTATAACCAACAACGAGTCTATTTTTTTTATAAAAGTCATATCCTGACTTAGGAACTTCTTTGCCTAAGATTTTTTGGAACTCTTCAACACTCACATCTTTAATATTACCTGAAGCGTAAGAAGGTATTGTTTCCAAATCAATAGTCGGTTTAATTTTTACACCCTCAACCTCAAGGCTATCTCTTAAACAAATATCTTGAGAAGAAGTTCCCACTAAAATTTCATAAGTCAATGTTTCAACTTGCCATTTCATAGTGTCAGGGTTAAAAAATTCAAAAGCATCTTTTCCTAGTTTTACTTTAACTTCTTTAGCTTCTCCAGGTTTAAGTTCCACCTTAACAAATCCTTTTAACTCTTTATCAGGACGGTAAACTTTAGATTTGTGAGCTCTAATATAAACTTGAGCAACTTCCTTACCGATTACTTCTCCAGTATTTTTAATTTTAAAGCTAACTTCTTTTTCATCAACACTCAAATCATAATAAGCAAACTTCGTATAAGATAAACCATAGCCAAAAGGATATCTAACTTTCACATTATTGGTGTCAAAATAGCGATAACCCACAAACAAGCCTTCTCTGTATTCGGCAGTAATTTGTTTGCCTGGAAATAGTTTTGCAGTAGAAGTATCTTCATATCTATAAGGAATGCTTTCAGATAATTTTCCGCTTGGATTTACTTTGCCAGTAAGAATATTTAAAGCTGCTTCAGCACCAGCTTGACCACTTAAATATGTATGTAAGATTGCATCAGCTCCATCAGCGAAATCCATCTCTACTGCACTGCCGCAAGCTAGAATTACCACAAGTTTTTTATTTAAGATTGTCAATTTATTAAATAATTCCAATTGATTAGCCGGCAACTTCATATCTTTACGATCGATACCTTCAACTTCACTAAATTCATCTAATCCGATATAAAGTAAAATTGTATCAGCTTTTTTAGCTAATTTAACTGCTTTTTTTATTAAACCATTACTCTTTTTACCATAACGTTTATAACCTGGTTCAAAACCAAGATAATTGAGATCATATTCATTAATTGCAGAAACAGTATCATCTAATCTAGTTGGATTAACAATTGAAGAACCTGCGCCTTGATATCTTGGCTTTCTTGCAAAATCACCAATCACAACAATTTTTTCTTCACTTTTCAAAGGTAATGCATGATTTTCATTCTTTAAAAGAATTAAAGACTCTTCCGCAACTTTTTGAGCCATTAAATGATGTTTTTCAACATCGATATCTTCCACATTAGCTTTTATAGCCTTTTCTGTATCAAATACTAAAGTTAATAGCCTATCCAAGTTTTCATCTAAGACTTTTTCATCAATTAAACCGTTTTTAACAGCTGTAACTATTTCCTCATTAGTTTCGCCAGCAGTAGTTGGCATTTCTAAAGAATTACCTGCAATTAAACCCTTAACTCTATCATTCGAACCGCCCCAGTCCGTAACTACCATACCTTCATATTTCCATTCATCTCTTAAGATATCTCTCATTAAATGGATATTTTCATTAGTATGAGTGCCATTAACCATATTGTAAGAAGACATTAAACATTTTAAATTACCCTCTTTAATACCGATCTCAAAAGGACGTAAATAGATTTCTCTTAAAGTTCTCTCATCAATAATAGAATCGATAACCATTCTGCGAAACTCTTGATTATTAGCCGCAAAATGTTTTAAACAAGCGGAAATACCAGTAGATTGAATTCCTCTAATGTAAGCCGCTGACATTTTTCCAGCTAATAAAGGGTCTTCGCTAAAATATTCAAAATTTCTTCCGCAAAGAGGATTTCTTTTTATATTTGTTCCTGGGCCTAATAAAACATTTACCTTCATACTTAAAGCTTCTTTTCCGAGGTGAACACCTAATTCTTCTGCCAACTTGTCATTCCAACTGTTCGCAACTGTCACTCCAGTTGGGAAACAAGTTGCCGGAATACTAGCATTTAGTCCAAGTTGATCTGATGCTGCAGCTTGCTTTCTTAAACCGTGAGGGCCATCGGCTAAATATATGCTGGGGATATTGTATTTTTCTAAACTAGCCGTAGTCCAAAAATCTTTTCCAGACATAAATCTCGCTTTTTCTTCTAAGGTCATTTGTTTAATCAATTCTTTGTTACGCATTTTATCACTCACATTCATTTTAAAATAGATTTTTAAATTTTAAAAAAGATGTCGATCGACATCTTTTATTACTTATAAGTCCTCTTCAGTTATAAACGTTGTCGGTTCAATATCAGGTAAAGCATCCGAAATTTTATCGATAAATAATATCCCCATTAAATGGTCGTATTCATGCTGGAACACTATTGACGGATAACCTGAAAGTTTAAGGGTAGTTTCTTTCACTTCACCAGTTTCAAGATTAACTAAATTTACACGAGCCTTAATTCTTTTTGCGCGCTTCACTAACCCAGTAGTATCCTCATCCACAGACAAACAACCCTCTCCACCAGGAAGATAAGTCATCTCTTCTGAATGAGAGATAATCTTCGGGTTTACAACTGTATATTGATGAAGTTTACTCATGCTTTCATCATAGGTTTTCATGCAAAACATCTTCAAAGATTGATTAATCTGCGGCGCAGCTAAACCAACAGAAGGTCTAAGACTATATTTTTCAACCATCTCGTGATTTTGAGAATTCTCAATATATTCCATCATCAATCTCAAAGTATTAAGATTTTCATTGCTTAAGGGTAGTTTAACAAGAGCGGCTTTCAATCTTAAAGTAGGATGACCGTCCTGAATTATATCTATATTAGTTAACATATTATCACCACAGTAATTATATCACTCTAGCGAAAAAAAATAAAGAAAATTAGCCTTTTCTCTTTATGTATTATCGAATAATGTGATATAATTAAAAATGATATTTAATGAATGAGGTTTATCATGGTAAAAAGAAAAGGAATAATTGTCTATTTTAGAAATAAAAAGATATTAAACAAAATCAAAGAACTAGGCATCAACATCACCTATGTCAACGAAGCTTTAAAATACTTGATTGGTTATATCGATGATCATCGTTATGAAGAAATCGAAAAAAACTTAAAAAATCATCGATTAGTTAAAAAAGTTGAAGCTTCAAAGCAAGAAATGGAGAACTTAAATTTCTCAATATAATTTATTTAAAGCCTGTCAATAAAAAACACTTGACAGGCTTTATTTTTTTTGTTATAATCTCTTGCGGAAATCAAAACAGGAGGATTTTATAATGGTAAAATTAAGATTACAAAGATTTGGTACAACCAAAAAACCTTTTTATCGCGTCGTAGCTGCTGATGCAAGAAAAACAAGAGATGGAAGATATTTAGAAATCGTTGGAGTATACGATCCTACTAAACAACCAGCTTTTGTCGAAATCAACGGTGAACTAGCAAAAAAATGGTTACATGCAGGTGCGCAACCAACTGATACAGTAAAGAGTTTATTCAAGAAGACTGGGATTATGAGCGAATTCTTATCTGAAAAGAATAACAAGTAGAAGGTATTATAATGGTTGTTAATTTTGAAAAACTAGTTTTCGACTTGGTGACGCCATTGGTTATTCATCCAGAAGACTTGTTAGTTAAGAAGTTTTCTGAAGATGAAAATTCTATTACAATCCAAGTCCTAGTTAACCAAGAAGATCTCGGCAGAGTAATTGGTAAAGGCGGAAAAATCGCAAACGCAATCAGAACCATTGCCTATGCTGCGGCTTCAAAACAAGGAAAAAGAGTTAAGATCGATATTGATTCGTTCGAATAAGATGAAAGATAATGTTATCGCTATAAGCGCTTGCCTTCTTGGTGTCAATTGTAAATACAACGGAAAAAGCAATCTCAATCCCAATGTGATTGAGTATTTGCATGGAAAAGAAGTTGTATTGGTATGTCCAGAACTTTTAGGTGGACTAACGACACCAAGAATCATCAGCGAAATTCAAGAAAACAATTCCGTTAAAAACTTAGAAAATGTCGACGTTACTGATAATTTTATTTTAGGAGCAAAACGCACCTTAGAAATATTGCATCAGAACAATTGTAAAAACATAATTCTTAAAGATGGTTCACCATCTTGTGGATTTATGACTATCTATGACGGAAGTTTTACCGGCAAACGTATTAATGGCATGGGTATCACTGCAAGATACCTAAGAGAAAACGGAATCAATATATTAAATTTAGAGACTTAAAAAATCAACTAAATCGTTGATTTTTTTTACTGAAAAAGAGGAAAATATGAAAATAAAAAATGAGATTCAACAAGCAATAACCGAGATGGGATTTGTTAACTTAACTCCAATCCAAGAACAAACCATCCCCCTATTATTAATGGGAAAAGACGTGATTGGAAATTCACAAACAGGAACTGGGAAAACCGCAGCATTTGGCATTCCCCTTTTAGAGATGATCGACTTTAACTCTAATGATATACAAGCGCTTATCATTACGCCGACAAGAGAATTATCAGTTCAAATAAAACGAGAACTTTCTAATATAGCAAAATATATTGTTGGTTGTAGAATCGTCAATGTCTACGGTGGAGAAATCATCACCAGACAATTTTATGAACTGAAAAAGAAACCTCAGATTATTATCGGTACACCAGGAAGAATTATCGACCATTTAAAAAGAAAAACCATTAGCTTTGACAAACTAAAATACTTAGTTTTAGATGAAGCTGATGAGATGTTGAAAATGGGCTTTGTGGAAGATATCGAAACAATCTTTGAAACAACACCACCACAAAGACAAACTTTGATGTTTTCAGCGACGATGCCAAAAAGAATCGTTGATTTAGCAAGAAAGTACTTAATTAATCCTGAAGTAGTTAGATCAGTTGGCGACGAGTTAACTAATGAAGACATTTCTCAGTATTACTACAAAGTTAAGAAAGAAAATAAAACTGAAGCGATTTATCGACTGTTAAATATTTATCGTCCGACTTTGGCGTTAATTTTTTGTAATACCAAAGTGATGGTAGATAAATTAACTGAAGAGTTAATTGAGCGTAAGATTAACTGTGATAAAATTCACGGTGACTTACCGCAGACTACTAGACTAGATGTCTTGAATAAATTTCATAACGGTGTCATCGAAGTCTTAGTTGCGACTGATGTGGCAGCGAGAGGATTAGATATCAAACACGTAGAAGCGGTATTTAATTACGATGTTCCTGAAAAAGCTGAGTATTATATTCACCGTATCGGTAGAACCGGTAGAATCGGTAATGTTGGTTATTCCTTCACTTTAGTTTCTAAAGGTGAAGCGAGAAAAGTCGCAGAAATCGAAAAATTAGCTAATGTTAAGATTAAGAAACGCAGTATACCTACCTACGAAAAAGTCATCGATGTAAAAGCATCTAAATTCATTGATGAAATTAAAGCGATTGTTAGTTCTCAAGATCTAGAACAAGAATATCTGGTTTTAAATCAATTGATGAGTGAAAACTTAAAAGAAGATGAAATTATCGCAGCTTTATTGAAAAAATTAAATGCGCTTGAAACTAATCATAGAATCACCACTGATATCAATGAAGATTTTAATAGTTTTGACTCGTCAATGAAGAATAAAGAAAACCAAATTAGATTCCATATCAATATTGGAAAAGACATGAACTTAACTGTTTCAGATCTTTTAGATTTTGTTAAATCGCATATTAGAATTACCCCTAATGAAATTCAAGAAATAGCGATTCTTTCTAACTTCTCTTTTTTCACTGTTGACAAAAAATATGGACCCTCTATCTTAGCAAATTGTAAGGATAAAAAACTTAAAGGTAAAAGGGTAAGCATTCAAATATCAAAAAAAGGTAAGAGAAGATAAATATCGCCCTAAATATTGACTTTTCGATTATTTCGATTATAATTAAATAGTAACTTATAGGGGGAAAATATGAAAAAATTAGGTTTAATGGTTTGTACTAATGCATCAATCGATTACCTTGAATACGACTTCGATTTAACAATCATCCGTTCATTAGTAATAATGGGTGGAAAAGAGTATGTTGACTATGAAGAACTAACCGCAAAAGAGTTCTATGAAATGATTGAAAACGACCCAAATCTTTTACCAAGAACTTCAATGGCTTCTACGGGAACAATGCTAGAAGCTTATGAAAAACTGAGAGACGAGGGTTGCGACACCATTTTATTCGTTACCATCTCTTCAAAAATGAGCGGAATCTATGATAATGCAGTTATGGCTGCGAAAATGGTTGAGGGTGTTGATGTAAGAGTCTTCGATTCTCGTTCTGTTGGTTATATTGAATGCAAGATGATCTTTAAAGCTCATGAGGGTTACCAACAAGGAAAAACCATTGAAGAAATCATTAAAGATTTAGAATATATCAGAGACAATAACAAAATCTATTTCGCCGTTAACGATTTGAAATTTTTAATTAAAAACGGTAGATTATCTAATGCAGCTGGGTTTATGGCAAATATGCTTAAAATTAAACCTTTGCTGGAAATTAATAAAGAAGGTGCTGTTGTCAGCATTGAAAAAATTAGAACTTTCCATAAAGCGGTTGACCGCGTTATCGAAAAGTTCTTAGAAGAAACTCAAGGAAAAGAAGCTGAAGTTTTCATTGTTCACGCTAATAATCCTGAAACTACTGAATACATTCGCAATAAAGTTCTTGAAGTTAGACCTGAAATTGGTGAAATTAAAGACTATCTGTTAACCCCTGCTGTAGCTGCTCATTCTGGAGCTAAAGCAATAACGATTGGTTATATTTTAAAATAATAGGAGCGTTTATGATCAACAGTGAAGTGATTCGCGGTCACATTGAAACAATTATTCTCAAACTATTAATTGAAAAAGATATGTATGGCTACGAACTGGTAAATGTGATCAAAGATCGGACTAATAATTTATTTAACATCAAAGAAGCAACTCTTTATGCAGTCTTGCAAAGACTAGAGAAAAAAGAGTTGATTTCTTCATATCTAGGTGAGAAAACTTACGGCGGAAAACGCCGTTATTATCAAACAACGCCTTTAGGGAAAGCATATTTTAAAGAGATGCTTGCTGAGTGGAACATGTTAAGAAAAATTATGTTTAATATGTTAGGAGAAAACAATGAATAAAATCAAAGCCTACTTAAGCAAGTTATTTAAAGACCTGCTTAACGACGAAGATAAAAAAGAACTCATAGAAATTCTCACTGTCAGCCTTGAAGAAAAAGTTGATGATTTAGTCGAACAAGGAACACCAGTCGATGAAGCGATTGATCAATCGATTAGTGAATTTGGTGATGCGGAAGATGTCTTAGTGGCTTTTCCGGAAATTAAAAAGAAAAAGAAACTAATCAATAAACGCAAAGATCAATTTTATTTTTCACTTTGGGCTTACCTAATAGTTGTTGGATTGTCGGTGTTTTTCAACCTGTCATTTTACCAATTTTTTCAAGAGTTCAAATGGTTTATTATGGTGATAATTGCAGTACTATTTTGGCCTCTAACCATGCTATATCGATATTTGAGGGTCAAGAAATAGAGGTAGAAACTTTGAAAGTAAGAAAACTAGTATTTATATCAATCATGATTTCGATATCTGTAGTTTTATCAATTGTCGAAACCGCGATATCGGGAATGGTTTTTTTAGTGCCAGGTGTTAAACTTGGACTAGCCAATGTTATAAGTTTAATCATCTTGATGACCTTGGGTGAAAAAGACGCTTTTCTAGTTGTATTTGTCAGAATTTTAATTGTTGGTTTGACTTTTAGCGGTCTTTTTTCCAATTCATTCTGGATCAGTATTTCCGGCGGAATGCTCGCAATTGTCGCCATGATTTTAATTAAGAAAACTAAACTTTCAATCTACAGTATTTCCGTCTTCGGTTCACTCATGCATATGGTTGGCCAAATTGCCGCTGCGATAGTTGTCTCAAACACCCAAACCTTAATTTATATTCTTCCCTACATGATGGCCTTAAGTGTGCCAACGGGATTGATTACAGCTTATTTAGCAAAAAGAGTTATCGATAATTTTTCGGAAACAATAAAAACTTATAATTAAAAAAAGGCGAGAAATCGCCTTTTCAGAGTGTTGACAAATAAC
>DIGF01000033.1 GCA_002419505.1 Caryophanales bacterium UBA5729
CTTTTATACTTTATATCCTAAAAACAAAAAGTACCCTATTTTCCAAGGTACTTTATCAACAGTCTGAAAAGGCGAGAAATCGCCTTTTAATTTCCTTAATTTAAGTCTAGTAAATAATCCGCAAATCCATCGCTCATAACGATATTATCTGCACCTAGATACCAAGAGGCTTCTAAATCATCATTGTTGTTCACATATTCTAGACCCTCTTCAACACTTAAAAGAAATAAGATAGTAGAAAGTATATCACCCTTAGTTCCGCTATTGTAAAGGATAGTGACACTAGGGAAATCTCCGCCTGGGTAGTTGGTTCTTGGATCAATAATATGGTGATAGATTTTCTCGTCAGAATAATCATTGATGTTTTTAAAATATCTTTGGTAAGAACCGCTGGATACAAGATGCAAACCATTAGTTAATTTAACGATTCCGTAATAAGGTTGAGGGTCATTAAAAGCCGCAAAAGGCTTTGTTAAAGCGATATAGTAAGCCCCGTCTTCCCGATCAACATTGATGCCATTAACGTAAACGTTGGAATTGCCTAAGTTTAAAATATAATTGATATTGTATTGATTTAGATAGGAAGCTATTTTGTCGGTAACATACCCTTTAGCAAAGCCGCCTAAGTCAATACCCATATTATCTTTAGAAAAACCAATGGTTAAATTTTCTCTATCCATTAGGATATCATCTGGATTGACATTGAAAGTTTTATCCTCTAATTCACTGGTTGGTACCGGACAATAATCTGTACCAAATTCAATAAATGGATCGCATAAAGAACTGCCTCTAGCATTATGCCAAATTTGTAAAACTGGATCCAAAGCGATATTGAAAAGCAAAGTATCGCCATCAGTTAGCAAGTCATCGTTTTCAAGAGCGTATTCAACCGCTTCAAAAAGTTCTAAATCAACCGTTACCGGTTCATTAGAATTATTGATGGTATAAATATTATTTACACCTTCATACTCATTATACTTATCGAAATATTGATGAAATTTTTCTGTAAGCTCAAGAAACTCTTGATAAACCTCATCAAGATCATAGTTAGAGTCTTTGTCATAATAGATTTTTAATGAAATTATTGTATCAAAATATGAAGTAAAGCGTTTCTCACAGACAAAAACACCTTCGTTTCGTCCTTCGACACAGAAATCTTCATTTGGGTTAATTAATGGTTTTTGATTACAAGCAAACAAAGTTATGCTCATTAAGATTGCTAATAATAGTAAAGTTAGTCTTTTCATTATGTCTCCTGTTAAAATTTATTTAAAAATTATTGATTTTATTATATAATATTCTATGAGAGAAGGTGATATTATCAAAAAACGTGATTTAATTTTTATCTCTATCATTCTTCTGATTGCTTTAGTAATGGGAATCAGTTTTCGTATTCTCGAAAGAGTTAATAATACCGGCAATACCTTTGCGAAAATCGTCTATCAGAATGAACTTATATTGATGATAAACCTAGAAAACAATGAATATCATATCTATGACACCATCTATAAAGACAGTATCAATGTAGAAAAAGCTAGTGAAGGAATTTTTTATGTTCCTGGTAAAACTACAACTGAGATGAGCAAATTATATCTAGTAGATGATTTTGCTAGAGAAAATCAAATTGTCGGAATAAAAATCATCGTCGAAGATCAAAAGATTTCTGTAGCTTATCAAGAGAGTCCTAAAGACCTTTGCGAACTACAAAGACCGACCTCATCGCCTTTGATGCCAATCGTTTGTTTGCCAAATGAACTTGTAATTAATGTCTCAACCAGCATGCAAACTGATGAATTTATCCCAGATTCAATATTGGAGTGATGCAAATGTTAGTAATTATAAGTCCGAGTGTTTTTTACGTTTCCCGAATAATTTTGTTTTTCGTAGCTACAATGTTTATCTTCAAAGCTATGCAATCCCTAGACTACGAAAAAATCTTTAAAAGAAACTCTGGTGACCAGATTCGTTTTTTGTTCATGGTCATATCAATTATTCTTGGGTATTTATTCGTTGATGCGATAATTTCTTTGTTTGAAAACCTCAATAATCTATTTTAACGTACTCTTGGTTTTCTTCTAGAATTTCTAAAAGATCTTGATAGTTATTATGATTGAACAATTTATCTTTGATTTCTAAAAAGTTAAATTCATTAAGGCGAAAATAAAACTCTATTTTTTGTCCATATTCAATCTTTTCTAGATTAGTTTGTTCTCTGATGATTTTATCTATACCACCTAAAAAATCATAATCACAAGATACTTTACAAGTATATGCGGTTATTTTTTTGGTCTTAATTGCGGCCTTTACCGCTAAAGCAGCAGTATGCGAATAGGCTCTTATTAAACCACCGGCACCAAGTAAAATTCCACCGAAATATCTAACGACAACTACTAAACAATCGTTCAGTTCATGTGTTTTGATCACTTCTAAAATCGGATAACCTGCAGTTCGGTTGGGTTCGCCATCATCGTTATATTTTTGATGGAAATCATCAAGAATATAAGCATAGGTATAATGATTAGCATTGGGATATTTAACCTTGACATTATCCAAGATAGCATTGATTTCTTCAACAGTCTTTACATGGTAGATTATTCCGATGAAACGAGACTTCTTTTCCGTGTATTCAACTTCCATAAAACCTAGGACTGACTTCATATTCTCACCAAAGAGTATTATAACACAAGAAGCCAGTTAAATAAACAAAGGATTTTTAAGAAAAGCCTTTCATTAGAAGTGTAAAATAAGCAGTGTAAAAACCTCTGATTATGATATAATATTTATGGTGATTAATCATGGATAAGATTTCTATTGGCAAAGAAATTTTAAGACATATTCATAGTAAAGGTTACGAAGCCTACTTTGTAGGCGGTTTTGTTCGGGATCAACTATTAAAAATCCATTCTAACGATATTGATATCACTACAAATGCCACACCGGAAGAAATCGAAAAAATCTTCGATAAAACCGTAGCGACAGGAAAAAAATATGGCACAGTCACAGTTTTTGTCGATAATTACAGTTTTGAAATCACAACCTATCGAATCGATCAAGATTATCAAAATCACCGTAAACCAGAAAGAGTGAAATTCTCTCATGACTTAGCAGAAGATTTAATGCGTCGTGATTTCACCATCAATGCTATGGCTATGGATATAGAAGGTGACATCATCGATTTCCATGATGGAAAAAAGGATTTAACTAAGCGCATCATCAGAGCGATTGGCGACCCTGAAACTAGATTTAAAGAAGATGCTCTAAGGATATTAAGAGCAATAAGATTCGTTGCTAAATTAAATTTCACAATCGAAGAAAAAACCCGAAAAGCTATTGAAAAAAACCTCAAACTTTTATTAGAAATATCGATAGAAAGAATCATCAATGAGTTTGAACAAATCTTTGCCTATGACCATCATAAAGAAGCCTTAAAGTATTTAGTAAAGTCGGATATCGCCAAAGTTTTTAACGAATTTAATCGAGGGCTTGAACTATATATTCAAAGCTCAATCAAACTTAATTTCCTTGAATTTTTCGCTTTGTGTCTTTATATAAATAAACTAGAAATTCCTAATTACTGGCGATTTTCTAATAAAGAGAAAACTCGAATAACTAGGTTGATTAACATCGTAAAAGTCACGCAAAGAAATTCATATAACCCCTTGCTTGTTTACCAAACAAGCAAAGAATTATGCTTATCAGCTAATGAAATTTCTCAGGTGATAAACTCTAAAAATAATCAAAAAGATCTGATTGAACAAATTGACAAACACCTACCAATAAGAAAGACTCAGGACTTGAAAATCAATGGAAATGATTTGCTGAAAATAGCAGATTTTGCCAATGAAGAAATTATCGGTGAAATACTGAAAGAACTAGAAGCAAAAGTATTACATAATGAATTAGAAAATGAAGATGAAGAATTAATCGCTTATGCAAAAAGGATGCTGGAGAGACTCGATGGATAAAAGACCTTTTTATTGTTACTTAGATAACTTTGATGAAATGACAATTATAATTCCCATAAAAAACTATCAAGATAATCTTGAGTATTTTTTGGTTGGTAACGATGAAATTATCAAACTGAAGATTAATCAGAAAATTAACTTGGGGATTGAAATAAAATTAATCGCTAATTTTGAAGCATATATCGATTTAGGGAAAATCTATTTTGTCGAAAACACAAAACAACAATCATCGGAACTTTATACCGGAAAGATCGTCAGAACAGAATTATTCGATAACATTTATAATTACAAGAAAAATGATTTAGGTTTTACTTACTCTAGAGAAAATACTAAATTTAAACTTTGGACACCAGTAGCTAAATATGTAAAACTAGAACTAGTCGACAAGTTTGGAAACACTACGATTCACAATTTAGAATATAAGAGTTCAGGGATTTGGCGAACGCTTATCGAAGGCGACTTAGATGGGTATAAATACCGTTACAACGTTTATGTAAACGGTGTTGAACAAATCGTTTTAGACCCCTACGCCAAAGCTAGTAACGCTAATGCTGAATATAATTATATCGTTGATTTTTCCAAAACATATGAAATTAAACATAACATTAAATATAGCGGGAATCCGTTAGACGCTATCATCTATGAAACTTCAGTTAGAGACTTCACGAGCGACCCTAATTTTAAGTTTAAATATCCGAAAAAATACTTAGGGTTAACTGAAGATTTTCTTAAAGCTTCCAGTGGTGAATCCATTGGTTTAAGTTATTTAAAAGAATTAGGAATTACTCATCTTCAACTCATGCCTTTTTTCGATTTTGAAGGTATCGATGAAAATGACCCGGATTCACAATATAACTGGGGTTATAACCCGATGCAGTACTTTGTGCCCGAAGGTTCGTATTCGACTAATCCTAATGATCCATATGCTAGGATTAACGAGTTAAAAATGATGATTGATAAGCTACACGAAAATAATATCGGAGTAATTATGGATGTAGTTTATAACCATGTCTATGATGCTTATAATTTTCCCTTAGAAAAACTTATTCCTGGATATGCATACCATGTTGATCGAAACGGTATCAATACTAGTATTTCCGGTTGTTCAAACGATTTAGCCACTCACAGAAAAATGATGAGAAAGCTCATTATTGATTCTGTGCTTTTCTGGGCAACTGAATATAAAATTGACGGCTTTAGATTTGATTTAATGGGCTTGATCGATTACGAAACCATGAATGAGTTGCGTCAAGACCTCCAGGATATCAGCGATAAAATTATCGTTTATGGCGAGGGATGGAATATGTATTCCTCCAATCTAACCGACCGAATGGCTCATATGGCAAATAAAAGAGTAATTCCTACCATTGGCTTTTTTAACGACCGCTTCCGCGAAACGATAAAAGGCTCAACATTCTCACCTAAAGAAGCGGGATATACCACCGGTAATTTTAAGCATTTAGATATCGTCAAAGAGATGTTATTAGGAAGTGCAAGAAACCGGTATATCTTTAAATACAGCGCTCAAAGCATTAACTATGTCGAATGTCATGACAACTTGACCTTCTTTGATAAATGCTTATATATGACTGACGATATGGAACTGATAAAAAAGCAACAACTACTAGCAACTTCAATGGTAATCTTATCTCAAGGCGTACCATTTATCCATTCCGGTCAAGAGTTTTATCGCACCAAAGATTTAGATGAAAATTCTTATATCTCCGGTGACGATATCAATAAAATAGATTGGCAATTAAGAGTTGACAACGAAACATCAGTTAGTCTTGTCAGAAAACTTATCAAACTTAGAAAAGACCATAACTGTTTTAGACTAAAAGCCACAAGTGATTTAGATGCTAAAGCTGAAGTTATAATATTAAATTCAAGTTCAATCATGATGCATTATAACGATGTCTGTAATCTCTTAATTGTCTTTAAACCACAAACTGTAGAAGAAACTATTATCATTCCTGAAGAGTACTCGCTGATATTAGCCACTGACTCCATCAAAAATAATGATAATCAAGAATATGTCTTAAAGCAAATCGGAACCTATGTTTTCAAGAAAGGAGTTGAGTGATTTGTTTGAAAATGAAGTAAAATACGAATTCTTTGCAAAAGTAATGCAAATTAATGATTCAACCTATGCCACAAAACCGATAACCGTCCTAACAGAAGATAATGAAATGGCGATAGTTAGAATAAAACAAGAAGATGAACTGTCATTAAATAAACTCTACTATTTTATTACCGAGGGAATCATTTTTAAAGAGAAGATTCATCTAGAGGTTAAAGAGTTTAAGCGTTTATCAGAAATAGAGATTTCTGATGAAAAAAGAGAAAAACTAATGAAGTTTTTCTATAATCACGCGCCGGTAGATACGATTCAAATAATCAAGGATATTGAAAGAATCATTGAAAGCTTAGAAAACGAAGTTATCAAAAACCTTACTAAGAAAATCTATCAAGATAAGAAAAATGACTTTTATTTATATCCAGCCGCAACTAAGTATCATCATGCCTATATATCCGGACTAGCTTATCATACCCATTCGATGTTAAGATTGGCTAAAGGCTTTTTAGAAGTATATCCGTGGTTAAATCAAGATTTATTATTGAGCGGAATCATTTTACATGATATCTGCAAGATCTCGGAATTCGATTCTTATGAAGGCAGCAACTATACGATAAAAGGTAAACTAATCGGTCACATTGCAATGGGAGTTAGTTTGCTTGATGGCGTTGCAAAAGAATTGAACTATCAAGACAAAGAAGAAGTGATGCTCTTGCAACACATTATGTTAAGCCATCATTACTACGGCAACTTTGGTTCACCGAAAAAACCTAACATAGCTGAAGCGTTAATGATCCATTTTATTGACAATATTGATTCCAAAGCTTGCGTTTTAGGCGAAGAGTTAGAACTTGTGGAAAAAGGCGACTTAACAGGACCTATCAGCGTTTTAGAAAGAGAAAGATATTATAAACATAAATTATCGAAAGAATAAAAAAAACTGTAGGGTTTATTCAACTAATCCTACAGTTTTATTTTTATTAAAATTTATTAGTTTACATACTTACCGACGATAGCATCATAGTAAGCTTGTTCAACAGCTGCTAAGTTAGCCATCATTTGAGCGTTGTTTAAGTTAGTGTACTCTGTTTCTAAGAATCTACCATCACTTAATAGTTGCGATAAAATGATGTTAACGGAACCGAGAACATAGAATTTTTCAAGCACGCCATCAAAATAGAAATCTAAAGCTTTCTTAACTGAAGCTGGAATTTTTGGAACAGTAATATTATACTTTTCTTCAACATCAGCATCAGTCAAATTATAAACCATTTCGTAGAATTTATAAGTAGCATATAATTCCATTTGTTCTACAGTTGGTAAATCAGAGTCATTATAAGCACTTTCTGAGAACGTAGCGCCATTAGCGTCAGTTTCAGTAAATTTAGCGCTTGGACGATCAAAATCATCACCTTTTTCAACTAGGATTAAATGCAATCCAAATTGTGTTACGACTAAATCGCTATAAAGCTCAGCTAAATCTTGATTTTGTGGTAATTTATATTCGCGGTAAAGATCGATTAAAGCTTGAGTAAACTCTTCTGCGTAACTATCTTTAACTCCATATTCACCGCTATAGTTCAATGAATGTTTAACATTTTCTTGTTCGCTGTCAGCGATGTTTAAATCTTCAGTAAGCAGTAAAATTCCTTTTTGTTTAAACACACCCCAAGTTTCATCACTTCTAGTAGCTTTTAAGTATGTAGACACTAAGGTTGTGAAATTTCCATCAAACTCATCAATAGCGATTTCTAAACTCGCTAACAATGAATAGAAAGCTTCTTGTTCTTCAGTTGATAAGCCGTTGATATAATCATAATAATCATCAGGTGAGCCATCTTCATCAAAGTCTATAAAGACTAATAATTGCACTACATCTAAAGAAAAGTAATTAACGTAATTATCTTCAACGATATCAAACAAGCCTTCAACGACATTGTATTGGGTGATAACATCATTGATTAGATATGGTTGTAATTCTCGGGAAACGAAATGTTGCAATAATTCTAATTCTGTCTTAGTGCCGTAAGTAATATATGCATAATCTGAGAAAGATTTATGTGGATATTGCATACCGTATTGTTCATACAATGCTTTCATATAAGCATAGTATTGCTTAGAACTAGAAACTGATTGATAAAGTTCTTGCATTCTTTGGGTATCATTGCGTTTGATATTAGTTTGAGTACCGAAGGCTTCAAGGTAATAAGCTGAATTCAACAACTCTTTAAATTGTGCTGCATAAACCGTATAAACTGCAGGGTTTTTAGCTAAAGCATAATTTTGCAAATCGTCAGCAGTAAATTCTACACGATCTTCACTAATCAAAGTGTTATCAATACTAGCAACTAAGCTCTTATGACCTTTTTTGTTGATTTCGTAAGTTGAATCCATTTGTCGATAATCTAAAGCTAAGAAGTAATCATAAATTTGGAGATTAACTTCTTTTCTTAAAGCGTTTAACTTATTGGTAATATTTGTTGAGCCGTTGCTTCCATAAACTTTTGTGTCCAATAACATATTAGAAATTTCTTCATATAAATCATTGTTACCAATCATGGTTTTAAGGCTAGGGAAGGTAACGTTAGATTCGCCAACTTCTGAATTAGTACCAGTAGGTAATATATTCACTGTAATTTTACCTGTTCTAGTTTCGCCAAGAGCTCTGATTGTATAACTTAAATCAACTTTAGTCGCAACAGCAGGAGTAGTAACTACCCCAGCGTTAGAAATTACGGTCTTATCAGCTGAAACCCAGGTGATAGTTGCGTTATATTCGCTAGTAGTTGGTAAAGTAATACTTTCAACGATGTTTTCAGGTAAAACGATTGATTGTTCGATTAAATCTAAAACAACTTTTCCTAAATTAAGTTTTGTTGGTTCATCAAGTTTATAAACCATATGGTAGAATGATAAGCTTGAGCCAGCCATAGCTTGTGGCTTTACAGCATAAGTTTTATCATTAATTTTTGAAATAGTTTTAAATAAATAAGTTGCAAGAGCAGAAGATTTTGCTTTAGTTTCCTCGAAGTTAAACATTAAGTGTTCATTTTCTAAAGCGACTAAATCTTCAATAGTTGCATTTTCTGGTAAAGTATCTCTAAATTCTTGATAAACATAGTTATACATTAAAATGTAATAATTCAATACTTCCTGCTCAGTAAGTTCTATTGTGTTATTAGAAGTAAAAACAGTAACATCTTTTTGCAATTTATAAGTTTTATTAAAAATTAATTTATGAGTGTTAGTTACATCAACGCTTTCGGTGTCAAAGACTTTACCGTCTTTATTAATGGTATAAACTAAATTGTCATCTGCGTCTTTAACTAAAACTTCTTCATCTTTGTCATAAGGATCAACTTTGCTCATGTAGTAATAAATTAGGTTTTCTTCTTCAAAAGTTTCAGCTTCTTCTAAGGTTTCTTTAATTTGAATAGCATTTACAATAATTGCAAGAACATCATCAACTAAATTTCCATCAACATCTAATGAATAAGTATTATCATCACCATCAGTATAGATATCATCTTCACCTAAAGTGTAAACAATCTCTTCATCAGTATCGAGGATGTTTCCGTCATCGTCAAAGTAATAACCTTTAACGATTTCATAAGCTTCAACGATGTTGTCATCATTATCTTTTAAAACTTCGCTACTATAAACAAAACCTTTATAAATCGCTAAACGCTCATCGCTAACATTAGCTAAATGAAATTGTCTTAAGACATCATCAGCATCTTCTTTACTAGTGAAACGAATGCTAATAGCTTGCATATCTTCAAAATATGAACTGATGAAAGCAGTGGCTACTTCAATTTCAGTTAACTCTTCTCTAAGCGTATCTAAAGCATATTTTTCTCTGGCGATTAAAAGACTTGCATAAGCCGCTTCGTTACCTACATAACCAGACAATACCATTGAACGAGCAAACTCATCCTCTCTAGAAGTTCTTGTTTCTTCATCTAGTTCAGCGATTATCTCATCATCTGCCGTACCATAGGTAAGTTGCTTAATTTTTTCTTCGATTTCATCTTCAGTAACGTTATCTAAATACTCACTAAGCAAACTAGCATCAACCATCATTAATAATTGTTGAATACCATTATTCGCTTTGACTTGTTCGTAGATCTCTTGATTGGTAATAGAATAGATAACTTTTCCATTGTCATCCAATCTCTCATAAAAAATCCCCTTAGGATCGCTTAGGGTTGGGATTGTTGTGTTTCCAGTTGCTAGAGCTAAGATAACTGCCCCTAAAACAACCACTAGAACAACAGAAGTTATCACTATAAATTTTTTTACTAATGGGTTTGTCATGTTTTTCCACTCCTTAATAATTTTCGCAATATATATCATATCATTTTTTTGGCCTAAAAACAACAAAAAAATTGTTATGATTTAGTGATGTGGTAACTGATAAAGATTATATTTTTATCTATTGCAAATAAGATTCTACTTATTATAATTCATTTGCTGTAATTTTGCAAAAAGAATTATTTATTTAAGCGCTAATTTATGCGTTATTGAATAGTTTTTTTAAAAAGTAGAGATTTACCTGTAAAAATAAAGATTATATTATTGACAAAAAACCCCTCTAATTATATAATAATATACGTAAATAGCAAAACTAGCGAAAGTTAGTGACGCAAAGCTATAGGGCCTTCTATAATGGATGGTAGCCAGTTGCCGTTATCTTGGAAAGATAAGGGCATTTTTTATTTCTTAAAGACAATAAAAATGCTCGTAATAGAGATAATGGTTTTTTTATTTTAAAATTCGGAAGAGAGGAAAGCCAAGATGTTAACTAATACAAGAAGATATTCTATCATGTATTGGATATTGTCATTTTTGACGATTTCTTCTTTTGTTTTTATTACTTATGCTTGGTTTACCACTAAATTAGAACAAAATCTAGACTATGATACCAATATGGGCTTAGTTGACGTGGGAATCAATGTCTATTTTCATGACGGAACAAGTTTTATTAAAAACGCTGATTTTGTCGAAATAGCACCGGGTGTTTATAAAACCGGAGTTTACTATATTGACATCGATAGCGCAGACGCAGATGAATTTATTGAGAATTTAAGAGTGGATATTCAAGTCAACAGCAATATTCCAACTTATATTCGAGTGAAAATCCATAAACAATTAACCCTTATCTACACTGATTTTCAAGGAAACATCAGTGAACTTTCAATTTACATCAACGATAAAGTTGAACAAGAATTTCAACTTAATTATGATTTAGAAAACTGGTTCATTGATTCTTATTCATTAGCCTATTATCATGATGCTTCAAATAATATCAGAGATTATGCCGGCAATCTCGTCTATCAATATGTCAGCCCTGGAATCTATACCGATCCAGCGACTCAAACAGAAGGCTACTATTTAACTACAGCTGGTGATGTGATTGACGATGATGAAAATTTAGTAATTAGAGCGGAAATCCTGTTTGACACTCAAGACGAAGCTATCGGCTTTAGACAGAGAAATTTTAATTATATATATTATGATTCTATCGTAAGCACACAAACGACTATACCATTAATTCTTGAATATCTTGGAGTATTTGGAACTTATCCTGACGGTTACTCCTTGCAAATCGCTTTTGAAGTAGAAGCGGTTCAAGCCTTAGGTGGACCAGAGAATGTCTGGGGATTAGCAACGCCACCATGGGGCGGAAGTTGGTAGGTGATGATGATGATAAAAAACTATAGATTTAACTACATAAAACATTTTCTAACCATATTTACCTCTATGGTTTTTGTGCTATTAAACGTTGGATTCTTTGTTAAAATCACTTCGGCTATTCCCATAAGCACACCTGACCCTAGTAAGTATGTTATTTTTGATGGTGAATTTGATTGGGACGATACTGTAATAAATAAATCTGAAAGTGATGATTACTATTCATATACAGAATTTCGTAGTGAAGTTTGTACTGCCACTGCTAATGCATCTGCATGTGATACGACGAAGATAATTAGATTCGATAGTGCTGAAGAACTATATCGGTTCTCAGTTGATGTGTCTTTCGAAGAAGTGTATATTACCGGTAACCCCACCGAGGATGTTAAATTAAGTGATGAAAAAATTGATATTTTATTATCACTTCACTATGTTTTGGGTCAAGATATTGATTACTCAGTAATGAAATCTAAAACTTTCATTCCAATTGGGTATCTATTTGGGGATACAACAGGACAAATTTATCGCCGCTATTTTAAAGGAACTTTTGACGGACAAGGTTATGAAATCAAGAATCTTTATATGTCTGGGTTCCAATATTTGATTTATGAAGATAAAACTAATCCATTAAATGTTGTTGATATCGCGATGAGCGAATATTATGCAATGTTTAACTATAATGCAGGGGTAATTAAAAACATTGGTTTTATTGATGTGTATTCCGAATTTTTAGGAATGCATCCTGATCTTTTAAAACTAGCTAGTATTGTTGGTTTCAACATGCCAGACCCAGAAACTTGGGATGAAATCGAAGAAGACTTTGAGATTTTTGGGTCAGTTGAAAACATTTATGTAATTGATACTAGAACTAATGTTAGAGAAGCTGGATTAAGATATTTAGTTGGAACAGCTTCAGATGATTTCCAAGCAGCCGGTATTATTCATACTAACTCAGCTAATTTTGTCAACTCATATTATGTTTCCAAAGTAGTTGTCAGTGCAAGTTTTATCAGTAAATTTGAAGTTCAACCCGTATTATTCCAAAATCAAGGTGAAGTAATCATTAACCTTGGTGAAGTAAATCAAACTTCAGTTTTAGTAGAAGGTTATCACGAAAAACTATATTATGATTCTGATGTTTATTTGCTTGAAGTAGACACGAACAATGATGGTGTCGATGATTACACCGTTCATTCAATCGCAAAACCAATCAACGATTACGCTAATGGCGTTAGTACTGAAAATCTTAAAAATGGTTCATTCAGTTATGAAAGCGGAACATTCTATTTTTATCCAGATGATGGTTATCCTATATTAAAAGGACTTGCCTATAATAATGGAGTCTATGAAATCAGCAATGCTGTTGAACTGGCTTTTTTTAGTAGACTACTAGATAAAAATACAATTCTTTATGGAACACCTTTCAATTATTCGGACTTTGTGCTCACCAATGATATCGATATGAGTGTACTAGCTCCTGGAGTTTATAAAGTTCCAAGTAAAACTTTTTATGGGACTTTTTCCGGTGCTAATGGTGACGAAGATGTTTTAACAGATAATTTTTATATTTATGGTTTAGTAATCAATAACAATTATTCTGTCAGTAACGAACACTTTTCTGGATTGTTTTCGCGTTTGGGTTCAGGTGCTATCGTAAGTGACTTGAACTTCACTCAATCGACTATCCAGTTTGTTAATACCAATAAAATTTATTCTAACACCTTCTATATGGGCGCAATAGCCGGAAGAATGGTTGGAGCTACAGTTCAAAATATTTTGTTAGATGTTGATTTTGACCTAGGCGAAGAAGCTATAAGCAGAACCTACCTAGGCAGTGTAGCAGGAATGGCTTCAGGAATAATCCGAAGAGTATCCAATCTAGGAGATATTAGTTTTGGAACTCATAGTTTCACATCTGCACAAGCAGTCAATCCTAAATATTATATCGGTGGAATTGTTGGAGCAACCCAACTAGTTTCTCCATTAAAATTATATGAAGTCAATAACAGCGGTGATATTTACGGTTTTGCGACCACATCTGATATCATTCCTGCCAGTGGTGTAAGTGATATCAATGTCTATATCGGTGGTATCATCGGGAGTATTTTTAATACTGAAGTGGCTATTCATGATTTAGTTGAAGTAGCTAACAAAGGAAATATCTATCCGGGTGCTGTGAAAGAAAGAACCGAATTACAAGCTTACCAATACATTGGTGGCGTTTTTGGCATTTTAGAAGGCTTTGCCCCTATCTTAGAAGATGTTACTGGATTTAGGTTTGCTAATTTATACAATGAAGGCGATGTGTTTGCCGCATATGCCGATAGTACCGCTGATATTAAGAGTGCTGGTATTGGTATTTCAAATACAACTGAAAACACAGAATATGCTTTGTTGTTTAATCACGGTACATTTGACTATGATATTCAAGATATGAATCTAACTTCTCCGCCTTATTCAACCAACCTTATTATAAGTGAGTACGGTAGAGGTTCAAGCTCAAATAGATATATTGAAATATATAACGGAACTGGACAATCGGTAAGTTTAACAGGTTATACTTTGGCTAGATACTTAAATGGAGAGACAACTACTTCAAGAATTATTACTCTAAGTGGTACCATCGCTGATGGGGCGACATATGTAGTTGCAGATTCTTCAGCAGCAGCAGCACTTAGAAATTTAGCTAATACCACTAGCACATCAAGTATGATGGATTACGACGGAAACGATGCTGTTGTACTAAGATATGACGGAGTCCCAATTGATACGTTTGGAATTATCGGAGACAATCCTGGAAGCGGATGGACGGTAGATGGGGTTACTAATGCAACGGTAAATCGTACGATAGTAAGAAAGAAAGATTCAGTTAATCCTACAACTAATTGGAACCCAGCTGATTGGACCGTATATCCTACTGACACTTGGACTTATGTTAATAATCATGTAGCCAATCACAGTTTTAAACACACAGCTACTATAATGGATGTAAGCAATAATTCAAATTTTGATAAGTTGACTTTAACTAGAGTATACAATTACGCTAATTTTGAATATGACTCAAAAATCTTTTCCGAATTATCACCTTTTGTTTATTCTCTTTATGAAAATGAAATATTAATAAGGTTTAGTGAAAACTATGGCGATATTAATTATATGGCAGATAACGGAAACACAAAAATTTATGCACGAAGCACAATTAATATATCGGCAATCACTAATAATATTAACGTAGACTATTTGAATTTCCATAATTATGGCGATATAAATGTCGTGAATTTAGACTTAAGTTCTCATCAGTTATTTATTTCAGGATTTTCTAAAGTTTTATCTACAGATAGATTTATAAGAAACTCACTTAATGATGGCAACATAACTTTCGCTGAAATTTCGGGTTCAGGAAATATTTATGTTGCTGGTTTTGTCAATATAAATTATGCTGGAGATCTTCATGAATCATTCCAATCTTCAACTCAACCGATTGCTAATGAAGGCATTATTAATTCAATCAATTCCGGAAATATATCAACTGCTTACGGAGAAGAAACTTCAGGACTATATGGTATATTGGGAACTAACAATACTTTTATTGGTGGTGTAACAACCTTAAATGCTGGCTCTATACAAGACACATCTAATTTAGGGGACATCAGCGCTTATAACTCTAATACAAATGCATATTTTTATGCAAATACCAGTTCAACATATGCGGGTTTAGTTTATGGTTACGATTCAGGGATTGTAGCGGGGGGAATTGCAGCGATTGCCATAAAAGGAACTTCAAGAATTTATGATACAGCAAATAATGGCAATGTAATAGCAATAGCAGAAAAATATGTTAGAAGTGGTGGAGTATTAGGTGTTTCATTGTGGAGAGAAGCCGATGCTGGAGGTATAACTTCGCTAATCGGTTTAGAAGATAATATTCAAAACTCAATACTCTCTAACGGACTGAACTTTGGTAGCGTTTCAGCTATATCAAGTGTAATAGCAGAATATACCCCTACGCCTTTAAACACAAGCTTTGTTCTAAGATATGGTAGCGGAACCAGTTATTCAACTACCAGAGCAGCGACATATTATATTTCTACTGTTAATGGCAATAGTGAAAGACCACCGATATATTCAAGTGCTGGTGGGGTTATCGGTTATGGCCTAAGTGTTATGCAAAGAATGCTTAATCACGGAACCATATCTGCAACTGATGTTGCTGGTGGTGTTGTTGGAGCTACCTATGTATTAGGAAGTTCAACAACATATGTAAATATTACTACGGCGATTAATTATGGTTTAATTAAATCAATTGATTTCGATGATTTTGATTCGATTGATAAATTTTCTCCAGATATTGAGGAAATTTCAACTTATTATATGGCTGATGGAAATACTTTCATTTATCCAACTCATGCTAACTCATTGTCTCCTGGAGCAAAAAGAGGATTCGGCGGAATCTTTGGACGTCTTCAAAGAGGTACTGATGGTATTATGACCAGCGAAGGATCAAATGCTGCATTTAACTTTATTGTTAACGCTAATGATCAAATTGATCTAATTGGCAGATTAGACCAAGTTGACAATTTCTCAAGTTCACTTAGATATTTTAGATTTAACAACGCTATATATTACTCCGCCAAAGAAGATGATAATACTCAAGCTGTTTTTACGGGAATTTATTTTCTTATTGATATTATAACTAGCCGACAAAGTATTTCTGGCGGATATTCATACACGTATTCACAAGTAGTATTCAAACAAGTTGGAATAGTTATGTCTGAATATGAGACTTTATCTACAGGTAATACGTTTAATTCATCAACTTACTTTGCTGTGGGGGCATACTATAATGTTAATTATTATGACCAAATCGAAGTTCCATGGATTACTGAAGACCCCAACGACTCTAATTTAACTGAAGATTGGACAGATCCATTGCTAGAAGATGCAGAACGCGAATATATTTACGGACCATATTTCCCAATGAGAACTAACATTAATCTTACAGAGTACATTTACTTTGCTGAATATAATTTATTAGCAGACAGGTTTAGAAACGTTGTTGATGGAGGAACTGGTGAAAACGTTCGTGAAAACGGTATGTATGTTTTGTCAACTACAGCTGGTCAACAATTTGGTGCGGTTTTGCCAAGAAATATTAACCTTTCTGCAATGAAAACAATTAATGAAGATTTAGATTTGTCTATTATTAATCTAGATTATAATAACCTTGCGCCTGAACAAACCTTAAATTTAAACCAAAGTATAATTGACAAGTATGAAGATTTATATCAAACTCGTTATAACGATAAAGCAGAATTAACCAATTCGCCTTTCCAAAATTTAACTTTAAAAGAAAATGATGGCAGTGATACCATTCTTTCGTTGGGAAATATTGATTACATTAATCGAGAAATTACTTTTACAATTAGTATGGAAGCATTTAATTTTAGTAATTATACTAATTTTGATCCTGTTACAGGCAGACCAATTGCAAGTTTCAGAGTTTTTAACGCTATAACTTCAGCCAGTTCGTTGATTGCTATAAGACCAGATGATTATTTCTCTGGTTCGCCTACTCAAACTGATTTAGAAGATTTAAGCGGATATTTGTTTGCCGAAAGATATGACCAAATATCAACAGATTATCCAGCAGAGTTGGATATCATTTTACCAGTTTACAATATATCAAGTAATACAACTTTATCTTTGGGATACTTCAGCGTTTTCTCTGAAGCTTTTATCAATGATCCAATCTTTGCAGACGCTTTCTATTACAACGACTATCAAGTATATATCACTTTCACACCTAACGCTTCGCAAACATCAGGTACAATTGGTATTCAATCAGTATCTTTTAATGGTGGTGGGAATGTTACTTTAGGATCTTATACAAATCCTCAACCATTGGCTATTGATATTAGAAGTAATGGTGATGTCAATTACAATGGTAGTTTAAGGCTTAACTTCAATGACGGTAAAGGTATTTTGAATCAAGGATATGATTTTAAAGATTATTTTAAACTTTACTATATGGATGGAACAAACGAAGTAGAAGTTCATAATGATTATTACTCAGTAACTTCAGTTCCTGTCAATAGTTCAGGCATTTATCAAATAACCTTTAACTTTAATAATGCAATGCTCAAATTTGGAGATTATAAAATTAAATACAGTTATTTTGCTGCTTCGACAGTTTATGAAGTGCTTTTTGATAAAGCGGCTTCTAATCAAGCGGTAATCAGCAATTTAAATTATTACTCAATGGATAATTCATTATCAATTAGCGGAACTACTATCACCTCTTTGATAAATCTTGGTAAAATTCCTAATATTGATGCTAGTGCAAATAATTATACAGCTAAAACATTAGGTACATCTGATCCTAATTATGCAGTTTATTTATCAATCACAACCTACGATATCAGTTTTATGTATAGCGATAGCTTTGTAATATCTAGTTTTGCAAATATTACTAGCGCTCGTTTGGTTAATACGACCAATAGCGGCGGATATATTACTTACGTAATTGAGTATATCGTTGTTGCAGAAAACGGCTCTACTACAAACACTTATACCCATTCAATTACCGAAAGAACCACTGATGTTATAGCTGTCAACAAAGATGGAAACGACGTTCCTATTAATGAGATAAATACTACTAGAGAAGCAACAAACACTCAATTTGGTATTGATTTAGGTTTCGATCAAAGTTCCAATATGTCCGGTCCGGTACTATATAGCATTAATCCTTTAGATCCGGCATACTTAAGCATAAGCGTTACTGGAGTTGACCCAGATAACAATCCGTATTTACCTGAAGAAATAGTAGGTTTAACTTACATAGGATCTAATTTATTATATATAAACATGAGCAATTTAACTCTTCCAGGAACCTATACCTTCACAATAACATATCACCGTTCGATTGGAAATCTCAGTTTCACAAGCTTTGAAATCGAGAAGTTTGAAGGCGTAAACGCTTATTTAGAAGACATTAAGTTTACCGCAATTGCTACCGAGTCAAAATATCCTGAAATTGATATTACCAATTCTGTTGGCGGATCAGTTGTGCAAATTTATAATCCATCAATATATTTCTATGGAATTGACTATGATGGAGCTGATGAAAATGAATGGCAATATTTTAAAATCAAAGGGCAAGTAAGTAACATTCCATTAGAAGCATATTATCCATATATGTTAGACTATTTACCTTTAGGAGCTACTATTGCAAAATATGATCCTCTTAACGAAGATTTCGCTGCTAACGGATACTGGAGTCCTGAAGTTGATATTAACTCAACAGAACAAGAAAAATCAATTCTAGCCGCAGATTACACACAAGCAGGATCAAATGATGAAAATATAGCGATTCAATATCGAATCAATTCAGAAGACGGTCAGTCACAAGTTTATTACTTTATTACCGTAAACGATATTTTATACAATTTAACTCTAATCTTTGATATTTACTATTGTGATGATGAAGATGTATGTGTCTTGGCAAATACAACTAGTGAGTTTAATGAAATTATTCAAATAAAAGCTTATAACCTTGATATCTTTAATAAAGATGTCACATATACAACACCATTACCAGATGAAAATAATCCATTATATTACCCAGTATTTACTTCAGTAAGCGGTTTATATAATACAATGTCACAATTTATCTATACAGCTGACAACGATTACTCTTATCGCTTTGGACGAAACAGATCTGGATTCTATATCTATGAAGTCGTTCTACCGGTAGATCAATATTTAAATGAAATGTATACATATGAAATTGAATTTGGTGAATATACTTTAAATGATATTAATGACTTAGACCCTTTTACTTCGAGTGTTGAACTAAATGGTAAATACTTCTATATTTCTTACTCTGAAGCAAATAGAACTAGAAGATTTAATATTTATATTCGAAAAGCTGAAGTTGATGGTTCAAAACCATTTGGATTATTTGACTTTTTAAGAACATGGAGTTGATAAAATGAGAAAAACACAAAGAAAAACACAAAGAAAAACACAAAGAAAAACAAGTTTAGCAAGAAGAATAGTCAGTTTAACGGTTTTTGTTGATATGATATTCTTGTTAATAATTGCCACAACCTTCCTTTTCTATATCTTTATAAGTATCAATCAAAACAAAGCAACGGTTGTTTCTAATCAAACACAAGCAATTGTCAACTCGACCGAACAATTTTTGAATGGAATAAAAAAGGACGCTGATTTACTAGCAACCAATGAAACTGTAATTGAATATTTAAAGTATGTCAATGCAGGTAATGATCCGATTATTTTAGAAACAGATCCTAATTATCACATTTATTATGATTTTATCTTATTAACAAACGCAATTGTTAATCATCAAAACGAGGAAGCCTATGATTTGATTTTCTTAGCCACTGAGTTTAACTGTGAAACTGCCACAGATGGCTGTGCCATAACTAATACAGGCGCGTTGTTATATGAAACTTGGTTTATTTCCGAACGACCTTGGTATGTTAATTTAGGCACAAGAGAAGCTGCTTTAACCGAACCTTATATTGATGCTTTAAGTGGAGAATATACTTTCACCTATGTAGAAAGAATTTATGACAATGAAGAGTTTATCGGTTATATTGGAATTGATATGTCATTGTTAAGTTTGGCTGATGTCTTTGATTTAATCGATCGTGAAATCAATGGACAGATAGCTGAAATAATGATTTTCATAAATTTTGAAACCAATCCTACTCTGGCTTTCTATAGCAAAGAAATCTATGCTGATTATTTTATGGTACCACATACTGATTTTCAAAACATTGACGATAACTTAAACTATAGCGAAAACGGTATGTATAATTTAATTAGTAGTTATGAAGAAAATCAAGTAGTAACAAACAACTTTTTTGGTACTGAGTATCTTGTCACTTATAATAATCTCGATGACTTTGGTTGGCATTTTGTAGTTTTAGTTGATAACACAATGATGTTTTCAATGGAAATTATCTTCATTATGCTGTTAGCCGTCATTACAATACTAATATATTTGACAAGCCTTTTGCTAAACAAAAGAATCAAGCGTTTACTAGCTCCGATTCATACAATTATCGATTCGCTTGAAGAAATCAAAAATGGTAACTATAGTATTAGAGTTAATTTAGTCGAAAACAATGAAATCAAAGAAATCGGTGATGCGATAAATTTAATGTCAAGAGAGATTGAAAAGCAAGTTGATTTGGTATATGAAACCTTTGCTTATGACAGTTTAACAGGTTTAAAGAATATTAGTGCCGCCTCATTAGATATTAATAAATATGTCTTATCTGGTAATAGAAAAACAGCAATTTGTATTTTTCAGGTTGAAAATATTAAAAATATCAATATAATTAAAGGACAGATAGTTGGGGACAATCTCTTAAAAACAATTGCTTTAGAGCTTAAAACCATCTTGGAAAACAGTGAATATATCTACGCTAATGGTCATGATGAATTTATTTATATTATGACTGGCGTTAATTCGCTAGAGCAAGTAGAAAATAATATCAGTAAAATTCTAGCTCATTTTAAAGAACCATTGATTGTAAAGAATATAAAACTAGAAGTGAAATTCTATATCGGTATTGCAGTATATCCTAATGATGGTAGCATCCTTGACGACTTGGTAAAAAAGAGCGACACCGCATTATATAAAGCAAAACAAACCGGCAGTAAGCGCTATTTATTCTATAACGAGAACATCGCAAGAGAGATTTCGTATAAGGCACAAATCTCAGAACAACTCGGAAAAGTTATTGATAATAAAGAACTCTACTTAAAATATCAACCACTTGTCGATAACAAAAACGAGCTCTATGGTTTCGAAGCTTTAGTTAGGTGGAATTCCCCGATACTTGGCGAAATATCACCAAATAATTTTATCACTAATGCCGAAGAAAACTATATGATTGTACCAATTGGTAACTACGTTTTAAAAGAAGCTTGCTTTATGCAAGTAAGAATGAAAGAACTTTTCAAGAAAGAGTTCAACATCAGCGTCAATATTTCATCTATTCAATTAATGCAATTTGATTTTGTTGAAACTGTAAAGTCTATTATCAAAGAGACTGATATCAGCGCCGAGTATTTAACCTTAGAATTAACCGAAAGTGTCTTCTTGGATTCAACAGCAATGATTGAAGAAAAGATATCAGATTTGAAAGAATTAGGAGTAAAGTTCTCGCTTGATGACTTTGGTACTGGATATGCATCCTTAACTTATTTAAGACAAATAGCTTTCGATAACATTAAAATAGATAAAAGCTTCATTGACGGAATCTTTGGTACTGAAAATGATCACAAGATAGTTGGCACTATAGTAAACTTGGTTCATAACCTTGATATGAAGGTTATAGCTGAAGGCGTTGAATCTAAACGACAATATGAATATTTAAAACAAATAGCAACTGACGTTTTCCAAGGTTATATGATTTCAGAACCGCTGACAGAAGAAGCTATTCAAGCATTCATTAAGTTGTTTTATAAGATTGCTAAGGCTAGACGTATTGATGTCCTTGCAACCAAATATGAATAGAGGTGAATTATGGTTAATTTAATTTTTCTAGCGGATCAATCCTGGAGTACAGAACCTTGGGAGGTAGTAGTTGCAATTTTAGTAATATTGCTTACCTTGGTATGTTTATTTTTCCTTTACCGCAATGTTATTTTTAATTTTAAGAAGAATCGTCTTGAAAAAGAAAAAATGCAAGAAGATTTTAAAAAACAAGATGAAAATGGCATAGATAAAGTTAACGGTGACAATATCTCAAAGCATCCTTTATTGGCTGAAATAAACAAAGACATATCAGAGATTAAAGAGGGTGAATTAAGATTATTTTTTGCAATTAATATTGATAATTTTCGCTATATAGTTGATAGTTATGAACAAAAAGATATTGATAAAATTATTGTTGAATATCTGAAGAGACTCAAAAAGTATGGCGACAAATATTCGATTGCTGGCCATTATGAAAAAGATATGTTCATTTACTATTACAAAGGTGAAATTGACAATGACAAAATGAATTTTATTGCTAAGGATTTGCTTGGATTAATTGCTCAACCGTTAAAACTAGGTAATCATGAACTCACTGCTTCAATTGGAGTTTGTCTTTTCCCTTATGACGGCATTACCGCTGAAAACCTACTCAAAGATGCAGAAATTGCTGTTTACGTAGCAAAAAAAGAAGGAAAAAATCGCTTTTGCATGTATTCAGAAAACTTAATCGAAAAAGAGCAGTTTAATATTGATTATTATAAACAAATAAAGAAATCAATTGAAAACGACGAATTTCTTTTGTATTATCAACCAATCGTTGATATTAGAACTGGAAAAATCATTGGTTTAGAATCACTACTTAGATGGCAACATCCAACTATGGGAATTCTTTCGCCGGGAAAATTCTTGAATGTCATGGATTTAACCGGAGATATTACTTGGTTTGGTATTTGGGGTTTTGAAAAAGTAGCTGAACAATATAATACTTGGAAAAAAAGTATTAAATTAGGGGACTTCTTTATTTCGATAAATCTTGGTCCAAAACAACTGTTTGTAGAAGGTTTAGCAAGACAATTTTTCGAGATTACTGGAAAGCAAGGTTTAAGTCCAGAAAACTTCTGTTTAGAAATTTTAGATTATTATGTAATTACCAACAATGATATTGCTCAACACAACTTAAAAGAATTTAGACGCTACGGGTTCCGTTTGGCGATTGACGATACTGGACCTGATTTTGCGGTGGCTAATGACATGAGCAAAATCAGTGCATCTATCTTTAAACTGTCTCGAGGTAATCTTTTACTAATCAATAGCGACGATGACGATGTAGCTAAAATCGAAAGAGTTATCCAAGCCGCTAAAGCTAATCAAAAGATAGTTATTGCTGAAGGGGTTGAGGATGAAAATATGATTAGAATTCTTAATAAATGGGATATACGCTTTATGCAAGGATATTATTTCTCCGAACCGGTATCGGTAGAAGAAGCACAAAGAATGATGCATAAATCTCCATGGAATATGAGTTCATTCAACCATTTAGTAAAGTAAAGGAACGATTAAATCGTTCCTTTTTTTTGCCTTATATCTTTAAATATCGCTTTTGTTTCCGTTTTTAAAAGTTGATAAGCATTAGCTTTTTGCATGGCTTCTTCAAGATTAGCATCATGAGTAATAATTGAATATAAAGAATTAATGCCGATATCTTCTAAATTAAGATTTTGTTCCACTATTCCACCAATAGCAATAACGGGTAGATGATACTTTTTGGCTAACAAACCTATTCCTGATAAAACCTTACCCATCTTGGTTTGAGAATCAATTTTGCCTTCTCCAGTAATAACCATATCGACATCTTTTAACTCTTCTTTAATCTTGAGAAGTTCAAAAATTATTTCAATACCAGGCTTTAAATCAGCTGAGAAGAAACAGGAGAATGCATACCCTAAACCGCCTGCTGCACCTGCGCCCTTAAGGCTATGAAAATCAATATTCAAAGTTTTGTTTACAAGTTTATGAAATTTTTTTAATCCTTGATCTAATTGTTTAACCTCAATTTGATTAGCACCTTTTTGCGGGGCAAAGATATAAGCGGCACCATTTTTACCGAACAGCGGATTATTAACATCACAAGCGATTAGAAATTTAGCAGTTTGAATTCGCTTATCAAAACCATCCAAATCAATGTGATTAATAAGTTTTAAAGATTCTCCGATTGGTTTTAAAAGATTGTTGTTATCATCATAAAATCTTGCGCCTAAAGCATTAAGCATACCGATGCCTGCATCATTAGTTGCACTGCCGCCAATGCCGATAATGAATTTTTTTAAACCTTTGTTTAATGCGTCATTAATGATTTCCCCGACACCATATGTGCTGGTAAAAAGTGGATTTCTTTCGCTTTTTTCAATTAGCGTTAAACCGCTGGAAATTGCCATTTCTACAATAGCTGTATTTGTATTAATAATCCCATAATAAACTTCAATATCACGCATCAAAGGATCTTTAACAGTTAAAAAAACTCTTCTCCCATTTAAGGTATCAACTAAAGTATTTACGGTTCCTTCCCCGCCATCAGCGACGGGTCTTTTGATACATTCAATTTCTTTATTGATTTCTTTTATGCCCGCTTCAACCGCATCACAAGCTTCACTTGCCGAAAGCGAACCTTTAAAAGAATCCATAGCAATCAATACTTTCATTTTATACTCAACCTCCAAGTTTAAAAAAAAGAAAAAGGCTTAAGTGATAAGCCTTTAGTTGTTATTAAAAAACAAACCTGCTTGAAGCAACTTCATGCTTTCGTCAACCACAAAATCAATATCAGCCTCAACAGCGTCATCCTTAAAAACCATTTGTAATCCAACGAAATTGGATATACCCATAAGAATGTAAGCGACGGTTTCCAAGTCGATATCATTTCTTATTTCACCGCTTTTAACATATGGCTCTAGATGTTTTATGTAACTTAAAGCGAAACTTTGATAATAATCCTTAAAAATTTCTGGGTCGACAAACAAAGATTCCCAAATCAATTTATAAGCTAGCGGATCTTTTTTTACATACATAATAAAAGCTTTCAAGCCCGCTCTTTCCATATCATATCGTGATTTCAAGCCAAAAGTCGCTTCATTAGCTGATCTACGGATATTATGTCGATATTCATCTAGCAGATAAAGGTATAAATCTAACTTGCTGTCGAAGTAGATGTAAAAAGTTCCGGCAGCGACTTTAGCTTTAGAAATAATATCATTGATGGAAGTAGAATTAAATCCAGCTTTTCCATAAAGAAATTTACCAGCTTTAATTATTTTTTTAAAAGATTTTAAGCCTACTTTGGTTTTTGGTAGACGATATTCGCATTTTTTCATTTTATCACCGATTACATTGTAAATTAAAGATTGATAAAATTCAAGTACATTTGAGAAAAAACTTATATGAATAAACTTTCATTAATTTTATACAAAAAACACAAATTAAATTTTTTAGCCAAACAACGCCATATTCCAATAAAAAAATATACAACCGCTACCTTTGGCACCTGAAAACGCTTTTTCATTTTTTGATAAAAATAGTGAAAGCGCTTGACAATTAGTTGAAAAAATGATTATAATATCAATGAAATGTGAAAGTTTATTCATATTTATAAGAGATTAAATATAGGAGGTAAGTCTTATGAGTAAAAGAATTTTTATTGTCGGAGCTAAAAGAAGTCCTATCGGAGCATTCATGGGAGCGTTGAAAGATGTTCACGCGGCTGATATGGGATCTCAAGTATTAAAAACGTTACTAGAAGAAACAAAAGTACCTGTTGAAAAAATTGATGAAGTTATCGTTGGTAATATCTTGCCAGCAAACCTAGGACAAGGAATTGCTAGGCAAATATCTATCAAAGCCGGAATTCCTGATTCAGTTCCAGCCTATTCTTTAAATATGGCTTGTGGTAGTGGAATGAAAGCGATTATGAACGCTTTTAGTAGCATTAAAGCGAATCATACTCACCTTGTTGTTGCTGGAGGAGTAGAATCAATGTCAGGAGCACCTTACATGATTCCGGCCAGTGTTAGAAGCGGAAAAAAGATGGGCAACTTTGAAGTGGTTGATCATATGGTCTATGACGCTTTAACCGATGCATTTGGCAATATGCATATGGGTATTACCGCTGAAAATATTGTTACAAAACATAATATCAGTAGAGAAGAACAAGATAAATTTGCTTATGAATCACAACAAAAAGCAATTCAAGCAGTTGATTCAGGCAGATTTAAAGCTGAAATTGTACCGATAGTAATCAAGGGAAGAAAAGGAGACACGATTTTTGAGGACGATGAATATCCTAATCGGACAACAACTCCGGAAATTTTAGCGAAACTTAGGCCAGCTTTTATTAAAGACGGTTCTGTTACTGCTGGAAACGCTTCAGGCATCAATGATGGAGCTTCATTTACAATTATAGCTAGTGAAGAAGCGGTAGAAAAATACAATCTTGAAGTTCTTGCGGAAGTAGTGGCTGTAGGTCAAGGTGGTGTTGATCCAAACTATATGGGATTAGGTCCTGTCGTTGCAGTTAGAAATCTGCTTAACAATTACAATATGAAAATCGATGATATCGAGTTAATCGAACTAAATGAAGCGTTCGCAGCGCAATCAATCGGCGTTGTTAAAGAAATAGCACAAGAACAAAATGTAAGTGAACAATCAATTTACGAAAAAACTAATGTTAACGGTGGAGCAATTGCTCTAGGTCACCCAGTAGGAGCTTCAGGAAACAGGATTGTCGTAACTTTATTGCATGAGATGATTAAGAGAGATTTACATCTTGGTTTAGCAAGCTTATGTATCGGTGGCGGTATGGGTACTGCAGTAGTTATAAAAAGAAAGTGAGGAAAGAAAGATGAAATTAAGAAATAAAGTAGCGGTTGTAACTGGAGGCGCAAAAGGAATCGGCGCAGAAATCGCAAAAGAATTTGCAAAAGAAGGTGCATTAGTTATCGCAGTTGATATGGGCGAAATGACTTATGAACAAGAAAATGTACATTTTTATAAATTAAATATTACTGATGTAGAAGGCTGCAAAGTTTTCTTTGATGAAATAATCGCAAAATATGGCAAGATTGATATTCTTGTAAACAACGCCGGAATTACTAGAGATTCAATGACAAGAAAAATGACTGATGAAATGTGGGACGCAGTTATTAATGTGAATTTAAAAGGAGTCTTTAACTTGGTAAGACATATCGGCCCACAAATGGAAACTAATAACGGCGGTTCAATAATTAACATATCTTCAGTTGTTGGCGTCTTTGGCAATATTGGCCAAGCTAACTACGCGGCAACCAAAGCAGGAGTTATTGGCTTGACAAAAACTTGGGCAAAAGAGTTCGCAAGAAAAGGTGCACCAGTTAGAGTTAATGCTATCGCTCCAGGTTATGTCATGACTGATATTTTAAAAACCGTACCACAAGAATTGCTAGATCAATTTGCGCAAATGACGATGTTAAAACGCCTTGGACAACCAGAAGAAATCGCTAAAGTAGCGCTTTTCCTAGCAAGCGATGACGCATCATATATTACTGGACAAACAATTCAAGCCGATGGTGGCATGAGACTATAACAAAACTTTAATTAGAAAGACGTGATCATATGAGTAAACCAACTGTTGGTATTGTTGGGACTGGTATTTACCTACCAGAAAATTTCATGACCGCCAAAGAGATTAGTGAAAAAACCAAGGGAATTTGGGCTGAGGAAGCGGTTAAAGAGAAATTAGGAATTGTTAAAAAAACTATTCCTGATGAAGATGATGGCACTCAAGAAATGGGAGTAAAAGCCGCACTTGATGCTTTAAAAAACACAGGAATTAATCCTTTGGACATTGACGTAATCATCTGTGTTGGAGAAGAATGGAAAGAATATCCATTGACAACTTCTGCACTTTATATTCAAGATAAAATCGGCGCTACCAATGCCTGGGGCATTGATGTAGCTAACCGCTGTTGCACAACAGTTTCAGCAATGAAGATGGCTAAGGATATGTTGATAGCTGATGACGAGACTAATATCATCATGGTAGTCGGCGGTTACCGTAACGGAGATTTCGTTGATTATTCTGATAAAGATATGTCAATGATGTATAATCTTGGAGCTGGTGGTGGAGCAATTATTTTAAAGAAAAATTACAATAAAAACTTACTTCTAGGTTCACATATTATCGCAGATGGTTCTTTAGCGAGAACCGCAGGAGTAGAGTTTGGTGGAACAGCTAAACCAATCACTTGTGAAAATCTAGAAGTAGCTAAGAAATCTTTACGTTTACTAGAACCAAAAAAAATGAAGGACAGACTTAACGAAGTCTCAATGCCTAACTGGTTTGAATGTATTGATAAAGCCTTAGAAAAAAGCGAACTAAAAAGAAAAGATATCGATTATTTGGCAATTCTTCATATTAAAAGATCTGGTCATCAATATATGCTTGATGAACTAGGGTTAAGTGAAGATCAAACAATCTATCTAGAAAACTACGGACACATCGGACAAGTTGATCAAATCTTATCTTTGCATAAAGGTCTAGAAACCAAAAAGATTAAAGACGGATCAGTTGTTTGTATGATAGCTGCAGGAATAGGATATGTTTGGGCTGCGAATATCATAAAGTGGGGTGAAGTATAATGTTTGATACTACTGGTTTCTGGCGCGATATTATTCTCTCAGTCGGAATCTTATTTATTATTTATACATTACTTAAAATCTTTGTTTTCAAACGTTTTAAGAATAAAGACAGGGCGAAAGAAGTAGGACTAAATATTGCTTTAGTATTAGGTATAATGTATTTATTCTTACGCATCTATATTTTAATCGACTTTAACCTACCTGACGTTATCCCTGCGGGAAACTTCATGTTATCCAATATTTTAAACCAAACATTACAAGTTTCGGTATTAGCTTTAGCAACCACGGGAATTGTCTTAATATTTAAGACTTCAACCACAACCAACTTCGCACAAGGAATTATCGCGACCTTTGGGGCTTTCGTCGCAGCTAAGTTAATCCAAAACTTCACATTAAATTACACTGAAATGTCTGTTACTACAGCTGTAGTATTATCAATGATAGCGGCCGCAATCACCGCTTTTATCATCGGTATTTTCGTTGACTCGGTAATTATTAGAAACTCTAAAGATAAAACGCCGGTCGGAAAACAGATGATAACCATGGGATTGGTTTTAGTTCTATCAGGAGCTATGCCTTTGATATTTGGTAAAATCTTACTGCCAATTCCGAAATTATCATATGCACCTAATATTCAATTTACTTTCTTAGGTGCTAATCTTTCCATCACTGTACATGCTTTTTATGCACTGATTATCACTGTAGTTCTTTTAACAATATTGTTTACTGCGTTAAGATTTACTAAATGGGGATTAGGAGTAAGAGCTACAGCTTCTAACGAATTAGTAGCGAGCATGATGGGAGTAAACACTAAAATCATCACCGCAATGAGTTGGGCTATAGCCGGATTTTTAGGTGCGGTAGCGGCGGTGTTATTGACACCTAACGCAACTAATGTATCCGTAGGTTTAATGACTCCGACACAGGTTAACGCCTTTATGGCCGCAATCTTAGGTAGTTTTTCATCCTTCTTAGGCCCATTAGTCGCAACTGTATTGATCCCAGTACTAACGGGATTATTAAGTTTAGTAGTGCCACTATGGCAAAACGCCGTAGTATATTTAATCATTCTAGCAATCGTATTGGTTAAACCAATGGGATTATTTGGAAAGAAAGTCGCAAAGAAGGTGTAGAAGAGATGATTTGTAAAAATGAAGTCTGTAACGACAGAAAAGCAAAAATCCATCAAATAACGCACCATCCATATTTCGGCTTCTTTATCATCACCTTCCTGATGTTAATGGTTCAATTATTAAGAGTAATTGGTGTACCGATTTCCATAACGCTTCTAAGAGCTTTTGGAATAACGATGATTTATATTATTGTTGCCCTTGGCTTTAGTATCTTGCTAGGCTATGCTGGACTAGCATCCTTAGGAACAGCTGGTTTTGTTGGAATCGGAACTTACCTCTTGGGATATTTTACAAAAAATTTCGGATTATCGATTTTCTTAGTAATTGTGATTTCGATACTCGGTGCGATAGTGATTGGGGGAATCGTCGGATTTATTTCCTTAAGGATTGAAGGTATGTACCTGGCGATTATTACCTTGGGATTATCTGAAATCTTAAATGAAGTTTTCAAAAACGCCGTCAGCATTACCAATGGAACAAATGGATTAGGATTAAACGGAATTTTAGTCATCTTTAAAAATCCAGTAGTAGTCAATCATAATACGATATTTATTGCGACTGCGATTATTATGTTTTTTATGATGGTTCTAACTTTAAATATTATTAAAAGTCCGACTGGTAGAGCCTTTCTAGCAATGCGAAATTCAACTTCAGCTGCTCAAGCAATGGGGATTAGCATTTTAAAATATCGCTTATTAGCTTTTGTTGTCTCAACGGTATACGCAATGTTAGCCGGAGTCATCTATATGTCTTATATTTCTTTTTCTATTCCTACTACTTGGTCACTGGCTTTCTCATTAAATATTCTAGCTGCGGTTATCGTGGGAGGATCACAATCCATCTACGGAATCGTTTTGGGAACATTTATGATATTTGGTCTAAACTTAGGCGTTTTACAACAATTTTCTTTCTTCCAAAACAACCCTGCAATTTCAGTAGTGTTCAATGGATTATTAATTATCTTAGTAATTATGTTCTATCCTGGCGGACTGATTAGATTGGTTAATACAACTTATCATAAACTGAAGAAAATTGTTTTGAAATTAATGACGAAATGGAGGGTTTATAGGTATGGTTCCGATAATTAATGAATTGCTAATCACCTTCCATGAAAAAAGAATAAACTCAATTAAAACGAAGATCAATTTTAATGAAAACTATCTACCGATTAAACTTCAAAACATAACCGAAAAATCTGAAAAGAAAATCAAGTTTTTAACACTCAAAGCTCAAGAAAGAATTTTACCTTTTGAAATAGCTGCGGGAGTTGAGTCGGATTATTTAAAAGGAAAATATAATTTCCACCTAGATAAGATAAACGACAAATATTATTGGAAAGAAAGAGCTGTCAAAGCAAGTGCATCAAGAAAAAATCTTGATCCAAAAGATCAAGTTCAAACGCTGCTGGAAGAAAAGAATTTAGAAATTAAGAAACTTAATAACATTTATTTTCCAGCCACTAGTAATGATGCGAAAACTGAGTACAACAATCAAAAAGCAGTTATTGAAAACGAATTAAATTCTAAAGTTAGTTTAATAACCGAAACACTAAATAAAAAAATCGCCGTTACGGAAGCTTTAACTCAATCAAAAATAGACAAACTTATCGTTGCCAAAGCAAGACTTAACGAAAAATTAGAAAAATTGACATCAAAAAAAGAAGAAAGATACAGTTTAGACCAAGATGTAGTCTTATCTATAAAAAATCTTTCCATGCACTTTGGCGGATTAAAGGCAGTCGATAATCTTAGTTTTGATGTTAAAGAAGGTGAAATCTTCGGACTAATTGGTCCTAATGGTGCAGGAAAAACCACTGTTTTTAACTGTATTACCAGATTTTATCGCCCAAATTCAGGCGAAATGTATTTTAAAAATATCTACGGTGAAGTGGTTCATTTAAATGATAAACAAGTCCATAATATCATTAAGGAGGGAATTGTAAGAACCTTCCAAAATGTTGAAATTGTTTGGGAACTGAATGTCGTTGATAATTTATTGGTGGCAGCTCATACGATTTACCGCTCTGGTTTCTTTGGTCATTTGCTTAATTCTAGACTTTTACGACAAGAAGAAAAAGTCATGCGAAAAAAAGCCGAGCAAATTCTTGAAGACCTTAGCCTAGGTGCATATAAATACGCTTATCCATTAGGTTTGCCTTACGGCATCTTAAAGAAGATTGAATTAGCTAGAACATTAATGGCTAATCCGAAACTAATCATCCTCGATGAACCGGCAGCGGGTTTAAACGATGCTGAAACTGATGATCTAGCAAAAATCATTAAAAAGATTCAGAAAGACTATAACACAACTATCTTCTTAGTAGAACATGATATGGGTTTGGTTATGGAAATTTGCGATACAGTATGTGCCATCAGTTTTGGAAAAAAACTCGCTATGGGTACACCTAAAGAAATTCAAAATTCAAAGATTGTTCAAGAAGCATATTTAGGTGGTGAATAAAATGGCTAATATATTAGAGATTAAAAACCTCATCGTTGACTATGGAATAATCAGAGCGATAAAAGGAATTAACCTAGAAGTTGCAGAAGGAAGTATCGTTGCCATTTTAGGAGCTAATGGTGCTGGAAAAACCACCACGATTAGAACTGTTAACGGCATCGTTAAAGCAGCGAGCGGAGAAATATTATTTAGAGGTGAAAAGATTACTAATCTTGATCCTTATAAACTAGCCGCTAAAGGAATTATTCAATCTCCTGAAGGAAGATTGATTTTAAGGGGACTAACTGTTGAAGAAAATCTTCTCGTTGGCGCTTACTCATTAAAATCTGAAGTGATTGAAACCGAAGGCGTTAAAAAAAGAATTTCTAGCAGAAAAATTAAAAAAGCAGTTCTTAAAGAAGTATATGAACTGTTTCCTGTTCTCAAAGAAAGAAGAAAGCAACAAGCTTCAACTCTTTCAGGGGGCGAACAACAAATGCTTGCGATTGGCAGAGCTTTGATGGGAAAACCTAAATTATTATTGCTAGATGAACCCTCATTAGGACTTGCTCCACTGATTGTCAAGGAAATCTTCAACAAGATTCAACAAATCAAAGCTTCAGGAACAACGATTCTAATTGTTGAACAAAATGCTTATCAAACTTTAAAAATAGCGGATTATGTCTATGTTTTAGAATTGGGTAAAGTAAAAACCAAAGGATCAGCTGCAGAATTAATGCAGGATGATCAATTAGTAAAAGCCTATTTAGGCGGTTAAAAATAATAATAACCTATCAGGTTTATTATAGAAAAAAATTCATAAAAAGGAGAAAAGATATGAAGAAATTATTATTGTTATTTTCACTTGTAGCTTTTGGACTTGTATTAGTAGGATGCAACGGTACAACTACTGCTGCACCAACAACACAAGCACCAACTACACAAGCACCAACGACTGAAGAAGGAGAACAAACTTCTCAAGGTGTCACAGACACTACTATCAAAGTTGGTAACACAGCAGCAGTTACTGGATATTTCGCAGCTGTAGGTGTTCCTTTCAACGACGCTATCAAAGCAGTATTTAAAGAAGTAAATGATGCTGGTGGTATCGATGGAAGAACAATCCAATTCCTAAGCTATGATGATCAATTCAACGCTGAATTAGGTGTTACTTACACTGAAACACTAGTTGAACAAGATGAAGTATTTGCTCTTGTAGGTCACTTTGGAACGCCAACTGTTGGAGCTACTTTAAACTACATCCAACAAAAAGGTATACCAATGGTTTATGCAGCAACTGGTATTAACTCACTTTATTTCCAAGAATCAGTTGGAAATCCAGTTATGGCTGTTCAACCAATCTACATCACTGATGGAAGAATCATGACTGCTCGCGCAGTTAAAGAAGCTCTTTACGGTGTGAACGAAGATCAAAACATTGCAGCAGATGCAAAATATGGTGTTCTATACACTAATGACGATGTTGGTAATTCAATTAAAGCTGGGGTTGAAATCGAATTCGCAGAACTAGGCATTCCTACTTCAAGAATTTATTACATTCCAGTATCAGAATTAACAATTGACACTGCAGTTCAATTACTTAAATCTTACGCAGTATCATCAGTAATCTTAGCTATGAACCAAGGACCATTCGCTTGGACACTTACTTCAATGTATAACCAAGAATTAAATGTTCCAGTATTCACTTCATATGTTAACGCTGACGTTACAGCTGTTGACCACACACAATACAACCCATTACGTCCAATCTATACAAACGCATGGGTAGATGTATTCTCAACAGAAGGTCAAGCAGGAGTAGCAGCTTATATCGCTACTATTCAACAAGCAGATTTAGATGAAGCTACAAAAACTGCATATTTCGGAAACTCATTCGCTATTGCTGGTTATATCGCAGCTAAAGTATTCGTAGAAGGCTTATTAAGAGTTGAAGCTAACGGCGACGTACTTAACTGGGAAAACTATATTGCCGCAATGGAAGAAGGCCCAATTGACATTCCAATGGGTGGTACAGTAGATTTCAGTGGTGGAAAACGTTGGGGTATCGCTTCAATGTCATTACTAAAATATACTTACGGTTTAGGTGACAATCCAGCTACACCAGATGTAGTTGAAGATGACTTCTTAACAGAAGCTTTCATTAAAGTTAGAGAAATCGAAACAATCGAAGAAATCGAAGCAAAATAATTAACATACTATAAGGTATAGGGAGAGTTAATTCTCTCCCTATCAACCTTTAGTAACATCTCAAGAGAGGAAAAAAACCTATGAAAAATCCCAAATACGTTAATATCCAAGAAGTAATTGATTTAGTCAAAAGCGACCAACAAATTATCGTTGGCTCAGCAGCGGCGGAACCCCAAGAATTTATGATTAACCTTCACAAAGCTGGTCACAGAGTAAAAAATGTGACTGTTACTAACTGTTTGCCATTTGCGGATTCCGAGTTTTTTATGGATGAAAAATGGCGCGACTCATTTTTCCTAGACGGCTGGTTCTATACCGGTGTATTAAGAAAAATGCATAAACATGGAAATATCTCGTTTATCCCTAATAATTTACATTTTGCCGGGACTAAACGATTACAACATAGAAAAGCGGATATCTTTGTAACTTCAGCGACAATGCCCGATAAACACGGTTATGTCTCTTTATCACTATCAAATATTTACGAAAAAGAAATCCTTGAACAAGCAGACATCGTTGTCTTAGAGATCAATGAAAAATATCCACGAACTTATGGAGATACTGAAGTTCATATTAGCGATGTTGATTACTTAGTTAAAGTCAACTATGATCCTCCAATGTTACCTGATGTTGAACCAAATGAAAAAGATGTAATCATCGGTAATTTAATCGCTGAAAAGATTAATGACGGTGATACCATTCAATTAGGAATCGGCGGCATTCCTAATGCAGTTGCTAAAGCTTTGGTAAATAAAAAAGATTTAGGAATTCATACTGAAATGTTTACTTCGGGAATGATTGACTTAATTGAATCGGGTGCAGCTAACGGCAAGAAAAAGACCTTGCATAAAGGTAAACACGTTTGTTGTTTCGCATTAGGAAATAAACGCCTATATGATTACTTAGATCATAATCCGGCAGTTTTAGTTTTACGTGGATCTTATGTAAACGATCCTACAATCATCGGTTTAAACGACAATCAAGTTTCGATTAATTCAACTTTAGAAGTTGACTTAACCGGCCAATGTGCTTCTGAATCAATCGGTACAGTTCATTTCAGCGGTACCGGCGGACAAACTGATACAGCGGTCGGTGCGCAGAACTCTAAAAACGGAAGGTCTTTTATTTCGCTTTATTCCACAGCTTGGGTAAGAAATCCAGAAACCGGGGAAAAAGAAGAAGTAAGTAAAATTGTTCCAACTTTAAAACCAGGTGCAGCAGTATCTTTATCAAGAAATGATGTTGATTATGTTGTGACTGAATATGGTATCGTCAGTCTCAGAGGTACCAACATCAGAGAAAGAGCAAGACTCTTAATCAGTATCGCACATCCTAAATTTAGAGACGAATTAAAAAAAGAAGCGATAAAGGCAGGATTTATCCATGAGCATTTTTAAATATCAAAATCAAGATATTTTCTATGAAATCGATGGAGAGGATAACAAACCAAAACTCTTGATTCTCAACGGCATTATGATGTCAACTAAATCTTGGATCCCTTTTGTGGATACGCTTAAAGAACATTTTCAACTAATCAGACTAGATATGTTTGACCAAGGTCAATCAGTAAAACTAGATTATTTTTATACTCAAGAGATTCAAATTAACTTAATCAAAGCTTTACTTGATTATTTAAAAGTTAACCAAATTAACATTGCCGGAATTAGCTATGGTGGTGAGATTGGTTTACTGTTTGCTTGTAGTTTTCCTAATCTCGTAAAACGTTTGATGCTTTTTAATTCTTCAGCTTATACAAATCCTTGGCTTAAAGATATTGGCGACGGGTGGATTAAAGCTGGAGAGAAAAGAGACGGTGCTTTATATTATAAAACAACGATTCCGGTAATCTATTCTTCCAAGTATTATGAAGAAAAACTAGAATGGATGCAAAACCGGGAAAAGGTCTTATTACCGGTCTTTTCCAATCCAATATTTTTAGACGCTATGGAAAGATTAACTAGAAGTGCTGAAAGTTTTGACGTAAGAAACAACCTTAAAGATTTAAACTTACCAGTCTTGATTGTGACTGCCGAACAAGATATTTTAACCCCGAGGAAAGATCAAGAGTATCTATATAAAAACATTAAAAATGCTAATTGGGTAATCATTCCTGAGGTGGGTCACGCTTCGATGTATGAGAACCCAAGTATCTTTACAACTCTGATAACAGGTTTCTTTTTAATTAAAGATATAGAATATAAAATTTAAGGAGTTGATTAGTTTGAAAAAGAAATATGTTCGCTTAGCGAACGATGAAACCTATGCTTACTTAGAAAAAGGTTCGGGCGATAAACACTTAATCTTAGTTCACGGCAATTTTTCTTCAGGTGTATATTACAAACCGCTTCTTGATCGTTTACCAGAAGACATTCACACCTTTGCAATTGATATGCGAGGTTTTGGTGATTCGACATATGAAAAGCCAGTGATGTCATTAAAAGATTTAGCAGATGATTTAAACCTGTTTATGAAGGCAATGAAGATTGCTGAAGCTGATATTGTTGGTTGGTCTTTAGGTGGCGGAGTGGTAATGGAATTTGCAGCTCATTATCCTGAACAAATTACAAGTCTTGTTTTAATAGCCTCAACTACTTATAAGGGTTATCCTGTTTTTAAAAAAGGCGAGAATAACCAACCTTTAATTGGTCGGGTCTACTCATCAAGAGCAGAAATGGCCAATGACCCGATTCAAGTCAAACCTTTACTTGATGCCTTAAAAACACAAAACTTAGAATTTTTAAAGTACATTTACAACTTAACCATCTATACTTATAACAAACCGAGTGATGAAGATAACTTACTCTATTTAACTGATTCTTTAAAGCAAAGAAACTTAGTTGACGTTGATTTTGCCCTAGCAAGTTTAAATATGGGTAAAGACCACAATCTTTATTCACCAGGACAAAACACAATAGATAAAATAAAATGCCCAGTTTTGCATGTTTGGGGATCACATGATATCACAGTCCCTGAATACATGGTATTGGATAATTTTAAAGCTCTAGAAGATGTCTCAACTTATGTCAAATTTGATCAATGCGGACATTCACCTTTAGTAGATAAACCAGACGAATTAACAAAAGTTATTCTTGATTTTATCAAGTAGCTTTTTATAATTTTTTCTTCCTTTTATAAATGGAGCGCTTTCGTGATAATGGGGCGGAGAAAGCGCTCCGATAAAAGGGAATATTTTTTTGCCAAATTAATACAAAATGCTTGACAAATAGATTTGACTATAATATAATCAACTTGTAAATAGCAAAACTAGCGAAAGTTAGTGACGCAAAGCTATAGGGCCTTCGATAGATGGTAGCCAGTTGCCGTTATCTTTTAAAGATGAGGGCATTTTTAATTTCTTAGGCATTGATACCTAACTAGAAAAAAATGTACACTCACTAGGTGATGGCTTTTTTTCTATAGTAAGTCAGAAAAAGAATGGGGGGATCCGTTTGCGAATATGAGCCAAAAAGTTAAATTAGCTAGTCATATTGTAAATGCCTCTAAGGCCGCAAAAATCGCTAAAGCAAGTCGTCTTGGCATTGTCGTAAGCGCCGTCCTCGTCTTTCTAATCTTCTCGATTTCCTACTATGGGACGATGGTTGGTAATTTCACCTTCAGTGTTGACGGTTTCGCAAGAGATGCAGGCATTACCATGTATGAATACGCAGATAGAAAAGAGTTTAGAACAAGAATAGTTTCTGAAAAAGTTGAAGACAACCATGGAATGACAGGTTACTGTGGGACTGAGTATTATGATGGTTCCTACGGTGAGGAAGTATGTATTCCTGATGATGATGTATTAGGAGTAGATGGTCCTAACAACGGCGAATCTTACATCGCACACACATTTTATGTTGAAAATGCCGGCGATTACATGATTGACCTAAGCGCAACGATTAATATTTTATCTGCAGTTAGAGGTGCAGAAGAAGCTCTAAGAGTACGGGTGATCATTAACGGTGTTGGAGTTACTTATGCTAAAGTTCAATCTGAAAGAGGAGTATCGCCTGGAGAATTAGAACCCTTGACAGAAAGTTTTTACAGTATTGATAAAGTCTTTTACCAAGAATTTCTAGAAATGGATGTTGGAGAATTTATCAAAGTTACAGTGGTTGTATGGTATGAAGGAACAGACGCCGATCATACAAATGATTTATTTGGAGGCGGAATAAAATTAGACATGAAATTTTCAGTCACAAATGTTTACAAAGATAGGCTTTAATTTTTGATTACAAAAATGTATAATAAATATAATATGAAATAATAAAGGAGAAAAATTTATGAAAAATTTAAGAAACAAAGTGATTCTTTCAGGAATCGTATTACTATTTGCGTTTATCGCAACAATTGGTTCGACTTATGCATGGTTTACAGTTTCATCAACGGCTACAGTCAGTGAGATAACATTAAACGTTCAAGCTGAAGAAAACTTGTTGATAAAAATTGTACCATATAATGAAGGATCAGGGACTTTTGCGCCTGATTATAGTCTAAACCCTGCAGGATATCAATCTGCAGTTACGCTTGCGCAATTACAAACAGCTGGATATTTGCCTACTGGAACCCCTTGGAGATTATTGCCTTCAACAGTTTTTGCAACAGATGAAGCTACTCATGATGATATCAACGAAAGGGTACTCCACTATCTTGGAGATCCTACCGACAGTTTAAGAACTTTAGTAGCTGCTCCATTTAATAACGGATCAAGTGGTAGATATGTTCAACTTCAATTCATTGTTATGCAGCAATCAGACATTCCTCAAGCTCTTGAAATGAGAACAATTAGAATTTCCGCTTCTTATGGTGTTGGAGATGCTAGAAATAACATTGCTGAAGCAGTTAGGTTATCTGTATGGGGAGATGACACGGGTTATCTTGGTCATGACACAGAATACACTCCTTTAATTGGAGCTCCTTTAACCTTTGGTAGAGACTCGGATTTTGCTTATTCTTTTGCTGGAAGAACAGGTTTTACATTTACCAATTTGGATACTATAGCTCAAATTCGTGATGGAATATCCCCACTATATCCAACAGTTATTGATATATATGATGGTTCTTCATGGGTTGATCCAGTTCAAGATGTATTCATTTTACAACCGAATGCTCCTACATTAATTACCGTTAATATTTACATAGAAGGTTGGGATGAACAAGCAGATAACTACATTATTGGTGCTGAATTTGATATTTCATTCGCCTTCACAATTGGAAGTATTGATTAATTCAGTTTAATAACGAATAAAAAACTATAAAAACATAACTTAGGCTTGTCCTAAGTTATGTTACCTTATGGGTAAATAACCAAATTATATGGTTTAAATTTAAAATAACCAACATTTTTTGGCCATTTCTCAATTTCCTGATGAAAAAAAGATTAATCTGCTATATAATAGTATGATGTAAGTCTTTTTAGATGAGGAGTGAATTAGATGATGAAAATCGCATTACACAAAGACAAGGTAAAAAAAATATTAAATATTACTTTTTACGTTGTGATATTTATTGTTTTTGTATACGCAATATTTGGGCTTTTTTCTAAAAAAGAAGGTAACTCTATTTCTTTTTTAGGTATAACGTCAATGTCAGTACAATCTGGATCAATGTCACCTACTTTTGAAGAAGGAGATTTGATCTTCGTTAAAACTGACTTTAATCCTAGAGACTTAGTCGAAGGTGATGTTATCACTTACCAAGATTTTAGAATGACAGAAAACGGAATTGTATCCTATTATAACACTCATAGAATTGAAGATATTGATAAGAGTGGTACGGTATGGCGATTTATTACCAAAGGTGATGCTAATGCCGAAAATGATCCAAGACAATTATTAGAAAACGAAATCTATGGTGTTTGGACTGAAAGGTCATGGGCAAAATTTGGTGGTTTCATTGATAATTTTACTAACTTTTTAAAATCAAGTTTGGGATTTTTCCTATTTATTGTTGTGCCATGTTTGGCTTTACTAGTTTATGAAGTTATTAAATTTATGAAAGTTTATGCAGAATATAACGTTCAAAAACATACCCATGACAGAGTTAAGATGCAAGAAGAAGCGTTAGCTCAAGCTAGAGCACAACTCGAAGCGGAAGCGAAATCCAAGGCGGATGGTGTAGAACCGAAAAAAGAATGACATCCCATCGCCTAGATTAATGGAGGGATGTATTAATGAAAGAATTTTCAGCGTTTTACGTTGACCTTTTTATCGAGATATGGAATGATATAGTATTTTTCTTTAGAGATGCTATTTGGAATAATATAATAAAACAATTCTTTAGAAACGTAATCTCATACTGGAATCTTTTAATGGAAGATTCCGTTTTGTACGAGTTTAATACTTTATCATGGATTATGGTTGTGGTGGCCGCCCTTCTCAACATTACCTTAATCATTTTTATCGTTTTAAGAATCTATTTATGGATTAAAAAATATCTTTCTTTTAGAAGAATTGAAATTGAAAAGAATGAACTTATCGAAGAAATCGCCGAACTAAATGAAAAAGTTATCGATTTAATCGATGAAAAGAATCAAATATTAGCTATGAAAGTTAGTCAATTAGGAATTAATGCCAGAACTGGTGAAAGCGGAGAAGTTTATTATGCAAATGCAAATAAGCCAGGTTTACAACCAGCCTTTGGACAAGCCGGTACAGGTGGAGTTAACTCTGGAGTTGTACCACTCAGTTCAGGCGATGGTTCTAGTCCGATAAATCCTGCTGGACCATCAAGATTCGTTAAATTAATTCAAGTTGATAAAGAATATGCTGGTAAAGACACTCATATTTATATGGAAGATAGTGATTATGTCGCCTTACCAGAACTAGTAACGAGATTTGTTAATTTCGCCGCTTCACAGTTAAAGTTATACTATACACCAAGAATGGTTTCTTATTTCTTTGCTGGTATGGCTGCTTCAAAAATTATTATTCTAGAAGGTATCTCCGGTACAGGGAAAACCTCATTACCATATGCTATGGGTAAGTTTTTCGATAATCCAGCTGCGATGATTTCAGTTCAACCGGCTTGGCGTGACCGCGCGGAAATCTTAGGATACTTAAATGAGTTTACTAAAAGATTTAATGAAACTGATTTCTTAAAGAACCTCTATGAAGCAATTTATAGAAAAGATGTAAATTTAATTGTTTTAGATGAGTTAAACCTTGCGAGAATTGAGTACTATTTCGCTGAGTTTTTATCAATCATGGAAATGCCAGATCCAAATGAATGGAAAATTGACCTTGTCCCAGATTCAAAACCATCTGATCCGTTAAAAGTAATTAATGGAAAAATAACTGTTCCACTTAACATTTGGTTTGTTGGTACTGCAAATAAAGATGACTCAACATTTACGATTACTGATAAGGTTTATGACCGTGCTATCTCATTAGAATTTGACTCTAAAGGTGAATATTTCCAAGCGCCAGATACTAAGCCAATTCACATTTCTAGCGCTTACTTACAAGAGTTATTCGATGAAGCTTATTATAAGTTCCCAATTAGTGAAGAAACACTTAATAACTTTAAAATCTTAGACAAGTATATTCAAGCGCATTTTAGAATCGCTTTTGGTAATAGAATCATGACTCAAGTTTATAAGTTTATTCCAGTTTATGTTGCCTGTGGTGGTACTGAACTTGACGGCTTAGATTATATCTTCGCTTATAAAGTTTTACGTAAATTTGAGAGTTTAAATTTGGCATTTTTGCAAAATGAACTTAACGAATTAATTAATCAAATTAAAAAGATTTTTGGTAAGAACAGCTTTGAAGAATCGATTAATTTTATTAAAAACCTACAAAAATTAGTTTAGGAGGTCCATTATGGATGAAGGAACCGCTAAACGTTATTACAAAAAAATTAATACGACTTTTCAAGGTGTAAATAAGCTTGATGATTTCGCCAAGCAGTATTTAAACCTTCTTGAAAGTTCAAAAATTGAACTTTATCAAAAAGAAAGACGAGAAAGAAGAATCTTTGATGATTCATGGTTGTCTAATATTGAAGGAATTTTACCAATACTTGATAAACTTACTAGAAATCCAAAAGAAAGCTTAAAGAAAGTAACTGAAGTTGTGCCTGTAGAACGAGCGAAAAAAATTGATTCAGGTACAATTAGACACTTAGCAGCTAACACACAGTTAATTAAAAAAACCAATAATAAAGGCGAAATTCAACCTTCTAAATTACTTACAAGTTTTTCTGAATCAGAACTAGGAACCTATGAAAACAGATTTTTAATGACCTTAGTTGACAAGATTTTTACATTTATTGAGATTAGATATAAACTCATCAATCGGAAGATGAATACTGAATATGTTAATTTCTTGAAAGTAAATTCAGAAATTGAGTATCAAAGTGCATTAATTCATTATGATATTACTTTAAAAATTAATCGTAATATGGAGGAAGATGCTGTTTGTAAAAAAAATCAAGAATTATTTGATCGAATGAAAGATTTAAGAGATGGTATTAGAAACTATAAAAACTCTTCTTTCATGAGGCAGATGTCAGGCTTTCCACCAATTAGACCACCAATTATGAAAACCAATATTATTATGAAGAATATTGAATTCATTCAATGTTATGATTTGTGGATGTTTATGGATACAGTCGATAGAGTTGGGTATGAAGTAGATGTATTTGAACGTGACGTTAAATTTGATGAAGAGTATATTCGTCAAATTGAAAACACAATGTTAGTCCTTTATGCTACAGTAGCTAATAATCAAACTGAAGAATTCTCTTTATCTCATGAAAATCCTTTTACATATCGTAAAGTAAAAACACCAAGAGTTCTTACAAAAGTTGACGAAGACAGATATTTAGAATCAGCGGAATTCTTGATTAAAGATGAAACTTTAAACCAATATTTCCTAGAACAAATCAGAAAAGATAACGTCGAAAGATATAATACACTTATTGAAGCTGGAATTCCTAAGGATAAAAGCATAGATATAATCCATCGAAAACTTTTGGAAATCGCTGATGGAGCTTTTAAAGACTTTATCAATTACACTTTCAACCCTGAAATTGAGAAAGATTTAAATAAAAAAATAGATGTTCAAAACGAAATTTTAAAAGTATATCGAGATATTGAAAAAGTTAAACGCGAAAACATTAAAGATTTAGAAACAGAAAAAGCTCTTGCTTTATTAGCTCTCAATAACTATCGAGAAGAATTAAACAATAGAATCGCTAAACAAAAAGCGGACATAGAAGCTAAAAAAGCGGAAGAAAGAAGATTAAAGCTTCAAAGACAAAAAGCTATTGCTCAAGAACGCGCAGCAAAAAAGAAGAAAATCGATCGTGCAAAAGAATTGTTAGAAAAAGCTGAAAGAGCTAGAAAATTACAAAATAAATAATAGAAATTTAAAAAAAGAGGTGATGGAAATGAAAAAACGGTTTATGCTATCGCTAACAGCGTTAATAGCATCTGCTGCTTTATTTGTTATTGCCTCTTTTGCTTGGTTTGTTTTAAGCACTTATTCACCTGTTGACACTATTCCTGGAGGAACCAAGGGGGTATTATATGATTTAGGTGGAGAGTTTATAATTGGAAGTGTTATTTATCCTGAACTTGAACTTTTAAGCGAAGATATATCAATCACGAGCTATTCAACAGAAAGTCTATATTTAAGAATTAAGATAGTATATTTAAGAATTAATGTTAATTATATTGATTCAGAGTATGTAGTTTCATCTCCCACAATAGACATATATAGTGACAATTTTAATGATGAACATTTATCAGTAATCCTTAATTCAAATTTCTTTTATGAGAGCGATGAGTATTGGTATTATGACGAATTAATTTATGGTGATTCTGTTACACACACCTTAATAACTTCGCTTTATTATGATGGTTTCAAAGCTAGTAACGAGTATGCCACTGAACCTTTAAGCATAAGCATAATTCTTGAAGTAAGCACTGGTGAAGATGGTGTATGGGATCCGCTCACTACCTTAACCACAACCACGTAGTATAAATAGGAGTAAAATGAAAACTGTCTTAAAGAAAGTAATATTTGCTTTGCCGTTTGTATTTATCGGTTTGGCCATGATAATGATGGTTCAGTTAGGTATCTCATTGAAAAACAATGAAGTACCTAATATTTTTAATCGCGCCATGTTATACGTTAAAACACCATCAATGGAAGATACGATTATGGCTGGAGACTTAATTTTTATCAATGTTAAAGACAGAGACTTCTATGAAGAAGATATCATTAGTTTTAGAAGACCTGATAAACCGGAGATAATTATTACCCACAGAATTGTAAATATAGATGGTGATTTAATTACCACAAAAGGAGATAACAACTACACCTCAGAAACCTGGGAAATAAACTTTTCTAAGGATTTTGTTTTGGGTTCTTATGTAGGGAAATCAAGTTTATTAGGGTCTGTTTACGAAGTTTTATTTTTAAACAGTTTAAATGTTTTGTTTGGACTGATTACTGTCGTGTTTTTGCTTATTGGGGTAATTGAAATGAGAAATATTATTAAACTGCTTTCTCAGAAAAAAGCAGCTGAAATTGAAGCGGAAAAGCAACAAATGATTGAAGAATATAAAGAAAAAATAAAAAGTGAGAAGGAACAAAAATGAGAGCAATCATCCTAGCAAGCGGCTCACAAGCTAATGTTACTTATTTAGAAATTGGTGAGAGTAAAATTTTAATCGACTGTGGCTTAAGCTATAGACAAATCGTTTATCGTTTAAAAGAACATAATAAAAATCTCGATAACTTAAACGCAGTTTTCATCACTCATGAACACGCTGATCACGTTGCGGGTTTGAGAGTGTTAGCTAAAAATCACAAGATGAAAATTGTCCTTAGCGAAGGCACTTATCAAGGGTTAAATAAAAGGTTTTTAGGTGAGATCGATGAAGAATTATTTCTGATAGTCAAGAGCTTGGAAAGCTTTGAATTTGGTGATTTTCAAGTTTTGCCTTTTGCAACTTATCACGACGCAGTTGAACCTTTCGGCTATCGCTTTATTGAAGAAAATCGATCATTGGTATATATGACTGACACCGGATATTTCCCAATTAAATACTATGAATATCTAAAAGATGCGGATTGCTATATCGTCGAAAGTAACCATGAAGTGGAAATGCTTTTAGAGAGTGCGAGACCTTGGCTTTTAAAAAGGAGAATTCTAGATGATGAAGGTCATTTGTCAAATGAAGATAGTGCGAATTTAATTTTAAATCTTGTTGGTGAAAGAACTAAACAAATCGTTTTAGCACATCTCTCTCAAGAATGCAATTTAGAGAGAGTAGCTTTAGAAACATATGAAAAAGTTTTCCTAGAACAAGGCATAGATATTAAGAATTATCGAATTTGTGCAGCTAATCAAAATCATTCAACTGATGAAATCATTATTGAATGATTTTATTTTTTTTAGTGCCAAAATAAAACCAAATTACAATTGTCTTTAAAGTGAATTTAAGTTATAATAAGATGTGGATTATGTGCTAAGAAAGAATTAGCGAAAAATATATAGGAGGTTGTTTATGACAACAAAAAAAGTTTATCAGTCAATGGATGGGAACCAAGCTGCTGCTTACACTTCATATGCTTTTACTGAAGTAGCGGGTATCTATCCTATCACCCCGTCATCTCCAATTCCAGAGTACGTTGATCAATGGGCTGCAGAAGGAAAGAAAAATCTGTTCGGTATGCCAGTTAAGGTTGTAGAGATGCAATCAGAAGCAGGTGCTGCGGCAACTGTTCATGGATCATTAATGACTGGAGCTTTGACGACTACTTATACTGCATCACAAGGATTGCTACTGAAGATTCCTAACATGTATAAAATATCCGGAGAATTACTACCAGGAGTTATCCATGTAGCAGCTCGTTCAATAGCAGCTCATGCATTATCAATCTTTGGTGATCACCAAGATATTTATGCTGCAAGAATGACAGGATTTGCGATTTTAGCATCAGGTTCAGTTCAAGAAACTATGGACCTTGGTGGAATCGCTCATTTAGCAGCGATAAAATCAAGTATTCCCTTCATTCATTTCTTCGATGGTTTCAGAACTTCTCATGAAGTTAACAAAATCGAAGTTATGCCTTATGAAGTCTTTGATCGTTTATTAGATAGAGAAGCACTAAAAAAATTCCGTCAAAGAGGATTAAATTCAACTAACCCTAGAATTATGGGTACTGCTCAAAACGATGACGTTTACTTCCAAGCAAAAGAAGTTCAAGAACAATTCTATCGTCCAATTCCTGATATTGTTAATGAATATATGAAAGAAATTTCTAAAGAAACAGGAAGAGAGTACAAACCATTCAATTACTACGGAGCTAAAGATGCTACAAGAGTAATTATCGCTATGGGTTCAGTTACTGATACGATTAAAGAAGTTATCGACAACCTAATTGAAAAAGGCGAAAAAGTTGGTTTAATATCAGTTCATTTATATCGTCCTTTCTCAAGTAAATACTTCTTTGACATCCTACCTGAAACTGTAGAAAAAATTGCGGTTTTAGATAGAACAAAAGAAGCAGGCTCTGCTGGAGAACCGCTTTATGTAGATGTAAAATCAATATTCTATAATCGTGAAAAACAACCAGCAATCATCGGTGGCAGATATGGTCTATCTTCAAAAGATACAACTCCTGCTCAGATCTTTGCGGTTTATGAAAACTTACAAAATGAAATGAAAGACAACTTTACAATCGGTATCGTTGATGATGTTATGTATTCATCGTTAGCTGATGTTGAAGGCGAAGATGTTACCGATCCAGCAACTACAGAATTACTATTCTTCGGTTTAGGTTCTGACGGTACAGTTGGTGCGGTTAAAAATATTTCTAAGATTATCGGTGACTACACTGATCTTTATGGACAAGCTTACGCTTCTTACGATTCTAAGAAGAGTGGCGGTGTAACAAGGATGCATTTGCGTTTTGGTAAAAACCCAATTCGTTCAACTTACCTTGTTAACCATCCTCACTTTGTATCTTGTTCTCAAGAAAGTTACCTATCCAGATTTGATCTTATCAAGGGTATTAGAAAGAACGGAACCTTCCTTTTAGCTACTACTAAAAATAAAGATGAAATCGAAAGTCACTTACCTGACAAAGTTAAGAAAATTCTTGCAAAACGCAATGCTAAACTATATATCATCGATGCTTATAAATTAGCTAAAGAAATCGGTGAAGTAAAAATGGTTTCAACAATTATGCAATCCGCTTTCTTCAAGCTTAATGAACAAATCATGAAGTTTGAAAAAGCTCAAGATGCAATGAAATCATATGCTAAGAAATCTTTCTCAAGCAAAGGTGAAGAAATTGTCGCAATGAACTTTAAAGCGATTGATTTAGGCGCTGACGGTTTAGTAGAAATTAAAGTAAAACCTGAATGGGCAGACTTAAAAACTGAAGTACCTTTAGATGAAAAGCGTCCAGATTTCGTAAGAAATATCGCTGATGCAGTAAATGCAATCAATGGTTATGATTTACCTACATCAGCCTTCTTGGGTATTGAAGACGGGCAAATTCCAAGTGGCACAGCACGTTATGAAAAACGCGGAGTCGCTGAAGAAGTTTCTACTTGGATTAATGAAAACTGTATCCAATGTAACCAATGTGCTTACGCATGTCCTCATGCTTGTATTAGAGCAATCTTAGCTACTGATGAAGAAGTTAAAAACGCTCCAGTAGATGCACCATGGCTTGAAGCTAAAGGCAAAGGTTTAGAAGGATTAAAATATCGTATTGAAGTTTCGATTCTTGACTGTACTGGATGTATGGTTTGCGTAAACACTTGTCCAGCACCTACAAAAGCTTTGAAAATGAGTCCTATTCAAGACCGTATTGAAGCAAAAGAACATATTCTAGCTGACTACTTATATAATGAAGTTCCATATAAGGGAGACTTAGTTGGCAAGAATACTTATAAAAACACAGTCTTCAACCAACCATTATTCGAATTTTCTGGAGCTTGTGCTGGTTGTGGTGAAACACCATATATCAGATTCGTTACACAATTATTTGGTGAAAGAATGGTAATTGCGAACGCTACAGGTTGTTCTTCAATCTACGGCGCTTCCTTCCCTGCATCACCTTATACAACTAATTCTGAAGGCAGAGGTCCAGCGTGGGCTAACTCATTATTTGAAGATAATGCAGAATATGGATTTGGCATGAAAATTGCTCAAGATACAATCAGAGATCGCATTCAAAACATGATCATCAACAATCAAGATAGTTTTGAAGCTGAGTTGAAAGAACTGCTAAATTCATGGATTGAAAACCGTGAAGACGGAGACAAGACTTTAGAAATTTATCGTGAACTTGTTCCATTATTAGCAAAAAGCAAATCACCTGTTGCTAAAGATATCCTCGAGATTAAAGAACAATTAGTTCGTCAATCACAATGGATTATCGGTGGTGACGGTTGGGCTTATGATATTGGTTATGGCGGATTAGATCACGTCATGGCTAATGCAGAAGACGTTAACATATTAGTGCTTGATACTGAAGTGTATTCAAACACCGGAGGTCAATCATCTAAATCAGCTCGCTCAGGTTCAATTGCTAAGTTTACCGCAGCTGGTAAACCAGGCAAAAAGAAAGACCTAGCTGCACTTGCAATGACTTATGAAAGTGTCTATGTTGCAACAATCAGTCATGGCGCTAATGCGACTCAAGTTATGAAAGCTTTGAAGGAAGCAGAAAGTTATCCAGGACCATCTTTACTTATCGCATACTCTCCATGTATTGCTCATGGCATTAGCGGTGGGTTAGGCAATAGCCACCAACAAGCTAAACTAGCTACAGAATGTGGATACTGGCCAACATTTAGATATGATCCAAGAAGAATTGCTGAAGGTAAAAACCCATTACAAATCGATTCAAAAGAACCTCAATGGGATAAATATCATGATTTCTTACTAAGTGAAAATCGTTATCAACAATTGATTAAAACTAACCCTAAAGCGGCCGATAGATTACTCCACAACAATATTCTCGGGGCTAAACGCAGATGGGCGATGTACAAACGCATGGCAAACATGGATTATTCCGAAGTAATCGAATAAACAAACATTTATTTTTAACACCTCATCTTAAGCGATGAGGTGTTTTCTTTGATTGAAATTTTACGGGTTTAGCGCTATAATTAGTAGAAGATTTTTTAAAACTTCGAATATTAAGTGAGCATTTTATGAAATCGTCTAAAAAAGGTTTTAATTTATCGATCATTTGTTATATAATATATAAGATACTTGAATTTAAAGGAGTTAATAAAAATGCGATTATTTACTAAAAGAATTACTTATTTTACGCTAACCCTGATACTAGGATTAGTTTTAGTTGCTTGTGGTGGCAAGACAACGACTGATGTAGCACCTGAAAATTTATTAATCCCACAATTGACTAATCCGGAAGCGATTTATTATCAAACTGATGATTTTAATATCACATACCGTGATTTGTATAATAGCCTGAAGATTAATGATGGTTTAAACCAATTGTTAGCGATGGTTGATACTGACTTGTTAAAAGATTATATCGATCAAGTTACTCAAGACCAAATTAATAAGAAACGCGAAAAATTAACTTTCGGAACTAATGATGCGGAAATTATCGAATCATTTGGTGAAGAGCGCAGAGCTGAATATATCCAAAACTTTGAAGAATCACTCTTTCTTATGGGATATGAAACAGACATCGATGATTATATTCGTTTAGTTTTAGCAAGAGAACAATATTCAACTGATCTAATGTTAAGCGAAGCTTCAGTTGATGAAACTTGGCATGTTGGTCCGAAACAAATAGCTAACTATTACGATATAACTTATCAAAAAGACATTCAATCAATAAAGATTAAGTTCTTATCAGAAAATGATGCTAAAACAGTTATGAGAACATTTAATTTAGTCACCAGAAGTGGCCAGTTAATGTTATATACCGGAACTAAACCTCTAGCGGAAGTTCCTTCATTTGAACTGAATGAAACCAACACACAAACATTAAATGACGAAGAACTTCTAAGTTACTTTATTCAAATGTATAATTACGTTTATCAGGATATTAAAGATCAATTATCTGAAACAGCTACTGTTGAAGAGTTGATTAACAATCCTGATTTAACTCAAGTTTTTAAAGATATCAAAGCCTTTAATAACAACTTAGCTAATTTCATGTTCTTAACATTAGGGAATTATGAAGATTTCACTTCTGAAGAAGATGAAGTTCCATATTACACTTATCGTCCAGAGAAATTTTTCTCAGGAAGCGACACAGCTTATTACATGATTCTTAATTTAACTGGTACAGAAAAAGCTGATGTAAAAGATTTTGATGGTACAAAAGTTGAACTTATCGAACTAATCGGTGAAGACAAGTATAACGAAATCGAAACTGAAATCATCAATAATAACCTAAGTTCTCAAACTTTTGTTACAAGAAGAATCGCTGATTTAAGAAGAGAACACGATTTTGTAATTTATGATTATTACTTAACAATTGACTATAAATCAATCGACACAAGATATGTAGCACATGAAGAAGGAAGTTTAACAAAAGTTGCTTCTTATGATGATAAGACAATCACACCAGACCAATTATTAACTTATGCGCTTAACCGTAACGCTGCGATGTATTTAATTTACTCGGCTCAGTATAAAGCTGTTATGGCTGCTCACTATGAAAATGTTTACTGCTTAAATACGAGTTCTTGTGAATATGATTACCGACAAAACGAATCGGCTAAAATGCTCGAACATGTCATCGAATTCAATAATATGAAAACTCAATTCCTTGAAAGCATGTATTCAACTTATTACACATTTGATGAGTATCTATATCTAGCATATGGTGTTAAAAGCGAAGAAGAAATGATTAAGAACTACTATGTAAAATCTACACTTCAACCGATTTACATCTTTGATAATATTATCAAGAACGATTACGAAATCTTAAATGACGTTTTAGACATCATGGACGGATATTATGAGAATTATTTCAGTTTGAAAGCAAACCACATTTTAATCTATCTAGACCGTGATGAAAATGGTTCACCTGATAATTACGAAGATTTTTATGAAGGTTTAGAAGATACGACTGCATATGACGCTAAATTAGCTGCTTTAGAACTAGCGATAAGAGAATATTTAGCGATTGAAGACAACACTATGGCTAAATTAGTTAGTGAATATAAACTAGCAAGTAGAGATAATGAAACTTGGGGAGAATTCAAAAGATATGGTTTCTTCTTACTAACAGAAAACCTTTCAGCAACCACTTCGTTAACTTTCACTTCTACAATTAACAAATTTGAAAGAAGTTTTGTGGATGCCTTAGTTGAAATTTATCAAGAATATAAGTTAGAAGAAAATATTGATAAGAATTTTATATTCAACGATACTTTAGTTGAAACTTCATATGGGTTGCATTTGATTAAAGCTGAAAAAGGCACTAATTTTGATATGCCAAACGCGAAGTTTACGATGACTTATAATGATGATAATGAACCTAACTTTACAGTTGGTTTAGAAAACGAAGAAGACCACATCAGTTTCGAACAACTTAAAATCTATGCGCAATATCGTTTTACAGTCATCGCTTTTGGAACGGTTAATATCAGCGAATTATATGGTTTTACCAGACCTACTATTCCGACTTCAGTTAATAATGCCTTGAAAGAGTTTGCGACTTCATTGCATGATGCATTATATGTTGTTGGTTTTATGAACATTGGTATTATTGAAGAATTAAAAGCTGGAGACTTCATTAACAGTCAATCTCAATATTCAAATGTAAGTGAAACTGATTTGATCAATACGATGAATAGAATCAGCGAAATCTATTTCCGTCAAATATATGCCGAACTAGATCAAAGATAAAAGATAAAAGAAAAAGTGCGAGTTATAACCTCGCACTTTTGTATAAAGAAGGTTAAAGGATGAAAGCAAAAGAAGCGAAAATTATCAAGAATAACACCATCCTCACAATCATCGCTAACGGCTTTTTAGCGGTGATAAAATTAGTTGGAGGAATCCTCGGTAATTCAAGTGTTTTAATTACTGACGCAATTAATTCAATCAGTGATATCGCTACTAATTTAGTAGTCTTTGTTTCTGCTAAGTTTTCTAAAAAAGAAAGAGATGCATCTCACCCTTATGGACATGATAAATTTGATTCGATGATATCGATTTTTTTAGGAGTAGCTTTGATTATTACTGTCTTTGAAATCGGAAAAAACGCTTTTAAGACTTTGTATGATTTAATCTTCAACGACTTAGTTATACCTGAACCAGCATACTACACAATAATCATCGTAGGCGTGACTTTAATAACAAAAGAACTACTGTACCGCAAAACAAGGAAAGACGCTAAAAAAGCCAATTCCCAAGCGTTGATGGCACAGGCGTGGGACCACAGGTCCGATACTTTCACCAGCATCGGAGCACTTATCGGAATTATCGGAGCTTTATTTGGTATGGGGTACTTAGATCCAATTGCTTCCTTATTCATCTGTTTCTTTATTCTCAAATTAGGCTATAGAATTGTCAAAACCGGAGTGTCGCAAGTGGTTGATGAATCAGCTAGTGATGAACAGGTAAACGAAATTAAAAAAATCGTTAAAAGCAATTCAGCCGTTATCTCAATTGACGAGATTAAAACAAGACTTTTTGGAGTCAAATACTACGTCGACTTAGAAATATCTCTCGATAAAAATCTTTCTTTATTAGAAGCCCATAAAATCGCGGAAAAAATCCACGATGAAATTGAGGACACGCTTAATGATGTCATTCATTGCATGATTCACGTTAATCCCAGCAAGGATAATAAATTAAAATAAAGGTAGTTGAATTAATTTAGTTGTAGTGATATAATAACTAATTACATATAAGGAAAACGCTTGCATAAAGGAGTGATAGTTATGTTTTTATCTTTTTTATTAAATTTTTTAGAGAACGGTCCTTCATTACTTGAAATAGTTGTGAGGATGTTACTTACAGCGATTTTTGTGGGGATTATTGGAGCCGAAAGACAAATGCGTCATAAAATCGCAGGGGTCACAACTCATTTAATGGTTGCTTTTGGAGCTGCTGGAATCGCGATCCTTCAAGATGCCTTATATAAAGAAGCTTTAGCAATGGCTGTTGAATACGCCGCTCTAGGAGTTCAAGTCGATTTGCAACGCCAAAGAGTTATCGCTCAAGTAGTCACTGGTGTTGGTTTTCTAGGTGCAGGTACGATTTTAAAAACTAGAAATGGTATCTATGGCTTAACCACAGCTGCGACTTTATGGCTAGCTGCGATGATTGGTTTAGCATTTGGTATGGGCGCTTATATCATCGGTGTGGTAATATCTGTATTCTCATTTATTTTCCTTACTTTATTTAGAAAATTCCTTGAAAAAACATCATTAAGACATCGAGAAAGCCCAGATATAATTGGCTCTCAACCAGTAGATGAATAAAGAGATTCCTTGTGAATCTCTTATTTTTTTTGAATTCGAAATTATTCATTCATATATTTTGCAAAAATAGCTTAAATAGTATAAACTATTTATGGTAAAACCCGGAGGTTATAACATGACATTAGAGATTAAAGATTTATTTGTGTCCATCGAAGACAACATTATCCTTCAAGGGCTTAACTTGAAAGTCAAAGGCGGAGAAGTTCATGCGATAATGGGACCTAATGGAACCGGTAAATCAACTTTAGCGCAAATCTGCATGGGACACCCAAGCTATAAAATTATCTCAGGAGACATTCTCCTAGACGGCGAGAGCATAATTGACAAATCCGTAGACGAAAGATCTAGACTAGGGATATTTTTAGCTATGCAAAATCCAATTGAAGTTCCCGGAGTTACTAACTTCGATTTTATAAAAGCAGCAATGCAAACTAGAATGAAAAAAGACGAGCACTTAAGAGTGGGTAAGTTTATTTTAAAATTTGAAAAAGCTTCTGAAGATTTAAAAATGGGCCAAGGTTTAGCTCATCGATTTTTAAATCAAGGATTTTCCGGTGGGGAAAAGAAACGCAATGAAATCTTGCAGATGAAGATGCTTAACCCGCGATTTGCTTTTCTGGATGAAATCGATTCAGGTTTAGATGTCGATGCATTAAAGCTAGTAGGCGAAAATGTAACAGCATTGAAAAGCCCCGATTTAGGCTTAATATTGATTACCCATTATCAAAGATTATTAGATTATATAATTCCCGATTACGTTCACATTATGATTAATGGTAAAATCGTGATGACGGGAAAAGATGAACTGATTAAGAAAATTGATCAAGATGGTTATGATTGGGTTAAGAAGGAATTGGGTATCGAAGAAGAAGACAAAAAACCATATTCTCTCGGTACATGCCCATCGAAACATTAAAAATGAATTTACCAAAATTTTTAGATAATCATCCTCAACTAATTTATCTAGATAATAACCATACTCTTAATAATGCTAAAATCAAAATCAAAGATAATCATTTGACTTTTAAGGGAGAAAATGAGTTTTTTGTTGTTATAAACAATTATAATCAAGAAAAAGTGATTGATTTAACGGTAAGTAAAAATCAAACGCTGAGAGTTAACTTGTTAATTTATAATTCTAAAGCCATCAATCTTAATTTTAATATTTACGTCGAAGATAATGCTAGGTTAACACTTTATACTAATTTTACTTCTAGTAGAAAGGCAAAATTATCAATCTCAAGAAACTTCTTTCTTAAAGATAACGCTTATTTAAGAAGTTTAAACGCCATAACATATAATGGCAATTTAGAACTCAACGACAATTTCTTTTTAGTGGGTCTTAACGCTAAACTGGAAGTTGAACAGTTAAATATCGGTAGTAAAGAAAACGTCTATAAAATTAAACAACAAGCTTTCCATCAGGAAAAATCAACGCTTTCCACTATTAATAACAACCTAATAACGACTGATATGGCGAAAATGGACTACAAAGTCATCGGTAGCATTGCTAAGGGTAAAGAGTTTTCTAAATGCTCGCAAAACAATAAAGGAATAATGCTCAGCAACGAAAGTGAAATCGCGGTTGAACCAACGCTATTTATTGACGAATATAATGTTGAAGCAAATCATGGCGCTGCCATAGGTCAAATCGACGAATTACAGCTTTACTATCTCTTAAGCAGAGGCTTAAGTGAGACTGAAGCTAAAGGTTTAATCATCTCCGGATATACTAATCCTTTTATAAACAAAGTAGAAAACGTATTCTTACAGAAACAACTTATCCAAAGAATTTCACGATTAATTTAAGAGGTATAAATTTATGAATGAAAAAATCTTTAATGATTTCCCTCAAATTAGTGACGGTTATATCTATTTTGATACTGCAGCCACTAGTTTAAAACCAAAATCAGTGATTGAAGCCGTGAATAATTACAATCGTAACCTTAGTTCGAATATCAATAGAGGCATGTACGATAAGAGTGTAATTACAACAAGGCTTTATGAAGAAGCAAGAGTTAAACTTGCTCGTTTTATTAACGCTTCAACTGATGAAGTGATTTTTACAAGGGGAACAACCTCAAGTTTAAATCTAGTTGCTTATTCTTTGGGCTTAAGTATTCTAAAGAGTGATTCAGAAATCCTTATTTCCGAACAAGAACATCATTCACAATTTTTACCTTGGCAAAACATCGCTAAGAAAACCGGAGCTAAATTAAACTTTGTTAAACTAGATAAAACTGGTAGAATAACCATTGAAAATATCAAAAAAGCTATTAATGAAAATACAAAAATAGTCGCTTTAAACTATGTATCAAATGTTTTGGGTTATATCAATCCAATCAAAGAAATCATCGCTTTAGCTCATCAGTATCAGGCTTTAGTGGTAATTGATGCCGCTCAAGCTGTACAGCATCTTCTTATTGATGTTAAAGACTTAGACGTAGATTTTTTAGCCTTCTCATCGCATAAAATGCTCGGTCCAACTGGTGCCGGTGCACTTTATGGTAAGTCGCGATTATTAGCGGTTTTAGAACCAATGGAGTTTGGCGGAGATATGAATGAAGACGTTGAAAAAGACCATTCGACATGGAAGGCGTCACCACAGAAATTTGAAGCTGGAACGATGCCGATTGCTGAAGTAATCGGGTTTGGTGCTGCAGTTGATTACTTAGAAAATCTTGGTTTAAAAGAGATAATGAATTACACTGAGAATTTATATAAGCAGTTATTTAATGAAATGAAAAAGCTTGAGGATATTGAAATCTATAATCCCAATTCAGATACAGGAATACTAACCTTCAATTTGAAGAATGTACCTGCTCATGATGCAATCAGTTATTATGCTGAAAAAAATATTGCTTTAAGAAGCGGGCAACACTGTGCTAAATTAATTCACGATTTCTTAGGTATCAATTCTTCATTAAGAGCATCAGTATATTTTTATAACCGTAAAGAAGAAGTTGACAGATTTATCGAAGTCACCAAAGAGGCGATTAAATATTTTCGTAAACTTGGTTTTTAGGAGGAAAGTGATGAGTACTTTAGACAATCTTTACCGAGAAATTATTATGGAACACTATAAAAACCCAAGAAATAAAGGTTTAATAAAAAATGAAGAATATACAAACGCCAGGATTAAAAATCCTGCTTGTGGTGATGATATTACCGTTTCAACCAAGGTGGAAAACGGTATGGTTATAGACTGTAAACAACAAGCCGCTGGGTGTTCAATCTCAGTAGCTTCAGCTTCAGTTATGACTGAGATTATGATTGGCAAAACAAAAGAGAATGCACTAGAAATAGCGAATACATTTTTAAATATGGTTTCCAATCAAGAATATGATCAGAGTATCGATTTAGAAGAAGCTGAAGTCTTTGGTGGCGTTAAGCAATTTCCTGCAAGAATAAAATGTGCATCGATTGCTTGGGTTGCATTTAAAGACACCTTGAGTCAGGAGTGATATTTTGAGTAAGAAAGATGAAATGAATTTTAATAACGAATATAAATACGGTTTTATTACTGATTCAAAATCAGTTAAACAAACCAAAAGAGGCTTGTCTGAAGCGATAGTGAGAGAGATCTCAGCAATTAAACAAGAACCTGAATGGATGTTAAATATCAGGGTAGATGCTTTAAAAGCATTTTATGCGATTGAAAATCCGAGTTGGGGACCTGATTTAACCGGAATTGATTTTAACGATATCATCTATTATATTAAACCTTCAGATCGTGTTGAAAAAGATTGGGAGAATGTTCCTCAAGAAATCAAAGACACCTTTGCAAAACTCGGCATTCCTGAAGCTGAACAAAAATATCTCTCTGGAGTTACAACTCAATTTGAATCAGAAGCGGTTTATCATAGCACGATTCAAGAATTAAGTGATTTGGGGGTTATCTTCCTTGATACTGATTCAGCACTTAAGGAACATCCAGAGATATTTAAAAAATATTTTACAAAAGCTGTTTCTTATAAGGATAATAAGTACGCTGCTTTAAATACTGCCGTATGGAGTGGCGGATCATTTATTTACGTTCCTAAAGGAGTGAAAATTGATAAACCCTTACAAAGCTATTTTCGCATCAACTCTGAACGCATGGGACAATTTGAAAGGACTTTAATAATTGTTGATGAAGAAGCCTCTTTAAATTATGTAGAAGGCTGTACCGCACCAATCTATTCTAACAATTCCTTACACGCTGCAGTCGTTGAAATATATGTCGGTGAAAAGGCTAAATGTAGGTATTCCACAATCCAAAACTGGTCAACTAATATCATTAATCTAGTCACAAAAAGAGCAGTGGTTGAGGCTTATGGACATATGGAATGGATAGACGGAAATATTGGTTCAGGTTTAAATATGAAGTATCCAAGTTGTATTTTAAAAGGCGATTATGCTAAAGGAACAACGATTACTATTGCTTTCGCCGGTAAGAATCAATACCAAGACACTGGGGCGAAAATGATTCATTTGGGCAAGTATACAACTTCAAAAATCGTTTCTAAATCCATCGCTACTAGAGGGGGAAAAGTTAATTACCGAGGCATTGTTTCTCAAGGCAAAAATGCTTATGGTTCAAAAGCTAAAATTGAGTGCGATACGATTCTTGTCGATCGCGAATCAGCTTCAGATACCATCCCTACTAACATCGTTAAAAACTTTAGAGGTCAAATCGAACACGAAGCTACTGTTTCAAAAGTGAGCGATGATGAGTTATTCTATCTTATGAGTCGCGGACTTAACGAAGACGAAGCTAAAGAAATGATTATCATGGGTTTTATTGAACCCTTCGCGAGGGAACTGCCAATGGAATATGCAGTTGAACTTAATCAGCTTATCAAATTAGAAATGGCTGGGTCTATAGGCTAATAAAACTCCTAAGCTTAGGAGTTTTTTTACTAAACATATTTAATTTTTAATTCGTTTATGTTAAAATGTATCAAAGGTGGTGTAGTGATATGAAACTTGTTATGGCAATTGTCTCAAATGAAGACGCAAGTAAAGTAATTAAAAAGTTGATTCAAACCAACTTCTTTGTTACTAAATTAGCTACTACTGGTGGATTTTTAATGAGTGGCAATACAACTATAATCGTCGGGGTTCAAGATGATCTTTTAGATAAATGCATCAGCGTGATATCAGAAACATCTAGGAGCAGAACCAAACTTGTTCCAAACGCTATTTCTAGCGAATTTGGTATTTTCTCATCGATGCCTGTTGAAGTTCAAGTTGGCGGAGCGACCGTTTTTGTTCTTGATGTTGAACAGTTTATAAAAGCATAAGACAAAAGAACTGTTAACTACAGTTCTTTTTAATATTTAGGAGTAACTATCTATGGATAAACGAAATCTATACGTTTATAAAAAAAACAGTAATTATAAAGAAATAATTGCGTTTTTAAAAATGTATGATAAAGTAATTTATCAATATGAGCGCTCCCAGTTTCTAATAGTAGAAGTTGATATTAGTTTTTCGCTGAGCGACTTGTACGAATTAAGAGAGTTTATTCTTGAAGAGTTGCTAATTGATTTTATCGGTTTGTATTTGCCTTTTAACAACAGTTTAACCGATAGTGAATTATTGTCAATTGCTAAGGTTTTAAATTATGGAATTTACGACATCAGTGATTTAATTATCGAAATCTGCCTTAGTAAATACCTCGATATCCAAAAGAAACTAAAAGATTATTACTATTCTTTGGTTGGAGTTGAAAACATCAATACTGTAATCGGATTTATTGAGAATAACTTCAATGCAAGTTTAACCGCAAAAAGGCTTTATTTACACCGCAACACTTTGAATTATCGAATTGAAAACTTTATTCAAAAGACTGAAATTGATATTAAATCATTTAAAAAAGGTCTGTCGATATATCTCTTATTTAGAAGATAATTTGTGCAATTTGTCCATATAATTATCTTCTTTTTTTTTATATAATTAAAATGATATTAATTTAAATGGAGGAATATTATGTCAACATTAAGTTTTAAAGCATTAGACAAAATTTATGATAATGGTGTTCAAGCAGTTTTTGACTTTAATCTAGAAGTAAAAGACAAAGAATTTATCGTTTTTGTTGGACCTTCTGGTTGTGGTAAATCAACCACTTTAAGAATGGTTGCGGGGTTAGAAGAAATTACTTCAGGCGAACTTTACATCGACGATATGTTAGTTAACGATGTAGCTCCAAAAGACAGAAATATTGCGATGGTTTTCCAATCTTACGCTCTTTATCCACATATGACAGTGTATGACAACATGGCTTTTGGATTGAAATTGAGAAAAATGCCCAAGGTGGAAATTGAAAAACGCGTTAATAATGCCGCTGAAATTTTAGGATTAACTTCTTATTTAGATCGTAAGCCAAAAGCTTTATCAGGCGGACAAAGACAAAGAGTTGCCTTAGGTAGAGCAATTGTAAGAGATGCAAAAGTTTTCTTAATGGATGAACCGCTATCTAATCTTGACGCTAAGTTAAGAGTTGCGATGAGAGCGGAATTAATTAAACTTCATGAAAGACTAGAAACAACAACTATCTATGTTACCCATGACCAAATTGAAGCGATGACAATGGCAACGAGAATTGTTGTTATGAAAGATGGACGCATTCAACAAATTGGCGCACCAAAACAAATTTACGATTTTCCAAACAACATGTTCGTTGGTGGATTTATCGGTACTCCAGCCATGAACTTCTTGACTGGTAAAGTTGATGAAGAAGGATATTTCACTTGTGAAGAGTTAAAAGTTAAAATCGATCCAAAGCATTTAGCGATACTTAAAGCTCATAACTATCTTGGAAAAGAAGTGGTTTTAGGTTTCCGTCCTGAAGACGTTCATGATCAACCAAATATGTTAGAACTATTAAAAGATGCAAAAGCAACATTTACAGTTGACGTTGCCGAACTTTTAGGAGCAGAAACTAATATTCATATCACGATCGCTGACAACAATATCATTGCTAAAGTAAGTGCTAGATCTGATTTATCAATCGGTTCAAAAATCGAACTGGCAATCAATATGGAAAAATCTCATTTCTTCGATATTGAAACTGAACAACGCATCGTCAAATAATTTTAAAAAACTAAAGAATAATCAATAAATACCGGCCTTTAAAAGCCGGTATTTTTTCATGAACAGACCATAATATTTTATGATATAGTTGATATGGGTGATAAATTTGATCGATTATATTATTAAGAAAACAGACAATAAGCTTTATATAGCAGAAGAACACAATTATCTGGTTAAAGATCAAAGTTTTCAAAAATTTATCAATAAAATTTTGATAATTCAGTTAACCAATTTAACTGCACTAGAGATTTCAACAAAGAAACTGTTTAACTTCAAAAATAAAATTCCACTTTATCTAGACTCAAATAATCTATTAATGTGCATTAACAGCTATCGCTTAACTAACTCAATTTATATTAATTACTTTGCTATTACTTCTTATGAGAGTGTCAATAAAGATTTATACATCTATTTTAGACGCGGTCATTGCTTGAAAATTACCGGTAACCATGCCTTTAAATCACAAATAAACAAATGCAAACAAATCTTAAACAAGACCAGAAAATCAAATGTGTTAATCTAATGATATATTTAATATCTTATGGAAATTTCTGCTTTTTTTTAGTATAATGTTAACGTGATATAAAAATATTAAAGGAGATGGTTTTATGAAGAAAAAAACCTTGGAAGATTTGCATGTTTCGGGAAAAAAAGTTCTTGTAAGAGTAGACTTTAACGTACCGATTAAAGACGGACAAATCACAGATGATAACCGAATAATCCAAGCCTTACCGACAATCGAGTATTTAATTGATGAAGACGCGAAAATTATTTTGTTCTCTCATTTAGGAAGAATAAAAACTGAAGAAGACTTGAAGAAAAATTCTTTGAAGGTTGTGGCTGAAAGATTATCAGAATTACTAGATAAACCAGTAAACTTTGTTCCTCAAACCAGAGGCGAAGCTTTAGAAGCTGCGATTAATAATATAAAAAACGGGGAAATCGTTATGGTTGAAAACACTCGTTTTGAAGACCTTGACGGCAAAAAAGAATCTAAAAACGATCCGGAACTAGGAGCTTATTGGGCTGGATTAGGAGATGTTTTTGTCAATGACGCATTTGGGACAGCGCATCGTGCTCATGCATCAAATGTGGGAATTGCCAGCTTAAAAGAAGCTGCTGCAGGATATTTAATGGAAAAAGAACTCCATTTTATCGGAGATACTGTAGATAATCCTGAAAGACCTTTTGTAGCAATCTTAGGTGGAGCGAAAGTTTCCGATAAGATTGGTGTAATTGAAAACTTGCTTAAAAAAGCAGATAAAGTTTTAATTGGTGGCGGTATGGCTTACACCTTTATGAAATCACAGGGATATAATATCGGCACTTCAATAGTAGAAGATGATAAACTTGAACTAGCTAAATCTTTACTACAACAAGCAAAAGGTAAGTTGATTTTACCGGTTGATTTGGTTGTCACAACAGAATTCTCAGCCGATGCAGCTTACCGTGAAACCACTTATAAAGACATAAGAGACGATGAAATGGGATTAGATATCGGCTCTAAAACAATTAAGTTATTTAAAAAAGAACTTAAAGGAGCTAAGACCGTTATTTGGAACGGCCCTGTTGGCGTATTTGAATTTGAAAATTTCGCTAAGGGAACCAAAGCGATTTGTGAGACCCTTGCCAACCTAAAAAATGCTAAAACAATTATCGGTGGCGGAGATTCAGCTGCTGCAGCTATTCAAATGGGCTACGCTGAACGCTTCACGCATATTTCTACAGGTGGAGGAGCTTCTTTAGAATTTTTAGAAGGAAAAGAATTGCCTGGAGTTACTTCACTCGATGATGCTCATGCATGCGATTGTGGTGATGATTGTGATTGTTAATAAACCTTTACGAAAGATTGATAATATGAGAAAACCCATTATAGCAGGAAACTGGAAAATGTTTAAAACTAGGGATGAAGCATTGTTCTTCATCATCCAAGTTTCTGAAAAAGTGCCAAGTTCAAAAGATGTTGAAACTGTCGTTTTTGCTCAAGCGCCAATGATGAGATGTTTGATTAAAAGACAAGGTTCTAACTTAAGAATAGGCGCTCAGAATCTTCATTTTGAGGATGAAGGGGCTTATACTGGTGAAGTCTCAGGGCCACTGTTAAAATCATATAATGTCGAATATGTTCTTATCGGACATAGCGAAAGAAGAGAATACTTCCATGAAACTGATGAAATAGTAAATTGGAAAATCAAAGCGGCTTTGAGAAACCAATTAAAACCAATTGTTTGTGTCGGAGAAAAACTCGAAGAAAGAGAAAATAATCAAACGCACGAAGTTCTTTCTCGTCAAGTGAAAAAAGCTTTTTCCGGCATCAGCGCAATTGAAATGAAAAACATTGTTATAGCCTACGAACCGATTTGGGCTATCGGCACCGGAAGAACTGCAACTGCCGACATGGCTGATGAAGCATGTGGTTATATCAGAAAACTCATTTTAGAACTCTATGGAAAAGTAGTGGCTGAAGCAATTAGGATTCAATATGGCGGATCAGTAAAACCGGAAAATATCGAAGAGTTAATCGCTAAAGAAAATATTGATGGAGCGCTAATTGGTGGAGCCTCATTAGAACCTGATAAGTTTATTTTCATGGCCAACGCAGCTAAAAAATAATTAATAAAGACTGACTTTAAAAATAAGCCAGTCTTTTTTTTGGATAAAAAAAGCCAAAGTATTTAAACTTTGGTCTATTTCTTATTTGTTGTACAATTCAACGATTAAGTTTTCTTTAATTTCAGGTAAAATCTCAGCTCTTTCTGGTAAACGAGTGTAAGTAGCTACGTTTTTATCTTGATCAAATGAAATGTATTCTTGACGAGATACCACAGCTTCTAAACTTTCTTTAACAATCTCTAAATTCTTAGATTTTTCTTTTAAAGAAATCATTTGGCCTGGTTTAACTCTGATTGAAGGAATAGTTGCTTTGCTTCCATCTAAAAGAATATGACCATGGTTTACCAATTGTCTAGCTTGTTGTCTTGTTCTAGCGAAACCAGCACGATATACAATGTTATCTAATCTTGATTCTAGTAAGAATAAGAAGTTTTCACCTTGTTTACCTTGCATTTTCTTTGCTTCGTTAAATGTTTTGCGGAATTGTTTTTCATTTACACCATAAGTAAAACGTACTCTTTGTTTTTCTTGTAACTGAACAGCATATTCAGAAAGTTTCTTTCTTCTTTGTCCATGTTGTCCCGGTGCATATGGGCGTTTGTTTAACTCTTTTCCTGTTTCAGAAATCGAATAGCTTAAACGACGACTTTTTTTCCACTCTGACCCTGTAAATCTTGACATATATAATCCTCCTTTTATTAGTATTACGTAGTAATTGAGGAGCCTCACAACAACTTACTTTGATTATTTTGATGGTTTCTTGTTAAGCAGTTAACAATACTAACAACCCTAAATAATGGAATAATCAAACTGTAAATCACCATAAAACAACTGCTTTTTATTACATGCGCACAAAGTATTATAACTTATAGACTATAAAATGTCAACTAAAAGCTTTACTAGGTTTTCTAGGTCATTTTTCAAAGATTGATCAAAGCGATTTAGCTTAGGACTATCGATATCTAAGACCCCAATCAGCTCATTGTTTTTGATGATTGGAACCACTATTTCGGAATTGCTATTACAATCGCAAACGATATGTCCCGAAAACTCATGAACGTTATCTACAATGATTGTTTTCCTTTCAAGCGCACTTTTTCCACACACGCCCTTGCCTAAATCAATAACAGTAACTGCTGCTTTACCTTGGAACGGTCCTAAGTAAAGTTTCTCGCCATCATAAAGATAAAAACCCACCCAATTCAATTCTTTGACATTCTCCATAATCAAGGCAGAAAGATTTGCGAGATTTGTTATTCTGTTTAATTTCTTATCAAGATAAAACTCAGCATTTGCAAATAACAATTCATTACTCATAAAATCACTTCCTTTAAGCTAATATTATAAAATAATATCTTATAAATAACAATAAATATGATAAAATAAATATGAAAGCATGGTGATATGATGTATGAATATGTAATGGTAAGATATGGAGATTTGATTCTTAAGGGAAAAAATCAACATATATTTCGTCATAATATAAATAATCAAATAGCTCATAAGATGTATGGGTTAAATATTGAAATTGAGTTTCAACATGATTTAGTCTTTATTAAACTCAATGATGTTGAAGCCAAAGATGTGATTGAAAGACTGAATTTCATCTCCGGTTTAAGCTCCTATAGCAAAACCCTTAAATGCGATTTTGACATCGAAAAGATTTCTGATAAAGCGATTCAATTACTAAAACATGAAATCACTAAAAAAACAACTTTTAAAGTTGAAACTAAAAGAGCTGATAAAACCATCAATCTAAAGTCATTTGAAATCTCTAATCTCGTCAGCAAAAAAGTGTTAAGAGAAGTTCAAAATCTTGTGGTTGATGTGAAAAATCCCGAGAAGACTTTAAACATTGAAGCTCGTAACGAAGGAACATATATCTTCACTGATAGAATCCCTGGGATGGGCGGTTTTCCGACTTCTACAGGAGGCAGAGCAATGCTCTTGATCAGCGGTGGTATCGATTCGCCTGTTGCTGGATATCTAACCATGAATACAGGATTGGAAATTGAATGTGTACACTTTGAGTCATCACCTTTAACGCCGATTGAATCAGTACAAAAAGTTATTGATCTAGTTAGCATTTTATCCAAATACGCTCCTAGTTCAAAGATTAAATTACACCTAGTACCATTTAGAGAACTTCACGAACAAATTCTAAATCATATCCCCGAAGCATATATTATAACCATCATGCGCAGAATGATGTATCGCATAGCAGAAAGCTTAGCAAAAAAGAATAATTGTAAAGCGATTGTTTCCGGTGACTCAATCGGTCAGGTTGCATCACAAACTCTAGAAAGTTTAATAACTGTTCAATCGGTAGTCAGTTCTTTACTGATAAGACCATTAGCTACTTATGATAAAAACGACATTATCAAAGTCGCTAAAAAAATTAAAACTTATCAGATTTCCAGCAAACCTTTTTCTGATTGTTGCACTCTCTATATTCCAAAACGACCGGTTATCAAACCAATTGTGGAAAGAGCTTTAATCTATGAGGAACTATTTGATTACCAAAAATATTTAAAAACAGCGATAAAAAACACAAGAACCATCGAAATTTCAGAAAGGAAACCAATCAATATTATTGATAAAGGTTTCAGCATAGAGGAGATATTTAATGAAAAGAATTGAAACTGAGCGATTGATTCTCAGAAAATTTACCCAAAACGATTTGGAAGATTTTTTTGAATATGCAAGTTTAGCAACAGTTGGCCCCAGAGCTGGATGGATACCCCACCCTGACTTAAATCATAGCCAAAAAATTCTCACCCAATTTATTTTAAGCGATGAAGTCTGGGCCATGGAGATAAAATCCATCTCTAAAGTTATCGGATCGGTAGGAATTCATTTTAACAATTTACAAAGTGTAGGCGAGGTTCACGAAATCGGCTACGTTATGTCCACAAACTATGAAAATAAAGGTTATATGACTGAAGCGGTAAATGCAGTATTAAAACATGTTTTTTTAGAACTTAATTTGGAAAGTCTCTATGTTGGGCATTTTATCGGTAACACCAAATCACAAAAATTAATTAACCGCTTTCCCTTTAGATATCTCAAAGATGAAGATTATGAAAGCCGTGATTACGGTATGAAAAGTAGCAAATTATATGTCATGACAAAAGAAGATTATTTCAATAATGGAGGGAAGAAATGAAAGTTTGGAATTTAAACAAGTTATATGAAGGATTTAATGATCCGATTTTTAAAGCAGATTTAGAGAAAATTGATATGATGATTTTAGAGATTAATTCTCAAGAAGTCGATTTTAACAATTATGACCAAAAGTTAAAAAAATTAATCAGATATTTAACTAACCAAATTGAGTTTTCCAAGGTGAGTCGCAGACTATATCATTTTGCTTCACTGACGGAATCAGTTGAAAGCACCAACCAAACCGCTACTAAAAGTACAAACCATCTCCGAAGGAAATTCACTGAACTTACCAAGATTAGCACTATCTTCACTAAATGGGTTGCTGAATATCCGGATTTAGAAGCAGATATCGAAACCAATCCCTTCTTGAAAGAGCATGAATTTTACTTAAATGAAATCAGGGACTATGCATCACATCTACTTGACGATGACTTAGAAATAATGATTGCTAAACTAAGACAAACTGGTTCAAGCGCTTGGGGAACCTTACAATCATTATTGACATCAACTCTAGAAGTAGAGTATGATGGTAAAATCATCACTTTATCAGAAGTGAGAAACATGGCAGAAGATCCTGAACAAAAAGTGAGACAAAAAGCTTATGAAGCTGAGTTAAAGGCATATAAGAAAATTGACAAAGCAATAGCCGCAGCTTTAAACTCGATTAAGGGTGAAGTCAATACCGTTTCTCAAGCAAGAGGTTTTGAAAATCCTTTAGATCAAGCTTTAAATAACAGCCGTATGACAAAAGCAACACTTGATGCAATGCAATCAGCTGTCAAGGATTATTATGAAGTCTTTAGAGCTTATTTAAGAAGAAAAGGCGAATTGCTTGGACATAAGAACGGTTTACCTTTCTATGATTTGTACGCGCCGATTGGTAAGGTTAATAAACGTTTCACTATCGAAGAAGCAAACTCATATGTCTTGAAAAACTTTAGAACATTTTCTGAAAGTTTATACGGAATGGCAAATAAAGCTTTTACTGAGAATTGGATTGACTATACACCAAGACCAGGAAAAAGAGGCGGAGCATTTTGTTCTAACTTGCACGAAATTAAAGAAAGTCGAATCATGACTAATTTTACTGGAGCTTTTGGCGATATGTTAACTCTATCTCATGAACTTGGACATGCTTATCATGGCGAAATCATCTTTAATGAAAGCATCTTGAATAGCGGATATACAATGCCAGTCGCTGAAACAGCATCGACTTTCTGTGAAACAATTGTCAATAAAGCCGCTTTAAAAGACGCTGAAAGCGATGAAGAAAGAATCTTTTTACTTGAATCTGCGATTCAAAGTTACACTGCAGTTGTCATTGACATCATGTCTAGGTTTATCTTTGAAAAGTCAGTTTTTGAAGGCAGAGAAACTACAGTTTTTAACGCTGAAGAGCTAAATAATTTGATGCTTGAAGCTCAAAAAGAAACTTATGGAGATGGCTTAGATTCAAATTGCTTGCACCCATATATGTGGATATGTAAACCGCATTATTACTCAGGCGGTTTAAGTTACTATAACTTCCCATATACCTTTGGTTTACTTTTTGCTAAAGGACTCTATTCTAAATACTTAGAAGACAAAGATACTTTTGTTGCAAATTACGACCGTTTACTAGCCGCAACCGGAAAAATGAAGGTTGAAGACGTTGCTAAATTAATGAATATTGATGTAACTAAAAAGGATTTTTGGGTTAGTTCTTTAGAAATTCTAAAGGAAGATATCGAAGAATTTTTAAAATTAACAAAATAATTCCAATTAAATGCCTTGTTCATTTGTTTATATAAGTGAAGATAAAAGGAGGAATATTATGAAAAGATTTATAGCGATGATTTTTATAGTAGTATCAGCGTTAGTTTTTATTTCATGTAACGGTAGTCCCCAAGAATTAGTTGAACCTGATGGCAATAATGTAGGAGCTTTTGTTTCTTACCAACAATTAGGTGATTATTTAAAGAAATTCTACCAAGAAAGTTCAGGAAGATATTTTTCTAACGAAGCTATTATGGGTATGCCTGAAGCAAGCGCTCAAGATGACGGCGTAAACTTTGATTCCGGCGATAGAGATTACTCTAAAACCAACAACCAAACTGACGGTGTCGAAGAAGCCGATACAATTTTGACGGACGGATATTATATTTATATCACTTCCGGCAATCGCTTTTTAATCTTCGATGCTGTAACTTTAGAAATAGTTTATCAGTATGAAGCGCAAGAAATATACTTTGAAGGTTTATATTTATATCAAGATCGGATAGTTTTGATTGGATCTTATTACACATATATGCTTCTTGAACAGCCAAATGATGATACTATAGAAAGTGAAGAAGGAGAAGTTTTTCCTTATTACTACGACTACTATTACTATAGCTATAATTACGGAGCGAAAATTATTGTTCTAGATAAAAGCGATATGGAAAATATCGAAGTTGCTCGAGAACTAGTTTTTGATTCGTCATATATCACCAGTTCAAGAATGGTTGACGGCAATCTATACTTAGTTATGAATAACTACACCATCAGTTATTATTTTAACGATGATAATTTTATTCCTAAATATATGGATTCTGTAAAAAGTTCCAGTTTAGAAAACTTCGAAGCTGACCAAATTTATTTTATGCCAAATGATAGCGAAAACTTTTCTTACTTAATTCTTGCTTCATTTGATGTAACTGACGATGAAGAAGCTGATGTTAAAGCTTATCTAGGAAGCAGTTACCAAATCTATATGAGCGCTAATAACTTATATACCACTGTATACAAATACCATTATGATTATGAAGCACAAATTTATAGTCACAGCACTTTTATTTTAAGATTCTCAATCGATGAAGGTCAATTGAACTATCAAGCATTTGCCCAAATAAAGGGATCTCCGTTAAATCAATTTTCAATGGATGAATACGAAGGAGTCTTTAGAATTGCAGTAACCGACTATGAATTTTCTCAATCAGGAACGATTACAAATAATAAAATCTATTTACTTGATTCAACAACTGATGAAGAAATGGAACTTATATCAGAATTAGGCGGACTAGGAAAACCTGGAGAAAGAATCTATGCAGTTAGATACATTAATGAAATTGCTTATGTAGTTACTTTTGTTAATACTGACCCACTTTATAAACTGGATTTATCTGATCCAAAAAACCCAGAAGTCTTAGGCGAACTATACGAAGAAGGAGTTAGTGATTATTTGCATCCAATAACTGACAACTTAATGATTGGTATTGGACGTCAAGCGGAAACAAACGAATATGGTTGGACTAATTTTGTCGGAGTAAAAATAGCTTTATATGATACATCAGAAGACGAAGTAGTTAACCTCGAAACCTATTTAGTTGAAGGCGAATACTCTTATTCAGCAGTAACCTATAGCCATAAAGCTTTTGTTTATTTTGCTCCTCAAGGAGAAGAGTTTACTTATATAGCCGTACCAGTATCAATTTACTACAATAACTACTATCGTTATTCCCAAAAAATGTTTGTCTTTAAAGTTCACTATAGTGGCGATCTAGAATTAGTTGCTCAACTTGAACATTTCAATAGCGAAAGTTCACATTTTGATTCAATTGAAAAAGCAGTAATGATTGAAAATTATATCTATACCCTATCATATTCCCAAATTCAAGTATTTGATATGAACAATAATTTTGAGTTTGTCGATAGTGTTGTTTTCAATCAAATGTATTACAGCATCTATGATTACACTGAAGTACCAATAGGTTCAACTGAAACCCGCTCAGATGAATAATAAATTACGTTCTTAAATAATAAAATGCTAACAGCGAAGCTATAATTATCACACTGTTAGCATTTTTTTTGCAAAATGCGCGAAAAATTCTTCAATCTATAGTAAACTAATAGTGTATGGAGGTTGATAAATTGAATTCGATAATAACTTCAAGTCAAAACAACTTAATTAAAGAAACGATTAAACTCAAACAGAAGAAATATCGACTCAAAGAAAACGCCTTTTTAGTAGAGGGTTTTCATCTTGTCGAAGAAGCTCATGTTTCGGGAGTATTAAAACAAGTTTTCTATTTAGAAAATAATCCTTTCACTGATATCAATGCTTTTCAAGTAACGGAAACAGTAATGAAGAAACTATCTGATTTAACCAGCCCTCCAGGGATTATCGGCGTTTGCCTAATACTCGAGAAAACGACTTTAACAGATAAAATTTTGCTGATGGATAATGTCCAAGACCCGGGAAATATCGGAACATTAATCCGCTCAGCAGTTGCCTTTGGGTTTAAAACTGTCTTAGCTGAAAACAGCGTAGATTTTTATAACGAAAAAGTGATTAGAAGTTCTCAAGGAGCGATTTTTAAACTGTCGTTAATCAATGCAAACTTAACTGATTTCATTAAAGAAAACCAAGATTATTTATATTTAGCGACGGATTTAAATGCTGAGAGAAGTTTATCAGAATTATCGATAAACAACAAAAATAAAATTGCTTTAATTCTTGGCAATGAAGGCCAAGGAGTAAGTGAAACCATCTTGACTTTAGTCAAAACTAGAATTAAAATTAAGATGGAAGATATGGAATCTTTGAATGTTGCAGTTGCTGGCAGCATCATTATGTACGATATTAATAGAAGGAGTGAAAAGTAATGGAATATATTTATGAAGAAAACCGGATTTATTCAAAAAAAGCTGACGGTTTATTATTGGCAGAAGTAACTTTTCCTGCTCGTGATGACAAAAGAGTGGATGTTGATCATGTTTATGTCGATCAAAGCCTTAGAGGACAAGGGATTGCCTCAGAATTAATGTTAATCGCCTATGAGTATATTAAGGAGAAAAATTTAAAAATTGTTGCCAAATGTCCCTATGCGATTAGTTGGTTTAAAAAACATGAGGAATATCAAGATATCGTTATTAACGTAAAGACGAGAAAATAGATATTTTTCTTGAACTTATAACTGCTTTATGTTATAATATTTTTGCATAAGAATTAAGTGAGAGGGTCGTCCCCTCTCTTTTTAATGAAAGGAATGGGGATTATGGATTTAGACAAATTAAAAACGGATTTAATAGATTTTCTTAAAGACACAGCTTACGATTTATATGATCTTGAATTTATCAGGAACAAAAAAGAAACGATTTTAAGAATTTACATTGATAAACTAGATCCAATAACAATTGAAGATTGTGTAGAAGCAACCAAATTGTTAAATCCCTATCTCGATGAGCTTGACCCTATTGAACATGAGTATATACTAGAAGTTAGTTCACCTGGGGCAGAAAAAGAATTAAAAACTGCAGCTGCGATTGAAAGAGCTGTCGGTAAAAATGTTTATATTGAAACTTATGAACAAAAGTTAACCGGCAAGTTAGTTTCATTCAATGGTGAATATTTAGTTTTACAGATCAAAAGCAAAACAATAAAAATAGATTATATTGATGTCAACTTAATCAGATTGGCAATTATATTTTAGGAGAAAAAAATGACTAGTAAAGAATTTTTTAAAGCTTTAGAAGTTTTATCAGAAGAAAGAGACATTCCGAAAGAAAAGATTTTGGAAGTATTTGGTAAGGGATTAATCAACGCTTATAAGAAAGCCTACAACGGTAAACAGAACGCTGAGGTTGTTTTCAATGAAGAAAGAGCAGAGATTACTCTTGTTGCTAAATCTTTAGTTGTTGCTGAAATCGATCCAGAAGCTGATCCTGGCACACAGATGACTTTAGCAGAAGCTAGAGAAATTAAGAAAACCGCAAAAATAGGCGATATAATGGAAGAAAAAATCACACCTAAAAACTTCGGTAGATTAGCGGCTTCAACTGCTAAACAGATGTTGACGCAAGGATTAAAACAACTTGAAAGAGAAAGAAACTTAGAATATTTCACTGATAAAGTGGGAGAAATGATTAGTGCAGAACTCATACAAATCAATGATGAGTTTGTTACTTTATATTTAGGAAAAGACACTGAAACATCAATTCCTGCTCGCGATCTTTTGCCAAGCGATTTATTCTTAGGAAATCGAATCAGCGTTTATATAACTAAAGTCGAAGAAACTACTAAAGGTCCTAAAGTATATGTTTCAAGAACCGATCGTAATTTGGTTAAGCGTTTAATGGAAAACTCAATTCCTGAATTAAAAGAAGGCGTTATCGAAATTGTTGGTTTAGCTAGAGATCCTGGAGATAGATGCAAGGTCTGCGTCATGAGCAATAATCCGGATGTTGATCCTGTAGGAGCGTGTTTAGGGAGAAACGGAATCAGAATTAAAAATGTTATTGACGCTTTAAACGGTGAGAAAATTGATATTTATAAATATAGTGAAGAACCGAAAGAGTTAGTTTCCAATTCAATTCAACCAGCGAAAACTATTGCGGTTATTATCGATGTTAAAGATAAATCAGCTTTAGCAATTGTTCCAGATGATCAACTATCATTAGCCATTGGAAAAAAAGGGCAAAATGCTAGATTAGCAGTTCAATCATGTGGCTGGAAAATAGATATTAAACCGGAAACTGAAGCACTAGAACAAGGCTACAAGTTTTAATAGGTGCTTAAAATGAAGCCAAGAAAGATTCCTATGCGCAAATGCGTAGTGACACAAGAGCGTTTTGAAAAAAAACAACTCTTACGTGTAGTCAGAACTCCTGAAGGCGAAGTGATTTACGACAAAACCGGAAAAGCTAATGGTCGGGGAGTTTATTTATCAAAATCAGTGGAAGTAATTGAAAAAGCTAGAAAAACAGACATACTAAAAAAACATTTGGAGGCTCCTATTCCTGAAGTAATCTATGAGGATTTACTGAAGGCGGTTAAGGATGAGTAAAGATCTAATTTTACAAATGCTAGGTCTATGTCAAAGAGCTAGAAAACTAGTTTCTGGAGAAACATTTGTTTTAGAAAAAATAAAAAGTAATGAAGCGAAAATTGTATTTCTAGCAAGTGATGCTGGATTAAATACGACTAAGCGAACAACAGATAAATGTGAGTTCTATCATGTGGAAATAATTAACAGTTTTAATACTGAAGAATTAAGTCAGGCAATCGGAAAAAGCAACCGCAAAGTAATTGCTGTAACTGATAGGGGTTTTGCGGAAAAGATAAGACATTATAATATATAAAGAAGAGGTGGTTATATGTCAAAATACATTGCCAAAAAGAAATTTAATAAAAATAGGGAAGATTATGTTGAAAAGGATGCCAACCTTATCAACAAGAAAAAAAAGAACGAAAGCCAAGTAAAAGCCAGTGTAGCTTATAAAGCGGGAATGACAGTTTTAGAACTATCCGAGCAATTACAAAAACCAATAACAGAAGTTATTAAAAAACTGATGTTCATGAGGGTTATGGCTACTCAAAACCAAGAAATCTCCCGTGATAACGCAGAATTATTAGCTTTGGAGTTCAACGTTGAGTTCAAAGATGAAGTTGTTACCGACGTCACTAGATTTGATGAAATGGAAGATATTGACGATCCTAAGGATTTAGTTAACAGACCGCCTGTCGTAACAATCATGGGTCATGTTGACCACGGTAAAACAACGCTTTTAGATAATATTAGAAATGCAAGGGTAGTAGATTCTGAAGCTGGAGGAATTACCCAACACATCGGAGCTTATCAAGTAGAAAAAAACGGTCAAAAAATTACTTTTATCGACACCCCAGGACATGCTGCTTTTACAGAAATGAGAGCACGTGGAGCGAGAATTACCGATATTGTAGTTTTAGTAGTTGCTGCTGATGATGGAGTAATGCCACAAACAAGAGAAGCAATCGACCATGCAAAAGCATCTAAGTGTTCAATCATAGTCGCTGTCAATAAAATGGATAAACCAGGAGCTAATCCTGATCGAGTTAAACAAGAATTAGCTGATTTAAACCTTCTGCCCGATGACTGGGGCGGTGAAACTCCATACTGTTTAATCTCAGCACTTAAAGGAACGGGAATCGATAATTTGCTCGACACGATTCAATTAGTTGCCGAAATGCTAGAACTTAAAGCTAATCCTAAGAAAAATGCTGTTGGTACAGTTATTGAAGCAAAACTTGATAAAGGTCGAGGTCCAGTCGCAACGATCTTAATCGATAACGGAACCCTTAAAATATCAGATAGCTTTGTTGTTGGTTCAACTTATGGAAAAGTTAGAGCGATGACTGACGATATCGGCAGACAAATTTCTCAAGCCTTACCAGGACAAGCAGTGGAAATTATTGGTCTGGCAGAAGTTCCAAGTGCCGGAGATCCTTTTAAAGTCTTTGAAGACGAAAAAATGGTTAAGGACATTGCTTCTGAAAGATCACAAAGAGATTTTGATAAACAACATTCAAATAAACAAAATATGAGTTTAGAAGATTTCTTCAATCGCGCTGAAGGTAAATTGAAAGAATTAAAACTGATTATTAAAGCCGATGTTCAAGGTTCTATCGAAGCTTTTAGAGGTTCGATAAACAAAATAGTTGTTGATGGAACTTCAATTGATATTGTTAGAACGGGTGTAGGTGCTGTAACTGATACTGATGTCTTGTTAGCCGAAGCTTCAGAAGCGATTATTATCGGCTTTGGCGTTGGTATTCCAAGTACAGTAAGAGAATTAGCATCTGAGAAAAATGTTGAAATCAGAACTTATCGGGTAATTTATGAAGCTTTGGATGATATCGAAGCAGCTATGAAAGGCATGTTAGATCCAGTCTTTGAGCAACAAGTAATCGGAGAAGCTGAAGTTCGAGAAACATATAACGTTTCCAAAATCGGAACTATTGCTGGTTGTATGGTAACTAATGGTTTAGTTAAGAGAAATTCAATTATTAAATTAGTTCGAGATGGAAAAGTAATTTTCGAAGGCAAACTCGGTTCATTGAAACGTTTTAAAGACGATGTAAAAGAAGTTAAACAAGGTTTTGACTGCGGTCTAACAATTGATAATTATAATGATTTGAAAATAGGCGATATTATCGAAGTCTATCAAATGAAAGAGGTGGAATAAATGGCAAGAATTAGTCATTTAGAGACTGATGTTCAAAGAGTAGTATCGGATATCATTCTTAAAGAAGTTAAAGACGATTTAGGTTTTATCACAATTACTGGTGTTAAAATTACCAACGAATTATCATATATGTATGTTTATTACACAGTAATGGGAGAAAATGAAGATTTAGAAAATACTGCTAAAGCTTTAGAAAGAGCTAATGGTTTTATAAAAAATCAAATAGTTCAAAGAGTAAAAATGCGTAAAGTTCCAGTCTTGATTTTTAAGTATGATGAATCATATAACAAAGGTAGAAAAGTAGAAGATTTAATCAAAACAATTAAGTAATTACAAAAACTGTGAGATAAAAAATCTCGCAGTTTTTCTTTTAATTGCAAGTACTACTAGTTTTTGATATAATTTGTATGATATGAATGAAAAAATCAAAGAAAAGTTAATTAAGTTACCTGAAAGAACAGGAACTTACCAAATGCTTGATAAAAGCGGTAAAATAATCTATGTTGGCAAAGCCAAGAACTTAAAGAAGCGTATAAGTTCTTATTTTGTTGGCGCTCATGATGATAAAACAACGCGTTTAGTCAGTGATGTTGAAGATTTAAGTTTTATTGTTACAAAAAATGAGAAAGAGGCTTTTATTCTAGAGTTATCTCAAATAAAGAAGCATTTGCCTAAATACAATATTAAGTTAATGAGCGATAGCACCTATCCTTATATAGAAATCACTAATGAAAGACATCCGATTATTAGAACAACTAGAGATATTAAAAATAAAAAAGGTAATATTTTCGGTCCCTATCCCAATGCTTTTTACGCTAATGAGACAGTGAAATTACTAGATACAATTTTTCCATTTAGAAAATGTTCTAAATTCCCCAAAAAAGTCTGTCTATATTATCATATCAAGCAGTGTCTAGGTCCTTGTGAATTTGAGGTTACTGAACAGAACTATAAAGAATTGATTAAAAAAGTTAGGTCATTTTTGTCAGGTAATACCAAAGAATTTATTGACGATTATACAAGAAAAATGAATGAACATGCCAGTAATTTAGAATTTGAAAAAGCTCAAGAGTATAAAGACTTAATCATGGCTATCAACAAAACCACTGAGCAGCAGCAAGTTTTATTCAACGATAATAAAGATCGAGACATCATTAATTTCTTAACCTATGATAATTATATATCAATTAACATCCTCTTTATGAGAAACGGAAAACTCTTGTTTTCTAAATCAAAGATTTTTACCTATTATGGAGTTATAGAAGATATCTTGTTAACATACCTTGCGCAGTTCTATGAACAAAATCCGCTTCCTCAAGAAATCTTATTGCCTTTCGGTTATGATTATGACTTGTTTCCAGAAATCTTAGGCAATGTAATTTTCACTCCGCAAAGGGGCAGAAAAGCAAGACTATTAGAAATGGCACACGAAAATGCTTCAATTCACTTAAATAACAATTTACCTGCTTTCTTGAATAAGGAAAAAAAGACGATTGGTGCTTTAACCGAATTAGAAGAACTGCTAAATCTACCGGCGATTAGAAGAATTGATATATTTGATAATTCAAACATCTCCGGTCAGAACCTGGTATCAGCAATGGTCGTTTTTTCTAATGGCTTGCCAGATAAAAACGAATACCGGAAATATAAAATCAAAACAACTGAAACCGCTGACGATTATCGAATGATGAAGGAAGTTATTTATCGTCGCTATCAATCCGTTCTTATGGAAAATTTAGATAAACCTGATTTGATTATAGTTGATGGCGGAATCATTCAACTGCGTGCCGCTAAAGAAGTTTTAGCAGATTTGGCTTTAAATTTAACAGTCATCGGTTTAAAGAAAAACGATCGCCATAGAACCGAAAGCATCATAGCTAACGATGAAAAGGAAATCGCTTTAGATAAGCATTCCAACCTATACTCATTGCTATATAAAATGCAAGAAGAAGTCCATCGTTTCGCAATTAGTTTTCAAAGAAATGTTGCGCATAAAACCATCTTTGGATCAATCCTAGATACCATACCTAAGGTCGGTAAAGTCACAAAAAACAAATTACTAAAAAAATATAAAACTCTAGAAAATATTAAAAACGCTCCGCGTGAAGAACTGAAAAGTTTGAAAATTCAAGAAGATGCGATTGATAATATTTATCTCGCCTTAAATCAAATAAAGGACAAATAGAAAGCAAAGGTGTTTACTTTGGAAGAATACATTTACGGGATGATCCATGGCGTTATCGAATCCAAAAGAATAATTGCGATTAAAGACTCAAGAAAAGTACATTTTTACTATATGAGCAAAAGTATGTTTAAACAATTCATGCTTTATTTCCAGTTCGGTATCTATATCTTTATGCAAACAAAAAATCAACCGCGATTATATCGAGGTGTAATGGTAAAAAATGTGATAGCAATTGAAAAGATTCTCTCACCTAGCAAGAACAAACCAACGATATATTACGATATATCAGTTATAAAATCAGGAATTAAATCTTTGGTCAATCAAAATCGTAATCGCTTGTTTATCGATTTTGAAATGAGCATGCCTCCATATAGCAATTATCAGAACTTCGTATCGGAGATTATTCAAGCCGGTTACATCTTAACCGACGAAGAAGGAAATATCATTGAACAGTTTTCA
>DIGF01000016.1 GCA_002419505.1 Caryophanales bacterium UBA5729
TAACTAGAATTAGACGTTTTTTCTGGAAATGCTCGAAAAATCAAAAAAACAACCTAGTTTTCATCAACTAAGTTGTTATTTGTCAACACTATGCATCGCAGTGGTAAATATGTAGGACCAAGACCATTTATGCGACCAGCTTATGATTTAATAACTCCAAAGATGCTAGAAGATATTAAAAGGATTATCGAAAAAGGTGATGTTTGATGCAGGAAAAATTAGAAGTTTTATTTGATACTTTGAATTCTGTGTTACCTGGGAAGGTATCTTATGGAACTAGAGATGGATTAGAATCTGACCCAAACTATATCATCTACCAAGAAATAAGTAATCGAGCGATTGTTTATGCTGATGATCGATCGGTTGCGAAGGTTGCAACCTTTCAAGTGAGTTTAATTACTGAAAAAAAGAATTTAGGTTTAGAGGAACAATTAGAAGCATCCCTATATTTTATGGGATATGAATTTGAATTATTATCTGAATTCGTCAATCAAGATGGTTCAGTCAACAGAGTATACGAAATCAAACAGGAGGTTTTTTAAATGAGCAACAAAGTTACATTTGGGTTAACAAACGTACACTATGCGCTCGCTACTCAAGCAGAAGATGGTAGTTGGACGTTTGCAACACCTAAACGTTTAGAGGGGGCACAAGAGATTACTACTGAAGCTATCGGTGGTAGTACACAAGTGTATGCAGATGATAAGGTCATCGCAACCTTAGTATCCAATTCAGGGACAACAGTCACACTGAAATTTACTGAAATTGATGATGTATTTAAAAAAGATATATTTGGTGTATTAGAAGATACCAATGGAAATTTAGTAGAGGTAGTGAATGGTGAAACAAAAACATTTGCTTTAGGATATGAAATTCAAGGTGATATCAAAGCTAGACGCATTTGGTATTTTTTATGTACAGCTACGCCATCAGGTGATGCAAGTAAATCTAAAGCAGATTCCATTGAGGCAAACTCAATCACACTAAACATTACAGCTAGACCAATTGAATCCGGAAATAATCTGATTTTAAGAGTTATTGCAGGCGTAGGGGATACAAACTATCCAGCTTTTCTTACTACTACACCTAGATTACCAACATTCATTTAAGGAGAGAACATGGAAAGAACACTTAAACTAGGCGATAAAGATTATCGCCTTCATTCGTCGCTATTTACGATTATTGATTATCGCAATGTATTTTCAACAGAATTATTCAGTGACATAAAGAAATTAGAAAAATCAGATATAAAACATGAAGATGATCTATCTACAGTGATTGATACCATCTTTCGAATCATTTATGTATTAAACAGACCTTTCAGTAAACAATCTTACAATGACTTTTTAATGTCATTGGATTTTTCTTTATTAAGCAATCAAGATGAATTAGAAAATCTGACGAATGCGATAGGTGAAATGCTAGGGACATTTCAGAAAAGACCCACACCCAAGCCACCGACAAAAAAATGATGATGTAAACATCACAGCAAACATTATATTCAATCTAGCTCATTTAGGTATTTCTATTGAAGATTCAAAGAATTTTGATTTAGAAACATACTTTGATATCGCAGAGCTTGAAATGAATATTAATAATGGGAAACAATTAAACAAAAGGGCAACTCAAAGTGATATTGATAGGTTTCTATTGTAGATATTTAATACAAATGTTAAAATATAAACACTTCTGCTGGCCACTTTAAGTGGCGGAGGTGGTATAAAGATGAAGAAATTTAAAAATTTCATTTATGCTCTAGGAAGTTTCTGTAGTATAATCTCATTAATTTGAGAAATCGCAAGAATCTTCTTGTAGAAGTCCTAAGGCACATGTATTCATGTGCTTTTTGTATTTTATAAAGTTGGTTGTACTAATAGATGGAGGTGATTATTAATGGCAGAAACAGTTAAAGGATTAAATATAAAGTTAACCCTTGACGGTAAAGATCTAGAAAATGATCTCAATGGTATAAAGAAAGATTTAAAAGAACAAAACAAGGACCTTAAAGCCATTAATACCAATCTTCGTTATGATTCATCTAATCTAGACTTATGGAAATCAAAACAAGGCAAACTTAATGACGTCTTAACTCAAACAAAGAAGAAACTAGAAACACAGAATCAAGAACTTGATAAAGCCAAAAAGGCTGTGCAACTTGGTGATATGAGCCAAGAAGAGTTTAATAAGTTAAAGCGCAATGTTCAATATACAGAAGCAGAGTTATCAAAGCTAAACAATGAACTAAGTAAAACCAATGATAAAATTAGAGAATTAAGCAATGCTAAATTCGATAAAATTGGTAAACTTGGGTCAACGCTCACAAAATCTTTAACGGTTCCTATTTTAGGAGCCGTTTCTGCTTTATCAGCCTTTTCAGTAAAGGCGGCATATACTGCTGATTCCATTGGAGATACCGCACAAAAGATAGGTTTAACTGCTGAAGCATTTCAGGAATGGAATCACGTTGCTACGATCATGGGATCATCAACTGAAAGTCTGAATAAGGCATTCATTAAAGTTAATGGTATCTTAGGTGATATTGCAACTGGTAATGCAGATAAAGTAGCTGATAGTTTAGCACTGATTGGACTATCTGTCGACGATCTAAAGGGTAAGAATGCTGATGAGGCCTTTGAAATCATTAGTGAAGCACTAAGTAAAGTCGAAGATGAAGCACTAAGAGTAGGTGTGGCTAATAAGTTTTTTGGTGAGAAAATTGGAACAGAACTTATCCCTATTTTATCAAGTGAAATAAGCACGATTAGAGATTTAAGACAAGAAGCAAGAAATCTAGGGATTGTTACCAATGAGCAGGCTGCACAAGCAGGTGAGTTTACCGATGCACTCGATAGAACAAAACAAGCTTTATCTAGTTTAGGTGTAGATATTGCATCAACGATGATGCCAGTCTTACAATCGTTAATCATTAAGGTAAGAGACGAAATGATTCCTGTTGTCAAAGACTGGGTTTTTAGATGGAACAATTTAGATTCAGATACTAAGAAGATGATAGCAACCCTTATCGGTCTAGTTGCTGCTATAGGCCCTGTTCTGGTGATTGTTGGTAAAGTTGGACCACTACTCAATATTGTGGCCATGACGCTTAAAGGTGTCGGTTCTGCGGGGCTTTTTGCTGGAGCGGGTATAAACTTTGCCACGCTTGGTATAGGCGCGCTAATCGCGATTTTAGCGATGGCATTATTTCAAAGTGAGGAATTTAGAGCACTACTTGGTAGACTCATGGAAACCTTCATGCAGCTCTTACCACCCATCCTTGCAATTGTAGATAGTTTAATGACAGCGTTACAGCCCATATTAGATGTAATTATCAATTTAGTTGTTATGCTGATTGATTTACTTGTTCCAATCTTAGACATCATACTGATGCCATTGATAATGCAAGTAGAGATGTTTGCTGGAATACTAGAAGCTTTAGCACCACTTATTACAGTTGTTGGTGAAGTACTAAATGCTATATTAGTTCCAGCGATTAAAGTATTGATGTTTGTCCTTGAACCAGTACTAAATATAGTTCAAAAAATTGTGGAGTTTATCCAAAAGATATTTGAGTGGATTGGTGAGCTACCTAAAAAGATAGGTGACTTTGGAGGCAAGATAAAAGATACATTTTCAAGTGTAACTGAAGGTATATCAAACATTGCTAATAAAGTAACCGATGGTATTGGTGATTTCGCATCGAATGCTGCCAGTAAAGTTAGTGGATTCTTTGGAGGTGTTGGAGATTTCTTTTCCAACACATTCAATTTGAAAGGATCTAGCGCAGTAAATAATGCAAACTCTAACTCATCAACAAGTAACACCAACAACATCACAATCAATACAACATCACCTACTTTTGATATTGATTCCATCAATAAGGCATTAGGAGGTAGTGTAATTTGATTAGGCAATTTTATTTAGAGAATGAATTCGGTGATATCTATTACTTTAATCATAAAAACCAGACCATTATCTCTCAAGTGAGTGGTCTTGGTTTTTCTTTAGATATGAAGTATTTGGAATATAGTCGTTTTTATTCTCGTTCAGAATATAACATCCCCTTGTCCGAAATAAATGAAACATTAATCTTTTTAAAAGGTTATCAGGGATATAAAGACTTTGTTGATTTCATTAGCATGAGCAATAAAGCGTATAGATTACATTATCAAAATAATGCATTTAAAGCATACTGTTATGTTGATATAGCGAGTTTATCAAAAGCAGAACTAGTGGCTAGTACCATTCAAAGCAATATCATATTTAAGAAACTATCACTTTGGTTAAAAGAAAAGACTTATGAAATCATCGCCAACGGTTCATCAGGTGGTAAAGTCTATCCATATGTTTATCCGTATTATTATTCAAGTTCTTATCAAGGAAAACTCTTAATTAAAAACGAAGGACTCAATGAAGCTCCACTTGTGATTGAAATGATTGGTGATGTGATTGATCCTGAAGTTTTAATTAAGAAAAATGGAGAAGTCTTATCAACATTACGTTTATATTTAACTGCAGAAAATATAACCATTACCGTAAACTCAATTCCTTCTAAACAAGAAATGGTCATGGATCAATCAGGATTGATTACAGATATTTATGCACTTCAAGACTTTGAAGCAGATAACTTTTTGTTCTTAGATCATGGAAATTATGAAATTGAGTTCAAACCAGGTGTGGCTACTGAGACAATATGTAGAGTCACTATTCTTGAAGGTTATTTAGGCATATAGGTTATGAAACTATTATTTCTTGACCGAAGTACACTGCAGTATAAAGATAACGCATATATCAGTAATCAGTTTGAACTTGTTTTAGATATGGTTTTAATCAAGCGTTCTACATTTAAAGTCAATAAAGCAAATATAAACTGTACTATAGGCGATATAGTGGTACTAAAAAACCATGTCTTTTCATATATAGGCATACTAGAAAGCATAGAACTTAATGATGATCATTCGACAAATATTAAATCTCTCGATTTTAGGGAGATTTTTAATTTGGAAATACCAGCGACAAGCTTTAGTGGTGATTTAGCTCAGTATCTTTATCAGATGATTACAAATCATTTTAAGAACAACACTGACCAAAAACAAAATCTTTCTTATTTAACGATAAGTAAAGAAACAACTGTATCTGGAAGTCTTAACTTTGAAATGGACAATATCATCAGTATGTCAAAGGTATTTGAACTTGTTTCAAAAGGATATGGCATTAGCTTTATTACCGATGTTACGTATCTTAGGGGACGAATTACTGGTATCAATTTTAGAATTGTGAGTGTCAACCAAGGCATGATGATAAAAAGTGATTTTTCATCGATTCTAAATATTGAAACCAATGATTCAACGAGCCAACTCATTAACAAAGTAGTCTTTTATCCAAGAAGTGATAATCAAATTTATCAAAGTATTAAAACATATTATTTGCTTACCACTGGAGATATCACCGAAGAAAGTTCATCAGAATCAAGATATACAAGTGTGATGGCTAAAAGTTATATCTATATCGATAACGACTTTGAGACATTAGAGACAAAAGCAAGAAGTGAAATGTTATCGTCCAAACTGGATCACAATATTACCTTTATGATCGACATGAAAAACAAAGTGTTTATCCCCTTTACCAATATCTATCTAGGTGATTATGTATCATTTATTCATAAAGGTAAAACCTATGAATCGGTGATCACAGGTATCACATTCAAGGATTCATTAAATTATGCACTGATTACATTAGGAGAGTACCGCGTGAAACTAACAGAAAAAATTCAACTACTCAGTAAAAACACAGGTAGTAGTTCAACAAATCGTATCACAATTACCAATACAGACATCGATGGAGGTGAGTTCTGATGGGACTACAAAAAATCACATTTGAAGGTGGAAATGTCACATCAAAAGTTGATTCAGACTTGTATCATTTCCTTTTTTCAAGTGATGTAGGGATTTTAAAAGGATTAAAAAGTGAGGTTGGTTATACCTTAGCCAACAACACAATTACATTGAGTGATGGTTATGTTTCAGTCTATGGACGCATCATTTATATTGAAAATCAAACAACCATTGGTGTTACACCAGATTCCAGTAAGTTTGGATATGTAATATTAGGTATCAATACTACAGATAACACAGTGAGTCTATATGTGAAAGAACAAACGGGTAGTTATCCTTCGTTGACAGTGAATAATCTACTCACAACAGATGGTCTTTATGAACTTGTTTTATGTGCATACACAAAAACAACAACTTCAGTTACATTGACAAACTATTCAAGAAAACTAATCAGCAATGATAAAGCTAGAGTTGATAACCTGGATAATCAAATATTTAATCATTATTTGCCGGTTAGAAAATCTTTAACACTCGTTAATTCAGGCACTTACAGGTTTTCAGGAACCAATTCTGAAGAGTTACGAGAATCTGTTTTATATGTTGTTATCAACGGTACGACCGTTGTAACATTCCCTGGAGAGTTATTATTTATAGTTGTTGGTTCAAATACAGCTGTTTCATATAGATATGCATCCAGCGATTATTCGCTGGGTATTTCTTATGAAAACGGTGTTGTAACATTAACGACTACAAACTCAACACATAAGATAACAAGTTTATTCATGAAAAAATAGGAGGAAATTAAATGGCAACAATTCAAATTAAAAGAAGAACTACAGCTGGAACAGGACCACTTGTTGGAACAACAGGTACTGTAAAAGCAGGTGAACCACAAGTTGATTTTAGTGGTGAGCATTTATATATTGCAAAAGCAGATAAAACAGCAAATACTTCTGTGCCTCTTGTAGAATCGGATTATTTAAAAATACCTGGCGTTGCTAAAGTAAACACTCAGATTGATACAAAGATTACAGCACTCAATCTAGGAACTGCTTCAACGAAAAACACAGGCACAGGCAATGGAAACATTCCTATATTAGATTCAAACGGGAAATTAGCGGATAGTGTCGTGCCTAAGATTGCGATGACGAATACTTTTGTCGTTGCTAGTCAAACAGCGATGCTTGCGTTAACCAGCGCTCAAGAAGGTGACGTTGCTGTTAGAACCGATTTAAGTAAATCTTTTATCCTAAAGGCATCCCCTTACTCAACGCTTGCAAACTGGCAAGAACTCTTAACACCAACAGACGCAGTCACAAGTGTCAATGGATCAACTGGAGCAGTATCCATTACACTTGCTGGACTTGGTGGTGTAGCTGCATCGACTTATAATACCCATGTCGCAAGCAATCTCCATTTAACAGAAGATCAAAGAACTGTTTTAAGTAATGTCAAAAATGTCTATATTAGTGATGCTGATGGCATTGCAGTTGCTCCATCAGCAACTGATTATACCAATTCAGTCATCATAGATGGTTTAGTATACGTTGCTGTAGTTGATTCTAATTACTCACCTACTAGGGTTTCTTATAAATTAGGGATTGATAAAACAAAAGTTCTCATGCCATCTTCAATTATTGATGGTGGGACTTATTAATGGCCATTATCAGAGTTAAAAGGGGTACTGCCAAACCGACAACTGCACAATTAAATTATTTAGGTGAACTTGCATTTGATTATAATGACAATACTTTATATGCAAGAACACCTTCATCAGTTGTCAAAATAGGCGGTGAGATGGAACTCGTTTATAGTTATGAAGGTTACGCTTATATCCATACACTGAATTATCCATTTGATCCTAATTACGTTTATAAAGTACATATTATATCTTCAACATATGGCACAACAGCTGATTTGTCTGATACCTATTTCTATTATAGAACTGCTGCATCATCCACATTAATAGGTAGTTATCTTAACTATCATGCAAGTACTGAAAGTAATGTCTATCAGACTAGAAGTGCAAAAAGCTCAACCATTCAATACATTGAAGATAGTTATGAATCAGGACCAACCATAACAAGTGGAATTTCAAAAGTTATTTCATTTGAGTTATCATCTATGTTTCGATCATCTCTTAGTGATTTTGTGCAGTGGAATGCATATGGAAAAAGCGTAACAACTCTATCTGGTCAAGGCGATACAACGATTAAATCCTGTGATTTTGTGCATTCAGTAAATGGTGTCCTAGGTCAAATCTATATTAATACAGGATTGAATCTTGGTTCACCTGATATCTTATCAATTACCATTTACAGGATAAAAAGAAAGTGAGGACTATATGGCAATTATTAAAGCACTAGACACAAAGTTTGGTGTTCAAGCTTCATACCATAGAATTACTGCATTTAGCATCAATTATTCAGCGAAGAAAATTGTAATATGTGTATCAAGCTATTTATCCAAAGAAGCAAGACAAAATCAAAACGATCCAATTGAAGAAATTGATATAGAAGTTCCTCAAATTGATTATCATACGTTTTTAGATACGAATCCAATTGAGCATAGCTATCTATGGCTAAAACAAAATGTGATTGGATTTGATGATTCAAAGGATGATCACATCCAGCTATACGGTAGGACTGTCTGTTTTATGTATGCTGGTATGAAATGAATGTCATTGAATACACGAAAACTTATTAAAATTGATGAAGACAAGATTATTTGTTGTCTTTTTTATCGTATTATTAAGAAATGTCTGATTTGATACTTTATCTACCCCAAAAATAACCTACTTGTTGGCTTTAAAAAGATGCTATCAGGTTTTTAAATAATCCGTGTTTTATGAATCTCATAAGAACAACTACCCTAATAACTACCTTAGTTGACTACCCTATTCCTCATGTTGTTAAACTAAAAGTATCTTGATCCTTTACATCATAAAATTATTATGATAGAATTAATATATAAAATATATTGCATTATTGATGGAGGAAGAAAATGAATATCAATCAGATATCTAGTATATATGCTGAGCGCATGCCAATACTTAAAGAAGATCTCAAAAACATATTAAACATAGAAAATGAACATTCACTTAACCAAGCTTTATCTTACTTGGTTTCTTTTGGCATCATTAAACGATATGAAAATGGTATTTATTATATTCCTAGTGCAAACAATAAATTCTCCCATCTTGCGCCATCTATTCATGATATTGTTGAAGCAAAATACTTAGAAAATGGTCAAGGTATTAGAACAGGTGCGTATTTATTGTATAAATATAAGTTTACATCACAAGTGTCAACTTTCTATGAAGTACTTGCAAATAACGTCTCTGTACATACTAGATCAAAACAATTATATAACGGCCAAGTTTTCATTTCCTATCCACCATTTGAGATAAATCAAGCAAATAAACATTACCTTGAGTTTCTTGAAATTGTCAAACATATTAAGTACAGTGATTTTGGGATGAATAAGAATCTATCCATGTTGAACGACTTAATCAAAAGTCTCAATTTAAATAAAGAAAAACTGATTCAATATAGCTATCATTATAATGGTAGAAGGTACAGCAACTATAGAAAGTTCGTGAAGGAGATCTTGAATCATGAAATTGCATCTTGATGAAAAATTATTTAAAAACTATATGGCTTTGAGCGGTAATGTTTCAAATTGGGATAGATTCAATTTATTAATTTTGTGCTAGAATCTTGACATCTAAGCACATTAATGATATTATTTGTGTACGAGGCACAGTAATGTGTTTGGGCTGGTCTTTTAGACCCTGGTCCACCGTAGACGGGGAATTTCCCCGTCATTTTTTTAGGGGGAAATATGAAATTCTTAAGTATATTCATCGATGAATCAGGTGATTTCGATCTCAAAAGCGTACATTCACCATTCTACTTATTTATGCTTGTTTTTCATAACCAATCCAATGGTATTAGTGAGCAAATTGAACATCTAGATCGCGTGCTCGATAGAGATCATAAGGGCTTTTCATATATTCATGCAGGACCACTTATACGTAGAGAAAATCAGTATAAACATTTAACCATCGATGATAGAAGACACATGTTTATTCAAATGTATGAGTTTACTAGAAGATGCCAAATAAATTATAGAACTTTTTCATATCAGAAAAAGAATTTCAAGGATAAACTTGATTTAGAAGCGAAAATGGCAAAAGATTTAAGAATCTTTATCGAAGAAAAATTAGAATTTTTTAATGAGTTTAATGAAATAGTACTATACTATGATAATGGTCAAAATGAAATCACTAGAGTGTTGAACACGATATTTAATTACTCTCTAAACAATGTAACGTTTAAAAAGGTTTATCCAATAGATTATAAGTTATTCCAAGCATCTGATTTAATATGCACAATGGAACTTTTGGAGTTGAAAATGGAAGTTTCTAAACTATCGAAATCAGAGACACAATTTTTCTTTAAGCCAAAAGAACCTCAGAGACCATATCTAAGAACGATTCGCAAATTCAGATTTTAGTATTTCAATTTAAAATGACTTATGGACAGAACGCGAAACGAGTATAATCTAGTTTTCGCGTTTTTACTTCCATACAGGAATTTTGTATGAAGATCTATTTGATAATAATGTTGATAATGTATGCTCTACACCAAAGTAATCTAAGACTTGAGACAGAAATGCAATGTCTTTCTTTTGATACCCTATTAATTTATGAAGTAATAAAAAGACATCTTGATTAAATTGTTTGCAAAAAAATTGAGCAACCATCAAAAATTGATCCTTATTGATGTGAATGATTTTATCATAGTTACATAAAACATCCATGAATTGAATGTGCAAGGTTGTCAAACCATCAAAATGAACATCAAGTCGGTGAAATGTAGCGATGCCATATGTTTTTTTATGTTCTGTAAGATTACTCGTGTAATAACGGTATGTTTTTGGTTTTTGATAGGTGAGTTTGAGTTGATAATATAAAACTTCACCGATTTCACAACCATATTCATTTGATGGAATCACAAGGGATTTAATCGCAAGTGGTGAAAGAGGAATAATACCATTTTTACCTACTTTTGGTAAATAGAAAACTCCTTTAGAAAAACTTTTTAAGAAGTTAGATTCTATGAAGCGACTGATCATTTTAAAATAGTTAACTTCTGAAACGATATCCTTATAATATCTTTCATATAAAGTTCTTGAATCATAGAGAGTGTTTGGGATTAATAAAGATAGTGATGTTTGTAATATTTTATGTGTGTTCATTGATTTGATTCCTTTCGTTCACTTTATTCTATCAGAAGTATAGATATATTCAAATCCTCTGTAGATGGAATATTGTGAATTGGCATAGAAAATGCTGTGTGACCAAAAACGTAAATATGTTGCAGTCTTGACAAAAGTTTTGCCTTTATGAAACAAAGAAATCCTTACTGTTGAACATAGTAAATGAGATTTTAAGGATACACTTCCTGTGTCATCCTTATGAAATGGGTGTATTTTCTTATGCATCTCTTACATGGACTTGTGCTCATTATAAAGACGCAAAATGACATAATTGACTTGACTTTTTCCCCAAGATGTGCCAAAACACGCTGACCCTCAAGGTGTGACTGTCTGTCTTATGTATGTTGGTATGAAGCGTGTGTCACCCTAGACATGAAAAATTAAGATTTTCATAAGAGACAAGATGAATTCTTGTCTTTTTTAACGCTTTTTGGTGGAATGTCCAATTCAATACTTATTATACCCCAAAGAATAGTTACTTCATGGCTTAATAGAGATAACAACAGGAAACTAAAAATATAGGTTTTTCTAGAAACATGATAATTTAGATTGCTTAACTTCATTGAGTAGTTTATGCATGAAACTCGATGAAATAGGTGAAAATAGACTATTTTATCAAGCTCAAACGTTTTTTTCGTTTGAATGTCAATGTTTAAATTTTTACATGGTAAGAAACAAGCTTACTTTAAAAGAGACGAAATATAGTAACTAAGCATGATAACTAACTCTCATTTGGATTATGCTTTTTTGAATATGATGCTCTGACGTTTTGTACATTTCAAAATAATATGTAAAAATATTCACTCTTTGTTGCCTAAATACAAATTCAAGTGTATAATAGTATCATATGATACCAAAAAGGAGGTATAATATGGCTGATCATTCTGAGATAAAACTATTTTTGCATAGTGTTAAGTATGCAGATTTTATTGACTTTGTTCCAACAGAAAAAAATCGCCAGACTAGATTCCTTATTGGTATGACAACATATGATCAAGAAGATATGGTTAGAAACCTATCTATAGATGATTATTATAGTGGTCCAGAAAAAGATAGAGATCCATCAAGACTCGGTATGTTGTGGATGTTTAAGCACACTTATCGAGGTCACGAGTTATATATCAAATTAAAAGAAGTTCAAATTGTAGAAGGCAATAGTATTGTGAAGTGTTTAAGTTGTCATATAGACTATATTTAGATTTCACTTATTAGGAGGGTTTAAAATGAAAAAATACTGTGGAAGTTGTGAAGCAAGCCATGAAGTAGTAGTGTCGAATGATGTAAGAGAGTATAAGATTAAAGAGACAAATGTAAGTGCTAGAATTACTATTCTAAAATGTGCGTACTGTGGAAATGAAATTTATGACAAAGCAAATGAAATCGAAAACGATATTATTCTCTTTGATGAATATAAGAAGAAGAATAATTTACTCACATCAAGAGAGATTATCGAAATCAGACAGAAGTATGGATTATCACAAGCTACATTTTCGAAAATACTCGGATTCGGGTTAAAAACAATTACAAGATATGAAAATGGTTCTATTCAAGATAGCACCCACGATAGTTTTTTAAGATTGTTAAGGGAAGAAAACAATTTTATTTTACTTTGGACAATCAAAAAACATACACTAACAGAAAGTGAAATTTCAAAGATTCAAAGTAAATTCTTCAAACAGGATGTCCCTTCAATTGATTATGAGTTTAAAGAACCTTGTTATAATAAACCATATGTTACTATAACAACAAATGGAGGTTACGGATATGACGGGCATTAGCGAAATGAAACTGTTGAGTTATCAGGTCCTTAAGACATCTTTTCAGCTTAACGAACAGTACCAATTCAAATCAGGTAAGATTAATATTCAACCTGAATTTAAGAGAGATGTTGTGATAGTTGATGAAAAGAAATATAAGATAGTCTTAAGTGTGATTATTTCTAAGGATGTTATTAAAGAGCCAATCCCTTTTTATGCTGAAGTAACGATTTCTGCAACTTTTGAGTTGAATAACTGGGAAGATGAGGTATCAAATAAAATCGCTGTCAATAGTTCTACAGCAATTTTGTTTCCATTTCTTAGAACTCTTTTATCGACAGTAACGATGAATGGAAATGTACCTCCATATACATTACCAATTATGAATATTTCTAAATTATTTATGGATAAAGAAGAATAGCATTTTTCATGCTATTTTTTTTATATACAAAGAGAGGTAAAATATATGGCTGATGCAAGTAAAGAAAAAGACAGAATAATTAATGAAATTAACACAATTGGTTTAACATTTCAAAAATTCATAAAGTCTCAGTACGCAGAAAACGAAGATTTCATTCATGCTGCTGATGAGAAAGATAACGAAAAAAACAATGAGTTATTATTAAAAGTATTCGAATTTTTTGGATTAAAATTTAAACAATTGACTAGAGATTACACAAAAAAGATAGAACCAACCAAAAGTCTAGATGACTTAAAAAATGAACTTCAAAACGAGCTTTTGGATATATCAAAGACTTTCAGTACTGAAATAACTAATTCTGTACAAAAATTACTTGACTCAACAATTCTAAGCATAGAGAAATCAAGTTTTTTAACGGAGATTGTAACTAATCCTAATATTAGTGGTAAACAAGCATCAAAGGAGATGAAACGTTTATGATCAATATAAAAAATGTTAGAAGATTAAACATGTATTTTATACCATTATTTTTGGGGATGATTGTCTTTATGCAAATTGAGCTCTTTCCATCAGGTACAGGAAGTGACATAGAAAATCAGGCAATGGGGTTAAACCTTTTCACTGCAATTCTATTAAATCTAACCACTTTATTGATTGTTGCAACAGTTCCAAAAAAGAATAAGTTATTAAGATTAATAAACTGGATTTTCAAGAAAAAATGGGATGATAAGACCATTGAAAGCAAAGCAGACATGATTGACTCAGACATGTCTATCTTTGTCTATTATGTTTTTTCTGGATTAATGATAGTTTTTTCAATTGTATCGATTATTTTGCTCTTCACTTTTTGAAAATTGCTAATAACAAATGTTCTAATGTAGTTAAACATGTTTTTGTTCAATTGCTTTTATTCATTTAATTATCATAATTCATCAAATTTTATTAGTATAAAAGTAGGCTCTTTTTTACTCAATATTATATGGTAAGAAAAATCAAGCAAACGACAAATAAAATATATTTCTAAATTGATTATATGGATACAAATCTAGTTTAAAATATCTGTTCTAATTTTGTTCAAAACAATATAGCATGTCCAAAATTTCAAGTTACACCATTATAGTTTAACTGATTAGTTAACAAGTTTAGTATACTAGTATTAAAAATTTGTATAGAAATTATAATATACTTTTTGATAGAATCGTAGTTCAATTATGTTATAATATGACTAACTACACCAAGAGAGAGCAATTTATCTTTTGGTTTTTCTTTTTTTGGAGGGGAATATGCAACTGAGTGGAAATATATCAATAGAAAAATTAAACGGTATTTTTACCTTCTTTTTTGATGGGGAAAAAATTTTTCTGACGAAAAAATCTTACATTTTAGAACCTGAGGAAGATATGCATTTAAGTTTTTTTGATAAGTACGAATTTGATTATCTGAATGGGAAAACTACATTAGGAGGAGATATATATTTCTATAATGTTAAGCTAGTGCAACGAGATTTTTTCGAGAACGAGTATTTTGGTTACTGTCAAAATGTTTTAATTCCGAAGACAATGAATTCGTTTTATAAAGAATTTGACTCAATAAGATTTAAAGGTGATGTTGTTAATAAATTCTATCCACCTATAACCGCTATTGACCACGATCCTTTTACAACAATTTATCGTTTGGATGAAGATGGAAGAAAAATTATCAAAATTAAAATGTTTGATGAATATACAATAAAGCGGACTATAGAACTTGAAGGTACAAGAATCGAGTTTGTTTTATCAATAGAAGTAAAAATATCCAATAAAGAAACAAATAACATTTTAGATTTAAATGCTTATATAGAATTGGTATTCGAGAATAAGAGACCAATAGTAGAAGTAAGTAGATGGTTCAAAATTATCCATTCGATTTTTCAATTTATATTTAATAGACAAGAGATTTCATTTGATGATATTACTGTGGTTAATACCGAAAAATCTGAACCAACTGTTTTTTCCTCATACATTCCCTTAAGTAATAAAGAGTCTATCGATTCTAAAATAAATTTAGGAGAATGTATTAGATATGATTACATAATTGATAACATAGATAAATTTTTAGTAATCATGGATGAATTAAAAATCAATATGTATCATCTACCAGAATCCACAGAAGATCACAAATATTTGACACCGCACAAATACGTTTTTACAGCATCAAGTTTTGAATATGAGTATAACCTGTCGCGTATAAGTAATTTTGATACAAACATTTGCGAGATAAAAAAAAGACTTATTGATGTTCTAGTGTCTATAGATGAAGAGAATAAGGGGGTAAATGCTGAAATAAGAAAATTATCGAAATCATTTACAAATTTAGTTGAGAACTATGATAAGTCGTTAGAGATTAAAATATCAAAGAGTTTAGACATAAACGATAAAGTGCTCGCTCGAATAAAGGAAAAAGTGAAAAGAAACTATTTTCACGAAATGAGCAATACCGACATAGGAATCAATTTCGCTAGAGCAAGAAACAAAAATGCTCATGGAAGCATTCTAAACTATGAGAAGAATGAAATAGCAGCATTTCTTATTGTGAGAGCTCTGGTATATATGATGATTCTCAAAAGATGCTATTTATCAGATGCTACAATAGTACATATTCTAGATATTCACTTTTAGTCGATTTTTTAAGAATTTCCGAAATGATGTATAAAAAACGAAAGGAGCAAAAAATGAAAATTGATTTACATTGTCACACTGATAATTCAGTTCAAGGGGACATAAATAGGTTTTGTTCTACAAGTAAATTTAGAGAAGTGATTACTGAAAACAACATTGAAATTATTGCTATTACGAATCACAACGAATTTCTACCAAAAAGATATGAAGAACTTAAAAATGCTGTTTCTGACGTAGCTCAATTATGGCCAGGAATTGAGTTAACAGTAGACGCAGGAAGTGGGGAAAGGCATATGATAATAGTCTCATCCCCTAAGCACGTTGATGAGTTTGAAGCTAATGTATCCACTTTGCTAAAAGATGTAAAACCTGATGATGTTTGTATTGACTTGAAAGAACTTAAAGGTGTATTCAATTCTTCCCATGTTGTATATATAGTGCATTATCATGACAAAACTAAGAAATTCTACGATAGCGAAATTGAGAATTTACTTGAGATTTTGTCATCTGATGATCTGGTGTTTCTCGAGCCAACTAATATAACTTCAATGGGGATATTTTTGGATCATAATATGCGCTCTATTATTGGATCTGATGTGACTGATTGGAACAAATATCCAATTGAAAAAATACCCGAATTAAGACTCAAGGTGGAAGATTTTGAATCGTTTAGATTACTTGCGACTAAAGATAAAAGAATTGTCAACAAACTATTAGCAGATCAGGATAATTTTAAAGTTAAAATTGCGAGTTTCTGGAATCGTGATTTCACCTTTTATAAAGACATTAATATTTTATTTGGTGGTAAAGGAACAGGAAAATCCATTTTAGCTGAAGAAATATATAAATATTTAAATGTGAATGAAGATAAAAAAGTAAAATATTTTAATTCGGAAAAAAGTAGTATACAGTATGAGGACTCTATTGGTATTGAGTTTAATGGTAATGAATATAACAAGTTTATCACATCTAATTTAAGCAGTGAGATTAATTACATTAAAGATTGGCAGCAATCTAATCCAACAAGTATAAAAAAATATTTTGATTGGGGAGAAAAAACTACAGCAAAAGAATTATCCGATAAATTCTCATTTATAAATATGACATTCGAAGAACTTATTGACGATTCTAAATATTTAGGCTTTATTGAGTCATATATAGAGTTTCATAGTCTAAAAGATATTTATGAAAAAATAGAATTAGATGGAAAAATAAAAATAGAATCAAAGGAGCAATTAGAAAAAGTATACATGGCTGCTCTATTTGAATTTAAACTATCTGTCGATGATTTGTTCGTTCAGGTATATTCAAAAAAATTATTGAGGAAAACAATTGACATAATGAAACGTGCTGTCCTAGAAAAAAAACAGATTATTTCAAAACCAGAAACAGTAGGATTTTATGACTTCTATACTAATAGAAAAAATGTAATTGAAAAAGTGGAAAGAATAAAGAATTTTTTCGAATTAGATAATGTGTTTGAGAAATCCAAACTAGGGGAAATTGAGTTTAAGGGTGAAATATTTCTTAGAAAGGAAATCATAGTTAATCCTAAGACTATAAAAGAAATTACATATTCAGGTGATTTTGGAAAAGTTAAAGTAAACAAAATAATTGATAGTGTTAATTCAACCTTTCTTTCATCATTTAAAACCACTTTTACACAAGAGTTATCAATCCTTAAAGGATTACTTGAAGATTATAAAATTGTCAATATTAATTGTTTGATTGGCAGAAAAAATTCGACTGTCCTTGCAGATCTTGTAACCTTATATGAACCATCTAAGGGTGAAAAGCACATGTTAGCATTAAATAATATAATTCTTCAAGATTATGAAATATTTATTTTAGATGAACCAACTGTAGGTTTGGGGCATGAATATGTGAGCAACAAGATTCTTCCGCAGTTGAAAAAATTAGTAAAGCAAGGAAAGAGTTACATAATTGTTACTCATGATGCAAATATTGGAGTTAGATCGTTACCTTATCAATCAGTATATATGCAATATGATAATGATGATAGAGATTTTTATGTTTACGAAGGAAATCCTTTTGAAAATGTATTATACGAAATTAGAAATAGAAAAGAACCTTTAAAATGGAACTTTATAGCTCAGTCAGTTCTAGAAGGTGGAGAAGTAGCTTTTATTGAAAGGAGAAAAATCTATGGAAAAGAATAAAACAATTTCATGCTCATTAGTTAGTTTAAAAAATGAAGAAGGTGTTGATGAAGTCATAATGTTTTTTGGTGAAGATTATGGGTTCATTAGTTTTAATGATGATGATCAAGAAAATATAAAGTCACTATTTAATAACTTATTAAAAGATCTTTTGGATTATGATATTATAATCGAAATGGGAGCACCTGAAACTGAAATTAAACCAGGATTTATAATAGATGTTGCAGAAGAATATGTCAAACAGTTAAATATAGAACTAGCAGTAGTAAAAACACACTTGAATGAAAGATTTGAGACAAAAGAAGAGTCATAATTAATAGTATCTAGATCAGACAGTGATTTTAATAAAAATTCTATACAAGAGTACATATTATACGAGGAGCTAGCTATATAAAAAGCAAGTAATATTATTGAAATTGGCAAAAATATATAAAAAGTGCATGGAAAAAGAAGGTTGCTCAACCTTAACCATGTAAAAAGATAGTTTTTATTTATTTCTTATCGTCGTAATCTGTCCCATGTTTGAGCATCGCATAAATCGAATGGACCATATTCTTAGCAATTGCAAAAACAACGGTACTGTGATGTTTATTACCCTTAGCCATCATGGATAAGTACTTACGTCTGAACTTGTTATCTCTCACATTGGGAGCGACACAAGCAACACGTGCAGCATTATAGATAGCACTTCTCAAGAAGACGTTACCACGCTTGGAGATTTTTGACTTTTTGAGTTTGAATTTACCAGATTCATAGATGATGGGATCCAAGCCATAGAAGGCAAAGTACTGATGCTTATTTTCAAACCTATGAATGTCTCCAGTTTCACCTAAGATTGTCGCACCTGTGATAGGTCCAACACCTGGAATCGTCATGATTTGACGATACCCATCCATTTTTTCTTTGATGAGAACTTTGAGTTCCTCGATTAGGTTTTGATAGTGTATAAGTGACTTGATTTCACTATGGATTAAGAACGTGTTCACCTGATTGGACTTACCCACGGAGTTTGAAGCGATTTCCTTGATGAGTTTAGCATCCGTATCATGATTTGAATGTGTTAAAAGTTTTTTAGCGATGGTTGAGCTACGCACACCAGTAAAGTCTTTAGGTGTAGGGTAACTCATCAAAATCTCAAGTGATCCCTTAGCAAAAGGATCAAAGTTTTTTAAAAACTCTGGAAAGATGATTTGAAGCAGTCTTTTGATTTCGGTCTTAGATTTCGAAACTAAGAACTGTTTACCATAGTACAATCTCATCATTCCCCTAAGTTCTTCCTGATGATATAATGAAGGTGTATAGGGATGAAGAGACCGAACGTTTTGCAAGACGTATGTAGCTATGGCTAGAGCGTCAATCTTATCAGTCTTGGTGCGGCGTGGCGACGCAGCCTTACGACTGAAGGATGTCAAAAGCGGATTAATGGTGTACACTTTGAAATCCAGGTCTATCAGAAAGTCTCTCAAGTTCTCATGATAGATTCCGGTTTCTTCCATTCCTATATGAACGTTACCAAACGGCTTCATACAGGAGATGATTTCTGTGTGAAGTTTTTTATAACCCACACAATCATTCGAAATAGTAAAATGTTCTTTGATGACTTCACGGTAGTCATCGATGAATACGATATCGTGGTGGTCCATCGCGATATCAATTCCAACAAAAAGCATAAAAAAACCTCCTTTATGTTTTTAAACGTTGGGGTATCACAAACTCATATTCAATGTAGCCTTGTCAATGCACACTCAAAGTGTAACCAGCTTATTCACATTTTAAATATGAGTTGTGGGTGTATCCTCCGTAACACACTCGAAGTGTAGGTATAAGATGACACACTCCACAACGTTTATAGCTTCATTATAGAAGATTTTAGAAAACTTTAAAAGAAAGGAAAATATAGTAAAACATAAATTAGTTTTATTATACAAGGGTATTAATGGATTATCGAAAAATATCTAACAAAGTAAAAAAAATTGTAAATGAATTTGAAGATGGACAATATTTTTTTGATGAAAATGAGATGTTAATTAGTAAAAAAGGAATCTTAAGTAGTCGGTTTTGGGAATACCCTGTAGAGTTCAGACACTATATCAGCGTTTTTCCAAACAAATATCTTGATCCTATACTCTTAACTGATAAAACCCTAGTAAAAGCTCTAATTAGTGATTATAAAAAAGAAATAGAAAATCCTAAAACAACTGAAACCGTATTATTAAGATGGTTAAAAACAGGAAATAGAGAAGTAATTATTGGCTCAGTTCTGTTAAATTATACTTTTGGGCATCATCAGGCTTTTTTATTTGAGGAATTCTCTTTGGGTACAACTTTTAGACCAGATTTTCTTTTATTAGGTACTTCATCTGATGGATTTTCAATGGTGTTCGTTGAGCTTGAAGCAATATATGGTAGGTTGAAACTAGGTGATGGTAACTTTGGTGAAGTAATAAGAAAAGGTCTTAATCAAATTGAGGATTGGAAGAAGTATTTGGAAAATCACTATTCATCTTTCAAAGTAGAATTGGAGAAGCATCTCAAAGATGGGGATACTTTGCCAAAAGAGTTGCAGTATTATAATGCGAATAGAATTCACTATGTAATAATTGCTGGAAGAAGAGCAGATTTCAATGAAAAATTACGTGATAGAAAATTGTCCCTTGAAAAAGATGGAATACGACTTCTCCATTATGATAATTTAATTGATTATACAGAGTTGTTCATGAATGAGAAAACAAACATGTATTGAATTTTTTATATAACTATGGGAGGTTAATTATATGGATTATTGTGATTTCTTCAAAAATAAATTCGGAAATTCTTATATGAATCAATATGAAAATTTGCTACCTAAAGCAAATTCATTTCATGGAAGTTTTCTTGGAAAATTATCAGAAACAAGTTTATCTCAAGATCAGTACTTCCAAAGAGTTTCAGAAGTAATGTTTTCTATTAATCTTATTAATTGTGGGTTTGAAGTTGAAAATGATGCAAAAATATCCACTAATGGAACTGATATAGACATCAAAGCAAATAGAAACAGTACTGTATTTAATATAGAGATAAAGACCCCTGATCAAACTATACAAGACGATGATACTCTCTATGGACATAAGGGTTTATTCAGATACAGTAACGACAAAAACGCTTCACTGAATTTGATTATTGATGATTATGAGCATATAAAAAAAGAATTCCTTAATGCAGGTGCAAAAGTAAGTGATGCCAAGCTTAATGATAACAAACTGAAAGATTATCTTGTTAGTGCACAAAACAAGTTCAACTATCCTTCTACCAATGAAGTTAATGTACTGATTATATGTGTCAGTACACAAAATCTAAATTACTTTCTAAACTACATTTCGAATCCATATACTGGACTATTTTCAAATACTCCATACATAGACAAAGTATTGTATGATAAAGTTGATTTTATAGTATTAAGCAATAGTATTGAAGGTCACTTAGATGACAAATTCAACTTTAATGTTTGGGATACAAATAACTATATACATTTGTTTATTCCAAATCGTCATAGTTATTTAGCAAATTCAATCGACTCTAATAGTGCGCTTCAATTGCTTACTCACTTTAAAGATACTTATGCTGAATTGGCTGAATATAGCTGTGACAAAAAAGTACAACAAAAATTCATGGATAATGGTATTTATGACGCTTTTCATGAGCTTCTTTTTCTAGATTTTATAGCAGAAAAACATCCGATGTTTTGTTTAAATTTAAAACAAAGGGTTTATTGAGGTAAGAAGTATACCAATTTAATCTTCTATATTAGAGATATTTTCCAGTTTATTTCTATAATTCCATATGTTTTAGATTTACAACTACTCTCAAGTAACGGTTTAACATCCGTTACCTTTTTTAACGCTTCACTATCTAGTTTCTTTCCACTAGCATTGATAAGAAGCACATAGTTTTCAGGATCTACAACGACCACTACATCATATATATTCTTAATTGTATTTAATGGTAATTCATCCAGAGGTAGCACAATAGAAGAAATAGCTTTCTTGATTTCTCTAATCCTCTTGTATTTATCTATCTCTGGCATGATACGATCTTCCATTTGAACATACTTAATACTTGTTTGAATGATGATTTCCTCAAGTTCGCCCATTAAACTTAACTCAGCTTGTTCAAGATAATCCTTTTGTTTTAATGTGAAGTATTCGTTCTTATAGGCTCTAATCTTTTCACCAATCTTCACCATTTCCTTATCGATGAATCTCGTATTGATTAACTGACTCACTTGCTTGTCAAACTTTGTTTCTAGCTCGCAAAACTTGTGCGCTAAAGCGATTGTTGCTTTCCTTAGGACATGCGTAGCGTTTCTTGAGTAAACGCGCGGAGAACCCGCTTTTCTAGTACTATCATTTTCAAATAAATCATGTTTAGGGTAATCAACATGTTTTACTTTTACATGGAGATAACTATCATGCATCAATGAATAGATAAAGCGGTTAAATGGATTCTTTGGTTCTATGCTTTTGGTATAGACTTGTTTCGAATGATTTAATAAATCTTGAACTTGATTGAAGGTATCCAGATTAATCATGGGTTCATGATGATTCTTGATTAAGTATTTAGGTTTTTCACCATTGTTGATGAACGTTACTTTCTCATTATTTAATTTGCCTCGATACGTCTTACCCCAAATGACTTGTCCACTGTATTTGATATCCTTAAGGATGTTGATAATTTGTGAGTTTAGTGAGAAATCATTATTTTGAATCGTCTTTAGATTGGTTGATTGAACATAACTTAAGATTTCAGAATTTGAATATCCATCTAGTTTCATCTGATATATCTTTTTAATGATGGATGCTTCATCTGGGTTGATGATGAATTTCTTATCTCTCGTTAATGTATAACCAACACACTTATGAATCGAAACTTTACCTTTTTGAGCTTGCTTCTGAAAGCTCCAACTGATGTTTTGTGACATCGAGTCTGATTCCTGCTCTGCCATGCTTGCCATCATGGTAAAAAGCATATCAATCGCAGGATCAAGACTAGATATTCCTTCTTTTTCAAAGTAGAACTCAGCACCAACCTTTCTCGTTTCTTTAATGATCGTTAATGCATCAATTGTGTTTCTTGCGAATCTTGATAATGACTTCACTAAGACTAAATAAATATGGCCTGCATAGATCTTTTTTAAGAGTTCTTGGAGGCCATCTCTTTGTTTCATAGATGTTCCCGATTTGCCATGATCAGCATAGATCCCCGCAAATATGTATTCAGGATTAAAGATGATTTCTTTAGCGTAATGTCTAATCTGTAAAGCTAGGGAAGAAGATTGCATTTCAAGCTTAGTGGATACTCTCGCATAAGCAGCAACCCTTTTTAATGTTTTATAGTTGTTATTGTATTTATTTGAATCAATGACTTTAATTTCTTTCATAGATAATGACCTCATAGTATAGATTTTCTTTAGTTTGTGAATCGAAATAGGTGCCTTTTAATATGGTAGGTAGTTTAATGATTTTATCGATATCTTGATGAAGATCATCGATGATCGAGAAGGTATCATCAATCACGTACCTCACATGATTTTTACCCATCATCAAGATTAAACCGAAGAAGCTCTTAATGATGGATACATCTTGATAGTTTGTGTCAATGAAGGCATTTAATGCATAGTACCTTCTACGCATTAAATGCTCTTTAGTAATCTTTTGTTTTAAGTCCTCTATCTTGACCTTGATTTCTTCATAGAGTGTGTTTAAACGCTTATATTCAATGTTATATTCACTATCTGTCATCGTTGAATGAAGTCTTTGTTTAGGTAGTGCCTTAAGGGCGTTTGCAATCATCCTGCTTTCCTGTCTTAAAGCTTTTAAAGGTTCATGTGAATTGGTTTTCTCTAGGATTTGTGTCATATAGCTCATGATATCTTCTTGCATCCGATCTGTTTTAGTAAGTGCTTCAATCACGTGAAGTGTACCTCTTTCTATAAGAGGTTCATGAATCGATGGATTATCACAGTTGTGTGGGTTATTGATTTCTGTATGGCATTTGAGCATACTCTTTTTAAATGTGGTTCCTGAGTTATGCATCTTAGAGCGATACATCCTTTTACACCTAGAACAATAAACTAATCCTTTGATTGGTTTTTGAGCTAAATGTTTGAAGCGTTCCATATTGTTTTCGAGTAAGACGATTTCTCTAGCATGAAGCATGGTTTGAACGATATCAAAGGTTTCTCTATCGATGATGGGTTCATGTGCATCTTTGATATAGTATTTGGTGGCATGTCCATCATTATCAATCGTTTTATGGCTTAAATAATCGAGTGTAACGGTCTTTTGTAGCATTAAGTCACCGACATACTTTTCATTCTTTAAAATCTCTTTAACGGTATCGGCATACCAGGTAACATTGCCTCTACCGTTGACGATTTTATTTTCGATCAAGTGATTAGCTAAAGCATTTGTGTTCATCCCTCTTAAATAACAATCAAAGATATATCTAACAGTTTTTGCTTGTTCTTCATTGATGACTAAGTTCCCCTTATCATCTTTATCAAAGCCTAAGAACCATTTAGTCGTCATCAAGAGCTTTCCATTTTGAAATCTCTTTTGAATTCCCCATTTGGTGTTTTCACTTATCGATCTCGATTCTTCTTGAGCCATCGATGACATGATGGTTAAAATGAAGTCTATCTTTGGGTCAGAAGAAGAAATCGATTCTTTTTCAAAATAGATCTCAACACCGAGTGTTCTTAACTCTTTAATGACAGTTAAGATATCAATCGTATTTCTTGAGAATCTTGAAATGGATTTCGTTAAGATTAAATCGATATGTCCATTCTTAGCAGCTTCAATCATTTGCAGGAAGCCTGGACGTTTCTTCATATCGGTACCTGTGATCCCTTCATCACAAAACATCCCCGCAAAATCCCATTCATCATTTTTTTGAATGCGTGTGGTAAATTCTTCAATTTGATTTTGATATGAGTGTAATTGGTCTGTTTCATCTGTTGATACACGCGCATAGGCTGCAACACGTTTCTTTCTGACGATTTGATCAGTTTCACTATTTTTAAACTTGGGTTTTGGTTCAATAATTTCTACATAAGCATGCATGGTGAAGATCTCCTTTTTTAATAAATAATCATTTTGTTATGTGACATATTACCTAGTAATGCACCTTATAGCAAGCATTAACTAAGACTTAGGGTTAAGGGGCAATATATAAAGAAAAAAACGAGACAAGCTCCTCAATATAGAGGAGAGACATGTCTCGTTTTTAGATCTTCACCGGTTATTAGTATAACCTATTTTCTTTTCTTTGGAAATACTCCAGGGATGGTATTTCGTGCTTTATTGTAAAGAAATTGTTCAAAGATAATTTTAATGACGACACCATCAATAGCGTCTAAGAAATTTCTATAGGACATATGTCTAATATGCTTACCATCATAATAGACTACATACTTCGCATTTTTAATATCAGAGGCTAGTTTCGCTCTGGTGATGATGACTTTATCACCAGAACGCATGGTCTCTTTAGCAGGATCTATATCATCTGATGCTTTATAGTGATAGCCATAATCTGGATGATTTTCTTTATTAAGTCTAAGGACATAAAGTTGTTCAGAATCAGTGACTGGGATCTGTTCATTCTTTTTGAGTTTGACAAGTAATCTAGTACCCCAAGGTAGATTTAATGTGTTGTCATCTTCAGATAAGATGTAATAGATATATTGATGATGATTTTGGTCGATATTTTCTTTTAAATTGTAATCAATATTCTCTTTAGGCGTTACGATTACGGATTCATGATTAACATATTCATAGAGTTTGGTTGGAATCGGTTCATGGTTGATTTTAGTAAATGGTGAATGATCGATTAAAGATTCTAAACTGACATTATAGTATTCAGCAAGTAGTAATAAATATTTAACCGGTGCTGGTCTAAGTCCTTTCTCATAGTTTTTAATTGAGTTTAGACTAAAAGCACCATTTAAAGCTTCATATAAATCTTCTTGTGACATCTGATGTCTATTTCGCATATTACGACCGACATGTGGGTGATCTTCAGAGAGTTTAATCTCTCTTTTTTCAAGCATGCCACCGACGATTTGTTTGGTTTGATCACCTAAACCGTATTCTTCTTCAGCTAAATTAAAGTTCTTTTTCATAAGAAATACCTCCTAGAGATGGTACACACAGCCCATTATAACTGAATGAATTAAAAATTTACAGATAAAAGAGATGAAAAAGTCAATTTTTAGGATTTAAACGTGGCTAAAAAATAATAAGGCGATTTTTAGTGATTTTCATGAAACCCTGAATATGACTGTATTTCCTATGTTATCGCTATGAAAAGACAATCTTATAATGGCTTTACTGCGTGAGCTAGAAAGCAACTTGGGTATCTCAACACCATAGACACATATGTAGATATAGATACGATTTTAAAGAATCTCAAAATGAATCATTACCCCGTTGTTAGAATAGAGTTGAGCTCAAATTATTGTGCTTAAGTCTGATTGGGATTCCAGTCAACCTTCATTTTAAATACTTAATCAGTTCTTGATTCGTTCATGATCTTCACCAAAGACATGTCTCGTTTAAGAATCTACTCCGTGTTCAAGAATGTGTTTGAAAGTGTCTTGATACTTTCAACAATAGGTTTGATATGGTTTAAACAATTCCCTATCAGAATTTAAGTACAGTTGATGCAAATCGACTTTTTTGTCATTTGATTTTTATGAAAATCAGAAGAAAAACTGGCCATTTTTAGACAAAGTAAAGTCAAAGAAAAGTAAAGTGATAAAAAGATGAAAGGATAAAAGGGCGTTGCCCATCATTAACATGAGAAGAGAATACTTATTTAAACACAGAAAACAAAACAAGAAAGACTTATATGCTTACGCAAATGAACTTGGTTTATCAAGAAACTATTATGATGCACTAGAAAAAGGCAAGAAGGGAGATAAGATGACTTTAGAAACTGCACATAAAATAGCAAACCTATTAAAGATTTCATTAGAAGATGTTTTAAATCTTGAACATGACTATAAGTCGGGAAAAAAAGATGCTTAAAAATCATCCACTAGAAGAACCTGTTAAAACCTATATTGATAACCTAGATATGAAACAAGTGAGTATAAGAAGTTATGCAGAACTGATGAAACGATATCTAAACTATTTAAAAGGTCATAACATCCGATATGCAAAAAGAGCAGATCTCATTAAATACCGTGAATCGATGTGGGAAGAAGGATTAAAAGCCAATACCATACAAAAACAAATGGTGGTTATCAGAGCATTCTATTTATGGTTAAAGATTAACTATAAGAACTTTGGATTTGATGAGATCTATAATCATAATATTGCTGAAGGGATTAAAGGTGCAAAAATCGATCGTAATTATAAGAAAGAACCCTTAAGTCTAGAACAAGCAAGAAACTTAATTGAAGTTGCGAAAAGAGATACTAAGAACATCTATGGGATTAGAAACTATGCCATCATTTTATTAATGCTCACGACCGGGATGAGAACCATCGAAGTCGTGAGAGCAAGAAAACAAGATTTATCCAGGATGGATCATCATTCAATCCTTTATATTCAAGGAAAAGCAAAAGATGGAAGTGATACATTTGTTAAACTACCCATTGAAGTGACTGATGCGATGAATGAGTATTTACACTTAAGAAACGATAAGAATAAATACATCTTTGTATCGCATGAGAAAAACAGTTTAAATCAACTCACAACGAACAGTCTTAGAGTCTCATTAAGACGTATCATGAGAAAAGCAGGTATTAATAGCTCAAAACAAACAGTTCATTCCCTAAGACATACCACCGCTTATTTTAACCTTAAAAGCGGTGGTACCCTAGAAGCAACTCAACAACTCTTACGGCATAAAAACATCGAAACAACTTTAATCTATGCCCATAACATCAACCGAATCGATGATGATTCAGAATTTAGAATTAGAGACTACATTTTAAAAAAGGAAAATGATAAAACATGATTGAAAATAAAAATGAATTAGAACATTATAGTGTCAAAGAAGTAGCAAACCTTTTAAAGGTATCACCAAGAACCATTTATAAGTATGTCTTAAATGGTATGCTTAAGGGAAAAAAGATTGCAGAGAAATGGCGATTCTCAAAAGAACAAATTGATACATTCTTAAAGAAACTCGAAATGAAGGAGTATCCGCGTTATGTCAAGTAGCATGGGACTAGACTATTTCAATATCGATATCAACATCTTTAGCGATGGTAAGATATTAAAACTCATGAACAGGTATGGTCCTGTAGGATTTATCTCCTACATCACCATCCTCGCTCATGTATACGCAAATGGCTATTATCTAGAATATAGCATTGAAGATACCACGCAATTGCTCTTATCAAGAATTGGAGGTAAATACTTCAGTGGTAAAAACAAGATTCAAGAATTGGTTTTGTATCTAGCACATATCGATTTAATTGACATGGAAATGTTACATCAGAACGTCATTACTTCAAGAGGTATTCAAAAGCGGTTTTTAAAGATGACAAAGAAGAGACAAAATCAGGATTTATCAAAATATTGGATCTTAGATGATTCTAAGGAAGTAGAAGTTCATAAACCTGATGAATCAATTGTAGATTCAGTTAAAGATGAGAAACTCACAAAAAAAGAAATGAGAAGAAGAAAGCGAATTGATGATGTTTATGAAGGTGCATCGAGAAAACATTATCTGACAAACTGTATTATTGAATCTGGATACATTGATAACTACGATTTAGATATTCCTAGATACAATGAATTATTTGAAGAACTATCAAAAGCCTATGATCATGATTCATTATTTAAATCAGTTAGGTATCTATGTGAACACGCAAAAAGAACGCCTAAGAAGATTGAAAGTAGATATAAGTTCTTTGAAGTATCATTAGATAAGAATTTAAACCCAGAAAAACCTTATATAACAGAATCGTTTGAGGAGATGATTGAAAGGATTAGGAAGAACGATTAATTGTATTCCCTAATGGTAGTGAACAAGTAGAAAATAAAGAAAACAATACACTTTTTGTGGATGTTCAAGTTTGTCTTGAGTCATCTATTACTTGATTAAAAGAACTATTCAATAAGTGCGGTTGCTGATATGAGGGAATTTAAAGTTCAACTGGTAAACAATTACATTTTTTGTACAATCAAAATAATCAGAATTAAGATTAGTTTTAGTAAGACTAGGAAGTGTTGATGCATTCTGATTCTTAGCGTATCCCTGTATAATACGGGGTGTCTACTTTTTTATTACCATTAAAAAAAAGATTATATATTATTTATACCCCCCCCAGTACGCTCAGAAGACGATCAATGGGTACCGTACAGGGGGAGATTTTATTTACACGGACCCACTTTTTTGAAAATCTTGAAATAGGTTCGAAAGAAATGTTCGATTTACAAACAAATTACAGATTTTTTCTTGTATTATATATATTAATGATGTAGAATATAATTATTCAATAATCGAACAATGGATGGTGGATAATTAATGAGTGACAATCAATTCTTTAAACCGACTGTTTTATACAAAGAATATATGATATTAGATATGATTGAAAAAAACTCTAATATCACTCAAAGAGAAATGAGTAAAACAATTGGTATAGCAGTCAGTATGATAAATGACTATCTCAATATTTATGAAAAAGATAAGTTGATTAAGAGAAAAAAACACTCTACGAAGACTGTAGAGTATTTTGTCACTAAAAAGGGCAGTGAAAGAAAAAAGGTTTTAAATATTTCCTACTTAAGTGCATCTCAACAACTTTATAATTCAGCTAAAGAGAATATTGAAACTTTCTTAATACAGATTGAAAATAAAGGTTTTAAGAATATTTTATTGTATGGTGCAGGAGAAGTTTGTGAAATACTTCTAAACGCAATTAAGAGTAGCAAGATTGTAAGTATCAAGGCACAAGCAATCGTTGATGATAACATTGATAAAATAGGCAATAAGATAGGATCTACTAGTATAATTTCAAGAGACTCAATTAATGATTATCAACATGATGGCATACTAATATCAAGTTACACAAATAATGAAAGTATATACAATAAACTGATGCAGGCAGGATATTCAAAAGACAAGATTATTCAATTCTTTAGTCTTTAGACAATGAGGATAATACAATGAGCGAAAGAATATTATTATCATCACCCCATATGAGTGATGAAGGATACGAACAACAATATGTTAAAGAAGCCTTTGATACAAACTGGATTGCCCCTTTAGGGCCTAATGTTACTGGGTTTGAACAAGAAGTTGCCGCCAAAGTTGGCATAGGTCATGCAGCAGCTTTAGTATCTGGTACAGCAGCAATTCAAATGGCTTTAAAAGCTGCTGGAGTACAACAAGGTGACATTGTGTTATGTCAATCTTTAACTTTTTCGGCAACCGCTAATCCCATTATTTATGAAAATGCTATACCTGTATTCATAGACAGTGATTATGAAACTTGGAATATGAGTCCTAAATATCTTGAAGAAGCATTAATAAAATATCCTAATGCTAAAGCTGTTTTAGTTGTCCATCTATATGGTTTATCTGCTGATATGGACAAAATAGTTAATTTGTGTAAAAAGTTCGAAGTTACATTGATTGAAGATGCTGCTGAATCATTAGGTACAACCTATAAGGGCAAATATACAGGCACATTCGGTGATTATGGCATTTTCAGCTTTAACGGGAATAAAATTATTACTACATCTGGTGGTGGTATGCTCGTTTCTAGTGATTCAGAAAAAATTCAAAAAGTTAGATTTTGGTCTACCCAAGCAAGAGATCAAGCAAGACACTACCAACATTCAGAATTGGGATTTAACTACAGAATGAGTAACGTAGTTGCAGGTATTGGAAGAGGTCAATTAAAGATATTAGATCAAAGAGTAGAGAAGAAAAGACAGATTTTTCAGTACTACAAGGAATCTTTAAAAGACATTAAAGAAATTGAGTTTATGCCTTTGAATGATTGGAATTATCCAAATTGCTGGCTGACTAGCATTACCCTAAGAGGCAAGAATAGTCCCTTAGATTTAATTCTGGCATTAGAGAAAGAAAATATTGAATCTAGACCTTTGTGGAAACCAATGCATCTTCAACCATTTTTTGAAAAATATGATTTCATAGGTAACAGTATATCTAATGACTTATTCAACCGTGGGTTATGTTTGCCGAGTGATTCAAAAATGACTATGGAACAACAAGACAGAGTTATTAAAACTATTAGAGGTTTGTTTATCAATGCATAAAAAAGGGATATATGAAAAATTCATTAAAAGACCAATTGATATTATATGTAGTCTTACAGCATTAATTTTATTATTTCCTTTCCTCTTCATATTGGCAATATTTGTAAGGATAAAATTAGGATCACCAGTTATATTTAAGCAACAAAGACCAGGACTAAATGAAAGAATATTCAATCTATATAAGTTTAGGACCATGACCAATGATAAAGATAAATCAGGCAAATTACTACCTGATAACATACGACTGACGAAATTTGGAACATTTTTAAGGTCAACTAGTCTAGATGAATTGCCTAGTTTACTAAACATTTTTAAAGGTGACTTAAGCATTGTTGGTCCTAGACCTTTATTAGTAGATTATTTACCTTTATACAACCAAGAACAAAAAAGACGTCATGAAGTTAGACCGGGGTTGACTGGTTTAGCTCAAATCAACGGGAGAAATGCAATAAGTTGGGAAGCAAGGTTTGACTTAGATGTAAAATATGTTAAAAAAATAACTTTATTGGGTGATTTTAGAATCATTATTAAAACTGTAAAAAAAGTGTTTGTTCGTGAAGGCATTACTTCTAACACTTATGTCACCATGGAACCTTTCAAGGGGAGTGAGATTGAAAATGAAGGAAATTAATGTGCTAATTTTGAGCGCTGGAAGAAGAGTAGAGCTAATCCAGTGTTTTAAAAGAGCTTCAAATGAACTAAGTATACAAAGTAATATTATTGCGGTTGATTCAAGTTCACTATCACCAGCTCTTTATATTGCAGATCGATTCTATATTATACCTAAGATAGATGACATTAGCTATTTGAGCAAATTGATAGAAATTTGTAAATACGAAAAGATTAGTATAATCATTCCCACAATTGACCCTGAACTTCCTTTTCTAGCTATAAATAAAGATTTAATCGAAATGAAAACTGGTTCGAAAGTATTGATTTCTTCAAGGGAAGTTATTGAAACCTTCGGAAGTAAACTACAAGCGTATAATTATTTTGTGAAAAACAATATCCCAACAACAAACAATATTAGTCTGGTTGATATTAACAATGGCACAGTATCATTTCCTTTATTTATAAAACCAAATAGAGGTAGTTCGAGTTTAAACGCCTATAAAATAAACAATATTAACGAACTTGAATTGTATACCAAAATTATTCCAGATTTCATTTTGCAAGAATTTATAGAAGGGGAAGAATACACTGTCGATGCATTCTTAGATTTTCAATCGAACATTATCTCAGTTGTTCCTAGATTAAGAATAAGCACGAGATCTGGTGAGATTTTGAAAGGAAAAACCATTAGAGATGAATCTATTATAGACTTTGTAAAAAAGATTCTAATTAAAATCAAACCAATAGGACAAATTACCATTCAACTATTTAAGACACAAACATGCATGAAAATAATTGAAATTAACCCTCGATTTGGGGGGGGTGCTCCAATGAGTATTTTTGCTGGGGCAAACTCTCCAAAATTTATATATCAGTTAATTATGGGGGATAAAATCAATTATACGAATGACTTTAGGGATAATATGACGTTTCTAAGATATGATCAAACACTGGTATTAAACAATGAGTAAATCTTTTATCAAACTTATTGCTTTTGACTTAGACGATACAATCTTTCCGGAATACGAATTCATTTTGAGCGGTTTTGATGCAGTCTCAAAAGTGATGAGTAAAGATTTTGATATTGAGCAAAAGGAATTAGCATCATTGATGAAGTCGTTTTTTGACCATTCAAGTAAGAATGTTTTTGATAAGGTTTTAAAATACTATAATATCGAAGTAACTAATGAAAGCATTGAAAAATATGTGAAAATATTTAGAGAACATGAACCAAGCATACTCCCATATCCTGACGTAATAAAATCACTAGTAAAGTTAAAAAAAACATATAAATTAGCATTAATAACAGATGGATATGCAATTTCTCAAAGAAATAAAATAAAAGTTTTAGGAATAAATGAGCTTTTTGATGAAATTGTTGTGACGGACGAATATGGAAAATCATTTTGGAAACCAAACCCTGGATCATTTGAGATGTTAAGTAAAAAAACTAAAGTTGAATATTCTGGGATGGCTTATGTTGGTGATAATCCATGTAAAGATTTTAATATAAAGAACACGCATGCTGTATTTACTATTCATATAAAGAGAAATGGTTTTACTATTAAAAAAGAATGTGAAACTCCTGTGTATGCAGACTTGGTAGTTGAAAATATGAAGCAAATTATAGATTTTTTAGAAAAGAGGTAAAACATATGGATTCATTCTATACTATTGATGAGTTAAGAGAGATGGGTTTCAAAAAGCTAGGCGACAATGTGAAGATATCAAGAAAAACAAGTATATACGGGGCGAGTAACATATCCATAGGTTCAAATGTTAGGATTGATGACTACTGTTGTCTTGTTGCTAGCAATAATGAAATTATACTAGGTTCATACATCCACATAGCGTTTTTTTGTATTCTAATGGGATCCGGTGGTATTGTAATGGAAGATTTCTCTGGGCTGTCATCTAGAGTCTCAATTTACAGTGCAACGGATGATTACTCTGGTCTATCCTTAACAAATCCAACAGTACCTGAAAAATTCAAGAAAATATTTTCTGGTAAAGTTACGTTAAAAAAACATGTTATTATTGGTACGAATACAACAATTCTTCCAAATGTTGAAATTGGATTAGGTTGCTCAGTTGGAGCAAACAGTCTTGTCACCAAGAGCTTGGATGAATGGGGAGTATACGTAGGAACTCCAGCTAAAAAACTGAAAGATCGAAGCAAAGAATTACTTAAAGTCGAAGAATCACTGCATTCTGAGTTAGGATAAGATATGAAGAAATTTGATAGAGGCATTAATTATTATATGCTTCATGAAAATGAAGTGAAAAATAAAATTAAAGAAAATCCAAATTTTTTATGTGAAGAATCGTTAGACGGAAAAACACAAGAGTATCTGATTGAAAATAAAATTCTTCCATATGGATCACATGTTTTATCATTAGTCAATGATAGTAAAATTAAGTGGTCTAGTGTTCATCAAGATTATCTTATTAGGAATGGTATCATTCTTAGTGAGGTGGAGACAATCTTCAAGAATTTCAACGGTAAGGTAAGTACTGCTGTTCTTTTTGAGAACTTTGGAACAATTTTATCTATAAATGCATGTTTAGCATGTTTTACTTCAGGTGATGTTGATTTCTCAGCAAGTATCTCTGAATCCCCCCAGATTGAACAATGTATGAATGAAATCGGATATGCTCGAGAGGTGAGAAGGGGAGTTCCAGATTCCATTATGACTACATTTGTTAAGAAAGGCGTTCTACCTAATAAAGATTTTTATGTAAATTTTGAATGGAAACCAATTGCAAGAAGATACATAAAAAACATGAGAGAATTGCATCAGAGACTAGAACAGTTTAGAAATGAAAATGTAAAACTGTTGGAAAATGGAATCAAAGTATTATCCAATGAAGCACTCCTATATTTTAATTTATTACACGTATCAATTGGGCATTACTATAATACATCTCCTGGTGTCAGATTATATGCTGACATAGATCGTTTGATTAGACATAGTGAAAAAATAGACTATTTTAAAATATTATCTTGGTCTGAAGAAGATAATCAAAATATACGAGTCTATACAGCTTTGAGATTGGTTCATGATATACTCGACACTCCGCTTGATAATTATGAAATCTTTGCATCAAAGAAAACAAAAATTTATTCCAATAAAATTATCAAGTATTTGTGGAATAGAAAGATGAATTCATACACTAAAAAGACATCAATATACAACCAATGGAAGATCGATTCATTTTCTGAAGGCGTGGCTTTTATTCCTTATGCTCTCACTAGATTAATAAAGTTAAATAGGAGTGGAAAATGAAGAAAAAACTAGTTGTTTTTGCTATCTCAAATAGAGGTGGAGGGTCTGAAACATTTTTAATAAATTTTTTGAAACGTTTTTCCATATTATCAAAATTCGAAATAACTTGTTTTCTACCAGAAGAAAGAAGAAACTATTATGAAGAAATAATTGATAACGTCTTTTTCATATATATTAACAAGACGGTTGTAGATAACCCCATAAAGAGACTGATTTACGAGAATATCACTGCTAAGAAAATTATAAAAAGGATTAAGCCTGATATCGTATTCATACCATCTGAATCCATACCGTACAGTTGGAAAAGAATCAAATGCATTAAAGTAACAAATGTGCATTCTACAATTCAAGTTTCAAGTAATAAATCTTTTTTTACTAGAACCATTCGGGAGAACTATGATTATTTTATTCGCAAACGATCACTAAAGATTTCAGATTATATTATTTTTGTTTCGTATTTGTCATTGGCAGAAATTAAATTTAAATTTGCTATTGATGAAGCAAAGACAACAGTTATTTATCATGGAGTGAATTTTGACAGTCAGAATGATTCAAGGCTTGACAAATATGGAGATTATATATTGTCAGTTGGTGATCGATATGAACATAAAAATTACGATAAAATGATTGTTTTATTTGCGAAATTATTAAAAATGCATAGTTTAAATATTAAATTAATTATAATTGGTAGAATAAAATCCTCTTCAGTCGAAAAGAAATTGTCTAATATTTTAGAAGAGTACAAACTAATGGATAAAGTAGTGCTTCTTGATAGTATTACTTATAATGACATTGGGGTGTATTACAAAAATGCAAAATTGTATATGAACACATCATCATGGGAATCATTTGGTATAACGCCTTTGGAAGCAATGAGTTATAGCATACCTTGTATTGCATTTAAACATAGTGCACTAGCAGAAATATATTCTGATAAGCTACAATTTTTAGATCCAAGTATTGAAAGTGATATTGATATGGTTTCAAAGCTACACAAAATGATAACAGATAACCATTTAAGAAGTAGGTATATAGATTTGGGTATAGAATTCGCACATAGAATGAATTGGGATTCTTCGATAGATAAGTACATTAGTTTTTTCGAAAGAATTGAAGGGTCAAAATAGATGAAAAAAGCACTATTAGTTTCTGCGTTTTATTTAGAAAACAGTACATCAAGACCCTATCATATGAAAATGTATTTTGAGAGCATCGGATATCAAACAACTGTATTAACAACAAATTTTAATCATTCTTCGAAGAAACATGAAGTAATCGATAGTCCAGATGTTATACAATTAAAAGTTCCAAGTTATTCTCAGACATTTTCTTTCAAGAGAATATTATCACATATAATATATGCAATTAAAATAAAAAAATACATAAAATTAGGAAAATACGATTTATTATATATAGCAGTCCCTCCTAATTATTCTTCATTCATTGCTTCAAAATACGCAAAAAAAATGCAGAAAACTATTGTAACTGATATCATCGATATTTGGCCACAAAATAATGGAAGGTTTCCAGTAAGCATAATTCTAAAAAAATGGTCTAACATGCGTAACAAGACAGTAAGAATATCTGATTTAGTGCTAATTGAGACTAATGGTTATCAGAAATACATAAGTTCTATAAGAAGTGATTTTGAACTAGTCTATCTTACTAAAACTGTTGATGAAAATTTAGCAAATGAAAATCTGGAAAACTTTGATTTATCAATTGATTTTAAAATCGGATACCTTGGTAATTTTTCAGACTCTTATGATTTTAATTCATTGATTGAGATTGCAAAATTATTGAATAAAAATTATAAGGTGACACTAGAATTAGTTGGAGATGGATATTTAAAAAAAGCTTTCATAAATGATCTTGATAAAAACTTTATTCAATATAATGATTATGGGATAATATTTGATGAAGCTAAGAAAAAGCAAATTTTCCAAGCATGTCATTTTGGTTATAATGCAGTTAATAGAGATGTCACTGTTGGTTTATCATATAAATCGATTGATTATTTATCGTATGGATTACCGCTGTTAAACTCAATCGGACATGATACAAAAGTATTGATAGATTCTTACAATGCGGGAATCAATTTTATATCATCTGTCGATGCATTTGAGCAGATTATGAATTTATCAAATAATAGTTATAAAGATATGAGAGTAGGGGCTAAAACTTTATTTATTAAGTGCTTTTCTATTATAGCGTTTAACACTAGAATGAACGAGGTACTTAAGAAAAAAGGAGGAATATCATGAAACCATTAATTGTATTCAGCGGAATTGATTCAGCAGGAAAATCTACCCAAATAGATTTATTGAGAAAACATTATTTGACAAATATCATACGACATAAAGTTATATGGAGTAGAGGAGGATATACGACTGGTTTTGAAACAATAAAAAATATAATGAGATTCTTTTTTAGAAAAAAACTACCAGATCCAGGAAGAAACAAAAATAGGCAAGAAATGTTTGATAAAAAATCTGTTTCGAAAATTTGGTATCTCTTTGCTATGTTGGATTTAATTAGACTTTATGCAATAACATTTAGAATTTATAGATTTTTTGGTGTCACTATTATAGCAGATCGTTATCTCTGGGACACATATGTTGACTATAAGATGAGCCTTAAAAATATAAATTTAGAGAAAAGCATATTGTGGAAATTGGCTGTATTTTTATCGCCTAAAACTGATAAATCCATTCTATTGTTTGTTAGTCCAGAAGTTTCATTTCAACGATCGATTGATAAAAGTGAGCCTCATTTTGACAGTTTAGAAGTTAGAAAAAGTAGGATAGAAATATATACAAAGCTCGCAAGTAACCATAAGTGGAATCTCACACTAAATACTGAAATTAGTGATGTTAATATGACTTTCAGTAGTATAAAGGAATGTATATATGGGATATAACGACTTTTTTAAAAGAGAAGATGTGTATAAAATAATAGAGGAAACATTGTCTTCACATTACAAATGTAGAGTTAAGACTGTATCTAGAATCCATATCAATAAGCATGAACGCAAATACTACTGCTTACCACGTCTAAATATAATATTTTCTAGTAGAACTTCCAAAAAAAAACTTATCCAGTTTACAGCAAATAATATAATAGGCAATCAGAAATTTTTAAAAAAAGCATCTTTGATGATATATATATATTTATCAATATTTTTCCCGATTTTATTTTCTGATAGACTAATGGTATTTAGCAATAACTCAGTCGTGATTGATGTTATATATCCAGGAAATAAAAGGATAAAAATAATAAATTTCAAAGAAAAGAGAATTACAAATGTTTTAAAGAAAGGATTTAACAATGAATGGTTTAGTAATGAAATAAGTTTTAGAACTAATAACACATATGAGTTTATTTTAAATATTGAAGATGTTGGTGACGATTATTATACAGAAAATCTAATTGTTGGCAAACCGTTGGCTAGAATGAACAATAGGAGTATAAAGGAAGTTACCAGCAAAGTTCTAGAGTGTTTATCTGAAATTTGTGCTGAATCATCACGTATTAAAATTGACTTATACACCAATGATTTAACAAACCAGTTAGAATCCCTAAGAGAGAGTATAGAGATGCCATTTGATAATATAAATATCATAATCAAAATGGTATCGAATTATCTAGTTTTTTACCATCAAGATGAAATTATTACCATTTCTAGAACTCATGGAGATTTTCAAAAAGGTAATATTATTGTCAATGAGTATGGAAATATTTTCCTTCTAGATTGGGAAACTGTTGATATAAGGTATACAAAATATGATTATTTTGTATACACATTCAGTTTACGCAATAGCAATAACCTTATAAAAAATATTCAAGAATTTATTGAGTCAAAAGATAGTCGTGATAATATTCTTGTTGATTTATCGCTATTTATTTTAGAAGATATTAAGTGGTATTATAAAGAGACAAAACAATTGCTAAAAGGAAATTATTCGACTGGTTTAACTAATTACAATGACAATAGATTGCTTCAATTTTTGAGAGGTATATATAATGAAAATGAAACGAACAAGTCTTTATAATATAATAAGTTTGAGCGTACCTCTTGTACCTATATTTTCAATATATAGATTTTTTATTGAGGGTCTTTCTCTAGCAGAAGTAATGATGATTATTCTTATATTATCATACCTTATTAGCAAAAGAATTAGAGCAATGAACTATATAATCGTGTTTTTCTTATTTACTTATTTATTTTTATCTTTACTACTAAGTTACAACATTGTTGGCTATTTTTATTCAACAAATATTCTGACAAGATTTGGTAAATTGTTCATATACACGATATATGGAATGGTAGTCCTAAGTTCATTAAAATATTCGTCGAATCTATTAAAATACTTCAATATAACTGGTTTTATGCTATATTTAGGACTAGTTACTCAATACATCATTTATGCATTGACATCGAGATACTTCGTAATAAAAATACCATTAATACCCTACGTGAATGATCAGGTAAGTTCAGTTGACTTTTCTTATATTCGTTCTATTGATTTTAGACCCTCATCACTATTTTTAGAACCCGCACATTTCGCAGTTTTTGCAATTTTTCATTTGTTAATCATTTTATATAGCAGAGAAATCACTGAAAGAAAAAAACTAGTAATGGGGATCTCAATTTCATTATTTGCTCTTTTATCAACAAGTTCAACGGCTTTGGTTGTGATTCCAATAATTTGGATTTTATACTATCTATTTATCTCATCAAATACTGGAAAAAAACAACTTTATTTTGTTACAGTTTTGATCTTCCTTTTTACAATTTTCCAGTTTGATATTGTTAGAGATACTTTTGATAGAGTTATTAATCTTGAATCAATTGCAGTAACCGGTAGGGTGTTTGCTGGTAGCAGTTTATTAGCTTCAATGAATGCAAGAGAATTGTTATTTGGTGTGGGGTTTGGCAATGTAGCAACCATAGAATATATGAATTCTTTCAACCTAATTATATTCTACTTAGGTAGATTTGGAATAGCTATATTTTCTCTCATAAGTTTAGTTGTATTTTTGCGTTCAAACAGATACAGCAAATTGATTTTGTTTGTATTGTTCTTGTTGATGGGAGCTTCACCAGTGCTATTCTCATCCAACATATCTCTAATAATAGTTTTGTATGGAATAAGAAGTAGTAATACTAATAATAGTTTGAAAGGAAATAAGAATGAAGAAAATAATAGCTTATTATTTGCCCCAATTTCACGAGTTTAAAGAGAATAATGAATGGTGGGGGGAAGGTTACACTGAGTGGAACAATGTAAAATCTGCTAAGCCTTTGTTTAAGGGACACATACAGCCGAGGATACCAATCGATGGATATTACGATTTAACAAAAATTGACACCTTAGTAAGTCAGGTAAATTTGGCGAAAAAATATGGAGTTTATGGGTTTTGTCTATATCACTATTGGTTTGAGGGTAAACTACTGATGGAGAAGCCTTCAGAAATTTTACTTGAGAATAAGGCTATCAACATCAATTTTTGTTTTTCATGGGCAAATCATAATTTTCACAATAAGGTTCAGTTCAAAAAGCGAGTATTACTAATTGAACAAACATATGGCGAGCTTGAAGATTGGAAAAGACATTTTGATTATTTAGCTGCTTTTTTTCAAGATAAGCGTTATATCAAAATAAAAAATAAACCTGTTTTTATATTATATGACGCAAAAAATATATTTAAAGTTTCTGAGATGATGAAATACTTTAATTTTAGATCAAAAGAACTAGGATTTGACGGTATACATTTTACAAACACACTTAAGGATAGATTAGATGTAGAGATATCAAGTATTAATGAGTTTGATTCACAAGTTGAGTATCAACCATATTTTTCAAACTATTATAATACGTTTCGTTCAAGACTCTACGATTTTAAACGTTTGCTATGTAAGGATATTTTTAAAAAACCATTAAAACTTCAATCAAATAAGGTTTGGCATAACATAGTAAGATCTACTCCTAAAAATGGTGTTCAAACATTCATAGGGGCTTACACAAGTTGGGATACATCTCCTAGGTGGAAAGAACGTGGAATTATTCATATTGGTGGATCCAAAGAACTCTTTCGTAAATATATGGAAATTCAGAATAATCGAAGTTCTGAATCAATAGGAGATTTTTTATTCATAACGGCTTGGAATGAATGGGGGGAAGGTGCATATTTAGAAGGAGATTCACAAAACAACTATATGTATTTAGAAGTAATTAGTGAACTATTTGGAAATCATAATAATAAAATATAGGTTCAACTTTAAAAATTAGTATGCATTCTTTAACATTCCTATAACAGTATGTCATTTAACACAACACTGCACTAGTTCTTATATTTCATTATTAAAGAAACATGATTTAAAAAAAGAGAGGATGGTAATAAAATGAAGGGTATTATTTTAGCAGGAGGTTCAGGTAGTAGATTATATCCACTTACAATGGTGACAAGTAAACAATTGTTGCCTATTTACGACAAGCCAATGATATACTACCCGTTATCAATTCTAATGTTAGCAGGTGTAAAAGATATTTTGATTATTTCAACACCAGATGATACGCCAAGATTTCAAGCATTACTTGGAAATGGATCCAAAATGGGTATTAATCTTGTTTATAAGGTTCAACCTTCACCAGATGGACTTGCACAAGCGTTCTTGTTAGGTGAGGAGTTTATAGATGGAGATACTGCATGTATGATATTGGGAGACAATATTTTCTATGGTAACGGTATCAAAACCGCATTAAATAGAGCTATTGAAAACTCTAAGATCGGTAAAGCTACAGTATTTGGATATCACGTTGATGATCCAGAAAGATTTGGTGTTGTTGAATTTGATCAAGGTGGAAGAGCAGTTTCTATTGAAGAAAAACCAACAGAACCAAAGTCTAATTATGCAGTCACAGGATTGTATTTTTACGACAATCGCGTTGTTGAACTTGCAAAAAAAGTTAAACCTTCTAAACGTGGTGAACTTGAAATAACTGATTTAAATAGAATGTATTTAGAAGATGATACTTTAGATGTGGTGACTTTTGGTAGAGGATTTACTTGGCTAGATACTGGAACGCATGAATCATTAGCTGAAGCAACAGCATTCGTTAAAATGATTGAAGAACATCAAGGTTTAAAAATTTCATGTCCTGAAGAGATTGCTTTTAACAATGGTTGGATTGATAAAGAACAGTTAAGAGAGCAAGCTGAACTAATGAAAAAAAACCAATATGGACAGCATTTGTTCAAGGTTTTAGAAGGAAAGGTTCGTTACTGATGAAAATCATTAAAACAGATGTTAATGACTTGATAGTAATTGAACCTAATGTATTTGGTGATCATAGAGGTTGGTTTTCTGAAAGTTACAATCATGAGATGTTTAAACAAAACAAAATCTATATTACTTTCATTCAAGATAATCATTCTTTTAGTGCTCAGAAAGGTGTTTTGCGAGGATTGCATTTCCAAAACCACCCAAAAGCTCAAACTAAGTTAGTAAGATGCACGAGAGGTCGTATCTGGGATGTTGCAGTAGATTTAAGAAAATCAAGTTCTACTTATTTAAAGTGGTTTGGAATTGAAATAACTGCAGAGAATCATAAGATGTTATTAGTACCAAAAGGTTTCGCACATGGTTTTATAACATTAGAAGATAACTGCGAAGTTCAATATAAAGTTGATAATGTATACGACAAATCATCAGATCGTTCTATCAAATATAATGATCCGGAAATAGGTATCGCATGGCCTAAAATTGAACTTGTATTATCTGATAAAGATAAAAATGCACCACTACTAAGAGACTCGGATGTGAATTTTATATGAAAATAGTAGTCACCGGTGTCAATGGACAACTCGGGTATGATGTTGTCAGAGAACTCAAATCTAGAGGTTATCAAAATATTCTTGGAATTGATATAGATGATTTAGATATAACAAATAAAACACAAGTTGTAGAATTTTTTAAGAAGAATATCCCTGCAGCAATTATTCACTGTGCAGCTTATACATCTGTGGATAAAGCAGAAGACAATAAAGACATTTGCATAAATGTGAATGTTGAAGGTACGAAAAACTTAGTTGAACAAGCAAAAAAATATGATTCTAAGTTTGTTTATATTTCTACAGATTATGTCTTTGATGGCGATAAAAAGTCTCCCTATGAGATAAATGACACCCCTCGTCCTCAATCTGTTTATGGCGAATCAAAATATCTAGGCGAGTTAGAGACAATAAAGCATGATAAGCATTTCATTATCCGTATATCGTGGGTGTTTGGTAAAAATGGATTCAATTTTGTTAAAACAATGTTAAGACTTGGAAAGGAAAAAGAGTTTTTGAATGTCGTTAATGATCAATTTGGATCACCTACTTATACTTATGATTTATCAAGACTACTTGTGGATTTCATCGAAACCAATAAGTATGGTATTTATCATGGTACAAATGAAGAAACATGTACTTGGTATGAGTTTACAAAAGAGATTTTCAAAATTGCATGCATCAATATTCCAGTCAATCCAATTATGACAAGTGACTACCCTACTAAAGCAAAAAGACCAAAGAATTCTGTACTGAGCAAATCGAGTTTAGATATTAATGGATTCAAACGTCTTCCTAATTGGAAGGATGCACTTCAAAGATACTTAAAAGAAATCGAGGTTATCTAATATGAAAATTCTAATAACAGGTGGAGCAGGTTTTATTGGTGGTAATTTTTGTCATTATATGGTCGATAAATATTCAAATTATTCATTTGTCACTCTTGACTCATTGACTTATGCTGGAAATTTAGAAACTCTAGAATCTATAATGAATAAGACGAATTTTAAGTTTGTGAAAGGAGATATCACAGACAGACCTTTCATTAACCAATTATTTCAAGATGAGAACTTTGATATTGTTGTCAATTTTGCAGCAGAATCTCATGTGGACAGATCAATAGAAAATCCTGAATTATTCTTAAAGACAAATATCCTGGGAACACAAGTTCTTATGGATGCTTCATTAAAGTCAGGTGTCAAAAGATATCATCAGGTTTCGACTGATGAAGTCTATGGTGATTTGCCTTTAGATAGACTTGATTTGTTCTTTACAGAAGAAACACCAATTCATACATCAAGTCCTTATTCTGCATCAAAGGCTTCTGCAGATTTACTTGTTCAGGCATACAATAGAACATTTGGGTTACCAATAACGATTTCAAGATGTTCTAATAACTATGGCCCATATCACTTTCCAGAAAAGCTCATTCCTTTAATGATAAAAAATGCACTAGCAAATCTATCATTGCCCGTATATGGCAAAGGTGAAAATGTCCGAGACTGGCTGCATGTATATGATCATTGTACAGCTATTGATTTAATCATTCATAATGGCAGAATTGGTGAAGTCTATAATATAGGCGGACATAATGAAAGAACAAACATTGATGTAGTAAGAACTATTCTTAAAGAATTAAATAAACCTGAGTCACTCATCAGGTATGTAACAGACCGAAAAGGTCACGACTTACGATATGCAATTGATCCAACTAAAATAGAAAAAGAGTTAGGATGGAAGCCAAAGTATAATTTTGATACAGGTATTAAACAAACTATTCACTGGTATCTTGAGAATCAACAATGGGTACAGAATATAATCAGTGGAGAGTACTTGAGATTTATGAATTCATATTATGAAAAATGACGGTACGATTAAAAAAATTGGGTTTGTAGCATTTAGCAATATTGTCAAATTAATTTCGAGTATTCTTATTGCTTTCATAATTCCAAATATATTAGGGTTAACTAATTTCGGGTATTACAAGGTTTTTATTCTATATTTAACGTATCTTGGTTTGTTTCATTTTGGGTTTATCGATGGAATATATCTTAAGTTTGGTGGACTTGACTATGATAAATTGGACAAAAAGAGCTTCAGATCATATTTTAAATTCCTATTATATCTAGAATTAGTGACATCAATTTTAGGTATTGTGTTCACTGTTATTTTTATTGAAGGTGAGAAAAAAACAATTTTCACTTTGTTATTTCTTAATTTAATTGCGATAAATTTAACAACTTATTATCAGTTTATATCACAGATTACTTCACGGTTTAAAGAATACTCAACAAGACTAATCATTTTATCAGTAACAAATATTATAATAGTAGCATTACTCTACATTTTAAAAGAAAACGATTATAGGACATATATTGCCTTGATTGTTGGCGTAAACTACCTATTGTTATTTTGGTACATATATACATATAGAGACATTACATTTGGAAAAAGTAGTAAGTTTAGTGGTGTAAAAAATGAGATTAAACACTTTTTTCGAACTGGAATACCTTTGCTTTTAGCGAACTTGGCTTCAATATTCGTCATAACAGTTGATAAGCAAATTGTAGAAATACTATTTCCTGTTGAAGTATTTGGTGTTTACTCATTTGCATATAGTATGCTTGCAATGATTACCGTGGTTGTTTCTGCCGTTGGTGTTGTACTGTATCCCACTCTAAAAAGAACAAGCAGTGAAAACATTCCTAGAAATTACTCGAACCTCAATAGAATTATTATTCTTGTTGTTTTAATAGGTCTTTTAGGATATTTCCCATTGTTATTGATAATACCAAGATTTCTACCAGACTATATAAATTCACTTATTGTTTTTAGAGTAGCATTACCTGGGTTGGTATTAACATCATCAATTTTTGCTATTAAACATAATTTCTTTAAAATTACCAACAATAATTTTTCATTCTTTATTATTAGTTTGATTGTAATAACTGCAAACATATGTTTTAATCTTCTAGCGTATACTCTATATGGAACAACTGAATCGATTGCGCTATCGTCAGTCATCGGTTTATCAATATGGTACATCATAACAGAAGTTTATATGGTAAGAAAATATAACGTATTTTGGAAATCAAACGCTGTATTATCAGTTGTTGGAATATCAGTTTTCTACGCTATAACAAGTATTAATAGTTTTATCATTTCAGGATTACTATATACGATATTTGTGATTATTATTATTGCATTATATTATAAAAATATACTTGAAATCTCAAGAAAGTAGTTATTTTTTATTATGTTTTATGTTAAGTCATGAAAGATAACCGACAGTCCTACATTAAAGGTCAGGGCAATCCCAAATACCATCTATCGATGGTAAAATTATCGAAATATTTGATTAGATAGCTAAGCCATTATGTGTATCTGTAGATGGTAAAAAATAGCATTCAAAAAAACGACATTTTTTAGATTTTCATAAGGATGACACAAGAATGACAGTCCTAGAGTATGACTTTCATATCAACCGACAGTCCCGATAAATCCCTGGTGCCAACCTGGTGTGTGGAAACATATTGACTTATCAAAAATAGTATGATTTGCTCTTTGTTAAGACAATAAGTGACTATGAAAAGTCGATCAAAAAAATGTTGTTTTATTTTCATACAAATGACACAGGATGTATCAAGACAGACATGAGACAGACAGTCCTACAGTTAGGGTCACATGTACAGTCCTACCTTAAGGGTTAGGGGCTATCCATCACGGTTGATGATGTTGATGAAATCATCAAAATCGAACAATTCACTCAAAGTACATTTGACGTCTTAATTAAGACAAAAAATCGATACGTGTTCAACGTTATGACTTTCATAATAACAGACAGTCCTACCATACCCATGGAGCCAACCTGGTGTGTGGAAACATATTGACTTATCAAAAATAGTATGATTCGCTCTTTGTAAAGGCGTTAAACATGAAGAAAATGTTAGCTCAAAAAAATGATGTTTTTTACAGAAATTTCTGAAAATCTATAAAAAGGACGAAGAGTAGATTTTTTCTACACCATAATGATTACTTCTATAACCTGTCTTTTATGAACAGGTGTAGAATATTAAGAGTATTATTTTCTTAAAATGATCTACATGAATAAAACAAAAAAATGTAATACATTTTCTTTTCATTATAGAAAAAGTGTTACATTTTTGTTTAACCCACGACAAAAAAACTTTTTAAAAGATTGAATACATCATAATCTATTTTGAAAACATATAATATATATTACTGAAACCACACATTATACCGACAAATAAACCTTAGTAAATGCATATAATGACAACGAATAATTAATTTTTATTGCATATTATACCAGGGAATGTTATAATTCAATTAGGTGATTACTATGAAAAGAAAAATATATATAGACTTACTCGAATGGAAAAATAACGAACTTTCTCAATCGTTACTAATTAAAGGTGCAAGACAAGTTGGAAAAACGTATATAGTTAAAACGTTTGGGAAAAACGAATTTAATAATGTTTTATATCTTAACTTCGAAGATCAACTCGATATGAAAAGGGCTTTTGATAATATGCCAAATCCCGATGAAGCTATAAAAACTCTACAAGCCTACGGTATTTCACAAAACATCTTTAATATCGAGGGAAAAGAAACATTGATTTTCTTAGATGAAATACAAATGTGTAAAAGAGCATACTCGCTTCTTAAGTCATTAACTGAAATGAAAAAGTATAGAATTATTGCAAGTGGTTCAATGCTTGGAATTAATTTAAATGGAGATTTCCTTGATCCGGGTCCTGCAGTTAAACACATAGAAATGTTTCCAATGGATTTTGAAGAATTTTTATGGGCGATCCATGGAGAAGAGATTAAACACATTATTAAAAGCATAAAAATAGATGCTTTAAAAGGAAAACTTGTCAATCAGATTTTACATGATACATTAAATAATGATATTAAAGATTATGTAATTGTTGGTGGTATGCCTCAAGTTGTTTTAGAGTTTTTAAATAAAAAAGATTTAGGTGCAGTGTTTTTAAAACAAGAAGGCATTATTACTTTATATAGAAGCGATATACAGCAATATCAATCCACACAAGATAACAAGATAAAAACACTGAAATGTTTTGATTCAATTCCAAATCAATTTTCCAAGGATAATCATCGATTTATGTATAGTGCAGTAGAGGAAAATAAAACAGCTAGATATTATGGAAATGCCATAGATTGGCTTGAACGTACGGGTAACACTAAAAAGTGTTATCATGCAGACCATTTACGTGGTTCTTTAATAGATGGAAAGGGATCTCTTTTCAAATTATACATGAATGATATTGGACTGTTAGTCTCGATGTTGGGACAAGATTATATTTATAAAATACAAAATGATGAACTAGATTTATTTAAAGGTGCTTTATATGAACAACTATTAGCACAAATGTTAGTTGCAAAAAAAGTAAACCTCTACTATATACGAATAGGGGATTTTGAAATAGATTTTCTGATTGAACATCATGGCAAGATCCTCCCAATTGAATGTAAATCGGGTGGAAACACAAAATCAAAATCATTAAAAAGCTTTGTTGATAAATTTAGACCAGATAAAGCTTTCAAGGTTTCTTTGAACAACATTAATACCTCAGACAAAACAATTAAAGCCATACCTCATTATGTATTTGCATTATTGAGTATTCAAGAATTAGCTTCCTTATAAATAGATATCGAAAATAACTTTTTAAACTCATGAAGTATGAGGGATTTGAGTAGATGTCAAATAAAAACTATTTCGTGTATTAAAAACAACATTTATCAAGTAGGATAAAATGAAAAAACAGATTGGGAGGTGAATTCATGCTACCTAATGGATATAATGAAGACTATATTATCTCGTGCTGTAATCTATATGGAATGATTCATAAAAAACGAATTCTTTTTCTTTATCAACAACATCACCCTAAAGAGACTATTAATTTTGATCAACTTGATCTAAATTACTTAGCTTCTAAGTTCGTCTATTACGAAAAAGAATTTTACATCAAAGAAGCCATATTCATAAATCGTGAGATGTCTAAACATTTAGATGAAACCAATGGCAAACCTTTTTATGTACCTTCACTCGTAGAACTTTTTTCGTACAAAGATGAATTTATACTTCAAGAGAGTCAAGAACAGAAAGAACTCTTTGATATGGTTAAAAATTTGAAAGACGAAGTGATTGCGAGCAATGTTGTTGATGATGTGATGGGATTCACTCAAATCGGCGCCTCTTATCATGCAATATTAAATCATCTGCTAGATTATGATTTTACACCAAAAATGATTGATGAAATAACACCACTTGTTAGTGATCTTAACAATAACACAAGAGCATGGATTAATAATGGTTATACAGCCTATGAGCTTGTTCAAATGCATATAAACAAGAAGAATTTAAATAAGTATGACCCGTGTCCATGTGGGAGTGGAGTTAAGTATAAGTATTGTTGTATGAATAAAGTCTTTATTGGAGAAGGCAACCCTGATTTATATTATGAGGACGTTTTTAAGATTACTGAAGAAGATAAAAGGAATTTAAAACAAAAATTAAACCGTGAAAATGATAGAATATTATTTCATACGACACTTCTTAAAGATCCGTCCATGCATGATTTAATTGATGATCTGATTTCTAAGGATCTTACTTATATTATTCACTATGATCCAAGGCTCATCATGGGTGCTCTTGTTAAAGTGCTTTTTGATTTTAATGATATACCTCTAAAGTTTGAATTAGAGGAAAAAATCTTTAGAACACTACAAATATGGCTAAAAAGATCTTTAGTTGATGAACTCTACGATGAGATTATGAATATCATTGATAGTCTTGATCTACCTACTGATGATAGCATAATGAAAAGATTGTTATCGCTATATAGTGAACATAACTATATACCGAAAAGTGATATACCAAAGAAGAAGGCTTTTGATTATTTGTACTCCCTACAAAAAACAACATTATTTAATGAAAAATTAGATGAGAAACTTGAAGTTTTATCTGTAGATTTGTATCGTTCCAGTTTAAAAGATATCCCCACACATTTGTATAACATTATCCATATATATCCATTAGCCGTTCCAGCAATACATTTTTTACTTGAATTTACTGAATCAAAGGACGAAGAAACACTTCTTGAAGCATTAATCTATGCTTATGAAAAGACACGAACTAGCGATTTATCTCGAATAGAAGATGATTTTTACCAAACAGGTGATCATAAGATTTATATTTTATCATTAGACCGATTAGCATTCATATATAAACATAAAAATCAATATAAAAAGTCTTATCTCCTCTACGAAAAAATCATTAACTATGATAAACATGACCGTTTTGGAGCAAAAGAATCTGTCTTAATTTGCTATCTATACCTCAATATGATGGACAAATTTACTGAAACATTGTCACTGTTAGAAGAAAATTCCATTTATACTAAAATACTAAACTTATATGTGCTACTTGAAGCAGATCAACCCTTTATACATGCTTATCTAGATGTTAAGAATAAATACGAAAATACATTGGATATTTTATGTGGTATAACACCTGAAGATGATCTGTTATCAGAACCTGAACACTTTTTCTTAGATGATTTTTACCTTGTGTTAATCGGTAATCATGGATTCATTAACAAATTAAAGCAAGTACATATTGAGAACATAGTGAGATAAACTGTAGATGACTACCTGCGATAGTACATGAAAGATAGTCGCATTAAATGGACATCTGCAACGGTGTTTTTGAAAACACGCTTGGTAAGAAAAGGGTATCCATTTCATAGTAACCGACAGTCCCAAGTGATGACTTTCATAGTAACAGACAGTCCTTAATGGTCCCTTGGAGCACAGTTACATTAAGTGAAGTAGCCGATAACGTGATTTATGATACTGTCGGTATTTATACAGTTACAGTTAGAGCTACTGACACTAGCAGTAATTACACTGATCAAACCTTTAATGTCCAAGTCATCGACACCACCGCTCCAAGCCTTAACATTTATGAATTGACTTTTGAATCAGGCAGTGTTTATGATTTTGACTTCTTGTTATATGCAACTGATAATTCAACTTCGATGCTTTATTATGAAGAATTTGATAATAATGTGATTATGAATAAACCAGGAACATATTCCTTTATTTTCACTTTAAGGGATGAGAGTTTTAATATGGAAATTAATTCTATAATAATTCATATTATCGATACCACTCCTCCGAGTTTTGATATTCAAGACCAAAGCATCTCAGTCGGTATTTATGATTCCTTATGGCCATTCTTAGAAAATGTCTACGATAACAGCGATTATCCTTTACTGTATCTAGAAGTAGCTGGTTTTATTGATTATAACGAAAAAGGTGTATATACCGTAGTAGTTAGACTGTCAGACGGTTTTGGCAATTACACTGATAAGCAAGTTACGATTACTCTTATTGACGATTTGCCACCAACATTTTCTGTAAGCGATCAAGTAATCGAAGTTGGTGCATACACTTGGATTGATTGGGTAATCTATATTGAAGACATCAAAGATAACTACTCAGTAGTATTTATCTTAAATGTCGAAGAAGATCAGGTAATCTATGATACCCCAGGAACATATCCAGTTACTGTCTCTGTAACTGACCAAGACGGTCATTACGTTGAAAAAACCTTTAATGTAACTGTCGTTGATACTACACCACCAACCTTTGATGAGATACCTGACCAGTATATTGAAGCTGGAGATTATTTAGATTATGATTGGATTTTATTAATTGAAAACGCTACTGACAACAGCAATGATCCCCTGCCTAGAACTGAAGTAGAAGATAATGTAATTTATAACCAAGTCGGAAGTTATACTGTGACAGTTAAACTTATGGATCAAAGCTTAAATGAAACAAGCCAAACCTTTACGGTTTATGTTATTGACACTACCCCGCCAACCTTTGAGATTGAAAACCAAACAATTGAAGCGGGTTCAGAAAATATCGATTGGTCAATTTATATAAAAGCAGCATATGACAATAGTAACGGTGAATTAATCTTTGCAGAAAAGACTGATTCAGTTGATTATCATACTCCCGGAGTTTATCCAGCCACAGTTACTGTGACTGATCAAGATGGAAATGTTGCTGAAAAAACTATTGAAATTACCGTCATTGATACTACACCACCTGTGTTCGATTATATTGAAACGCAAATAATTGAAGCTGGCGAATTCTCTAATATCGATTGGACAATTTTAATCACCAATGAATCTGATAATACAAATTGTGAAATCTTCATAAAAATCGAAGTTTCTGATAATGTTATTTACGATAAAATCGGTGATTATGAGGTTACAGTTAAACTGATTGACGAATACTTAAATGAAACTACTCAAACCTTTACTGTTACTGTAACTGATACTACCTCACCAACGTTTAATGCCATCGCTGATCAAATGATTGAAGTCGGTGAATACACTGATATTGATTGGACTTATCTAATTGAAAATCTTCAAGATAACGGCATTGATGAATTAATTATCGAAGAAGTTGACCGCATTGATTATGGTAAAGTTGGCATTTACCAAGTAACGATTATTGTCTACGATCTATATAACAACCAATCAAGCAGAAGCTTCAATGTCGAAGTTATCGATACCACACCACCAACATTTAACACTATTGAAGATCAAGTTATTGAAGCGGGAGATTATTATGATTGGACGGATTTAATCATTAATGAAGCTGATAACAGCAATGACTTTTTAAGCAAAGACATCTATAGCGACGAAACTGATTACTATACAGCCGGTACTTACGAAGTAACGCTTCGAGTAAGGGATTTGTCTGGAAATGAGGCTTTCAAGACTTTTAACGTTACCGTTATCGATACACTTCCTCCAGATATCGCTTATATCGAAGATCAAGTAATTGAAGCAGGGGATTATCTCGACTTTGATTGGGCAAGCATCATGGAAGCTGTTTATGATAATACTTTAAAAGAAATGGAAAAGTTTGAAATAATCGATAATGTCATTTATAATCAGATCGGAACTTATACGGTTACTTTAGGCGCAAGAGATGCATCAGGAAATGAATCGACGATAACGATTAATGTTTTAGTAGTAGACACAACATCACCTCTATTAACCTTAAGACCAAACCTAGATACAATCTATACAGGCACAAGCTATAACGACACAGGTATTGATATTTATGACGTAACAAATACTGAACTTATTATTAGCGGTATGGTAGATATCAACACCTCAGGAACTTATACTATTACCTATACCGTTACCGATCAAGGTGGAAATTCGACTATCATTAAAAGAATTGTTACCGTAGTAGAAAAACAAACGGAAGTGAGCTTTAGTTTAGGAGATGCTTTAACTACCATTAAAAAAGGTGATGCCTATATTGACGGTATTTGTAAGATTCTCATCAATCAAACCGAATATGATTGCACAGTTAAAGAAACTAACTTAAACATCAATCAAGCCGGTATGTATTACATCTTATACACTTATACTTATCAAGAGATAGAATATACTTATAAACGCATTGTCTTTGTTTTAGACTCAGGGGTAAATAAACTACCATATGTAGTTTATTGGAAGGAGGATGAAGAATAATGAAAAAGCTTATAACACTTATTTTCTTAATCTTTCTTATTGGATGTAATCCAATTACTACCGGTATAACCACAACCACTTCCGATTTAACCACGACACAACCTACCAGTAATTTAACTACTCAATCCACTGTCATTAATGATGAAATCTATCTTTATATCATAGGTGGACAAGATACGGTTGAAATCAATACAACCTGGATTGACATGGGAGCTTATATCGTTATTAATGAGATTGAATATCCGATGACTACAGAAATGACGGTTAATACCAACCAAATAAACATCTACCAAATCATTTATACTTATGTTTATCAAGAAATAACCTATCAAATCACTAGATATGTCGCTGTCTTAGATCAAACACCTCCAGTAATAGAACTAAATCCGGGAATAGACACAGTTTATTTAGGAAATGCTTGGATAGATGCTGGGGCTAGTGTCACGGATAATTCCAATGAAATATTAGCAGTAATCGTTAGTGGAGAAGTCGATATTTTCAGCATAGGAACTTATCAAATAACTTATACCGCAACTGACAGTTCTAATAATACTATCTCTATTATTCGATATGTAAATGTAGTGGAATAAAGTTCTAAACAATCAATTTTTAAACTTTATAAGATAATAGATTTTAAAAAGCCAATACTTGAGGATAAAAAGTATTGGCTTCTTGTTTATAAAAAAACAAATCTAATCAGGTATTTCTTTCTCAACTATTGAAAATAATCAATAATGATAGTAAACTTAATTTATTAAACAACATCCATGATTTACAAAAACCTGCTAGACAAAGCTCGCAAAACAGAAAAGTCTGTTTTCCTGATGCTAAGGGGTTGGAAAAACAGACGATAAGTTCTTTTACTTATCGTTTTATTTTATTTGAAAGGAAAATATAATTATGAAAAAACCTTTGTTTTTATTATTGCTTATTGTAAGCTTATGCGGTTGTAATCAAGTTACTACTCAAGGTGCAGTAACAACGACAACTAACCTGACTACAACAACCACACAAACAACCACTACTCAACAAAACACCACACAATCAACTACAACGCTATATATAACAACCTCAACAACAACTACAGAAGTAATTGCCCCAAGAAATATCGAACTCAGAATCGATGAGGGTTTCTTGCAATGGCGCTATACCGATGAAGATGTTTGGGTAGATCTATATGACATTGATTCATTAAATGGCCTAGGAGTTTCTTCAATGCTGATTAATGAAGTTGGAGAATTGATTATCACCTATACTGATGATACAACGCAAAACTTAGGAGAATTGGTGAAACTGCATCTTGTCCAATTCTTAGATAAAGAAGGAAGAGTTATTTCTTCGCAGTTAGTTAGAAATCAAGAAGCGGCCGTTTCTCCAGAACCAGCTGTTTATGAAGGCTATCTTTTTTCTGGTTGGAGTGAAGAATTCTCTCAGATAACTTCAAATTTAGTAGTTTCTCCGCTTTATACACCAAATGTCTATAACCTCTCCTTTGACACTCAAGGAGGAAATAACATTGAAGGATTATCCTTTACCTATAAAGAAACCATAAACTTACCAATACCTACAAAACTAGGGTATAACTTTTTAGGCTGGTTTAAAGGAATTGACCCTAACAGTTCTCAAGTTTTTTCTGATACCGAATTAACTGAAGATTTAATCCTCTATGCAAGGTGGCAAAAAACTAATATCGTTTATGTCACAACTGGAGAAGAATTACTTCGAGCAGTTGCAGATTACACAATAACAGAAATTCATTTTAGTAATGATATTATTATCTATGAAACTTTATATATTTACCATGAATTAACGATTAATGGCAATGGTTATATGCTTGGCTCATATTCCAAAGATAATTTAATTGATATTAGAGAACAAACTACTTTAATTCCAGATATAAACATCTATCCTTCAAACACCAAAATCACTCTCAGCAATTTTGATCTAGTTGCTTTATCTGATAATCCTTATGTGCCCAACCCTCTAGCTATTCTGTTATATGGCGTTCATAATGTTAATTTAAGTCTGGAAAGTATTAATTTACAAGGACACTTCACTTATGGTATTAGGATTGATTACTCAACTGATGTAGCTTTTAATATGAATAACTCCCAGATTAATTCACGATTAATTGGGATATTGGCTTCTAGTAGCAAATATGATATGTATTTGACGAACTCAATTATTTATTCAGAAATAAATCTCTATTTTACTAATAGTGAAAATTCCTATTTGTATTCAAAAAACACTGAATTTAATGTTGTTCCATATGGAGCTAACGAACCAGCCGTTATATATACTAATAATAACGGAGTAAATCGTTATCAATTTTACAATAGCTATTTTAATCTAATGAGTGATGTTAATACACCTCAAAGAATAGCAAGAACAACAAGTGAAGTAGAATACCAAGCAATGATTTTTGATTATTGCTTTTATGAAATTGGTTATCCTGTTTTTTCATATTTATTTAGTTCTAGCGCTGACAAAACCAATTTTACTCATTATGGTGCGACAGTCATTTTAAAAGAAGGAGTAACATCAATTCCTAATAGTGGTTTTGAAAATTTGGGATTTCTTAGAACCATCATCTTACCTTCTACACTAGTTTCAATCGGTGATTACGCTTTTGTAAACGCTAGTTTACTTAAGAATGTTATCATTCCCGAAGGCGTTGAATCAATTGGTATTTTTGCGTTCAGTGGCGCAACTAAATTAAGTAATGTTTATCTTCCAAGTACAGTAACTACGATTGGAAGTAGTGCGTTTTTGAACAATCATCCGGATTTAACCATCTATTATAATGAACTGGCAGATCAAGAACTTTGGTCATCAGGATGGAATGGCGGTAATTATACTACAGTTATAGCTCAAAAAGCTTTTTACGATGAAGGTATCGGTTATGTTATTCAAGGTGACTACCCATATGAAGCAGCAATTATCGACTTTTATTCTTTTGAAGTGAAAGAAATTGTAATACCTGAGTTTATAAACTGCGAAAGTATAAGTTATCCAATCACTGTAATTGGTATGAGAACTTTTGCTTATGAACGGAATTTAATAAGAATAACATTACCAAAATCTATAACCATTATTGAATCACATGCCTTTAATTATGCCTTGAATTTAGAAGAAGTCATCTTTGAAGAACAATCAGCCCTAACAGAAATTGGTGAATATGCTTTTCATTATTGCTGGAGGTTGAAAACCATTACCATTCCGCCTTTACTTCAAGAAATATCAGCTTATACCTTTTATGAATGCAGAAGTCTATTCGAAGTTGATTTATCACAAACAACTCAGCTAACAAAGATTAATAGATATGCTTTTAACAACAACTATGTTTTACAATCGATTACAATACCTGATACTGTAACTGTTATCGATGATTATGCCTTCTATAATAATTACTCTCTTAATGAAATCATTATTTCTGAAAACAGTAGTCTTACATCTGTTGGGCTTTTAGCTTTTTATAGCGCTTCTAAGGTAAAGAGTCTTTACATACCTAAAACTGTCACTAGTATTGGGCAATCAGCTTTTTCTTATATGTCTCAATTAGAAGAATTGATTTTTGCGGAGGATAGCGAACTAGAAACAATCGGAGTTAACGCTTTTGCTATAAACGTTAATTTAGTGGAAGTATATTTCCCAGATAGTGTAACCACAATCGGAGCAGGTATCTTCACTGGCTGTTCTAAATTAGAGACAGTTTATCTGCCGCAAACTATAACGGTTATACCAATTTCAGCATTTTATAATTGTACTAGTTTAAGCAATATCATTTTTCAAGACATTACAACGTTGACTGACATAGGTTCTAATGCTTTCTATAATAATGTCTCAATTGTATCGTTTTTCATTCCAATCAATGTTACATATGTTGGAAGCGCTGTTTTTGGCTCAAGCCCATATCTAGTAGTTTATTGTGAAGCAGCCTCAAAACCAGCAGCTTGGGAAAGTAACTGGAGTACTGGTGTTGGTTCAGTTATTTGGGGTTATACATCTCCGGTCTAATTCTTACTTAAAGAATATTAAAAGGTTACTAAGAAAATTTTAGTAACTTTTTTTTACGCTTTTTCTTCTTATTGATAAAAAAAGACATTCTTTATTGACAACAAAAATTATCTATTATAAAATATAGACGTTAATCTATATAGATATATATCGATATAAGGAGAAATGTTAATATGTATGATAAAATTGCGGATTATTTTAAAGTATTATCGGATCCCAACCGACTTAAAATTGTTGAATTATTACTTAAAGGAGAAACCTGTGGTTGTACGTTAATTGATAAATTACCAATTACGCAACCGACACTTTCTTATCATTTAAGTCTTTTAGCCAACTCCGGTCTAGCTAAAACCAAAAGAGACGGAAATAAGATAGAGCATTTTATCAACCGAGAAAAACTTGATGAAATGATTAACTACTTACAAGACTTAAAAACAATGGAGGCAGAAGCGTGCAATTTATAAAAGACTTTTTTTCATATTTAAATGATATTTTACTTAAAATGACTTGGCTTCAAGATGGAGTTGATTTATTGCTGATAAAAGTATTTGGCATTGATAGTACTACCTATCTTTTTAAGTCTTTATCGTTCTTCATCTATGATGTTATCAAAATCTTTATTTTGTTATCAGTTTTAATCTATATATCTTCATATATTCAATCTTATTTTACTCCAGAAAGAACTAGAAGAATTCTATCAAAAGTTAAAGGGATACCAGCTAATATCCTCGGTGCTTTATTAGGAACGGTAACACCATTTTGTTCTTGTTCCTCAATTCCAATTTTCATTGGTTTTACCAAAGCGGGATTACCTGTCGGCGTTACTTTTTCATTTTTAATTTCTTCACCCCTAGTTGATTTAGCTTCAGTGATTTTACTTGCCAGTATCTTCAACTGGACGATTGCTTTAGTATATGTTGTTGTGGGATTAATCATTGCGGTAATCGGCGGGACTTTAATCGACAAATTTCATATGGAAAAATATGTGGAATCATTTGTCTTAGATAGTACAACTAATCAAAACGCTGAAGAAGTAGATGAATACAAAATGACAAGAAAAGAAAGACATCTTTATGCTTTTGAACAAGTAAAAGAGATCATTAAAAAAGTTTGGATATATGTTTTAATTGGGGTTGGTATCGGTGCGATTATTCACGGTTATATTCCTGAAACATTCATTCAGAAAATTCTTGGGGACAATAACCCTTTCTCGGTGTTAATCGCTACATTTGCGGGAATTCCGATGTATGCGGATATCTTTGGAACACTTCCGATCGCTGAAGCATTAGTTTTAAAAGGCGTAGGCATTGGGACAGTTTTAGCTTTCATGATGGCAGTTACCGCTTTAAGTTTACCATCAATAATTTTACTAAAAAAAGTTGTTAAAACTAAATTATTACTGATGTTTATTGGTATCGTAACTGCGGGTATTATTATTACCGGTTATCTATTTAATATATTCGATTATTTATTCATATAAAAATACTAAAGGAGAGAAAAAAATGAATATTAAAGTTTTAGGTTCAGGCTGTAAAAATTGTAAAAGATTAGAAGAAAATGTTATTGCAGCTTTAAAAAAACTTAACAAAGAAGCAGTTGTGGAAAAAGTTACCAATATGCAAGATATTATGTCATATAACATTATGAGTACACCGGCTTTAGTAGTTGATGGTAAAGTCTTGTTTTCAGGAAGAGTTCCTAGTTCTGAAACCTTAGCCGAAATGTTAAAATAATTCTTTAAAGGAGATCAATCTATATGAAGAAAAGAGTAGCTTTTGTTTGCACCCACAATAGTTGCAGGAGTATCATCGCTGAAGGTTGGGCTAAACATCTAGGCAGTGAAGTAATAGATGCTTATTCAGCTGGAACTGAAAAATATGATAAACCTAAACCAATGGCGATTGAAGTCATGGAAGATTTAGGAATCGATATGTCTCATGCTAGCAGTAAATTACTAGATAAGCTACCTGAAGGAATCAATATCTTAATTACTATGGGCTGCGGGGTTGAATGTCCTTTTGTAATCTGTGATCACCGAGAAGACTGGGGACTAGATGACCCAAGTGGTGGACCGAAATCAGGTTTTGAACTAACAAGAGACTTAATTAAAGAAAAAGTAATCAATTTAATTGAAAGAATTAAAGCAGGTGAGTTTGATGAAAAAAACCAACCAATCAATTTCATTCTTTGAGAAATACCTAACTCTTTTCGTTTTACTTTGTATGGCTATCGGCGTATCAATCGGTAAATTTATACCGGTAATACCTGAGTTTCTTAATAAATTTGAAGTTTATAACGTTAATATTCCGATTGGCATCTTAATCTGGTTAATGATTTATCCGATGATGTTAAAGATTGATTTTACCTCAATAAAAAATGTAGGAAAAGAACCTAAAGGTTTATATTTAACTTGGGTAGTTAACTGGGTAATTAAACCCTTTACAATGTTTGGAATAGCAAGTTTATTCTTCTTAGTCATTTTTAAAAACATAATTCCTCTTGAACAAGCTAACCAATACTTGTACGGTGCGATTATCTTAGGTGCTGCACCTTGTACAGCGATGGTTTTTGTTTGGAGCAGTTTAACTAAAGGTAATCCCGCTTATACTCTAGTTCAAGTAGCGACTAATGATTTAATTATCTTAATTTTATTTGTGCCAATTGTTGGATTATTACTGGGAATAGGTGGAATCACAGTACCTTGGGGAACTTTATTCTTATCTGTAGTCTTATTTGTGGTGATTCCTTTAGTAGCGGCTTCATTAACTAGATACTTTTTAGTTAAGAATAAAGGCCTAGAGTTTTATAACAAAAAGTTTATTCCTAAGTTCAGTAAGTTAACTATCAGTGGGTTATTACTAACTTTGATTTTAATCTTTTCGCTTCAAAGTGATTTGATATTAGAATTTCCTTTGCATATCCTATTAATTAGCATTCCTTTGATCATTCAAACTTTCTTAATCTTCTTTATCGGTTATGGTGGTGCAAAAGCACTTAAACTGAATCATGACGTTGCGGCTCCGGCAGGAATGATTGGCGCTAGCAACTTCTTTGAACTCGCTGTAGCGGTAGCGATAGCCTTATTCCCTTTAAGTCCTGGCGTGGCACTTGCTACAATAGTGGGAGTTTTAGTTGAAGTTCCAGTAATGTTATTCTTAGTTAAAATCGCTAATAAAACTACCCATTGGTTTCCCAACAAGAACTCACTTTATCAGGAGGCATAAAAGTGGAAATAAAGATTTTAGGACCAGGTTGTTCTAAGTGTAAAGTGACTGAAAAACAAGTCGTTAGAGCCGTTAAAGAATTAGGTAGATCAGATATTATCATAACGAAAGTTGAAGACTTAGCGGAAATTATGAAATATAATGTTATGAGCACTCCCGGTTTAGTAATCAATGAAATACTGTTTGTTTCTGGAAGAATACCTTCCACTAAAGAAATTAAAAAGTTGATTTTGGAGAATTAAAAAAATATGGAAAATATCTTTAAAGATTTTTTAAATAATATTGAAAACAGCGACCATCGAGAAAAGTTCGCTAAGGTTTTAACTTGGATTGAAACTACTTTTCCTAACTTAAAACCTGAATATAAATGGAACCACCTATGTATACCGATCACGGGACTTATATCATCGGTTTTTCCCTTTCTAAAAAACACTTAGCCGTCGGTCTAGAAACTTTTTCAATCGACGCTTTATCCCAAACGATTCAAGACCACGGCTATGAACATTTAAAAATGATTGTTAAATTTCCTTGGGAAAAAGTCTTTGAATATTCTTTACTAAAAACGATAATCGAGTATAATATAAGCGTTAAGCAACAAACTAATACCTTCTGGTATAAACAATAAGGAGCTTTTTATGTATTCCAACTATGACGCAAATAAATTAATCGATCAGTTCAATCAAATAGTTAATGAAAAATCAAAGAAATTGCTGAGATACTTTCTAACCGCTATTGTGGGTTTAGGACTGTTATTAGTTTTGATTATTTACGCAACTCTGAATAATACCGATGCCATGATTATTGTCAGTGTTTTTGGTGGACTAATTCTTATTGGGCTTATAACGGTTGTTTTTTTTAGTAAAATTATCCCATCTAACAACACAACTTATAATTTTTTATATCCGCAAATCTATCAGAAAATTAACGAAGACTTAGCTCTTGAACTTAAATATCAAACTAAAAACAAAGTCGACAATAGCTTTGTTCAAGCAGGTGGGATTTTTAACAGACAAGTTAGAGTTCATGTTTACCGCAACCTATCCGGTAAAACTGAAAACAACAATGACTTTAAAATCTTTGATTGCATGTTGATTACCGGTGGTGGTCAGTACCAACAAGTTCATTTAAATGGCATCTATCTTTTTACTAAAGTCAATACGGACTTAGTGCTGCAAATCAGAACTGGCGGTAAACCGCAAACAAAGAAATACGATTTTAAGAAAATCGAAGAAGTAACTGACTATAAAGTCTATCTTGAACAAAACCGAAGTCTTGATAGCGTCACAAAAGTCCTCTTACAAAAACTCAGAGAACTAAAAATCAAACTTAACGCAAAACACATCTATCTAAGCATCAATGAAGGTATTTTGCATTTAGCTTATAACTCAAAAGACAACAAAAGAATGCAAAGAAATTTAGATCAAACAAAAATAAATCGAATTTACCAAAGATTTCTTTCCGAAATTCAACTAATCGATGAATTAGTGAATATCTTTAATTATTAGCTTTAAAAAACTAAAGGAGGAGAATTATGAAAAAACTACTTAGTTTAACCTTATTATTGATTTTATTGACATTTATGGGGGCTTGTAATAAACAAACACAATTAGATTCGGTAAAAAATATCAGCTATAACAACTATGCCTTAACTTGGGATGAAGTTGAAGATGCTCAAGAGTATTTGCTCTCAATCAATGAACAAGAGTTCTCTGTATCGGCAAATTACTACCCAATCGTTCATGAAGGCACCTACAATATTCAAATAATTGCTAGAGGCGAAGGCTTTGTTGACTCGAAACTAACGAGCTATGAACTTGTTATCGATTATAACCAAAATGTTGATATCGTCTTAATCATAATTAATGAAACGGTCAATTGGACTGAAGTTGAAGATGCAACTCATTATTTCTTAGTTATTAATCAAGACATCATTAGAGTTGAAACTAATAATTTCAATATCGCTTCTTACCTAAACGAAGATTATCAAGCCTATGTTTACGCAGTTTTTCCTGACGGATCTAAGTCACTTAACTCAAATATACTGACAAAATAATTTATAAAAGAAATTCAGAATAAAAAACTGAATTTTTTTTGTGAGAATTTAACGGAAGTGCTATTTGAATCTGGAAGCCAACTAGAAATAATTGGTGCCTATGCTTTTTACGGTTTAAGCAATCTGAAAAGTTTTGATTTACCTGATAGTGTAACTACAATCGGTCACTACGCTTTTGCTGGCAACGTGAGTTCAACTGCTTTCAATATTTCTTTAAATAGCGCTTTATTGACAATTGGAGAATATGCTTTTTCTAACAACAAGAAACTGACTACAATCCTCTTACTAGATACCATTACAAGTCTTGGCATCAGGGCATTTTATGAATGCTCCTCACTTCAAACCATTAATATACCATTAGGAATTACCGTTATCGAAAGCGGATTATTTTTTAATTGTACTTCTTTAGAGACGGTAATATTCCCTGAAGGTAGCCAAATTACCATTATTAGTCCTGAAGCTTTTATAAATAATTTTAGTCTAATTAATATCAATTTACCAGAAACTCTTATTAGTATTACCTCATACGCTTTTTCAAATTGCATGTCATTGGTTAGTTTTTATCTTCCTGATTCGGTTTCATTTATCGGCAGTTTTGCTTTTTATAATGACCTATCTTTAGTTATCTCTGTTGAAGCAGAAACAAAACCAGTTAATTGGGAAAACGATTGGGCTTATTTTGGACCGATCGAAGTCTTGTTCGCCGTAAATCATCGGTCAATTACTTTAATACCTGATAACGGAGAAAATGAAATAGTGATTTTTCAAAAGATTGGAACAGTTGTCATTCCACCAACTAATCCCGAAAAATTAGGTTATATATTCGGTGGTTGGTATCTAGATGAAGGCAGTTTTTTAGTTCCTTATGTCTTTGATGTGATGCCAGAAGAATCAGTCACGCTTTATGCAAAGTGGATACCTGAGTAAATGCAATAGTTCTTAGATATTATCTTAAATACAAATGGGTGTCATCATAAATGCGTTTTTACAATAAAAAATAACAAATAAACTGTTAATAATTTGATTTATTGCTTGAAATCTTGAATTATTATATCAAAATGATATAATAAATCTTAAGAGGTGGTTACTATGGGATATGAACCAAAGTCAAAATCAAATAATATGGATTTACTCTGCGAAGCGCTTTTACAATTAGAAACGATAGAGGAAGCTTATCGCTTTTTAGAAGACCTATGCACGATGAGCGAACTAGAAAAAATGGCACAGCGTATGGAAGTTGCGGTGATGCTTTTTCATAAGGCTTCATATCAGAAGGTTAAGAACAAAACTCACGCCTCCACAACCACGGTTGGAAGAATTAATAAAAGTTTAAAATACGGCAATGATGGATATAAAACTGTATTCTTTAGACTTAAAGATCCTTCACGCTTCAAACCTTAAATAACCTCATTAGAGTTGCAAATAACAAATTTGTAACTCTTTTATTTTTTTAAAAAGACCGATTTCGTATTAACGCGTTAGAGTGCTGTTATAGAAATTTCACTAAAAGTAGAGGAATTCACTTGACATTGTTGCAAGAAAAAAGAAATCTTTATATAATGAAGCAAAACTAAGAAAAAACAAATTTTTTAAGAAGGAGTTAAAAAAATGAAAATATATCAAAAAATTACAGGTTTAATGCTGATTATGTTTCTCGCTTTGACAAGTTTTGCTTGTGGTGGTTCAACGACAAGTATAACTACTGAGGCGCCTGAAGAAACTAGCATTGTCGGTGAATACCTAATCGACATTACTGATTTAGGTATGCCATTACAATTTTACTTAAAGATTGATGCGGATAATAAATTTTACTTAGCGCCTGATCGCGAGTATCTAAACGATAAAGGCTACGGAACTGTTGGCAGCAGTGGAAATACTTATATGTTGATTTATTCAGACTCTACTTCTGAAGAGCCTAAGACTTCAACTTTTACAATGAGTGAAAAAAACATTCACTTCCAAACTAATTTACCATATGGCTCAAGTAACTTACCGGCTTCTAAAGTTGATGAAGATAATCCGGATATTACTTATTACTTAGTTGGTAAAACTTTGATGTATGAAGATTACTTCGGTGAATATGCAGGCGGACATACAGTTAGCGCTATGGGTTCAGACGTAGAATACAATTACTATCTAAAACTTGAAGCTGGCAGAGAGTTTAAATTTGTCTCTAACTACTCAATGAGCGGCACTGATTATGAATACCTAGAATCAGGATACTATGATTTTAGTAATTCTGAACTAACCTTACATTTATCAGAAGAAGATGTGGTTGGCAACTTTGATCAGGATATGAACTTAGCTATTCCAGTAAAAGCGAGTGAAATGGGTGAAAGAGTTCAAAGAACTTTAAGAGTTGCGACAACTGCAAGTTGTGCAAGTACTTATTTTGCTTTGTTAGACCTATCTCCAGAACCAGTTAACGCAACACTAACGCTTGATAAATTTGGCGGTTATGTTTATGTTGCAAGTGATGGTGTAGATGAAGTTACTGAAACTGGAAGTTTCACAATTGCTGGTCAAAACTTAACTTTCCATCCAGCTGACAGCGAAGAAACATTTACTGGAACTTTAGTTAACTTTGTCTTGAACGCACCGTTTAAAGTTACAACCTCAGCTGAAAGCAGAACTCTAGTTAGATTCTATTGTCAAACAGTTCAAGGTGTATTTACAGCTACTGGCGAAGATGAAGCAGAAAATGTTTATCACGCTGAACTTGAATTATTCGCAGACGGAACCTTTACTTTTGTGATTACTGATGAAGATGAAAATATTATCATTGATGAAACCGGAACTTTCACGATTACTAAATTTATGTTAACCCAACTTAATCTATTATCTGATTCAGAAACACCGTATTCTCTAGTTGTTTCTCAAGTAGGGTTGAATGTTAATGTACTTGTAGTTGAAGAAACTACTGTTGGTTTCATATTAATAAAAGAATAAATAAAAATTAAAAAATAGAGGAGAAGAAAGAAAATGAAAAGAGCATTAATAACCATTTTATTATTTGCATTTGCAATCGTGCTCATCGGGTGTAACGGCACAACTACAACCGCACCGACTACCCAAGCACCAACAACTCAAGCCCCAACTACCCAAGCCCCTACTACTGAAGAAGTTTTTGCTTTAGCAGCAGCTTACGCGGGCAGCCATACTGTAAGTGCTATGGGATCAGATGTTTTGTACGAGTATTACTACATCTTTAATGATGGAGCATACAGCTTTAGAAGCGATTTCGTGATGAATGAAGAAGCTTATGTTTACGAAGAAACAGGAACTTATGAAGTAGAAGGAAATGAATTAACTTTCACACCAGCTGAAGGTGATCCATATACTGGTACGCTTTTAAACAACACGGAAATTTCTGTGTTTGTCAAAGCTTCAGCTATGGCTTCAAGAACAACAGCTAGAACCTTAACTGTAACTACTCTAGAACTTTCAGGAATCTATGACGGTTCTCACACAGTAAGTGCAATGGGTTCAGATGTATTATATGAATACTATTATGAATTTACAGATGGTGACTACACATTTAGAAGTGACTTTGTTTTAAATGAAGAACCATATGTTTACGAAGAATCTGGAACTTATACCATTGATGGAACCACAATTACTTTCACACCTACTGAAGGTGATCCATACACCGGAACAATTCATGGCGCAACTAAAATTGACGCACAAGTAAAAGCATCAGCGATGGCTTCAAGAAGTGTCTATCGTGAACTTATATTAAGAGAAGGAGACTTACTATAATAAGTCAA
>DIGF01000017.1:0-2923 GCA_002419505.1 Caryophanales bacterium UBA5729
TATTTTGACCAAAATATCGATCATTTCAATTTAGACTTAACCTTAATGGAAACCATTCACGGAATCTACCCGAATAAAACTCTCTATGAGGTTCGCTCTGAACTTGCTAAAGTGGAGTTTGAAAAAGAAGATGTTTTTAAAAAAATCAGAGTCTTAAGCGGTGGTGAACTGGTAAAATTAAGAATCTTAATGTTGATGTTGGAAAATCCGGATATCTTAATCCTTGATGAACCGACTAACCACTTAGATATCGACTCAAAAAATATTATTGAAGATATCTTTGAAAATTATATCGGACCAATCATATTTATCTCTCATGACCGTTACTTCATCAATAAAGTAGCGACGAAAATCATTAGACTAGACACGAAAGCTGAAATATTTGAAGGTAATTATGAAGAGTTTATAGCTAAATCAAAGTCAGAGGTGAAAGCTAAACCGGCTTCAAAACCAAAAATAGAAAAAATCGATTATCGCAGGATTAAAGAAAAGTTAGAAAAAACTATCAATGAGCTTGAGTCAGAGATTGAAAAGTTGAAAGATTCTTTGTTTAATGAAGACATATATAACAATCTTGAACTGTATAATAAAAAAACTGAGCTGATCAAGCTCAAAGAAAACGAATTAGAAGAATTATATCATGAGTACGATGAAATCGAATTAAACGATTAATATTCTCGATTTATGTGCTAAAATATAATTATCTTTTGGAGGGTTATGATGATTAATACAATAAAAACCGATTTAAGAATAGAGCTAGAAAACATTCTTAAAGAAAAATATAACCAAGAAATTCCTGTGGTTGTTGAAGAACCGAAGAACGCTGATTTAGGTGATATTTCCATCCCAGTTTTTTCGATTGTCAAGACTTTAAGGAAACCGCTTAATTTAGTCGTTGATGAAGTTATCGATACAATTAAAAAAACTAAGGTATCGGAAAACTTTTCTGCGATTGAAAAAGTTGGTGGTTTTATCAATATCAGTTTGAACCGAGTTGCTTTTTCAAAGAAACTAATTAAAGAAGGCCAAAGATTAGACTATGGCAGCTCAAACTTAGGTAAAGGCAAAACGATTGTTATTGATTATTCATCTCCGAATATTGCTAAACCATTTTCTGTGGGACATTTGCGTTCGACAATCATCGGACATGCAATTGGTAATATTTTGGAAAAACTCGGATATAAAGTTGTTAGAATTAATCACCTCGGTGATTTCGGAACGCAGTTCGGAAAAATCATCTACGCTTACTTAAATTACGGAGATAAAGAAAAAGTGGAAGAAAACCCAATAGAAGAGTTGGTAAAACTTTACGTGGAATTCCATGAGTTAGCTAAGGAAAATCCTGAGTTAGAAGATAAAGCTAGAGAGATTTTTAAAGAGCTGGAATTAGGGAATCCTGAATATTATAAATTGTGGGAACATTTTCGTGAAGTATCCTTGAAGGAATATATGAAAGTCTACGAAATGCTTAACGTGAAATTCGATTCTTATGATGGTGAAGCTTTCTACAATGATAAAATGCAGGCAGTCGTGGACGAATTAACGGAGAAATCTCTATTAAAAAAAGATTCTGGAGCTATGATAGTTGATTTGGGTGAATCTATGCCTCCGGCATTAATTCAAAAAAGTGACGGTTCAACCCTCTATATTACTAGAGATTTAGCCGCTCTATTTTATCGAAAAACGACTTACAACTTTGATGAAGTTCTATATGTTGTTGGCAATGAACAAAAACTCCATTTTGAACAATTAAAAGCTGTAGTTAAAGAGCTGGGTTATGAATTCTATCAAGACATTCATCACATCAACTTTGGCTTAGTGCTTCAAGACGGAAAAAAGATGTCAACGAGAAAAGGAAAAATCGTTAAATTAGAAGATGTTTTGAACGAAGCTTCAGAACTTTCGCTTAATTATATAAACGAAAAGAACCCCGAATTAGAAAATAAATCAGAAATTTCCAAGAAAATAGGGGTGTCGGCTGTTATTTTTAATGATTTAAAAAATCATCGTACCAACGATATTGAATTTGATCTTGCGGACATGGTCAATTTTATTGGTCAAACCGGACCATATCTTCAGTACACATCGGTAAGAATTAGTTCTGTACTCGACACTATGGAATTTAACTGTGAAGATATTAATTATAATCTATTTACCGGAAATCACAGTTTTGATCTCATTAAAACAATTGCTCAATATGAAGAAGTTCTTCAAAGAGCAAAAGAAGAATATTCGCCATCAGTACTGGCGAAATACTTGCTTGTTCTAGCAAGTTACTTTAACACTTTTTATGCTAAAGAAAAGATTATGGTTACTGATGATAAAGAACGAAATACCAAACTTTGTTTGATTTCAATTATCAGAAACATACTTGACGAAGGCATGACACTTTTGGGTATGCAGGTTATTAAAAAAATGTAACCTTTGCAAAAAGGAGGCTTATTTTGGAAGACATAAAAGAAATTAAAAAACCAAAGCGTAATATCCTCAAACATTTAGGTTTAATGTTTAAGTGGATGGGATTGAATTCGCTATTAATCATTCCGGCTTTGGTTTCGTTATTCATAGTATCATATTTAAGGACCCTAACGCCTTTATTCGGTCAACATATCATTGATGTTATTTTAGGATTTAGTGATCAGGGTTCAAAATTACCAAGTTTTTTTGTTAATTTATTATTAGCTGACACAATAACAAAACAGTTATTGTTAGCAGCGATATTGATTGTTGTTCTAGCTTTGATAAGAGCATTGCTAATATTCGTGCAAAGAGCAATATCTGGCGTTTTCGCAGAAAGAACATCTTATAATTTGCGCAATAATTTATATAAAAAATTGCGAGATGCAGATTACTATTTTCACTCTCATTCTGAAACTGGAGATATCATTCAACGCTGTACTACTGATGTTGAGATGTATAAACG
>DIGF01000017.1:3080-7023 GCA_002419505.1 Caryophanales bacterium UBA5729
GTTATGACAACCCATGTTCAAGAAAATGTCAGTGGAGCGCGAGTGGTAAGAGCTTTTGCCAATGAAGCTTATGAAGTTGAAAAGTTTAGAAACCTCAATCGCAAGTTTACCGATTCAGACTACGGGTTAGTTAAGAAGATGGCGATATTTTGGAGTTCTACGGACTTTTTATCCTTTATTCAATTTTTTATAATTGCTTTGATCGGGATAATCTATGCTTCAAGAGGCATTATTACCATTGGGGTATATACTGCGTTTTTAGCATATGCAGGAAACATTATTTGGCCGATGCGACAATTAGGTAGGTTGGTTGGGGATTTTTCGAAAACGATCGTTTCGGTTTCGCGGTTAAATCATATCATTGAAAATCCTGGCGAATACGTTGGCGAAGAGAATAAAATTAAACCGGAAATCAAAGGTGAAGTAGAATTTAGAAATGTATCATTTAAATTTGTTGACTCCAAGGAAGATCAAATCATCGATGTTAGCTTTAAAGCGAAAAAAGGTGAGACGATTGCGATTGTTGGAAAAACCGGTTCTGGCAAGAGTACTTTAATGAATCTATTAATTAGATTGCTTGACTATCAAAAGGGTCAAATCTTGGTCGATGGTCATGAAATTAAAGATATTGAAAAACATCACCTCAGAGAAAACGTAGGGGTTATTTTGCAAGAGCCATTCTTATTCTCAAAATCAATTGAAGAAAACATTAAAATATCTGATGCTAATTCAGATATAACTAGAGTATCAAATGTAGCTAAAATAGCTCAAGTTCATAACGATATTATGAATTTTGAAAAAGGCTACTCGACCTTGGTTGGAGAACGTGGCGTTACTCTTTCTGGAGGTCAAAAACAAAGAGTTGCCATTGCGCGTATGCTACTTAAACCTAAGCCGATCTTAGTTTTTGACGATAGCTTATCAGCTGTTGATACCGAAACAGATATTCAAATTAGAAGAGCGCTTAATAAAGAGTGGAAAGATTCAACCGTCTTTATCATTACCCATCGAATTACTACAGCTTCTGAAGCGGATAATATTTTAGTAATTGAAGATGGAAGGATTAAAGAAAGCGGTAAACACGAAGAATTGATTAAACGTAATGGACTTTATAAAAACATCTGGGAAATTCAATCACAGATTAATTTCCAATTAGAAGAGGACGGTGAGAACAATGAGTGATTTTTTATACGATGAAGAAAGTTTCACCACCCAAAAGTTTGATTGGATAGTATGGAAAAAGATTTTTAAATTCATGAAACCATTGAAGAAATTTGTAATTTTAGGGATGATTTCAATCATTGTTTTAGCGGTTACGGATATTGTATATCCTTATATCTCAGCATTTGCCATTGATGAAATCATTAAACCGAATATTGATTCTACAACAGTAGACCTTTCGAAACTTCCCGTATTAATTACCTTCTTTGTTATTTTCATGGTTATTCAAGCAATTATGGTTTATTTATTTATTATTTTTGCAGGGAGAGTTCAAACCGAACTAGCTTACAATATCAGAGAAAAAGCTTTTAATCATTTACAGGAACTGCCTTTTTCATATTATGATCGAACCAGAGTAGGTTGGATTATGGCGCGGATGACTTCAGACTCAAGAAATTTAAGTGAAATCTTGTCTTGGGGTTTAATCGATTTAGCCTGGGGAGTTTTCTTGATGGTATTCTTAACGATTTTTATGTTTATAATCAACTGGAAATTGGCTTTGGTTATTCTTGCGGTGGTACCGGTGTTGACTTTTGTATCGATGTTTTTTAGAAAATATATTCTTAAAGCATACAGATCAATCCGAAAAGTTAATTCCAAAATTACTGGAGCTTACAATGAAGATATTACCGGTGCTATTACTAGCAAAACCCTAGTTTTAGAAGACCAAAACTTTGGCGAGTTTGATTTGTTGACATCAGATATGAAACGACAATCAATCAGAGCTCATATGTTACAAGGGATTTATTTTCCGATAATGTTATTCATTATTTTTGTGGGAATGGCCTTGGTTTATTATGTCGGTGGTAATATGGTTGTTGCCGGACTTAGCGTTGGAACTTTATATTTATTCACCAATTATGTATGGCAATTTTTCGATCCAGTAAACAATATCGCTAACTTTTATGCGCGTTTCCAACAAGCTCAAGCATCAGCGGAAAGAATTGTATCTTTAATCGAAACTGTACCTGATATTGTGGATAGAGAAGATGTTATTGCTAAATATGGAACTGTTTTCGATTATAATACCAGCAATTTTGAACCGTTAATCGGTGAAGTGGAATTTAAGAATGTAGATTTCAAGTACAATGTCGGTGAACAAGTTTTAACTGACTTTAGCTTGAAGGTATCATCCGGACAATCAGTTGCTTTGGTTGGTCATACCGGCGCTGGTAAAACGACAATTATTAACTTGATTTCCAGATTCTATGAACCGACTAAAGGTGAAATTTTAATTGATGGGGTCGATTACCGCGAACGTTCAATCGGTTGGTTGCATTCCAATCTCGGGTATGTATTACAAACACCGCATCTTTTTAGCGGTTCGGTTATGGAAAATATTCGTTACGGAAAACTAGATGCGACAGATGATGAAGTTATCGATGCAGCTAAAGCAGTAGAGGCACATGGTTTTATCATGAAATTTGAAGAGGGTTATAATACTGAGTGCGGTGAAGGTGGTTCGAGGTTATCAGTTGGTCAAAAACAATTGGTTTCATTCGCAAGAGCTATCCTAGCAGATCCAAGAATATTAATCCTTGATGAAGCTACTTCAAGTGTCGATACTGAAACTGAACAATTAATCCAAAATGCAATTAATAAATTACTTAAGGGCAGAACATCCTTTATTGTGGCTCACCGCTTATCAACCATTGTTCACGCAGACATTATTTTGGTCTTAGAAGATGGGAAAATTATTGAATCGGGAACACATCGGGAATTAATTAACAAACAAGCTGCTTATTATAAACTCTATACTAACCAGTATTCAGAAGAAATGTTGGAACTTTCAATTAGATAAACCTACAAATTTTGTAGGTTTTTCTTTTGATAGTGATATAATATAAACGAGGTGATGTTAGATGATTATACCAGCTTTTATCGATTCGCATTTACATATTTTAGGGATTGGTTATTACGAAGATATTATCAACTTGAACAAAAGCAAATCGATAGCGGAAATTATAACTTTAGTTGAAAAAAGCGATCGTGATTTAGTGATTGCCAGAGGCTTTAATCAAGATCAGTTTAAAACAAAAGCCATGCCTACGAAAAATGATTTTTTGAATATTAAAAAACCGCTAGTACTATTTAGAATCTGCGGCCATGTCGCAGTGGTTAATCAAGCGATGCTCGATTTAATCAAGATCAATCAAGCCACTCCCCAAATCGAAGGGGGAAGCTTCGATTATAATACGGGAATATTTACGGAAAAAGCTTTAGGTTTAGTTTATAAACAGATTCCGAAACCAAGCTTTGAAGATTTAAAAAGATACTTAATTAAAGCAAACAAAATTCTTATATCTCAAGGGATTACTAAAGTAGCGAGTGATGATTTTTCTAGTTTTGGCGTTGATTTTGAAACAATCATTAAAGCGATTAACGCAGTTGATGAAGCGGGGTTACTCGATGTAGAAATCACCGAACAAGTTAACTTGCCAATCGACGAATTAAAACGTTTCATCGCCTTGGGATACGCAAACAAAAGATATCACAACTATAAAATGGGTCCTTTAAAAATTTTGGCTGATGGAAGTTTAGGCGGAAAAACCGCAGCTTTAAACTTGCCTTATGAGAATGATTTAAAAAACTTCGGAATCTTAACTTACTCAGATAAAGAATTAACTGAACTTGTTAACACTGCAAGTTCAGTAAACATGGATACTGTCATTCATGCAATTGGGGATCGAGCATCAGACCAAGCGATAGCCGCAATTGCTAA
>DIGF01000034.1 GCA_002419505.1 Caryophanales bacterium UBA5729
AATAGTAATATAAAAAAAAGACATTTTCTTGCATTTTATGTATTGTCATTTTTTATTTTCTAAAATTTTTAAAAGTTTTTTAGGGTCTTGCCGATTATCCCAAAAAGCAGAAATGATAATATGCTCATCGGTAATTTTATAATAAATACTAAAATTGCCAACAGGGGCTACTCTAATGTCCTTAAAATCTGTTGATTGGTGCATATAAGGATTTTTAGCTATCTGACTGGTTCTTTTGGAAACTAATTTTACAAGTTTTTTTGAAAATGCATTAGATTTGTTTCTTTTAACCCAATATTCTAAAACCCCCACAAACTGGAGGTCGGCAGTTTTTGTCCAGATTACATTGCGTTTAACCATTCCATGTTGCGTTTATCCATTGCCTCCTGCGAAATTAATTCTCCATTAGCGATATCATCTTCGCTCATTTCAAGCATGATTTTTTGTTCATCTGTTAAATTTACAGGTTCAGAATCAGATACACTTGTTGAAATTAATTTATCAAGAGCCTCTAAAAAATCCTTATTCTGAATAATCAGAATTTTCTCTATTAGTCTTTTTTTTATTTTTTCAACTGTTTCCATGATATGTGAATTTTAATTTATAATAGTACTAAAATTTTTCACAATAACTGATATTTATTTTGAGATAATTTATTAATATCTGATTTTATAATGGCAAAATAGCAGGACATCTAAACAGTACCGTTCCTGCCAAAATCCCAAAATAATAGAAGTTTAAGAGGTGTATTGGATAAGTGGAAACGTAGTTTATCTCTTCAATTACGGTTCCATTGGCATCTATTAGTTGTACTATGCTGCCAAGATGGTCTGTTACTGTGTAATATAAAGTGCCTGTTCCGTTCATAACCATATAAACTGCAATTAAGCCATTTGGACCGCTAATATAGTTAAATTCTTTGACATTGCCATACTCAATAAAAAACGTATGAAAGATTTACTGGACGAGAATGTTAATTTATAATACATGAAAAAGCCCATGTTGAACCGAGTCTTTTTTATATTATTCTATTTTACTCAATGCTGTTTCTTCAACTTTTTAACTACCTTATCTACAGGAAGTAAAAATTTACTCCAATAGACAATCGCAGCATCATACCCGCCGCTTTCCTCTTTTTGAGCGGCATTGAAAATGTATAAAACACTACCGCCAACGGTTGTAGTATTTTCGTAAAAGCGCTCGCGCGTGTCCTTAAAATAATCTATTTTGCTTCCTATAAAGCCGACTCTTTTCCCAACAAGATTTAAATCTTGAGGGTCTATTTTAAAAATAAAATTTAGATATCTTCCTTCATACTCATTAAGTATTGAAGAAGTATCTACTCCCATTTTTTCTATATGATTTATTAATTCTGTGGGAATTTCCGCAAAATTATGTACTTGTAGTTCGTATATTTGTCCAAATATTTTCATACTGAAAATTATAATAAATAATGTTACCGATAATAACTGTTTCATAAGTGTTTGTTTTATGGAATTTGATAAAGATACGGACTTGAATATATCCCTAATTGCCTGATAAGTAATTGAAGATTTAACATATGCGGGTGGAGCGCATATATAGTTGGAACTCCTGCTGACCATAAAGCCCTTGTAGTATGCCCTACACAACTGTTAAGAAGTAAATCCCAACGCGTTATGCCAGATGCGTATTTACTCATGGCAGTTGTGCTAATATTATTCAATCTCACAGTCCAAGTTCCTTTTTCTCTGAAATACGTATGCCAATCTACATCTGCACCTTTAATGGAGTTTTTGTATATTTGAGAAATACCTAATTTATTACCAAAAGCATCGGTTGTCTCTACGCCAGTATCTGGACCAACAGAGACTAAAGTATTTACTTTTGTTTTTCCGTTCTTTATAGATTCGTATGTTGCAGAACTGTGTCCCCAAATATCTCCGTCTTTATCAGGTACATGTTTTGAATTTATATCAATATTTTGCCCTCCACCTCTTAGCAACGAAACCATATCCGATAAATTAGCCAAAGCTCCAAAGCCGTAACCAATATTTTCTAAAGCAGAGTTGCCTTTTTTACCGAGATAGCCAAATTCGCCATTGGTAAAATCGTACGAGGCAACCCCAAAACTCATAGTTATGGGTGTTTGTCCGCCTGTATAAATATTTGTTCCTACTGAATTTGTAAGAGATGCTCCTGCGATTGCAGCAGTATTTGCCATCGGGATACTGGAACTCGCTATCGCCCATGCGACATAGCCGCTTACGCCTCCTACAACTGCTCCTCCTAACATATATCCCAAGGTTTTACCAGAACTATAATCCCATTTTATGGGGTTATACTGTCCCTCATTTGCAATAACACCACCTATATATGACCCTATCACCGATCCAATGATTACAGGCACAAACCAAACAATCTCTCCCGAAGGATCCGTATAAACCAGCAGATTATTCAGGCAGTAGCTATACCTGTTAAAGTTCTGGGAGAAGTCAGGCATTTGAATGTAGCTGTCGGGTGATAGGA
>DIGF01000027.1 GCA_002419505.1 Caryophanales bacterium UBA5729
TTGTTATTTGTCAACACTCTGAAAAAGAGAAAGTATTTTGACTTTCTCTTTTATATTTTAACTCCAAATTAACTCAACGAATTCTGGATAATCAATAAATGGATTTCTATTTCCTTGATAAGAATAGATTACTTCATTTCTATTTCTTTCAAAATCATCCACAGGGTCTAATATATGCCATTGCAATAAGACGCTAAGTAATGCCATTTGATAAGTATTAGGATTTTGATCAACCAATGATAGATAATCATACATTACAACCATGTAGAATAAGATTCTTGCGATATCCCCTTTTACTTCATCTCTTGGTTCATATGATGAAGATGTAGTAACATTATCAAAATATTTATTACCTCTTGAAAAGTTAAAACTAGGATTTGCAGGTTTTAAATTTTGTAAATCTGAACCTGCTCCAATAGTGCTATTAGTGACGCTTACTCCCAATAATGATTGCGGCCAAACATGTTCTCTATTCCAGGTTATGCCGCCATCCCATACACCACTTACTGAATACGCTGAATAAACTAAAATAACATTTCCAGGAACATCAGGGTCAGCGTCTGTTTCATCTAAAATATAACGAGCTTCACCATATGTTAATAAAGAGGCGGTGTCAATAAGAATACTTCTTAACTCAAGCAATAAATCAATTCCTGTTAAACCTTGAGCACTCATATAGTATTCCATTGTTATGTCTAAACCTGCATACTCATTAATTGTCACAACAAAACTATCGGAAAACTCTCCATGAGTTACGGTAACAATATTTTGACCAGGTGTTTTTGAATCAAAACCGGTGACGTCATACATGCTTTTATTTAAAGTCAAGAACTGACCGTTAGATCTTCTAATAACAACAGTTAATGAATCTTCATCAAAGGCTTCATTATATTCATATACAGTTTTTCTAACTTCAACTACTTCGATACCAGTAAAATGTACTGTTGTTGTGGCATCAGTAGTTTGAGTTTCTGTGGTAGAAATTTCTGTAGAAGTTTCTGTAATGGTTGTTGATTGAGTATTTGTAGTTATGGTAGTTTCTGTAGTTGCAGTTATAGGATTAGTAGTGGTTGAGCCAGTAGTTATTTCACCACAAGCAGAAAAAGTACCAATAACTAGTAAAAACAAAGTGAATATTAATAATTTTTTAATTGTTTTCATAAAATTTGAAGCCTTCTTTCTTTCATTTTGTTAGGATATTATATCATAGATAATATAATATACAAAGAAAATATTACTGTGATTAGAGTAAGAATGATAGATATTATTAATTAAGTGTGATAAAATGTAATGTTAAAAACAAAAAAGGAGAATTGAAATATGGTACGGGAAGTTTACGATTTATTTGAAATGTACAACTCAATCGTTATTGCTAGACATAAAAATCCTGATTTAGACGCTTATGGTGCGCAATTTGGTATGTATTACATATTGAAGACAAGGTATCCAAAGAAGAATATTTATGTAGTAGGTGACACTAACTCACAAAATTATTTTCAAGAGTTAGATGAAGTTAGCGAAGAAATTCGTTCTCAATCTCTAGTTATTATTCTTGATACCGTTGCCAAACAAATGTTGAGTGAGATTGATTATAAATTTCACGATAAGTTAGTATTGGTTGATCATCATAGAAATAATCCTGATATTGAGCATGATTATTATTTTAGAAACACAGAGGCGTCATCTACCTCAGAAATGGTAGCTCGCGGCTTTGAGGATTTGGGTTTTGAGATTCCTGAAAAAGCCGCTAGAGCTTTATATATGGGTATAATCGGCGATACGGGTAGATTCATGTATAGTTCCACCACCAGCAACACTTTGTTGATGGCTTCAAAATTATTAGCTAAAGGCATTAACATTCAAGAGATTCACGATTTAATCTATTTGGAATCATATGACAGTAAAAAGATAAAAAACATCTTTTTTAATTCAATTGAATTTACCAAAAAGAATGTCGCATATAGAAAAAATGACTTAGCTTTTCTTGATGAATATAGTTTAGATACTAACTATGTCAGTAGAGGATTAATAAGCCAAATGTCAGGAATCAAAGAAATACCGATATGGGCAAACTTTACCCATGATCGAGATAGCAGTAAAATTATTTGTGAATTTCGTTCAAGAAATTATCCGGTATTAGAAGTAGCTCAAAAATATGGTGGCGGTGGACACTTATATGCTTGCGGTTGTACTGTTGATAATTGGGATGAAGTCGAAAAAATCATTAAAGACTTAAATAAAATGGTATAGAGGAGAGGGATATTTATGGTACAAAAACAAATATTAGAAAAAATTAAAGAATTTAATCGGATTATCATCCATATGCACATAAGGCCTGATGGTGATTGTTATGGTGCGGGATTTGGTTTAAAAAATATTATTAAAGAATCATTCCCGGAAAAAGAAGTGTACGTTGTTGGCGAAAATGCTGAGTACGTTGATTTTGTGGGAACGCCAGATATAATAGATGATGAGTTGTTTAAAGAGGCTTTATCAATTGTTGTCGATACTGCATCGGAAGATAGAGTATCGGATCAAAGATTCAAAAATGCGAAATTTGTAATTAAAATTGATCATCATATTCCTGTTAATGATTATGGTGATTTAATCTATGTTGATACAACAAGACCTGCTACAGCCCAGATCATTTTAGAGTTTTTCATACGCTTTCAAGAAGAACTTAAAATGAATATGGAAGCGGCTGTCGCTTTGTATACCGGAATCGTTACCGATACCGGTAGATTCCGATTTAGATCGGTTACGGCTGATACATTCATCGCTGTTGCGCATTTGTTAAACTATGGTTTAGATTTCGCGGAGATATTATCAAGACTAAGCGTTAAATCTGAAAATTTAATGAAACTGCAAGGCTATGTGCTTTTAAATTTTCAAAAAACTGAAAATGGTGTGGCTTATGTCAAAATGTTACCAGAGGTTGTTGAGAAGTTTGATGTTAGTTTAGAAGAAGCTACTTCATTGGTTAATGAGCTATCGACTTTAGAGGATTGTCCCGTCTGGATTTTATTTGCTGAATATGAAAATAATATCGTTAGAGCTAGACTTAGATCAAAGGGACCGGCGATTAATGAATTGGCCAATAAATATGATGGTGGCGGACACGCTTTGGCGTGTGGAGCTAATTTAGGAACTTGGGATAAAACCGATGAATTGCTGAAGGATGCTGATGAATTGGTAAAGGCATATAAAGAAAGCCTTAAATAAAGTACAATTAAGGCTTGTAATTTATGAGTGATTTGATATAATAAATTCGGTTTAAATCTAATCTTACAGGGAGTAAAAAATGCCACTAATATTTTTAGTCGATATTGATTGGAAAATTACTATTTTCGAAATTGTAGGAGGCTTAGGGATTTTCTTGTTTGGAATCAATTTAATGAGCGATTCCTTAAAGAAACTAGCTGGGGCAAAATTAAAATTATTTTTGGAAAAAACTACAAACACACCTTTAAAAGGTATATTTGTAGGGATTTTACTCACCGCACTTATTCAATCATCTTCAGCCACTAGTGCTTTAGTGGTGGGCCTTGTTAGAGCTGGATTAATGACATTACCACAAGCAGTAGGGGTAATTTTTGGAGCGAATATTGGTACAACCTTTACATCCATTTTAATTAGTCTTAATATCGGATCTTATTCTTTTCCGATTATGTTTGTAGGAACTTTTTTGATTTTCTTTATTAAGCGAAAGAAAATTCAAAACTTCGGAAAAGTTTTATTTGGTTTTGGAATGATGTTCTTTGGTCTCGATACCATGGGTTCTGCCTTAAAACAATTAGCGCAATTACCCGCTTTTGCAGAGATGCTACAAAGTGTTGGAGATAAACCGATGCTTGGAGTCCTAGTGGGGGTTTTAACAACTGCGATTGTTCAATCTTCTAGTGCTACAATTGGTATTTTACAACAGCTTTATTCAACTGGCGGCGTTCCTTTAATTGGTGCAATTGCTATTGTTTTAGGGGATAATATTGGAACCACGGTAACTTCAATTATGGCATCGGTTGGTGGAACTTCCAGTGCAAAAAGAACGGCTTTAGTGCATGTGTTATTTAACTCTTTTGGTACGATTTTATTCTTGATTCTTTTAAAGCCTTATCATCAATTTATTATTTTCCTATCTAATTTGATTGGTATAGACTATACTATTGATAAGTTCACAATATCTTTAGCGCATGTGAGTTTTAATATTGCCACGGTTTTGATTCTATTCTGGTTTGTTAAGCAGATAGTTTGGCTCGTTTCTAAGATTATACCGTCTAAGGATGAACTTGTCGTTGACGATGTGATTTTAGACAAATTATTGCTTAAATCATCCCCGGACTTAGCTTTAGAAAATGTTAAAAAAGCAATGATGAATATGGGCAATGTTGCAAGAGGCATGCTAGAGTTCACCTATAATTATGCTTTTGAAAATGATGATAAAGCTTATGAATTAGGCGAACAATGTGAAGAATTGTTGGATTCAATGGATGATAAAATACATAATTATTTAGTTGATATTGGTGCTAATGATCTTAATGATAAACAGATTCAAAGAGTTGCAAAAAACATCGATACAATTACTGATTTAGAACGGATAGGAGACCATCTTGATAATCTATTCGAACTATTTGCAGAAAGAAAAGAAAAAAAGATTGTTATGCATGCCAATACCAAAGAAGAATTAGTCAATCTATTTGGTATCATACGCAAGCAATTAGATAGAGCAACAAATGCCTATTTTAATGATAATCAAGAAATTGCTATAGAGATAGAAAAAGCGGAAATGGAACTGGATTATTTAGTAAAAGAATATCGTAAAAATCATATAAATAGAATTTATGATAAAAACTGTACAGAAGTTGAAGCGGGATTCTATGTTGATATTTTATCGAATATTGAAAGAATCGGAGATCATTGCCATAATATGGCCGTTAATGTGCTAAATAAGAACTTTTCTTATCATAAAGACAGCACTGAACGCGTGTAAAAAAAGTTTTAGAAATTGTTACTTGTATTATTTTTTACTTTGCTATATAATATGTAAAGCATAAAATAGATTAAAAATTTTAAGATTGGATGGTTATAAATGACAGATAGAAAAAACATGTCAATCATGGAACTGGCAAACTTGATATTGAAAGAAAATAATAAAGCCATGACATTTATGGAAATTTATGATCGCATTGTTGAGGAAAAAGAAATTCCTGAAGATCAAAAATTAGAATTGATTTCCCAAGTGTATGCGGATTTTATTCTTTCAGCTCGGTTTATTTATGTCGGCGATGATGAGTGGGATATCAAAGGTCGTCAAGCCATTGATTTATGGGATAAAGACGGAGCTTATTACGATGAGTATCCAGATTACGAAGACGAGTTGTTGCAATACGATGACGAAGATGAAGATATCGATGAAGATGAAAAAGAAATCGAAGTCGATGAAGAAGAGGAAGAAGAAGTCTATGAAAAGGATTATGACGACGAGGATATAGAAGACGACATAGATGATTTAGATGATGATTTAGATGATGAGTTTGCTGAAGACTTCTCCGAAGATGATGACGAAAGCTTGTTCGATGAATTTGAAGAAGAGGAAGAAGAGTTAGAAGAAGAGGAAGAAGAGTTTACTTACGAGATTGACGAAGACGCAGAAGACTTTGATGATGAAGAATATAACGAGTACATGGACGACTACGAAAAGATGTATGAAGATTAATAATTAAAAGAGTTGAAAAACTCTTTTTTTTAATTAAGTATTGTGTACTGCACAATACTGTGTTATGATTATAATATAAGGAGGTAAATATGAACTCTCAATTTAAAAAAGGGATAATAGAATTATGTGTATTGAAAGAACTGTTACTAGAAGACAAATATGGTTATGCTGTAATCGATAGCATTTCTCAGCACATCAATGTTAACGACAATACAATCTATCCTATCCTCAGAAGATTAACAACAGATGGTTACTTTGAAACATATCTTGTTGAGTCTAATCAGGGTGCAGCTAGAAAATACTACAAAATAACAAAAAAGGGGTTTGAATACTATTTCAAACTTAGAGATGAATGGGATCAATTTATCGGTGGTGTGTATCAAATATTAAACAAAGAAGGGAAGAATGAAGATGAAATTTATCGAAGATTTAAAGAAAGAACTGAATAAAACCAATTTAAACGAATTGGAAATTGAAGAAATTCTTTGTGACTTTACGGAGATGGTTGAAGAAGCTATGGAATCTGGTTTATTGGAAGCGGATTTAGAAAGCAAATTTGGTAGTCCGGAGAAAATCGCAAATGAATTAGCTAGCGAACATGCACCAGATGAAAAAACAGACAGAAACAGTACGTTTGAGTTTTTGCCAGAAGATGAATACAAGATTGTTATTGAATTACTAAATGAAGATATTGATATTGAAACAACTAACTCAAATAAAATTCAAATTGAAGCTAAAAGAGTTAAAAGATTGAAAGATTTTGAAATTAAATTTGAGAAAAACACACTTTATATCAAAAAACCAAAAAAACAGTTTGTAGAATTTTTTAATTTTTCACGAAAATCTAAATTTATTCTTAAGTTGCCGAAACAATATAAAATACAAGATTTAAATTTTTCAAATATTAGTGGTGATGGGATTATAAAGAATATCAATGTTGATAATATCAAGTTTAAAGTGACTAACGGTGACTTTGATTTTGAAGATAATAAATTTGGCAAGCTAGAATTCGACACAATAAACGGCGATATCAATATGAAAAACATTACATCAACTCAATTTATTGCTTCTTTGGTGAATGGGGATATGTCTTTAAAAGATATTGAAATAACTGAAGAATTTAACGTTAATAGTGTAAGTGGCGATATTGAAGTTGAAAACTTAAACTGTAAACAAGCTTTCGTAAGGTTAGTTAGTGGTGATTTTGAAGGTGAAGAATTTTATCCAAATGAACTCACGATTAGAACAGTTTCTGGTGATGTTGATATTAATAATAAAAACAAAGAAAAAAGAATAGAAATTATAAAAAAATCATCTGTAAGTGGAGATATTAATATTAATTAAATTTTTGAAAAATAAATATAAATAACTAGAGTTGTAATTGAAAAAACTCTTCTTATTTTTTAATTCGCAAAAAAAGTGTTATAATAAATTAAATTTAAAAATGAGGTGAAATAAATAATGAATTTAATTGAACAATTTCGAGCAAGGATTAAAAAAATTAAAGCTTTTGTCTACTTATTACAACTAGCGGGTTGGGATTCAAATACTGAAGCGCCAAGAAAATCTCATCGAAGAAGAGGAGAAATCATATCGGAGATAAGCAAAGAGTTATTTTTCTTACAAACAGATCCTGAAATGATTAAAATCGTCAATGAGTTATATGGAAAGATTGATGAACTAGATGATCTATTACAAAGAGAAGTTAAAAAAGCAAAAAAACAGTTGGATAAGATTATCAATATTCCGCAAAACGAATATGTCGAATATCAAAGATTAATCAATGATTCCCAAATAATTTGGGAAGACGCAAAGGCAAATAATGATTATGATTCATTTAAGGAAAATTTGGCAAAAATAATCGAATACAACAAAAAATTCGCTTTATATTATGATCCTTTAGCTAATCCTTATGATACGCTTTTAGATGATTATGAAGAAGGCATGAGCATGAAGGAGTATGATAAATTCTTTAATGCTTTAAGAACTGATTTAGTTCCTTTTGTTAAAGAAGTTTTAGCAAAAGACAAACCTTCATATGAAAAATTTATCAACGATAATTTTGATCCAAAAAAACAAGAAGAATTTTGTAATTATTTAGTTGATGTGTTTCATTTTGATCGCAATGCCGGTTTAATGAAAAAATCTGTACATCCATTTACTTGGAACACTTCTCCAGAAGACGTAAGATTTACCACTAAATATCTTGAAAACTATGTGTTTTCAAGCATTTTCGCAGCTATTCATGAATTGGGTCATGCTCTTTATGAACAACAAGTTTCTACTGCTTATGACGATACTTTATTAAATGGTGGTACCTCAATGGGAATTCATGAATCACAATCAAGATTCTATGAGAACACAATCGGTAGATCAAAAGAGTTTTGGGAAGTGCATTTGCCAAAGTTTAAAGAATTATTTCCTGAGCAATCAAAAGATATGACGGTTATGGATATGTACCGAGCTGTTAACAAAGTTGAAGCTTCTTTAATCAGAATTGAAGCAGATGAATTAACCTATCCACTACACATAATGTTAAGGTATGACATTGAACAAAAATTAATCAATAATGAAATTTCGGTTGACGATCTTCCGTCTTTATGGAACGATACGATTGAAGAATATCTAGGAATCAGACCGAATAATAATAGCGAAGGAGTATTGCAAGATGTTCATTGGAGTGGAGGTATGATTGGGTATTTTCCAACTTACGCTTTAGGCACGGCATACTCTGCACAAATATTCATGGCAATGAAGAAAGAACTTAATGTTTTTGAATTAGTCAAAAACAATGAAATTGAGAAAATTAATCTCTGGTTAAAGGAAAAACTTCATAATTACGGATCAAGTAAAACTCCGAAAGAATTGTTGTTAATGATTACAAAAGAAGAATTTAATCCAAAGTATTATATTGAATATTTGAAAGAAAAATATACTGATTTATACTTAAAGTAACCCTTTCATTGTAGTAACAATGAATTTGTGATAGAATAGTTTTAAAGAAAAAAATTTAGGAGGAACGTATGTTATTAGAGCAGAAATTAATCGAACAGATTCTTGACGCTGCTTTAGAAACTGGAGCTGACTTTTCTGAAGTCTATATTGAAGACCATCAAGCCTCAGTTTTACAATCTGTGTCAGGAAGATTAGAAAAATCCAATAACACTAAATCTTTTGGCGTGGGAATTCGTGTTGCTAAGAATTTCCAATCCGTATACGGTTATACAAATAGTAAAAACCCTGAAGATTTAATGAAATTGGCTCAAGATTTATCAAAATCATTTCATGATGAAATTAAAACAACAAGAACTCCATTGATGGAGTTAGAAGAAGGAAAGAAACATCAAGTTAAAATTAAACCATCCGAGGTAGCTTTAAAAGATAAAGTGAAATTACTTAAAGAAGCATATAAACACGCAAGCGAGTACGATGAAGTGATTAAACAGGTTATCTGTTATTTGGTTGACGATCAAAAAGACGTCCTTATCGCTAACTCTGAAGGCAGATTTGTTACTGAAACTAGAGTTAAAGTCAGATTAATGATTTCATCAGTTGCTGCTGATAAAGGCATGATGCAAACAGGCTCAGCAGGCGATGGGTCTGGAAAAGGGTATGAGTTCTTGTTTGATGAAATGGACATTCCCGCACACGCTAAAGAAGCTTCAAAAGTTGCTAAAACAATGCTTTATGCTGATGATTGTCCAAGTGGAGTAATGCCAGTTGTAATTCACAATGCTTTCGGTGGAGTAATATTTCATGAAGCTTGCGGACACTCATTAGAAGCAACTTCAGTTGCGAAAAACGCTTCTGTATTCTGCGGTAAAATGAATACTAAAGTAGCTTCGGATATCGTGACCGCTATTGATGATGGCACTATCGAAAATGCTTGGGGATCAGCGAATTACGATGACGAAGGTTATCCACAACAAAGAAGAGTGTTAATTGAAAACGGAATTTTAAAATCATATATGATTGATAAAATTAATTCAAGAAGAATGCAAATGGAACCAACAGGTTCTTCAAGAAGACAAAATTACAAATTCAGTCCTACTTCAAGAATGAGCAATACTTTTATTGATAATGGTTCTTCAACTTTTGAAGAAATCATCGCTAATACTAAATATGGTTTATTCGCTAAAAAAATGGGCGGCGGCTCTGTTAATCCGGGTAATGGTGATTTTAACTTCAGTGTTATGGAAGGTTATATGATTAGAGACGGAAAACTAGCTGAACCTGTAAAAGGCGCAGCTTTAGTAGGAAATGGCGCAGAAATTTTACACAAGATCGATATGGTTGGAAACAACTTAGATCGTCAAAGAGGAATGTGTGGTTCAGCTTCTGGGTCTATTCCAGCTGATGTAGGGCAACCAACGATAAGAGTTAAAGAAATAACAGTTGGCGGAAGAAAGAAAGGAGCTGCTTAAGATGAATCTTGATAAATTATTTAAGCGAGCTAAAGAAAAAGGGATTGTTGATCTAGAGATTTTTGCTTCAGACCGCAATTCTTTGAGTATTGATATCTTTGCTGGTGAAGTAGATAAATATGAAATTGCTGATACAAAGGCAATCACTATTAAAGGAATAGTTAACGGTAAAATGGGTACTTTCCGTACGGAAGTATTGGATGATGAAGTCATTGAAGAAATTCTAGATACTATCATCGCGAGCGCTAAAGAGATTGATTCTTTAGATGACGCTATCATTTATGAAGGCGATGAACATTACGAAGTTTTAGACGATATCTACAATGATGAATTATATAAGTTAGATGTAGAAAAGAAAATCAATCATTTAAAAGCTTTAGATAAATACCTTCATGATTTCGATGAGAGAGTTACTGTTGTAGAAACTATGTATTCAGAAAACAATAATTCTGTGGTTTTAAAGAACTCAAAAGGCATTAATCTCAGCAATAAAGCTAACTCTGCTTATATGGGCGGTAGCGTAATTGTTAAAGATGATAAAGACCAAAGAGTAGGGTTTGATGTAGTTATTTCTAATGACTTTAGTGATTTTGATATTGAAAATATTGGTAAAGAAATTGTAGAAGATGCACTTATGTCTTTAGGGGCAAAACCAGTTCCTTCCGACAGTTATGAAATTGTTTTTGGCAATGGTGCAATCGCAACTTTGATCTCAGCATTTCAAGGAGTTTTTTCAGCGGATAACGTTCAAAAAGGATTGTCATTATTAAAAGGAAAACTTAATGAAGTTATCGGATCTTCTTTAGTAACAATTGTGGATGATCCATTTATGAAAAAAAGCTCTAGTTCAAGATCATTTGATGACGAAGGTGTAGCAACTGCTTATAAAGAGTTGGTAAGTAACGGAGTTTTAAAGACTTATTTACATAACCTAGTTACAGCCAAAAAAGATGGAGTTAAATCTACTGGTAATGGCTTTGGCGGCAGTGTCTCAGCGGTTAATTTAAAAATGGAAGCTGGCAAATCTACTTTAGAAGAAATGATTGCTAGTTGTCAAAAAGGTATCTATATCACTAACGTGCAAGGGGCTCATGCAGGTGTAAATGCAGTTAGTGGAGATTTCTCACTTCAAGCTTCTGGATACTTCGTAGAAAACGGCAAGAAAGATAGACCGGTAGCTTTAATTACGGTTGCTGGAAACTTTTTAGATATGCTTAAAGATATCGAAATGGTTGGTAATGATTTGAAGATGAGCTATTATGGCGTGACTTCTCCTTCAATAAAAGTGAAATCAATGCCTGTTTCTGGTAGTTAATTTTTATAATAAAACAAAAGCCGTTCTTGATTTAAAGAACGGCTTTTTTGATTTAAAAATATTTTATTTTGTAACTAATTTATTAGCTTCATCTTGCATTAAAAACGGATTAACGATAATAAATACAAAGGCTAATATAAGGTATATTAATGAATTGTCTTGTGCCCCTAGTTTCTCTAGACGTTTGCCGGCAGCATATTGCCAATAAATTGCATAGATACCAAAGGTAAAGATCAACATTAAGAAATGACCAAAGCCACCAAAACCTTCACCAGTTGTAGTTTTCAATTCCATTTGGAATTTAATGCTCCAAATAAGAGGATAAATTCCAAAAGTGAAAATGAACAATAATAACATAGTAACTAAATTTCGTTGTTTCATTTTTTACCTCCTTTAGGATCTTCTTATAAAAATCATATCATAAAAATTATAAAAAGACAATTATTTGAATTTGACATTCATTATTGGATATCTGATTTTTATTTTAGTTATGTTAATGATATTTTGAATAAAAAATGCTATGATATAGTTGAAATTCGGAGGGAAGAAGTGGAAAAAGATAAAGCTTTAATTAATATTAACAAGAAAAGTTTCTTAAATGTTTTACTCATCTTATTTAGTTTGATGGTTGTCGCTTTCATATTAACCTATCTAATTCCTCATGGGGTTTATGCCAGAACCGTTGACGGTGAAATAATTGCTGGTTCATATGAGTTGCTACCGAGAGATAATTTGTCGATTTGGCAATTTTTCTATTCGCCAATTGGTCTTTTACTGAGCCCAGATGGTTTAAATGTTATAATGATTTCTTTATTTTTATTCATCCTAGGTGGTTTTTTCACGGTTATGGATAAAACCAAAGGCATTGTGGTTATCATAAAGAAATTAGTTGAGCGATATTCCCATAATAAACATTTATTGATAAGGTTAATAACTTTGTTTTTTATGATGTTTGGTGCATTTTTCGGGATTTTCGAGGAGTCTGTAGCACTTTTGCCAATTATGATTATTTTGGCTTTATCTTTAGGTTATGATACCTTAATGGCATTGGGATTGACGGTTTTGGCTGCTGGTTTTGGTTTTGCGAGTGCGATTACAAATCCTTTTTCAGTGGGAATAGCTTCTGAAATTGCTGGAGTAAACATTTTTAGTGGGGTTTTATTTCGTTTAGGAGTATTTGTGATTATGTATTTCTTAGTTTCTACTTTCTTAGTTCAGTACGCAAAGAAATTAGAAAAGAATCCCAAGATATCCTTAACTTATCAAGAAGATTTAGAAAAAAAGAAAGATTTAAAGACTGATTTCTCTGCTGAAGTAGAATCAGAGAAAAGAATCTTTAAGACTTATATAATTATTTTTAGTGTTTTGTTAATTTTTATTATCCTTGCATCGTTATTACAGTTATTGTTAAATTTAGAAATACCGACAATTGTTTTAATGAGCATTACCTTCCTTTTAGGTGGCTTTATCGCTGGAGTAATTATTAATAAAAGTCTAAAAACTACAAGTTTAATCTTTTTAAAAGGCGTACTAGCAGTGATGCCAGCTGCGATTTTAATTATCTTAGCTGGAAGCGTTAAATATATTATGACAAGCGGAGAAATAATGGATACAATCCTTTATTATTTTGAAAGTGCACTAGGAGATAAACCGGCAATTATTGGTATATTGGGTATTTATTTAATTATTTTAGTTATTCAATTCTTTATTGGATCCGCTTCTGCTAAAGCGGTGTTAATCATGCCGATTTTAGTTCCTTTAGTTAGTTTAATTGGGGTTTCAACTAATATTGCGATTTTAGCCTTTATTTTTGGTGATGGGTATACTAATGTTATTTTTCCAACAAACGGAGTTTTGTTAATAGCATTAAGCATAGCTTCAATTTCCTATCAAAAATGGTTCAAATGGACCTATAAATTACAAGCAATTACTTTTGTCTTGACTGTTGTGTTATTAATCATAGCTTACGCCATTGGTTACTAGTCCTTTTTCTTTACAAACAACGGCTAAAGCGTTATAATTAGAATGATTTTAAATTTAGGAGGATACATTAAATGGGTTTAGTTTCAGCAAAAGAAATGCTCGATATAGCGTATAAAAATAATTACGCTGTCGGACAATTCAATATCAATAATTTAGAATGGACAAAGGCGGTATTACTTACAGCTGAAGAAAATAAATCTCCAGTAATCTTAGGGGTTTCTGAAGGCGCAGCTAAGTATATGGCTGGGTATAAAGTAGTAGCGGATATGGTTAAGGCAATGGTTGAATCTTTAAACATCACAGTACCAGTGGCTTTACATTTAGATCACGGTTCATATGAAGGTGCTAAGAAAGCGATTGAAGCTGGTTTTTCTTCGATTATGTTTGATGGTTCACACTATGCGATTGAGGAAAATATTAAGCTTACTAAAGATATGGTCTCAAGAACAAGAGCTTTAGGTATTTCTTTAGAAGCTGAAGTCGGTGCTATTGGCGGAGAAGAAGACGGAGTTGTAGGAAACGGTGAAGTCGCCGATCCAGCAGAATGTAAGTTGATTGCTGATCTAGGCGTTGATTTCTTAGCTGCTGGTATTGGTAATATTCATGGTAAATATCCAGCAAACTGGCAAGGACTTAATTTTGATGTTTTAAATGAAATTAATAAAGTTACTGGAGATACTCCTTTGGTGTTACATGGAGGAACCGGTATTCCTGCCGATATGATTAAAAGAGCAATTTCAATGGGTGTTTCTAAGATAAATGTAAATACTGAATGTCAATTAGTATTTGCCGCGGCTACTAGAAAATATATTGAAGAAGGTTTAGATTTGGTAGGAAAAGGTTTCGATCCAAGAAAACTTCTAGGCCCAGGAACACAAGCAATCAAAAATGTTGTTAAAGAAAAAATGGAGTTATTTGGTTCGGTAAATAAGGCGTAAAAACACAAAAAAACCACATTTTACTTGTGGTTTTTCTTTTCTTTTATTGTATAATAGTTAAGAGGGTAGGTTTATGGAAAAATTATTAAAAGAGTATCAAGGTTGGTTAACGGATAATAAAGATTTTTATCAACACCTTAAAAGCCATGATTCTGCACTTTATCATCGCTTCCAACCTGTATATGACGTCCTTAATTATTTGTTTGAAGAACATAAAGATGAAGCAACAATGAATGAAGACATTGAAAAGATTTTTCAAGTAGGGCTAGAGTATTTAAATATGCAATTTTTTACTTGCAAGCTCTATTATGAAAAAACATTTAATAAAGATTTTCATGAATTTTTAGATTATGATAAAGTAATCTCATATGCTTTATTTATTGAAGATTTAAAATATGAATTAGTTGAAAAACATATCGATTACAATGAAGATGAGTTAGGTAAACTATCTGATTATCTTCTGGATATAATAGAAGGCAAGAAAACTATACCGGATAACATCAATCTGTATATTGACAGCAAAGTCTATAAAATAATTTTGTCGGAAGAATACCATTTCAATGGTATTATCGATATTTTTGTGGAAATCGGCGATGCACTCGGCCTTAGTTTTGATGAAGAAAAAGAATACATTATAGGAGATGAATTATAAATGAATAAAAAAGAATATTTAGTTACACTGATTGCGATTTTGATAATCGACGTTGCTTTGATTATTACTGGGATTTTACAGTATTTACAATGGACTTGGGTTTTTGTGATTATCGCAGCTGGATATTTATATCTTAGATATAAGTTATCAGGACCACTACAAGTGTTTTCTAATAAGTTCAACATGTTAGTAGATTATGATTTAGATGTTCAGGGTGCAAAAGAATTGTGTCAATCAAAGTTAGACGAAGCGCCAACTAAAAGCACTCGCATTCTTTATAGCGTTTATCTAGGCATGGCAACGTACTATTGTGGAGAGTATGAAGACGCAATTAAGGTATTCAATCAAATTGAACTTAAAAAATTAAATACGGCTTATCATGTATTAATCTTTGCTTTTACTGCTTATTCAGCTTATGAATTAGGCGATATGGAAACATTCAATATTTCGATAGAAAGAATAAGAAATATTCAAAATACTGTTAATCGTCGTTTCCTAGGTTTTGTTAGTTCATATATTCAAGTTTTGGAAGCAATGCAGAATTTAGAAGATAACCCAGAACATTATCGCGAAGTTATTGAAAGCCAATTTTCAAGAAATGACGGATATATTTCGACTAAATTGACTTACAATTATCGAATGGCTCATTATTATCGAGTAATTAATGATGAACTCGAAATGGATAAGTGTTTAGCGAAAGTAATCGCTAATGGCAAAGAACATCACACGGCTTTACAAGCGAGAAAAATGTTTAAAAATACAGTTAATGTTGAAGATTATATTTTTGAGGAAGAACAACCTATTGAAGATGTAGAAACTGTTGAAGATCAACAATTACTAACTCATGAAGTTGATGGAGTAGAATCAATTGAAGAAGTGGAAACAATTGATGAAATTGTAAAAGATGACGATTTATTTAAATAAAGATCAAGCGCTAAAAAAATAGCGCTTTTCTTATAGAGGTAAATGATTATGACAATATATGAGAAGTTATTAGAATACTTTCAAAAAGAAGAAGACGTGATATCGGTATTTTTGCAAGGCTCTAGAGTTTATGCTAAGGAGTATATTGATGAATACTCAGATTACGATTTTTTGGTAATTGTTAATGATATTCATAAATTTAACAATTTAGATAAATTGTTTAATAGTTTTGGTGAAGTTATTATTATGCAGAAACCGACAGATAGTTATGATGATCGATACGATTATCATGGAGCAAAACCATTTACTTATCTTGTTCAATATAGTAATTTAGAAAGAATTGACGTTAATTTTGTCGATAAATGCAACTATTTAGAATTTATTGACTTAAATGAACCCATGATAAAGTTAATTGATAAAAACAATGACAAAGCTTTGAATGTCAGCGATGAGAATCAAATGTTTAAACTTTATAAACCTTCACTTAAAGAATTTCAAGATACAATCAATGAGTTTTATTGGATTAGCCTTTACGTTGTAAAAGCGATTAATCGAGGCGAAGACTTGCAAGCGATAACTTTTTATCAAAATTATTTCTTAAAGATGTTAACGAAGATGATTGGTTTTAAGATAGGTCATGATAATAATTATCAAGTTTCGCTAGGCAAAAATTATCGTTTCATAAAAGAGTATATAGGTATAAAAGAATACAATGAACTAATAAATTTGTATTATATTAAAAATATGGCTGACATATCCAATAAATTATTTATTGGATTTACTTTCTTTGAAAATTACGTAAAAAAAGTTAGCCAAGATTTAGGTTATAAGCCTGAAGATTTTTCTAAAATAAAAGATTTCATAAAAGCCAAATATTAAAGCCTCCAAAATGGAGGCTTTAGTTTTATCTATTTTTCATTTGTGGGAATAATAAAACATCACGAATTGATTTTGAATTTGTTAATAGCATAACTAATCGATCAATTCCGATCCCGATGCCTCCGGTTGGAGGCATACCGTATTCTAAAGCTTCAACGAAATCCATATCCATTTCATTAGCTTCTTCATTACCAAGATCTTTTTCCTTGATTTGATTGTTAAATCTTTCCAACTGATCAATTGGATCATTTAATTCTGTATAAGCGTTAGCGTATTCACTACCATTAATGAATAGTTCAAATCTTTGGGTAAATCTGTCATCATTAGGATCTTTTTTCGTTAATGGTGAGATTTCAATTGGATGACCGTATACGAAAGTGGGTTGGATTAAATCAGCTTCACAGTAATGTTCGAAGAAAAGATTTACGATATGACCGACTCCATATAAATGCTTTTCTACTTCTAAATGATGTTCTTTAGCAAGTTTTTTGGCAGTTTCGAAATCTTTTATTTCAAAGAAGTTGATTCCCGTTTTTTCTTTAATTAAATCAACCATATGAGCTTTTCTCCAGCCTTTGGTTAGATCTATTTCCGTCCCGTCATAATTGACTTTAGTCGTTCCATTAACTTTCAGAGCTAGATGGCTGATTAAATCTTCACTTAAATCCATCATTCCTTGGAGATCAGAATATGCTAAATATAATTCAATTGTAGTAAATTCAGGATTATGTAAACGATCGATACCTTCATTTCTAAATAATCTACCGATTTCATAAACCCCATCAAAACCACCGATGATACAACGTTTTAGATGTAATTCAGTAGCGATTCGTAAATAAAAAGGCATATTTAAAGAATTATGATGAGTGATAAAAGGTCTTGCGTTAGCTCCGCCCAAAATTGGCTGCAACACTGGGGTTTCAACTTCGATATAACCTAAGTTATCTAAATAATCTCGCATTTCTTTGATAATTCTTGAGCGTTTCACAAAAGTTTCACGACTTTCTTCGTTCATAATCAAGTCTACATAACGTCTGCGATAAATTTCTTCTTTATCAACTAAACCATGATATTTTTCAGGTAGCGGTCTAAGCGCTTTTGTTAGATGAATATATTTATCAACTTTTAATGATAACTCTCCGGTATTGGTAATCATTGCTGTTCCGTGAACGCCAATGATATCGCCGATATCGCCTTTTTTAAACAATTCATAAGCTTCTTCGCCAATAGCGTCAATTCTAATGTAAAGTTGTAAAAGTCCGTGTTGATCTTGAATGTGAATGAATCCGGCTTTGCCTTTGACTCTACGAGTCATGATTCTTCCAGCTATTTTAACTTCTTTAGGGTTTTCTAAATCATGAAGTGCTTCTTTAGTGAATTCAGAAAATTCATCTTTAAAGGTTTTTGTATTATGAGTACGGTCAAAACGGGATCCAAACGGATCCATTCCTAAAGATCTTAAATTCTCAGCTTTTTCTCTTCTAACTATTTCTTGTTCAGTGAGTTTTAATTCCATAATTTCCCTCTATTCTGTGTATTCGCCAGCGTCTTTGAGCAATTGTAAGTTTTCGTACATAACGGTAATATAATTTTTTCCCTGTCTAACATCTTCATCTCTTAATGATTGTAAGATATCAAACTCAACTTTTATAGGATTTAATCCTAATAATTCCAGTTCACTCATAACGGCGTTTGATAGAGGTGAAGTAGTATATTTTTCATATAAAATATATCTAATTTCATGATAAATTGCTTCATCGACGATTTCTTGTTTTTGTGCAGATGTAAACTGATCACTTTCTTCATGATATCCTGTAGAAATTGGAATGAAACTTAAATTATAATCATGTCTTAAGTAACCGTAAAGATTAGTAGAAGTCATTATCGGTTTAGCAAGTTTGCTGATGGCGTCTTGGAAATCATCGGTCAAAGTTTGTAAACGATTTTGCAAACTTAAGTAATTTGATTCTAAAAGGTCCGCTTCATCAGGATAAGCAAGAACTAATTTGTCGTAAATTAATGTGGAAACTTCTAAGACCTTTAATGGAGATATCCAGAAATGTGGGTCGATACCCAAAGCAGAAGTATCAGCTTCAGCTGCGTAGTGGTGTTCATCTTCATCATGATTATGTTCATGAATTTCACCAGGAATAAATTCAATATAATCAGTTTCATTTTGAATTTTGATTAATTGAACGTCTTTGTTTTTGAATATACTATTAATTTGATAGTCAATATAGTAATCATAATTAGCGCCAACATAGAATAAATAAGTAGCTTTTGTCATAGCAATAATTTCTTTTGGTGACCAGTCTACTGAACTTTCATGTGAAGTAACTCCAGGCACTATTCCTACTGTGTATTCGGTATCCTTTAAAATCTCTTGAGCTACGAACTGTAACGGATAAACCGTCACGTAAATGTCATGTGGGCCATAATCTGCGTTACAAGCTGATAGAAAAATAAGGCTAAATACCATAGTAAATAAGATAATTAATTTTTTCATGTTATTTCACTCCCATCAATAATTATAGATAAATATTTTTTTTAATTAAGCATCGTTTTCGATTATTTCATACATTGCTTCAGCGGATTCTTTTTTTGTATATGCTAACACTTCTAAAACCCTAACTTTAAGAATCTTTTCACCATAGTGAATTGTTAATATATCATTAATTTTAACTTCACTTCCGGGCTTAGCGACCCTGCCGTTAATTAATACTCTAGCATTTTTGCTAACTTCTTTAGCTACAGTACGTCTTTTGAATATTCTAGAGACTTTTAGATATTTATCTAAGCGCATATTAGCTCAACTCCTGAAAATAAGAGGGATACTGAAAAAAGTATCCCATCAATTAGTCTTTTTGTTCGGTTTTTTCAGTTTCGGATTCGTTTTTAGTTTCTGCTTTTTCATCAACTAGATCGCTAGCTAGAACATTATCCCAACGAGATAATTTTCCAGTTTCAACGATTTCATCAATATCTTCTTTAGTTAAAGTTTCAACTTCTAATAAGTAATGAGCGATAACTTTTAGTAAATCAATATTTTTTTCAATTATCACTTTAGCTTTTTCGTAACAATCATGGATAATACCACGAACTTCTTTATCAATTTCAGTTGCAATAGCTTCTGAGAAGTTTTTAGATTTACCATAATCTCTACCTAAGAAGACCGTATCAGAGTCTTTTTCATAAGTAATCGGACCTAATCTTTCACTCATTCCATATTCAGTAATCATTGACCTAGCAATAGCAGTAGAACGTTGTAAATCATTGTGTCCACCAGTGGATATTTCCTTAAAAATTACTTCTTCCGCGACTCTACCACCTAAAAGCCCAATTATCATTTCTAATAAGTTCTGTTTAGTTTGCAAGAAAGCATGTTCTTCTTTAGGTAACATTAAATTGTAACCGCCAGCTTGTCCTCTCGGGATAATTGTAACTTTATGAACTATTGAAGCATTTTCTAATTTTAAACCGATAACAGCATGTCCAGCTTCATGATAGGCAATAATATCTTTTTCTTTTTTTGAGAATACTCGAGATTTTTTTGCAGGTCCCATCATAACGCGATCAACCGCTTCATCGATATGAGATAATTCGATTTGAGTCTTATTTTCTCTAGCCGCTAGCAAAGCAGCTTCATTCATTAAATTTTCTAAGTCTGCTCCGGTAAAACCAGGCGTTCTTCTAGCAATTTCTTGGAAGGTAACATTCGGATTAATCTTTTTGTTCCTTGAATGAACTTGGAGAATTTCACGGCGCCCTTTAATATCAGGACGACCAACATACACTTGACGGTCAAAACGACCTGGACGCATCAATGCTGGGTCTAAGATGTCAACTCTATTAGTCGCAGCTATGATGATAACACCAGAGTTGTGACCAAAACCATCCATTTCAACCAATAATTGATTTAGTGTTTGTTCTCTTTCATCATGTCCTCCGCCTAAACCAGTACCTCTTTGTCTACCGACAGCGTCAATTTCATCAATAAACAATATACATGGCGCGTGAGCTTTAGCGGTTTTGAACATATCCCTAACTCTTGACGCTCCAACACCGACGAACATTTCTAAGAAATCAGAACCAGAAACAAAATAGAAAGGTACTTTTGCTTCACCGGCAACAGCTCTAGCAATTAAAGTTTTACCAGTTCCAGGAGGTCCTACAAGAAGCACTCCTTTAGGAATTCTTGCGCCTAATTCTAAATATTTCTTTGGATTTTTTAGAAAATCAATAATTTCTTGTAATTCAGCTTTTTCTTCGTCTGCACCAGCAACATCATTAAAAGTAGTTTGTTGATTCTTGCTAATTTGCGCTCTACTTTTACCAAAATCAAACGCTTGTTTATTGGCGTTTGTTCCGCCTCTCATCATAACCACTAGCATAATTACTACACCAGCTACTAAGATGATTGGGAAAATGATGTTCAAGATGTTGTAAGTTGCCCCTGGAGTAAAGACATAATTGATATCATCAGCTGGGATTGCATTATTGTTAATTTGATAGATGACAGATCTAGCTTCGTCAAACTCTGTGTCATTTGCAAAATACGTTATATATCTTGCATTATCTAATAATCTACCTGTAACTTTATAAGCTCGATAATTAGTTTCTCCGGAAAGTGGTGAAACTTCAACTGAAGTAACGCCGCCCTTCTCTAACAAACTAATAAAAGTAGAATTGTCTAATTCTTCTGGAGCGTTTATATTACCAAAGCTATAAAAAATCGAGATAGCTAGGATTACTAGTAATGCGATCATTATAAATCGCGTTGAGCGATTATCTAATGGTTTTTTATTGGGATTTTTAGCTACTGCCATAAATTTTCCTCCTTATTTTTTGTAAACTTTCTGTTTTAAAATACCAACATAAGGAAGATTACGGTAAAATTCTTCATAATCAAGTCCAAAACCAACTACAAATTCTTTTGGTATGGTTGTGCCGATATATTTAGGTGTAAAGACTTCGGTTCTTCCTGCAGGTTTATCTAGTAATGTAACAACTTCAACCGAAGCTGCTCCACGATATTTAAGCAAATTCTTAATGACATTGATTGTTCTTCCAGTATCAACGATATCTTCAGCAATCAAAACATGTCTACCTTCAACTGATACGTCTAAATCTTTAGTGATTTTAACGTTGCCAGTAGAAGCTGTGCCGCCGTGATAACTTTGCACGCTCATAAATTCGATTTGACAGTAAATATCAAGGTGTTTAATCAGTTCTGCTAAGAAAGGAATGCAACCTTTCAACAAACCGATAATCAAAGGTTTTTTATCTCGGTAATCATCAGCGATTTGTTTAGCGAGTCTTTTAGCGATACTAACGATTTCTTGCTCAGAAACTAAGATTCTTTCAATGTCTTTATCCAACATGTTATTTTCCCTTCTTAACTAAGATATATACTAGATTATCTCCGGTACTTTCTTTTGAAAATATACCAGGAACAAAAATAATTTCTCGATTTTTATTAATAACAATAGGTAGAGTGTCTCTTTCCTTTATCGGTATTTTCTTATCGATAAAAACATCCTTTAACTTTTTAGTGCCAATTTGAGTTTTTATCTTATCCCCGAAGGTGCGATTTCTAATTGTTAAAGGAAATACTAAATCTAAATTATTATACCATAATTTATATATAAAACCATAATTTTTGTTTGGTTTTTTTGTGATAGAAATCAAATAATCATTTGGGAGTTCAATTTCTTGAAAACCCTCTGCTACAACCAAGAAATTACTTAATGGTTCATTTTTAGTTTTGAATGATAATTTATCATAACTTTTTTCCACATATAGTTTATCTTCGATAATAAAAGAAAGATGTGGTTTTTTCTTAGTTGACAGTTCAAGGATATCAAGAATATTCGTTAAACTTAGTTCTAAACTGTTCTCGGTAATTTCATTGACGATTCGTTTAATTGCTTCAATTTTAATTATTTTTGGTAATTCCTTGAAGTTAACTAAGTCTATAGAAGTGTTTTCATTTATATTAATTTTACTAAGATAATTCATTGTTTCTTGTTCAATCATTTTATAGCTAAGTGTTTGATAAAAAGAAAACTGATTAATTTTTTCCAAATATTTAGGGTTTTCTTCTTCAAGAAGCGGCATTAAATGATGTCTAAAGCGATTTCTCGTATAGTCGTCACTAGCGTTGGAAGGATCATTTTGATAAGGGATTAGATTAGCTTGCTGATAGACTTCAATATCATTTCTCGACATCTTCAACATTGGTCTAATTACTCTTATATCTTTGTAATATGTATCTTCGAGAATGCCTCTATAACCTTCAAAAGAACTACCCCTTGTAATTCTCATTAGAATAGTTTCAGCTAAATCATTAGCGTTATGAGCCAAAACAATCTTTTTGATTTGATTTTCTTTAGCAATTTTGTAAAAGAAATCATATCTGGCCTTATGAGCGTAATCGTGAAAATTCTCAGTCTCTTGCAATTGAAGACTTTCTAGGAAAACTTCAACACCTAAATCTTGAGCTTGCTCCAAAACAAAATCTCGGTCATCTTTACTAGAGTTTCTTGTTTGATGATCGACATGAGCGATATAAAGTTTAAGATTGAGTTTTACCTTCATTTTGTTTAAGATATCCAATATAACCATAGAATCAATACCGCCACTAACAGCCAGAAGTAGAGAGTCATTTTTTTGGACTAAATTATAATTGAAGTTTTCTAACATAAAAATCCTCCATATAAAAGACTTGAGCATAGAAATGAAAAGTTTCTATGCCCAAATATATAAAATAAAAGAGAAAATTTGATTGCATAGATATAATATCAAATCTATGTGATAGATTTATGATTTTTTAATAGAAAAAAGCTATTTTTTAAATTATTATTTTTTGATATAATAATATTAAAATTGAGGTGGTATTAATGAAAATTATTTTAGCGAGCAATTCCCCAAGAAGAAAAGAATTAATTAAACTTTTAGATATGGATTACGAAGTTAAATCAGCACAGATAGAAGAAATTAATGACCTTAGCCTGTCTCACGAAGAGTTGGTTATGGATTTAGCTTTTCAAAAAGCAACTGCGATTTTTAAGGATCATAAAGAAGATTTAGTTTTAGGTTTTGATACCTTAGTTATAATCGACGATTTGATTTTGGGTAAGCCTAAAGATGAAGAAGAAGCGAAGCATTTTTTACAGGTTCTTTCCGGTAAAACTCATAAAGTTTTAACTGGATGTGCAATTATAAAAAAAGGTTTTTCTAAATCATTTTACACTAAATCATTAGTAACTTTTTGGGATATAACCGATGAAGAAATCGATGATTATATCAAAACAAAAGAACCGATGGATAAAGCTGGGGCTTACGGAATTCAAGATCATGGCGCTCGGTTTGTGAGATCAATTTCAGGAGATTATTTTACTATAGTCGGCTTTCCTATTTCAAGAGTATATCAAGAATTGAAGAAAATTCTTTAAAGCCTAATTTTTAGGCTTTTTTTACTGCATCAAATATGGCTTTAGCAATTACCTCAGGAACTCTTTCGTCAAAAATACCTGGTAGGATATTTTCTTCAGAAAGATCTTCATCTTTAACCAAAGAAGCCAGGGTTTTGCAAGCAATAATTTTCATTTCATCAGTTATCGATCTTGCTCGGGCTTTTAAAGCGCCTTTCATTAATCCCGGAAAAACCAAGACATTATTTATTTGATTAGGGAAATCGCTTCTTCCTGTACCGACTATTTTAGCTTTAGCCGCGAGTGCTAAACTAGGAATAATTTCCGGATCTGGATTAGCTAAAGCAAAGATAATCGCATCTTTATTCATTGACTCGACCATTGCTTTACTCAAAATATTTTTAGCTGAAACACCGATAAAAACATCCTTTTCCTTCATTAATTCTTCTAAAGAATGATAATTGTTATCCGAGATAATATAACCCTTATCAATTAAGTCTTTTACGACGTTATCATATTGCTCATAATCAATTTTTTTTACTATTCCTTGAGCATTATAGTTATAGATATTTCTTGCGCCTAATTTATTTAACAACTTAATAACAGCTGAGCCGGCTGCTCCACTGCCGGTAACGACAATTTTAACGCTCTCTAAATCTTTTTTTACAACTTTAAGGGCGTTTATTAAGGCAGCCGACACCACAATGGCTGTTCCATGTTGGTCATCATGAAATACTGGTATATCTAAATCTCTTTGTAAAACTTCTTCAATATACACACATTTTGGTGCGCTGATATCCTCAAGCATAATTGCGCTAAAATTTGGAGAAATAAGTTTAACTGTCTTAATTATTTCTTCGGGATCATAACTATCAATAGCTAAAGGCATTGCTTGAATTTTTGAAAATTTATATAAGAGCGCAGATTTACCTTCCATTACCGGAAGAGATGCTTCTGGACCGATTTTGCCAAGCCCTAAAACCGCAGAACCATCAGTTATAATAGCGACAGTTTTACCTTTGATTGTATATTCATACGCGAGAGTTTTATCTTTGGCAATTTCTAAACAAGGAATCGCTACTCCAGGAGTATAAGCCATGGAAAGATCATTTGTAGTTTCTAAGCTTACATTAGGTAAGATATCGAGTTTACCGATGTTTTTTTTATGCAGATTCAAGACATCATTTTTAAACTTTTCCATAAATTATGGTCTTTGATTAGATAGGTTTAATCTAAGCAAGTTTTCCTTTCTTCAAAATACAAATGATAGGATAAAAATCATGTCCATTATACCATTTTCCCCCCAATTTTTAAATCATCTAAAGTGATATGATAAAGAATTTGATAAAAAATTCTACATTTGCGCACTAATCAGATGTTTTTTTATATAAAACAGGCATTTTTTTTAGTTATATCCCAAGTTTCAACTTGTTCGAGTTAAAAAGATATGTTAAACTTTTTATTAGCAGAGGAGGAATGCGATAAATGAAAAAAACTTACTTCATATTAACATTACTATTAGTTATTTTTTTATTTGGTTGTGGTGAAACAACAAATTCAACCGGTGAATTTGTGGACATTACCCTTTTCGATACAAATAATTTACTTTTTCAAACGATAACCCAAGTTAAAACTGGAGAATCGATTGAATTGCCTTATTACAACGAGGAAGATCATGTATTTGTTGGTTGGACTGATGGAGTGGAAATATACTATCCTAATTATTTAGTAACTGGAAAACTTACTTTGACCCCGGTACTAGAACTAGCCTCCGAGGTTTTTGAATATACAAGTCTTAGTAGTGGAGAACTTATCCTTAAAGGTTATATCGGAGAAGCTAAGTACTTAAAAATACCTAATCATATAGATGGCCACTTAATTCGAACGATAGGTAACGAAGCTTTCATGAATAAGAATTTTATTGAAGTTGAAATTCCCAATAGTATAACTAAAATTCACTCTAAGGCTTTTTTTAATTGTCCACAACTTAAAAAAATCGCTTTTTATGGTGAATTCTCAGGCGAGCTTAAAATGACAATTTCCAAAGATTTATTTATGGAAATTGTTGATGAAAATTCTGATATGTGCGAAATAACTGACAGTACATCGGATAAATCCTGGAAATATTCAGAAGGTTGTCCGATAAAAGAAGTTATTAGTATTTCTGGTCCAGTAGTAGTGATGGGTGAAGAATTTTATTCATATAATGTTATTTTTGATTTAAAATATTATAGTTCATATAGATTTAATGTAGACATTGCTTACGGAGCTTTTTATCAGCTTAATTCACTAGAAACAGTTGAGTTTTCTGAGCGATATAGTCTATATTCATCATTAATTTTTCAAGAGACACCAAATCTAAAAAATATCTTATTTCATGAAGATAATCCTTATTTCATAACCGTTGATGATGTGATTTATAGTGCTGATATGACAAGATTGATTTCATATTCCAAACACTTAAGAACTAAAACTTGGACGGTTCCCGATTCTGTAATTAACATTGATGCTTATGCGTTTTATGACAACAAGTACTTACAGGTGCTTTTAATTGGCGAAAACACTATTGATATATCCGAGTATTCCTTAGTGGAAATGACAGCTTTAAAAGAAATAATTGTTGACGAAAACAACCCCTTATTAACTGCTATTGATGGAGTGTTATATTACAAACTAGGAAATACGCTCTCTTTACTAAAATATCCGATTGATAGAAGAGGTTCATATTATGTTCTTCCTGATAATGTTACGAGAATATTTGAGGAAGCTTTTGCAGGCAACAAAAACCTTAAAGATGTTATATTACCAGAAGGCTTAGAGCGCATTGGTTCAGGAGCTTTCAGTGGCAGCAAAAACATAAAAGTTCTTACCATTCCTTCTTCAGTAACTGTGATAGGATATAGAGCCTTTTACCAAAGCAGAATTAATACGCTTATATTAAAAAGAGATAAGTATGTTCATGGGAGCATTACGATTACTCATTCAGGTTATGAGTTAACAGGATTTTCCATCTTTGTCCCCGATGATTCTTACTATGATTATCTGATTAACAGCTATTGGAACTATGCTTCAATTAACTGGTTTAGGCTTTCCGATCTTCAATGATAGCTTATGAAAATTACTAAGAATCTTTAAAAAATATAGCTTATAATTTTACTTGCTTTTTAATCTAGTTTTTGTTATAATACTTTTGCTTGTAATGATACTTACTATGATTGATAAGAAATTCATGGCAGAAGGGGATATGATATGAAAAAGACAATACATCCAGAATATCATAACGTTACAGTAACTTGCAGTACTTGTGGAAATACATTTGAGACCGGTTCAACTAATAAAAATATTAAAGTTGATACTTGCTCAAATTGTCATCCTTTCTATACAGGTAAGCAAAAGTATACTGTAGCAGCTGGTCAAATTGATAAATTTAACAAGAAATATGGTATGTCTGAAGAAGAAGAAAAATAAACTGATAAATAAAGCCAATCGTCTTGGCTTTTTTTATTTGATTTTGTATAATTGAATTATAGAAAAATTAAGGAGAGTCGCGATGTATTTAAATCAAAAAGATGGTTGGATTGAAGTTATAACTGGACCGATGTTCGCAGGGAAAACCGAAGAGTTAATAAGAAGAGTAAAACGCCTAGAATACGCCAAACAAAACATTTTAGTCTTCAAGCCTGTTATTGATGATAGGTATGCCACTAATGAAGTGGTAAGCCATAATCATAATCGCACTAAATCAATAAATATTAATAAAGCTCATGACATTATCCAATATGTTGACGAGAATACAAATGTCGTGGCTATTGATGAGATCCAGTTCCTTGATGAAGAGGCTGTAGATATCTGCGAATATTTAGCTGATAAAGGAATCAGAGTCATCGTCAGTGGTCTGGATAGAAATTTCCGCGGCGAACCTTTTTCCTTTATGCCAAAACTTTTAGCTTTAGCTGAATACGTCACAAAGTTAAGTGCAATTTGTGTTAAATGCCACACTCCGGCCACAAGAACGCAGAGGATTATCGACGGCAGACCTGCTAACTATGATGATCCGATTATTTTAGTAGCTGCCCAAGATTCTTATGAAGCTAGATGTAGAGAATGTCATGAAGTTCCTAATAGACCGAAAAAGTTTGAGTTTCTAAAATGACCAAAGATGAATTATTCATGTTAGAAGCTATAGAGGAAGCGAAAAAAGCCTTTGAAAAAGGAGAAATACCTGTTGGCTGTGTGATTGTTAAAGATGGAGAAATCATCGCTCAATCTCATAATCTAAAAGAAAGCACGCAAAACGTATTACATCACGCAGAGATTATTGCTATTAACTTAGCTTGTCAAAACCTTAATTCCTGGCGTTTAGATGACTGCGATATTTATGTTACTCTAGAACCATGTTTAATGTGCATTGGCGCTATTGCTTCTGCTAGATTTAAAAGATTAATATATGGCCCAAGAGACAAAAAATATGAATCTTTGGATAGCATCTTAAAGGAGTATTTAAAAAACTTTAATCATCAGGTCGAAGTCGTGTCTGGAGTACTAGAAAAAGAGTCTGATGAACTTTTAAAATCTTTTTTCAAGAACTTAAGACAAAAAGATAAAATATGAGATTGCAGAATAATTTTTATTTTGTTATAATCTTAAAGAGCTCACTAAAAAAAAGGGTTCTCCAAAGGGAGAGTCCTTTTTATTATTTTAGGAGGTTAAGAAAATGAAAGAAAGAAAATATATTTTTGTTACAGGAGGAGTTGTTTCTTCTTTAGGGAAGGGCATTGCCGCTGCTTCTTTAGGAAGATTACTCAAAAACAAAGGTCTGAAGGTTTTTATGTTAAAACTTGACCCCTATATAAATGTCGATCCAGGCACAATGTCACCATATCAACATGGTGAAGTCTTTGTTACTAATGATGGTGGTGAAACGGATTTAGACTTAGGGCATTATGAAAGATTTATTGATGAAAACCTCTCTAAAAACTCTTCAATAACTACCGGAAAAATCTATCAATCGGTGATTGATAAAGAAAGAAGAGGCGATTATTTAGGCGCTACAGTTCAGGTGATTCCTCATATAACTAATGAAATAAAAGAAAGATTAACATCACTTGCTGATCAATATGATTGCGATGTTTTAATAACAGAAATCGGCGGAACCGTTGGTGATATTGAATCTTTACCTTTTATTGAAGCGATTAGACAAATGCGCAGAGATTTCGGGATTAGAAACACTCTTTTCGTTCACAATACTTTAGTTCCGTACTTGGAAACCACTGGAGAAATTAAAACCAAACCTACTCAACATAGCGTTAAAGAGTTAAGGTCATTGGGAATAACTCCAGACATAATTATTTTAAGAACTTCTGTTTCTATTTCAACTGATATTAAAGAAAAAGTTGCTTTGTTTTGTGATGTGAATTCTGAAGCGGTTATTGAGTGCATAAATGTTAATGTTTTATATGAAGTAATGATTAACCTTAAGAGAGAAGGATTAGATTTATTAGTTTGCAAACAGCTTAATCTGGTTGAAACAGCTTCCGACATTAGTTTTTTTGAAGACCTAGTAAAGAAAATTAAAGGTCTAAAAAAGAAAGTAAGAATTGCGATTGTCGGTAAATATGTTTCGTTAAGAGATGCTTATTTATCGGTAGCTGAGAGTTTAAATCATGCCGGGTATTATCATAATACCGAGGTTGAGATTGATTGGATTGATTCTTCAAAAATAACTGCTGAAAATGTCGATAAATTCCTTTATAAAGCTGAAGGAATCATCATCCCTGGTGGTTTTGGCAAAAGAGGGATTGAAGGCAAAATATTAGCGATTAAATATGCAAGAGAAAATCGCGTTCCTTTTTTAGGTTTATGTTTGGGAATGCAATTAGCGGTTATAGAATTTGCTAGAAATGTTTGTGGATTAAAAGATGCGAATTCAACTGAATTTGATAAAAATACTTCAGATAATGTCATTGATTTTCTTCCCGAACAATATCAAGGCATTGAAATGGGTGGAACTTTAAGACTCGGTTTATATGATTGCAAATTAACTAAAGACACTAAAATGAGAAAATTATATGGTAAAGAGCTGATTCAAGAAAGACATCGTCATCGTTATGAGTTTAATAATAGTTATATTGAGATATTAAAGGAAAATGGATTGATTTTTTCAGGCGTTAATCCCGAAAGAAATTTGATGGAAATCATTGAATTAAAAGATCATCCTTTCTTTATAGCTTGTCAATTTCATCCAGAATTTTTGTCAAGACCAGATAAACCGCATCCATTGTTCAAAGGATTTATTGAAAATATAGTTGGATAGATTAGCGCTTTTAAATCGTCTTTTCATTTATCCGTCTTTTGATTTAAAAAAAATGAAATATAAAAAATTTATGATATAATATGTAAGGAATCTCAATTAAAGCATCTTCACTCAATAGATACCCACGAATCAGGTCAGGTCTTGACGGAAGCAGCCTTAAGTAAGGTGTTTATGTGGGTGAGGATGCTTTAGTTGAGATTCTTTTAAATGAATGAGGTATAAATATGGCTTTGATATTTTTAGATTTAGACAATACAATGCTTTTTGAGGGTAGACCTGCAAAGGGCGTTATCGAAACAATAGAGTTATTAAAGAAAAACAATCACATTGTATGTATAGCTACTGGAAGAAACCCTAATTTGATTTATGGTTTGGATAAGGAATTGGGAATCAATAATTTAGTTTTAGCTAATGGAGGATACGTTTATCTCGAAGGTAAAACGATAAGAGAAAATTATATCAATAACCAAGTGGTTAAAAGAATGATAGATTTAGCTGATGAAATGAAATTTGATTTGGTTATTGAGTATTTTGATGAATATATATCTTATCGCAAAGACACTGAGGCTTCTGATATGTTTTCTAGAAATTATCGATTGCATATAGCTAGACTTGATCATAAATTTTATCCAGAAAGAAAAGTGTTTGCGATGGTAGTTTTTTCGGATGAAGTAGTGGCGAAAATCGCAGATAATTTTCCGGAATTACAGTTTAATAAATCCACTCATTATGGATACGATATCAATCCGGCGGGAGATCTTAAAGCTGGAGGAATACAGGCGGTAATTGATTATTATCATCATGATGAAACGGATGTATATGCGGTTGGGGATAGTTTTAATGACGTGTCTATGTTAAAATTAGTTAAACACGGAATTGCAATGGGTAATGCAACAGAAGAGTTGAAAAAGATTGCTGAATTTGTGACAACTGATGTGAATGATTATGGCATTTATAACGCTATGAAACATTATGGTTTAATTTAGTTTGAAAGAAAGTGATTTATTTGTACGATGCAATTGTTATTGGCGGCGGGCATGCTGGGGTAGAAGCAGCACTTTCGCTTGCTCGACTTAATAAAAAAACTATATTAGTAACAGGAAACCTTAAAATGGTTTCTTTTATGCCGTGCAATCCTTCAATTGGAGGTCCTGCTAAGGGTACTTTAGTAAGAGAAATTGATGCTTTAGGCGGAGAAATGGGTAAAAACACCGATAAAACATGTTTACAGATGAAAATGCTAAATAAATCCAAAGGGCCTGCTGTTAGAGCTTTGAGAGCACAGTCTGATAAATTGGAATATCCGCGAGAAATGTTAAAAACTTTAAGTAGTACTGAAAACTTAACTTTAAAAGAAGCATATGTAAAAGAGTTAATAATTGAAGATAAAAAAGTAAAAGGTATTAGACTTGAAAGTGGTGAAGAAATCTCTGCTACAATCGTAGTCATAACCACTGGAACCTTTATGGAAGCTAAAATACTTGTTGGCGATAAAGCAACTTCTCAAGGTCCAGACAATCAAAAAGCTTCAATCGGATTAAGCAAACATTTAAGAGAGATTGGCCATAAAACTTTTAGATTAAAGACGGGAACACCACCGAGAATTAAGCGTGATAGCATTGATTTTTCTAAAATGGAATTGTCGCCTGGTGATGGTTTTATTCATGCATTCAGTTATGAAAAAGAGCATTTGCGGATTTTAGATCAAGAATGGCCGTGCTATTTAATCCATACTGCAGCTATTACTCATGAAATAATTTTGAATAATTTAACCAAATCCGCGATGTATAGCGGTTTAGTTGAAGGTGTTGGACCGAGATATTGTCCTTCTATCGAAGATAAACTGGTTAGATTTAAAGACAAATCTAGACACCAATTGTTTATTGAACCTGAATCAAGAGAAATTGATGAAGTTTATCTTCAAGGTTTTTCAACCTCGATGCCCCATGAAGTTCAAGAAAAAATGGTTAAATCCTTACCAGGTTTAGAAAACGCAATAATCGCTAAATATGCTTATGCAATTGAATACGATGCAATTGATGCTAGAGATCTTTGGCCATCGCTTGAATCCAAAATAATAGAGAATTTGTTTTTTGCTGGTCAGGTAAATGGAACCAGCGGCTATGAAGAAGCAGCTGCCCAAGGATTGATGGCGGGTATAAATGCACATCTAAAATTAGAGAAAAAAGAACCGTTTATTCTTAGAAGAGATGAAGCGTATATCGGCGTTTTAATTGATGATTTAGTAACTAAAGGTACAAGTGAACCTTACCGTATGTTAACCTCAAGAGCTGAGTTTAGGTTATTGTTAAGACACGATAACGCTGATCTTAGATTAACTGATTACGGTTATAATATCGGATTGATAACTAGTAAAAGATATAATGATTTCATCTTGAAAAGAAAACAAATTGAGACTGAGTTAACTTATTTAAATAATACCGAAATAACCCCAACTAAAGAGATTTCGTTATTCTTTGAAACCCAAAATTTACCAGCACCGAAAGGTAAAATCACCTTAGCTGAAATATTAAGAAGACCGGAAATAAACTATCAAGATATAGAAAAATTAGTCAACCGAAAAGAAGACTTATCTTCTGATGTTAAAGAACAAGTTGAAATAAATATCAAATATGCTGGATATATAGAAAAAAGTATTAAAGAAGCTGAAAAATTAGCTAAAGAGAGCAATATTAAAATTCCTAAAGATTTAGATTATAATAAAGTTACTAATTTAGCATTAGAAGCAAGAGCTAAACTTTCTTTAATTAGACCGTTGACAATATCCCAAGCTTCGCGAATTTCTGGGGTTAATCCTGCAGATATTCAAATGCTTTTGATCCACCTAAGAAATGTATGAAACTTAAGTTTCATGAATATATGAGACAAAACCCTAACCTTTATGATAGAATATAAACTAAATTAGGAGTAAGGGAAATGAAATTGACTTATTTGGAATTTAATCAAGAACTTTGGGATTTATTAAAAAATCCTAATTTTCTCCTTTACTTTCAAGATTTAATAGAAGCAAATAAAGTAATGAATTTAACCAATATAGTTGAAGAAAAAGCGGTTTACGAAAAACATTTTTATGATTCAATCATTCTTTCTAAGGCGCTTGACATTAAAAACAAAAGCATTTTAGACATTGGTGCAGGCGCGGGTTTTCCATCTTTGCCATTAAAATTAATTGAACCAAGTCTTGAAGTTACTATTATTGATTCTTTATATAAACGCATTAATTTCTTGTATGAAATATCAAGAATATTCAAGCTTGATAAGTTGGAATTAATTCATGGTCGCGCTGAAGAAATGAATAAGAATACTCTTTATGATCTTGTTACTGCTAGAGCTGTTGCTAGACTAAATATTTTAGCAGAATTGGCTTTGCCTTTTGTAAAAATAGGTGGATATTTTATAGCCTATAAATCATTATCTTACGAAACTGAATTAACTGAAGCTCTTAATGCTATCAGATTATTAGGCGGCGAAGTAGAAGAAATTATTGAGTATGAGATTAACGAAGAACTTCATCATATATTAATATTAATTAAAAAAAATAAACCAACACCAAGTATTTATCCCCGTATTTTCGGAAAAATAAAAAAATCACCTTTATAGGAGGAATTAGTTTTGGAAAAGAAAAGTTTAGTTTTTCCACAAACTAAATATTATCGTGAATATTTAGAATTTAAACATTTACGAGGGCAAAATGCGCTTGTGTCACTAACGATAGTTATGTTAGCGCTTCTTAATGCTCTTTATATGATTTTGACTAAATATCCCGTAATCCATATCATTGGATTTAGCTTAGGCTTTTTATTAATCCTCATCTTTAATTATGCTTTATCAAGTTATTCTACAGAACATTTTTATTATCTAAAATTAAATAAGTATATCACTTCCGTCGGTTTATTTACAATAACTATAGCTATGGTAATTTACTTTAAATCTCCATCATTTATTCCTTTATTGTTTGTGGCATATGCGATATGTACTATTTACAAAGATATTAAAATTTTATTAGGAATCAGCGTTTATTTTCTTTTTTCCGCATTGATGTTGTTGATGAATTATTCACTGCTCTTTGAATTTGAAAATGCCTTTGTTATCAAAGATTTGGCCATTGGTTTTTTTGTTTTATTATTTTTAGTAATTCTTTTATTATCAAGTTATATTATTGTTAAAGAAAAAACTTTCTTCTACAACAATATTGCTTTCGCTAAGGAAAAAGAATATCGTAATTTAGAACTTCTTCAAGAGTTTAAAAACAAAGGCAAAACTACTGTTATCCATAATAAAGATTATTATGAAGAAGCCAAATTGTTACTTAAAGATTTTAGTGACAAAATCGATATACCTGACATTTTTTCAGAAAAACTAAGTATTTTAAAATTACTTGATAATAATATTGAAAAAGAAGTGATAATTAAAGATTATCCTAACTATACAATCAACGATTTAAAACGTTTAGAAAAATTGCTTTTAAACAAAGCTTCGCCTTTACAAAAAGTAATTCTTAAAATCAGACACTCACAGGCCGCAAAAGTAAAAACTCGAGAAATCTTTTCAGCTACACATTTTCAAAGTTTTAATAAGCAATCTGATAACGTTGAAACAAAAATATTATGTTTTGTAGTATATTATGCAGCTTTGAAAAAAGGCTTTCCTGGCATGAAGTCAATTTCCAATCAAGAGTTATATGAACGACTTGTTAACTCTCAGTTTTATCATTTAGTTGATCCGAAAATATTGAAGATTTACCAAGAAAATGTGGATGTATTTAATACAATTATTGATGAGGTCATCACTGAGGTGAATGAGAATGATTAAGTTTATTAGAAAGATTCTTAATTCAGAATTCTTGCCAGTCAGTGAAATAAGAAAATTAAAAGTTTATGTTGTTATGGTATTTTTATTATTAATTACTGTAGTTACTGTGCCGTTATCATTCTTTTTAAACTACAGTTCGGCAATGAAAATAACCTCTTTAGTTCTATTTGCATTAGTGTACTTCTTGTCTATATTGCTTGTTAAATTTAACAAGATATTCACGGCAATTCAATTAACGATTATTTACTCGATTGCTTTAATGCTCTTTTACACTCAAGGAGTTAGTAGTTTTTATGCTTATGTGTTCTTTTATATAACTTTAACTATCATTATTTTTTACCAAGAAATTTATTCTTACTTCATCTATGGAACGATAACTTTAGTTTTGGGGATCTTCTATACACTGTCTAATACTTCAGGCTTAACGGTTTTAAATGATATTAGCGGCTCGGCTTATATCTATATCGCCGGATTAGTAATCTATTACTTGGTAAGTTTTATTCAAATCATAAATAACGAAAAATTGTATGCAGATATGAATTTTGAGTGGGTCAAGTTAAACCGACTCAACAGCAATTATCAAGAAGATATCTTGTATTATTTAGAAGATATTAGAGCCGACTTACAACAATCGCCACTTTATGAAGATTTAGAATTTCAAAAAGCCGCTTTTGAGTTAAGTGAGTTTGTCGCTCAACAAGTTCTAAAAGACGGTAAAGAAATAGTTAACCTAATTGATTTATATGTGTATATCCACGAAAAAGGATTGGACTCAATTTTAACTAATCCAGAAATTAGCAGCTCAATGAAAAAAAGTGCTAGTGTTCTTGGGAAATATTTATTAAATCAAAATTCAGATATGTTTTCCATGATAATTAGTTTTTATTTGAGTTTTAGAAAAACCAAAGATTACGATATTTATCGATATAGTTATAATTTAGAAAATATTGTTGAAGAGAACGATGAACAGTTCATTGCTTTTGTCTTAATTTATCTTTACTTATACCAAGAAGTAATCGATGTAAGCAAGTGGCAAAAATTAGATAGTGAAGAAGAAATTAATGAAGTGTTTGAACGAATTGACATGCATGAGTTTTTTTCCAACGAACTGATTTCATTTTTTCATGACAACCTAGAGTTGTTTCAAAAATATACCAAGAAGAATTAAGGGGGAAAGGCATTTATGGCTTTAGTGCTTTCAATTGCTAATCAAAAAGGTGGGGTTGGAAAAACAACCACTGCAATCAACTTAGCCAGTTCATTGGCGGAGTTAAACAAAAAGGTATTGCTCATCGATTTGGACTATCAAGCAAATGCGACAACATGCATGGGTATAAACCGAGGGAGTTTTAAAAAGAGCGTCTTTGATTGTTTTAAAAGAGAAGCGTCTTTTGACGATGTAAGGATAAAAACTGCTAATCCTTTAATTGAAGTTTTACCAGCAAAAACGATGGTTGAAGGTGTTGATGAAAGAATTATCGCTGATAGCAATCGCGATTTCATTTTACACGAAATCTTAGTGGAAAAGAAAGCGGAGTATGATTACGTTTTAATCGATTGTCCGCCATCTTTAGGTTATATTACCATTAATGCTTTAGTTGCCTCTGATGGAGTTATTGTGCCTGTACAGTGCGAATTTTTAGCGATGGATGGATTAACGCAATTATTAAACACAGTAAGACTAGTCCAATCAAAGAAAAAAGTAAATCATGAAACTTTAACTATTTACGGGGTATTATTAACAATGTTAGATAATCGAGTTAACTCTGGATATCAAATTGTGAATGAAATTAAGATGTATTTTAAAGAGAAAGTATTTCAAACAATGATACCACGCAATATCACTTGTTCTAATGCTACATTTTATGGTGTGCCGGTAACGGTTTATTCGCCGAAAAGCAAATCTTCACTAAGTTATAAAAAGTTAGCGAAGGAGGTCATTACTAGAAATGAATAAAGATGAGTTTACTAAAAGAAGTTTAGAGGACCTGTTAAAAGAAAATCAAATTGATAATATCGAAAGAGAAGAGGTTGTTGATATTCTTTTAGATCAAATCGCTCCTAACCCTTTTCAACCACGTCGACACTTTGATCAACAGGCTTTATCAGAACTAGCTGATTCGATTAGAATGAACGGCGTACTTCAACCAGTTATCGTTAAAAAAGTCGCTAACGGGTATTTGTTGGTTGCCGGGGAAAGACGCTGTAAAGCTTCTAAAATTGCTGGTTTTAAGACTGTTCCTGCTATTGTAAGAGATTATAATAACCAGTATTTAGCTGAGCTAGCTTTGTTGGAGAATATACAAAGAGAAGATTTAACGATAGTTGAAGAAGCTGAGGCTTATCAAAACGCAATTAAGTCACTTAATTTGACGCATTTAGAACTTTCACAAAAAATAGGGAAGAGTCGTTCTTATGTTTCTAATGCTTTAGGAATTTTAAGTTTACCTGTTGAAGTACTAGACGAGATTAATCATGGCAATATATCAATGGGACACGCTCGGAGTTTAAGCAAACTTAAAGATGTAACGAGAATTAAGAAGATAGCTAACATGATTATCGAAGAGCATTTAACGGTTAGAGATATTGAAAGTTTAGTAAAAAAAGAAAAGAAGAAAAAAGAAATAAATCGAAAAAACATTAGTTTAGATTTACAAACTGAATTAAATAAATTTAAAGATAATTTTAATCAGAAATTAACTTTGAAAGAACCAGTAAAAATTACTAGTAACAAAATAGTTATTACAGTTCAAGACCTAAAGGAAGCAGAGAAAATTCATAAGTTTTTTAAGGAGTGATAAAGGATGCATGAAGAGATAAAAGAAGGTAGTATTTTAGTCTTAAAAAAAGGTCATCCTTGCGGTGAAAATAAATGGCAAATTACTAGTTTTGGAACAATATGTAAAATCAAATGTCTTGGCTGTGAAAGAATTGTTATAATCGATCGAACAGATTTGAAAAAAAGAATAAAGAAGGTAATACAATGAAAAAACTACTTGAAGAAATCATTAAATTTAGAGATGAAAGAGGATGGAGAAATCATGATACTCCACAATCTTTAGCAAAATCTATCATCATAGAAGCCGCTGAATTACTTGAGAATTACCAATGGGAAGATACCTCTCCAAATTTCACTAATGTAGAAGAAGAATTAGCTGATGTTCTCATCTATTCTTTGGCTATGTGTTCGGATTTAGGTATGGATCCAGAAGTGATAATTAGGCGAAAATTAGTAAAAAATGAAGAGAAATATCCTAAAATTACTGATAAATGATTTTATGGGATATTAAATATTAAATTGATATCCCCTTTGTTTAGCAGTATTGTGCTGTTTCGTGAAAAAAAACGGAAAATAATAATTGACAAATATACTTATAAATAGTAAAATATTATTCGCATTGCGAAGAAGATGTATTGGGGCCTATAGCTCAGGTGGTTAGAGCGCACGCCTGATAAGCGTGAGGTCGATGGTTCAAGTCCATTTAGGCCCACCATTCTTTTTTCGGGGTATTAGCTCAGTCCGGGAGAGCGCCTGCCTTGCAAGCAGGAGGTCAGCGGTTCGATCCCGCTATACTCCACCATTTAGTTAATTACGGCGGTGTAGCTCAACTGGCTAGAGCGTACGGTTCATACCCGTGAGGTTGAGAGTTCAAGTCTCTCCGCCGCTACCATAAAATGGACCCATAGCTCAGTTGGTTAGAGCTATCGGCTCATAACCGATCGGTCGTAGGTTCGAGTCCTACTGGGTCCACCACTTAACTAAAAAAAACGAAACGGAGAAATACCCAAGTCCGGCTGAAGGGATCGGTCTTGAAAACCGACAGGGCGTGTGAGCGCCGCGGGGGTTCGAATCCCTCTTTCTCCGCCACTTTTGTCATGATAGCTTAATTGGCAAAGCGATTATTAGATATAGGTTCGAATCCTATAATTGACACCTAAACCAAGCAGTCTTCGATTCATTTAAATCTTGACCCGCTAGCTCAGTCGGTAGAGCATTTGACTTTTAATCAAAGGGTCAGGCGTTCGAATCGCCTGCGGGTCACCACTTATGCCCGAGTGGCGAAATAGGTAGACGCGTTGGACTTAAAATCCAATGTCAGCAATGACGTGCCGGTTCAAGTCCGGCCTCGGGTACCAAAAAAAATAAAGGGGTATTAGCTCAGTCCGGGAGAGCGCCTGCCTTGCAAGCAGGAGGTCAGCGGTTCGATCCCGCTATACTCCACCATTTTTTTATTAATCATTGACAAATTATAGTGTCTTTGATATCATATAATAGCGCAATAAATATCGCGGGGTGGAGCAGTCTGGTAGCTCGTTGGGCTCATAACCCAGAGGTCGAAGGTTCAAATCCTTCCCCCGCAACCATTTTAATAAACCAAGGTCCGGTGGTGTAGGGGTTAACATGCCTGCCTGTCACGCAGGAGATCGCGGGTTCAAATCCCGTCCGGACCGCCACTTTTATGGTTCGGTAGCTCAGTTGGTAGAGCAATGGACTGAAAATCCATGTGTCGCCAGTTCAATTCTGGCCCGAACCACCATCGATAACGTAATATAGCCCTTTTAAGGGCTTTTTATTTTACTTTGTGATGAATTAGTCCATTTGTCTCCGGTTTGATTTGTAAGAATGATTACACACTTATTTCAAAACAATACTAAGAATTAATTCAATGAAAAATTTTATCAATTCGAAAAGAGAAACGAATACACTTACAATAAAATTTGTAGCATGCTCATTTTTAAAAAAGATTATGAGAAAAAATAGTATAATCATTATAAAAAACCATTTCATTTGTTCACCTCCTTTGACTAAATTATGTCACTTAGTCAAGTAGTGACAATGGTGCTCGATGCTCCCTGCGGAGCAGCCGACCACACCACACCGACTATAGCACCGAAACAATGCCATATAGTTATATTATAACGCACCGAAACGGTGCTGTCAAGCATTTTCGCACCTTTATGGTGCTTTTTTGTTTTTTATATGTTATAATTATTTTAGAGGTGTTAATATGAATAATGTTATTAAGGTAATGAAAGATTTAAGATTGCAGTATAAACTATCTCAAAAACATATAGCAAACAAGCTTGGAATCACAAGACAAGCTTATTCAAGATATGAAACCGGAGAAAGAGAACCTGGATTAGAAGCCATTTCATTTCTAGCTAATTATTACAAAGTTCCTGTTCAAATCTTTTTTATGAAAGAAGAAAAGACATATAAATACGAAAATCTTTTCATGTCTGAACTCGGGGTTTTATATGATAGAAAATATAGAGAAGTAATGAATATTAGTGATTATCTTCATTTTAATGAAATCGAAAAACAAGACCATTTTGCATATGATAAACAAAATCAAATAAGTAAAGAAGAATTAAAGAAATTTGAAAAAGTATTCAATGATTTAATGTCACAGCTAGATATGTTAGGCAAAGAAATAATAAAAGCAATAGATAGAGACAAAGAATATTTTGATATGGACAGATATCGAGAGTTCCAGAAAAATTTAAGTGATATGTTAAAGAAAAAAAAATAAACAGCAAATTTACTTGCTGTCTTTTTATGTTATAATCTAATAAATAAGGATTAATAAAAACAGATTTTAAAAAGTTTATAGAGGTGAATGAGATAATGGTAGAATCAAAATTTGATATAGAATCAAACTTAATATATTTTCCAAAGAATTTATACTTTAAAGAAACGCAAAGCTTAAAAGATTTTCTTGAAATAAACAAATTGAAGCAGTGGAGACCAAATTATTCTAATGATTTTGATTTTACATATTATTTTAAGAATTCATTAATAGAACCATATGTTAAATATAAAGAAAATGGAATAGAATTGTCTTGTAGATTCCGGTATGAAATGCACTTATTGTATAATATGGGTAATATAGGTAAAAAATTCCTAGTGTTAACAAAAAATGTCTATCTAGTATTATATTTGACTTATATGAGTAGAGAAAACAAATTAAGAAAATTAAATGATATCATGAAAATTCTATTCAATATTGATGATAGCAAGTATCAATTTACTCATAACAAAAGTTTTAATGTGTTTGTTATTTCACTTGTTTCACTTTAAAGAATATTGAAAAGAGACTTTAAATATATAAAATAGCAAATTTACTTGACTTGCATGAAACGACTGAAAATCCATGTGTCTTCAGTTCGATTCTTGCCCGAACCATCATTTATAATCAGTCATCTATAATATATAATGAATATGAAACGCCTGGAAATCTATATGCTAACATTTTAATTCTATTCTAGGTTTCTATTAAAAACTTAAATTAGTCATATTTAGATTGTTCTTTTTAAAAAACAGCATTATGAAGTGGGCTTTTAATATTAAATTTTACTAAGATACTTTTGACGTTTTTTTATATATACATTTATTAAATATGATTAATAGGTTGTTTTAATTTTTTTTTATTTTATAATTAAATTATATTATTATGCTGGAGGTAAGTTGTGAAAGGATCAAAATTGTTAAAAGAAATAATGAATAAGCTATATATGTCAGTTGATGAATTATCTTCTAAAAGTGGCGTATCACTAGAAAATCTTAATGATTTTCTTAATGAAGATAAAGAGTTAAATACAAAAGATTTTCTAAGTTTATCAAAGCTATTTAATATAAGTATGGAAGCTCTAGTAACTGGTGAATTACTAGATGATGGAGATAAAATCTCTTATCATCACTTAACACCATCTGAAGACAAGCATATTGAATTGTTTATCAACAAATGTAGAAAAGTAGTCGAGCAATCGAATTTGATTAAGTATTCAGAATTATTAATGCCAAAACCTTCTTTTAATTCCAAAAGAAGATTCTTATCTTTTGAAGGTGGCGTGTTTTCCTCAACAGGATGGCGAGAATGTTATATTCCATATGTAGATATCGAAAAAGTGATTTCTCTCGATATCTATGACATATTCGATAAATTTAAAAATCACCCAAGAACTTACGGCCAAATGATTCATTATCTTAAAGAAAAAGGTGATGTAGCAGGATTGAAGCATCTAGAAAAGAGAAATTTAGGTTCAAGTGATTGGACTACAGTTCAACCAATTCCTCCGATTTTGTTTAATGATATTGTTAAATGTACAGACATTAGGTTTTTCGAAAGCATTGAATATTCGGTTCGTGATTTGACCCACGTTCTATATAGAATTGATTCCACGAAACCATCATATTGGCAAATATGTAAATTTCTCTTAGATAAAGGAGCTACATTACAAAGATATACTGAGTTTGGAGAAAATGGATCATACAGAGAAGCAAAGGATACACCCGCAACAATGATGTTTGAATACATAGTGAATCTCAATTTAAAACAAAAATAAATGTTTTCCTTGATTTTGAATAATCCTAATCAGTAAATTAGATAATGCGTTGCATGAAACGACTGAAAATCCATGTTTTGCTAGATGTTTTTGCAATCGTAAAAATGGTAAGCATCACTAAGGGAGGAAATTTTGAGTAGATACATATATAAATTGATTCTATTTTGTTTTTTATACTTTTTAATAGGAGCAGTTATTTATTTTTTTGAATCAAAAGTCTTATTTTTTATATATGATTTTTCAATACCCGATAGGAATGTATTGAATCGTTTTAATTTTATTGGAATATTGGTTATGGGGGTAATATCAACATTCATATTAATAGTCCTATATTTTCGCAAGCACGTTAATATAAAAGGCTATTTCATATTTGTCGCAATTAAGGTCATTTTCATTATTGTAGCAAGTATTTATTGGATAATTCAGCTTCAATGGAAATGATTCTTATTTTTTAGACTATTTCATGTTACAATTTGCTAAATGAAACGACTGAAAATCCATGTGTCGCAAGTTCAATTCTGGCACGAACCACCACTAGAAAACGTAAATAAGCCATCTGATGATGGCTTTTTTTATTTGCTTCTTTTACTAAATTGCCAAGTCATTTTTGAAACACGGATTCATTTAGCTTTAATAACAAATATAATGATAGCGAATTTACTTGCTGTTTTATTTGTGTTAAAATATAGATAATTTATTAGGAGGTATTAAATGAAAAGATTTTTGTATAGTTCATTAATGTTCTTTATGATTCTTGTAATAATTGGTTGTAATTCTACCTCAACACAAAATGAGACCACTCAAATTTTCTTAGGAGGATATCATTCTTCAGTAATTACTCAAGATGGAAAGGTATATACTTGGGGAAGAAATATGTATGGAGGTTTGGGAGATAGCACAAGGGTTTCAAAGTCAATCCCAATAGATATTACTTCAGAATTAAATTTAAAATCCAGTGAGACAATTATTCAAATGTCTTTAGGTATTTATCATTCGTCTGTAATAACTTCAAAAGGAAGATTATTAACTTGGGGCAATAATGGATATGGACAAATAGGGGATAATACTACAATCAATAGATTGACCCCAGTAGATGTAACTTCACATTTCAACTTAAATGGTGACGAAAAAATTATTCAAGTCTCTTTTAATGGGGTTTCATCATCAGCAATTACCTCGGAAGGAAGAATCTTTACTTGGGGGAGTAATAGTTCTACACCAATAAATGTATTAACACCAATGGATATTACGTCAGAGTTTAACCTAAATGCAGGAGAAACTATTATTCAAGCGTCTTTAGGAGGTTTGTTCTATTCATCAGCAATCACCTCAGAAGGAAGAATCTTCACTTGGGGGAATAATCAAAATGGACAATTAGGCGATGGTACAACAACAGAGAGATTAACGCCAGTAGATATTACATCAGAGCTTAACCTAAATGCAGAAGAAATGATTATTGAGACGTTTTTAGGTAGTTCTCATTCATTAGCAATCACCTTAGAGGGAAGAATCTTTACTTGGGGAAGTAATAGTTCTGGACAATTAGGCGATGGTGCAACAACAGATAGATTAACACCAGTAGATATTACATCAAAGTTTAACTTAAATGCAGGAGAAATGATTATTCAAGCGTCTTTGGGTGGTTATCATTCATCAGCAATTACCTCGGAAGGAAGAATCTTTACCTGGGGGCATAATTTTGGCGGTAAATTAGGCGATGGTACAACAACAAATAGATTAACACCAGTAGATATTACATCAGAGTTTAACTTAAATGTAGAAGAAACGATAATTCAAGTGTCTTTAGGTGGTTACCATTCATCGGCAATCACCTCAGAAGGAAGAATTTTCACCTGGGGAGAAAATGAATATGGGCAATTAGGTGATGGAACAACAACAAGTAATTCTACACCCGTAAATATTACATCAAAGTTTAACTAAAAATACAGAATAAACAATTACTTAAGAGTTTTTAGGGTTTTTTCATTCAATAATCAACAGGAATCATTTACTCATATAAACAAATCTAAACAAGGTGATGCCAAGGGGAAGAAAATTTAACTTTATATTCCTATAATGAGAAATAAAAAAATAAGGTGTCACTTTTCTTTCACATCTGCAAGTCAACTTGTACATCAATTACAAATAAAAAAACTTATTAATGTAATATATTATTTGCTGTTTTAATTGCGATTTTAGACTGAAAATCATGTGTCGGCAGTTCAATTCTGGCCCGAACCACCACTAGAAAACGTAAATAAGCCATCTGATGATGGCTTTTTTTGTTGCCTTTCCTCCTGAGAAAGATTTAGTTTGATAATCCATTTTGTTCAAAACACTAAAAACATTAAAAAAATATATTAAAATTCTCTAGAAAGAGGTTCATAATACAATTAACTGGAGGCAATCGATATGATAAAAACAATTGAAGATCTTAAAATTAAATATAAGAATTATAGCGATGTTAATGGGAAAATCAGAAGAGAAATCAAAGATGGAAAATGTATACCAATCATCAGAGGAGTGTATTAAACCGGAAAAATACTCAAGGATTTTATTTATCATCCTATATATATGGTCCTTCGTATTTGGCTTTCGATAATGCTTTATTTTATTATGAAATGATTCCTGAAAGAGTCGCCAATAATACATTAGCAACTTATAACAAACAAAAAACAAAAAAATATTACTGTATATGAGACTTATATTTATAGAGATATACCTAAATCAGCTTACCCATTTGACATTTTTGTGATTGAAGAAAATAATTATCTATATTATATAGCCTCAAAGCAAAAGGCTTTTGAGACAAAATATATTCTCCCAAAACCGTGAACAGTATTAAACAATTGAAAGAAATGATTTTTGAAGATTTATGGATATAATCAGTCTTTATAATCATCTACAAATTTACTTGATGTGTTTTTCGTGCTATAATTTATTTGTATTTTAAGTGAAAATAATATTTAAAATAGAAAGGATATATAATGAATTATACATATAGATTAGCAGATAACAACGATTTAGAACTTTTCATTAATCTTGATAAGTTAATGAGACTTGAAGACCCTAATATGTGTTCTGAATATGATGAAAATTTATATAGAGAAAATTGGTTTAGATACCCAATTGATTCATATGATTTTGGAGATATTATTTTATGTTTAAATGAAAATCAAATAATTGGTCGCGTTGATTTAATGTATGAACGAAGTTACATGAATTTTTCGCTAGTGGGTTATGTGGATTGGATATATGTTTTACCGGCTTACAGAGGCAAAGGAGTTGGTAAAAGACTTCTCGCTGAAGCGGAGAAACACTTTAAACATAAAGGATGTTTTAAATACTATTTGTTTGTTGCTGAGAATGAGCAAGCAAAGAAGTTTTATGATAAAACCGATTTGGTTATCGAAGTAATTAAAACAGCTCAAAAGAAAATCAACTAATTTGATTAGTGCTTCTCGTTTTTAAGAACTCTCTATAGACTGGAAACAAACAAATTGACGGTTTAATTTCGCCCGAAACCGTTGCTAAGAAGTGTAAATAAGCCATTTGACAATGGCTTTTTTTTATATAGATAATTATTAAGCATAAAAAAATAAAAAAATTATTGTTGACAAATAAGACAATTAAATATATACTATATGCACAATGCACATAGAGGAGAAAAAAGTATGAGTAAAAGTATAAAATGTTTACCAAATAAAATACATAAAATGGATCGTTTTTTGGAGATTTGCTTGCTAATTATCTTGTCAAAAGAATCAGGATATGGCTATATTTTGCTTGGGCATTTAGAAGAGTATGGTTTTTCACAAGAGGAATTAAATGTTGGATCTTTATATCGAGTTTTAAGAGGAATGGAAAAAAACGGACTAGTTTCTTCTGTATGGGAAACATCAAGCCAAGGACCTGACAAACGTGTTTATGAAATCACAGAAGTTGGGAAATCAGAATTATCTTGGTGGATGGAAGTATTAGCGGAACGTCGAGAAAAAATAAAATTTGTGCTTGAAAAGTACAATTATTTGAAAGAGAGTAAATTATTATGATTCCAGTTATAATCATTTTGTTATTAACTATAAGTGCATATTTTATGGGGAACATAATTCGGAAAAAAGCAACCTATTTCTATATAGCTGTGTTTATTTTAGGAGTAGTAGCGTTTATTTTCCGAGAAAGTTCGATATTCTATTTTGTCAATCAAGGCTTCCTAGGGTTTGGTTTTTTCTATTTAGTAATGTTTGCTGGTGCATTAAGCAATAAATCTAAGTTGCGAAAAAAATTAGTCGGCGTAAGAAAAGAATTTTCTATTTTAGGGTTTTTAAGCATAACTCCTCACGCCATTGGTAAGTTGGCTTTAATACTGAGCGGAGACATTGCTTTCGCTTGGTTTGGTATAGCTACATTCGTTCTCATGATTCCGTTATTTATTACATCATTCACATATATAAGAAAAAGAATGACTTATAAATCATGGAAAAAATTGCAGAGCATTGCGTATTTAGTATATTCACTAGTATTGATTCATTTAATTATAAACTACACGCAAAGAAGCGCCTTAATCTTATATATAGTGTTATTTGCAGTTTATTTTATTTTCAAATTTATATATGAGTTTAAAAAATACAAATCAAAGTTAAACAAGAAAAAAACTTTGCGGGAGGAATAAAATGATTACAACTATCACGATGTACGGCATAGTAATTATTGGATTGATCTTTTCTTTAATTAAAGACAGACAAAAAACGCTAAAAGCATTTAAAGTTGCTTGGAAAGCATTTTTAAATTCACTACCAAGTTTAATTGGTATCTTAGGGCTTGTAGGATTAATTTTAGGTATATTATCACCTGCGACAATTTCTAGATTAATTGGTTCAGAATCAGGGTTCTTATCAACGATTACAGCTTCAGTCATTGGAGCTTTGACATATATTCCATCTCTAATAGCTTTTCCATTAGCTGGCTCTCTTCTTAGAGTCGGAGCTTCTGTTACAACAATTTCTGTGTTTATTACTACACTAGTAATGGTGGGATTTGTTACCTTGCCTCTTGAAATCAAGATTTTAGGTAAAAAGTTTGCGATTTTACGGAATGTATTTAGTTTTATAATCGCTTTTATAATTGCAATAATAATGGGGTTAATATTATGATTGAACAAAACAAAATGCCTGAAAACATGGTACAAAAACAAAAAAAGAACCAATTTAAAAGATGGCTTTTACCAATAATAATTGCGCTTTTATTTGTCATTTTATTTATTTTTGACAAGGAGAAAGGAATTTCTTCAAGTGAAGTAACATGGAATTATTTTAAAGAAATGTTTATAATATTACCACCAGTATTTATTTTAATGGGATTAATTGAAGTTTGGTTACCTAAAGAGAAAATACAAAGTTGGTTAGGAAAAGGATCCGGTATTAAAGGTATACTAATATCTATAGGTTTAGGAACTTTACCAACTGGGCCACTTTATGTAGCGTTTCCGATGACAGCTACACTTCTAAAAAAAGGAGCGAGTGTAAAAAACATGATTCTGTTTTTAGGTACCTGGGCAGCGTTAAAAATTCCTCAATTGATAATTGAAATTGAATTTTTAGGAATTGAATTCGCGCTGCTAAGATTCGGATTAACTTTAGGCGGATTATTAATCATAGGTTATTTGATTGATTTGCTGCTAAAAAAAGACAAAGAATCACAGAAAATAGAGCTTGAAAAATTGATTGTAAATTAATTTAATATTTCAGATGTACTATCTAAATAGAAAAAGATGCTAGTTCAAATTAACACTAGCATCTTTTTCTTTTTTATTTAGTTTCCGGTATAAAATGCAATAGTTACTTTTGCTATGTTATCTGGTTTTTTGATTAATATCCTGCGTCAGAAAGCTCTATTTCTAGTGCTTTAGCAATTCCTTTTCCATATTCAGAATCTGCTAAATAACAATTTTTAATATGTCGTATTTTTATTTCTTTAGGGATGTCACCCATATTTCTTTTAGTGTTGCAAAACAATCTTTCTTTTTCTTCTTTAGGCATTATGCGGAACAATTTGCCAGCTTGAGTATAATAATCATCGTCATCTTCTCGATAATCATAATTGTAAGCATCGCCGTCAAGTTTCAAAGGCGGTTCTTTTAGATGTTTACTATCTTGCCATTCTCCATCTGAGTTAGGCCAATAATGGGTTTGTGAGCCTCCATTTTCATCGACTCTCATTAAACCATCTCGATGATATGAATTAACTTCATTCTTAGCTTGATTTACCGGGATTAAATGGTGATTTACACCTAATCTGTATCTTTGAGCATCGCCATATGCAAACAAACGTGCTTGTAACATTCTATCAGGAGAAAATCCAATTCCAGGAACAATACTAGCTGGATTAAAGGCAGCTTGTTCAACATCTCTAAAATAGTTTTCCGGATTTTTGTTTAATTCAAAATAACCAACTTCAATAAGTGGAAACTCACTTTTATACCAAACTTTTGTAACATCAAAAGGATTATAGGGGTGATTTAAGGCTTGCTTCTCAGTCATTACTTGGATATACATAGTCCATCTCGGATAATCTTTATTCTTGATGGAATTAAACAGATCATTTTGATTGCTTTCTCGGTCTTTACCGATTAATATTTCCGCTTCTTCATCAGTCAGATTTCGGATTCCTTGTTGGGTTTTTAAGTGAAATTTCACCCAAACTCTTTCGTTATTTTTGTTAATCATCGAGAAAGTATGGGAACCATAGCCGTTCATGTGACGATAAGATTTGGGAATACCTCTATCACTCATTGTTATTGTGACTTGGTGTAAGGCTTCTGGAAGTAGTGTCCAAAAATCCCAATTATTCTTTGCGCTTCTAAGATTAGTTTCTGGGTCTCTTTTTATAGCTCTATTTAAATCGGGAAATCGAAGAGGATCACGGATAAAAAATACAGGAGTATTATTACCAACTAAGTCCCAGTTGCCTTCTTCAGTATAAAATTTCATCGCAAATCCGCGAATATCTCTTTCGGCATCAGCGGCACCTCTTTCGCCAGCTACTGTTGAGAACCTCGCGAACATATTAGTTTTCTTACCAATTTTTGAAAAAATCTTTGCTTTTGTATATTTAGTAATATCATGTGTTACTGTAAATTCACCAAATGCACCAGAACCTTTAGCGTGCATTCTTCTTTCGGGAATAACTTCACGATCAAAATGAGCAAGTTTTTCTAAGTACCAAACATCTTGCAAGAGCAGAGGACCTCTTTTTCCAGCCGTCATAACGTTTTCATTATCATAGACTGGAGCACCAACGTTGTTTGTTAGTTTTTTGTTTTCTTTCTTTGACATCATCTTTCTCCTTTTCTTAAATCTATTTGCGTTACAGATCTATTATACTTTATGTTTAGGAGAAATCATACCTATGACCGATAAACCATCTAAAGGAAAGCTGTGTTGATCTAAAAAGAAGAGTTTTGCATTAATGATTAGAGTCACTCGATAAAAATAAAGCAAGCCCTTTTTCGGGGCTTGCTTTATTTCCGCTTTTCGAAGAGAATTGCAGTAATTGGAATCAAGAAAAATACCAACCAACTATAATGATAAGCGCCGGCATATTCTCCTAACAAAAAGAATATGATTACGCTGATAAAAGGAGTATAAGAAACAACTGCAATTTTTTCTTTTTTTACAAACTGTCGATATAGTAAAGTAACAATCGGAATTATAAGAAACATTAACCAAGTTGGATGCCAAATCTGATATTGCAATCCTATCCACAAATAAATCAACAACAGCAATAATGAAGAAGCTAATGAAAGTAATAACGTTTTAAAAGGTTTTCTTGAGTTGATGACCAATTCGATTTCACCTGATATAATTCCCATCACTGGAATTGGAATAAGCAGTAAGAAATGTAAGTAGCCGGCAGGATTATAAATTAAGACAATCAATATGAATATAACCATTGCTACCAAAGTATAAACTCCAAAAAGACGAGATAGAGTTTTTTTGCTATTTAGAAAACCTAAACTAGGAATTATTAAAAATAAAGCCCACATCGGATGCCAGAGGTTAAGGTAGGTTCCTAAAAGCATAAAAGCTGTCAAACTAACAAATACACTTAAAGCAACGTACTTTTCAAATCCCTTGGTTTCAATCGAGATTGCTGTAATAGGAATCAAAAGAAATACCAACCAGCCTGGATTCCAAGCCTGATGATTGAAACCGAGATAGAAGAATAGAACAGCAGCTACAAACGGGCTTATAGCAATTATCCTATTGTCAACTTTGGTTCGCTTTGGCATATCTGCCATTAGAATTTTAGCTATTTCTTGAGGAGCTCCTAGTTTTTCTATAAATTCGACTTCATTTTCTCCTCTTTGAATAGCTTCATCTATCAAAGTTTTATAATCGTCAATCACTTCATCTATAGCTGAAGTTGAATATTCCATCTCTTTAAGTATTTTATGTAATTTTTCAATAAAAATCTCTTTATTCATCGTTCTTTCCTCCTAAAATATCATTGACTTCTTGATAAAAGTCATCCCAATCTTTTCTTAACATTTCCAACTGAGTTTTTCCGCGCTCAGTTAGCACAAAAACCTTATGTGGAGCACCCATTTCGCCTTGAACTTTAAGGTGTGAAATCAGCGAGTCATTTTCTAGTCTTCTTAACAAAGGATAGATTGTGTTTTCATTTACTGACAACCGATCTCTAAGTTCAACTAATACGTCATAGGTTGTCATTTGACCATTTTTGAGTATATGCAGAGTAATTAAATCGAGAACTCCCTTTTTAAATTGAGCATTCATAAAACCTCTCCCCCTTATTGTGTATAACAAAATGTGTAATGCACAATAAGTATAACATAAAGATATTTGTTTGACAATACATTTTCTATTTTTTTTATCATATCAATCTTTTAGAAGTGTTATGTTGCATAAAATGACTAAAAATCGATAATCAATTGATTTAAATACTAATAATATCCCTTAATTTGTTATTATGATATATAATATAATTATCCGACTATGAAACTTAAGATAAGAAAATTATAATTTTTTTAACTTATGAATATGATTTAAAAAAAGAAAGGAGAAAAAAATGTTTAACGAAATCGCTCGAATAATCATTGCAGCATCGATTTTGATCATTGTATTCTTTGCTTTTGTTAAAAAAGACACGCTTCCTAAATTAGTATCATATACTATCTTGACATCTATCGCACTAAGCATGGCTTTCAGTGGATTTGCAGGACTGATTTCTAATGTCGACTTTTTGAATTTTTTGGAAAGTATTTTTAGATTTTTAGCAGATGTTGTTGTATTTCTTGAAATAGCAATTATCATATTTTTGTTATTCTTTTCAAAATTCAAAACTAAAGTTCTTTTACTCAAAGTAGTTATCATCATCTATGTCGTTTTGACATTATTACTTGAATTAGGTGTATTCAAATAAAGCTATTTTTGAATTCAATCTATCAAATTTACAAAATACAAATTAATATGTAGATACAATGAAGAAACAGTAAACGCAATTTTATATCGCGCTTACTGTTTTTTTATTGTAATCATTTAATAAAAATCAGATTAGATTTTGAAATAGAAAATATAAATTGTTTTAGGTAATGATATAATATTGACAAAAGGAGATGAAAAAAATGAAATATAGGAAACTGGGAAAAACAAATATAAATGTTAGTGAAATAGCTATGGGATGTTGGCAACTAGGTGGAGTGTGGGGAGAGCCATTCAATTCTAGTGTCGCTGAAGAAACTCTAAAAGCTGCTCAAGTACAGGGTATAAATTGTTTTGACACTGCGGATGTTTATATTGGCGGTGAAAGTGAACGCGCAATTGGTAGATATATGAAAAACTTAAATAACAAACCTTTTGTCATAACTAAGATAGGCAGATGGTTAAACCCCCATGTTGCAGAAGGCTATAACGCAGAAAATCTTAGAAAATTTATAGATCAATCAAGAAAAAATTTGCAGGTTGAAGCTCTAGATATGGTTTTATTGCATTGTCCACCTTTTGAAGTGTTCTACATGCCAGAAGTTTTTGAGATTCTTGATAAAATAAAAAAAGAAGGAAAAATAAGACATTATGGAGTCAGTGTTCAAAAAGTTGAAGAAGCATTAAAAGCGATTGAATATCCTGGGGTTGAAGCCGTAGAGATTATCTTTAATATGTTTAGGCTAAGACCGGCAGAGTTATTTTTTGAACAGGCAAAGAAAAAGAATGTAGGTGTTATTGTCAGAGTACCGCTTGCTAGCGGACTTCTAACTGGTAAATTTACAAAACAAACGAAGTTCGGAAAGGAAGATCATCGCCAATCAAATCGTCAAGGAGAAATGTTTGATCGCGGAGAAACTTTTAGTGGAGTGGATTATGAGATGGGACTAGAAGCGGTTGAAAAGCTAAAAAAAGTTTTTCCTGGCCAATCTTTACCGATGATTGCACTAAGATGGATTTTAATGTTTGATGCCGTTAGTACAATAATTCCCGGCGCAAGTAAACCGGAACATATTATAAGTAACGCTAAAGCTTCAGAATTGCCACCAATAAGTAAAAAACAAATGGAACAAGTAGAAGAAATATATAATAAGTATATCAAAGATCAAGTCCATAGCGTAAAATATCTTGTGTAA
>DIGF01000003.1 GCA_002419505.1 Caryophanales bacterium UBA5729
TTTTTCTGGAAATGCTCGAAAAATCAAAAAAACAACCTACTTTTCATAAACTAACTTGTTATTTGTCAACACTCTGAAAACATCTGGATACTATTGATTAGTATCCAGATGTTTTTCTTTAAATTAGAATTTTATTAAGAATATTACTGTCTAGATCATGAATTGTATATAAGTGTTCTAAAGCTTCATATGTTTCATGAAGAATTGATTTTGCAGTCAGCCATCCAACTCCATCAGTAATCCAAATAAATTTAATACCTTGTGCGAATTTCAATTCTTGACCAAGCATTTTAAAACTTCTAGCTGTTTCGTTTAGTTTCGAACCACTGCTTGAATAAAAGTTAGTTTCAATTAAATAAAGTGTGTTTTCAGTCTTTACCACGAAATCAAATCGTTTATTTGCTTTGAAACTATTACCTTCTAATAGTTCATCAATGTCTATGTTGAACTCTTTCTTAATTCCGTCTTTATTCATTTCTTTGTGAAAGATTATATTAGGAACTCGAATTAAGTATGATTCAACTTTGTTTTCCATCGCTGTACCAGTTCTATTTTTTCTTGCATTAGAATCCATACCAACTTCAATGCCTGTTACGTAATCCATTACATTCTTGATTTTTTTGTTTTCCAGCACGTAAAACAAACCTGTTTCTCTCATGAATCGACAATATTCTTCTAAAGATTGAACCTGTTTTTCAAAATCAAAAATTTTTACATTTTCATCCAAAACAGGAACTAAGTTTTTATTATGTCTAACTGCTAATAATATTGGTATAGCATTTAAGGTTTCTGGGTATCTAAAAATCATATTTGAAAAATCTTTCTCAATATTAGAAGAACCTACTAAGGTATTAATAATATTTAACTCAAATTTATATTTTTCTACATTATTTAATACTTTTTTAAAATCACAGTACCAATCATAACTTGATATTGTACTTTTTAGATTTTTGATTACTTCACTAAAATCTCTTTTCACGTAATTCACCTCTAATAGTTTCTAATAATTACTTCTTCGATATTTCCTCTTTTATCTGCTTGAGAATTTATATTCCTTCTTGCATTAATAATATCGATAACATATTCCTTATAAAGTTCTTTTATAAGTGGAGTATTATGATTGCTCAGCATAACATAACAACCCCTTAAATCAAGCTCTTTATATAGTTTGAATAATCTCTCTTGACCTGCGACTCCAAACCCTTTTTCATTATAACTGTCAAATGTGTCTTTTTTAAGTACGTCATAAGGCGGATCAAAATATATTAAATCTCCCTTTTTTGCATTCTTGCAGATTACTTCAAAATCTTCACATAATATTTCAACTTTATTCTCAGAAAGATATTTACTCAACGAAATAATATTTTCTCTAGAATACAAGTTTACTAATTTTTTCCCATTAAAAGGCACATTAAACTGGTTTTTACTATTTACTCTATATAAACCATTGAAACAATATTTATTTAGATACATTAATCTAGCTGCTTTTTTTAAACTTGACTCATTTTGCCATTTACTATTTCTGTCTAAAGAACGTACATGTAAATAATATTCTTTACCTTCTTGCATATGTTTTTCATTCATAATATCAAGTTCAGACAATAGTTCAAGCGGGTTAGATTTTATTGTTTTATATGAATCAATTAAATCTGAATTTACGTCTCCAATGACAGCTTTATTACGTTCTAATGCTAAAAACAATGCGCCAGCCCCAACAAATGGTTCATAAAAATTATTGAATTTTGCTGGCAATCTGCAAACAAGCTCTTCTATAACTTGTCTCTTTCCTCCAGCCCATTTTAGGAATGGTCTTAAATTGTATTTCATATTTTCACTCATTTCTTCTCATGTTGTTTTATGTCTTCAAATCTCTTTATAGATAGATTTAAGTATTCTTTTTCTTTTTCTATTCCAATATAGTATCTATTATGCTTAATTGCTGCAACTCCAGAAGTTCCACTTCCATTAAAAGGGTCGAGAATAGTATCATTTATATTAGTGCTAGCAAGAATCAATCTTTCAAGCAATGCAAAAGGTTTTTGTGTGGGAAAACTACCATGAGTTTTTTCCTTTTTATTGATACAAGCCGATGTATAAACCTCATTAGGTATACTCCAAAAGTCTTTCATTTGTTTATTGTCATTCATTTCTTTCATAGCGTGATAATTAAATGTATGTTTTGCTTTTTTATCTTTTTTTGCCCATAAAATAGTTTCTGTACTATGGGTAAAGTATCTGCAGGCTAAATTTGGAGGTGGATTTGTTTTTTTCCAGACAATGTTATTTATTATAATAAATCCATTTTCTTCTAGAGCCATACCAATAGAATATATATTATGATATGTACCACTTATAAATATCGTACCATTGTCTTTTAATATTCTTTTACATTTTTTTATCCAATTTCTATTGAATTGATGTTTGCTTTTTAAATTAATTTTTCTATCCCACTCAGCTTTGTTGACAGAGACCATTTTACCTGAATTACAAGTGATACCATTATCTGATAAAAAATATGGGGGGTCAGCAAAAATCATATCAATAGTTTTAGTTTTAATTTTTGATAATTCCTTCAAAGAATCACCATGAATAAGCTTATAATCTTTTGTTTTATTATATATCATAGTATCACCCAATATATTATAGCACAGAATAATTGGAAAAATACATAAGGAACAGTTGAAAAATAAAAAGATTCATAGCTATGTATTAGAAAAATAATTCTTATGAGAGGTAATATATCGTACTACAAATTGAAGACAAAAATAAAAAAATCAGATAATTATTCTAGTAAGTTTTTTATTTTTGTAAAAAGTTGCATTAAATATTAAATCTCGATAATAGTAATTGAACAAAGCTCAAAAAACTAAATTTGATTTTTATGTATTTGCCTATCACGAATGCATTAGGTTTAATTAGTAACCTCCATGTTTTTGTAAATAAGAATTATGTCTGTTCTGAAGTTCTCAATAAAAGAGAAAGTTTAAATTTTTTTATAATTAAGTCTATAACCATTTATTTAGTGAATAATTCATTGCTTCCTTATTTTATTAATTATAATGAAAACAATTCTTTTAATATTGAGAAAATTTTGAAATAAATAAAGAATATTCTAGATTTAACCTTTTATTTTATAGAATATTTTACTATAATGAATACAGATCTTATTTAGGAGCGATGTAATGATTACATATATAGATATAGAGGTTGATATTAATACAAAGAAAGTTTTAGATTTTGGAGCAATAAATTCTAAAGGCCATGAATTTCATCAGGCTTCTTTTAGCAAATTCATTAAATTTATTAGAAGAACAGATTTTTTTTGTGGCCATAATATAATTCTTCATGATATTAAATACATTAATAAATTAGCTGGAAACACTTTAATTTCAAATAAAAGCGCAATTGATACTTTATATTTGTCAGTACTTTTATATCCTCAACATCCTTATCACAGATTAGTGAAAAATGATAAATTACAGCCTAGCGATCCAAATAATCCTTTGAGCGATTCAAAGAGTGCTAAAAATCTTTTTCTTGACGAAGTGAATACGTTTAACGCATTACCTCAAAAAGAAAAGGATATTTTTTATCACCTTTTAAAGGATATTGATGGATTTAAGGCTTTTTTTAATTATTTGAATTTTAAGTCTAAATTTAGTGACGTTAAGGAACTAATCTTAGAAGTCTATGATTCTAAATTTTGCATGCACGCTGATTTAGATAATTTTATTAAAAATTATCCAAGAGAATTGGCATATGCTTTAGCTTTAATTAAAACAGAACCAAACTCATTATTCCCAGAATGGTTATTAAATACCTTTCCTAAAGTTGAAGACATCATGATGCTTTTAAGAGGTAATCCTTGTGAAGAAAAATGTAATTATTGTAAAAATAACTTGGATTCGAAAACGGGATTACAAAGATATTTTGGATATCAAAACTTTAGAACTTTTGATGGAGAAAATTTACAAGAAATGGCTGTGGATGCAGCACTAAGAAACAAATCTTTTATCACAGTTTTTCCTACTGGTGGGGGAAAGTCATTAACTTATCAACTTCCAGCTTTAATGCGTGGAGAAAGCACAAGATCATTAACAGTGGTTATTTCACCTTTACAGTCATTGATGAAAGATCAAGTTGACAACTTAGATGACAAGCAAATAACAAGTTCCGCTACTATCAATGGTTTACTTGATCCAATTGAACGCAAAAAGGTGATTTCTAATGTTAAGAACGGTTTAGTTAATATTTTATATATAGCACCTGAATCATTAAGAAGTCGGACAATTGAAAGGTTATTACTTGGGCGAGATATTTCGCGTTTTGTGATTGATGAAGCACATTGTTTTTCGTCTTGGGGTCATAATTTTAGAGTAGATTATCTTTATATTGGCGAATTTATAAAAATGATTCAAGAAAAAAAGCAAAACAGTAAGCAAATTCCTGTTTCTTGTTTCACTGCTACGGCAAAACCCGATGTTATCGAAGATATAGAAAGTTATTTTAAAGATAAATTAAATATAACAATGGATAAAATTGTTACATCAAGTAGAAGAAAAAATCTTAAATTTAAAGTATATAAACTGGACAGTGAGGAAGATAAATATAGACAGTTAAGATTTTTGCTTGAACAGCGTACTTGTCCGACAATTATCTATGCATCCCGAACAAAAACTGTTAATAATTTACATAAGCGATTACAAGATGATGGATATAGCATAGCTAAATTTCATGGTCAAATGGATAAAGATGAAAAAATCAGCGAACAAGATTCTTTCATGAAAGATAATACTGCAAATATAATGGTTGCGACTAATGCCTTTGGCATGGGGATTGATAAAGATAATATTGAGATGATTATTCATTATGATATATCAGATTCTTTAGAAAACTATGTTCAAGAATCAGGTAGAGCAGCTAGACAAGAGGCGTTAAATGCAGATTGTTTTATTTTATATGTCGAAGATGATTTAGATAAACATTTTTCTTTGCTACAAAACACTAAATTAAATCTAAAAGAAATCCAACAAATTTGGAAAGCTATAAAAGCTACAACGAAATTTAGGAAAACTATGTCTCAGTCAGCGTTAGAAATAGCTAGAACCGCTGGTTGGGATGAAAACATACGTGATTTAGAAACCAGAGTTAAAACAGCTGTGGCTGCTTTAGAAGATTCTGGTTATTTGAAGCGTAAACAAAACAGCGCTCGCGTGTTTGCGAACAGCATTCTAACAAGCAGTGTGATGGAAGCAAATAAACAAATTGATCAAACAAAAATCATTCCTATTGAAGATAAAGAAAATGCTAAACGCATTATGAGTAGTCTAGTATCTAGTAAGTACTCGAAACGAAGTGAGGATGTTGAAGCCGAAACAAGACTAGACTATATTTCTGATAATTTAGGAATAAATAGAGAAAAAGTTGTTGAGATAATTAACTACTTCAGAGAAATGAATTTGCTTGCGGATTTCAATGATTTAGCTATCTATATAAAGAAAAATGCATCAAAAAATCACTTAAATAAACAACTTAATGAAGCATTTAATTTAGAGCGTTTTATCATGGGGAAATTAAGCGACGAACCTACACTTATTCATTTAAAAGAACTTAATGAAGAAGCTGCTCTTGAAGGATTATCAGTCAATATAAATACAATTAATAATATTATGAATTATTTTGTCATTAATCAAATTGTTGAACGCAAGAAAGTTAGTAATAATATCTTTAAAATTTTACTTAAACAACCACTTAAAGATTTAGAACAATCTATGCAAGATCGTTTTGACGTTTCTCATTATATTTTACAATATATTTTTAATAAAAAAGATAATGTAAAAACTGAAAATAAAGAGATTGTTCAAGTAGATTTTTCTGTTCACGAACTAACACAGGCGGTAAATAATGAAAATAAACTATTTTCTAAAACATATAACACCAAACAAATAGAAGAAGCATTATTTTATCTTAAGAAACTTGATTTACTTACGATTGAAGGCGGATTTTTAATTCTTTATAATCCTATGTTCATCGAGCGTATAGAAGAAAATAATGCTAGACAATACATAAAAAAAGACTATGAGAAGCTTGATAACTTCTATAATGTAAAAAAACAACAAATCCATATTGTTGGTGAATACGCAAATAAGATGATAGAAGATTATCAAGCTGCTTTAAACTTTGTTGATGATTATTTTAAACTAGAATATCAAGATTTCTTAAGAAAATATTTTAAAGCAGAAAAGAAAGATTTCATTAATAAAAATATTACTGAAACAAAGTTTAAACAGATTTTTGGGCTATTATCAGAAAGACAGCTAGCTATAATAAATAACCAGGACGATGACCAAATTGTAGTTGCTGCCGGACCAGGTAGCGGCAAAACAAGATTACTTGTTCATAAATTAGCTTCGATAATGTTAATGGAAGACATTCGTTACGAACAATTGCTAATGCTTACATTCTCTAGAGCTGCTGTAAATGAGTTTAAGACTCGTTTGCACGAATTGGTAGGAGATATAGCTTATCAAATAGATATTAAAACATTTCATTCTTATTGTTTTGATATTTTAGGTAGAATGGGTAATTTGGAAAAAACTGATACCATTATTAGAGAAACTATCGATATGATAAAGAATAACGAAGTAGATCAAACTAAAATAACGAAAATGATACTGGTTATTGATGAAGCACAGGACATGGATGAAACTGAGTATGAACTAATCGAACTACTAAAAGACGTTAACGATAATTTAAAAATTATTGCAGTTGGGGATGATGATCAAAATATTTATGCTTTCAGAGGATCTTCTAACGAATATTTAAAAAAATTAAAAGAGAGTGCAGCTTATTATGAACTCATAACTAACTATCGTAGTCATAACAACCTCGTTACATTTACCAATAGCTTTGTCCAAACGATTAATAATAGAATGAAAATTAATTTTATTGAATCCAATACAAAAGACAATGGATTAATAGTTCTAGCGAAACATAAATCAGAGAATTTGGAAGTGCCTTTAGCTAATCATGTTAAAAACACTAGTCTTATTGGCAAAACAGCAATTCTTACCAAAACTAACCAGCAAGCGATGACTATAACTGGCTTACTTATAAAAGAGGGTATAAAAGCTAAACTCATAGAATCAACGACAGAATTTAAATTGTTTAACATGGCAGAATTAAGATATTTTTATAAACTTTTAACAGATGAGGGTAAAACAACCCTTATTAGTCAAGAGGCTTGGCAAGAAGCAAAACTTAAACTAACAAAAATCTTTAATAGAAGTATACATCTAGAGTTGATTATGAGCATAATAACAAGTTATGAAAAGGAGAATCAAATTAAGTACTTGTCAGATTTAAAAGAATTTTTATTAGAATCCACTTTTGATGAGTTTATTGATTCTGACACTCTAGTCGTTTCAACTCTTCACAAATCTAAAGGTAGAGAATTTGATAATGTATATATTCTTTATGAGGGAAACAACCATTTAAATGATGAAGAAAAAAGACTTCTTTATGTTGGGATGACTAGGGCAAAACAAAATCTTTTTATCCACTTTTCAAGTGAATGTTTCGACGAGTTTAGACAATATGCGACTAAATTTTATGATGTAGACCAATCTTATGAAAAACCAAAAAGACTGATGTATGAATTATCATATAGTGATGTTCAGCTTGGTTATTTCAAATATGTTCAGCAACACATTTATAAATTAAAAGCTGGAGATGAATTAGAATTTAATGAAGACGAAATCATGTCATATCAAGGAAACAAAATACTTAAGTTTTCTAAAGCTTACCAAGAACAGTTTAATAAACTTACTAATCAAGGCTATATCATAAATAAAATTCAAGTTAAGTTTATGTTATATTGGTATAATAAAGAAGAAGAAAAAGAGTATTTGATTGCTATACCAGAAATAACTTTTGATTTAGAACAAAAAATAAACGAATTAAGTTCTTAAATTTTGTTAAAAATAGATTAAGCATTATGTATACTTTAGTAACGGTTAATTTTTTAAAATAGATTCATTTTATGAATTGCATAAAAAGAATTGAATGTTATAATAAATATAAATATAGATTAATTTAATAATAATTCATTGTCAAATTAAATCGGAGGAACAATAATTGAAACACTCTTATTTTAGAATATTAACTATTCTTTCGTTAAGCTTTATTGTTTTATTTTTAACTGCTTGTGATAGGTCGATTCCTATCAATGTTAATTTTGACTCTCGAGGTGGCACTGAAGTTACGACCTTGACTGTCAATAAGGGTGAAACAATCCCTATTCCTTCAGTTACTAAAGAAGGTTATTCACTTGAAGGTTGGTACACCAGTTTAGATAATGGAGTAACTTTTGATGAAAAGTGGTCTTTTGTTAATTCTGTTGTAAACAACGAAATAACGCTTTATGCAAAATGGACGATTAATGAATACACTATTACATTTAATAGTAACGGAGGAACATTAGTAACATCGATAACACAAGATTTTAATACAATAGTAAATGAACCAGCTAATCCCAAAAAAGAAGGTTATGCTTTTAATGGTTGGTATTTAGATGCAGAATTAACATTAAATTATACATTTGCAACTATGCCGGCTGAAAATATATTACTCTATGCTGATTGGAATGATTTAGAAGAAAAAGATATCACAATCGAAATTTATTATTTTAGATATGAGCAAGATTATAATAATTGGGGTATTTGGATATGGCCTAGTAATCCAAGTGATTCCGGAAACAAGTTTGAATTTACTGATGAGTATGAAAATTGGATGGTTTTAACTATAAATTTATCAGAAACAAATATGTATTGGTCTACGGCTATTGGCATAAAAATAATTAAGGGTGATTGGGCTGAAACAGATATATCATTTGATCGGTTTATTGACATAAGCGAATATGAAAATGGAGATACCGTAAGAGTTTATCTTATTGAGAATACTGAAGAAATCTTTTTTGATTCTAGTGTAGTTGATAATTACTTATTTCTGTTTAACTCTGCTAAAGATTATTACGCAACTGGTAATTTTAATGGCTGGGACACTATTAACGCATATAAAATGGTTCCAATTTATCTATTTGATGAGAGAGTTAATTCAATCAGAGACCAATTAACCGGAGTCAAATATTTATACATTATCGAAATCACTCTTCCTGATACAGCTGCTGGCTGGGATGTAACTTTCAAAATTAATGGTAATGTAATTACATTTGATGGTAATTTGACAGTTAGAGTTATTCGCACAGCTGCAGGCGATTCTGACGATAGAGATTTTTGGGCACAATCTTATGAATCAGGGCCAATAACTAACTTAACGCCATTGACTTTATATATTCCTCCGTTCACAGAAGATAACATTGATCAAGCCGGTACTTGGTATGATAATCTTGTTGCTTATCAAGCAGGTACTTATTATTTAATCTTTGCTGAATATGAAGACTATCTAGCAATGGGTTTAATACCTGCTAATTAATATACATTATTTAAAATATAATAAATTTTAACAAATTACATAAAAGAAGGAGGTTACAATGTTTAGTTCAGATACGATGTCTATAGGCGATTGGTGGCTATTTTTTATACTGATGATTATCCCAATCGTTAATATTATTGTTTTTCTCATAATATTATTTTCATCATCAGTTAATCGTTCACTAAAAAATATGCTTTTAGCAATGATATTACCTGGAATAATCTTAATTGTATTAGTTGTATTTTTTGGCTTAGGTTCAGGTTTGCTTGATTATTTATTGCCAAATTAAGCTTTGCTGAAACAATAATTCCTTGTTTTTGCATAACAAAAAACCAATGTTTTTATATCATGTTTACAATAATCCAGCCCTTTATTGGGCTGTTTTATTTGATTAAGCCATTTAACAAATTTCTTAAAAACTTGTAAATATGCTATAATATTGAGGTAAATAGAAAAAAGAATCAGGTGAAAGAAAATGGCTAACTTAACATTTATTGAAGATAAAGAATTTAAATACAATGATGAGATTATCAATAAATTAAAAGCATATAATCAATCTCAAGCAGGATACAGAGAAAAAGACAAACAGAATTTCTATGTTTGTCTAGACGAAGAAGTCTTAGGTGTTTGTCATACAAAAATGGCATCTGATTGGTGCCATATCAAAAACATTTATTATCAAGATATCGACACTTTAAAAACTCTACTAAATGATATTAAAAATTACTATCTGAATAAAGTTGAAGGCATTCAATTTAACTCGGTAATTCCAGAAAGAATCGAAGATTTTCAATCTCTAGGCTTTATTGAAAAAGGTAAACTAAAAGATATGCCCAGCGGTTTAGAAAATGTGTTTATGCTAAACACCGATTTCAGCAACTACGAAACTGAAGATGATTATTCAGTGGAAAACACTAAAGAGAAGATCAGTGATTATGATCAAATCTTAAAAACAGAAAACAAGAAACTCAGAAAATCGCTTAACTTTTCTGCTGAAGTCATTGATACTCAATTTGTTGCTTTGGATGATGGGGTGTTTGTTGGTGGTATTTACGGCAATTATCAATATGATTACTTATTTATTAATATCTTATTTGTTGACGAAGATTATCGCGGTCAACATATCGCTTCTAAACTAATGGATTTAATTGAAGCAGATGCTTTAAAAAGACAAGTATATAATCTCTATCTAACAACTTTTGAATTTCAAGCTTTAGATTTTTACAAAAAAAGAGGCTACAAAGAAGTAATGACCATCTATGATTATCCTATTGGATATAAAGAACATACAGTTTATAAAAAAATAAAGCAATAAATAACACTATTTTCATTTATTTACATTGAAAATTCACTTAAGTGGTATAATTATAGATAGAAGGAGTGATAATTATGTTAGATACAATGAAAAAAATTCCGATTATTAATATCATCGTCGGAACATTACTAATTTTTCTAGGTATATTTTTTGTTTTCATTAAACCAGACATCGGTGAAAACATTAAAAATGTCGCAATTGGATTGATGATCTTAGTCATCGTAGTGCTTTTAGTTTATCCGGGATTTAAAAAACCTAAGTCAAAATTGTTACTAAGTTTACTGGTTATAGAGTTAGTTATCGGGGTATTGGTAAGTATTATGTTTATTGCCAATAGTAGTGCTAATCCATCATTATGGATTGGACTAGTAATTTATGTCCATGGTGTGGTTGGTTTAATCGGTGGCTACTTTAGTTCTGAGAAACAAAAAATGTGGTTATTTTTCTTATCATTATTGTTTGTTACAATTGGCGTATTCATCTTTGCTTCTAGACTGATTACCAATGACATGTTAATCAATGTTTTGCTCTTGATGTTTTTACTACCAGGCTTATTTCTTTTGGTTTTTGGTTTACTTAGTCTGAAAAATAAAGGTGCAAAAAAGAGTTAACGAGAAAAAAACATTTTATAAAATATAATATCTAAAATTATGTTAAATCAAATATTTAACAAGAAATTTTGATGGTTTTTTCTATGATTTATTAACTTTAGGAAGTAGGTTATCTTGATTATGTGTACAGAAATATACAATATGCTATTGACTCATTCTAAGCGATATCCTAAAATGGAGATTGCAGACTATCTTAAATTATTATACCAAGCTTATTACGGACCATTTCATTTTCAAGGAAACCCTAATAAAGAAAAGCTAAAAATGCGTTTAGATGATGAATTAGAGCATTTAAACCAAGCTTTTGAGCTAATAGAAGATATCGGCAATAATTATGTTAGAGTTCATTTGGGTTTGATTAAAGCTAATAAACTTAGTAGCGATATTGTTGTAGATGCTTTTTTAAAATCAATGAATGATGATTTAGACTTAGTAAAGGCAGAAAATCTGTTTTTAGATGGTATTGATCAACTAAAAGATTTTCTTTTAAGTGTTCAAGAAGAAGCAGTCGCTAAGCAATCGATCCTTAAAATTGATGAATATTTACAACAAGGGATAAGACCAATCCATCATAGCGAAACTTTTAGAGAGTATTATTCACCACATTACCGAGTGATTTCAAAAAAATATCTTATAGATAAGTAAAAAAACCAAGGAGGCAATAAATGAGATTCTATATTAAGCAAAAGGTTTTTACACTCAAAGACAAGTTTAATGTCTTTGATGAAACTCAGAACCAAAAGTATCAAGTAAAAGGTAAGTTCTTAAGTATAACAAACAAACTGGAATTACTAGATATGGAAGGTAAACTATTATTGCGTTCCAATCGCAAGGTTTTTACGTTCATGCCAAAATACTATATCTATGATTCACAAAACCAATTAGTTGCTGAAATAAAGAAGGTATTCTCTATTTTGCCTAAGTATAAGTTAACTGTTTTAGGCAAAGAACTAAAAGTTGATGGCAAATTCTTTGCGCATAACTTTTTTATACTAGATAACAGTCAAACTTTAGCCTCTATCAGTAAAAGAGTTATCTCTTGGGGCGATACTTATGAGATTGATATTCTCTCGGAAGAAAACAAAGAGATTTTCTTGTTTGTCGTAATTATAATTGACCAAACTATTCATGAAAAGAAAAGAAGATACTAAATAAAAAAATATTATTGATTATCTCTATACAAATTTTTATTAAGATATGTTATAATACAAGTGTATAGGACCTGAGTAATTTTTTGTTATAAAGCAAAAATGCAGTTGTTCTTTTAGATTTATTAGTTTTAGTAATAAAAGTTTTAGATTTAGGATTTGTACTGTTTGGTAACATTAGTCTTTTATCAATTTTTAATGAAGTTGTTTTTAGATATTTTGATATACCATTTCCATCAGGTCCTATACCTTATTTAATGAATCTCCCTGCTGTTAAAATAATAGCAGGGTTTTTTATTTCTTGTGAAATAAAAATAATAGTTATTAATGGTTTGCTAAAGTTGTGAAAATTTAGTAAAATATAAGGTGATATTTTAAGGAGGATTAGCATTTTATGGATAAAAAAGTATTAGTAGAAGTCTCTGCGAGACATTTGCATCTCTCTAGAGAACATTTAGATATTTTATTTGGTAAAGGTTATGAATTAACAGTCAAGAAATACCTATCACAACCTGGTCAATACGCAGCTAATGAACGGGTTGATATTATTGGACCGAAGAAGGAATTGAAAAACGTCTCAATTTTAGGGCCAATCAGAAAAAATACACAAGTGGAAATCTCTTTAACGGATGCTAGATCAATTGGGATTTTAGCACCAATCAGAGAAAGCGGCGACATAGCTCAAAGCGCACCATGTAAAATTGTCGGACCTCAGGGTGAAGTTGAAATAGAAGAAGGCGTGATTATTGCTAAAAGGCATATTCATTTAACACCTGAAGATGCAAAGAAGTTTAGTGTTAAAGATAAAGAAACAGTGATGGTAAAAATTGAATCCTATGGCAGAACCACTATCTTTGGTGATGTGGTAATTAGAGTTAGAGACGACTTTGCTTCAGCGATGCATATTGATACTGATGAAGGTAATGCTGTTGGCATCTCAGGAGAAGTGTACGGTACAATCATTTAATTATGGCAATTAAATTTGAACTTATCCATCAAGATAAATTAACAGGTGCTAGATACGGAATCTTGCACACGCCTCACGGCAGCTTTGAAACACCGATTTTTATGCCAGTCGGAACGCAAGCGACAGTTAAGACCTTAGATGTGGACGAAATCAAAGAAGTCAGTCAAGGGCTGATCTTAGGAAATACATATCACCTCTGGCTACAACCTGGTGATGAGATTATCAAAGACCATGGAGGAATCCGTGGTTTTATGAATTGGGATGGAGGCTTATTAACTGATTCTGGCGGTTTCCAAGTCTTTTCTTTGTCGAAAATTCGTAAGATAAATGAAGATGGAGTAGAATTTAGACATCATATCAACGGTTCGCTTTTACACATGAGTCCTGAAGATAGCATCAGAATCCAAAATAATCTTGGTGCGGATATCATCATGAGTTTTGATGAATGTCCACCGTTTCATTCACCTTATCAATATCATAAAGATTCTTTAGAAAGAACTTTAAGATGGGCCGAAAGAGGCAAAGCCGTTCATAAAAACCCTAAAGAACAAGCTTTATTTGGGATTGTTCAAGGCGGGCCTTTTAAAGATTTACGCGAGCATTCAATTGATGAGTTAAAGAAGATTGATTTTCCTGGTTATTCTATCGGTGGCTTAAGTGTTGGTGAAACCAAGGAAGAAATGTATGAAATCTTAGAATTTCTTAAAGATAAAATGCCTGAAGATAAACCGCGTTATCTCATGGGGGTTGGTTCGCCTGATGATATTGTCATGGGAGTCTTAAACGGCATCGATATGTTCGATTGCGTTTTACCGACCAGAATCGCTCGTCATGGTTCTGCGATGACGACTATGGGGAAAGTAGTGATTAAAAATAAAACCTATGAATTTGACTTAGGCCCACTGGATCCTAATTGTGATTGCAAGGTCTGTAAAAACTACTCACGCAGTTACATCAGACATTTGTTTAAAGCAAAAGAAATGTTAGGACAAAGATTAGTCTCTTATCATAATCTTTATTATTTAAAAGGGCTAATGCAAGAGATCAGAGAAGCGATAAAACAGGACCGTTTCTTAGAGTTTAAAGAACAAGTGTTAAAAGATTATTACGAATAGATTTTTTGTTTCTTTACATTATTATATTTATTATTCATGTCATTTGTGATAAGATAATAATAAGATCATTAATTGGGGGTACCAAATGTTTAATATTGACGATAAATTTAATCAAAAACCGAAAATTAAAGTGGTTGGCATTGGCGGCGGCGGTGGCTCTGCCATAAATCGGATGATCGAAAACGAAGTTCCTGGTGTTGAGTTTGTAGCTATGAATACCGATGCTCAGGTTTTAAGACTTTCAAAGGCTGATGTTAGATTGCAATTAGGTAAATCATTAACCAGGGGACTTGGAGCTGGAGCTAATCCTGAAGTCGGTAGACAAGCGGCTTTAGAATCAGAAGATGAAATCAGAGATATCCTCGCGGAAACAGACATGGTCTTTATTACCGCTGGTATGGGTGGCGGAACCGGTACTGGTGCTAGTCCAATCGTAGCTAAGATTGCTAGAGAAATGGGTTGTCTAACGATTGGAATCGTTACTAAACCATTTGGCTTTGAAGGCAAGAAAAGAATGGCAGTCGCTTTAGAAGGCTTAGAACAACTAAAGCCTTTTGTTGATACTTTAATCGTTATTCCTAATGATAAATTATTCTATATTGTAGATAGAAATACTTCTTACTTAGATGCTTTTAGAGAAGCCGATAAAGTTTTACGTCAAGGTGTCCAAGGTATTACCGAAATTATCGCAATGCCTGGGGTAGTAAATGTTGACTTTGCGGACGTTAAAACCGTTATGAAAGACAAAGGTACTGCACTAATGGGTGTTGGGGTAGCTGAAGGACCTAACAGAGCAGTAGAAGCCGCAAGAGAAGCAATTAGATCACCATTGCTTGAAACTTCAATCAATGGCGCAACTGATGCGATTGTTAATATCACTTCAAACTATCAAGCTTCACTTTATGAAATCGATGAAATCATTGCCGAAATTCATAAATCATCAACTACTGATATCAACGTAATCTATGGTTCAGCTATTAATTCAGACTTAGGTGATGAATTAGTCGTTACTGTTATTGCAACTGGCTTTAGTTCAGACCCGGTTTTTAAAGATGATGTTGTTCCACCTAAGCCAAAAGCAACTGAAGAAAAGCCTAAACAAGCAGTTGAAATTGAAATACCTGATAAAAAAGAAAGCAAAAAAACAAAAAAGAATAAAAAGAAAGAAGCAATCGAAAAGCAAAGAGTTGAAGAAGAAGAGAATGATGATATTAAAATTCCTTCTTGGTTAAAAGATAGATTTAATAAATAAGCCATCACATGATGGCTTTTTTCTTTATTTTTAGAGTTCTATAGAAATAAAGAGAAGACTATATTATAATAAAAATCATACTAAACCCAATTTATTATTAAATAGAAATAAAAGGAGGTAATAATGTTGATAAAATTAATATTAGAACTAATTGAAGATTACTTTGGCCTATCACCAGAAGTTGCTTTAATAGTCTCGTTAGCAGTTTTTATTTTATTTTTTCTTTTGGTGAGAGAATTAATTACTTGGTACTTCAAAATGAATAAATTGATTAGTGTTCAAGAAAATCAAACTCGTGTTTTGGAAGAATTACTAGAAAAATTAGAAAAATAGCAATATTATCTCTAGAAGTTTTAAATAATGTGAATTATTTATTTTTTAATGAAATTACGAAAAAATTATAAACTTTATAATTTATGGAGGTATGTTTTGGGAATTCAAAAAGAAGATAGAGTAAAAATAAATGACTTTAGCTTTAAAATTGGCTCTTGGATATATTATAAGAGTAAAGAGTATAATGCTAAAATAAAAAACTGTGGTAAATGGATGCTGTTTTTTAGTAGAGAGAATTATATGTTTGCTAAAGAAATTTGTATGGAAGCTGCAATAAACAATATAGTTTATACTTGCAAACATACTTCTTTCGAAACCGACTCTTTACAAAAGTTTTCGTTAACAGGGGTTATCTGTTTTTATTTGGATGGATTATCAGAAAATCAACACAAAAAAGTTATAAGTTTTCTAAAAGATAAAGATCTAATCAGAAAAACAAAAACTGGTAAATATTTTAATATTAGTTTTAAATTTGATATTCAAACTTTATCGGGAGATTATGGGAAAGACTTTACACCAGAAATTAAGTTGAGTGATTTTGTAAACCTTGATACTCATGAGTTTATTAAGTAATATAATAACAAATCTTAGTAAATGTTATTAGACAAGAATCTATATATTATCTGCGATATTTAGTTGAATGTATTTAATCTGGAGGTAATTATGTTTTTCTATAATGCAAAACCTATAAATTTTATCTTGTATCTTATTTTAATTAACCTTATATTTGTTAATATCATCTTTATGCTATATATTTACTATAGTTATAATATTAGTACATAGCGTAAAATATCTTGTGTAA
>DIGF01000001.1 GCA_002419505.1 Caryophanales bacterium UBA5729
TTGTTATTTGTCAACACTCTGAATAAGGAAAGGCTGAGCCTTCCCTTATTTTTTATCTTTAATTTCTTTAACTATCAAATCTAAAAATTCACTCACTTTTACAGATGTTTGTGCTTGTTCACCGTAACGGCGATAAGTTACCTCATTACTTTCAACTTCCTTATCCCCAACTACTAGTTGATAAGGAACTTTTTTAGTTTGAGCTTCTCTAATTTTATAACCGAGTTTTTCATCGCGATCATCCAAATCAACTCTAATTCCTTTTTCTTGTAAATCGATAACCAATTTTTTTGAGAATTCTAAGTGATAATCATTATTAACTGGAATCACCAAAACTTGTAAAGGTGCCATCCAAGCAGGGAATGCTCCACCATAATGCTCAATCAAAATACCGATAAATCTTTCGATAGAACCATACAAAGCTCGATGCAACATTACTGGTCTTTGCTTTTCTCCGTTGGAGTCAATATAGGTTAAATCAAAACGTTCCGGCAGATTCATATCGAGCTGAATAGTTCCGCATTGCCAAATCCTCTTCATGGAATCCCTAAGTTTAAAATCAAGTTTAGGACCATAAAAAGCGCCGTCTCCAGGATTTACTTTATATTCTTTTCCGATTGACTCAAGTGCGTCAGCTAATGCTTTTTCCGCTTTATCCCAAGTCGCAATTTCACCAATAAATTTTTCTGCAGGTCGAGTTGATAATTCAATGTTATATTCTAAACCAAAAACTGAATACATATATTCATAAAGCCTTATCAGTTCTTTTACTTCATTGACAATCATATCTTCGGTCATAAAAATATGCGCATCATCTTGAGTGAAGTTTCTTACTCTAAATAAGCCGTTTAAAGCTCCACTAGCCTCGTGGCGGTGAACCAAACCCAATTCCCCGACTTTTAAAGGAAAGTCCTTGTACGAATGAATGTCACGCTTGTATACCAACATCCCGCCAGGGCAATTCATTGGCTTTATCGCATACTCTTGTTCATCAATCTCACTAATATACATATTTTCGCGGTAGTTATACCAGTGACCAGAAACTTCCCATAATTCTTTATTTAACATAATCGGTGTTTGAATTAACTTATAACCTTCTTTAAGATGTACATCATACCAAAAATTTTCCAGTTCGCGCCTAAGAATCATCCCGTTTGGTAACCAAAACGGAAAACCAGGACCGTACTCACTTAGCATAAATAAATCAAGTTGTTTACCAAGTTTGCGGTGATCGCGTTTTTTTCTTTCTTCAAGATTATTTAAATGTTCATCCAACTCTTCCTTAGTAAAAAACACAGTTCCGTAAACCCTTGTCAACTGTTTGTTATTTGAATCTCCACGCCAATAAGCCCCTGCCAAACTTAGCAGTTTAAAATGTTTAATCCACTTAGTTCCTGGCAAGTGAGGTCCGCGGCACAAATCGGTAAAATGACTTTGTTTATAAATGCTAATTTCCTCATCTTTAGGTAAGTCTTTGATTAACTCGATTTTATATGGATCGTCATGGAAAAAATCGAGAGCTTCTTCATAAGACAAAATTCCTCGCTCAATTTTAGAATTTTGCGAAGCGATTTTTTTCATTTCTTTTTCGATTGTTTTTAGGTCGTTTTCAACTAAAATATCAGTTCCGAGATCAATATCGTAGTAAAAGCCTTCCTCGATAACCGGACCAACACCAAACTTAGCGTGCGGGTATAGTTTTTTTATTGTCTCTGCCATGAGATGAGCAGTAGAATGTCTCAAAACATCTAGTGCTTCAGGATCGTTTTCTGTTATAAACGCAACCTCTGAATCTGCTTTTATCACTCGGTCCATATCCAAAACTTTACCATTAACTTTGGCAGCTACGGAACTCTTTTTTAAAGATAGAGAAATATCTTCTGCAATCTCAAATAATGATTTTGGTTCTAAATATTCTCTTTGTGAACCATCAGGTAATGTAATATTCATATTATCCTCCTTATTTATAAAAAAAATCGCCCTTAGTAAAGGGCGAATTAATCGCGGTACCACCTTATTTTATAACTCAAACCGTTAACGCCTGGTACGGACTTTATTAAAGTCACTCTGAGGTGGTAACTATCAAACTTTAGTAAGTAGCTTACACCATTTCTACTTTCGCTTTTCCAAAGGTTTTGATAATCATGTCCTCGTCTTCGTTTTATAATAATATTATATAACTATAAACTGCTTTGTCAAGAAGTATGTGGCATTTCTGTTAAAACGAATTCTATTGCCATCCGCTTAATTCTTTCCACAATTCGATAAGCGGCTACGGTTTCTAAACTATTGTCAGATTTTTTCATCGCTTTCGCTAATTCGGAAAAGTTGAGGTTTGATGAAAAAAATGTTGGACGATTGTCTAAAAGTCGATGTTGTAAAATCGGACCCAATACTTCATCCCGAATAAATTCGCTAAAGTATTCTCCACCTACGTCATCTAACATTAGGATTTCTGCGGTTTTCAGATCGGCTATCTTATCCTCTAAAGTCCCATCTCCAATCGATGATTTTAACTCTCTAGCTAAATCAGGATAATAAGCAAAATAAACTTTATGTCCAAGTTTAGCTAATTCATTAGCAATAATTGCTAAAATATAGGTTTTGCCGGTTCCGTACTTTCCGGAGATGTAAATCCCCTTCATAAAATTCTTTTCCGAGTACTCCTTAAGAAACTTTAAAATGTAATTGTTAATTGATTTTCTAGTATCGCCAATCAAATCTAAATCATCGAGACTAGCGTTAAAAATCTTTTTAGGAACATAAAAAGCTTGGATGTTAGCATTTGACTCTTGAAGTTTATTATAACGACAACGCGAGTAAACTAATGAGACGTGATTAGGGCTAAACTCTAGTTCCGGAGTGAGGCCCTTATTATTTAGTTTACAAAATTCCAAACCTTTGCAATTGCTACAGATATTTTTTTCTTCACGATAAGTCAAAAAAACATTTAAGGATTTAATGACGTCTTCATGTTTCATGTCATGATCCAAAATAAATTTTTCAATTATTTGATCTTGCATTAATTTTTCAATTATTGAATCGTAATCCAATTCTTTTTCTGGATATTTAATATAGTCTTTAATTGACTTCATGATTAACTATCTCCTTCAATCTCTTTTAGATATTCATCTAACCAATCTGGTTTAGCGTCAGGGCGAGAATCTTTCTTATATTTAGGGGTATCTTTTGCACTTTCAAGATGTTTTATATAATCAAGAGCTAGTTCGACAGTGTCTATTTTATCTCGCTTCCAACCCATTCCAACCTTTTGAATATATGGATAACTCGGAAGATTTTTTCCTTTTGTTTTGACAATATAAGCCAAAAGCACATTAACGACACCAGAATCTAAGCCTACCTCATCAATCAATCTTTCAACATGTCTTAAATCAGCGGTGGAAACCAAGCCGTCACCTAATTCTGATAAAACTTCCTTAGGTGGAGTTAACTTAAAAAAATCAACAATACTTAAGTTTTCATCAGTTTTAACATAAACTTCTTCTTTATTTGGGTCAACTACATCAGAACTATAATTTGAACGAGAGTTTTTTGCTAAAACTTCAATACTAACTAAATTTTCTTCATCAATTGACTTCATTAAAATTTCCGCCATTTTAAGCTCATCATGGCCATAAACATAACTTAACTGTTCAATCTTTGACTTTACCGCTTCAGTCAAGTTTTCGATATCAAAAATATCCAAAGGAATCGTCTCAATAAACAAGCGCCAATTAAAATTATAATTGTTCAGTTTAGCGAAACTCTTAGTTTTACTTGTCAAAAGATCATTCTCATATTCATTATCATTTGTATCTAAAGCTGGAAAAACCTCATTAAAAGCCTTAGAAATATTGTATTTTTGTTTTTTGCTTAAGCTTTTTACCTTAAAAATCTTTAACAATTTTTTAAAGCGAGTTTTGGTTATTGAAGCTATCAAATACTCACCAAGAATTCCGTCATTGATAAAACTGCTTGCACTTAAAGGTGATTTAATCTCATAAGTAAAATTATCATTGGCAAAAAAAGTGACCAACAAACCAATCGCTTCAAGTTTATGTCTGTCCTGTTCAATCACTTGAACTTTTTGTCCTAATAAAGATTCTAAATCAGCGTGGAGATATTCTTCAGATACTAAATCTTGACGATTCATTAAATTCATTAATGTAAGATATAAAACAAAGGCTCCTTCGCCAATAATCGGTTGATATAACAAAGTTAAAACTTGGTAATCAACCTCTGAACAAAAACTCTCTCCAGAGACAATAAATGTGTCGCTTCTTCTTAATGTTTCCAAAAAACTTTCCTCCTAAGGATGCAAAGATATCCCTTTAAATCTAAGCTTTTCTTTTAACTTTGCATAAATCTGTATAACTTTTTTCTTTGGCCGGTGATAACCGAATCCACCGAACCAATTCAGTTTTAAATCAACACCAATTTCTACTGGTGTAATTTCACTGAGTGTAACGATTATATCATATCCGTCACCTAACATATAGATTTCTTTATGAATTTTATCGACATTTTTTACTTCAAGATACAATTCTTTCGCAACTTCGTTAAGGGCTGCTAAAACTTGATTGAAATTATTGCGATAGTAATTGGTTCTTAGACTAGGATCGAGATGAAGCTCTCTAGTCTCACATGTATTTGAAAAAAAACTTTTAACTGACATCTTTTTTCTCCTTAATTTTTTTAAATATATCATTAAATTGATTTTTCGTATAATCTTTATCCTGCGAATTGTCAATTACATAATCACTCATTTTGGCTTTTTCACTCAGAGACATCTGAGAATTGATTCTCTTTATCGCCTCTTCTTCAGAGATGTTGTTGCGATGCATCAGGCGTTCTTTTTGAATAATCGGGTCAACATAAACACAGATAATCACATCGCAAAAATCTTCCATTTTCGCTTCAAATAAAAGCGGTATATCCAATACAACCATCGACTCAGTTTTTTCGAGTTTTGTCAGCTGTTCTTTAAAGGCTCTAATTACAAAAGGATGGGCAATTTTATTTAATTTTCTTAACATTTTTTGATTGTCAAAAACAATTTCCGCTAATGCTTGAAAATCAATTTTTTGTAAATTAAACGCCTTTTTGATTTCTGTAGCCATAACAACATTAGTATTGATTAAGTTTTTATAAATCCGATCTGCATCTAAAACCAAAACATTATTTTCTTGAAAATATTCACTTATTAATGATTTGCCAGAGGCAATGCCTCCAGTTAAGCCGATTCTTTTCATTTTTTATTTCCTTTTTTGGCAAGTTGGACAAAAATAGGTTCCTCTTCCTCCAACTTTAGTTTTAATAATTACATCATTGCAAACTTGACAAAGTTTCCCAGCTAAAGTGTGAACTTTTAGCTCGTTTTGAAATCTGCCATCAACACCTAAACTAGACTGATAGGTCCTGATTGTCGTTCCACCTAGTTTAATTGCTTTATCTAAAACGATCTTAGCATTTTTTAAGATTGTGACTACCTCTTCTTTGCTGAGGTTGCTAGCTAATTCCGCTGGGTGAATTTTCGAAAGGAATAAAGTTTCATCTACATAGATGTTTCCTAAACCGGTTAAAATTGTCTGATCTAATAGTACCGCTTTAATCGGTCGAGTTGATTTGTGAATCAACTCATATAATTTATCGTAATCAATCTTAGACTGATTGGCTTCGTATCCTAATTTTTTAATGCTTTCAAGTTGTTTTTCTTCCCCTTTGAGAACCAATTCCATGGTCCCAAATTTTCTAACATCATGATAAGATAAACAATCGCCGCTATCCAACTCGAAAATCACATGTTCATGTTTAGTGACTTCACCCAAACTCTTTCTAATAAAGTATTTGCCTTCCATTCTTAAGTGACTTACTAAAGTATAGTCCTCAAGTTCAAAAAACAAATATTTACCATAACGGTTTATTCCAGTAATTTTTTGATTAGTAACCTTATTTTTAAACTCTTCCAATCGCATTTTTATAATGTTAGGATATGGAGTTATAACTTTTACTATCTTCAATCCGATCAAATGTCTTTTTAACGTTTCCTTAACCGTTTCTACTTCTGGTAATTCGGGCATTTTATTTCACCTCAAAAAGGTTCTTTCCACTATGGTAATTAGCAATTAATTTTGTCTTAAAGTCCACTGCGCTTTCCATAGTTTTTTTGGTAATTTTAATCACTTCATCTAACTCGTTAGGAAACACATCTAAAACAACTTCGTCATGAATTTGTAAGATGATCTGTGACTTCAAATTTGCTTTATCAAAATTTTGTTTTATTTTTACCATAGCGATTTTTAAAATATCAGCAGCAGTTCCTTGAATTGGAGCATTCATAGCTATTCTTTTTCCGAATTGCCTAGTCATATAATTTTTTGAGTTAATTTCAGGAATGTAGGTTATCCGATTAAACAAAGTTTTGACATATCCATTCTTTTCAGCAAAATTAATTTTTTCATCCATATAAGTCTTTATTTCTGGATAATTTTCAAAATAAGAATTAATAAATCTTTCTGCTTCTTTTGGAGCAATTCCTAAATCTTCAGATAAACCCCAAGCTGTTTTGCCATAGATAATACTAAAATTTATCGCTTTAGCTATTGATCTTTCATAATCGGAAATTTCCGTTTTTTTAAAGATTTTCTTAGCCGTTTCATAATGAATATCTAAATCATCATCAAACGCTTGTTTGAGATTTTTAATTTGCGCTAATTCACAAACTACTCTAAGTTCAATTTGCGAATAATCAAAGGAAAGAAGATAATTTCCCTCACTAGGAACAAATACTTTCCGCAATTCTTTGCCTTCTTCGGTCTTGATAGGAATGTTTTGGAGATTGGGATCCTTTGAAGATAATCTTCCAGTCTTAGTCAACGCTTGTTGGTAGACAGTATGAATTCTACCGTCGTTCTTCAGTTTTAGCGCTTCTTTTAAACCTTCAAAGTATGTTGATCTCAACTTGGTATAGGTACGATAATCAATTACCGGATTAATTATTGGATGGAAGAATTTTAATTTAGTTAAAACAGAAATATCGGTTGAATAACCGTTTTTTGTTTTTTTATTGGTGGGTAAATTCAAATTATCAAAAAGAACTTCGCCTAATTGTTTTGGACTATTAATATTAAACTTTGTTCCTGCTTTTTGATATATATCTATTTCTAATTTTTCGATTTCTTGAGAGAGAAACACACCAAACTCTTCTAGTCTCTCTTGATCAATGAGAATGCCTTTGTATTCCATCTCCGCTAATAATTCAGCTAATGGCAATTCAATTTCATTAAGTAAAGTTAGTTGATCCTGATCCTCATTTTTTTCTAAAGCAATTTTATGCAAATCTTTAATCGCTTTAACTTTTGTAATTATATGTCTAATATATTTTTCCGGTTCCGGCAAAGTGAATTTAACCCCTTTTCCGTAAATAAATTCATCTGAAATTACATCGTTATAATCAAGACTTTGCACAACTAAAGAGATATCGTCTTGTTTTATCGATGGGTTTGTTAAATACGCTGACAAAAGCAAATCAAATTTATAGCCTTTTGTCTCAATATCGTCCCATAATAAAGCCACTTTAATCTTTTTAATATCATAAACGTATTTCTGATATTTCGGATTATTTAGAAAAGCGATGAAATTTTTCGATTTTTTGGCAATATCATACGGCAAATAATAAGTATTATCATCAATTATCAAACCAAATCCAATTTTTTTATCAACATGATAATTTTCACCGAAAATTTCCAAGTGCAAATAGGCGTGATTATAACTAAGTCCTTCAATTTTCGTTACCGAATCAAGTATTTCATATTCATTCTTGATGACTTTGTTATCTTTTTTTAAGTTCTTAATAAAAGAATTAAAATTCATCTTTTGATAGAATTTAATCAATTTTTCTTCATCATAACCTTTATATTCAGTTTTGCTAATATCAATAGTATTTTCAAAATCTGTTTTTATTGTAGCTAAATCTTTAGAGAAGAAAGCAACTTCTTTATTTTCAGAAATTTTATCTTTAAGTTTACCCTTAATATTGTCGATATTAGCATAGATATTTTCAATCGTTTTAAACTCTTCTAATAGCTTTACTGCAGTTTTATCACCAATTCCTGGAATTCCAGGAATATTGTCAGAACTATCACCAACTAAGGCTTTGTAATCAATAACTTGGTTTGTTTCAAAACCTAGTTTTTCTCTTACATACTCGGGTGTATAAATTTCTACTTCTTTCAATCCTTTTCTTGAGATTAATTGATTGACATTTTTATCTAATAATTGAACTAAATCGTGGTCGTTTGAATAGATGGTAATTTCATCAAAATCAGCTTTGTAATGTTTGACCGCATAACCGATAATATCATCAGCTTCATAATATTCTTGCTCGTATTTATATACACCTAAAGCATCAAGATATTCTTTCATGTATGCGAATTGCTCTTTTAATTCTTCAGGAGTATCTTTTCTAGTGCCTTTATAATCGTCATAGATTTCGTGGCGATGGGTCTTGCCTTCACAATCTAAAGCTACAAGAATATGGGTGTATCCATTATCGATTAGTTTTGTCATAGCGTGCGCAAAACCAAAGATACCGTTTGTGTACAAACCTTCTTGAGTTTGCATCAAATTTCCCGTATACGCAGTAGCATAATAAGAGCGGAATAACAGGTTACTTGCGTCAATTAACAGCAGTTTCTTCTTCATCAAATCACCTCTAGTTTCAAACGTAAATATTTTATCATATTTTATCGAAAAATGCACCTTTACAGTGCATTTGTTACTATTTAGAATTTTTCTTTAAAATTATTAATAAGCCCTTTAAAATTAACGCATCATCTCTGATTAATTTTTCCTCACAATGAGGATAGACAATTTTGGCATGTCCGCCAGTAATTATTACAGGCAAATCAGGAAGGGATGTTTCTTCTTTTATTCTTCTTATCATTCCGTCAATCATCGATGCATGACCAAAAACCAAACCTGATTTGATGCAATCAACTGAATTTGTGCCAAGCACTTTTTTAGGCGCATGCAATTCTACTTGCGGTAAAAGCGAAGTTTTTGATACTAAAGCGTTTTTGCTTGTCGTTAATCCAGTCGCAATCGCTACACCTTTTAATACTTTGTTTTCTAAAAAAGAAAACGTTGTAGCTGTCCCCAAATCAATTACCAAACATGTTTCATTATAAAGGGTGGTCGCAGCAACAGAATTACCAATTAAATCCGCTCCTACTTCTTTAGGGTTGTCGGAATTAATCTTGATTCCCGTCTTAACTCCGGTTCCAACAAAAAGCGGCTCGACATTAAACCGATTAACAAAGTATTCGCGAAAGACTTCGTTAAGTTCAGGAACAACAGAAGAGATGATTGCTTGATCGCAATCATCTATGAAACCGTTTAAAATAATCGTGTATTCATCAGAAGACTTGTTTTTTTCAGTATTAATCCGGTAGACTTTATCAATCATTTCTCCGGTTTTTGACAAGCCAATAGCTACAGTAGTATTGCCAATATCAATTGTTATCTTCAAAGAATTCCACCTCGCCATCTTTTAGGTATTCAGTTTTACCTAGATATTTAGCGAGTCTAATCACTATCGTGCCACCAATTAAACCAGCGATAAGCATTTCAACAAAGCTTGCTAGGGGAACGTTTAACACTACCAATAGCAATACATATGGAACAAAGTCTTCAAAAAGATTTCCTGTGCCTAAAACCATAGAATAAGACGTCCATAACATCGTTAAAACCAACAATGAATGAATTAAAGTAAGGACGAAGAAACTTATCATAACCCCCGCTATCTTATTCTTGATGATTTTAATGAAAAATCTAGTTGTATCGTAAATGATAAGTCCAAATAAAATTCTTGGTAAAATTGCGACCCAAGGATACATAAATAAAGGACTAGCATAAATAAAGGCAGCTATATTTGATATAACGCCGAATGCTAATCCTAAATAAATCCCGAATTTTCTTCCTAATAATGCTGCACCAATAAGCACAGGTACATGAATAATAGTCGCCTCTAAATTAGGCGCTATTTTGATAAATCCAAGGGTTCCGCCTAATCCATTGGGAACTAATCCCAACACTGCAATAATTGCAATAAACATTGCAAGTATCGTCATTTCTCTTGTTTGTTCTCTCTTTGAGAGTTGTCTAATTTCTTTCATAATCTCTTCCTTTCCAAGCCACTAAATGTGGTCTCCTAAGCAGATTTTTTTATTAAACGTTTTGTTTAATTTCTTTAATTTTATCCCAGTCGATTTCTTTAAGCATTGCTAAAATTTGTGATTTAACCGCTTCATAATCATCTTTATGAATCATTGAAGTAGTTGAGTGAATATACCTTGAAGGCATACCAATTGTACAGACTAAAACCCCTTGACGTGAAAGTTGAACTGCAGCAGCATCTGTTCCGCCTAAAGAATTGTAGTATTGAAATTTAATATTATTTTTTACTGCGGTTTCTTCAATAAATTTTTTCATTCCTTGATGTAATAAAGCTCTCGGGTCATAGAAACGAACCATAAATCCCTCGCCCAAATTCCCTCCTACTTCACTCTGTTCAAAAGTATCAGTGCAAGGTGAACAATCAACAGCGATAAACAAATCTGGTTTAAGCATATATGAGGAAGTAGTCGCGCCTCTTAAGCCAACTTCTTCTTGAACATTAGCTCCTGCGTAAAGTTTACATTTCAGTTCATCTTTATTAATTGATTCTAAAATATCTAGAGACATTGCGCTACCAAAACGATTGTCCCAAGCTTTAGAAAATATTTTTTTACCATCTTTACTTTCTTTATAAACATTTTCAAAAACAACTTGTTGACCGATTTTTATTCCCAATTCTTTTGCATGATTATAATCATCAGCAGCAATATCGAGATAAAAATCATCAAAACTTGAAACTTGAGCAGTTTTGTTATCTCTTAGTAGGTGTGGCGGTTTAGCACCGATTACTCCCGGAACGAAAGTTCCATCATCAATAACTACATTCATGTGTTGAGAAATCGCTACAACAGGATTGATTGATCCTATAGGTAAAAGTTTAATCAAACCGTTTTTAGTGATTTCTTTAACCATAGCTCCGACTTCATCCATATGTCCTGCAATCATCACGGTAGGACCGTTCGATTTGAGATTAACCCCACCAAAAATAGATCCTAAATTATCTTCAACAACCTCTTCTGATAATTTTTCCAAATGATTTCTCATATAGTTTCTAACATACTTTTCTTGTCCTGCAATCCCTGGTAAATTAACTAAATCTTTGTAATAATTTTTCATTTATTATCCTCTTTTAAACTTGATTTTATATAGTAAATTGGCTTGTTAAGTTTTAAAAACTTAATTTCAAACTCTGTTTGCACATTTTCTTTTGGTAACGCTTTATAGAGATCTAAAATTACTGAGTTAATTTGAAAATTATCATCGTGATTAAGACTTAACATTGAATATTCAAACAATCCATAGTTATCTGTCTTAAGTTCAATGATTCCTTTTGGATTTAATATCTTTGTATAATGTTTCAAAAATATCGGACTTGTCAGCCTTCTTTTAGCCTGTCTTTTTTTAGGCCATGGATCAGAAAAATTAAGATATATTTTATGAATCTCATAATCTTTAAAAATACTATCAATATTTACTGCGTCGAATCTAATTAAACGTAAATTGTCCAAAGGTTTTATCATCGCTTTTTCTAATGCTCTAACAATAACTGAGTCAAATTTTTCGACTCCGATGAAATTTGTATCAGGATTAGTTTCAGCTTTTTCATAGATAAACTTGCCTTTGCCACAACCAATTTCTAGTTCAATAGGTTTTTTATTTTTAAATACTTCCTTCCAATTCCCAGCGTGTTTTTTAGGATTTTGGATAATGATTTCCGGATAAGACTCCAATAATTCTTTTGCGTATTTGACATTTCTCAACCGCATTTATTTAGCTCCTGCAAGCACGCAAATACTTTCTGCATAAATACTAGCTGCAGTAATCATGTCTTTGATGATTAAGTATTCATTAGGTTGATGGGCTAAATCTTCTTTGCCTGGTAAATTCGGGCCAAAAGCGACTGCCTTTTTCAAAACTCTAGCGTAAGTTCCGCCACCGATACTCATAATTTTACTATCGTGATCACCGGTGTATTTCATATATGCTTCGTGTAAAGCCTTAACTAATGGATCATCTGGAGAAATGTAATGTGGTTTTGAGTTTCCAACAAACTTGTAACTTAACTTAAACTCTTCTACGGCATTAATGATTTTCTTTTCATTCTTTTCGAATTCATAATTTCTTGGGTATCTTATATTAACACCAATTCTACCATTTTTACCATCAAATTTTACAAAGCCGGTATTTAAAGTAAGTTCTTTCATCTCTTTATCAAAAGTATTAATACTTAACTTCTTGCCTAAATGATCAGCGCTTAAATATTTATCAATGAAATGGATAAAAGGGCTCTTTGTATGTTCTTTCAAAAAATTAACCATTAGATAAATCGCATTAACTCCAAGATGCGGCCAAGCTGCATGAGCGTTTTTTCCAAAAACTGTATAGGTATTTTTATAAACTCTACCGTGAATATCATTGTCTTTAAGATACTTGATGAATTCCTTTTGCAAATTTTTCTTTACAACCACAACACACTCGTCAGGTACGACATTATATCTTTCTCCAGCTGTTAATGATTCTATTAAATCACCCTCAAATTCGCCTTCAATATCAAAACTATAAATTCCCTTTTCAGCAAAAATTAAAGGAAATTCTGCATCAGGTGCAAATCCAATATCAGGCATTTGTTCTTTTTCTAAGTAGCGTTTAATACATCTCATGCCGCTTTCTTCGTCACAGCCTAATATCAGTCTGACTTTTTTATTTAATTTAATACCCTTATCTTTAACCATTTTCATAGCTATATAGGCAGCTACAGTAGGACCTTTATCATCCATAGCGCCTCTTGCATAAATTTTTCCTTCATGTTCATAAGCTGAAAAAGGTGGATTATGCCATTTTCCTCCAGCAGGAACGACATCGAGATGTCCTAAAATCCCTAACACTTCTTCGCCTTCACCCATTTCTATATGAGCGGCATAATTATCGATATTTTTAACCACAAAATTGTCATCTTCAGCGGTTTTCAACATAAAATCTAGTGCTTTCTTAATATCTTTACCAAATGGAGCAGTTTTATTTTTTGGATCGAATTCTTGTAAAACTGTTGGTATTTTTAAAAGTTTTTTCACTAATTGAACATATTCTTCTTCATATTCTTTTGCGATGTCAAACCAATTCATAAATATCACTACCTTTAATATATTTTATCACATCAACTTTAATTTTCAAACAATACAAACCATATCTAACATAAATATATAACTATTTGACAATATAGAAAGATAAAGTATAATATTATTAACAAAAGAATACTGATTTTTTGTAAAGTAGGTCATAACATGGTTAGAAAAATAGTTATGGAAAATCTCACTTGCTCTAACTGTATTGCTAAGGTTGAAAGAAGAACATCTAGGCTAACTTATGTTAATTCTGCTTCTTTCAATTATGCCAATCAGATTTTATTGGTGGATTTTAAAGATGATTATGATGAAGATAAAGCATTAAAAGAAATAAAAGGCATCGTTGATGTCTTAGAAGATAATATTATAACTCATTATTATGAAAATAAAGTTGAAGTTAAAAAAACTAACTTCTTTTTAGAGTATCGCTTCGTTCTTTTTGGTATGTTGTTAATTCTTTACACTTTTTCAGCGTTTAGGATAGTTCCTGTAATTAATAATATCTTTGGCACATCATTTTCACCGCTAAACGATTTGTCCAAAACAATTTTATATTGGATTGGTTATGTATTCTTAATATCCAAACTCTTAATCCTTCAAGTTAAAGGAATTAAGAATTTTAATATTTTTAACGAAAACACATTGATGATTATCGCAACTTTTGCGGCTATGCTAATTGGTAAATACGAAGAAAGTATTGCAGTTGTTATTCTATATTCGTTTGGAGAATATCTACAAAATCGGGCAGTACAAAAATCAAAGATTGAGGTTTCAGCTTTAGTCGACTTAAAAGTTGAATATGCAAATGTTCTAGTAGATGGAAAAGTAGTCATTAAAGATCCGATGCAAGTAAAAGTCGGCGATATTGTTGTAGTGAAAAACGGTGAAAGAATTCCTATGGACGGAAAAATCGTTATGGGTTCTACTTCGTTGAACACCGCTGAGTTAACAGGGGAATCAAAATTAAGAACTGTTCATGTCGGAAGTGAAGTTTTATCCGGAAACATAAATGTTGGTGATGTAATTAACATTCAAGTTACTCAAGAATATCAAAATTCGACACTTGCTAAAATAATTGATTTAATTGAGAACGCAACCAATAAAAAATCTAAACGAGAGTTGTTCATTACTAAATTCGCTAAAGTATATACTCCAATCGTAGTTGGTTTAGCAGGATTGTTAATCGTCTATGGATTAATTTTTGACATTCAGGCTATTGATGATTACATTTATCGCGCAGCTATTTTCCTAGTAATATCATGTCCTTGTTCTTTAGTGTTATCAGTGCCGTTATCTTATTACGCAGGAATTGGAACTGCCGCCAAAAATGGTATTTTATTTAAAGGCTCAACATTTTTACACGCAATAACAGAAGTTGAAACTATCGCTTTAGATAAAACCGGAACCCTAACCTATGGTGATTTCTTTGTTAAAGAGTATAGCAATATGGAAACCTTGATGTTAGCGGCTTCAATTGAGAAATTTTCAAATCATCCAATCGCAAAAGCCATTGTAGAATATAATAATCTCCCTACTTATAAAGTAACCAATGTCAAAGAGATACCTGGTTATGGAATTAGTGGCGAAGTAGAAGGAAAAGTATTGTTAGCTGGCAGCAAAAAATTCTTAGCCAACAATAACATCGAAGTTGATAGCGAAAAATTACCAATTGGTTCTTACACTTTCGTCGCACTAAACAACGAATATATCGGTCATATAATCGTTAAAGATGAGCTAAAAGAAACTTCGATGCAAACTGTTAGAGACTTCACTAAAGAATATGATACGGTAATGTTAACTGGCGACAACGAAAACTCTGCTAGGGATATCGCTTTACAATTAGGAGGAATTGAGTATTATTCAGAACTCCTACCGGAAGAAAAACTCGCAAAATTTAATGATATTAGAACAAATTCGGTTTCATTATATGTCGGTGATGGTATTAACGACGCTCCTTTACTTAAAAACGCTGATATTGGTGTTTCTTTGGGAAGCGCAACTGATTTAGCTATTGAAGTGAGTGACGTTATCATAATTAATAATGATATTAGATTATTGGATAAAGCAATTAGGATCGCAAAGAAGACTCGGAGATTATCAGCAGAAAACATTGTTTTTTCTTTAACTGTCAAGATTATCTTCTTAGTGATGTCAGCTTTAGGTTTAATGTGGATGTGGTTATCGATTTTCGCCGATGTTGGTGTCGCAATTCTCTGCGTTTTAAACGCTTTAAGAGTTATATATCAAAAGAAATATCTCGTAAAATAAATTATAAAAAAAACTTCTGCTGAGCAGGAGTTCTTTTTTTATAAAAATCTTATGACACCATATTTCTTCTTACCTTTTCTTAAAATGGTGTATTTTTTAAATAATGCAGCAGTTTTTAATATCATGAATAGAGGGTCTGATATTTTTTCGCCATTAATTGTAATTGCGTTGCTAGTAATCAATTCTCTCGCTTGACGCTTCGAAGACGCTAATTTTAATTCGATAATAGCATCGACAATATTTATTTCATCATTTACATCAACAGAATCTAAATTAGCGAATCCCATTTCAATTTCATCAATGTCGAGATCACTCACATCACCACTAAAAAGTGCATTAGTCACTTTTATCGCTTTCTTTAGCTCATTTTCACCATGAACTAGTCTAGTGATTTCCTCGGCTAGCTTTTTTTGAGCTAAGCGTTGTTCAGGTTGCTCTAAAAGAGATTTCTCAATATCTTCAATTTCAAATTTTTCTAGAAAAGTAAATTGTTTTAATCGATTTATGACATCTTGATCTGCCGTGTTGATCCAGTATTGGTAAAATTCATAAACAGAAGTTTTATTTTTATCTAGCCAGACCGCTCCTGATTCTGTTTTTCCGAATTTAGTGCCGTCAGCTTTCGTCACCAAAGGAAAAGTTAAACCATAAACTTTAGCTTCAATGCTATGGATTTTTCTTATCAGCTCCATCCCGGCGGTAATATTACCCCACTGATCTTGGCCACCGATTTGTAAGACACAATTATGATTCTTATACAAATATTCATAATCCCACGCTTGGATAATCTGATATGAAAATTCAGTGAAAGATATTCCGCTTTCAATTCTTGATTTAACTGAATCTTTACTCATCATGTAGGCAACATTAAAATGCTTTCCGATATCTCTAAGGAATTCAATGGCATTCAACGAAGACAGCCAATCATAGTTGTTAACTATTAAGGCATTAGGAAGAATATGCTTTGCTTGTTTTGCGATTCCTTGAGCATTCTTCAACGACTCTTCGATTGTCAATAATTTTCTTTCCTGACTTTTAAAACTTGGATCTCCAATAAGCCCGGTTCCGCCACCGATTACTAAAATCGGTTTATGACCGTAGTCTTCTAATCTCCTAGCAACTAAATAGGCTAAAAGGTGTCCAATATGCAAACTATCAGCAGTCGGATCTGCACCGAGATAGAAAGTTAATTTCTCTTGATTCAATTTTTCGTTTAATTCTTCATCTGTTTGTTGGTAGAGGAGCCCTCTCCATTTTAAATCTTCATATAAGTTCATTTTTTTCTTGTATACTCATAAC
>DIGF01000032.1:0-1302 GCA_002419505.1 Caryophanales bacterium UBA5729
CGATCGACAAAACTTTGAAGATGCTCTATTTGTTTTTGTTGCTTCTCATATTTAGCTAAAAGTTGTTCGTAACGATTGACCTTTTCAATTTCATATTCATCGTAGTTTCCATGGTAGACTTCAATGCTTTGATTGTCAATTTCATAGATTTTTCTAACAACTCTATTAATAAAATATTTATCATGTGTTATAACCAAAACTGCTCCCTTATAGTTTCTTAAATAATCTTCTAGCCATTCAATTATCTCAATATCCATGTGATTAGTAGGTTCATCTAAAACTAAAAGATCAGGTTCAATCATCAAAAGTTTCGCAAAAGCAATTCGTGTTTTTTCTCCGCCCGAAAAACTCTCTATCGGGCGATTATATTCTTCTTTACTAAAACCGAATTTTGTCAGCAACATATCAATTTTCGTCTGGTAATCATAACCGCCTTTTACTAGAAATTCGTGTTCTTTATCGCTATACCTTTTCAAAGCTGTCTCCGAGTGATCGTCAACTAAGCGTTCAGCTAATATTTTCAATTCATTCTCAACCGCAATAATTTCTAAGAAGACTTTTTCGCATTCATTGATTAGAGTATTCTTCTCTGACTCAATTATTTTTTGTGATAAATAACCGATTTTAGCCCGCTTAAAAATAAAAATTACCCCGGAATCTGGGGTAATTTCATTTAATATCATCTTTACAAGAGTAGTCTTACCGACGCCATTGCGGCCTATAAGAGCCACTTTTTCATCTTTATTGATTTCTAAAGAAATATTTTCAAAAATAACATTACCGCCAAATGTTTTACTTAGGTTATTTATTCGTATAAGATTCATTGTGTCACCACCTAAAAGCCAAATTAAGCGATATTGTTTCGCTATGTCCATTAATATTCTATCAAATTAATATCAATAGCACAATAAAATTTTTTTCGAAATCAAAATATTTTTTTATCTTACTCTGGATATATAATCGATAATACTGATATTAACACATAGTATGTACCCGCTAGCATCAATAATACACCCATGATAATCGTCACAATTATCGCCTTCTTTTGAGGCTCAGCTGTAGACTTGTATTTTACATTCATCATCCCTTTAATGAAGTTTCTCGGAAAGAAAGCTAAACGCATTCCCACCATAAAAAAACCTAATCCTACAAGGATACCTAGGATTTGAATAAATAAATTTCCTGATAAAAACATCTAATTCACCTCTTAATCGTCTAATACTACAGATTCATTCTTTTGGTCAAGAATGTATGGGTTTTCCATAATCTTTTTAAATTCTCTCAATGACAAACTATTATAAA
>DIGF01000032.1:1487-3494 GCA_002419505.1 Caryophanales bacterium UBA5729
ATCTTTTTACCTAACATTCCGTGTTTGTCTAGCCACATTAAAAATCGCACCATTACTTTAATAAAGAAATTGGGAACTCTAGTTAAGATTTTAGCAATATTGTCAGTATCATTTTTAATATCACCTTTATTTTCATTGACGGTTTTATGAACTCGATCCATTACTTCATAAATCGATTCAGTACCGTCGAAAGTGAGTTTTATCGTTGTTTCTTCGGCTTGATCAGTTAAGCGTTTTTTTACCGCTAAAGAAATTTGAATATTATTCCTTTTATAGATTCTACCGTTAACAATAAATCGATTTAATTTTGGTCTTAAAGAAACCACTCTAACAAAAGAAGCCATAACAATATCCATATAAGTTAATCTGAGATTTTCAGTTTTGCGTTTATCAAGAATGTACTTATCCATGTTTTCACAATCGATTTCTTGTAACTGCATAACCATAGCGTCATTTCTATCAAACATAATATGCGGTACTAAACGCATAAAGGGATCAATATTTTTTACTTTCTTTCCGTCACTTCTAAATCCAAACATTTTCTCTTCCTCCGTGAATTAACTATGATTTTATCACAATTAGAGGTCCATAGCAATATCATTACTTCACAAAAAAAACATATTAATTAATTGTTTAACTTATGTTATAATCTTTAGTGAATATAAAAGGAGATTTATCGCAATGAAAAATAAAAAATACAACTACATAATTATCCCCTTTATTTTATTAATCGTGTTTTTGTTCGCTGCTTATTTTGGTAACCAATGGTATGCAGAAAAGTTTGGTAACCCAGGAGTTGATTATTCCTATATCTTTCTAAGTTTCAACACCAAAGTTCCTTTTCTTGCTTGGACAATTTATCCCTATGTTATTGCCTATCCTTTTTGGGCATTTACTTTTATTTATATCAGCGTTCGTTCAAGAGAAAACATGTATAAGATTTTGACTATGGCAATAATTACTTTTATCATCTGTGGTTTGTGGTATTTCTTCTGGCAATCAGATGTTGAAAACTGGCGACTTACTTCTGGTCTTTTCTTAAACAACGACTATCTTACTCCAAGAACTGACTTGAATTTTACCGAGTCATTAGTCATGAAAATTTATCAAGCTGCTGGCCCGAGAAACGCTTTACCTTCCATGCATACCCTGATGAGTTGGTTTTGTATTATTGCTTTACGTTTAGACAAGAAGATTCCGCTAAACATGAAAGTGGTAATTTGGGTATTAGCCATCGCAATTATTGTCGCAACCCAAACTTTGAAACAGCATTACATTATCGATACCATAGCGGGACTTATACTTGCCGAACTGGCTTATTGGACATTAAAAAATTCAGTTATTACTAGAACTTTTGCAAAGTGGATTGATAGTTTAAATAAGAAGCTCAAGTTGGAAAATTAAAATAATTTTTTATTATGTTTATTATATTATGAAACCGTTTTATTTATAGCAAATAAATTAATTCGATTGATTTATTTGCTTTTTATTTGTATAATACAAAAAGTTATAGGGAAGGTTAAGAATTTATTGTTTTTAATAAATTTTTTTAAAGGGTTAGTCTATGAAAAAATATACAAAGGAAGCGATTCTAGAAAACGCTAAAGCGGAAAATGTGAGATATATTCGTTTAATGTTTACCGACATTATCGGTACGATTAAAAGTGTTGAGATTCCTGTAGGGCAGTTGGAAAAAGCGTTAAAAAACCAAGTTATGTTTGACGGTTCTTCAATCGAAGGTTTTGTTAGAATTAAAGAAGCCGATATGTACTTAAAACCGGATTTAGATACTTGGCTAATATTAAGTTGGGAAGAATCTAAGTATGGAAAAGTCGCTAGATTAATCTGCGATGTATACACCCCAGACGGATTACCTTCAACTGCGGATCCTCGCTCTAATTTAAAAAGAATCGTAAAAAAGATGAAATCAATGGGATTTTCTACACTCAATATTGGCTTTGAACCAGAATTCTTCTTATTTAAGTTAGATAATGATGGAGAAGTGAA
>DIGF01000035.1:0-491 GCA_002419505.1 Caryophanales bacterium UBA5729
GAAGCTTGGATTAAAGAAAAGATTCTATCTGGTTTACCAGTCTTTGGTACATGTGCAGGATTATTGTTGCTAGCTAAATCAATATCTAACCACGAAATTAATTTTTTGTCTACCATGGATATCGTTGCTAAAAAAAATGCTTACGGAAAACAATTAGGTTCTTTTAGAACTAAAGCAAAATTCAATAATTCAGAAATTCCGATGGTATTTATTAGAGCACCTTATATTGAATCAATTGGAAATGATATTGAAGTTCTATCTGAAATTGATGGCAAGATTGTTGCCGCAAGAGATAAGTTTCAATTAGCAACCGCTTTTCATCCCGAACTAACAGATGACTTATCAGTTCATCGATACTTTATTGAAATGATTAATAATAATATCAAAAAATAACAAAAAAATGGTCGTTCTTTTTTAATAAGAGCGACCATATTTATTTTAGGTTGTTATAAAGCTTTTTGAAGCTGCATTTTTAAATTCTTTAACGATGT
>DIGF01000035.1:565-3864 GCA_002419505.1 Caryophanales bacterium UBA5729
ATACAATACGGAGCCTTTTCTTTTTCGCAAGTAATGATACAATTATAAGGGCAGGTAAAAGGATGTTTTAATCCTTTTTTAACGTCAATTAAAAAATCATTATTAATAGCCCTACCAGGTAATCCAACAGGACTATCAATAAATACAATATCTTCTTTCTTCGCCTTAATATAAGCCTCTTTAAAACCTAACTCCGCATCACACTCAAAAGTAGTCACAAATCTCGTTGCCATTTGTACTGCATCCGCTCCTAAGTTAAGAAAATTATAAATATCCTCTCCAGTATATATTCCCCCAGCAACCATAACCGGGATTACTCTTTTATATTCAAGTTCAAACGGCTTAATAGCTTGTTTAACTTCTATAAGTAACTTTTCTAGATTATAATCTTCATTTTCTAATTGATCTTTCTTAAAGCCTAAATGTCCTCCTGCTAAAGGACCTTCTAACACAAAAGCATCAGGCAGGTAGTTATAACTATTTAGCCATTTTTTAGTTAGTAGTCTTGCAGCTCTACCCGAAGAAACAATCGGAACTAATTTCGTCTTAGAGCCTGGTACTAAATGTTTAGGTAAATCTAAAGGTAAACCAGCTCCTGCAAAAATTATATCAATTTCTTCTTGAATTGATGCTTTAACAAGTTCTGAAAAATTTGTTAAAGCAACCATAATATTTACACCAATGATTCCTTTGCTCTGTTGTTTTGCTTTTCTTATTTCTTGACGTAAAGCATATACATTATTTTTTTCGAAATCATCGTATTTTTTATAGAACATGCCAATTCCCGCAGCGGAGATAACTCCAATAGCTCCTTCATTAGCTACCGCTGAAGCTAAACCTGCCAGTGAAATACCAACACCCATTCCACCTTGAATTATCGGCAAATCAACAACTATATCCCCAATCACTAATTTCTTACCAAATATTTCATTCATTTGATTACCTCATCTTGTTATTTGTTTTGAACTTCAAACTATATATTACTATATCACACATAGTAATTTTATGCAAACAGAAATCTACTAAGAAAAAAGGCAATCCTTATTAATAAAGAACTACCTCATTTAAATTTCTTGATTTTTTTGAATTTATTAGCTATTTTCTTTATTCAAATAGACTCTATCAACTCTTGGTTTAGCCATATTAGTTAGCAATTCATAAGTTATAGTTTGTGCTCTTAAAGCCATATCAACTAAAGATTTGTTACTACCAAAGACTTCAACTTCACAACCAATGTCGATGTTTGTACCAGTAATATCAACCATCGTTAAGCCCATACAAACCCTACCAATAACCGGTAGTTTATGGCTTTGGTAGTAAAAATAATCATTATTACTTAAAATTCGCATATATCCATCAGCGTAACCTATAGCAACTGTCGCAACTTTCGTCGGTTTGGTTGCTACAAAGGTTCTCCCGTAACTTACCGAATCATTCTCTTTAATCTGGTGAATTGCAATTACTTTGGCGAACAATTCCATTACTGGCAAAAACTTCTCTTCGGTTTTTACTGGCGGATATCCATATAAAGCGATTCCGCTTCTAGCCATAAAGTTTTCTAGATTATCTAACCTCACAATTCCCGAACTGTTGGCTAAATGAACTAATCCATAATCTATTCTTTCATTTGCTAATAGCGATAAAAGCTTTGTAAATATAGTCTTTTGTTTATGGGTAAAATCAAGATCTGCATCAGATGAAGCAAAATGAGTATAAATTCCACATAAGTCGATTTTGTTTAATTCTTTGATAGAAACAATATCCTTGACTACATTTTCCATATCACTTTCTTCATGACAATAAATCCCGAGTCTGGACATTCCGGTATCGACATTTAAATGAACCTTTATTTTTTTAGTTGTTTGGTGGTTAAGCTTCTCGGCATAATCAAAGGAATCGATGGTTTGAATTAAATCATATTGCTCTAAATATTCAAAATTAAGTGGATCGGTTTTACCAAAAATAAGAATTGGCGATTTAATCCCAGCGTTTCGAAGTTCGATTGCTTCTTTTAAAACAGTAACCGCAAAAAACTTACAGCCATTAGCCTCTAAATGTTTAGAACATTCAATCGCACCATGTCCATATGCATCTGCCTTAACCACTGCCATAACTTCTTGATTGTTATTCAATGCTTTTAAAAGCTTGAAATTATGGACTAAATTATCTAAATTAACAACTACTCTTAATCTATCGATAACCATTATTTCACCTTTTTAAGATATTCAATCCCGCCCATATAAGGGACTAGTACTTCGGGAATTTTCACTGATCCGTCTGCCATTTGATTTTGTTCTAGTATAGCTGGTAAAAGTCTAGATGTAGCTAATCCAGAACCGTTTAATGTATGGCAATAATCAATCTTTCCTTCTTCAGTACGATATCTTATCATCCCTCTTCTCGCTTGGAAACTTCGAGAGTTTGAAACGGAAGAAACTTCTTTATAAATGCCAATACTTGGTAACCAGACTTCAATATCAAAGGTTCTTGCCATGGCAAAACTAATATCTCCAGCAGCTAACTTAGAAACTTGATAATGCAACCCAAGCATTCTCATCAAACTTTCAGCTTTAACCATCAATTCTAAAAAGGCATCATCACTATCTTCAGGGGCTGTAAATTGAACCATCTCAACTTTGTTAAATTGATAGCCTCGAATCATACCTCTTTCTTCAGAACGATAACTTCCTGCTTCTTTTCTATAACATGGGGTATAAGAAAAATATTTTCTTGGCAAATCATTTAGACTTAAAATTTCATTACGATGAACGTTTATTAAGGCAGTCTCAGCCGTCGGTAATAAGAACTTCTTGGGGCTTTCATTTTCTAGCCAAAAAACGTCTTCCTCAAACTTTGGAAATTGACCAGCAGTCATCCCGGACTCATAATTTAAGAGATGAGGAAGCAACAAAAACTCATAATTATCTTTTAGATGTTGATCAATGAAGAAGTTAATTAAAGCCCACTCAAGTCTAGCTCCAAGATTAGTATAAATCCAAGTGCCTTTTCCGCTGATTTTCGCAGCTCTTTCGTAATCAACAAGACCTAATGAGGTCGCAAGTTCGACATGATCTTTAATCTTAAAATCAAATATGGGTTGATCTTTATTAACGGTAACTACTCGGTTATTCTCTTTATCTCCAGCAAGCAAATCTTCATCAGGAAGATTAGGAATCTTGAGTAAAAATGCGTTAATTTTTTCTTCAATCTCTCTTAACGTTTCTTCATCATTATCAACTACATTCTTATATTTCTCAATTTCTTGAAAAAGTTCCGTAGTATCTTTTTTCTCGCGTTTA
>DIGF01000035.1:3962-6018 GCA_002419505.1 Caryophanales bacterium UBA5729
GCCTTTTTTACTAACTCAGGATTTGCTACAATCATTTCAACATCTAACATCTTCTTATCTCCTTTAAATAAAAATGTCCTCTACTAATAAAAAGTAAAGGACGAATAGTTTCCGTGGTACCACCTTAGTTCTAGTAGATACTAGCACTTTTTTCTTTTAACGCAAGAATTACGGAGATGATTGGTCTCACTCTGAGGTAGATAGAATAGATAACTTGTCGATTTTCACCAAACACCGACTCTCTAAAAAATAAAAGTTAATTTATTCATTGTCCTCTTCATCGTTTGTATTATCATTATATTTAAATATTCTTTAGGTGTCAAGCCTTATCAGCGATTTTTGATTCTAAAATCAGTTTCTCAGCGTTAAAACGATTTTCTATCGCTAAATTTCTCACCCAATTTTCTTTTTTATATCGAGAAAGAGCAAATACTGATTTAGGTAATTCCAACAGTTGAACGATTAAAAACAAACTTATTACGCTTAAATTAGTCAAGCGAGAAAGCAAAATGATAGCTGGAACTTGTATAACCCACATATATCCAGAATCCATCATCATCGTAGAACGAGTGTCTCCCCCTGCTCTCAAAGTAAAATACATCGAAACATTAAAGGAAAAAACTGGAATAAAGATAGCGTTTATGCGAATATTATTCGATGCAATCCACCTGGTTTCTTCAGAGATATCATAAAGATCGAGCAAGAAAAAGCTAAAGACAAACAGTAAAATTCCAGTAAAAACTGCAAAAGCAACCGCAAAAGCAATAACTTTTTTTGCATTGTCCTTTGCTTGATCTAATTCGTTTTTACCTAAAGTATTACCAACTAATACCGCAATACCAGTCCCTATACCCCCAAATGTAACAAAAACTAATTGACTAATGGCGTTAGTGATATTCATCGCAGCCAAAGCGTTATCGCCTCTAGTTGAATATGACTGCAAAAACATTGTTTGACCCATAGACCAAAAGAACTCGTTAAGCAATAAAGGTATCGCCATTATAATAATCGCCTTAAGAACAAATTTTTCAATTTTAAAGATAGATGTTAAAGAAGTGTTGAAGATTTTGCCTTTTCTAACCAACAAAATAAACATTAAGCCAAATTCGACGAATCTAGAAGCTAAAGTTCCATAAGCAGCTCCGGCAATTCCGAGTTCAGGAAAACCAAAATGTCCAAAAATCAACAAATAATTTAAAACTGTGTTAGTGATAATGGCTGCAATGGTAATTCTTAAAAGCGGTTTGGTAATGCCGATTTCTCTAAATGTTGTCGAAATAGCAATAGAAAAAGCCCAAGGCAACATGCTCCATTTAACAATGTTTAAGTAATCTAATCCTCCGGAAATCGTAACCGGATTCTTGGTAAAAAATCCGATTAAATATTCACCTAAAAAACTAAAAACAACGAGCGATAAAATCACTAATACTATGGCAACAATAAGTTTAAATCTAAAAGTTTGTCTTAATTTATCAATATCATTGGAACCAAAGTATTGAGCAGTAAAGATCCCTGCTCCACCTAAAGCGCCGAAGGTAATTAAAATTATGACAAAATACAGTTGATTTACAACTGATACAGAGCCAATAGCAAGTTCACCCAAACTTCCAACCATCAAGTTATCAATTAACTGTAAACTTGAAGTTAAAAGTTGCTGCAAAACTATTGGAAATGAAATTGCAAAGAGTCTTTTATAAAAAACCCTGTCACCAATAAAAGAGCGCATTAATTACTCCTATTTCTTTTTATTAAAGATTTTCCTGATATTCAAAACCCCAAAGGTAAAAACTCTAGTATTAAAGCTTTCAGGGCTTTCATAATAGTAAGTTTTACCTTTATTTTTGTCAACTAAAACTACGTTTATTGATATATTCGCTTTATATAAAGGCACTTCTTCAGCCAATAGAAAGCTTTTTGAAAGCTCTTTGATTTTCAATTTGTCCGATTCAGTAATATCTTCCATTTCTACAAATAAGATACCGTTAATTCTTTTACAGCCTTGTTCATAAAACTTTTTAAATCTCATTAATTCTTTTTCTAAATAATCATCTAATCT
>DIGF01000035.1:6041-139161 GCA_002419505.1 Caryophanales bacterium UBA5729
CATTGCTAAGCAAATTGTATCCATTACTTTCAATTCTTGCTTTTAATTCATCTTCGGATAAAGAATCTTTCTCAATTAATTCTAGATTCTCATAAGTCTTTGCTTTATTATTTAAGCGGTTAATTTCTCTGTCAGCTTTAATTTTATTTTGTAGATATAAACCGATAATATTAAATACCAAGAAAACAATGATTCCATAAGTAAACCAATTCTTTTCAGGGTAGTTATTATCAAGCGAAATTGCCGTAAATATCACAATAAAACTTAAAGCAAAACTACTAATTGACAAAATTCGCAAAATTAAAATTTTCTTTTTACTGTTGATTTCGCTAGACTTCATATAATCACCTTCTGGCATTAAATAATACACCAAAATAATTTTATCACAAAATTACATTTTTTATTTAAAAATAATCATTAAAAAAAGTTCGCTTGATAAAAATAAGCAAACTTCTTTTTACAATCAAAGAAAATAATTAACTTTTTAAATTTGTATTTACATAATTTGGGTTGTGTAAGCTATTTTAATACAATTACACCTCTCTAATGAGAATTTGCGCATGCTTGTCCTATTTTTACACACCCTTATAAAAATTTACGCACCTTAGAATTAAAAATATATACCTCAAATATGTGTTTATGTTTTTTATGTTTTTGTCCATTAAAATATGTCTAATTCTCGATACTTTTTGCAATGAGCGCTAAAAATCAAGCTATAATACTATAACTGGATGATTATCTATCTATTATTTGTTTTCTCAGACAACCTGCGTTGAGTTACTGCCATTGCTCGCAAAAATGCAGAATATTGTGCGTGGGAAACATATTTTACTGAAAATGTTGTCTAAATCAGTATGCGTGGAATAACTCTATTACTTGATGTCTTGCTGTTTAATGTATGTCTCTAACATTTTTTAGGCTAAAAAACATCTAGGTAAAACCATAACTTTTTTCTCTAAACCAAACATAATTCTAGAGAAAATTAGTTCATTCCCATGTTTTAGCAATTGGTTTGATATCTCCTTTTACGCTTTCAACATTTAAAAAGGCTGTGTCCTATATTGTATTTGTTGCAATTGTATATTTTGTATTGGCGGTTGCTAATATAAGAATTGGCAGAAATATATCAAACATAATAAATGTAGCAGAACTAATTTGAAGCCTGAATTCAGGGAAAATCCACCCAATCATCCAACTTGAAGGAAGCCAGAATATAAGTGCTGATATCAAATAAATCCATAATTTTGCAAATAATTTTCTCAATAACGTTGGTTGCTTAGTATTCATACTTGATCTTTTTTGGATTGCATAATAAGTACTAGATATAATCCCAATAAACGGAGGAACAAACCCGCCACCAAAAAGAAATAAGAGAATAAAAATGAGTGGGAAAAATATGAAATATTTACTCTCAATCAACAAGTTTGCAAAAACAATTATCGCAATACTTATCAACACGGTTATAATTCCTGAAATTAAAAAATCAGGTATTAAGGTAAATGCTGGCAATCCTCCATGCCAAACTTTCTCAGGGTCAGCGACATCCAAAGCAAAAATCAAATTCGAAGTTGCTTGACTTCCTGCTTGAAGTATTTCTCCTACTCCATGTATAAATCCAATGATTGCAGTGTATGTAATCAAAACAACTGTGCTGACTTTCATTGGATTCCATGCTTTAAAGTAATATTTACTCATAATTTTATAACCTCTCTATTTTTCCTTTCTTGTGTAACATGGTTTTTTGACAAAAATATATGTCTGGAAATGTGACATTATGTTGGAGTTGTAAATTGAGTCATTTGATTGCAAGCAATTGGCAAGTATCCACTGTTAATAATATTTTTTTGAAATTCGATTACATTTTAGAGGTCATCAAGTGTCATTTTACTAAAAGCAATGATATCGTTTCAACGTGTCTTGATACCTTTTTGGCTACACTATTATTACAAATCTTGACTACATCACTTTTTGAAATGTTGGTTCTAAAAAGTGTATAAAAGGCGTTTGAGTTATTGATGATTTGCAGTGAATCGATTGAATCAGTTTTATGTTTTCGTTTGAATATTGGAGTTTTTTACCCCTTTGGTATTATACTACTGAACCCTAGTGTGTGTGGTTTCCAATCTATAAAAATATACGATTCATCTATTATCTTTCCGTTCTTTAACTTCTCAATATTTTCTTCTATATTGCTAAAATAAAAAATATGTCTCTTCGTCATGTTTCCTCGTTGCAACAAGAACACGTGATTTATTTCTGAGTGTAAAGAAAGGAATTCTAGAAATTTCAAGGAGTTAATAGGTAATACAGCTAATTTTTCCAAACCTTTATATACTGTATCGGGTAGTATTGATGTATTTTCAATGCAAATTGCATATTCAATTAATTTGTCAGTTTTAATTTGCCTTGTGAAGTTATTTTTATACTCTTCAAATTTCAAATGTTCATTAAAACTTTTCAACAAATTACTCTCATAATTTTCAAAGGATATTTCAGTTTTGTAAGTTGCAGAGTAAGATACGTCTTTTACTCCTTTTGAATGTTGTCCATCAACATAGGCTCGGTATTCTTTCTCTTTTTGAGACTCTTCTATTTTCAGTAGGCTACCACCTTTTTTAATTCGTTTTGCTGAGTCAAAAGAAAAGTGTTCAACAAGCATGATCATCGAGTCAAACTCAATAAAAAAATCAGGTCTTTCAAACTCATAAATCTTGTTGTAACTTTTGATAGTCAATTCTTCAATAATGCTTTTATCCGTTTCAAAGAAAAGATTAATACCTTCTGATGCATTCCAAAACGAAACAAATTTTTTCGCTTCCGACATAACCCCACCACCTTAACTAAAATTATAACATATTTTTAAAGTCAATTGTATATCTGTAACGTGTAACATTTTTTAATACAATTACGCACCCTTTAGAATTGTTTCGCACCTAGGAAAAGAAATCTCTTAAATCAAGCTACTATTTCTAGTATAAAATATGAAAATAGAAACTATAGTTTGCTTAAAATATCATGGTGACCAATATCTATCATGAGAATCAAATTCTCATTTTGAAATGTCCATATTACTCTTTATCGACATATTAATGCTAGATTCAAGTAGGATTTCACTACCCCTAATCTTTTTTGTTCTAAGACTTGGGTGTCTGTGATTCTCTATAAACAATGATAATTTATTGTAGAATAATCTCTTTTCTTGATTTTGTAGCTTAAAAATAGACTTCTTAAACCTAGTTGAAAATAATATTTCATATGTCATTTTTTTTGCTCTTTGTTTTTCTCATCATCTTCATCTGATTCTTCTAAGTAGTTTATAGCTTCCTCTACAGATTTAAAAGGCCCCACATTGTACTTTGATGGGTCTTCATTTATTCTCATCACAGTTTCTTCTAATTTTTGGATGTATGATTTTGAATATATAGCAACCGGTTCAATCACAATGACACCATTTTTTACAGATATCTCAAGTTGATCTTTTTCTTGAAGATTTAACTCATTAATAATTTCTTTGGGTATCGTAATTTGAGATTTTTTTCTCAACTCTATAATCATCAAATCCACCTCTTTCCTATTTTCCTATTTTCTTACTTTCTAACTATATTTTACCACTCGTTGGATGCTTTTGCAATATTTTTTATAGAAATTCTTGCAGCATGGTGCTTTAATAAAAAATAAATTCATATTCACGTGCACTTCATCTTATATATAGAAAAACGTCACATGATTCTTTACACTATTCGAAACCTGATGAATTCGAGTTTAGGCCTTATTTTGTATTATTATATGAAATATAGTTTGATTATATGAAATATAGTTTGATTTTATGTATATATAAGTATATAATGTATGTATAGATGTAATCTTTGATTCATTAGGTATATCTTAACCAAAAGAAAACTACATAAATCAAGAAAAAGCATTCTCCATATAAAACAATCTTGCTTCTTCATACTTTCTTTAATGGTTTAACCAATTAATGAATTGTTGAAAAGAGGTAACGAGTATGTTGAAAAATGAGAAAAGCACTTATGAAACACCCATAATCGAAATTATTATATTCGATTTAAAAGAAGCTATCGCCACAAGTGGTGATTTTGGCTCAGGGATGATTTGCGGTGAAGAAATCTATGAATAAATTATTTTCTATGAAGAAACGAATTATACTTTTTTTGCTGGTATTAACAGTTCTTTTATTCGGAGGTTTAACAAGAGCAAAAGCGGAAATAATTACTAGACCAGAAGTTAATGTAACGCTTCGAACTATGTTTGATGAATTTAACATTATCGAAAACTCGACTATATCTGGTGCCTATGGTTCTACTCTTACAATGTCTGGATCTTTAGCAACATCAGAAGACTATACATTCGCCTTTTGGATTGTTAATGGCACTGTTAGAAAAGACCTTCCAATTGACCATCCATTCATTTTAACAAAAGACATTTCAATAGATGCTGTTTTCAGTCAAACTGGTGAACACGCCGTTATTTTTATGGATTCAAACGGAAAATTGATTGATATTCAATACGTTTTAACAGGTACGGACGCAACTGACATTACTACCGGTTTACCTGATAAACCTTTTTACGTAATTTCTACAACAGAAAAATGGGATCTTCCACTTACTAATATCACTGAAGATACAGTTCGAATACTTCAGTACTTAATTGATACAACCCAAAACTATTCCTTGAATGTTATCGGGGGAACTGGTTCCGGATCTTATTTATTTAACTCAGTAGCTACTTTAGTGCCGACTCCAGAAACCGGTCAAGTTTTTCAGTACTGGAAAATCGGTAATGAAATTGTCAGTTATAGTGAAAACTATCTAGTAACTCTCTACACTGATTTAACAGTCGAAGCAATATATGGAACAGAAACTTTATCTGCCCAACCAGTTGTTTCAATCAGCGAACCACTCGCACTTAGAACATCGAAAAGTTCTTTTGTGGGCCAAATGTATATTCCTAGCGAATACACTTTGATCGAATACGGAATGACTACTTCTCCGCTTGCGTGCGAATGTATAACCCTAGATGATCCTTCTAGCACCCAAAGACAAGCATCTAAATATTTTGGTTTAACGGGAGAATTTTTAATGACTTTTACTACTCTTGAAATTGGACATGTGATGGCTTATATGATTCTTAAGGATGCATCAAATAATTTACTTTATTTTGAAAGTGAACAACAAAGAGTTCCTGATGTTCTCAACAATGAAATTGTCGAACTAAACTCAGCCGAAAATTTTGTTATTCTTACAAAAACCGGTATTTCAACAACAGGTTCGACTTTCATTACCGGTGATATTGGTGTTAGTCCGGCTGCACTCTCATATTTAACTGGATTTGCACTAGTTATTGATATATCAGGAGTTTTTGCGACTTCAACCTTAATAGACGGATTCGCCTATGGTGCTGATTTACTAGCTCCGACTCCAGCAAATTTAACTGCTGCCGTCTCAGCTATGGAAGCTGCATATACAGATGCCGCTTCAAGAGCACCTGACTGTATCAATATCAACAGCGGTGATTTAAGCGGTAAGAACCTCAGCCCTGGTGTGTTTAAATTTGATATGGGCGTTCTTATAAACTCTGATTTAACCCTAACAGGTTCAGCTAGTGATGTTTGGATTTTCCAAATCGCAACGACACTAACTATTTCTGATGATGTATCGATTATTCTAGCAGGTGGAGCAGTTCCAGAAAATGTCTTTTGGCAAACAGGAACCTCGGTATCCATTGGTGCGAATGTCAACTTCCAAGGAATTTTACTAGCTGGCACAGCGGTCTCACTCGGAACTAATTCTACTGTTCTTGGAAAACTCTTATCACAAACAGCAGTTACTTTGATTTCTAATACAATCGAAGACAGAAAAAGAAAATAAAAAAATCAAATTAAATAATTATCTATAAACCAAAAAGACCATAATCTCAATCGAGACATGGTCTTTTATAATTTTATCGTTTTAATAAGAACTTACCTATAACTTATATGGGACATACATATTGTAACAATTATTAACCACTTCAACTAAACCATATACTTTAGAAATATCAATCTTTAAGCCGTTATTTTTTAAATAATCTCCAACATTCAAATCCAGTTCGCCTAAAATTAAATCTAAATTAAGCATATCCAATCTCCTTACATCGATAGTATACGACTAATGAATCGCGTTAGCAAGCAACTGTTGGTTGTATTATATAAGTATATTAACCCTAACGATCAAAAAATATAATCGATGAAAAATCACTAATTTTACTCAAAATATAAAAAGCTCCCTTCATCAGATAAGCATTTTTAATATACCATATCTCCAACTTTAGGAAGCTATTTTATTCTTATATGGCTAATAATACCTATTTTGATACATTTGTGCGCCATTTGTTTTTTAGATTATTTAAATTTTTCCAGCAATTTATTATATCTTTCTCTTAACTCGCCTTCACTAACTAAAGGTTTGCTGATTGCAGCTAAAGTCTCTGAAAGAATCGATCCCTTTTCAACTAGTTGTTGTCCGGCTTTTTTAACTTCATTTAAAACTTTTTTGCCAGCATAGTTTAAACCTAACTTGTCATACATTAAAAATGCGTGAGGTCTTAAAATTGATCCGGCAAATTCAATCCCTGCCGTCTGAAAAAAATCTTTAACAATTCTAACTACAGCATCAAAATTTTCTACTTCCCACCAACCACCAACCGAGATTAAAACAACCTTGCTGATTTTATAAAAGTCATGTTTCTTTGCCCTGGTTCTCCCGTCTTCAAATCTTAACTCCGGTTTTACTAGCGGTGCTAACCTGTTAATGAAATCTTGCATCTTCCCAGGCAAAGGAATATATACAGGAGTTGCTATCACTAAGATATCTGCATCCTTTATTTTCGGATATAACTTTTGCATTTCATCATTAATGCAGCAATTACCAGGATCTGCATACCAGCAATACATTCTTCCACATGAACAATGCTTTAAATCCAAACGGTCTGTGTAAACGAGCTCAACTTCTGCTCCCGATTGAGTCAAACCTTCAACAAATGCTTTTAACAGTAAATCAGTGTCTCCTTTTTCCATCGTCGGACTACCATTAATCGCGAATACTTTTACCATAAAATTCACACTCCTAAAATAATTATTAGTGTCAGAAGATAAAGTAAGAACTTAACTTAATTATATACCTGTATAAAAATAATACAATACTAATCAATATTTATAATATTTCTTAATATTCTTAATTTAATCAATCAAATATTTTTAGAAAAATAAGTATCCTATAAGAAAGAATTACTTCAGTTTTATAATGAAAGTAGAGAAATGTAAGGTCATGAATTTATACAATCTCGAGTTAAGCGATATCAAAGACAAGAAAGTATCCTTGAACCAATATTCGGGAAAAGTTCTACTTATCATCATCACAGCTACAGAATGGAAATATTTATACTATTTTGAAGGATTTCAAAAACTATACCAATCCAATATTCATATGACTCCAGATTCTTCAATTTCAATTCTCTTGATGAAACCAAATTCACCTCCACCACTAAAAAATACATTAAGCAAATCTTTTTTAACAATCAATCATGAGTAATAATCTTATATTTCTTTACGCTTAAAACTACTTTAGACTTTTTATATTCCAATTTGAACCAAAGAGGAACAAAAAGCAATAATGAAATAAAGGTAACCACTACATCATATCTTCCTAGTGGCATTTGATCTCTCATTATTGCATATTTAGTACTGAAAAAATCACTTTGATAAATTCCGTATATTACCCAATCAATAATTACTGTTGTTCTAGAGGCAAAGGTAGCAAAGATGAAAGCAGTTAGAAAAGATATGATTATATAATCTGTTCTGTCTGTTTTGTATAATTTTATAAAATAATCAAAACCATTTTTCGCTTCTAAAACAATGGTTTGATACTTCTCAATTATATAACCAATAATAAAAACAATGCTTACATATATAAAATTAATGATTAAACTCAAATAACCACCATCAATTAAAAATAGAGGATTGCCCTCTTCAGCATAAGATGAATAATTTAAAAAATACCATGTTAATCCAAAGTCAACAAGGAATAGTACTATAGCTATTAATAATAATTGGTATCTTTTTTTAAGTTTCATTATCAAACACCTTCAATATCTAAATCTTTAAATTATTATATACTATTTTATTGTGTAAAACTACCTATTTTAATACATTGACTTACTCTATCAAAATTTACAGCACTACTTTCGATCTTGTAAAATCAAATCCCTCGGATATAAATCCATTATACTCTTTACTTTGTTCTAGCCATTTTGACACCATTTATGTCACCAATGTATTTTATTCATTTGTCATCATTAGTGTCCCTATTTGTCACTAGATAAATCAATTCACAAAATTTTACTATTCATATTTTATTGGGAAACATTTGAATGATGTCACATAATTCCTTAAACTTAAAAAAACTTTTATATTATAAGTAGCATTATTATATAATCGTTAAATTGTCAGGTAATCTTTAACTGGCTAGATAGCATTCAAAAAAACAGACTTGTAAAAACTTGATTTTTGACCTCAACAAGACATATGGAAACTGGCAGATAGGGGAAAATCTCCCTTTCTGCATGAAAAAAGGCTTGACACTTATTGTATCAAACCTGTGAGTCTTATATGTCTTGTCATTACGGAGTTTTACTCTAAAATCACTCGTGTTCGATGGAGTTTTACTCTATTCCCAACGGAGTTTTACTCATTTTCGGACGGAGTTGCTTTTTTTCATAAAGAAAAGAGCAGGATTTCATCAAAAATCATGCCCTTTATTTAACAATTTATTCAGTTCCTTATAATCTAATTGTAAATATATCCACACATTTTACAGCGACAATAAAATACATTTATTTACATGCTAAACAATGCAAGTATAGGTTTAATATATTTTTTTTCTGTTTTCACTACTTTTGAAGGAGACATTTTTGTTATAATCTCTTTTAAATGAATATATTCATCTTTCTTCATAGAATATTGTGTGAAGAATAGACTTCTTCTACATCTGCTTTATACAAGCCGTGTGGAGTTCACCATATTGCTCTAAAAATACTTTACAAATTCTAAATTAATTCAACTCGACTCTAAATAGGAGAGCCAATCATTATCTATGGATCTTTTTTTAAAGAAAGAAACTTATTTAGAAATTTCTAATATGCTATAAATCCAAAGAGCATCACATTATATATCAATATCAAACTTCCAAAAAAAACTGTCTCCAAATTCTATCTATTCAAAACTAATAATCAATTTATGCACTCGTATCATCCAAAGCCTTATTTAGTCTTTTTTGTAATTCATTCTCTTCTATCAACATGTCGCTCAGTATTTTAAATTTCTTAATATTTTCAAAAATCTTATCATCAACCACATTGAACCTAGGAAATTTTAATCTTCTATTTCTCATTGAAAATATAAATTGATCCATAATTACATCTTGCAATTTGTTATCTAAAACAAATGTTGGTTCGTTACTTAAAAGATGGGTGCCAAAATATCCATCTTTTTTTGTGTTTAATCCAAAAAGTTCTATTAGACTACGATATATATCCATGTGTCCTCTTACAAGATTTTGTTTTCCTTTAATTAGCCCTTCTTTTATAGTTATGCCATCTATTACTGTATCCTTATTCCCAGGTACATATAGAAAACAAACCAGATGCTGTAAAATTTTCCGTTCTTCGATGTCTGAGAGTTTTCTATGAAACAATTTAGAAATATCACCATTTTTTATTCCGCAGCCATGATCTCCATAGAATAAGTAAACAGTGCTATTATCAATCATTAATTTATCATTTTCATCGAAAAAAAATCGTTTTATCACACCATCATAATAGTCAGAAAACCTTAAGTACTTTTTTGTAAGTTCCTTTAGTCCATATTCTTCAATGTATGCTTTATCTTTATTTGGATAAAACTCAAATGGGGTATGTGGCATCATTGTAATAGGAAAAAGAAATGTTGGCTTTTCAAAAGTATTAATCTCGTTTCGAACTCTATCTGCAAGTTGGTAATCACTAATCCAAGGAGTTACATGGTGTTTTTCACTAGAGTATTCGTACGAAAACATTCCTATTATTCCGTCTCTTTTACTTGCCTTCTTATCTGGGAAGTCTTCTAGTCCAAAGAATTCTTGAAATCCCATGATTTCTGGATATGCAAATTCTCTATTATAAAACTGCTTATAATCTCCATGTATAGCTTTTGTATGGTATCCTAAATTGTTAAAATACTTTGGTAATGTTGTTATATCAAACTGTGTTTTATAGTGTTTTTCAAAATAGTTGAAATTCGACCAATATAGTGAATTGTACCCTGTGGGATAAAGTCCGGTCAAAGTAGTTATTTCAGCATCAGAACTTACTCCTAATCCAACACTAGAATAAAACTCGGTAAAATCAACACTTTCTTCCAATATTGCTCTGATAAATGGAAAATCATTTTTTAAAGAAGGTATGTCTATCAAAAATCGACTCATTGATTCCATTTGAACTAATACAAGGTTTTTGCCTTTAAAAATACCATTAAGTGACTGACTGTCATTAATCAAAGACGAATCAATTCTAATACTTCTTGGAACTTTCCTGTAAAACAAATCATTACTATATTCCATATTATTTAGAAAATTTGTGTAACTTGAAACGTTCTTATTATATAGAGTATATTCATCGGTTAGTTCATTAAAATCTCTCTTTTTAGATTTAATTAGCAAATAAGGTACTGATGTGAATTTAAAAAATGATGTCAAATAGAACGGATAAACACCATAGTTTTGAATTCCATATGTAGATTTTATCGCCATTATTGTTAAATCTTTAAGATACATCTTTTCATAATTAATCCATGTTAAAAATATTCCTAAAAGTGAAATGAAAATCCAAATGAATATCCACCAATTCTTAATTAAGATTATCTCTTGATTCAAGTTCGATTGACCTATCGAAGAGACTAACAATATTAAAATGATCGTTGGTATAAATAATATTATCCGATAATAACCAAAAAGCTCATTTAATATTTCTTTTGCCATTCCCTTTGATATTCCTTTAACAGGATTTTTGAACATATCAATGCTGTCTTTGGTGAATGCATTACCAAAATATAGATTGAAAACGTTAAGTGCAAATAACATAAAATTAAGAATTCCCGAAAGAATTATAAGCACAATGGAATACCAGTAAAGGTTTTTAACAAAGAGTAAAATTATCAATCCAAATAAATTTAATGTAAATAGATTGCCAAATAATGCGTTTAACTCGCCTTTTAGGGTATGCTTAAATGGAACAATATATTTGTTCAATGTTTTATGTGAAATTATAAATGTATTAAATAGATTTAGCCCGAGATATAGGCTATACAACAAAATAGTTTCTTTATTCATTAAATACCTCTCAACAATTCAGTTCATCATCATATATTTATCGTCCATGATATATACAAATCTTACCTTAAATACAATTTCAATATTTCATTTAAATTGCTTCTATGCATAACAACTAAATATAATTTGCTTTATTGCAACGATTTATTCAAGTTTGATTTTTTCAAAATATCTCATTGCGTCTCTATAACCATACTCATATATTCTTTTAGAATGCTCAGATGAAAAATCAAGTACTTTCCCCAACCTTCTCGTCGCTTTCAATTCGTGGATCTTAACATTCTTGTATTTCTGTTTTATAGATCGCATTGATGATAGCATAGAAATTGTAATGCAAATAATTTCATCACAACCAAAATCAATCAAAGGTTGAATTGGAGTATTGTCAAAATATCCTCCATCACGATACTTTCTGCTGTTTGTTACAACCGGAGGGAAAACAATTGGAATTGAACATGATGCTACCACTGTATCAATCTGTAAATCTTTATTAATTTCTTTAAGTGGAATATATTGGACTTGAGAGTCTCTTTGAATATAATGAGAAAAAGTAGATTTTAATAAATCAATAATTCCTTTGTCGGCATCACCGGTGTCTGCTATAGCAATGAAAACATTCCTATTTTTTAACAATTCAAAATCTATATTTTCATCTAGCAATTGATTCAATTTTTTAATTGAAAATATACCGCTATCAATGACTTTAAGTTTTTGATCTCTTAGTGTCTTTACAATCGATGGGTTATCCCCTAAAGGGTTTTCAGGAACATTAAACCATATCTCTTTCGCAATATCAATTGCATCAGCTGCAACAAACGTAGCATTCACTGCACCGATTGAAGCACCAGAAAATGCCATAGTTTTATCCAAAACACATAACTCTTGAAGGGCTTTTAGTGCACCAATTTGATATGCTCCTCTTGCTCCTCCACCAGACAAACAAATACCTAGCTTTTTCATATAATTTAGCCTCCATATATTAATAACTATTTTAAAAATTGTAATTGTTTTTTGAAGATATTATCAACAATATTCAAATACTCGTCTTTTGATAACTCATTTTCGCTACTAATCCAATCAATAATCAGATTTACAAGAGCCCCTTCATAAAATGTAAGTAAATGAACATCTGAATCTTCCAGTCTGGTAATTTTTTTTGTTAATAGTCTAATATCAGAACTAAAAGATTGCACAATCAAGCCATAAAGATTTTGTTTTATGATCACATTGAATATCGATTTATATCCATCAACTATACTTAGTATCAAATCAAGAATTTCCTTTGGAGCATTTATTGTATTTACGGATATTTTGCGAACCATTTTACTTATAATATCTTTGAATTTATATATAATTATATCCTCTTTAGAATTAAAGTGTCGATAAAATGAAAGTCTAGCTACATCTGCTTCTTCAGTAATCTCAACAATAGTTATTTCATGATACGGTTTCTCATGCATTTTTTTAAATAATGCTTCAAAGATTACGTTTTTTGTTTTAAGAATTTGGCGATTCATATATTAATCCTCCTCATTTAAAATCACAAATTACTGCTACTTATGGGTAATTTGGTTTTCATTGAAAACATAATAGTTTTGTAGTCATAGCACTAAAATATTTTGCAATATTTCAAGATATATGATATCATAAAAAAGTAACATATGCAACAATTTAAACATTTGTAACTTTTAAGTAATAGGTGATCTTATGGAACTATATAAAAAACTTCAATACATTAGAAAAATCAGAGGAATGACACAACAAGATATAGCTGACTCATTTAATATTAGCAGGCAAGCTATTCAAAAATGGGAAAACGGTGAAAGTGCACCAGATATTTCTAAACTATACGACTTGTCTATAATATATAATATATCTTTGGATATATTACTAGATGACTCACTTACTGAAAATCAATTGACATCTCTTGTGCTTTCAAAAAATCATATTAACAATCAAACATCTATTCATTTATTAAATATAATAACCAATCCCGAAAAGACTGACCTACTCATTCTAGGTATAGTAGCCACAAGTACATCCTTGATTGTCATTATTTTGCATATCATAGGCGTTATTCTAGTTATACTTGTGTTAGCCTTGCTTATTTCTCTCATTATTGGATCGTGTTATTTTCTTATCAATGCATTCCTGAATATTGATGTAGGATTCTCTTCTGTAATTTCTAATATCGGTTTCAGTTTTTTCAGTGTTGGTATATTTTATTTCTTATATAGTAATATGAGAATGTTTATATCCCATTATATAGTCTTTACCAAAAGTGTTGCACAGCGTATCAAGATATACCTTGATTTATTGAAAGGATTACAAAATGAAAAAAAATTATAAAATTGCTTTAATATTACTTATTTTAGGTTTTATCTTGTCATTAATAGGATATCTTCTTGGTGGCATCGATAATATGACCTTTTGGCTTTTCTAACACTACTAAATCTCATGCATTTACCTCTTAAAAATAAAGTTACCTAATGCAAGCGTATTTCCAGCTTGCTTTTTTATTTGCAACCATTAGTTGTCAAAAGCAATATGAAGTTGGTTTTCATCTTCTTATTGTAAGTATATTATTAAATTAATAAAGCACTTTTTAAAAGGAGAGAACTATGAATAATAACTCATTTATAACTTCCAAAGCATTGAATGAAGCATATCGTTATATTGAAAAAGATCCTGAAAATAATTTTGGAAAACTTATATTATGGGCCAAAAAGTTACCCGTGAATTCAGCTACAAAAAAACAAATCCTATCAATTGAGAAAATATGGGCATCTGATGATTCCTCAGGTCATATATTAATTCACAAACTATTAACAGAAATCCATCCAAACATTAGAAGAAAACTCTTCTCTAATTTTCTTGTTAATTCTGGTATAAAAGGAACAAAGAAACTTGAAAAAAATCGTGAGAAATATGATTTTAATATCCCGTGGGCTATTCTGATGGATCCGACATCTGCTTGCAATCTAAAGTGTTTAGGCTGCTGGGCTGCTGATTATAGTAAAACAGATTCACTTGATTTCGATACACTCAATAGTATTATAACTCAGGGTAAAAAACTAGGAATTTATTTCTATTTGTACTCTGGTGGAGAACCATTAATTAGGAAAGATGACATAATTAAGCTAGCTCACATTCATAACGACTGTTTCTTCTTAGCATTTACTAACGGAACATTGATCACAGAAGATTTTGCTGAGAAAGTGGTTGATGTTGGGAATATCACTTTTGCTCTTAGTGTAGAAGGTTTTGAATCAGACACTGATATGAGAAGAGGATCTGGGACATACCAAAAAATACTGGATGCAATGGCCATTTTCAGAAAATACAATATCGCGTTCGGTTTTTCTACTGCATATCACAATAAAAATGAAGACATTATATCTTCTGAGAAATATTTTGATTTCATGATAGAAGAAGGAGCTTTATTTGGGTGGTTTTTTACATATATTCCTATAGGAAAAGACGCCCATTTAGAGCTAATGGCTACTGCAGAACAAAGAAAGCATATGTATTACAAAATTAGAGAATATAGAAAAACCAAGCCGTTGTTTACCATTGATTTTTGGAACGATGGAGAGTTTGTTGGTGGTTGCATCGCCGGAGGAAGACGATATATTCATATCAACGCAAACGGCGATGTGGAGCCTTGTGCATTCATTCATTACTCCAATGTTAATATTAAGAACACATCTTTATTAGATTCACTAAAACAACCCATATTCATGAAATATAAAGAGAGTCAACCGTTTAATCAAAACATGCTACAGCCATGCCCATTACTTGACAATCCTGATGCTCTTAAAAGAATAGTAAATGAATCAGGTGCACATTCAACACAGCCAGTGGATAAAGAAAGCGTCTTGGATTTGACTAACAAAACTAGACTCGCTTCAGAAAACTGGTCTCCGGTTGCTAAAAATCTATGGAATGACTCGCATTGTGGTGACTGCAAAAACAAGAATCACATATAAAAACTTCTTTAGGATAAAACTAAATGAGTAAAATTAAAGACTATCTCACATTAAGATATTTGATTTTTGGATTACCAAAATATATTTCTAAGTTGCACTTGGCAATTAGTATCATATACATATTTGCGTATTTTTTTCTATCTATATATAAGATATTCATTAAAGATTATAATGGTTGGATCTACATAACAATTTTAATATTAACAATAGTCTCTACGCTTTTTTTAATAGTATACTATTTAACCAATAGGCGAAATTATCAGAAAAAGCATCTAAAAAATACCCAATCATATCTTTCTATACTTATAAATATTCTCAAATTATTATTTATAGGATCAAATATCATAGTTCTCATTAGCGTAGGAAACATTAATGAACCAGCAGATACTATTGCGCTTGTATTTTCTTCTATTTATCTAATATATATTGTAATCAGCACTATAATTAATATTATTATGATAATTGTTAGAATGATAAATTTAAAAAAATATCTTCCTCTAATAAAGAATAAAGATATTGTTGAATATGTCGCAAATGACATTCGTCAATCAATTAAAGAAAATTCCATTCCATAAATTGGATTTAATTCTAGGATAAGAACTAACAAAAAGCATGTTTGCAACTATTGCTTGACACAAGCAACTTATGTTTGGTTTAGTTTTCATAATGTGAATATTATAATCATTTTGTGGAGGAAAAACATGAATATGAAAGGAGAAAATATGTTACCATTATTATTGGCAATTCAACCTGGTTGGATCTATGGCGGTGTCGCAGCTGTTATCGTAATTGGAGTTGCAATTTATTATTTTGGATTTTATAGAAAAAATAAATAAAACGAATTGAATCTTAAAGGCATAATGAATACCTGCTACCCCATCCAAAGGTATTTCATTATGCTTTTCATTTATAAATTCGTGAAATTTATTTCGTTCAATTTTGAACACTATACGTGAAATGTTGATACCATTGCAAAAGACTTTAATAATAATCCTTGTTTTATGACATGAAATTTCATTAGAAAAAAGAAAAAATCACTCAGCGATTTCTTCTTTAATAATTGGTTTTCTATATTTCAGAACTAATCATATATTTTGTATCATACCTAATTGTGTCAATTTTTAGATTGTTCAACTTGTAAATAACAATTTTTGGTAAATCTATATTACTCCCATTAGCAGATTCAATATAACTAAATGGTTTAAACCATATTAAGTAGTCGGCATTACACTCTTTAATTGTTTTCACCATTACACTATCTGCCCAAAAACAATGTGGTTTTGCTAACAAAGAAGTGCCTTGATCTATATTGGATTTATCGAGATTATGTATTTGAAGATAATTCCCTGAAGATTCATCGAAAACAAAGAAGATTAACTTGTAACCAGGATGATTTTTTCTGTATTGCTCTGCTTTCTTTGCATGCTTAGAAACGACTCTAGTAAAGTTTTCTCTATATCTAGAAAAATTATGGTCATCTTCTGTAGATAAATCACTATTGCCTAATAATAAGATTTGTTTAAGATTAGGAAAATCCTCTTTCACACCGAATTCTCTTAGTTGTTCTAACATCTTATTCTCTTTGGCTTTTGTTGCATGAGTCTTACCACTATTAGTTGCTTGATCATCAAATCTCATAACTTCCATCATAAGTTCAAGATCATCATTATAGAAATCTGGTGGTAGATCTGATTTTGAAGAACTATTTTTCCAAGTCTTCCATAATTCCTCATCATTCGTAGAATGAAATATTTTCCATATATCATCAGATTGAGGAAATGCTAACGGACGATTATCCGGATCACGATAATAAGCTAGAATGTTATCTTCATTATCAAATGTAAAGTTTCTCATTTACACTAACCAGCTACTATCATGAGTAAAATAGTTAAAGGTATAAGTGCTAATCCAAACTTCAAAGCATTATTAAAATGACTCATCTTTCCTTTTGCTATTTTTGAATTAATACTAATTTGAGAAAGAATCATCTCAGATAATGTATCTTCATTTACTTTGTTTGCAGAATTGATATAGTCTGTACTCTCCATCTTGGCAATTGAAACAAACGATACTAGGTTTTCAGAAAAGTAATCTACTTTATTTGTTCTTGCTATGAAAACAGATATTAAATGAAGTATTGTGAATCCTAAAGCAATAACATATATAATCCCAAATACAATTATTAATGTAATTTGAATATTACTTCCATTAACTACTAAATTTGCTAAATTTCCGTATGTGCTTGCTGAAAATCCAATGATCAAACCTAAGAATGCAAGCAAGATAGAAGACTTATTATCTGCAGCTGTAATCCAAGAATTTACAATTTCTAGTGTTCTAAACGAAGTATCTATATCAAATACTTTCTTTACTGAATCTCCCATGTTGCCTCCTTAATTATATATGTATTTTGCAAATTTGTTTGATAAGGTTCACAATATCCTTTATGTTTTCTATCAAGATGCTCATGCGTTTTAGCATCAATAATAACTTGGTTCTTTTGTGCTAATCCACAAAACTTTGATGCATAGTTTGTAATATCACTTGGATATGCTACTTCACTCCCATTATCAGTAGTTAATCTTGTTACATACACATGTCCAGTTCTAATACCTATGCCACAACTTATTCCCCAATTACTATCTAACAAAGGATTCATTGACTCAGCAATATAAGTATTGATAGTAATTGCGGCATCCACTGCTCGTTGTCCGGAATTTCCTGTTGAATCATTTGTAAATGCACATAAAATCCCATCACCAACAATTTGAAGAATAACTCCGTTATAATCATTTATGGCTTTCTTACAAAGTTTAGTATACATCTGATAAACCTTAACCATATTCTTACGTCCAATTGCATCTGTTAGTACAGTTGAACTTCTTATGTCGATAAACATTAATGATGTTTCAATATTATAGACTTTCTTACCGCTTGGTATTTGGTTTTGGTCTAAAAATCCAGTTTGATTTATTACCTCAATTTTTCTGTCATAGATTTGTTTTAACTCGTTCTTTAAAGAATCCAATTCACTTCTATTCATTAGAAACTCCTTTCTCAATAACGCCTTCTCGTTCTTCTTGTAGGTCGTTTAACTATTTTATTTGTAGTTTTCTTAAAATTGTTAAGTGTATATATAAATAATGGAATAAACACAGAAGTTATAATCCATTTAACTACTTCAAGTGTTTGTAAATACATTGTTCTTTCCAATTCAGTCATAAAACTCAAGTCAATATCCGTGATATACAAAATCCCAAAGAAACATGAAGCGATAAATATAAATAGCAACTGGTGTAAACGAATTATTCTATGTTTGTTTACATCTTTTGTGAAAATATTTTTGAAACGAATAGCTAATGCAAATATATTCGTAATCAACAAAGCATAAAATAACATCGGTATAACAATAGAAAGCAAGTTATTAAGCGTTGTATCCCACTCAAAAGGTATCACAATCATACTTTCTACGTCAAGAGGGTAACCAAATGCTGCCAGAAAAATCAGTAAACTCAGCATTGTAAATTGTATTGCATCCATAATCAATATTCTTTGTGTTCTTTTTTTATCTACTTTTGCTAGTTTCAACAACCCTAAACCCAAAAAAAAGTTTATAAATCTCATCGCAAACAGGAATAGGATTGCATAGAGTAATTCAAAATATATAGCAATCAGAATCGTTCCCCATATACTTGCTGTAGGAATTCCTATACTAATCAAAATAATTGCTAATCCCAAACCAATCGCAACAATTGCACCTGTTAATTTAAGCATAAATAGTAAGCCTTGTAATAAGCCTTGCCACATCTTCTGTAATAAATTCCGTTTCTTTTCATAAATTTCTATTACATCATCAGTTATATCTTCTTCTTGTTCTTCTTGCTCTTCTTTTTTGTTTTTATCTGGAACTGCATTTTGAATTTTTTGAATAAAATCTTTAAAACTAAACACCTTGAAAGCATGTAAATAAAATATGATTTTGCCGATAAACAAAAGCATAAAATCTATTGATATTAATACAATCAATCCAATATTTAACATACTTTACACCTCTCGAAAACAATCTAGTTTTAAAGCCACCTCATTCGTAATGCATTCCGGTATTATACTCTTAACATTATATAGTTTCTTAATATGAAAATGAGCAAATGAAATTGCATCTATTTCAATTTTTTGTTTAAGATATTCTTCTTCAGGGATATCTTTTTTTGTAGGTGAGTTATAATTACTCATTTCCTCTTTCCAAATCTGAATAGTTTTTGAATCAATATTGCTTTCACCTTGATACTTTCTTGTTATCAACTTCCATTGAAATGCATGTCTAGTTTCATCAAAGCATGTAACTTGAATCTCCATTGGTTTTGCTTGCTTTATCCATTCTTCGTTAAAAGCTATGATGTATTTTTCTTTTATAAAGATAGAATTAATGCCTTTCTTAGTTAAATCTTGATTATAAAAAAACTGCACGTCTGGTGTTTCTATACCTAGAATTCGTGCAGCTAAAGTCGTGCCATTGATCGCAACTTCGTAGTTATCCATGATGTGTTCCCCCTAGATATCCTCTTAAGTAAAATTATAACATATTTTTTTAATTTCAAGAATACAAAAAAAGTCATATCTTTTTTAGGTATGACTTCATTCATTTATATATTTTTTAATGTAATATGTAACAATATAAAGTTTACCTACATAACTTAATTATTTTATGATTTTCAAAAATTCTTCTTCTTTATCCTCATCAACTAAGAAATCTAGCACATCAAGTTTAACAGTTTTTGCCGTAGCCTTATTTCTTGCAATGTCACCTAATGTTCTTAATCTTCTAAGTTTAATTGGATGTTTAATTCTATCTTTTAATATTGTATTTTGCTGCAGAACCTCGATGAATTTTTCTACTGCAATATCACTAAATTTACTAAACATGTCCGGAATATATTGTGCTGCTAAATCTGCAAAAAAATCTTTTCTTGAAAATTGAATACTTCCGTGCATTCTTCCAACATATGTTTGGGTAAGTCCATTAACATAGTCAAACAGTAATTCAGATGGAATTATTTCTGAATATTTTGATAATTGAGTAACACATTCATTTTCAATTCTGAAAGTATCTAGATTATCATTTAATTTCTTAATGATAGGTCTTAAAAGACTAATTCGGGCATTTCTAGAAAGATATCTACTAGCATTTACAAAATCAATAAATTTAAATGCATTATCAATCCTTTTAGCATCTCCGTTTTGAATTTCCTGATCAACTCTCCTTGCAGTTTGTATTTGTATGTCTTTAGGTAACAAATTCCATAATAAAGGTGCTGAAAACTCTATGTTTGACTTCAGAGTCATAGGTGTGTCTTCGTGTATATAAGACGTCATAAACCTGTTAGCAAGTTCATTCTTGTAGATTTTTGGAAGATCTGCAAATGTATTTGAAATAATATACTCATCCCTATTAAATGTTTCTGATGACATAATATTAATGTAATCATCAAGAATCACTATTTTAGGTGGAAAGTCTTGACTTAAGACATACTTAATACAATCCTCCATCATTGAAAGGACTTTTACATGTGATGGTTCACTACTTTCAGGATGTGCTGAAAATATATTTCTAGTATCTCTCGCATGATGTAGCACTTTTTTTGCTTCAAGTCCTATCACACCAATTTTATATGCTCCTTCAATTAACTGAAAATCATTTACATGATCTTGAAAGTCTTCATAAGTACTGATAGTTCTACCAATACTAGACTCCTTGTTAAATAGATCTAAACTTCGATAAATGATTTTTCTTCGCAAGTCATCAACAACAGCATTCCAAAACTGTCCGATTGCACTTCTTAATCCATTAACCTTTAATACTCTGACAGCCTCGAGGATATACGGAGAATATCGGATATCTTCTCTTATTTCACCAATACTATGATTAAATAGTTGAATATGTTCTGCTTGCATATCTTCATTTTGAACAATTATTTCATTTTTCATATTATCACCCCTTTTTATATGCACAAAAACATTATACTACTTAAACGTTAACAAATCAAAATCTAAAAAAATACAAAAAAAGCCACACCATATTATCGGTGTGGCCATACTTGTGAAGCTATTTAGTTATTCGTTTTTCGTATTAATGAATGTTACTTTATCTCCAACAATCCTTAGGATATTGTTATCAATGTTAAGTGATGCTTTAACGCCTATTGTAGCACCTTCTTTAAGGTACTCTAGAACATTATCCATGAGTCCTTCTACAATGCTTACTGGAATCAAATCAGATTCTTTACAATTTTGTCTTTTAATATCAATTGTAACAATACCTGCTAGCTTGTCGAGTTTATTTACTCTTCCTACTAATATGACTTGGTTTAACATACTTTTCCTCCTTGATTTGGTTATGACACATGTTACCTAAATAAAGCTACTATAGCAAGCTTTATTCTTTTACTTATTCAACTTATCTGCAATAATCTTCTCTGCTTCTGAGAGTGTTGATTTTCCGTGCATTTTGTTACTAAAGGATATGTAATCATCAATGATGGATTCTATCTTGCTTTGATTATCTTCAACAAAACCAATCGCTTTTTCAGTCGATCCAGTTAGATTTGATACCCATTCACTAAGTCTTTGAATAACAGCTTGTTTTTTCTCATCCCCAGCTAGGAAAATTTCACCCTTTTGTTTGGCAATCTGATTCTTCTCCTCAACAATCATAATGAACTCTTTAATTGTCTTTTGAACCGTTTCATCAAATACGATATCAGTCGCTTTTGTCACTAAATCAGCGACGACTTCAGAAGAGTTCCTAATATCTTCTTTAACTTCTTTAATAACCGTTGATAGATTCCCACTTTCTTTAAACTTCGATGTGAAGTATAGAATAAGTGTTAGCACATTAGTTACGATTAATATTGTTTCAAGTGTTGTCATTTGGTTTTCCTCCTATATGGTTATATATATTTACTTGTGAATCTTCTAGTCTTGATACACGATGTTCAAGAACATTAACATCCTTTTTTAAAGATTTAATATCCTGTCCATGCATTTCAAGTAAGTTTAGCATCTTAACATTTTGTTTTTCGATTCTTTGAAGATTAACGATGATTTCATCATTTTTTGTTTTGTTCTTTTTTTCTTGCTGACTGAATTGTTTAATAGTTGTCAAAATTACCACAACCATAGTCACAACCCAATATATTAGATTTTGCATACGAAACACCTCTGTAATACTATCCCAGTCCACTTTGTATCATCTCATTTCTGTAATTCTCTAGGTAGTCAAATAAGGATACTATCTCTTCTTCATAATTAACCTCGTGGTTTACTTTATAATTTGCTTTATAATCAATCATTTTACTTTTCCAAGGCTCATCTACAATCAAGTCAAATGTACCTGTCTGATTAAAGTGTTCAATCATGCCTCTTAGTCTATATAGATGATAGAAAGCTTTAGATTTTTGATTAACTTCAAATACACTTTTTGAATAGATTAATAATGCATCTATCAAATTGCTAATAAATGTACGATCAACGTTTGTAATGATATGATCTAACTCATCTGAAAACACAGGATTTAAATAATACTCATTTGATTTAATACCAAGAACATTATCTGCTGCTTGCCTATGATAAGCGATGATTGAATCATCAAATTGTTGTCTCTTAATAAAATCCTCTTTCGAGAAAACAAATAGGTCATATTTTCCAATAAATAAATGAAGGATTCCTCTAAAACCCTCTAATACGACAGTGACATCAATATCGCTTGTATTTTCATCTAATCCATAAGCTTTAGATCCACCATAGTAAATAAGCAAAATTTCAGTATTTGGAAATACTTCTTTTATGAGATCATAGACGTCATTCATTTACTTTCTCCTCAATAGCTTCAGCTAGTGGTGGTTCTAAAACATCATAATCATCTAATGCATCTTCAAATCCTATGACATTTTGCTTTAACCAATTGTATCCTTCAACAATTGGATTCACATCTAAAAACAATCCATAATCAGAAAATGGGATTGATATATCCACTTCCTCGATTGGATGGTTATTACTTGCTCTTGCTTCTTTGGATAAATAGGATGCCACACATACTGTAATCTTCTTGTTTGAATAACTTATATTGAATGCAGTAATTCGGTGATAAGATGCACCTACACCAAATTTCGTATTTAACTCTTTAATAATTGCCATAATAATTCCTACTTTCTTCTCATTCTGTAGATTGTAACTGAAATACTATCAGGTGAACCTACAGACATTCCTGGATTGATATATAGTGCTCCAAGATCGCCATATGCTGTGTGAACAAAATCCACCATCTTAATTGATCCATCTCCTTGGCCAGAAAGTGTTGTCATACTTTTGCCATATGCTACCCACACTTGAGTATCTACATAACTCGCTTTAAATGTAGGCGATATTTCAAAATCAATGACCTTTGTAATCCCACTTGTAATCGCTGGTCCTGATACATAACTATCTTCGATGTACTTTGCTGTTGTATTTATAGATGATCGTTTATCGTGAACTGTATCTTCAGTATTTAAATGATGGTTAATATAGGATCCGTAAAGACTTGATTGAGCAGATGTTCTGTAGTAGATGTACGTATCTGAAGTATCTAATGAAGTTCCTTGAGTGGACGCAATCACATGAACTTTATAAATGTAATCTGGATCAAACGGATAAGTTAAACTATGGTAATAAGAATATCCTTGATAGAAATATACTTGTTCTAATGCACCACCAATTTTCACTACAGAAGATATGCCTCTTGCATATAGAGTTTCACTACCATAATCAAAAGCTAACTCACCTAAATAGGATAGATCAGATGTCGTTGGAGTACTTGAACCACGTTTAACTCTAATAATTGACATTAGTAAGTACCACCATCAATGATCGATGATGGTGTTAATACTTTTGAAGTATCAATCCCAAGTTTGTAAGTAATTCTAGTTGGTGTATAGTTTGAGTCAACAACTGCAACATATAAAAGACCATCAATAATTACATTATTTGCATATTCCGTTTCAGAAGCTGCGACTGCAATCCCATCTGAATCGCCAATATAAATATCTTTCACATTACTCAAAATTGTTCTTTGAGTTTCTGTTAAATGTAGATTCGAAGCAACATGCGTGTTATATGTTGTTGAAGCAACACCTCCAAGCCCAGCAAGTGAAATCGTTACTGCCCCTGTTGAACCATTAACGCTCGTTACAGCATCAGTTGGTGTTAGGAGTTCTTGCCAGTTAGCAAGAGTAGAGTAAGGTGATGCCTTTAGAATAAACGACTTGTTTAAATCGGTTCTAACGGCAACGTCACCCTCCTGTGCGTTTGATAAAGCAAGCATCGCAGTCTGACTTGCTACAACATATGTGTTTGTCATCGCAATCTTTGGAACAACACTATCTGCTAATTTACCACTTGCATCAAGGATAGGTACATTCCCACTTCCAGTCCCAGTGTTTTTTGTTGATGCTGTTCCTAGATTAAGTGCAGTAATCTTTGTATCAATCTGATTATCAACTTTGTCTACTCCAGGTATCTTCAAGTAATCTGATTCAGAGAGTGGTACTGATACACTTGCCACTTTGTCCGCTTTTGCAATATATAAATGCTCACCACTAAAATCAACTTGTGGTTCACCAGCTTTTACTGTTCCTGTTGTTCCAGTTAATGGTCCAGTTCCTGCAGTTGTTCTTCTCTTTATTTGAATTGTAGCCATTTAAATTCCTCCTATTTTTTTGTAAACACGCTTGTGATATTATGTGTCGTATTTCCAGTTGTTAACGTGACAATCCCATCTTGATATACAACACTAAGCGAATAATCACTTGATGCATATCGATATGAAATTGACGTATTAGATCCAACAAATAAGAACATCTGTTCTCCTGGAAAAGTCACTACCGTATGGTTGTTAATTGTCACATAGATAATTGAATCTCTTAGTTCAACTGAACTTGTACCAGAAAAACGATAAGTACCAGCTGTTACTAAAGTCAATGTTCTTCTCTTTGGTAAATAGCGGCTTAATATTTCATCGTCAAGATCATCTACTCGAGTTCTGTCATTACTGATAAGTTTTCTTGAATAACTGGTTAAAGTAACTGATGTTGTTGTTTTTGTATACGCACATAAAGCCAGTTCATATAGTCCATCTGTTGTTAATAGATTTGTCATTGTTAAGGATGGATAACTACCTGTCTGTTCTTTTAAATATAAACTTATTGAGTTATCAGATGTGTTTACACCTAAAACAACATATCCATATTTACTAGAATCTGGAGTAACTCCAATGGTTGTCTGATTTTCAACATAAATGATTCTTCCATATACTGAAATGTATCCATCACTAAATGTAATGGTGTTATTCGCTAATGTATATCCGCATTCACTTTTTAATCCTTTTAAGATGCCTACATCACTTGAAAATAGAAAATGGTATAAATCTGAATCCATCTTTGATGTGACGTTCCCACCTTCAAATGTTATTTTTTGTAATCCCATTAGAACTCACCTCCATCGATGTCTGTATTGGTTATTGTTATATTACTGGTTGAACCACTACTTGTGTTTTTACTAAGCAATTGTATTTTTTCCGTTAATTTCACTCGATACTCTCCTAACGTTATCGTTGCATAATTTAACGAATCCTTGAATGTGATTCCTGTAATCACGGATTCGTACGTTTTACCTTTATGAATAAAAGAGACATAATCCCCAAGATAGATATTCTCAAAAGGAATGAACACCTTGTTTTTCATGTCAATTGTAAATGTAATATTGTGATCTAGTTTGGATGTTACCATTTCACTTCTTGCTTTGGTTTCTAATGTTCCATAATCGTTATCCGTATAGATATAACTCTTGGCCATGACACTGTTGTATCTATCATCTGAGGTACCATCTTCTGTGATTTCACCAGTTGTAAGTAAATAATATGACTTAATGGTCCGATAAATCTGATTATCGCTTCGTGGATAGTAAACGACCTTATTCACAAGTTGGCTCGTTGAATCATTTGTCTCGACATTTAAGATTGATGAAAAATCACTTTTAATGACCATGCCTTGATTTACACTAACGATTCTAAAGGTAATACCAGTGATACGTCCCCTGAGATATGTAACATCAGTATCAAAACTAAGGCCATAACCCTTAGAGACAAGTTCAAATATCTTTGACATATTGATGATATTGTCTGAATCGAAACTAAGGCTTCCAGATACACTCGTTTCTTTACTTAATGTTAAATAAGCTAGGTTCTGTTTTTGGTCTGAATTATTCTTGAAGTACGCTGTTATAACTTGCTGTATGTAATCTGCAAGATCACCAGAAAAACTTGTAGCTGGGATATCCAAATTAAAAATCTCTCTAAAATCGAGAGACTTAATGTTTGTTGTATAATCATCATTGAGTTCAATGCTTTCCAGGATACCTATATATGAATAGATGTCATTCTTAAGAACAACAATATCTCCAATGGTGCAATTAATGTTTGTTTTGTTTACTTTGAAAGTTGACCTTTTTATGAGGACCATGTCAAGAGCGAGTTCATATTGATTACTGACATAAGCATTATCTTTATACTGCAGAGTACTACGATCCAGAAATAATAGTTTCATGTGCTAAATTCCTAGATAGCCTTCGAGTATGGTTACCCTGCAAATCGACTCAGTAGCGACTCCTGGTTTGAACTCTACTTCATAATCACCATGTTCAAGAAATATGAAATTGTCTTCTTCAAAATCTTGTAATCCATAAATGTCAGTTATTACTCCTGATTCATCCATTGTCATTTCTTGTTTACTTGGAATAGAGTTAATGGTAATGGTTATATCTTCTGCAGTTAAATATAAACGTAAAGTCGATACCACTTCTCCATTCCTTTTAATCAGTATTTCTGGATCAATGACACTTCCTATCATTTCAATGACAATCGGGGCATCATTCAGCCCATCATTTCTAATATATACCTTACCTTCATAGGAACTAGAATAATAATACGGATACGAGTATGGATAAACCTTGCCACTAGATGAACCATTAGCAATAATCTCATACGCTTTTTCTTTCAACCAAAGAGATAGTTTTTTAAAGACGATGTTGCTTTGAATCGTACTAGCTACTAATTCTGCTTTTGATAAGCTTGAAATATCTACATAACAATAAGCACTGAAAGCATCATTTTGATAGTGTAGTTTATACTCTTTATTACTTTTGCTTATAAAATCAACAAATGATTTATACCCTTGATATCCTTTTAGGAAGATTAATGTTTCAGAAATCTCGGATAATGGAATATTATATTCTGAACGAGAGTAAAAACGACTATACTCTAAGTACTTCATATCTAAAGAAAAACCAAGACCACTAACTTGAGAGATAATGGTCTGATTTTTATGATTAAAGTAATAGATATCACCGTATTCATTTTCTAAATAAAATTGTCTGATCATATCACGCTACCTCCTAATGCCTTATTGATGGAATCCACATCAAAGGTCGGTGATGTTGTATTAATCGTGATGTTGTTTGTATTACTGGTTGATGAGTTGGAATTTGATTTATTCACTGTACTCGATCCTTTTAGATTAAATGTATCAGAAAAGAAATCTCCAATACCACCAAAGAATCCACTGACTTTATCAGCTGCATTCGATGCAAAATCACTAATACCATCTGTTACTTTATTTGCGATATTTGATATCCCTTCAGTAACACTTGAAAAAGTATCTTTTACTTTGCCACCAAAGTCGCCAATCTTTGAAGGTAGGTCTCCAATCCACTCGAATATTTTTTGGATGAATTCAACAATCTTCTGAACAACCTTTAATACTGGTTCAAGTACTGTTTTGAGTACGTTAATTGCTGGAACTAAGATTGCATTTAATACTTCGCCGACAACAGTAATAAGTGGTGCTAGTGCTTCTAAAATACCCGCAAACATTTGAATTTGAGTAATGAGTGGCATAAGGATAACATCTAGTATCGGAACTAATAAATCTATTAACATTACGACTAAATCAATAATGACATCCAGGATCGGTTGAAGAGCTGTCATCAAACTATCCACAATCGCTAAGATAGGCGGTAAGAGTTGCATGAACGTTTCCATGAGCCTTCCAAGTAGTTCTTTGAATTCTTCACTTTGAAATAAAGCCATTGCTAAAATGGCAATCAATGCACCAATACCAAGTGTTGCCGCATTGATGCCTACACCTGCAAATATACCAGATGTACCTACAGCTTTAAGTGCAATGGATCCAGCATTGAGGAGTGGTCCAACTTTACCAACAACAGATAGCACCGGTCCTATTGCGGCTACTAATCCAGTTAATGTAGCAATGATCTTCTTAGTACCTGAATCCATGTTATTCCACTTATCAATCCAGTCTTTAAATGTTGGGATCACATTATCTCTGACTTTAATAATAAGTTCCTGGATAACTGGTAAGAGTGTACTTGCTAAATCAACACCTAAACTAGATACTGCTTGTTTGGTTCGATCCAGTGCATCAGTGAACTCGCCTGCTTGTGCTGCTTGTTCATTAGTTACAACACCTAACGCTTGTGCTTCTGCTCTTAAATCACTGATAGCATCAGTTTCACTTGATAAGATAGGGAGTACTTCAGTACCAATTTTCTCACCAAAAAACTCATTGGCCACACCAACTCTTACAGACTCATCAGCAACATCACTTAGTGCATCTCTAATAAGTTCAAATGCTTCATCAGTATTTTTACCTTTTAGATCATCAACAGTAAGTCCAATTAATGCAAGGCTATCAGCAACTTTATCGCCATTACCTGTAGCGATATCACCTAAGATACCATTAACTTTCATGAATGCTTTAGACATGGATTCCGTTGAAGTTCCCATAATGGTTGCGACATGATTCCATTCTTGGAACTGTTCTGCAGATAATCCTAGTTTCTGTGCGGTGTCTCCAATTTCATCTGCTGTATAAGCAGTTTTAACAGAGAATGCTGTTAAAGCAGAAACGGCACCTAAAATAGGTACCGTTACGCTTTTTGTTAAAGTTGAACCAAGTTTACCAATCTTCTCGAAGTTAGCATTACTAAGTTGTTTGATTTTATCTGATGTTTTTTCCAACTGTCCATTCATCTTAGCAAGTTCTGCTTCAGTGTATTGGACATTACGTTTTAACTTATTAAATTCATCTTGGCTCATATCACCAACTTGAACAGCCTTTTTCGCACGATCAAGTTCCTGGTTCTGAGTTTCAAGTTTCTTTTTTGTTTGTACTAATATATCGTTTAGTTTGGACTGTTTTTGTTTCCATAAATCAAGATTTGTACTATCATAACGAAGGTTCGTATTAATCGCACGTAAGTCTTTATTTTGCTCTTTTAAATCTTTCTTGATTCCATTTAGTTCGTTCTCTAAATCCTTACCATCAAGGGTTAGTTTTATGTTTAATCCTTTGACTGTCTCTGCCATTAATATTCACCTCCTATAATAGGAATTTATCAATATCTTTTTGTGTTGCTCTTTTGATGGATTGTTTTCCATTTATCACATTCATTTCAAGCTCTACAATCTCAAAATAAGTATCCAAATCGAAGTTCTTTGTATCCTCAATAGTGATACCCAAATGTGCTAGATTAAATATGATATTAGCTGTTACATTTACATCATTATTTCTTTGTTGGTGGCTTGGGTGTGGATCCTTTTTGAAACGTTCCGAGCATTTCACCTATCGTATTCGTTAGATTTTCAAGTTCGTTTTGATTGCTTAAAATAGAAAAATCCAACGACATTAAAAAGTCGTTGTATGATTGTTTACTGAAAGGTCGATGTAACACATAGATGATTCGGAAGATGGTGTCAATCACGGTTGATAAGTCATCCTCTTTCTTGATATTTGATTTCTCTAGTTTTTTGATATCGCTAAATAGTTCTGTTGAGAACACATTACGATAATCAATAATTGTAAATAATGATGAATGAAGGCGATAATCCCTATCACCAAGTTTGAATGTCTTTTCCATGTTAGATTATCTCCTTAAATGAATGTTGGTAATGTTGGAGCTGTCGTAAGGAATGCTGCATAGTTCGTATCTCCCACACCTGCAATCACTCTTAAAATTAGATTGTTTCCAGATTCAATCGGTCTAGCTGTGATGTTTAATGTAATTGAATTTGCTTCAATTGAATCGGCTTTTGATTTACTGGCATCTCCTGAAGGTGTCGCTGTACATAAGAAATACCATATACGTCTTGCTTTGATATCTCCCTGAATTTCATACCCTAACGCAAATGTCTTTGTTTCGCCATTTACTACTTCTACAAGATTTCCATTAGTGTCTTCTAAAACACCAAAGATGTCTTTTTTAAACACATCATCAATCTCAGTAAATTTCAAGGTGACTGTTGTCCCTGAGTTGGATACTAATGTTGCGATTACCTTATCATCTGCATATACTTGTGTACTTCCACCGATGGCTTCAGTAGTAATCTCCTGTGCACCTTCTAAACGTTTAGGCGTTGCAAATGTCCAACTTCCATCTTCGGTTTGAGTTGCGAGTGCATAGTGTACGTTTGTTAAACCAAATGTGACTTTATTACTCATTTAAAATACCTCCTCTTTGATTTCATATACTCTGTTGACTGAACTGTCTTCATTAACAAATTCAGATAATAATTCAAATTCATATCCCATAAAATATAAGGATGCTTCTAGTTGTTCTTCTAATCCCAAGTTCTTCTTTTCAGTGATTAAACTAACTTGAAAGGTTGCTACCTTTGCGACAACCTTATCATCTGCATAAACAATCGCTCGATTACTGAGTTCTTGGTAGATGATATAATTTGGATCGCTTTCTAACCCTTCTCTTGTTCCGTATGACACTTTTCCAGGTAAAACAGAATTTAATGTATCATATAATGCTTCCAACTTTTCCTGCATTAGACATCACCTTTTTCAATAATTGATTTTATATCTTCTAGCATTTTAGGAGTTAGCAGATCATATGCTGGACGCATAAAGGGTCTTGGTCCCACATACTTACCACTACGGTGTGTAAAACCGAATTCTAGTAAATGTGTCAGTTTTCCTTTTTCATTTGAGAAGATAACAATCGTCTTGTTGACTCCACTACCTTGAGGTTCAGCAACGAATGAATCTGCGAATGGTTTTGTACCACCACTTCTTGGTGCATGAGTACTGATATACTTCACGATTTCCTGTGCGGTTTCATCAAGTCGTTTTTCAAGTTTTCCAATAATGTCTTCAGCATACTCTTCTACCATATTTGATATAGCAACACCTAGTTCATCAAGCGTAACCAATGATATCACTCTTTCTGATCTTAGATTTACTCAAGTAAAGTTCAATGAACTGTCCAATTTGATAAGTTCGTTCAATCTTGTAAATGTCCCCTACAATGTCAGCGTATTTGCTACCATCGTACAAGAAGCTTTGAATTTTAAGTGCTAAATCGATTCTTATATCTGATCGTTTGCTGTCATAATATTCGTTTGATGTAATGCTAAAGTTTAGACCAAAAACTTCTTTTGAGTTTATAAGTTGGTATGTTGAAGAACCAATAGAATTTTGAACCAAATCCATGGTTAGCAATTTTATGGATATATTGGGTGAATTAGGATACATTTTCTGAAACTCCTTGTGTTAGTGCAATCTGACCAACCAACATATCAAATGTCTTTGGTAGTTCTTTTGCACTCCCATCATTCTTAAAGCCAAAAAACGTCTTCACATAAATAATAATCACTGTGCTAACCATGGGATTTGATTCATCATTTATATAAGAAGGATTAATTCCACAACTCGTCAGGTATGCTTTGCAACTACCAATGTGAGTGTTCAACTCGTCATCAGCAAATGATTCTGATAAAGGTATTAGTAGTGCTTTTTTTACAATGTCTAGTATAGCCATGAAATCAATCCTTTCTTAACCTGTTAAATTGCTTTAGTTACTATGCTGCAGCTTTCTTTTTAATACGTAGGAATCCGTTGTACCCCACTACGTTACCACCAGTGAATACTGATGCTTTGTAGCTGATGATTCCATCTTTGAATTTGTAATCAGTTGATTTTCCAATTTCAACTGGTGAGAATACTGGAACTTCATAATTTTTAAGTCCTCCATATGCGATACCGTATTCTCCAGCCGCAGTATTACTATCAGCGATGGCTTTACAATGAGAGTTGATGATATAAGGAATACCATCTATAGTCTTGTTGACATAGTCAATAGTATGTACTTTTCTTCCTTCTTGAGTCTTAAGTCCTGCAAATGCACGTAAATCATTCTTATTCAAGATAAGAACTGCTCCACCTTCGACTTCTTCATCACCACCATAGGCAAAGACAATATCATCAAGTGTTGAATCAGTAATTGCTTCGATTTCAAGTGGTGCTTTATCAGCTAATGCTACTGCTGCATCACTAAAGATACCTGTGAAGGTATTCGTTGTTCCAGCACCACGTAAAATCTGCTCACTGATTTTCTTTTTCAATGAAATATTGATGTTACGTAGCACTTCAGCTTGGTAAGGAATAGCAGGTAGTTTTTCAAGTTCCTCTGTGATTTCTGTATAAGCAGTAATCTTCACTTTAGAAATTGTCAAATAACCAAATGCAGGTTCTGTTTCACTGTAAGGTTGTCCCTCAAGTGTTGTTCCAGCAATACCATTGTTTTTAACAAATGATTTCTTGTACGTTTCTCCACCATTTAGGTTAATGACATTTACACGATCAACAAGTGTTGAAACTTGAGCAAATGGTACTGGTGCTAATCCTGAAGCAGTGTGATCAGGTAGTAAGATTTCTTCACTTGATACTTGAATCACACGACTTTCACGCAAACTTGCTGCACGTTGCTCTAGTTTTTCTTTATCAATTTTAGTTCTATTATCAATAACGATTGGCTTGATTTCAGCTTTGCTAGCAATTGCCATTTTCTTATCAATAATACTTCTTTCTTCTTGAAGCTCAGTCGTTTCAGTTTCGAATGCTTCAAGTTTTGTAATATCTGTTTCATTATCGACAAGACCTCTAATTTCAGTCAGTCTTGACTCGATTTCTTTTCTTCTAAGTTCTAAGTTCATGATTTTTTTCTCCTTTTAGATTTGTGATTTGATTTTGATACGTTTTTTGATAATGCTTGATTTTTGTTCCTGCTCTACTAACTCCATAGCCTTTAGTTCTAACTCCATAGATTCTAAAGAACGAGCATATATAGAAGTTGCATCATATGCTGGTGTATCCACAACCGACACATCATACAACCTTTCAATTTTTGTAATAGTTCTCTTTGGAATTCTACCTTCACGATTCCACACTTGTTCATCAACAGTAAAAGCAAAACTCATCTTATCCAGCAAGCCACTTCTTACCATTTTATAGATGTCTTGATTGGTGTTTGTGTCTAATAACTCTGCACGCACTTTTAAACCAATACTATCAACTGCAAGTGATAATGATTGGTTCTTGGTTCTAGCGATGATTAAAAAGGAGTCCATATGATTATATTTCATAGGAACGTCCTTCATTTTTGTTTCCGATAGTGCTCTTGAATCGATTTCTTCTAAGAAACCATATTCTTCATCACCTATTAGCGTTTCATTATTAAAGACTAATGCATAGCCTTCTAGTATCATCTTGTCATCTTCTTCATGAAGCGTGACATCAGCTAATCTAGTTTCCTTTATCATCTTTACGAGTCTCTACTTTCTTCGGTTTTGGTTTTGCTTGTTTTTGGTACTCATATTCAAGCTCTGAGTCTTTATAGAAAAGTGACTCGAGTTTTTCTTTTTTGCAATAATCATCAATGATAATCGTTTTCTTTTTTTGTGTATCTAAAATGATTTTGAGTGCATCTTCTGATATCTTTCCATTAACTGTTATTTTCATCTATAGGGTCCTCCGTTCCTACTTGATATTGATTCGCTTTATCTGCATCAACAAAGTTTAATGATTGAAGTCGTTTGTTTCCACCTTCGATTGGTTCTAAACCGAGAAGTGCTCTTGATTCATTAAGTGACATTATTCCTAAACTCATAAGTTTCTCAATTGCAGCAACTTTTGTATTCCATGAGGCATACTGTAATCTTTCACTGTAGAAGATGATTTCCTCACCACGTTCTAACTGATTATCAGTCAATAAGCCTAAAGAAAAAGCCTCGCTAAGTTGTATAGCTAAAGGCTCAATGGTTGACTCATAAAATGAGTTGTATTCATCTTCTGTATACTTGCTTGTAAATATTGGAACTGATACTCCAAAGTAATCCAGTATCTTTGCTTGTAAGAATTCAAGTGTATCCTTATCAATAAGTTTCGGATCAACATCTAAAGGTATATATTCTGATTTCAAATCAATCGGTATAATTGAACTTCCTTTCAAACTTACTGATTCTGAAAGGGCATCATCGAATAACTCACGTTGCTTCTTCTTATCTGTTTCTGATAGCATCCCATTCATCTTCAAGATACCTTTGATTTGCATTGAAGATTTGACGGCATTGTCGATTCCTTGAAGTAAACTATCATTGATGGATATCGTTTTTAAGATGGCTTCATGATCTCCAGTCGACCCAGTACCACCAAAGATATCGTTTTGTCCAAAGTGTCGTCTTAAATGAATCGCATTGTCATATGGCAAAATGTAAGATTCACCATTATCAAACAAGAACTTGATAAAGTAGGTATCAGAACTATCCACAATGATTTCTACCGTGATTGGTCTAAGCGGATAAATGCCTCTTAACTCTCCTGAGTCCTTATCAAACTTTGGATAAACGAATGCATTATCATTCAGCAATAGCAAAGTGATCGTTTTGTAAATAAAGTCATAAGGTGTCATGATATCATTTGGCTTATACTTCAAAAGAAAAGACAGCCTACCTTTTTTCTCGGTTACTGTCTTATCATTTTCGGTTTTTATAAATCTTGGTTTGAGTTTCGCACATTGGCTTGCGACTCGATCAATACATATTTTAACCACATCACTTTTTGATATGTTTGTACCAAACGGTGTGTAAAATGTATTTAAATTGCTGATTAACTGGAGTGCATCAAATGAACCAGTTTTGCCTTTTCTTTTAAAAATAGGCATCTAACCACCTCTTTCATTAAAAAAGGAGAATGTCTCTCCTAAAGTATTTAACAACAACGTTAACATTACAATTTCGACATCTATATACTTGTCGAAAATCAATTGACTAACATAACTTTTTTACTTGATGTTTTGTTGAAGATTTGGTTCTACTGTGACAACTTGATCTATTTCTACTGCATACCCAATTCCAAGATTTAAGTTATCTTTCATTTCTTTAATCATTTGCTGCATCACTTGAACGGGATTAATTCCCGCAATTGCAATTGATGCTCCTGGTTTTGCACTTTGAATCGTATTTAAAAACTTAGAGAGATTTCCATGTTTTGCATTAATTATACCAACTAACTCACAATCAAAATTAAACAGTGGCCCTCCGCTGTTACCATGGTTTACAGAAGAATCCAATCTAATTAAATCAACACCATTATCTATTACAAATGATGATATATATGCATGTGATGCATTTTTTTGAATAATATTCATGGGAAAACCAACTAAAAAACACTCATTACCCACTTCGAGGTTTTTTGCAGATCTAATTGTAACACTACTGTTTGTATGTGTTAGTGGAAATACCGCTAAATCTAAATTCGAATCAGTCTTTATATTAGTAATTTTTATGAAATTCACAAGATCAAATGAAACATACATGTTATTAATATCTGTAATACAATGTTCACAAGTGATTCCATAATCACCATCTACATATACTCCTGATCCAATTAATATAAACTTGCCACTTCTATTTTCAACAACTGCAAATACTGACTCTTTTACTCTCTTATACTCATTTGAAAAATCCATATAATTAACCCCTTTTTGATTAATTATATCATGTTTTCATAATCATTTTTATATCTATTTAAAACTACATAAGCAATAATCAATGCAACTGTCCCGTCAATTCGTTTGTACTTCGAGTTTAACTTCGATGGTTGGATGTTTCCGTTAAGGTCAACCTTCGCTTGTGTGTTAGCTAAACACCATTTTATAATTGGATTATTATTGTAGTTTACAAAGTTGTTCTTTAGATCTGCTTCCATAATTTTCATGGGTTCTGATAATGAATAGATTCCTTGTCTAACTTTCTCCATATTGAAACCTAGGTCTTCCATTTCTTTAATCCAATATTGAGAATTCCAAGGGTCGTATCCAACCCAAAGTGGTCTAATTCCATAGGTTTGAATCATCTTCATGAACCATTTAGTAACAAGACTAAAGTCATTTTGGTTTCCCTCTGTTAATGTTACAAAACCTTTCTTAATCCAAATGTCATATGGAACATTATCTTCTTTGATTCTTTTTTCAACAACTTCACTAGGCATAAAGAAATGAGGGATAACATACTTTATACTGTTTTCTCGCTTTTGAATAACAAGTACTGCAGCTGTTAAATCGGTCGTTGATGATAAATCGACACCACCTATTGCATATGAATCTCTTAGATCATCAATAGAGTATTTGTCTTCATTGTTCAAATCATCAAATGATAACCAGGACCCTGAATCAGCTTGTTTGATATTAAAATCCTTACAAAGCATTGTGACTCTAGTTGAAAGATCATGCTTTGATTTGTTCATAACATCTTCTAAGTAATTATTGAGTTTTACTACTCCAAGACTTGGATTTGATTTCTGCCATGTCAAAGGATCCTCATATATTTCCTTTGTTGAATCTTGAGTATACAACCAAGGTAATACTCTAGCATCTTCAATTTCACCTTTTAACATCTTTCTAACATAATCTAATTTATTATCTAAAAAACCACCAACGGTTGTCCCTTCGGTGGTTATGATAAATATCAGTGGTTCTTTCTTAGTTGATTGTGATTGTTTGATTGCATCATAGACTTTGGAATCAGTCATTTCATGAACTTCATCAATGCAACCAACTTCAATATTGTATCCATCTTTGTTTCTTGATTGTGCAGATAACTTCTTAATCTTGTTTTTGGTCTTTGGAGAATAAATGTGATAGATGTTTTTCTTGCTTCTAGTTTCTTTTGATAATGCTGGAGATTGTTCTCGCATATTATTGATTTCTTCAAAAAGGATATTTGCTTGTTCCGTTGTATTAGAAGCACATACAATATCTACACCACCTCTTGATAGAAAGAATTCTGCCAAATCTATACCAGCAACAAACGTAGTCTTTCCATTCTTTCGAGCAATAAGCAGTATGACTTCATTAAATCTACGTAATCCTGAATTCGCCATCTTAAATCCATAAGCTGTTTGAAGTAATGCCTTCTCCCATAGTTCAAGAATAAATGGCATACCGTTAAATGGTGACTTCGTATGTTTACAAAAAGTTTCTATGAAATCAATTCTTAAGTTTCCTGGTTGTTCATCAAAGGTGTATACAGGATTATCCAAATCTTGTATAAGCTGATCTAGTTGCGTTTTTAGTTCTTCTCCAACAATGACGTTTCCTTTATTGATTTCATTGTAGTATTCAATTAGATAATTCATTCACTTGCTCTCTTAAGAAATTCATCAAAAGCATCATCTCCATCATCTACTTGTGTACCAAGAATGCTATTAAGTGTTTTGATAACAGTTCCATATGAGTTCACAAGTTTTGTATAATACTTAGCTGCTTCAGTTTGTCGTTGCATACCTTTGTTTGATATTTGGATTGCACCATACTTCCTAATCTGATCTTGTAACTTATCAAGTTCCACTTTCATAAATGCAGCTTGATAAATTAAGTTATCTACTAGTTCTGTCTTTGATTCATCAACCAAAGAAAAAAGCGACTTTAATCGCTTATATTCTTTATTCAACATATTATTCAACCTTATTAAGAAAATCTACCATATCTTTCTTATCTACTTCAAAATAACTCAATCCGTATTTTTTTCTTTGTAGTTTTGAATACATTTGATAGAGTTTTATACCATTAGTGTAGCAGTAATTGTATAGAATGACTTTATTAGCCAGATCGATATATTCTCCAAGATATATAGCTTTTGGATATATAGTATTTTCTATTTTATAATGTAAGTTATTAATTTTCGTTATATCAATCAACATATTTGGTAGAAACATTCGCCACTCTAGTTCATATTCCCAAATTTTCTTTTTTGTAAACACAATTGAATCAGACATTCTTTTTTGATTTTCGGTTGAGAATAAATTCATACCAGCATCTTTGTACTGCTTTAGTATATCTAAGAAACTTAAGTTAGGATTGTCTATTGCACTGAGACTAACATCCACCGCATTTATAAGTAATTCTGTGGCGTCATACTTGTGATTGGTGTATATGACTTTATAGATATTATATTGGCTAAAATCTTGTTCTTCTATATCGCCAAATATATCTGCAAATATATCAAACTGATTTATCATATCTTTTGAAACAGCTTTTACTAAATCACAGTGATAATCTCTTAAGACTTTTAAGTCATTATAAAAATACTCAATTGCAAAACCTGTTGCATTGTCTGCATAATGAGCCCACATTACTTCATTATCTATTTTTTCAGAGAAACACCCTACCAAAAAGATACGTTTAAAGTTTTCTAGATTACTGTTGTAGATTTCTCTTATCCAAGATTCAGCAATTTTTCTTTTACTATTTGTTTTGAGTTTTCTGAGTTCTTTATACCCTTGAAGAATGTCCTCATTTACCTTACTCAATAAATGATCAATTAACTTTTTAGTATCTACTACAAAACTAGTATCATAGGGATCATTAAACGAATCTGGCCTAGCTACCCACAACTCATTTTTAACTAGTGCTTCAATCGTGTACTTATTAATAGGTCTATATCTAAAAAGTGTAAAATCATTTTGAACACTTAAATGATGTTCAGTTACATCACTCTTTTTTACAATTTCTAAATTGTATTTCTTTTTCATTCATAATCCCCCTTCCAATAGGAATCTTGGATTTTCAAAAATATTGCCTTGTGTTTTTTAATTGCCCACCTACGCGGTACCCTTCATTTAACCCACAAAGGTGGCTGGGGGGGCTTTTTACATAATCTTCTTTATATATAATCGGTATCCTTATCAACAAAGCATTTTCTTCTCAAAAAAAACTCTCTCGCTTCCTCGTTGTCATGACTAGAAAGTTTTCCTATAAAATAAGCACAACCATTATGCCTCAATTTTGAATAAAAATGATCATAGATCCTTGTGCCAATTTTCATTCTCTTTTGATAGGGATTCACTCTAATGTTTTCTAAATAGCAAAATTTATAATTATTACTATCAACATACACTGAATAGTTTATTTCTCCAAAATAATGATATTCTTCATCGTAAAAGTTGATTAAATGATCTTCTTCAATTATTTCTATAATGTTCACACCTAACCTAATATCATTTTTGATTTTGCCATTAACCTTGTCTTCGTTTTCAGGAACTAATTTCTTGGGAATTGGATAAGTAATAACTGGTTCTTCCATTCCAAGTAGATTAGAATACAAATCAGTCATATTATTTCACCATTCCAAAATGTCGAAAAGTATCAATCATCTTGGCTTTATACTTTTCAGGACATGGATAAACTCTTTTTGATTTTGATATCCTATTTGGTGCCTTTCTAGTAGATATCCCACATTGTTCCTTCATATCTGCAATCCAACAAGTCTTTATTGAACAATTATATTTATCTTTTATGTAATTTTGAATAGCTTTGTATGTTGCCATAATATCAACTCCCCTTTTCATAATTATAACAAAAATGAATTATAAAAACGAGGTTTATCGTGAAATCAAATTTCCATCTTCATCAAATTGTTGTGACTTAGAAAAACGCTTATGTTCTACATTGTGGCATTTCTTACATAACAATTCTAAATTCTCTTGATTCAAACTGATTTCAGGATTAGTCACATTAAGAATTGTAAGTCTTATCTTATGATGAACTTCTTCTCCTAAAGCCCCACATCTTTCACACTTCCCATTGGCTTCTCTTATCTTGATTTCTCTTGCTACTTGCCATGGAACAGACTTATAGAATCTATGTATCTCTTTAGGCTTTCTCATATAATCTTCTTAGTTCAGCTATAATATCATCTACATGTTCCCAACGAACATCTAAATCTTCACGACCAAAGTGTCCATACTTTGCTAATTCTTGGAACTTAACTTTATCTAAGTTGAGTTCTTTTCTTATGCTTTCTGGTCTAAAATCAAATACATAATTCACGAGTGCTTGTATCTCTTCATCAGATGTAACTCCAGTATCAAAGGTGTTTACTAAAACACTCACTGGTTTTGCTACACTAATTGCATAGCTCAAATGAACCTCGCAGTGTGTGGCCAAACCTGCCCCTACAACAGCTTTTGCTACGTATCTGGCATAATAAGCCGCACTGCGATCAACCTTGCTCACGTCCTTGCCAGAAAAGGCTCCTCCACCATGTCTAGCATAACCACCATAAGTATCTACAATAATCTTTCTACCAGTTAATCCGGAATCAGCATAAGGACCACCAATCACAAACTCTCCAGTAGGATTAATTAAAACCTCTGCTTCAACAATCGTATCAAAGTCAAAGACTTTAGTTAAGACTTCGTTAATGATAAGATCCTCATATAACTCTTTCTTAATCCATGGTTTTGTTTGTGCTGATACAATAATTGTTAGTACTTTCTTTGGCCTACCGTTCTTGTAGCCAACTGATACCTGACATTTTCCATCTGGACCAAAGATATGTGAATACTTCTCTTTGCGAATCTTATCCATTTCTTTTGAGATTTGATTTGCTAACATAATCGGTAGTGGCATAAATTCTTGTGTTTCGTTACAAGCATATCCAAACATAATACCTTGATCGCCTGCACCTTGCTCATGTGATTCAGTCGAGTTCACACCTAGAGCGATATCAGCTGATTGTTTTGATATCTTTTCCATGACAACAAACTCATCTTCATAACCTATCTCTTTGAGTTTTTGTTTTGCTATATTTGCATAGTCTACTTTCGCACTTGTTGTTACTTCACCAAAGACAAAAACCAAATCATCTTTGATTGCTGTTTCAACTGCTACTCGAGCGTTTTTATCTTGTTCTAAAACGGCATCTAGTATTGCATCACTGATTTGGTCACAGACCTTATCTGGATGTCCACTAAATACTGATTCACTTGTTACTACTTGCATTAAACTTCATCTCCTTTATAAATGAGCAAAAAAGGAGCCTATTCGCTCCTCAGTACTGATTTTGGTAAGTGTGCTGTGTATCTTGCATAATGGTATCCTTCACTTTCAACTAGGATTCCGAAATCATGTTCATTGCTTGTTACAAAAATACAATGGAACACATCCTCTTTATCGCAATACATCACATCAATGTTTTCTTTTATAAATTCATAATCATCAAGTGGATCATGTATAAACGTTTCAAACAAATCCGAATCAATGATAATCTCTTTTTCGATGATGAACTCATCTTGTGGAAGAAGTTCATCAGGCGTTGCTTTTCTAATAAAATTTACTTTCATTTTGCTATCTCCCATGCTGTATAAACTGAACGGTATGAACAATCCCAAGTATCAAGTATCACTCCATCTACACAAGCTGTAATATGTCCAGCCATTTTTAGAATGTATGTACCTTTCGGATGTAATTCTGTAAAGTCACTACCTTTGATTCTTGGTTCTCCCTTTACTGCTTTAAATATCAATCTTGGATAACCTTTTAGATAATCGTATAAGAACTTCGTATCTTTATAACTCGAATATCCAAGTTCTCGTTTTGAGCGGTTTAGTTCTCTTCTGCATTCTAGATAGTCTATGCTTTTTGTTGTTGCGATTGCTCTTACTACACAATCTCCAGTTTTGATTCCTTTCGGATGTGCATTGAACTCTTTATACATTATAAGTCCCACCCTTCATTGAACCATTTCACTAATTCTCTTGATGAGTCTGATACAAATAATGGTTTATCAAAATTGTTTTTTCTGCCGTATACTGTATAACGTTTCTCATTATGAACACTCTCAATTTGAATTGTAAATTGTACATCTCCAGTTTCAATATCTGCGAATCGGAAATCATCATAGAGTGGACCATGTAAAGGGCAATTGTTCTTGAACCACACATACATGTTTTCAAGGTTGATTTTTCCACCACGCTTGATTTTTTTTACGATGTTCCCCATACGTTTGGTTTTACCTGCTAAACTTGTATCTTTGCAAAACCAATCGTACCATCCAGCTTCACATTGTATTGCATAATCTTTTGATTCAAAATCTCCGTTATTGAAGCTTTCAATCCAGGTTTTAACATTCATTTCTTTTTCCATAATCTTAGTCTCCTTTGTTTTGGTTACTATATATATCACTCTAAAGGGACTAAATAGCAAGTACTATTTTCACTATAGTAACTAATTTTCAAAGATATCAAAATGGCTAATTGGAGACCTCTTTCCATTTCTTATCAAATAACAGTTCTCATCTGATTCCTTATGCTTGATATAACGTTTCACAATGACATCAACAAATCTCTCATCAAGTTCCATCAAGAATGATTTACGATCAAGTTGATCAGATGCAATCATGGTTGAACCTGAACCACCAAAAAGATCTAATATGGATTCATGCCGTCTTGATGAATTACTGATTGCTTTTCCAACAAGCTCTAAAGGTTTCATGGTTGGATGTTCTTCATTTTTCTTTGGTTTGTTATATTCCCAAATGGTATCTTGAGTGCGATCATCAACAAAGTAATGAGCAGCTCCTTCTTTCCATCCGTAAAGAATTGGTTCATGCCTCCAGTGATAATCTTGTCTACCAAGTACTAATGCATTTTTAACCCAGATTAAACATTCAGCCAATTTATAGCCTGCGTTCTTGAATGCGTTTCTAAAGTTAAGCCCTTCAGTATCTGCATGGCAAACATAAATCACTCCACCTGGTTTTGTATGTTCAAACATATTCTGAAATGCGTTGTATAAAAAAAGATAGAAGTTATCGTCTTCCATCTTATCGTTTTTAATCTTTCCAGCTGTTCCTTCATAATCTACATTATATGGAGGATCCGTAAATATCATATCTGCTTCATGACCATCAAGTAATGTTGCTACTTGTTTTGAATCAGTAGAATCACCACACATTAATCGATGTGGTCCAAGTTCGTAAATATCTCCAGGTTCTGAGAAAGGAACTTCAGGGATTTCATCAGTGATATCAAAATCATCATCGGATGCATTATCTGGTAGTAACTCTTCCATTTCCTCAAAACCAAACTGAAGCATATCAATATCTATATGAGATAATTCTTCTTCTAGTTTAGATAAATCCCAAGTAGCCAGTTCAGCTGTTTTATTATCAGCTAAGCGAAATGCTTTGATTTGTTCCTCATTTAAGTCATCTGCGATAATACATGGCGCTTCTTCTAAACCAAGCGACACAGAGGCTTTTAAGCGAGTATGTCCGGCAATGATGACATTGTCACTTGAGATTACAATTGGAACTTTGAATCCAAACTCACGTATGGAATTTGCGACTGCATCTATAGCCTCTTCATTATGTCTTGGATTATTATCATATTCTAGAAGACTAGTTATCTTCTTCATCACTACTTGCATTCGTCCACTTTTCCTCTCTATTTCTCAAACGCTCATACATTGCATCGATTTCTTCTTTTTTATCATTATAGTCACGACCAAATTTTATGATAAGCAGATATCTCACCGCATTCATATCTGGTTGTGCTTTTTTCTTATATTTAACTATTTTCTTTTTGGTCCCAGTTTTTGTTTCTTCGATAGTTGTCTGAGTTTCCTCATATTCGTAACCGACTGCCTTTTTAATTAAGGTATCGATTAAAGTATATTTTAGATCATCATTTCCAAATACGAATGCTTGATTCATTTTGGGATGACGATTTTTCAATTTATACATTGTCTTTTCTGACATACCAAGAATCTTAGCAATCTCAACTTGTGGAACTCCTTTTGAAATTAATTCTTTTATCTCATTTAACCTTTTGTCTAGTATACCGTCACGTTCCCACTTTTCGTAGTAATCAAGCGTATATCCTTTCATTCTAAATCACTCCAACTGTTAGGTAATTATTGTCAAAACTGTAATGACTTACCAGTTGAATACTACAAATCTTTCTGCAAAAGAAAAAGGAATCCGATCAACTCGAACTCCTATTACTTCTAGGCTTACTTTTAGCCAGTACTCCACGATAAATACACTCTATCATAATTGTCAAATTTTGTCCATGAGCATAAAGCACGATATAGCCCAATTAGGCTCTCAAAAGTGTATTGTGATTTAATCTAATATAATCTTATATGATTTCTTTTCGTTTGCTATACAAGAAATCACAAGGATTATAGAAGGCTTAGAAAATAAATCCCAAAGCTGCAATAATAATTGCAACCACGATCGAAGCTACTGCAATAATTAAATTTCTTCTAGATTCTTTTTTTGCTACTTTCTTTTCTTCAATAGCTAATTCAAGACTCTTAGTCACAACTTCAAGTGTTTCTCTAAGAATTCCATTTTGCTCTATCAACGGACTTTCAATCATCTCTAGATTAATATCAGGAATTTTTGGAATTTCGTACTCGTAACTTAAAACTTCTTGAACCTTCTTCATTGTTTCTAAATAATTATCATCCACTTCAATATCCTCCTATTTATGATTTTACCCCGTTATTGATTTTAAAGCTGCATTTTGTACACAATTAACCTCTTCCCACTATCCAATTCAAGTTCTATAGGTGAAAACAAAGCGTTTCCCTTCATCTTATCAACCACAATACATACACTATGTTTAGCTCGAGTAGCAGCCACATAGTATTTTTCAGGAGATTTTAATGGTGTCCCATTTTTAATAAGTTTAACTAGTGGTTGGTTTGGATAAATCATTACTCTCTCAAATGTCATACCTTTTGAGACACCATAATTTATAACTTCAGTGAATTCACATTGTGTTCTTTTGTCATATCTCAAAATCATGGGTCTAAAACTATCATAGTAGTCTTTTACATCTGACCTTGAAATTATATATACACCTTTATGTGGATTATCTTCATTTTCAAAAGACTCAATTAAAGGTTCGTCTGCATGAATGATATTTGCTAACTTACAAATATCAGAATTGCACCTTCTGGACTTGTTGTTCACATCTATCGTCACAATCGAATCCTTGCTTAAGGCATTGAAATATTGGTATATGTTTCTACCAGTTTTGCTTTTGTATTTCTTTGTGTTGTAAGTTTGGTAAGTAGATTGTTTTGGATCTCCAACACAAAATGTATTTATTTTCGAATCAAATAATACTTCTAATAGGTTAATATCGTCACCTGATAGATCCTGAACTTCATCAATGTAAATGTATTCATAGATTTTCTCTAACCTTTTAATAACCGCATTTGAAGATTTATCATTAAGTAATAACGCTAACCTGGATGCTTCATTGCTTAAAATATTCCTTCCTCTTGTTATATATCTGGTTGGAGAAGATATCGGTCGTTTATTAACATAACCATAAGTTTGTGTAAAGTCAAAAGATTTGATTAAGTTTATATCTTTAAAAAAAGAAGCTTGATATGGTTTAATCCATTCAGATAATAGAAATTGAAACCAAGTTTTAACAATTACATTCTTGTCAAAAACACCAAGATTTTGTTTTTTATATTCCTTAATAATTGTTTCTTTTCCTCTATTAGTATATGTAATTAATAATACTTTATTTTCAGAAGTTAGATTACTGATTGCATGTTCACATATACTATATGTTTTACCTGAACCAGCAGCTGAAATGATTACAGAATTACTTGATTGCATCTAAAATGCACTCCGGATATTTGATATTTTCTTCATAATCAAACACACGGAAGCTCCATTCTGTTTTATTATTTTCCATAAATGAGAGAATTTCTTCTTTTGATTTGTTTTTCATACTACCATTTTTGGAAATTACTAACTTGAATTTTTCCCAATCTTCACTATTGATATTTGCTTCAACAAGACTTGGCTCTAATGTTTTTAGTTCTTCATTCTTTTCATATGAAAAAGTTATGTTAGCGATATTAAGATAATCAGTATACTTTTCGTTAATATTCTTTTCAATATCTCCATCATTATCAGTTACAACAACAGTTTCTTTCTTTATTTTTTGAGCAATTTCAAGGTAGCGTTTAAAAGCAAGAGAATCCACTGTGATAACATCAATTCCATCTTCAATAGGCAAATTGCCATGGACATCTTTATAAGCTCGTTGCACTATAAGTTCATCAGATGGTCCCTCAACAAGTATTGCTTTCTCACATAGAACAATTCGCAAAGTATCATAACCTGGTAACTTTTCAAAATACTCAATTGTATCTTCGGATAAACTCGATAAATTCGTATTGTCTATATTTCCAAGAATTATTAACTTACCAAGGCTAGACTTGTTTGCAACAAAACTACTATGAGTTGTAATGAAGATTTGCGATGTTGATACACTTACAATTTTTTTAATTAGTCTGCTCATGTTTACATAAGAGAGATTGTTTTCAGGCTCTTCTATTAAGACTAAGTTCGTTAGATCACTGTTATTTCGTAACGCTAATTCGATTTTAATACTATTTTGAGTTCCATACCCTAGAGTATCAATAGGATTTTCATCAATTTTTATTGTTACATGTTTCTTCCATTCATCTACTGATTCGTCATATAAATCAATTGAGACACTCTTATCGTTAAGAACATGTTTGTCTTTTTGTAGCGATTCATTTAATTTTCTTATTTGTTCGCTTTTAGTGAATTTATCTCTATTACTACGGTACTCTATACTTAAATTTGCTTTGTCAGCTGGATCAAGGTAATCTGCTATATTAGTATCAATGTATTGACTGATGTATCTTGAATAATTATTCTTTGAAGCGTCAAGAAAGGCTGTTTTGTATGGGGTCTTCCTATACTCTATTGGATCTCCACTAAAATAGTGCTTTGAAATCTTATAATACTCAATCGGAATTTGAGTAATTTCATTTCTAGATACTCTCTCTTTAAATTCAGCTGCATATGTTTCATCAAACTCTAGTCTAAACTGCATACCTGGACAATCTTCTCCCAATGTATTATTGGTTCCAGATAGATTTGCAAAACGATCATCCTTTTTACCATAGATTTCTATTGTTATTTCTGGTAACTCAGGTTTGCCTTCTGCCACACTCTCTATGAAATCAGTTTGAGATTTCATATTAAATAAGTTCATTGTTAAAGCTCTTTCAGCATATACACCTGCAATTTTCCCTGTAGTAACTAGTTGAAGTGCATCAAGTATGGTACTTTTTCCTGTATCATTGTTTCCTACAATAATATTTAGATCATCATGAAAATTAAATACTTTCCCAGTTGTATCGTACAATTTAAAATTTATAATTCTTAGTTTTTCAATTATCATTATCCTTACCTCCCAAATAAAAAATGCTACTTGTTATAATTGTAGCATTTAAAAGATTTTTTGTCATGTTTAATTAGAAGTACATGTTTTTAATTCTTTCAAGAGCGTCTTTAATGTACTTAGCACTTTCTCTATATTGCTCAAAAACAATCTCAAAACCATTTGGTTCTTTGCACACGAAATTCCAGTAATCTTTTCCAATTAGTAATTCTTTCTCATCAAAATATCTTCTTACTTGATGTTGCTTCCATTCATTACCTTCACCAAATTTGTTATAAGCAGTCGCAAACTTAATAATCACGGTTTCATCAGTTAGTCTTATCTTATTTTTCAATAAGAAATACTCGTTTAGAAGTGCAATTTTTTCTGATTTAGCCTTCTTAATATCTAAGTCACCACCGGCTTTAAGTTCAATTACATAGTGGATTTTATTTTCTGGATCATAAAAATAATTATCTGTTTCATGTTTATACTCATAGCTACTTGTGTTTCTAGGTTGCACTGAACTAAATTCACAATAGTCTTCAACTTGTGGTGTTTCCTTATTATCGTAAGAGGTCATCAAATAATCAATGTGTTGTTTTTGCTGTGGTAGTATATATGATTCAATACCATTTCTTACATCATAAGATAATTTTGCGATTGAGTTACCTATACGTTCTAGTTGTCTTCCGAACGAAGAATCGAACGATCTTACAAAAGCAGAGTAAAACATAAATTCTTCTCCTAATTCGCTTATAAATACGTTGTTCTTCTTTTGATTTATTACACCAGTATCCATTGTAACTTCAGTTTCATATCTACCTTCAAAACCATCAACAAATGATTTTATTGATGTATCTACAATTTCTTTTATCGCTTTAATCTTTTGTATTCTTAATTCATCCATGTTTTCACCCTATCCTTATAACTCGTAATTTGTAATCAACAAATGAGTTACATCTTTCTCGTTCCTGTTCTTGAAACTAACTACATATTTTTTGTCAAAAGACTTAATATAAATTCCTTTTTTATTATATAGGTCAAAAATAAAATCTGTATTTTTGATAATTAGCATAAAGTTAGCCTTGGTTTTTAACATATAATCTGCTAAGCGTTTTTGATCATTTTTCTCAAATTCATTATTTGCATAAGTAGAAAAGTCAGTATCATAAGGTGGGTCTAAAAAAATGAAGTCATCTTTAGAAGGTTTAGTTAGATTTAAAAACTTTTCAAAATCCTCTGTATGTAAATCGGCATCATGTATTTTTTTCTGTAAAGTGCTAGATTTCATATACTTGATTTTTTTGTCAAAATTCTTGTTATTATATGATATTCCCCCGTATGGAACATTAAAATGACCTTTGGCATTATATCGAAACATAGAAGAATAACAATGCTCTCTAATATAATAGAATAATGCACTTGCAAACTCTCTTGATAATTGAAGTTTTTCCCTGTTATTATAAACATATCTAAAGTGAGTATAATATGCTGCTTTGAATGCTGTCAAAATATTTATAATAATATCGTCTATAGGTAAATCCCCTCTATCTGTCTCTATTTTGTACATTCTAGAGATTTTATTATAAAGTGATTTGTTAATCTGTGAAATAAAGTTATCAATATCATAGTTAAAATGATCTTCTAATAACCCATTAAATTGTTCAGCATTTTGGATAACGAAAGTATACACTTTATCTTTATATTTATCTTTAATTTTCGGTGTAGATAAGATTAGTCGATCTGCTTTGTAATTTTGATACATTTTCTTTAATTCTTCTTCTTTCTCAAACACCACATCATCAAGTAATTTCCAAGTCTTGCTAATTTCATCTAGATGCATAAAAAAAAGATTATTGTTTTCACCAATCATTTTATATAATTCCATTAACTCTTCTGAAAAATCGTTAATATATGCTTTATTATTTTTAAGAGCAAGGAATACAGAACCCCCACCTAGAAACGGTTCATAATAGTTATTTATGGTCTTAGGTAAATGTTTTTTAATAATACTTAGTTCCTGGCTTTTTCCACCTGGCCACTTGATAAATGGATTTAATGTTGTTTGACCCAATTTACTCACCTTCTCCTGTAAAACATTTATACTTCATTATTATAACATTTAAAGCTAAGGAAATAAATCACAATTTGGGATTAAGTCTATCTTTTGTTGTCAATATTATCAATGATTTGAAAGACTCTGCTTCTTGAAGCCTTTATTCTGTTAGCTATTACAGATTTTGAAAATGACGTTTCAACAAGATACTCTAATACCAACGCTTCTAGTGATTTTAATTTACGCTTAAAACTAATATACTCATCAATCAGTTTTTGTGCTTTGTCTAATTTCGCTTTTACGTTATCAATTTTCCCAATAACATATAACAAGTTCTCCTCAACATTATTTTTTGTCGTACTTGATCCTATCGAATCATAAGTAACTGCATTATAACCAATAAGCTTAGTTTCATAGAACTGAAGTTTTTCTTCTAATTCGTTCTTATGCCTATAGGCTTTTTTAATATCATCTATCCACTTGTAAAAAGATGTTTTTGAACCAGTCATCAAATGTCTCCCCTCTTCTATTCTCTAAACTTCTAAATCGATCTAGATTTGTGATCAAAGATACCTTCATGAAATTGAACTTATCATCAATTGGTGGATTAGGGTTTCTAGCATATGAAATAATATAGTTCACTCCACTTAACACATTCTCATAACTATACTCATCAATCGCTGATTCAAACAAATCATTATATTTCATGATGTCTGCATCTATTTCTTCAATGTATTTTCTTTGAATTAATAATTTTGTTAAAAAGTGCATTTTGGGGAACCCATAAATGCTTTTATCTTCTTTTATCTTTTTATCTCTTTTTCTTTTACTTTTACTTTGTGTATTAATGTCAACATTAACCGAGTTATTGTTAACATTAACTCCTTTTTCCTCATTTTTTTCCATGCTTAAAAGGACCCCTATTTCTTCCATTGTTGCGGAATCTAGCAACCAATACTTGGAGATATCTACTTCCTTACGCCTTTTGGCGACTCGGATGAATTGTTTCTGAATACCATCAGATGTAATAACCCCTTGTCGAAATAGCGGCTCATCAAGGATGCCTAGCTCACAACACATGAGAATTACATTGCGTACCCGTTGATATGAGATCTTGCCTACTCCAATTTGATAAATCAGTTCAGTGATCAAATCTTCTTCAGTCATTTCCAGGTAATACCCGTGCTCATATACCATCGTTAAAATTCTTAAAAAAATACTCGAACCGTATACTCCAAATTTACGTTCGATTTTGGTGATTCGTTTGTCCTTAAAAACACCGACGTCCAATGGAAAATAGGATAATCCTTTTTTGATTGGTCTCGCCATGCTTTTTACCTCTTAGTTTTCGTGTATGCTGAAATAACCTGATATAACTACATTGATATGATTTCATTGTCTTACACAAGCAATCACAAGCATTATTTCTTGCATTAATCGTTTGATTCTTGTGGTTTGTTTGAATTTTTCTCGATATAATTATTTATCGATGATTCAAATATTACCCATTTGTTTCCGGATTGAAATCCTAAGAGCTCTCCTCTACGTAACATCTTCTGGATGGTTTGTGAAGAGAGCCTTAGTATCTTCTTTGTTTCAGCTATCGTATAATGCTTTTCTTTTGTTTGGATCATGGTTTCTTACCTCATATTCTGTTAGAATTTTTTCGATAAAAGAAACCCCACTTTTATATACATATGTTCTTTGTTGGCGGATAATTTCTCCACCAGATACTACCTTTGATTCCACTACTCTAAAATACTTACGATCACAAAACTCCTGGTATGGTACATTATTATCATCAAGAACATGACTTGAACGTAGTATTTTATATAAATCAGTATTGCTTAAATGATGAAATCTTATGACTTGAGTGACTCTATCCAAATCAACACATGATTTACTCCCTAGTAGTTTGTTAATTAAATTCAATCTTGGTGCATTAAGTTTCTTATCCGTTTCAAGAATTACATTTCTAATTTTCAAGTCTTGAAATTCATCTAAAAACTGGATTACTGTTTCTGGATCATTAAAAGATTCTAAATCATAGTCAAACTGTTTCATCAGTTGTGGAATCACTATCCGGTAAAGCCAATCATTGATTTGTTGTGCTTTAGTATTCTTTGATTTGAATAAACACGTACTAATATGTTTGGCATTAATAAAGATTCGTTTTGATGTGGTACTCCCAGTTTTTACTTCCAAGGTTTCTACATCAGAACTAGGTATTCCAGTTCTACAATCTTTCGCATTCTTAATATCCAGGATGCGTGCTATGTCGACTAAGCAAAAGTAGGGTTGTTCATCTATCGTAGTGGCATTAACAACACCATAATCTGCATTCTTAAACTCTCGTATCATTTATCCTTATCCTCACTTTTTTTATACAATTTTTTATAAACTAGATTTTCTACAAAAGATTCTCTTCGTTGAATGGAATGAAGGTATATTTGAGTTGTATCAGAACTCTTATGTCGCAACAGTTGTTGTGTCTGATAGAGCGTTGCTCCTTCATTCATCGCTACTGTCGCCACAGTATGTCTTAAGCTGTGAGCTGTATATATCCTTTCATCTATTCCAACATCTCGGAGATATTCCTTTACCATCGTACTTATTGTTTTCGGACTGATTCGATCATTCCTACAATTTCTATTATGATTAATAAATAACGGTTTCTTGTTGTCTGATCTCGCTATCTGATATGCAACAATATTTTGATGGATTTCTTCTGGCAATTTCACATATTCATCTTTTGCATCTCGTCCTTTTCCTCGAACAAATAATGACTCAGCATCATTTACAAACATAATGTCTTGTGAATCTGCTCTACTAACTTCAATGGTTCTAAGTCCTGTGGTAATCATGAGACCTATAATTGCATAATTACGTAATTCTACTATTCCCCTATCGGAGATACTTCTAGCATGCTCAATAAGTCTACTTGCTTGATCCACTGATAATGCTTGTCTTTTAAAATTGCTACCAGTTTTTACTCCTTTAATACCAATAGCAATATTTTCTCCTTTACCTTCAGCATATAGCCATTCATAGAAACCTCTGATAACAACCATATGCTTTTGTACTGTTGTAGCTGCTAGATTTTCTGATAACTCTTCTCGATATGTCTTTACGTCTTCCCTAGTTGGTGGTTTAGGTAGTTTATTGACATACTCCATGTATTCACTAAAGATCCTTCTATAGCTTTCTTTGGTAATCTTTCGCACATCTTTATAAGTTATGTATTCATCCATCAGCTGAGCAAGATTGTACTTATCCACTAAAAACTCTTTCGGTGTTCTTAGTCATTCTCTCACTCTCTTTAATAAACTCTTTTTCTCCCTCAAGCGCCTCACATAAATTCATGTCCAAGGCATCGGCAATTTGTAGTAGCATTTTCACAGACAACCTCTTCCCTCTAAAACCATTCTCTATTTGGCAATAGTAATCTGAGGATATACCTGATAAATCTCCTACATCTATAACCGTCCGACCTAATTCCTCACGTCTTTTCTTTAAATATAATCTGTGTAGATTCACGTGATACTCTTTCTTTTCATTTGAATTCAAGATGCTCCCTCCTTTCAGTAATTTCAAACGGTGTCTTTATTGTATATGGAATAGTTAATCTTGAAAATAATTTGATATGACTTTTTTTATTTTGCAACAAATTGAGTTGTTTTTGTGGTAATATCTATGATAATATAGAGTTAATGTTAACAATAATTATTTGCTTACAACATTTGTTGCTCTATAAAAACTCAAGAAAAAGGATGTGATTATATGCAAGATACTTTATTTGATAATCGATTTGTTAGTGAAAATTTGAAGAAACTCAGAAAACACTACAAGCTATCTACAACAAAGGTTGCAGAACTCATTGGAAAATCAAGACAAGGATATGTCAATTATGAGAACGGAACCAGAGAAATCAGTCTGAAAGATTTAGTGATCCTAAGTGGTTTTTACAATGTCTCATTGGACGTTATTATTGGGAACCCTTATACACTCGTAAATGATAAAATTCTTGCTTTTCGATCATTTGAAAACGGAGAAGATGGTCTTGTAGAAGTCATGCCCTTTACTATTTCTACTATCTATGATGATGTGATTTGTTATTTAGAGAATGATCTAAAAATGAGATTCTTCTGGAAAACCAATCTAAACCAAGAAGGTCATGTCATGATATTTGATTACTATGACAAAACGTATATTTCAAAAGTTTACTTCAAGCCAACTGGTGGCGGACATTTTTACATCAACGACAAACCTAGATACTTTAACAAAGCTCATGCAGAGAATATCGTATTCAAAGGTGTGCTCATGGCTGACTTAAATAAATATATGGATATACCTCATTTTTTTAGTGCTTTACGCTAATTCACAAATATATTTGGATGTGCTAAAATAACTACGGTGGTTTAGACATACTATATGCATTCTTAGTTATCCTTACTCGAAAAGAGTCGCTTTCTTTAGCGGCTCTTTTTTGTTTTCTCAGAAAGGAATAGTATGGATACAAACGTAAAATTTCAACAACAAAAGGCAATCATAGATGAACTTAAAAAAGCTAGTTTAATCACCGATGAAGAGTGGTATCTTTGCCTTACAAAACTACTGATGATAAATAATGAAAAAAGCAACAAATAGCACGGTATTAACTTGCTATTTATTGCTTTTTGAGTGATGTATATAGTAACCAAATATAGGAGGTACAAGAATGCAGGAAAAACGAGTTATAGTTATTGAACCAACTCAAGTAATCCATGAAGACATAAATGGATTACCAACTCTAAAACCAAAACTAAAAGTATGTGCTTATGCAAGAGTCTCTACTGATTCAGAAGATCAACTACATAGCGTTGAAGCACAAAAGAGTGTTTACACTCAAAAGATTCAAGAAAATGACGATTGGGATTTTATAGGCTTGTATGCTGATGAAGGATTATCAGGAACTAGTATTCAAAAAAGACCACAGTTTCTTCAGATGATTGAAGATGCTAAAGCTGGGAAGATTGATTTAATACTAACGAAATCACTATCTAGATTCGCAAGAAACACAGTAGATACATTAACAATCATTAGGGAGTTAAGAGAAATCAATGTAGATGTATTCTTTGAAAAAGAGAATATTTACTCATCAGATACCAAGGTCGATTTCATGCTTACCATCTTCTCTTCAATTGCCCAGGAAGAGGCTAGAAACATTAGTGAGAATGTGAAATGGGGATTTAGAAAGAGATTTAAAGAAGGTAAAGTTCACATCAATACAAAGCGATTCCTTGGTTATGATAAAGATGATGATGGAAACATTGTCATCAATGAAGAACAAGCTAAGACGGTAACAATCATATACGACATGTATATTTCAGGATCCTCACTAAAAGAAATAGTGATATTTCTAACTGAGAATGAACTGCAGAATGGTCGCGGAGAAATCTTCTGGACACCAGCTACAGTGAGTGCGATTCTAACAAACGAAAAGTACTGTGGAGATGCGATTTTACAAAAGCGAGTCACGGTTGATTACTTAACACACAAATCAGTAAAGAATGATGGACACGCTCCTAAATACTATATCATGAATAACCACGAACCTATTGTTTCAAGAACCAAGTTTGAACTGGTCCAGGAACTCAAGAAAAAGCGAGGGAGAAAGCGTAAGCAATCAAACTACGGTAATATATACCCATTAAGTGGAATCGTCTTCTGTGGGGAATGTGGTGCGGTTATGAATCGTAGTTATTACAATTACGGCAAAGCTACAGAACGTGTGGTGTTAACTTGTAGAAAGAATAATAAAGAGCATGTATGTTCCAATAAACCAATAGATAATGATACTTTAGAAAAAGCGATTGTAAAATCAATAAAAGAACTAGAATTATCCAAGGATACTATTATTGATGAAACTCTAGAAATTGTTAGATCGTGTTTAAGTTCCAGTGACCTAGAAACTGAAATATCTGACTTGAAAAAGCAAATCACGAAAACAGAAAAGAGCATCAAGGACATCATTGATTTGAATGTGAATTCCATTGCTGATAACACTGAATTTTATAAATCTATTTACAATGAAAAGAAGGCTCAGCTAATCGACTTAAAAGCTCAACTTAATAATAAAAAATCATCTCTAGTAAATGGACACCTTCATGAAGAACGGATTCAGGAGATGAAAGAATTCTTAGATGGCAATATCGGATTAAGCAAAAACATCTTGATGGGAACTTACAAGTTTATAATTGCACTTAGTCCTTCTGAGGTACTTCTCTTGATAAGTGATAATCCTATGACAAAAAAGAGTATTAAAAACGAATTAGAGGTATATAAAGCTATGCCTTCCATTCATACTGACAAAGTAAAAAGTACAAACGAGAAATATGAAATTGCATATCATGTGGTAGATTTGAGGGAACAAGAATGAATGCAGTAGAGATAATTGATTTCAATAAACTGGAATCAAAAGATAAGTTGAAAAATGTATGTGCTTATGCTAGGGTTTCAACAAAAAAGGAACTACAAGAAACTTCACTAGATTTACAAGTTGAAACGTACACAAAAATGATAATGGAAAATCCTGAATGGAATTTAGTCGGTGTGTATTCAGATGTTGGAAAGAGTGGAACAGATACAAAGTATAGAGAACAATTCAATCAGATGATAGAACTTGCTGTAGCGGGTGGTATTGATTTAATCATCACAAAATCGATATCTCGCTTTGCAAGAAACACTATTGATTGTTTGAATATCATCCAAGAGTTAAAAAGACACAATATTGAAGTTTGGTTTGAGAAAGAGAATATCTCTTCTTTCGATCCAAAGGTAGAACTAACCATTACAATTTACGCCAGTGTAGCTGAAGAGGAATCAAAGATAAATAGCGAAAACACTAAATGGGGTGTAAAGAAAAGATTTGAAGATGGTATTGTTCCAATGGTAACATCTAAAGTATTAGGCTACAAAAGAGATCAAAATGGAAACATCGCAGTTGATGAAGATGAGGCTAAGATTGTACGAAAAGTGTTCACTTTATACTCGAAAGGATATTCTCAAGGCTATATTGCTGAAGAGTTAAATAAAGAAGGACATATTACAAAGCATTATAATCTACCTTACAGTTCAGGAACGATTCGTGGAATATTAAATAACGAAAAGTATACTGGAAATGCATTATTGCAAAAATCAATACGTCGTAGGGTTGGCGATAAAACTGGAGAAAAGAATCAGCAAACACATCCTAAATATTACGTTGAAAACTCTCATCCTAAAATTATTACTAAAGCATTATGGGATAAAGTACAATCCATAAAAGCACAAAGGATGATGAAATACAACCACACAACAGACATACTCGAATTGAAAAGGAGAGCAAAGAATAGATCCATTTATAGTGGTTTTGTTGAATGCTCCGTTTGCGGTAAAAACTACCATTACAAGGTAAATAACAAAAGAGAAAAATGGGCTACTGAGATTTTGATTTGTTCATCAAATCGAGAAAAGAAAACATGTGAAAATGATTCCTTATTTGTTGAGACATTTGATGAGCAGCTACTTTCTCAAATTAACTATATCATCAAAAATAAATACGAGTTCTTAAATAAGTTAAATGAGGTTTTAACTTCACATCCAGAAATACGAGAACTCAATATCGAGATTAATACATTGGAAGATAAGCTCGATGAGATACATCATCAAATTAAATCGTTAGCCTTATTGGAAGGGGACTTTGAAACACTCGTATTAAACCAACTAAAAACACAAAAATCCGACATTGAAATCAAGTTAACAGCAAACCGAAATAAACTATTAACTTCACACAACATCGAATCTAAAATCAAGCATTATAAACTTCTACTAAAAGAATACAAGAAACCAATAGATGATTTATCAGAGTTTCCATTTCAAGATTTATTTGATAAGGCACTTGTTAACGAAAGAAATGATATAGAATTTATTCTTAATCCGTTTAATTCATTAAGTTCTAATTCAACTTACTCATTTCCAGAAATAATAACCCCTTATAAGATTAGAAAAACCCTATTTGAATCAACAAGTAAAATTTCATGCTTTTAGCTAATTGTATCAATAAGAAAACTGTGTTATATTAAAAGTGCGACATAGTCGCAACTTATCCCTTACATAGCATGTGTGTATTTACACACACATCCCCTTCCTTAAGGCCACCGAGAGGTGGTCTTTTTATTGGTTTTATCTTAAGTTCAAATCCGATAGCGACCTCAAAAAATGGCTATTTTTGGCAAAAGTTCAAATCCGGTCACGAGAACAGATAAATCATCCCATATCAGAGTATAAAAAAAGAGTAAAATCAATGAAAAACCACTGATTTTACCCTGAAAAATACAAAAAGTTGCTTTCTTCAAAATCGCTATAAACGTCTTTATTTAGCCGTTAAACGATAAAAAGCAACTTGGTATAATTAACCTGGTGCGGCTGATGAGAGTTGAACTCACACATCCGATTGGATACTACCCCCTCAAAGTAGCGCGTCTACCATTCCGCCACAGCCGCAGGACAAATGCCTTTAAAAGGCATTATTTAAATTTTGCAAATTTTTGAATTCCATTTTCAAAAACGTTGCCGTTTTCACCTTGTATTAAAGGTAAAGCATAGTCGATAAAAGCTTGAGTTACGCCATTTCCTTCTTTATTAATCATGCTCTTAGGTACTTTCTTTTCTACATTAGCACATTCTCTAAGTCCGTGGTAATGATACTCTATTTGATATGGATTATCGCTTATTCTTTTTATAATAACCATCACGTCGTTTTTATTGTTTAATACGCCCTGAACTGCAGCTTCACCAACGCCAATAGCCTCATTTACATCTGTTAAACTTTGAAGATGTGCAGCAGCTCTTTGAGTTGAACCAAACTCAACTGATCTTGAAGAAATACCCAAGTCATTCGCAACCGTAGAGGCAAGCTTTGAAGCTACTCCTCCTAATTGAAAATGACCAAAAGCATCTTTCATTCCTGAACTTGAAGAGATGAAAACTCCGTCTTCATTCATAACCCCTTCTGAAACAGCAACCATACATTGTTTTTTTGCATTATAGACTTCTTTAACTTCATTTTTAAATTTTTCAATTGAAAAAGGGATTTCCGGAAGATAGATTAAATCCGGTCCAAATCCGCCAAGATTAGCTAATGCGCTTGAAGCAGTTAACCAACCAGCATGTCTTCCCATAATCTCAACAATGGTTACTTTCCCATTTGGATAGGCTAACATGTCGTAATTAACTTCCATAATAGTATTAGCGATAAACTTTGCAGCACTCCCGAAACCTGGAGTGTGGTCAGTAAACGGCAAATCATTATCGATTGTTTTAGGAATACCGATTATTCTAACATCATAATCTATTGTATTCATATAATCAGCGATTTTAGCGCAGGTGTCCATAGAATCGTTCCCACCATTGTAGAGAAAATATCTAATATTGTATTTCTTAAACATATATAACAAACGCACATATTTTGAATCGTCTTCTTTGTAATCAGGCAGTTTGTGTCTAACTGACCCAAAGGCTGAACCTGGCGTATATTTTAACAATTCAATATTATCATTATCTTTTTCAGATATCTTAATTAAATCATCGTTTAATGCGCCTTCAATTCCGTGCTTCATTACATATATTTCTTTAATATATTCACTGTTTTTTCTAGCTTCAGAAATCACGCCATAAGCACTAGCGTTTATAACTGCAGTTGGACCTCCAGATTGTCCATACATTAAATTGCCGACCAACTTTTTCATAATCATCACTCCCATAGTAAATATAATATCATAAAAGTTCTATTTTAGAAGTTTTTTTTATTAGAAAAAAAGATTTTTTAAAAAAAAGAAAAGACGCTAATATCAACATCTTTTAGCATCTTTACCATTTTTTTAAAATCTATTCTTTAACTTCTAAATCACCATTATATACAACGAGTTGAGGGAAAGGAATTACAATCTTGTTACGATCAAACAAAAGTTTCATTTCTCGATTTAAACTTCTAGTAGTTGAAGGTCTGTCACCTTCTTGAACATAACCGATTACTCTTAAAACCACAGATGAATCTCCTAGTTGAGTAACGCCTAAATAGTATGGACCTTCAACTATTTTTGGGATGTTGTTCTTGATAGCAGCAAGATTATCAGTAATGATTTTTTCTACTTTTTCTAAATCCTCACCATAACTAACTGAGATATCACATACTGCTTTTGACAAAGAACTAGTTGTGTTTATCGCGCCTCTAATATCTGAGTTATTAATTATTTTTGTATCGCCATTAATATCTTCAAATTTTGTTACTCGTAAAGAAATTTCCTTCACTACTCCCCTGAAATCGCCAATTTGAATGATATCACCCACCGAATATTGTCTTTCAAAGATGATAAACAATCCACTGAAAATATCTTCAATTAAACTTTGTGCACCAAAACTGATAGCTAAACCGACAATCCCAGCACCTGCTAAGAGTGTTGGCGTTTGTACGCCCCATGCACTTAAAATCAAGAAAAAGGCAATAACCACAGAAAGATACTTGATCATACTGTTAATTAAATTAGCGATGGTAGTAGCTCTCAAAGTTTTAACCTTTAATAGACTTATTATTATTAACAGCAACTTGTTAATCAACCACATGAAAAATATTATCGCTAAGGTTTCTATTAAGATAACATAGTTGTTCTTAAAAAAGTTAAATAAGTTAAAAAACTTACCTACTGAATTTTCGATTATATTAGCAAATAATGTATTGGGAAAAATAATTGGTCCCAAAATACTAACTAATAACAGTATAAACACTACTGCAATTACAATAATTAAATTTCTTTTTTCTCTTGGTGATTTTTCACTAAACTTCATCATTCTTTCCTCAACTTTCTATTCTCTTAATATTAATTCTATAGTTATAATTACCGGTACTTTCTAAAGCAATATTGATATAAAAATCAGCAAATGTTTCTTTGTCAATTATAAACGTTACTGTATAAACACCTTGTTCTTCAACAAAATAATACGAATCGCCTTTATAGTAGTAATAATAATCGGTTTCTAAATAATAATAATCATAATAGGCTATATCGAACAACTCTTGATTCACAGTTATTGTTACCTGATAGTTAAATTCATTTTCAATAACATCAATCTCATAAACTAAAGCACTCAAAGTTGTAATTGTTTCTTCGCCAATTATCAATTCTTCCATTCTTAAAGATTCAGGATTTTGATATTTTGCTTTGAAAACAAAATGATATTCTGTTTCCGGTTTTAATTTGTCGATAATATAATAACTATCATGACTGTGATAAGATTCTTCATGCAAATCATATTCAATAGTTCTAACAAGAGTGTTGTTTTGATAAACTTCCATTAAGTATCTGATTTCATGTTCATGGTCCACATCACCGAATAGACCGAATGCTACTTCACGGTCATTATAGAATTCTAGATACATAAAGGCTGAAACCTTAAAAGGTTTTTTTATTCTGTATTCATCAATAATAACTTGATTACCTTCAAATGTTCCTTCTAGTATAATTACAAACTCAGAAGCTGAGTAACCTTGAAACTCGATAGTCATACTGGCTGGATAACTAAGTAATGAAATTGAGTTATATGATATTGGATATTCTCCTCCAAAATCTGTACCATAGCGAATTTGTAAATTCTGATAACCAGTTAAGTCTCCATAAATTAAATTTAACTCATAGGTAACTAAATATTCTTGTAATTCTATTAGATTAATGTCAGAAATGGCTGCCACTAAATCATTAGTTGTCGTGACTAGAGTTTTAGCCAAGACTTCTTCACCAAAACCTTTATCGTATACCACTTTTAATTGATATTGAGTATTCTTTTCCAAGTCTTTAAAACTGCCAAAATTTTGACCGATAGTAATGTTTTGCTCGTATTTATGAAACTGATTTTCAAGCACGATTTTTAATATATCATCTTGGACGACATTATCTTCATCACTAATTTGAACTTGATAGATAACTTCATGTGAAAAAGCCTTGACTTGGTCAAAGCTAGCTAAGGGACTCTTTGGTATAAATGCAATAACAACCACTACAGATACGACTGTAATTGTGAATGCTTGCAGTAAAGATTTAATGAGTTCGTATTTAGATTTCTTTTTAATTTTATCTTGGAAATCTTCTATTTTAGTCAAATCTTTCCTCGCTTATTTTAATTTTAATATTTTTATTAATTAAATCAATAGACTGAATAAAAAATAAATAAATTATCAGTTGATTTTAAATATTTTCTTGCAAATAAAATTGCTTTCGTTTTTATGCGTTTTATGGTATTATTTTTTTGTGACATTTGTTTTTTAAGAAAGGGATGCTTAATGAAAGATTCTAGACAGAATTTAACACCATTTTTTACAAAATTAAAAGAATACGGAATGAGTAGAGTTGCGCCTTTTGACGTGCCTGGTCATAAGTTGGGTAGAATTGAAAATGATATGCAAAAATTTGTTGGCAAGAAAATGTATTTGCTTGACGCAAATTCGCCAGTAGGTTTAGATCATTTAAATTATCCGACCGGAGTAATCAATGAAGCTCAAACCTTAATGGCTGAAGCTATGAATGCCGATAAATCATATTTCCTAACCAATGGTACTACTACTGGTTTATTAGCTATGGTTATGAGCGTGTGTAAAGCTAATGACAAATTAATCTTGCCGAGAAACGTTCATAAATCTGTAATTAATGGACTTATCTTATCTGGAGCAATGCCAGTATTTGTTAAGCCAAACATTGACGAAAATCTTGGTATTGCTAACGATGTTAGTTTTTCAGCAGTAAAAAAAACGATTGATGAAAATCTTGATGCAAAAGCGATTTTTATCATTAACCCAACTTACTTCGGAGTTGTTTCTGATTTACAACAAATAACCGATTATGCCCATCAAAACAATATGGTCGTGATGGTTGATGAAGCTCATGGTGCGCAGTTTTATTTCTCGCAAAAATTACCGCTTTCAGCAATGGAAGCTGGAGCTGATATCACCGCTACTTCGATGCATAAAACTGCCGGGTCTTTAACTCAATCATCAGTTATTCTTACTAAGGGTAATCGGATTGATCATCAAAGATTGAGAGCTACCTTAAATATGTTGCAATCAACTAGTCCTAGTTCACTTTTAATGGCTAGTTTGGATGTTGCTAGAAAAACCATGTATTTCAAAGGTAAAGCTAAACTTAACAATATTTTGCAATTATCAAAAATTGCTAGAACACAACTTAAAAAAATACCAGGAATTACCGTTATCGATAAAGATTATTTATTAGAACATGATTGCTTTGATGCGGATGAAACCAAATTAATGATTAAAGTAAGTGATTTAGGTTTAACTGGATTTGATATCTATCAACAAATGAAAAAAGAATATAATATTCAACTTGAGTTAGCTGAGTCACATATTGTTCTTTGTGTCTTGACCATCGGAACTACTAAGCAAGATTTAGAAAGACTGGTTCTTGCTTTTAGAAAACTTTCTGAAAAATATTTTAAACAAAGAGATAAACTTCCAAAAATTGAATTTCACTATCAATTTCCAGATACTTACGCAAGACCGCGTGATGCTTATCACGCCCCTAAAAATTTAGTTAAACTCGATGATGCCGTTGATGAAATCAGCGCTGAATCAATTATGATCTATCCACCGGGTATTCCGATTATTATACCAGGTGAAGTTATAACTGAAAATGTCGTAAGAGACATTAAGTTTTATAAAGCCAAAGGCGGGTCACTTCAAAGTGACATCGAAAATGATACAGAGATCGATTATGTGCAAATAGTCGATAAAGAAAATTGGATTAAATATGAAGGTGATCTATAATGAAAAAAGTTGATTTATCATTTCAAAGCTGTAAAGCAGAATACAAAGAAAGCTCAGTTGTCTTATTTTCTGCCCCGCTAGACAATACCACGTCATATCGCCCGGGCACGCGATTTGCCGGTAACGCTGTAAGAGTTGAATCAATTGGTATCGAATGGTATTCTCCTTATAAAGAAATGAATCTTCGCGATTATAATACAGTTGATATCGGTGACTTAGACTTGCCGATGGGATTAGTTGAGGAGTCATTAGATATCATTTATAATAACACTAAAACCATCATTAATGATAATAAAAAACCGATGATGATTGGTGGCGAACATTTAGTCACTTATCCTGTTGTTAAAGCGCTAGTGGAAAAATATCCAGACCTTAGAATTATTCATCTAGATGCTCATACTGATTTGCGTGATGAATTTTTGGGAAGAGAATTATCGCATGCGACTGTTATCAAAAGATGTTATGACATCCTCGGTGATAATAGAATTTACCAATTCGGAATCAGAAGCGGTGATAAAAGCGAATTCGATTTCGCAAAAGCAGGACATGTTTTTATGCAAAAATTCAACTTTGACGGTTTAGAAAATGTCATTGAAGAAATTAAAAATCATCCTGTATATATCACAATTGATATGGATGTTCTAGACCCTTCAGTATTCCCTGGCACAGGAACTCCTGAACCCGGCGGAATGACTTTTAAAGAGTTATTGGCCGCCATGAAAAAGTTCGAAAAATTAAACAATGTTGTTGGCGCAGATTTAGTTGAACTAGCACCAATGTTGGACAGTTCTAACGTTTCTACGGTTGTGACCGCAAAGGCTCTTAGAGAAATGATTTTATTGTTACATCAATAAAAAATGCGAAATATTTTCGCATTTTCTTTTTATTTAAGTTTAGATGATTTTTAACTGTTTGCCGACTTTTTCAAAAATCTCTATGGCAAAGTCCAAATCATCTGCAGTGTGCATAGCACTAATCATACATCTTAGTCTTCCAGTGTTTTTAGGTACCGTAGGAAATACTATTCCGGAAACAAAAACACCGTTCTTTAGTAATTCTCGTGAAAATTCCATTGTTTTAGCTTCATTGCCAATCATAACCGGAGTGATAGGTGTTTCACTATGACCGATATCGAAACCTAAAGCTTTTAACTTTTCTTTAAAATAGCGTGCATTTTTCCAAAGTCTATTGGTGTATTCTTCACTTTCCATCAACATTTTAACTGACTCAATTGTCGCGCCGATAGCTGCAGGTGGCAAAGCAGTTGAAAAAAGCAAAGGTCGTGCTCGATGCAAAAGCCATTCTTTAACGATTTTTTTAGAAGCAACATAACCGCCGATTACCCCAATAGCTTTTGATAACGTACCGATGATAAAATCAACTTCTCCATGAAGTTTAAAATGATCTACAGTCCCTCTTCCACTTTCGCCTAAAACACCACTACCATGAGCGTCATCGACATAAGTTAAACAATCATATCTTTTTGCTAACTCAACTAACTCAGGCAATTTAGCCAAATCACCATCCATGGAAAAGACGCCATCAGTAATGATTAAGACATTATTGTAGTCTTTTCTTTTTTCTTTGAGAATATTTTCTAAATCTTCCATATCTGAGTGTTTGTAAACCGCTTTATCAGCTCTTGATAGTCTCACACCATCAATTATCGATGCATGGTTTAACTCGTCGGAAATGATTAAATCGCCTTTGTTGACAATTGCTTGAATAACGCCAATATTACAATTTAAACCTGATTGGAAACAAGTAACCGCTTCTTCGCGTTTAAACTCTGCCAGTAAATTTTCCAATTCTTCTAAAATGCTCATATTACCAACAATGGTTCTAACGCTTCCCGTTCCCGCACCGAACTTTTTCACTGCTTTAATCGCTGCTTTTTGTACTCTTTTGTGATTCGCTAAACCAAGATAGTTATTTGAAGATAGGTTTACAACGTCTTGATGATTTAATTCGATTACGTTAGCACAAGGACCATAGTTTATCGGTAAAACCCGATATACTCCGTCTTTTTTTAGTTCTTCTACTTGTTCATGTAGATATTTTAAAGTATCTTTCATATTTCACTCCCCTGGTATCAAGATAATTTTTCCGCAGTTTTTATTATTCATAATCTCTGCAGCTTCTTCAATTTTGCTTAAAGGAAATTGATGGGTGATAATCTTATCCAAATGCAACATATTATGATCTAGCAATGCTTTGACTTGATGCCAAGTCTCGTAGATTCTGCGACCAACAACCCCATAAATATGAATCCCTTTAAAGACGATATCATCAGATACATTAATGCAAATTGATTCGCTTGGAAGTCCTAACATTGATAATCCGCCACCTGGTTTAATATATTTAAAAGCTGTTTCGATAGCAGTTTTATTTCCCGAAAATTCACAGATAATATCTACACCCTTATGATTAGTATATTCCATAACTTTTTCATATGTGTTTTCTGTTAATGGGTTAATAACATAATCCGCACCCAGTTCTCTTGCCAAGTTACGTCGATATTCATTTACTTCAATCGCAATCACGGTTTTAGCCTTACAAGCTCTTGCGACATCAACGCCCATGAGTCCAATCGGTCCACAACCTAGAATCACGACAGAACGATCCTCGATAGGAAAATGGCATACTGTATGAACGGCATTTCCTAATGGTTCTTGAACCGATAAATGCAAGGGATTATGTTTCTTATCGCTGATAAAACAATTTTGAGCCGGTATTTTTATATATTCAGCAAAACAACCATCTATATCTACGCCTATAATCTTTGTGTTTTCACAAATATGACCTTCACCTCTTAAACAAAATTCACATTCATTACAAATTATATGGGTTTCCGCACTTACGATATCGCCTAATTTTACCCGTTCGACATCCTTAGCTATCTTAATGATTTCTCCAGTAAATTCATGTCCGACTGTAAGTGGAAGTTTAAGTCGGTTCTTTGCCCAATTATCATAGTTATATATATGAGAATCTGTTCCGCAAAAACTAACGGAGTTAACTTTTATAAGGACTTCACCCGGTTTTAAATCAGTAGATAAAGTCTTACTAACAATTGAAAAACCCTTCTCAGGTTTATCTTTTACTACAGCCATCATTTCTAGTTCTTTTACATTTGTGATATCCGTCATTTTAAATTTTTATTCTCCTTTTAAAAAAGCGCTTACATCATAAATATTATATCATATAAATATATTATTAATAGAAAAAATTCGAAATTTTCAAAGAAAAAAGGCCATCGGCCTTTAGTTTTTTTTAAAGTAATTCAGTATCAAATATATCTTTTTCTTTTGTATCAACTTGAACCGGATTATTACCGATATAGATTTCATTAAAGAACAATGTTCTAGCGGTTTGATGCTTTGGAACTACCCATAAAAGTAAAATTCCGAAAGTCAAAATCGATAACAAATACCAGCCGATATAAGATAAATCTAAAACAAATAAACTTGTCTTATTGCCATTCATTAATTGGCGAGATTTAGTAATTGCGTCAAGTCCAGTTATTTTAGGTTCTTTTACGCCAATATACATGCTCATCGCATAAGAATATGCTTTGATAAAGGCGGGTATGATAAACAAGAAAGCCCATAAGACAATAAACAAACTATGCAAAAAAACCAAAACAATATTTCTGCCATATTCATTTGTAAATCCAGATTTTAGCTTATCCATCAACTCAAAACTTTCGTTGTTGCTGATATCGATATATAAGCTAGCACTACTATAAGCTATACCTGCTGAAAACAAAAAACTTATCGCACTAAATAAAGTAACTAGTGCCGGTATGCCACTATCAACAATAATTCCCTCTTGAATAACTGGCCTAAAATTATCTGTTAAGGCAGTTAATCCAACAGAAATTAAGGTTATGATGATTAGAAATAGAATTACTTCACCATATCTATCCATCATCTTGCTCTTTGCTTCTTCTTTGTAAAAACTTGTTGTGTTGTTCATAAATCTCTCCTTAATTTTAGTCTTCTAATTTAAATGTCAACAGAAGTTTAGCACCAAAATTACGATAATTTTGGTCGCTAAGATATTCTTTGACATCAAAACCCAAATGAATGTTTATTCTTTCTTCTTCGATAAACTTATATACTCTCTCAACTTCATTTAACAAGTCATCATTACTGATAGTAAAACTTATATATCTTCCCTTAGGTAATTTCTTAGTAACGATTTCGTCATCATTACACTCGAATAAATCATTGATCTCAACCAAGGCAAAATAATCCATTTTTTTCGACTCCATGAAATCGATGCGATAAATCTCCAAACCAATAAAATTTTTAGGTCGTTTTTGCTTGGGAATGTCAGGAAGGTATACTTCCTTAAAATCATCCCAAAGCTTAGGGATTTTTTGATAATCATCGCTATTTGCACTTAACCCACCAATTAATTCTATCCCGGCATAATACCGTGTAGGATATTCATTAATAACGTATTTCATATCTTTCACCTCTTTATAATTCTAATATAAAATTGTCTAAATTTCAAGGTTTTCCATTATCGTTGATTGAAATAATTACTTATTAATCTTTATTTTCTTCATTTATGTGTTTTTGTTTTTTTACGTAATAAAAAATAAATACAATAATTGCTATATTGCCCGCAAGCAGTAATACCATAACAGGATCTCTTAACAGTTTGATGAAATGACCGGCTCCAGGTATTTTAAAAGCAACTTTACCAATGATGTTTTCTATCACAATTTCAATGGGATTTCCGTCTTCATCTTCCCACTCGTCAATCTCAGAACCTTCTCCGTGAGTTTTATAGATTATTTGATTATTAGCGTCTATAATCTCTCCTACATAGTGGGTAACATAACCCTTTGCCTGTAAATCAGGAAGATAAACTTCGAATGTTATAATATCCTCCTGGTGGATTTTCGATGCTTTAGTTTTAAAAACCACAACAGCGTCATTAACTCTTAAGGTTGGTTCCATACTTGGTGAATCCACTACAAAAATTTTAAAGCCGAAGATATCCACGGTTTTTTCTGGAGCAATATAATCAAATATCAAATAACTAGTTAAAAAGATAACTAGTGTATAAAAAGCAATACTTAATATTCTCTTAATTGCTAATTTTCTCATGTTGGTATTTTTCTTTAAACTTTCTATAGTAAGTAGACACATTATTAACAAATCCATAGTAACCGACTAAAAGCGATAAAATAATCGCAATCGTCATAATAATTAATCCCGGCGGACTAGAAACTGAATAATAGAAAACACCAAAGGCACTTGCTTCTCTATCAAACAGACCTTTGATATTATCAAAACTAGTTCTTCTTGCTAATAATCCATCGAAGCTTGTAATAACTTCGTTGCTTTCCCAATCGATATTAACAACTTCTTCAATCCAAATGCTATTAGTATTGCCATCTATTACCGCCAACAAATTACCTTGATTAAGCTCTTCTATTTTAAAACCATTTAACCAAAGTACTTTCTTTCTTACTTGTCCATTGACTATTTCTGAATTATAAGGAACAGCAAATTCTTGAAAACCATTGAATAATTTGATACTTACATTTGGAAATATCCAAGGTAAGGCGAAAAATAATATTATAATCACTGATAAAAAAACAAAATAGCCAAAAATAAACATCCTTTTCTTCCTTTTGAATATATCAGCGAGATCCCGAAAAATTGAGTTTGTATATATGTTATTATTCGTCATAAAAATCTCCATCATTACTTAATATTTAAAATTGAATAGCCTTACCTAAAACTGTTTTTGATTTTAAAAAATTATATCATATAATTCAAAAATTAACAATATCACAGACAGAGTATAAAAATAGGAAGAATTAATTTCTTCCTATTTATTTCTTATGTATTAATGCTTAATGCATCAATAACTAATCGAGAATAATAGTGATTACCACCATTAAATACTGAACCTCCAGCAAAATTAATCCTTACATATATTTCTTGATTTTGGAAATTCGTCGGAATATTAAAATTGTAAAAATTAAACGCTGCAGATGTATTTGTTGTGCTGCCCGGAGTTCCAGTGCCAATTTGAGTCCAACTCGTTCCATCAAGACTTACTTGAACTGTAAAAGCACGTGATACCATTGGATTATAGTCTACCCCTTCTCCAGCGGCATCATATAAGCCTCTAAAAGCATAGAACGAAACACTAGTAACGGCATTAATTTTATCACTTGTTGTCATTGAGACTTGATAGTTAAGTCTAATACTTGTCTGGTTATTAGTAATGGTATTTTTAACATCATTTACTAAGAAGAAGCTGTAACCTGGATAAGGTACAGGATCTGTTGGTGCAGGCGGTACTATTCTATGAACCGGATTGTTAGAACCATCTAAAACTCGATCTACTACCTGAACAAAACCAATTGTTGGTCGTTTGTCATTTCTGTCTGTAGTACCAGTCCCAACTATATCCCAATGAATACCTTCTAGGTAGATATCCTCAAAAGATATCTGTGTTCCATTAGTAACAGTAAAATTATCATATACCATGGCAATATCTCCGCCATTTGCTTCAATCCATTCGGCAAAAGCTTCTAAATCTTGAACGGAAATCTCAGTATCAGAAAGTTGTTGCCAACTACCAATCGGAATTGTTACTTGTCCTGTGTCAGTATCAGAACTAACAGAACTTGCCCAATATCCAAAAGTTTGAGATACGGAAATTATAAGTAAAAACACAAGAAGTACTAAGACACTTGTTTGAAGAATGTGTTGTTTTCTCATGCTTTCACCTCATTTCTAAAAAACTCTTAAATTTATGTTAATTAATTAACGTTGAATGTAATGTCAAATGTAATAGCTTGGTTAGCAACTGCATCATATTCTGTCACGTTTGCTGGTTCAGACATAGTTACATCGAATGTAAATGTTACTGTAGCACCTAAACCAATTGTTGTTGGGCTTAAAACTGGTGTAACAGAAACTAAGCTGTAAGGATTAGCGACTCCACCAACTTGAATATTACTTACTAATGCAGAAACTGCAACATCAGCAGTACCTTCTAGTAAAGCGTCATCATTCCAAGTTACAGTGTATGTAACAGTAATAGAGTTAGTTTCTCCAGTACCTGGAGTAACAGTTGTTGGAACCAATTTATCTGTGAACACTTCTGAATCAGAGATATCAACACTAATTGTAATTGCTTCTCCTGTACCTATATTGATTTCGTTATTAACTGTTTCTTCAAAATCTGAAACTGAAGAAGCCCAATAAGCATAAGTTGTTCCTGAGATTGCTAACGCAAATAATACTAATAATACTAAAACCAAATTTCTTTTCTTTAAATTTTTCATTTTTTTTCTCTCCTTAGATTTTTTTTATTTTTTATTTTTTTTTGCAAACTTTTTTTTATCTTTACTCAACCCTAAAGCCAATTTCAATTTTTATTTGTTGGCCTTTGATTGCTTCGTAAGCATTTTTTGAATCTTCCACATTAACTCGGGAGTGATTAAATCCTTTTTCGATTGCTTCATCCAAGTCGATGGGTTCTTGTAATCTTATTCTCACTCTAATCAAGATTTTATCATTGAAGAGTTCGAATGAATTGCTGTTGAGTTGTTCGTCTATTATTACTTCTACTAAATGTGAGTAAGTCTCACTGCCACCGATTGTGACTTTTAATTTTTCTACAATAAGGTTAACGGTTCGAAGTAGTTCTTTATTTATGGAAACTTGGTATTCAATTTCTACTTCATCAACTTCACCCACAAAGTAATCATAACCTTCGGGAACTAGCCACAGACCTGTTGTTGAACTTAAATCTACAACCACTAAATTTGCTTTCTGATCACTTACTTCAATAACAACATTACTAGTATCAATTACAGTTGACCAGTAAGCTATCGCAGTCGTAGTCGTAATCGAAAGTCCAATCAGCAAGAATATTATGATTACATATTTAATTTTTTTATTCACATATAATCACCCTGCTTTCAAACAAAAAATGGTAGCCTTCTTGTCGGTAATATAAATAAGTAATTTATATCAACGGCAACTGGCTACCATCTTATCGAAGGCCCTATAGCTTTGCGTCATTAGTTTTCACTAATTTTGCGATTTACGTTTGTAAGTTTATATTCAATTTTAACTATTAGCAAGTAAATTGCTCTTGTTTTGCAATGTTTAGCGTTACATCATTTAAATAGCTAATTTAAAGTGTACTTAAGAAATAAAAAAATGCCCTCATCTCTTAGATAACGGCAACTGGCTACCATCCTTTTTGGAAGGCCCTATAGCTTTGCGTCATTAGCTTTCACTAATTTTGCGATTTACGTTGTTAAGTATATATTAAATTTTAACTATTAGCAAATAAATTGCTCTTGTTTTGCCATGTAAAGCGTTACATCATTTAATTAGCTAAATTAAACTGTACGTAAGAAATAAAAAAATGCCCTTATCTCTTAGATAACGGCAACTGGCTACCATCCTTTTCGGAAGGCCCTATAGCTTTGCGTCACTAGCTTTCGCTAATTTTGCTTTTTACATTAGTATATTAATACATGCAAGACATTTTGTCAAGAAAAAAATTTTTTTATTGATAAATATCCTAATTATTGTAGTTATTTTACAATAAATGTTAGATATTTACATTTTTTTGACAAAAAATTCAAAAACTATTGTTTCTTCATAGAGTTGATTTTGTTTTAGTCGAGGGCTAGAAGCATTAGCTTCTAAAAACCCATATGGGCTTTTTTGACATTCAAAGCATAGAGCGTAATGTTTTTTATGTTCACCTAAATGTTTTATAGGCAGATTATTAATATTATTATGGGTATAGAATACAAGATGGTCATATGTGGACTTAACTTTCATCATTCTTCTGCTAAAAGGATCATAAACTTCAGCCATCAAATATCTTAAATCATTTTTAGGAAAATAATAAATATCATCAATTCCACCTTTAGGTGTTTTTTCAAGACTTGCTAAGGCTTTTATTAAATTCTTTCTCTTCAGAAAATTATAAATGTCGTTTTCGGTTTTAATTTCGCCTGTAAAAATTAATTCGTCATCAAGCATATGTCTTAAATTAGAATTTAATCTAACTAAATGAGTTTTTATATCGCTTTTGAGATTACCAGATAAATTGAAATAAGCGTGATTTGTTAAGTTAAAAACAAAGTCAACAGCTGTTTCAACTTCAAATTTAATTATTATCTTACTATCATATATATGATAGATTATCTTCACTAAGTAATCTATCTTTTCTTCTTCATAAAGAAAAATCACTTCTGTATAATCAGGGTTTTCATTAACTTCATAATCGAAGAACTTATATGATAAGGCTAAACTGCCGCTATGTAGAGTGTGTTTGTTATCACTGTTCTTATCGAGATAATATGCTCTGTCTTCAGTATTTATTACTGCATCTTTAACTCGTCCTGCGATTGGACCAATGGTAGCGTTAAGATAAATATTATTGTTGATATAATCGTCTAATTTTTCATATTGCATAACAATATCTTCAAAATTACCTAAGTAATCTTGGGTTTCTAAAGAATAGATTGCAGCCCCATAATTAAGTAATTTAATCTTAAGACTACTTTTTTTAATATCAATTAAAACGAAGTCTTGATAAGTTGTTATTTCGATCATGATTAACATCCTCCATCTTCAGTATTTATTTTATCATTATTTAAAATAAAAAAGAAGAAACTAATCTTCTTTTTAAAAGTTTATGGAGCAAGCGAGGGGAATCGAACCCCCATCCTCTGCATGGCAAGCAGATATTTTACCATTAAACTACACCTGCAGTTCGTACTATATATTGTAAATGATTTGAGTCTAAATTTCAACTCTTTTTTTTAGAAATTTACCCTCTTACATTTAAATATATAGTGAATCAATTATTTAGCTAATTTACGCCAAGGAGAAACAAATCCGCCGCGTAAATACGAGACTTCATTGGCTACTACCAAGGCATCGTCATCATTCTCTGAGATTAACTTAATAATTTCATTTTTATTTTTTCGATTAGCAAAAATCATCAACACTTCTCGATCTTTATATTTACCATGAGCATCAATGCTAGTAACTCCATGTCCAGACTCTCTCAACGCATTAATAACCGTGTTAGCTTCGTCTTTCATAATCACCGCTTGGATGAAGACTTTACCCACAGCTAAACGGCCTTCTAAAATCGAACCTAAATAAACTCCTAAAGCAAAACCAATACTATAGTAAATTCCTTTGAGTGGAGTTTCTTGCATACCAGTAATTACTCTTGAAGCAATGAAAACCCAAAGTAAAATTTCAATGAGCGCAAGAAAAGTTCCGGGTTTTCTTAAACCCTTTCCGATAAAAATAATTCTTAAAGTACTAATAGCTACCTCAATAACCTTAGCCACTAATATTAAAACAACTTCCCACAATGGAACCGAAGACATAAATTCCCAAATTTTATCCCACATTCAAATCACCTCTATTAAAACACATGAGTGTTATTATACTCTAAAATTACAAATTTGCAAGAAAAATAACCGAAGAAAATGCTATCTTTATTTTTTTACCTACGGCTTTCTTTCGTTCGGTCATACCAGTAGTTGATTATCACTAATCTATCTCTCAATTTCTCAGTGGTCTCTAAAAATTCTTCAACATAAAAATCCTCTACTTCTTCTTTATAAAACATTATCTCAAAGCCGTCATTACTATATAATTTATCATCAAAGAAAGCTGTTAACTTATGCGAATAAAATGCTTCCCTTGTATCGGTAAAAACAGAATTAGCCATCATAATATTTTGGTTGTAAGTCAACCCTAATAAATCAAACAATGTCGGTACGATATTATAAGGCGAAACGAACTTTTCGATTTGGTTTGAATCATTTGTTTCTAGATATTTTTCAGTTAATACAGGATTATATATTGCCAAAAAAGTTTCATACATATCTGTATTATAATATTCAGAACTCGAGGAGTTGTTTAATACTAAGCTCAGTTCGTGATAGTACACATTGTGATCGCCATACAAAACTATTATAGTATTATCTAAAAGATTTTTTAACTCCAACTCTTCTAAAAGTCTTCCTAAAGCAACATCAAAATCCATAACTGCAGCTTGATAATGTCTAATTCTCATCATGTCCGCTGTAGCTCCATCAACTAAAGGATTAGTCCAAGTTCCATCTTCACTTGCCTGATCAATCGCTGAGAAATAACCCGAATCCTCAAATAATAATTTATTTTTCGGTCCGTAATTGTAAGGCCCGTGCATTGACATAGTTGACCAATAATAATAGAAAGCATCTCCATTTAAATCCATATTATCTAAAACTTTTTCCACAGTCACACTGTCTGGGGTATAGTCGCCATCCCATGTCCACATTTTCTCGCCTGGAAAAAGATCATAATGAAAATAACTTCTTTGAAATCCTAAGGGGCCAAACAATTTATCACGCGAATAAAAAGACCCTACATTGTCATGATAATATGCCGTATTATAGCTATGAACAGTTTTTAATATATTTGGCAAGGAATGAGAAAAATCATAATTGTAATGAAATGGTAAAAAAGGTATTGTCGGATAGTTACCGGTCATGCCAATCATTTCCGATACATTTGTTTTATTTTCACTATAATTATTAGGAAAATATATTCCTTCTTGAGTAAACATATACAAGTTAGGTGTTAAGACCTCATTGACAGCGAAAGGTTGAAGTGATTCGACCATGATTGTAAGAATATTAGCATTTTCCAATAATCCGAAATACTCTGTCTCAATTGACTCTTCAATTGGAATCAAATCATCACCGCTATCAAGAAAATTATCGATTTTAATGCCAAACATCATAATGTCAGCCTCTTTAAGATAATAGCCTAAGATACCATATTCCTCTAATGAAGCTCTTTTAAAAGTAGTGACAATCATATTTGATCGATAGCGTTCAAAAGTTTTGATACCGCTTAAGAAAAAACTTGTGATAATAATAAAAGTAGACAATAAGACAATTTCAGTTTTTCGGTAATAATTAGGAATTTGCTCATAATAACGATACATTTTTTTCCAGAGATATCTTATCGACAAGTAATATAAAAATGTGATAACGACTGCAATAATGATTGATGGAATTGATAAAAAATCAAAGTTAAATACATTAGTGGCCTCACCAATCAAAGTTAATTGCTGCAAAGTAAACAAATCAAAATAGACAGAATACATTGTTGCATTGATTAAGAAAAGCGTCATTACAAACCCCAATATTACAGTTAAATATATGATTGAAGCTTTATTAGATCTAAATAATAAAGCGAAAGAACCTACAGCAATAGCCAAAAAGAAATCGATAAAAAAAGATTGAGCAAAACCGGCAAAGTCTACCCAACGGAAAGTTATAAATTCAATTAATAAGTAGAAAATAATAAAAGTTAAAATTAATGAACCTTTTTCTTTTAAGTATAGTTTCATGAAATCACCAATAATATTATATCACTTTAGAAGATTTTTTTTAACCATTATTATAATAAAATGAAAAAAAGAAAGACGAACAGTTTTGATCTGTTCGCCTATTCTTAAAAAATTATTTTATATTAATTTACCGAAAATAGCGTTAAGTATTAAGATAACGACAATCCCAGCTGCCCATGCCGCTGTAGTAGCTCCTGACCAGAACTTAAGTTGTTCTTTAGAATCAGTGATACCAATTGAACGGTTAACAACGTGGAAGTAAGAATCGTTAAAGTATCCGAAGAATACCCCACCAACCATCGCCGCTAAAGCACCGAACACAGGTGAACCACCAGCTGCTAATACGATAGGTGCAGTAATAGACGCTGCTGTAACAAGCGAAACAGTACCAGATCCTTGGATAAATCTAATAACTGTTGCTACTAAGAATGGTAATAAAATTACTGGAATTCCCCAACCAACGATTGCTTGAGCTATTTGATCACCAACACCAGTTTCTTGAATTACACGTCCTAAAGCACCACCGGCACCAGTAACTAATAAAATGATACCAGCTTGTCTAATTCCAGCTTCCATATGAGGCATAATTTCGCTCTTTGGTATTCTGAAGCCTAAACCGTAAATAGCGATTAATACACCGATTGCAACTGCAGGAATTGGATGCCCAATGAAACCTAAGAATCCACCCCAGAAATCACCTAAGGTAAATGCTGTTTTTAAAATTTGATTCAATACTATAAGAATGATAGGAACGAAGATTGGAGCAAAAGATAACCATCCGCTAGGAAGTTCTTTATCTCTTTCATCGCTTAAATCGAAGTCAACAATATTGCTTCCAGCAACTTCTAGTCTTTGAGCTACACCATGTTCGTCTGGAACAATTATTAAACTTTTTCCAACCCATTTAATGTAGAACAAACCAGCAATAGTCATAGGAACAGCAACAACTAAGCCCATTAAAATCATAGTTCCTAAGTCCACTCCAAATTCAGTAGCTACAGCTAATGGTCCTGGAGTTGGTGGTACCATTGTATGAGTAATAACTAACCCCATAGCCAATGCTCCCGCTAAAACAACAAGATTCTTTCTAGTCTTTTGTGAGATTGATTTTGCAATTGGGAAAAGAATTACGAAAGCAGAGTCACAAAAAATTGGAATTGAAACGATGAAACCAGTTAAAGTAAGCGCTAGTTCTTCTCTACCTTTACCAAATAACTTGATAAAAATTCTTGCCATCTTTTCAGCTGCGCCTGAGACTTCAAAAATTTGTCCCATTACAACACCGAAACCAATGATGATACCGATAGTGCCTAAAGTCCCGCCGAAACCTCTACTGATAATGTTTGGAATTTCTCCTCCAGGAACACCACCGATAAGAGCAACCAATAAAGCGGCGAGAATGATTGATACGAATGCTGGAATTTTAGTCATGGTTACTAATATAACTAAAACAACAACACCTACAGCTAAACCAATCAACATTTGCGTTGGATCAACTGTATAAGCAAATAAAGCATTCAACATTTTAAATCTCCTTTTCTTTTATTTTATATTTATTTTCAATATAAATATCTTAGTTTAAAGTATATGACATTTATTTCAAAAAAACAAGATAATTTTGTTCTTTTTTGTGTTTTTTGTGTTTTTGTAAGCGTTTTCTTTAATTTAAAGATAAAATATAGTTTATAAAAGTTCTTTTTTGTTCTTTTTTTATTTATTTCATTGTCATGTAATTGTAAATTTGTGAATCATTTAATGCGTGATAAAGCTGTTTCTTCGTTCTTAACATTTTGTTATATAAGAACCGATTTTTCGGTTCGGCGTGATAAGTTACTTTTTTAGCTTTACCTCTTAAACTATCAAAGCCTTCAATAAAAGTTTTATAATCGCCTTTAGAAACCAAAGCAGAAATTAAAGCGCCTAGTGCTGTAGCTTCAGATGAATCATAAACTGAGACAGCTTTATTGAAAACGTCAGCTTGAATTTGATTGAAGGTAGGAAACTTAGTTAATCCTCCAGCAGCGTGAATAACATCAACATAACCAATTAAATCAGCGATTAAATCAATGTTTTCAGCCATTTCTAAAGCGATACCTTCAAGAACTGATCGCGCAAAATCTCCGCGGTTATGTTCTAAAGTTGCATTGAAGAACACACCTTTAGATAAAGGATTCCAATAAGGAGCGGCACTACCTTTAAAATGAGGAATTAATAATAAGTTTTTAGCTCCTGCTGGACTTTCCATTACTTCTTTATTAATATTATCAAAATTATCCTCTTTAAAGAATTGATCTCTGAACCAAGCATATATGTTTCCGCTAGTTAAAAGACCAGCTTCTACTACCCACTTTCCAGGGACCGCACTCGCGCTCAATAAAACTCGCATATTTTCATCAAATACCGGTTTTTCAGCATGAGCGATAATAAAAGAACCAGTACCGATATTAGCTTCCAAAGTTCCTTCGGTAAGAACATTTAAACCGACAGCTGCACACTGTTGATCACCACCGGCTAAAATTACATCGATATCTTTCGCAAGACCAGTCTTTTCAACCGTCTGTTCGTTTAATGTTCCTATTGAGGTTCCCGGCTTTACAATTTCAACTAATTTACTCTTATCCAAATCAAATGCAGAAATGAGTTCATCATCCCAAACAAATTTATGAATATCCATCAAAAGTGTTCTAGCTGCTTGAGTCACATCCGTTACGAATCTACCCGTTAAAAGATAAGCGACATAATCTTGTACACCGATAAATTTATAGGTTTCTTCATATAAGTCAGGCATATTGTTTTTAACCCATTTCATTTTTGGTGCTGAGAAATATGAGTCTAATCTCAATCCGGTTTTCTGATAAATTTCATACATTGAGATTTTTTCTTTTACGCTTTTTGTCTCGTCATAGCTTCTTCTATCTTGCCAGGTAATAGCGTTATATAGAGCTTTTCCTTGTTTATTAACAGGTATGATAGAAGCTCTTTGCGAAGTAAGTGAAATCGATTCAATTGTTAGTTTATTTTTTTTAGCAAAATCATTGATATCTTTTAAAGTGCCATATAATGTATCCTTCCAAGAACGAGGATCTTGTTCCACTTCAATGCCATTAAAAATTGGCGAGTAAGGCAATTGCGAAGTGAAAAGTGATTCTCCTTTTTTATCATAGAGAATCGTCCTCATACTTTGAGTACCGACATCAACGATTGCTATTGTTTTATTTTTATTCATAAACCTTAAACATCTCCATATGTTGCAAAATTGTTTCTTTTGCAACTTGAACAGCTATCACACTTAATTGAGAGTAGTGTACTTCTTCATTTTTTTCTATGGCTTTTCCAAAATATTGTACAACTTGACGGGATATTTCAGTATTAACATTAATTTTAGCTATTCCATTCTTGATGCATTCATGAACAGTGTCTACTGGAGTACCACTACCTCCATGTAATACTAGAGGGATGTTTACCAAAGCCCTGATTTCTTTAAGTCTGTCAACTGAGATATTAGGCTCTCCTTTATACATTCCATGAACTGTGCCAATTGAAACCGCTAAACAATCGACTTTTGTATTTTCTACAAATTCTTTTGCTTGTAAAGGATCTGTGTAATTCGTAACTCCTTCATCTTCGTTCGAATGACTCCCTAAGGCGATTGAACCCAATTCAGCTTCCACCGTCACATTTGCTTTATGTGCATATTCAACGACAAGTCTAGTGTTTTCAAGATTCTCTTCAAAACTTAAATGAGAACCATCGTACATAACTGAAGTAAAACCTGAATCGATAGCTTTTTTAATAGTATCGATATCTTTAGTATGATCAAGATGTAAAACCACAGGAAAATCCAAGTCCAAAGTCATAGTTCTAACTAAATTAGCAACTTCTTTCAACTCCATATTAGCTAAATATTTTTCGCCGAAAGCGATAATCGCAGGAGTTTTATTTTCTCTAATTGCTTCTATGACTGCTTTTATTGTTTCATAATTATAAACATTAAAAGCTCCTACCGCATACTTATTTTCTAATGCTTTATATAAAACGTCGTTTAAATTAGCAATCATTTTCTAACACCAGCTAACCAAGCTTTAAAATCAACGTTTTCTAATACTTCTGGATTAAGGATGAAATTAGCTTTTTTCCCCAAAAGAAATCTTTCGATATCTTCAAATAAAAGATAAGGTGAACCGGTTAAAACTTCTGTTGTTGTCCCAGCAATATGCGTTGTCAAAGTTACATTATCAAGATCGATGAATTTAGAATTTGGATCAATTGGTTCTTCATCAAAAACATCTAATCCCGCTCCGGCAATCTTTTTGTTTTTTAAAGCTTCATAGAGGTAATCCATATCAATTAAACCTGACCTACCAGTATTGATAATATAAGATGTCGGTTTCATCATATCAATAAATTCTTTTGATCCCCAACCCTTGGTTGCATCAACTAAACGCAAGTGAATTGAAATGAAATCAGATTCTTTAAATAATGTTTCTTTATCAACTGGAGTGCAGTTAGCTTCTCTTATATCTTCTTCAGGTGTGTAGGCGTCATATACAAGCACTTCTAAATCCCAACCTTGAAGTTTTTGTGCTACTAATCTCCCAATATATCCAAATCCAGCAATCCCGATTTTCTTGCCTTTTAATTGCGGTACGAAATCAACGTTAGAAAACTCTTTTTGCCAGCCTTTGTTTTTGATAGAAAAATGTGCTTTTGCGATATTTCTTGATTCAGCTAACATTAATCCCACAGCAAAATCAGAAACCGCTTCTGCGTTCCTACCCATAACATTAAACGCTAATACACCTCTTTTTGTAGCTTCTTTTAAATTAATGTTTTCTTTACCGGCTCTAGCCAAGCCAACAATTCTTAAGTTTGGCATTGCATCCATTAACTTTGAAGACACAGGAACAAATAATCCCGCTACTAATTCCGCATTCTTTCCTTCATTTAATACAACATCTGGCACTATTTCAATCTCGGGACCTTGTTGTTCAACTCTTAATCTCCGATCTTGTAAAGCTGACCAATCAGTTTCAAAATCTCCCATAGCCATTTCCGGAAAAAATTTCTTTATGTGTTTTTCGTATGCTGGTTTAAACATTTCGCTTGTAATCATCGGGTCTCCTGAAATAATTGCTTTCATTTTAAATCCTCCTATATTTTATATGTTTGTTTTTGTTCTTTTATATTCTTTCGGTGGTATTATAATACAAAACAGCATTGTTGTCAATGCTGTTTTGTGCGATTATGTTCTTTTTTTATCTTTTTTTAAAGTAAGGCGCATATTTAGCGGCTAAAATTATTGCTTCTGACATCGATATTTCATTTGCGATATTCTTTCCGGCAATGTCCATAGCTGTTCCGTGATCCACAGAAGTTCTTAAGAAAGGCATGCCGTTAGTAATTGAAATAGTGCGGTGAAAATCATAAGTCTTGGTAGCTATATGACCTTGGTCATGATATAAGGATAAAATCGCTGCCCATTTCCCGCTTAAACCGATAGCAAAAATCGAGTCTGCTGGAATTGGACCAATTACATCATAGCCTTGCTTTTTCATTTCATCGATTGCCGGTACGATTTCTTCTTCCTCTTCCCAGCCAAACAAACCGTGTTCGCCTGAATGAGGATTAAGTCCCGCTACTGCAATAGTGCCTTTGACCCCTAAACGAGCTAAAGCTTCATGTGACCGTTTAATGTAATCCATAATTCTAGCTTTTTTTACCATATCAATCGCAACTCTTAAAGATACATGTCTTGATAAGAAAAACACTCTTAGTTTATCAATTTCAAACATTGTTAATGGGTCATTAGTATCTGATAAAGAAGCAAAAATTTCTGTATGTCCTATAAAAGGAACATTAGCAGCTTTTAAACTTTCTTTATTTATCGGTGTCGTAGCGATAGCGTCGATAAAATTCATTTCACTTAACTCAACGCTTTTTTTAATATATTCAAAAGCAGCTTGACCGCACATCGCATCTACTACACCTAACTCCAATTTTTCCATATCAATGTTTTGAACCGGATGAACATAAACGTTACCTGCTATAAATTTCAATTTTTTCGGGTTTTCTTTAATCACTATAATCTTAAGTTCTAATTTATACAGATCAATTAGGTTTTGCAACACATTGGTGTCGCCAATCAAAACTGGGTTAGCTAATTCAAGCACCCTTGAATCGCTAGCGGATTTTAAAGCTATTTCAGGTCCAATGCCTGCTGGGTCACCAATCGGCACCCCAATATATGGTTTATTCATTTGTTTCCTCCTCAAAATATTCACTTATCAATAGATAAGCATCTTGATTGCCAATCATTCCGCCCTTGGTAATAATTGGCAATCCACTAAACTTGCCTTCAACTACTTTTCCATAAACGCATAGTGGCATCACCTCATCGATGAGCTCAATCCCCTTTGCGTCATTATCTAGTAAAAAACTAAGTGTAGTGTCACCGCCACTAGAGAATATTGCTTTAATGCCAATGTTTTCAATAACATATTTAGCTATCTTTGCTAAGCTTAGATTTATAATTTTTGAAACCTCGTCAACTTCAATATGCTTTTCTTTCGATATTTTAAACAGATCAAGAATAACCCTGTTATCCAAGTCAAAAGTTGATATGACAATATGATTAAAACTAGATTTTCTAATTCTATCGGTAATTTTAACTGAAATATCAAAAATCTTATCTTCATCTAATAACTCGATTGGATTAAGAGGAATAATATCAAATACATCTTGGTTTTTTACATAAGTCAATTGATTAAAAGTGGTATCTGTTACACTGCCAACTAAGTATAAATACTTTTTAGGATCTTGTGTTTGTTTGATTTTTGCTCTAGTGTAATAAAATGTAAAAACTCCTGGATCCACAGTAATAACACTGATGTTTTGCTCGACTAGTAACTTTGAAATTAAATCTATATCCTCATTAGTTTCCGCATCAAAAATAACACCGTCAAAAGCATAAAAACTATCGGTAATTAATTTTTTGAAGTTACTAATATCTTGATATTCCTTTTTATAAATATTAGTCAGGCTCCCAGAAAATTGCTTTTTAAACAGCTTATAGGCATCACTTGTAAATATCGGCATCTTTGGATCTTTTGCTACATCAGTATGTTCTAAACTAACTCCATTAACATAAACTTGACCGTTTAGACAAATTCTTCCTGATTTCGGAAAAGCTGGTACTATAGCGATTTTCCTCTTCGGAAAAACTTCTTTAAAGGCTTCGAGTTCAGCCCCCATATTTCCTCTTAATGTACTATCAATCCTTTTGTTCAAAACACTTACTTCTTCATTTTCAAATTGTTTTAACACTTCCAACACTCTAGCTTTTGCTACATTCGCTTCAACAGCTCTGCTGTCAGTCGAGACTGCTAACGCATCAAAACCATCGTAATTAGGTAGAACGTGTTGGTTAATTGCACTTAAGGTTTTAAATTTAATTTTATTCAACAATATTGCACTGGCATTAGCTCCAGTGGAATCATCACATACCAGTAAAGTTTTTAACATCTCAATCCACCTTTTTTTCGCATTTGACATTGATGTATTCTGTTGATGACTTTAATGTAAAATTAGGTACAGTCTGAATATCAAAATCACTAATGACAACGTCGAAATCGTTAATATTAAAAATCTTGTAAAGCGATTTGCTAAAAAACTTAGAAGAGTCAACTAATAATACTGATTTTTCCGCTGCTTCAAAAGCAATTTTCTTGATTTTCATTCGATTAATATCTGGTGTACACATATTCATATCATTATCAACTGAAGATGTACCTAAAAAAGCAATATCGATATTAAATCCCTTCAACATATCTTGAGCATAAGCATCGGTAACGCTGCCGGTTTCTTTACCAATTAAACCACCTAAAAATAAAACAATATTATTTGTTAACATCAGATGTGTCGAAATCCTAATATCATTTGTAATTACCGTTAATCCTTCTGTCGGGAGTTTTAATGCTAATTCATAAGTTGTTGTTCCGGCATCTAGGTAGATAATTTTGTTTTTTTCAATAAAAGTTACAGCTTTTTTTGTTATGCATTGTTTAATTTCCGCATTTTCTTCTCGCTTATCATTATATGCCATCTCTTGCAATAAAACTCGATTCATTAAAGCTCCTCCGTGAGTTCTCTGTAAAAGGTTATTCTCATGAAGCTTTTCCAAATCGCGTCTAATAGTCATTTTTGACACTTTAAATCTGTCTGCTAATTCTTCAACGGTTACATTACCTTTTTCCGTTAAAATCTCAAGGATTTGTAACTGGCGATTATTACTTATCATATTTTCCTCCTTGTTTGAATATGTTCTTTTTTGTTTGTTTTTATTGTAACATGTTTTATTTTTTATTGCAATCAAAAACGTCACAAATTTTAACAAATAAAAAAGGGACGTAAAATTACGTCCCTTTAGAATTTATTTTTTCTTCTTTAACACTAAGAACAAAGTTACGCCAACTGCAATTACTACAGCGGCTGAAATGCCGCCAATAATGAATATAACTGAATTGCTAACTTGGGTAAACTCATAAGTTCCTAACGGTGTTGCTGTTGAAAGTTCCCTATGTAATACATATGTTGAATTAGCTGATAACGTAAAGTCTTTCCCGCCAAGCAGAGTCTCGATAATCTCTTCTTGCGCTAATTGCCCATTAACATAAACATGATACTGATCTGAACCAGCTAAATTAACTTTTACTTTAGTTTGCATAGCATTATGAATAACTAAGATTACTTCAAAATCATCACCACTACTATTATTGGTAATTTCGTATGCGATAACCCCATCAATGCCGGTATTAATAAATTTCAAGTTATCGATAACATCTTGGGTTTCAGATATTCTAAAAGACGGATGAGACTTCCTTAATGCAATTAAACCTTTATAATATTGATAAACATTTTGAGTGGTTTCATCAGTCATTAAATCCCATCTTATTTGGTTTGTTTCATCTGGTGATTCATAACTGTTATGATCAAAGCCTTCTTTATCTAGTAAAGGTTTAGATCTTAGCAGTTCATCCCCTGCATGTAAAAAGGCTACTCCTTGAGCCGTTAAAACTATTGCATTGGCTTGTTTTTGTAAGGCTGGAATTAAATCAAGTTTATTCTTTTCCGCCAAAGTCAAATACAATTTGTCATGTAAAGTATTATTATCATGAGCTGTAACGTAATTGATTGTTTTTGTAGGAACGGTATGCCAAACTTTTTGAGCTGATAATCCGGAACCAACTATGTCTGGATGAGCCACTCCGCCAACAATACCATATTTAACTCGCGTAACGATATTGGCAGAATAATCTCCTTGAATGAATCCACCTTGTTCTCTAGCGAAAACAGAGCCCTTTACACCATCTCGCAAATCATCGTTGAAAGCTCCGATTAAAGGCATTTGCGCCAAGTTTTGTTTTCCACCTTGTAAACTTGGTTCAAGCGGTGAACTGCCACCCATCCATGGTTCGCCATAAACCATAATTGAGTCATCTATTTCATGAAGAGCCGCAACTAAAAGATTCATGGTTTCAACGTCATGAAGTGCCATCAGGTCAAATCTGAATCCAGAGATATTATATTCATAAGCCCAAAACTCAACAGAGTCTATCATAAACTTACGCATCATAACTCTTTCTGAAGCCGTTTCGTTTCCTGTTCCCGAACCATTGCTAAATGCTCCACTAGCCGTTTTACGGAAATAATATCCCGGAACAATTAACTCAAAGTTAGAATCAGCGGTCAATCCATGGTGATTGTAAACAACATCCATGTTTATTCTTATTCCCGCTTCATTAAAAGCCATAATTGTTTCTTTTAATTCAATAATTCTTGTTTCACCATCATAAGGATCACTAGAAAATGAACCTTCCACAACGTTGAAGTTTAAAGGCATATAACCCCAGTTAAAGGAATTATAACTTTCGTCATCTAGCTTAGTTTCATCAACTACTCCAAAATCAAAGAAAGGTAAGATTTGGACATGGGTGACTCCTAAATCAACAATATGATCAAAACCGGTTTTAAATCCTTGATATCTAGTTCCAGATTCCACTAAACCTAAGAATTTTCCGCGATTTATTTCACTGCCATTCCAACTTGAATGGCTTGTCAAATCTCTCACATGTAATTCATAAATAATCGCATCAGTTGGCGTTTCAATATTGTTAACTCGATTGTTATAAGTAAATCCTTCTGGATTAACTAATGAAAAATCAACAATCATCCCTCTAATTCCGTTTACTCCAGCACTTTTAGCATAAGGATCAATGACTTCAACTGCTTGTGGTCCGCCATTATTAACGCTGAAAGTGTAATAGGTTCCATGTAAATTACCCATTTCTTCGTAATAGAAAGTACCTTTTACATCTCTTGTCATTTCCACAGTTCTTAATGGAGTGTCAGTACCTCCACTAGCTAATGGTGTTCCTGTATCATATAAATTTAAGGTAACACTATTTGAAATCGGTGCCCATAGTCTAAAAGTAGTTTTATCTTCTAAGACTATCGCGCCTAAATCATCACCTTCATAACCAAATGCGCTCTCGAATTCTTCCGAATCATAAATACCATCATAGGTGACCTCATAATAATTAACTGAGGAATCGGATGAAAACGTTGCTTCTATAATATAGGTATTAGAAAAATTTAAATTTTCGGTTAATGTTACTACACCATTAATTCCATTTATATCAACACTTTCAATTGACATTGGAATCCCGTTTTCTTTAACAATTACATCATTAGCATTTACGGTTTCGGTAGCTTGAAAATTTATCACATTCAATTCTGCAAAATAAGCAAATTTAAACTTTGGAAAACGATCCGGTCCATTAGGATCATTCAATGATGTACCGATCCGGGTATCGCCTTCAACTAGATAAATATGAAATTGCCCATTAGCGGTCATCGCTGGTATCTCAACGAAACGGTCAGAATCGATATCTTTTTCGGCCCAATCGCCTCTTCTTACAATCAAACCTAATCTAGTAATATCAGGAAAATTGTCTTCAACATTGATAATCGCAACTACACCGCCATAGTTATATTCAGTATCAGTTTCGTCAGCAACAAAATTGTATGAACCGCCCTCTAAACTCTCAGGTAAATTTTGCCAAGCCCAAACATTCCAATTAGTATAATCATCATTATATCGATAGTAATGAATATAAATCTCTGATGTTGGTTGATCAGCTCTTACATAAGACATCAGTGAAAAAGACGTCAAAGCAAGCAATAGGAATAAAAATAATTTTTTCATTTTAACCTCCAATATTAATTATTTCATAATGATATTATATCACAACTAATTAGATTAAAATCTCTCATGCATAAAAAATGAAAACGATAACATATCAGATAAATGGGCTTTAATTTGATATCAAAGGCTAAGGTCTTGCAAACGCTTTTATTAAATGATAAAATTAGATATAGTATAAATTATATTTTAAAGGAGAAGAAAATATGAAAAAATTACTGATGGTTATGGCTTTGTTTTTAGTGGCTTTGGTCACTGTTGGCTGTAGCGGTAAAGGCCCTCTAACAATTTGGGTAGGTTCTGAATCTGAGGCTTTTTACACTCAAAAAATGGAGGAATACAAAGCATTATATCTTGAAGAGAAAGGTGAGGAATTTCCTCATGATATTAGAGTAGTTGGAGTAGATACGGGTACAGCTGCCGGAACTTTCTTAGATGACAGCGATGCTGGAGCTGATATTTTCACCGCTGCTCATGATAATCTTGGTAAATTAATTGCTGGTGCAAGTGCTGTAGCTCCAGTGCAAAACCAAGCATTATTAGCACAAATTCAAAATGATAATCCTGAAACTTTCTTACAAGTTATCAAAGGTACAGTTGGCGGAACTGAATACACTTTCGCGGTTCCTTATGTAGCTCAAGCTCTAGTTTTATATTACAACAAACAATTCATCACTGAAACTCAAGCTCAAACTTGGGAAGGCATTCTTGAAGCTGCAGTTGCTAATAACAAACAAGCTTTATCATTAGCAGGAACTGATGGTTTCAATAATTCTTTCATCCTCTTAGCAACCGAAGCTGAAACTGGTAATACAAGCTTAAGATTATATGAAAACGGGATTCAAGAAAACACTTACGGTACAGGTGATGATACAATTGCAAAATTAAAATGGGGGCAATATTTCTTTACTCATGCTAATGGAGCGAGACGTCCATCTGACTCTGGTTGGGAAGTTGAATTAAAGAATGAAATTTCAATCGCATTTATCGGCGGAGCATGGCATTTTTCTGCTGCAAAAGCTGCTTTAGGTGATGATCTTGCAATTACAATCCTACCAACATTTGAATTAATTGATGGTTATGGTGAAGTTGAAGCAGGAACTGTTTTTCAATCAGGTACTTTTGCGGACACAAAAGCATTCTTCATGAAAAAGAACAGTAGATACGCTGAATACTTAGAAGATATTCTATTATTCTTAACTAGTAAAGATGTTCAAGAAGAATCATTCGTAGCAGCACAAAATTTACCTGCGTATAAAAACGCCGCTGATGAGTTCGCTGCTTTCCAAGAAAACACTTTAGAAGCTAAGCTAGCCGCTGCTCAAGTTAGAATGTTTGAATTCGGAATTCCACAACCATTCGGATTCCAAACTAGATATAATACATATTATTATTCAAAAGGCACTCCTGATTTAATATTGGAGATTTTAGAAAACAACGGTGGTAATTTTGGGACTGATGCTCAAATTTTAGCCCAAATGCAAATAGTAGAAACTATTTGGAAAACCGGAAATCGTCCAGCATAATCTTTATTTAAAAGGGAGATAATATGGAACAAAAAATAGAAAAAGAGGATAAAAAGTCGGGTTTTTTAACTCGTCTTTTAACTTTTTTTAAAACCCTCGGATTAACTATCAAAACCCGTTGTCTTAAATTTTACAATCGCTTTAAAGAAGGTAGCACCGGTACAAAATTATCTCATGTGATTATGGGTAGTGGTAACATTTACCACAAACAATACCTCAAAGGATTTGTCTATTTAATACTTCAAGTTGGATTTTTTGCACTTTTTATCATTTCTCCTGAAGTCAATGGCACACCACTAGGATTGAAATCTATCGTCAACTTTTTCACTTTAGGTACTGAACCAGGCGATATCTTTAATCCTGCAGATAATTCGATGTTGATGTTATTATTTGGTGTAATTGTTTTTGGTTTAATCGGTATGTTTTTAGCGGCTTATAATTCAAACATCAAGAGTTCACTAAAAGCTGATAACGACATAAAAGCAGGCAAAAAACCAACAAGTTTAAAAGAAGATATCGCTTCGCTTTTAGATGAAAGATTCCATGTGGCTTTATTAACACCTGCTATTATCGGGATTATTACCTTTACCGTTTTACCTACAATATTTATGATTTTGATTGCCTTCACCAATTTTGATTCAGAACATCAGGGTCAAGTCTTATTTAATTGGGTTGGTTTTGCTAACTTCTTAGATATTTTTTCTGGTACAGGTGAAATTTCAGTAAGATTTCTTCCGGTTTTAAGTTGGACTTTGATTTGGGCTTTTTTCGCTACTTCTACCAATTATATCGGCGGTATTTTACTTGCTATTTTAATTAATAAAAAAGGTGTTAAGCTTAAAAAAATGTGGCGGACAATATTCATATTAACAATTGCTTTACCACAGTTCATTTCTTTATTAGCAATGAGAAATTTGCTTTCAACTTACGGACCGATAAATTCAACATTAATGTCTCTAGGATTAACTGATGCACCAATTCAATTTCTTGCTAATGCAGCCAATCCTTGGACAGCTAGGATTACCATCATCGTAATCAATATCTGGATTGGTGTTCCTTATACCATGTTAATGACTAGTGGTATCTTGATGAATGTGCCTTCTGAATTATATGAGGCTGCTCAAATTGATGGAGCAACAAAAAGACAGGCATTTTTCAATATTACCATTCCTTACATTTTGTTTATAACCACCCCATATTTAATTACTTCATTCATTGGTAATATTACAAGTTTTAATGTTATTTACCTCTTGACTGGAGGTGCTCCAGGAGTTCCTGGATATAAAGCTGGCGAAACTGATTTGTTGGTTACTTGGCTTTATAAGCTTACCATCGATGAGAGCGAATATAATATCGGATCAGTTATCGCCATTATTACCTTCATTATCACCGCAACTGCAACTTTGTTAAGTTACCGCAGAAGCAAGGCTTATAAAGAGGAGGACGCTTTCCAATGATAAATACAAATGTTAGCATAGCTAAAAAACCAAAAAAATTCAAATCAGCAAAAGCATCTAGAAATATCTCTTTAGTTTTATCTTATTTAACCTTAGTTGTCTTAACTATTATTTGGCTCTATCCGATTTTATGGATTATTCTTAGTTCTTTAAGAGTTGAATATAATAATGCTGGAGATCTAATCGGTATTGTTGTAAGTCATTATATACCTAAGGGATTTGGTTTTGATAATTTCGTTAATTTATTTACTAACACTTTATTCCCTCGATGGTTCTTAAACACTTTATTAGTTAGTTCGGTTACATTTGTGCTTTCAACTTTACTGACTTTATCTGTAGCTTATGTTATGAGTAAACTGAAATTTAGTGCTCGTAAGAAATTTCTTAATATAGCGATTATCCTTGGTTTATTCCCTGGTTTCATGTCAATGATTGCTATCTATTATATTTTAAAAGCTTTACAGTTAACCCAAACTTTATTCGCATTAATGCTCGTTTATTCTGCTGGAGCTGGTCTAGGTTTTTATGTCGCTAAAGGTTTCTTTGACATCATTCCTAATTCGCTACTTGAATCAGCGCGTTTAGATGGTGCAACTAATTCCCAGATTTTCGCAAAAATAGTTTTGCCATTAAGTAAACCTATTATTATCTACACTGCCTTGCTTGCTTTTATCGGACCATGGATGGACTTTATTTTCGCAAGGGTAATTCTGGGGGAAACAAATCGAGAGCTTCACACCGTTGCCGTTGGGCTATATTATATGGTATACGGTGAACGTGTGGATTCAAATGTCTTTACATTATTTGCTGCTGGTTGTGTTGTGGTCGCGATTCCAATCGTTACATTATTCTTATCGATGCAAAGATATTATATTGAAGGAGTTACTGCTGGGGCTGTCAAAGGATAGAGAGGAAGATTATTATGAAGAAAATCTTATTATTCATCCTTGCTTTGACCATTGCTTTTTCAGTTATGTCATGTAACTCGATGAGAGAATATGCGATTAAAGACCCTTTATTATCTGCTAATCAGCCAGATGATTTGTATCGGGTATATTACGAAATTTTTGTGGCTTCTTTTTCCGATAGCAACAAAGATGGCTTCGGCGACTTGCGTGGTTTAATTAACCGTTTTGATTACTTAAATGACAGTGATGATAATTCTGGTAAAAGTTTAGGAATTGAAGGTATATGGTTAATGCCGATTATGCCTTCTCCTTCTTACCATAAATATGATGTCTCGGATTATAAAAACATTGACAGTCGATATGGAAGTCTAGAAGACTTTGAAGATTTAATGCAAATTGCCAATGAAAGAAACGTTTCAATCATCATCGATTTAGTAATAAATCACACCTCTAATCAACATCCTTGGTTCAAACAAGCTTTGAAAGCTTTTCAAGAAGGTGATTTAGAAAATAAGTATCTCGATTATTACGTATTGGTGACAGAGGAAGAAAAAGAATCTGGAAAAGCTTATTATCCTTTTTATGGAGAATATTTCTATGAAGGAAACTTTTCGCCTTCAATGCCTGAATTAGATTTAGATAACCTAGATGTTCGCGATGAAATTATCGAGATTGTTGAATTTTGGTATGATTTAGGCGTAACTGGCTTTAGACTTGATGCAGCAAAATATCCATATCTTCATGAAGACAGTAAAAACATCGAATTTTGGAATTGGTTTGTATCCGAGTGTAAAAAAATTAAAGAAGACACCTTTATCGTAGGCGAAGTTTGGTCTGGCGACTCGCTTATCGCTCCATACTATGAATCTTTCAGTAATTTTGATTTTGGCATGTCACAACTTCAAGGCGCTGTAGCTACTGTCGCTAAACAGTATGATGATGTCAATTGGTATGTTAGTTACTTAAATACATATCGCAGTATGATAGAACAAATCAGTCCTAATGCTATCCTTACACCTTTTATTACCAATCACGATATGAATCGAGCTGCAGGCTTTTTAAGCGTAGCTGATTATGAGATGCAAGTCGCGGCGAATCTTTATATTTTATCTTATGGCAATCCTTTTATCTATTATGGGGAAGAAATCGGTATGAAAGGTTCTAGAACTACAGAAAATACCGATGCTAACCGAAGACTTGCAATGCTTTGGGGAGATAATGATACCGTTAGCGATCCTGTCGGAACTACTTACGATAAAAAGAATCAGGACAACGGCACTGTTAAATCACAACTACGCGACAAAGAAAGTTTATTGAATCATTACAAAAAGCTAATCATGATTAGAAAAGCTAATCCTGAAATTGCTAGAGGTTATTACACTCCGATAGTTTTTGCAGGCTGGTATAATTTTGGTGGTTTCTTGTCAACCTATGAAGATTCGACTGTAGGTGTATTTCATAACACAGGTGAAATCGAAATTATTATTGACTTAAGTGTCTACACCGATTTTAATTTTGAATCTATCAGTGCTTATATAGGGTATGGAATGGCTGAATTAAGCGGTCAAACCCTGAAAATATCTCCATTTACTTCAGTAGTATTGAAATAGTTGAAAGCGATTACACATTTTTCAATAGAAACCCCAAACCGATTGACACAAAAACATCACAGTGTTATAATAGATGTACATTTTAGTAAAATAAAATAATAAAATAAGGAGAAGAAAATGAAAAAATTATTAGTTTTAGTTTTAGGTTTATTTCTATCACTAGCTCTTATTGGATGCGGTGTATTAGAAAACGAAGCAAAAGATTATTATGCAACTGGCAATTTCAACGGTTGGGATACTGTTGAAACAGGCCAAATGGAAGCAATCAAAAAGACTGACGCTAGAGTAGCTTCAATTAAAGATGAATTAAGTGGTGTTAAATACTTATACATCTTAGAAATCACTCTTCCTGATACAGCAGCTGGTTGGGACGTAACTTACAAAATTGATGGAACTGTTCAAACATTTGACGGTAATCTAACAGTTAAAATTATCCGTACAACTGCTGGCGATTCTGATTCTAGAGATTTCTGGGCACAAAGTCCTGAATCTGGTAAAATCAATAACTTAACGCCAACTACACTTTATATTCCTCCATTCGTTGAAGAAAGCGTAGACCAAGCAGGTGGATGGAATGACAACCCTGTAGCTTTAGCTGCTGGCACATACTATATCGTATTTGCTGAATTCGATGGCTCAAGAGCAATGGGATTAATCGCTAAATAAGCATGACAAACTAAAAACCTAACTCCAACGAGTTAGGTTTTTTTTATCGAATATAATCTAGGTCAGGGGCTAATCTCTTTTTAGTCCTTTTTTCATAAATATTTGCAAAACTAAAGATTTTCTCGTCTTCAAACTTTTGTCCAATGAAGAACAAGCTCATAGGTTTATCGTCAGTTAAAGCTTTTGCAGGTATCGCAATAACTGGATTACCAAATATCGGTGCGTGAGAAGTCCGTTTTATCGATACTAAAACATCTAATTTATTTTCTTCGATAATTTTTGAATATTCTCCAGCTTTATCCAAGATTTCTTTTCTTTTTAAATAGTATTCCACTTCGGTTAATGAACCGCTGGTCTTTTCCGCTGCAGTAAAAATGCTTTGGCCGTATTTAAGTCTATTTTTAGGATCTTGATCATTAAAAATAATTAATTCTTTTAACGACCTTATGCCATTAGGTTGATATTTGCCTAAATAATAATTTAAATCTACTTTGAAGTCATATATCAAAGTAATATGATTTGGCATGTCTTTAGTTTCAATGTCTATTACCATAACTTCTGCTTGTTCATTACGGAATAATTCTTTGGCTTCGTTTTCGATTTCGACTTCTTCTTCATCATAATCCATATTTGTATATTTAACGAAGCCAACTTTCTTTCCTTTAATTGATTTTTCTAGAGCACCAACAAAATCATAAGTTTTATCCTTTATAAAATGTGTATATAAATCTTCTTCATCATACCCATAAATTTCCTGAAGCAAATAGGCGCAGTCTTCAATTGTTCTTGCCAAAGGTCCGGCTGTATCTTGATGATGTGAAATCGGAATTATTCCGCTTCGAGATACCATTCCTAAAGTAGGTTTAATTGTTGTGACTGAGTTGTTTTTCGCCGGAGCTGTCAATGAACCATTAGTTTCAGTGCCGATGGCAACGGGGATTAAATTAGCGGCGACTGCAACTGCTGAACCAGTTGAAGAACCGAGAGGATCTATGTTTTTACTATAAGGACTTTTGACTTGTCCAAACCTAGAACCATAGCCTGAAGGCATGTTGTCAAAGCTCATAAAATAGGCAAATTCCGATAAATTGGCTTTACCTAGAATAATCATTCCTGCAGCTCTTAGTTTCTTGATTATCTGAGCATCATCAGGTGCATAAAAGTTTTCTAATGCAATTGAAGAGGCTGAGGTATGCAATTTATCTTTTGTATTAATGTTATCTTTAATTACAATTGGAATCCCGTGGAGTTTACTACGGATTTTTCCTTCGCTTCTTTCTTTATCTAAAATCTTTGCGATTTCATAAACTTCGGGATTAATTTCCGCAATTGAATTGAGCTCTGGTCCTGCTTTGTCATATTTTAAGATTCTTTCCAAATATATTTCCACTAAATTTGTCGATGTGAACTCTTTTGTTTCTAAACCTCGAATCAATTCTTTCAAACTGTACTCTTTCATCATTATCTCCATTCTTTAAAGAATTCTTCTAAATAGGTTTTCATATATTCAATACGTCTTTCCGCAATTATTCTGGCTTCGACAGTGTTCATCAGCGCATCTAAACCGAGCAATTTTTGGTAAAAGTGAGCAATTGCCGAATCATCGTTAATAACATCGTTATAAATTAGATGATTCTTTTTTCCAGAATATGCAAAAACTCTAGCAATTCCAATTGCGCCTAAAGCATCTAATCTATCGGCGTCTTGGACGATTTTACCTTCTAGACTAGTTATCTTTTTTCCTTGTTTTTGATCTGAAAAAGACATGTTTTCAATAATATCAATAACTTCAAATTTAATGAATTCACTAACGTGCTCCTCTAAAAAATCAAGAGCCAATCTGCTTGACTCAACAGCGATTTTTTTATCATCCAAATCGTGAAGTAAAGCAGCTAAAGCAATGACGTCTAAATCAACATCTTTTCCCACAGAAAGATAAAGTGCCATATTATAAACTCTCATCGCATGATGATAATCATGCCCAGTACTTTCGTTGGCACTGAATTTCTTAACGTATTTTTTTGCTTTTTCAATTACTCGTTCCATTAGCGATACTCCTTAGATAATTTAATATAGTATCTAGAGTTTTGAATATTGGCTTCTATTTCTATGTCAGTTAATTCTCTGACGATTCGCATTGGGTTACCCATAACTAAAGTTCTGGGAGGGACTTTCTTTCCAGGTGGAACAACAGTGCCCGCTGCTACTAAAGCATATTCTCCTACTTCTGCACTATCTAAAATTATTGAACCCATGCCGATAAGGGCATAATCATGAACAGTACAAGCATGGATGATTGCGCTATGCCCAATTGTAACTAACTTACCAATAAAGGTCGGCAGGTCAGTGTTGGTATGGACAACAGCGTTATCTTGAATATTAGTTCCTTCTTTGATCGTGACAGGAGCCATATCACCCCTAACAGTCGCATTAAACCAAATATTCACATCTTTTTCTATGGTTACGTCACCGATGATATCGCCGCCAATATTAACCGCGTCTTTATCAATTTTCGGTTCATAGTTTAGGTATTTCAATTAAACCACCTCTTTATTTAAATCTATAAGTATTAAATCCCTTGTAGTTGATTACTTCTATTTCACCATTGCTTGTTAATCTCTCATATATTAAATGCTTGTTACTTGTGTTTCTTGAATCTAGAAAAGCATTAATTTCAAATTGGTTCATCGGATGTCTTTTGATTATGGATAAAATCGCTTGTAGATCATTTTTAATATCAGAATAAAACTTAGGATCAGCTAAGACGTCAATATTGATACCACCTAATTTCTTAGCGATAGTATCAAGTCGCTGATGATCTAAAGCCTTAACAGTTTCTAATGCAGGCGGTCTAATAGGTGAGTTAATATATAATCTTTGATATTTGATTTTTCTAAGAATTGACTTTAGTTTATCAACTGCTTCATCGGTGTCGTTATACCCCTTACAAATCATAGTCTCAACCCATAATTCACCTTGATATTCGTGAGAAAACTTAATCAAACTATCAATTATTTTCTGATAGTTTAAAGATTTTTCTGGTCGATTGATTTTTTTGAAAGATGTTTCATCATAAGCGTCAACTGAAGGCAAAACAAAGTCTGCTTTGAGTAGTGCTTGATAGACTGACGCTTCAGTTAATCTCGTTGCGTTAGTGATGACGGCTACTGGAATATTGGTTAAGGTTTTAATGCTAGAAACCAACTCATCTAACCTAGCATAAAGCGTCGGCTCTCCTTCACCAACAATTGAAATAATGTCAATTTCTAATCTGTTGTCAAGAACAAGTTTAACTTCATCTAAGATATCTTCCAAAGGATATTGTTCAACCGATTCATTTGTCATTTTATCAGTTTTTCCGAGCATGCAATACACACATGCTAGATTACAGGTTTTCTTTTGAATTGGGGATATTCCTAAACTTTTCCCTAGTCTTCTTGAGGGTATTGGACCATAGACATAGTTCATCTTTTTCTAACCCATACTTTATACAAGTTATCAATCAAATCGCTGGCGGTCATACTTACTTCACCGAATTTTTGTTTTGCATATTCAGCCGCAATCGAGTGAACTGCTACACCTCGAACACAAGCATTTACCAAAGAATCATCAACCATGTATGAAGAAATAATTCCAGCTAATACATCTCCGGTTCCAGCTGTTGCTAGACCAGTGTTTTTTGCTTGCAACAAGTAAGTGTATCTTTGTCCCTGAACAATGGTTGTCGGACCTTTCAAAACTACGGTTAACCCATTTTTCGCAAGTTTCCTTAAGCAACTAATTGGGTTTTGACTAATCTCTTCTTTACTCATTTTTGTGAACGCACTTAATTCGCCTATATGCGGAGTTATAATCACATTTTCGTACTTTTTATCTTTGCTTAAATACTTCAAGCCTCCAGCATCAATCAACATTTTCTTCTTATCGGCATATCTATCAATCATCTCTTGATAAGGTTGGTAAATTTGACTTATTCCCGGACCAAAGACAATTGCATCGAATTTTGACATATCTAAGGACTCGTCAAATTTATGGTAGATGATATCTTGGTTAAATCTTATGATATCCCCATCATAAAAAACTTCAACTAAACCGGTACCAGTCTTTAGTGCAGCTAAAGCAGACATGTTAATCGCTCCTGGCAGAACTGATGAACCAATATAGGCATTATGACCATAGGTATACTTATTGGAATTATGAATTCTTTCTCTAGCAATATTGGCTTCTTTTAAATCAAGATAGTAAACATCGCTATATCCTTCCAATAAACCGATATCCAAAAGATTGATATCTCCGTGATAATCGAGTGCGTCATTTAGAAAATTCCCGAGTTTATAATTACCGATAACCCCCGTATAACACGCCTTCATTGCGATACCCATTGCCAGACCGCTATCAGGATGAATCCCTGACGGCAAATCGATTGCGTAAACAACTTTTTCAAGATCGTTAATGGTTTTAATTATGAATTTTAAATCGCCTGAAACGTCTCTGTCGAGGCCTATACCAAATATTCCATCAATGATGTATTTGGCATTGCTCATCTGTTTTTTAAACTCCACCAAATCTCTAATTTCTAGATATTTCTTTACCAAGCCCAAGTAATGAATATAGGCTATAGAAGCATTATCTAAATTGCCAAATAAATAAGCTTTCACATTATAACCAAGTTTTTCTAGTTCTAAAAACATTACCAAAGCATCGCCGCCGTTATTACCCACATTAGATATAACAGCGATTTCTTCATTGATATTCGGCATGACTCGAGACAAAAAATCTTTCGCAAGCACATAGCCGGCTTGATACATTATTTCTATTTCATCTTGTTGTTTTTGTTCGCATGTCATTTGCTCAAGCTTCTTAATTTCCTCTGCAGTGAATACTTTCTTCATAAGTATCAACTCCTTATATTAAAATCTTAATTAAATAAAGCAATAAGATATGTCCAGGATAAAAGATGTAAAAAAACCATTTCAAGCGGTATTTTCCAGGTTTAAAATTATAGAGGAAAATAAAACCAATCGCCATCATACTATACCATTGTATCGCAGGAAATTTACCATATTCACTAAGTCCCAAAGTTGAGAGTAACGGAACGTTTATGAACACTAGATTAAGAAATATTAGGTGTAACATATTAGTTACTTTATTAAAAGAAATTCCAAATAAAATAATCATTAAAACTCCATAGGCCCCATATGAGAAACTTAAAAGCTCGGCGCCGATGATAATGGGAATAACTAGAATTTTCAAATACTGATTAGGTTGATAAAAAAGATATAGTCCTAATAACCCAGAAAATAGTGTTAAGAAAATGTTAAACTGAAGAATCATATTATCATTACTAACTAAATAATAACCGATTAAAAACGCTTCGATAATAATTGCGAACAATCCCATCCTCAATAAATACTTCTTAACGTCTTTAGTTTTATGAAACCCCTCAGCTAACATATAGGCAAACAAGACAAAAGAGATTCTACCAACAATTCTAAAGATAGAATATAGATCTGATGTTCTAGTAAAAAATACAAAAGCAACGTGGTCAATTACCATTGTTAAAGCCGCTATCAGCTTTAGGTGCAAACGATTCATATCGCTTATAAGTCTGTCAAATCTATTTCAACAGGACAATGATCGCTTCCAAAAATATCGTTTAACAATCTCACGTCTTTAATTTTCGACTTCAAGTCTTCAGATACCACAAAGTAATCAATTCTCCATCCTGAATTATTTGCTCGAGCGTTAAAACGATATGACCACCAAGTATACTTAACAGTATCTGGATATAAATATCGATAAGTATCAATAAATCCTGTATCTAATAATTCTTGAAACTTAGTTCGTTCTTCAATACTGAAACCAGGATTTTTTTCATTAGCTTTAGGGTTTTTTAAGTCAATTTCTTTATGAGCTACATTTAAATCTCCACATAAAATCACTGATTTCTTCTGTTTTAAACGGTTAAGATAATCACGAAAGTTATCTTCAAACTCCATACGGTATTCTAATCTCGCCAATTCCGGCTGAGCATTAGGAACATAAACATTAACGAAATAAAACTTTTCATACTCCAATGCAATGATTCTGCCTTCGTCATTATAACCATTACCATCAATGCCAAAAACTACGTTTAACGGTTGTTTTTTTGTATAAATTAAAGTCCCTGAATAACCCTTTTTTTTAGCACAATTCCAATATTCATGGTAACCAGGAAAATCGTGTTCTTTTTGTTCTTCTTGCATCTTGGTCTCTTGAATCGCAAAGATATCTGCGTCAGTATTTACAAAAAATTCATCAAAGCCTTTTTTCCTCGCCGCTCTTAAACCATTTACATTCCAAGTAACAAATTTCATATACTCACTCTGCCTTTCTGTACTTACAAATAAATTATAACATAGAATAATATTTTTTTTAATTCTTAACACATATTTCCTTTAGTCTTGTTTACAAATCTTCGCTTTTTACATATAATAATATTACCCCAAAATTACTGATTGGAGACAGTTATGATAGATAATCAAAAACATTTAATGCAATTAGCAATTGATGAAGCCAGAAAAACCATGAATTTAGATTATGGCGGTCCTTTTGGCGCACTAATCATCAATGGTTTAGGAGAAATCATTTCCATAGCTTCTAATACCGTATTAAGAGACCATGATCCTACTGCTCACGCTGAAATTAACGCTATCAGAAAAGCAACTAAAACTCTTGGAACACACGATTTGAGCAACTGCACTTTATATACGACCGCCTATCCATGCCCCATGTGTTTGGGCGCTATAATCTGGGCTAATATTAAAAATGTCTATTACGGTTGTATCGAAAGCGACGCAGAAAAAATTGGCTTCCGTGATGATTTTATCTATAGATTCATTGAGAATAATCGTAAGGATCTAAACCTGCTTGAATTAAAACAAACAGAAAGAGAAACCTGCTTAACGCTTTTTAAAGAATACAAAGAGAAAAACAAAGAATTATACTAAAAAAGAGTGCTGATTTCAGCACTCTATTTTTTTAAGAAATTATAATCGATTTCTTCATAGATTAACTCGCCATTAACTCTTTTTGAAACCATCACGCTAATTCTATTAGCTGTTATATGCATTTCCTCAACTTTAATCATAGACAATTCTTGATCAGATATCTCTACTTTTCGACCGATGGTAATATGCGGCGTGAAATTAGCATTATCAATCTTAATTCCTGCTTTTATTAAAGCATTAATTGTCAACTTATGAAGGTTGTTTAATTCATAATTATTGTCTACTTCAAAATGAACTAGTTTATGCTTGTTGGCATTTTTAAAACTACCAAGTTTCTTCGCTACATAAGTAAACTGATAATAATTGATCGTTTTGATTGAATCAATAACTTTTTCAATTGTTTCTCGATCAAGTTCACCGATATAAAAAAGCGTTAAATGCAAGTTGTTGTATGTAGTATAATTGCCTTGATATTTTTCCGCTAAATTCTCAATATATGAATAAAGATTATCTTTTACCTGGCGGTTAAATAATAAAGCGATAAATATTCTCATATGCTTGTTTCTTACTTGTCTCCCATAGTCATAGCCATTACCGCTTTAGCAGTATGCAAGCGATTTTCAGCTTCTTGATACACAATTGAATGAATTCCATCAATTACAGAGTCTTCAACCTCATTACCTCTGTCAGCAGGTAAGGCATGCATATATTTGACATTAGGACTAGCCAATGCAATCATCTCTTCGGTACATTTCCAAGATTTGTAACTCTCTAGCAAATCATCAACGACTGCGTCTGATTGATTTGTTACCCATGAACCCCAGTTCTTAGGGATAACTACATCAGCATCTTTAAATGCTTCTTCCATATTATGAGTTATTTTAAAACTTCCACCATTTTCCAGAGCGTTTTTCCTTGCTTTTTCAAATACCCATTCTGGTAAATCATAACCTTCTGGATAGGCAATAGTAACATCCATTCCATATCTTGGGAACAATAGCACTTGCGTTAAAGGAACGGATATTGGTTTCTTATGCGTAGTAGCGTAAGCCCAAATAATTGAGACTTTTAGTCGCTTCGTTTCTTTAAAAACCTCTTGAATGGTCATTAAATCCGCTAATCCTTGCATAGGGTGAAATAAATCGCATTGTAAATTCATAATTGGAACAGTAGAATTCGCTGCCATTTCACGTAAAAAGCGGTTACCAACACCCCAAAAACAGTTTCTACACGCAATACCGTGACCGTAACTTGATAATATAACCGCTGTATCTTTAGCGCTTTCGCCATGGGAAAGTTGCATTTTTGAAGTATCAAGAAAAATCGCATGCCCTCCCATTTGCGCTAAACCGGCTTCCATTGAATTTCTTGTCCTTGTTGATTGCTCAAAGAACATTAAAAAAGCGTTTTTGTTTTTTAGATAAGTAGTATCTTCATTATTATAAAACTTTTTCTTTAAATCTTTAGATACTTCTAGCAATTTATCTATTTCTGGTTTTGTCCATTCCTCTAGCGTTATAAAATGTTTTCCTTTAAATAATGGTTTCATATTATTCTCCTATTCTTTTAAACTTTCCGTATATGTGTTTGGAATAGCCGCATACATTGCACAAGCTACTACCAAGTGTTCTTTATAAGTAATTTCATTAGGTGCATGTGCTTGTTCTTCTTTACCTGGCCCAAAGCCAATACATGGAATATTATGTCTACCCATAATCGATACTGCATTTGTGGAAAACGTCCATTTGTCGACTTTTGGCGCTTTATTAAACAATTTTTCATAAGCCTTTACAGCACTTGTACAAACGATATGATCTTCAGATAAAACCCAAGTTGGAAAGTAAGATTTTGTTGGATATACTAAGCCAGTATATGCTGGTCTAGCATATTCATACATCTCTACTTTAGCATTAGCTTTCTTTACAGACTCTAAATTCTTAATTTCATTAATTGCACTTTCGAATGTTTCTCCATCTGTTAATCGTCGATCAATCGATACACTGCAACCGTCCGCAACAGCACACCTTGAAGGCGAAGAATAAAATATCTCACTAACAGTCAATGTCCCTTTTCCTAGAAAATCATTGTCCAGTAATCTTTCATTTAGTTTTTCTAGTTCTATTAAAATTGGTGCCATCTTAAAGATAGCATTGTCACCTCTTTCAGGGGCACTTCCATGACATGATACGCCACTAGTAGATACTTTAATTTCCATTCTACCACGATGTCCGCGATAGATATTTAAACTAGTAGGTTCTGTAATCACGACAAACTCTGGTCTAATCTTTTCTTCTTCAATTAAATATTGCCAACAAAGGCCATCACAATCTTCTTCTTGAACTGTTCCAGTAATCAATAAGGTATAATCTTTAGCTAAACCTAATTCTTTAATGATTTTTCCAGCATAGACCATTGAAGCCATTCCGCCTTCTTGGTCAGATGCGCCTCTGCCGCCGATGGTCGTTTCGTCTTCGTAACCTTCATATGGGTCAAACTTCCAATTATTAATCTCGCCAATACCAACTGTATCGATATGTGCATCCATTGCGATTAAGTGTTTCCCATTACCAATACGTCCGATGATGTTACCCATTTTATCTATTCTGACTTCATCAAAACCAACTTTAATCATTTCTTCCTTAATTCTTTGAATGACTAATTCTTCTTCGCAACTTTCACTAGGTATACGAATCATATCTCTTAAAAATTTTGTCATATCTTTTTCATACTTTTTACTTAGTTCATATATTTTTTTATAATCCATATTTCGCTCCTAACGTAACTTCTTTATTAATTCATCGTAGTGGAAAATCTTTTCATACTCACTGTCCCAGAAATCCATGTTTTTCATTTCATCAAGATATGCTTGTTGATAACCGAATTTCAACCAATCTTTCTCTTTTTGTATGAATAACTTTTCCTTTTGACTCATAGGACGATAATCAGCAATATCATCAATGCTGGTTTTATGAAACACATCTCTAAACCATCTTCTTAAAACAAAATCTTCTGTTTCTAAGTATCTTTTCTTTAAGTCTTCCAAAACTGTTTCATAACGATCGAAACCATCTGTCGCAATCGTAACTACATTATCTTCAGGACCAAGTTTTAGGTACTTAGCCATTTTGATTGCGCCAATAATATTACAGATTCCAGAAACGCCAAACAACTCTCTCATATTGTTTGCGACATCTTTTTGAACACCATTTTCAACAAGGATATTGATGCCATCGTGAATTATTTTTAGACCTTGTACAGATTCTTCGTCCTTAATGAGTGCAATAAAATCCGTATTTAAAATATTATGAATCAAGGTGCACATCTTATCACCGATACCTTCAATTCGGTGTTGGCCCCTACCGCTATTCATTAAAGTTGAACATTCATATGGTTCTAAAGCAGCAATCTTTACTTCAGGAAAAATCTTCTTTATGTGATCGCCTGCAGCTAAAGTTCCAGCTGAGCCAGGAGCTGACGCAAAACACGCTATTCTGCCATTTCCTATACCTTTAACCGCTTCTATACAAGCGTTCCCAGTAACATGACGATGAAAGCGGTAATTAGGTAATAATTCAAATTGTGCCAAAGAACGATTCTTTGGATTTTTCTTTAATTCAAAAGTTCGCTCTAAAGTTAAGATTACATCAGACTCGGTTCCCGGGGTTAAATCTAGCTTCGCTCCATATTTTTTAATTCTTTGGTATCTTTCTTTGCTCATATTGTCAGGCATGATTACGATAGAATCATATTTCATCAAATTACAAATATAAGAAACCCCGATACCAAAATTACCTGTAGATGGTCCCAAGATAGTGTGCTCGCCAGGAATTATGGTTTGATCAACGCAGCCTTCAATTAATGTTGAGTAAGCTGGTCCGACTTTATGTGATCCGGAAGGGAAATACTTGCCAAGCAACACAACGATATTACATTCTACTCCAGTCATTTCTTTCGGCAAGATAATCTTATGTACTTGGTTTTTTTCATCTTTCCAGTTGATGTTAAATAGATTAATCGGATCTAATTCATCACTTTTTCCAGCCAAAGCTTTTTTTCTGATTTCAGGATCAATATGTGAAGGGAAAGCCATCTCATCATAAGTTGGTCCAAACGGTATTTTGTTCATTAGTTAAGTCCTCTTTTCTTGTTTAAATATTCTTTTAATTCATTTAGATTACTACTTAGAAGAATTGGTTCTTCTATTACTTTAGCAGCATTTTTAGGATCTTTTAAACCGTTTCCGGTTATGATTATCGTTACGGTTTCAGTTTTTTTAATTATATCATTAGCTCTTGCTTTAACAAATCCGGCAAAACTAGCTGCTGCAGCTGGTTCAGCAAAAACGCCTTCACTCATTCCTAATTCTAGCAAAGATTGTAGAATTAATTCATCGCTTACTTTTACGAAAGTTCCATTAGTTTTTTTTACAGCATCTAAACCCTTTACAGGATTCCTTGGTATGCCAACGGCAATGCTATCGGCGATGGTGTTCTCTTCCGTTTCGTAAAGTTCATGTAATTCATGAAATGCATCATAAAAAGGTGAACAACCTTCACTCTGAACTCCTAAGATTTTCGGAATTTTTTCAATCATCTTTAATTGTAATAAATCATAAAAACCTTTATAAACTCCACCAATCGTACAACCGTCTCCCACGGAAACTACTACCCAATCCGTTACTTTAAAATCAGTCTGTTCCGCAATCTCTAACGCTACAGTTTTCTTACCTTCGATCAGATTAGGGTTTATGGCGGCATTGCGATTATAAAAACCATAATAGTCTATTGCTGCTTTTGATAAATTATAGGCTGCTTTATAATCTCCTTTAATCTTAATTAAAGTTGATCCAAAAATCGACAATTGCGTCAATTTGCCAATCGGAGCTCTCTCAGGAACAAAAATCACTGTTTTCAGTCCAAGTTTAGCTGCATTACCGGCTAATGACGAAGCCGCATTACCAGTAGAGGAACAAGAAATTGTTTTATTGTTTGTCTCTATTGCCTTAACGCAGGCGATTAGACTAGCCCGATCTTTTAAAGACTGAGTTGGATTCATCCCTTCGTCTTTTATTAACAATTGTTTAACATCGTACTTCTCTCTTAAATTCTTTGATTGATAAAGAGGAGTCCACCCAACTTTTAAAGTATCTTTGGTAAATTCAACTTCTACCGGCAATAACGGCATATATCGCCAAATCGAATAATCTAAATTACTGTTTAAATAATCTTTTGTAAAAACTTCGCTGATTTTTGTATAATCATACTCAATATCCAAGATACCTTTTTCCCCGCATTCAGGACAAGTATATAACTCAGTAGTGCTTGGAAACGTCTTCTCGCAAATGGTGCAGCGATACTGTTTTTTATAACTCATTTGTTTCACCAGCTTCTAGTTTAATTAACTTAAACTCCGTGACATCGAAAAGACCTAAATCAGTCAGCTTAAGTTCTGGAATAACTGCTAAAGAAAGAAAAGCTAATTGCAAGAATGGGTCTTCAATATCTTCACTGACGCCAAGGCTTCTAACCTCAAATTCCAGTTTTTTTAGTTTTTCTTCAACGAAATCACTTGTTTTAAGTGACATGAGACCAGCAACTTCTAAAGGCAAAAAATCGATAATTTTTGCTTTTGAAACCAAAACAATTCCGCCACCAATTTCTTTAATCTTATTAATTGCTTCTTTCATGTCTAAGTCATTATCGCCAAGGCAGATTAAATTATGGGAGTCATGAGCAATTGTCATTGCAATAGCTGCGTTTTTTAATCCGTACCCTTCAACAATACCTTTGCCAATATTTCCAGTATTATGATGTCTTTCAATCACTACTAGTTTTAGTAAATTAGGATTGTTTGAGCTTTTAAATTCACTCTGATCCAAAACGACTCGTTTTACAAACTTTTTTGTGGTTACGTTATTTTTCACTAAACCAATAACATTGACTATATCTTGCTTCAAAATAAATTCTAAATTGATTTTCTTTAAATCGATATTAACTGTATCCATCACTTCATGAGCGTCGACATGTGATGCTTGGAATAAAGCTCTTGTAGCTTTCACAACTAATTTTCCGTTTTTAAATACATCTTCAACTGAGATATTATCAAGATCTTTAAACGCAACAATATCAGCCTTATAACCTGGTGCTAAAGCCCCTAAATTTCTTATATTGTAACAGTTAGCTATATTGATTGTCGCCATTGATATCGCACTAATTGGCGGTATACCGGCATTTATAGCAATGCGAATATTGTTATCCATATGTCCGAAAGCCTTGATATCGCTAGGATGTAAGTCATCGGAACAAAATAAAACTCTGTCATAATACTCAGGTTTTAATCCCGGTAGTAAATCCAAGAGATTCTTAGTTTGTGAACCTTCACGCAGGTGAACATACATACCTCTTTTAACCTTATCAATTAATTCGTCCGGCTCCGTACATTCATGATCAGTTTGAACACCAGCTAAAACATAAGCATTCAAATCTTTACCTTTCACTAAAGGCGCATGACCATCGATAGTTAAACCGGAAAACACCTTGATTTTTTCAAGAACTTCCGCATCACCGTTAATAGCTCCACGATAATCCATCATTTCGCCCAAACCTAAAACAGAGTTTTGCTTAATGTATTTTTTAATATTTTTTGCTAACAACTTCGCTCCAGCGGTTTCATAAGGAGTTGAGGGAACACAGGATGGAATCATCATGAAAACATCTAAAGGCGAAGCTTTAGAAGCTTTAATCATAAAATCAATACCTTTGTTACCACAAACATTTGCGATTTCATGTGAATCAGCAACAACAGAGGTTGTGCCTTTAGGCATTACTGCTAAAGCATAATTGTTGGGAGTAAGCATTGAAGATTCGATATGGACATGGCCATCAATAAAACCAGGGGATAAATAATACCCTTGATAATCAATCTCCTCTTTCCCCTGATAATCACCAATACCTACAATGAATCCATCGGCGATAGCTAGATTGCCAAAGTCGACACTCTTGGTAAATACGTTAATAATTTTAGCGTTTTTTAAAACTAAATCAGCTAAAATTTCCCCTCTAGCAACAGCTAATAGTCTTTGTTTATCCAATCAGTAAAACCTCCCAGCTTATTATATTTTTTCCAAAAATTCTTTGATTAAATTAGAGCAGACTTCTTTACGATAAAGTTTATTCGATCTTTGATCATCTATCGGCTTAATAAATTCGCTGTAATAACCAATTATTTCGTCACTCATATCTTTAATTGTCTTTTTATCAATCCCAATGAGCTTTTCTTCAATTTCTCTTCTTCTTACCACGAAAATATTGACTGCACCAAAAGCAAATCTAATATCTTTAACTAAATTATTTTCCATTCGTAAAGCCCCAGCAAAAGATAATTTTGATATTGCATCACTAAGCCGCGGTCCAACTTTTCTAAAATAGACTAAATCAAAATTTATTTTAGGGATAATTATTTTTGTAATCATCTCATTTTTTGCTAAATCAATTTTCCTTACGCCTAAAATAAAATCTTTGAGCAACTGATATCTAGTACTATTAATTGACTTAATTTCGAGTTTAGCATCTAGCAAATATAAACAAACTAATGAATCTCCAGCTGGTGATGCATTACCGATATTACCAGCTAATGTAGCAGTATGTCTAATTGCTGGAGAAGCCATTTCTAAAATGCTGTCTCGAAGAATTTTAGGTACTAGGTTATTTTCCAAAATCTGTTCTAAGCTACAAGTAGCTCCAATATAAATATTTGATTTATCTTCAGTAATATGTTTTAATTCATCAACTAAACTCACATATAAAACATCGGTCTTAAAACCGATAGCAATACCAGAATGAGTGCGATTTTGAATCAACATGTCAGTTCCGCCAGCTACGATTTTAACATTTTCTTGATTAAGGATATTCAAACAGTCGTCAAGACTCTTTGCGACAAATGCTTTTACCATAAGCCTTCACCTGCTTTAGCAGCTTCTTTAACCGCTTCGATAATTAAATTATATCCAGTGCAACGACAGAGATTTCCTGATAAACCTATCTTGATTTCAAAATCATTTGGATGAGGATTCTTGTTCAACAAACTCTCAGTCGCAATTATCATTCCTGGCGTACAAAAACCACATTGAACTCCCCCCGTTTTAGCAAAAGCTTCTTTGATAATTCGATATCTTTCAGTAATGGAAAAACCCTCAATTGTAATAATTTCTTTATCCATAACATTTGCTAGTGGCGTGCAGCAAGAGTTAACAATTTCATGATTCAAAAGCACTGCACAAGCACCGCATTCTCCCTCACCGCAACCCTCTTTTGGTCCAGTTAGATTAAAATCGTTTCTCAAGACATCCAATAATCTCATATTTAAGTCTTTATCGATTTCGACAACTTCATTATTTAGGGTAAACTTAATCTTTGCCATTTTTCATCAACTCCATAATATATTCAGGTGTAACTGGGATTTTAAAGACCTTCTTACCAATAGCATTCTCTATTGCTTTAGCAACTGCAGGCGCACCACCAATTAAAGATAGTTCACCAACGCCTTTTGCACCGTAAGGACCATATGCATAAGGGTTTTCATAAAGATACGTTTCCATAGAGCACATATCCATAGCTGTAGGAATAATGTAATCCGTCATGTTCTTTTGCATAATCTTACCTTTGTCATGATTCATTACTTCTAAATAACCATAAGCTAACCCTTGAGCTAAGCCCCCATCAGCCTGTCCAATGACAATTCTTTCATCGATTGCTTTGCCAATATCATAAAAAGCCCAGGTTTTATTGACTTTAACTTGATAAGTAAAACGATCAACTTCGACTTCAACTACATTAACACCCCAAGAGTATGCTGGATAAGCATCACCTTTGAAATTACTTTCATCATACTTAATATAATCAGGTTGTTCATATTGTTTTTCAACGACAAAACTTCCTTCATTCCACCTATCTTTTACTTCTTTAGTAGCTCGAGCTACCAAGCCACCGACTATCATCATCGTTCTAGAAGCAACTGTCGGTCCTGAATCAGGAACGAAATCAGTATCGGGATTATTAAAAATAACCTTATCAATATCGATTTCAAGAATATGAGCAACTAATTTTCTGAAAGTTGTTTTAACTCCCTGTCCCATATCTACGGCTGCGATTAAGATTTCAACTTTATCAAATTGTTTTTTTAATCTCACCTTAGCTTTGATAATATTTTTTTCACCGGAACCAGTAAATCCACAACCGTGAAAGAACAGACTCATCCCAACACCTTTTAAATTCTGTTGCTTTTTAAACATGGTTTTTTTATTGTTATAATCAGAAACCTCTAAGGCTTTTTCTATCATTTCAGGCATCAAAACCGGATCTCTAAACACGCCCATTGTCGATGTGTAATCGCCTTGTTTAGCTAATATACTTTTACTAAATTCAAGCGGATCCAATCCTAATTCCATCGCTATATGTTCCACAAACATCTCTATCGCAAAAAACATTTGCGGCGCACCAAAACCTCTGAAAGCTCCATTAGGCACGGTATTTGTTTTATATACATCACCGCTTACATCTAAGTTATCAATCGCGTAAGCTCCAGTGCATGCGATGAGCGCTCTTGATAAAACTACTCCACTTAAACCAATAGTCGCTCCACCATCAATTCCTACGTGAACACTTAAACCGTTGATCTTATTATCTTTGATTGAAGCTTTAAAGTTTATTCTTGACGGATGTCTTTTAGTTGTAACTAGCATATCTTCTTCACGTTCATAGACTAATTGGATTGGTTGTTTAATCTTCTTTAAAGCAACTGCTAACTGGCATGCCATCAAAGAAGGAAATTCTTCCTTCCCGCCAAAAGCTCCACCAACAGCCGCTTGAATAACTCTAACCTCATCATCTTTAGCACCTAAAGCTTGAATAACTGCATTCTTAACATAGTAAGGGCATTGAATTGAACCGATTAAAGTGGTTTTATCCGTTTCTAAATAACCGATAAACCCTTGAGGTTCGATATAAGCTTGTTCTTGATAACCAGTCTGATAAACATATTCAATAATCTTCCCTTCTTCAAGCGCACTTTTTCCTAATCCCTTATCAAAATGATAATGGATAACACTATCTTTCCAGGCAAATACCGGTTCTTCTTCTTTGTACTCAATTTTCACCTCAGCAAAGAGCTTACTTAAAACTGCTTTATCCGGTCCTATCAATAAAGCAATTGGTTCATAAAGGTAAGTAATATCTCCCTCGGTAAAAATCGGCATATCATCAAATATAACTTTGACAATATTCTTTCCAGGAATATCTTTGTAATCAACAATATAGTATCCTAAGGGTAATTCAGGATAATCAATCTTGATAATTTTCCCTTTAGCGATTTTTGAACGCACAGTAAAAGCGTATAGCATATTATCAAGTTTGATATCAGCTACATAAATCGCTTTTCCTGAAGTTTTTTCATCATTATCAACTTTGTTTATTGATGTCGATATATCTCTCATAAAATTACCTTTCTTTAAAGCTAATTGCTCCTGTAGGACACTTGGCAATACAAAGTCCACATTCAAAACATTTTTCTTCGTTAAATGTAATTACTCCAGGATAATCAATAGCGAAATACGGACAAATTTTCTGACATAACATGCAATCAATACATTTATCTCTATCCAATACTGGTAAACTTTGTTTATATACTACTTCTTTTTTCAGCCCATGAGTAATTACATCTTCAACACTTGAAAACCCATATTTTTCCAGAGTTTTAGGTAAATCATTAATGATTTTCGAATACAGGTCTTTACCAACCAAAAGGGCAGCTGATAACATTTGCACGGCACTAGCTCCCGCCAACAAGAATTCCAAAACATCCTCAGCGTTTTTAATCCCGCCAACCCCAATTACAGTTAGTGATGGTTCAGCTTGTTTAATTTTATAAACGGTGGCTAAAGCGATCGGTTTAATAGCCGGACCGCTGGTCCAGACAAAACCGCTGTCATTACCATAGATGATAGCTTTAGTCTTTAAATCAATCTTCATTGTTGGACCTAAAGAATTAATTGCGACCACTCCATTAGCTCCAGCCTCTTTAATCGCTTTTGCAAAGCCTTCTGGATTAGGAATATGAGGACTGATTTTCATGTAAATCGGTTTTTTAGTATTTCTTCTAATCGCTTTAACAGTATTTTTTATCACATCTAAATTCGTACCTACATAATGAGTAGAAATCTCATAAGCATCTGCGAACTTTTCCATTTTTGGAACTAAAAATTCCATATCTTCTTGAGAATAACCTAAACTAACGATTAATGGACGATCTTTGGTTTTCATATATTCAGGCAAAATTTCATTAATCCATTTTTCATAGCTATATTCACTCCATAATTCTGAATTCATTATGAAAGTTTTATCACCGTAAATGCAAGGCTTAGGAATATGTGGCAATTCTTTCGAGATAGTTTTAGTTACAATACCACCACAGCCTTGATCTACTAAAAAGTTTAGTTTCTCTAAATCTCCGTTTAATGGACCAGCAGCTGGCATTAAAGGATTTTTTAGTTTTAATCCATCAAAATTAACAGTTAAATTCAAGTTTATTACCTTCTTTCTTAATAATTTCCCAAAGCTTGGTTGCTTGATTTAAAGCTTCTTGATAATCCTTATCAAATTGCTCGATAAACTTAAAATCTTTGATTACCATCTTCCCGCTAGCGAAAACAATTTCCGGTCTAAACCCTGGATACGCTCCAAAGAATAAATGTGCAAAGATATTGTCATTATTGATTGGACTGAACGGTTTGTAATCAGAAACAATTAAATCTGCTTCAGCGCCGATTTCAAATTTACCTAATGTAGTTCCCATCATCATATTAGTGTATTCATATGTATTAATAATAATTTTCCTTAAATCATCTAAACTAAAACCAATTGGAGAATTTGTTTGAAGATGACTTAAATAATAAATGTTTAAATACTCCATCGGTTGACTTTGAATTAAACCATCATTCCCGCTGATTACTCTGATGCCTTTATCAAGAAAAGCCTTAATTTTAGGGATTCCCACAGCGTTATTTAAGTTTGATGTAACGTTAACTGCGATTGTTGCATTATGCTTTTTTATGATATCCATTTCCGTTTCATTTATATGCGTACAGTGAACAAGCAACGATTTGTCATTTAGTAAGTTATATTTTTCCAACCGTTCAACAACTCTTAAGCCATAATTTTTTACACATTCTTCTTCATCCATCAAACTCTCTGCGACATGAATATGTATGCCCTCTTCGCCAAGGTTTTCACTGATTAGTTTTAAAGATTCATCGCTTAATGATAATGAAGCATGCATCCCAAATAAACCTCGTGAATATTGGCTGTTATTGCTTTTGATAAATTCAAGATTTTCTTTGATGCTTGCTTTAACATCAAAACGATCACTTGTTTCAAAAGCAAAAATTCCTCGTAAACCTAAACGATCATTTATCGCTTTTCTTATCGTTTCTAAACTATTATCAACTAAAGTGCTAGCGTGATGATCAATTAAGGTTGTCGTTCCCATTTTTAACTGATTTAACCCGCCCATTAGCGCCGAATAGAATATCATATCTCGATCAAGAAAATGGTCTAATTTCCACCATAGCTGTTTTAAAATTTCTAAAAAATTCTTTGGATTAAACTCGTTGCTCATTCCTCTTGCAAAAGTTGAATACAAGTGTGTATGACCGGTCACAAATCCTGGGATGATCAGTTTATTTTCTAAATCTATCTCAAGATAATTATCATTAACGTAATTTACCATTAAACCAACTTTGCGAATTTTTTCATCAAAAATCATAAAAGCTTTATCATAGTAGTTATGATAATCATAAATTCTTGCATTAATTAAAGCATACATCTTTTCCACCTCAAATCTTCTTTCCAAGAGCTTTGAAAAAATCTTGATCTTTAATGATGAATTCGCCTCTTAACATAGTATGCAAAACTCGACCAGATCTTTTAAAATTTTCATAAAGATTATAATCGGTAGCTCCATGAAATTCATCAATGAAATTATCATATAATTCATAGATTAATAAGTTTGCTAATTTACCAACTTTAATTTCTCCTTGATTGTTCAAATTAGGATATAAAGACGCAATATTCTTACTCATTTTATCAATAGCTTTATCTTTAAACAGCTCATACATTGTATCAAAAGAAAATTCGATACCACCAATACCTAAGGGAATATCCTTTAAATATTTCATATTTTTATCATTTTTTAAAAATGCACAATGATCGGTACCGATACTGTAAATATCGTCAAAATTATCTTTGAGTAAAGTTCTTTCTTTTCTTGTTCTTAGCGGCGGTGCTAGAGTGTATAAGTAACCATCACAGCGCTCTAAAAAATCATTTGTAAAAACAAAGTAATGCGGACAACTCTCAACAAAAAACTTCTTGTTGAGAATCAAGGGGAATTCTTGTTTAAGTTTCTCCAAAGTATTACCGCTGCTTAAGTGAACCATATAGAGAAACCCACCGTGTTTTTCAACAAAACCAGCTAATTTCAAGGCTTCGATAGTTTCGGCTTGAGTTGGTCTTGACTTGAGCAAGCAATTATATTTTAAGTTAGGATTTAAATCTATAAAAGCGTCATGCTCAATATGGGCTAACAACAAAAATTTATATTTTTCTGATAACTTAAGCAATTCGATAATTTCATTATCAAAAGTTCTTCGATCAGATTCGGAATAAGTAGTAAATAATTTTAACGAGTTTATTCCTAGACTTTTCATCTTGATGACAAAATCTTCTAAATTGCATTTAGGATTTTTTATCGTAGCGTGGAAAAAGTAGTCAACAACAGATGACTTCGCTTCTTCCAAACGTTTCAAATAGGCTTTTTCTAAATCCTCAACATTATCTACCGGGTCTAGAAAATCAATAATGGTGGTTATTCCGCCATAGGCGGCTTGTAAAGTTCCATGATAGAAATTGTCTCGAGATTTAATTTGGCCAAGGTCGAGATTAAAATGCACGTGAGGGTCTGTTAAACCTGGAATAACTAGAGAATTATTAACATCGATGGTTTCTTTTGCAGGTAAAAGTTTTTCATTAATTTCTTTAATGAAATCATTATCAATATAAAGATTTGTGTTTTTATAGTTTCCATCTAGATAAACCCTACCGTTAATAATCCTTTTATCGAACAATATTTTTCACCTCTATTAAATTATCTCATATTCTTTAATCTGATATTTATCAATAACTTTCTTTAACAAATCTTCACGAATAACCAAAACCAAGTCAATTTTCATATCCAATAGCTTTGTCAATACTTTATGATAGCCTTGATTGTTTAGTTCTAACAAACTAATTTCATCTAAATATACTGGACTTATCTTTTTTTCTATAAAATCATCAATGGCTTTTTCTACAAAATCCTGGGTAGATTTATAAAAGCGATAAGGTCCTAGCTGATAAACGATTTCTTCTTCATTGGTATCATAGATATCTCTGATGATGTAGGGTATGGTTAGCTTATCGGACAATCTTACTAAGTCATAAGCTTTCACTAGGTTATTATCCATATGTTTTACAGCAATAAAACCATCGCCTAAACCATGTAATTCATAATGTTTTAATAATCTTGTTGTTTTAAAACTATTTATTTTTCCAGTAACAATCTTCACCATTTAATATCTCCCTCATATGACGATGATTAGTTTTCCCGTAAGAAACCGCCAATATTTCCGAACTAATGGAAACCGCTATTTCTTCAGGTGTAACACCGCCTATATCTAAGCCGATTGGTGAGTAGAAAAAACTTAAGTCAATATCTCTACCAAACTTTTCATAGGTTGATTCCAGATAGTTTTTTATCTTATCATAGGAACAAAGCATGCCTAAATACTTAGGTTTAACCCCAAGTTCAAGCAACTTATTAATAACGTGATAATCATACTTATGACTTGGTGTGCAGACGATAATGAAGTCGCCGTCTTTAATAATTTTCTTTTCAATAAATTCTACAAAAGGTTGATTAACTTTAACATCAGCGTTTTGAAACTTTTCAATCACTTCTGTTCTTTCATCAATTACAGTAACGTGATAATTCATAGTTTTAATAACATTTACTAATGCTTGACCAACATGACCGGCGCCAAAAATGTAAATAGTTTCTTTAGGACCGATATACTCATAAAACAGCGTTACCATTCCACCGCATGCCATAGGTAAAGTAAGAGCTTCAGGTTTTACACTTCCCTCATCAAGGACATAGTTTTCGAGTAAATTTTCTTTTTTTGCAAGCAAACCTTTAGATTTGTTTTGCGCATAAAGTTCGATAGCACCACCACCAACAGTTCCATATGATTTTCCGTTTTCCAAAACAATCATTTTTTTACCAACTTCTACTGGCCCAGCACCTTCTTTTTTTACGGCAGTTACTAACATTAATGGCATGTTCTTTTGTTTGAATTCATTTACTAGCTTAAAAATATCCATTTTTCACCTATATGAATATGGTAAGAACGATAGCTAAAGCAAAGGTAATTACTGAAACAATTGGACTGATTTTTATTCGATCAAATTTAGTTACTGTTTTCGTCATGTTAACCAATATAAGCAATGAAGCTGCAAATACAGTTGATAACAAGCCTTGTAAAACAACATAATTAAAAGCGGAACTAAAATCTTGAAGATAAGCGGATAAATAATCGGTAACTAAAAAATTTAGTCCTTGATAACCTACAAAAGCTAATCTCCAACCGATACTAGCTATAGCAATTGCACTGATTTTTACCAATATCTTTTTATTTTCAAATAAAGGAATAACGGCAAAAACCAACAAACTTTCCACAAACATCGATACCATTGGGTTAATTGTTTTAGCCGGCACCATAAATGGTAAAAGTAGATTTACTGACTTGATCATCATCGCTACAAAAGCTACAAAAAATATAGCTTTTCTCGTACCTAAGCTTTTATAAGCGCGATAGAGAATGAACATCACAAAAGGAAACATTATGCTTCCGGCGAGATAACCTGGCACAAGATGCAAGACATAACCTAGAGTTGCTTCTACTATCCCCCAAACTGCTCCAAAAAAGATAATTTTCGATACTACTTCTAAACGATTATTTTTCATTTTTTTTCCTCATTTCTTGATATATTTTTTCCGGTGTTATCGGTAATTTAGTAATTCGAATACCCAAAGCGTTATAAACTGCATTAGCTAAAGCTGCTGGTGGTGTGTCAATTCCGATTTCCCCAACTGATTTAGCGCCAAATGGACCGCTTTCTTCATATGAATCAACAAACACTGTCGTTAAATTTTTGATATCCAAACGTGTAGGTATCTTGTAATTTAGCATATCGCTAGAAATGAGCTTCCCAGTTTTTGAGTACTGCACATCTTCGTAAAAAGCCATGCCTAGACCTTGAACTATCGCCCCATCTACTTGACCTTTAGCTAACATTGGATTAATTGTCGTTCCACAATCTACTACACTAACATAATTTATGATTTCAACTTCGTAAGTTTCTTTATCGATATCAATCTCTACAAAACCAGCCATAAATGGTGGCGGTGACTTATGTCCGACATAAGACGAAGTGACTTGCAATTGTTTTTGCTCATGAGAGTAGGTAATTTGATTAGAAAAATCAATTAAACTGATTTCCTTTTTATCATTTATGTTCAAGAATCTTTTTCCGTCAAAATCAATATTTTCAATCTTGGTTTCAAGAATTCTCGCTGCTTCTTCGACCATTCTCGATTTCAATTCTTTAGCCGCTCTTAACACAGCGTTTCCGGAAACATAGGTCGTACTAGACGCATATGCCCCAACATCAAACGGAGTTAAGTCAGTATCTGATGAGTAGATGACAACTTTATCAACTGAAGTCATCAATTCCTCTGCGGCAATTTGAGTTAAGACCGTATCTGAACCTTGGCCGATTTCTGTAGCACCAACCATCAAATTATAAAAACCGTCGTCATTAAGTTTAATTGTAGCTGCGCCCATATCAATATATGGTATTCCGCTACCTTGCATAGCAATTGCCATACCAACGGATTTAATTTTGTCTTCGGTTTCAATTCTCGGATACTTAGACTGCCAATCAATTAGTTTTAAGCCTCTTTCGACACATTCTTCTAATTTACAGGTATCCATATTCATTGCAGTTCCGGCAGTGCCTTCACCCATGATCGCAAAAATCGGTGAAGTTTCATTTTCTTTCATCATGTTCTCTTGTCTGAATTTAATAGGATCTACTCCCATCTTTACACACAAGATATCAATCGCGGATTCCAATGCAAAATTTCCTTGAATTGCCCCATAGCCTCTAAAAGCTCCGGCAGGGGTATGATTCGTATATACAACATCTCCAACGAATCTCACTGAATCAACTTTGTTATAAAGCGGTAATACCTTTGAACCTGTAACCATAAAAACTGTTAATGCATGTTCGCCATAAGCTCCAGTATCGGATAAAACTTTGGCATCAATCGCTTTTAATTTGCCGTTTTTATCAGCTCCAAGCGCCATCTCTAGCCGCATTGGATGACGGGTATATGATGATTCAAAAACTTCTTTTCTTGTATAAACTATCTTTGCTGGTTTACCGGTCTTATATGTAACAAACGCGACTAACATTTCCCCGTGAATCGCTTGTTTTCCGCCAAATCCGCCACCAACTCGCGGTTTGATGACTCTGATTTTAGATAAAGGAATTTCTAAGCCTTGAGAAATAATTCTTCTGACATGAAAAGGCGTTTGGGTTGCGCTATAGATACATATTCGATTTTGATAATCCATCCGTGCATTAACTGTATGAGGCTCTAACATTACATGAGCTTGAGCTTGAGTATAAAAGGTTTCTCGGATAACATAATCACAAGCCGCTAAACTTTTTTCCACATCTCCGACATTCATCTCATAAGCTGCCGCAATATTTCTTTTTGGTTTAAAACCAATATCAAACATTTCATGTATCTCTGGTTCAGGATGAATTATTACTTGATTATCAATTGCTTGTTCAAAATCTAGAATCGGTTCTAAAACTTCATACTCGACTTTTATCAAATCAAGTGCTTTTCGACAGATTTCATCACTTGACCCAACCACAGCTAAAACTTCATCACCAATATATCTAACGTATTCATCTAAAACGAATTTATCATGTGGAGACGGTTCAGGATAACCCTGACCAGCTCTTGTAAAAGGAATTCTTTTGAAATCCTTATAAGTTAAAACCATTTCGACGCCAGTAAGCTTTTTAGCTTCTTGATCATCAATTTTCTTTATCTTAGCAAAAGGATGTGGAGATCTTAAAACTTTAATGATTAGCGAATCTTTTTCAGCAAAATCATCTGTATAAGCTTTTCTCCCCTTCATTATTCCCAATCCATCAACTGAATGGACTTTATTATTTACTACTTTCATGATTCATCACCTAAATACTTCTTAATAGCCTGATGTTGAGCAACGTAACCAGTGCAACGGCAAAGGTTGCCAACTAAATATGCTTTAATCTCTTCATCAGTAGCATGCTTATTTTCTTTTTTCAAAGAATAAACTGTCAATGCCATAGACGGGTTACAATATCCGCATTGGTCGGCTCCTAATTCACCAAAATAATTAGCTAACTTTTCAGCCTCTTTTTCAATTCCTTCTACGGTAGTAATTTCGTGTCCTTCACACCTTATCGCCAACATAGAACAAGAAGGAATCGGTTTACCGTCAAATAATACAGTACAAACACCACAGCTGGTATTATCACAACCACGCTTAACACTTGTGTAATCGTTTCTTCTTAAAACTTCAAGTAAATATTCGTTTTCTTGAATTAAGAAAGCCTTACTAACTCCGTTTATATTAAGATTAATTTTCATTTTATCACCTGCCTAATTCCGCGTTTTATGTAAGTTCTCACTAATAATTCTCGATATTCTTTTGAAGCACGTAAATTTGAACCAAAAGTTAATTCATCAATAGCAATATCACAGGCTTTGTCTAAAATTTCTTCTGTAAAATTTGTCTGAGAGTTTAGATAATTAGCTGTATTTATAGCGCTTTGAGCAATTCCTGGTCTAGATCCCACAGCAATTATAAAGTTTTTTCCTTTGCTAATAGCTATGTTAATAATCGAAAAATCTAAGTGAGTTTTACTTACTTTTTTAAAATAACCTTTAGAATCTCTTTTCGGTATTTTAATATTCAACAAAATATCTTCCGGAATCTTTTTTAGGTCAAGAAATTCATAAATAGAAATTTCTCCTAATTTATAAAACTCCAACTTCGCATCCATCACAAGCAAAACGCCAATAAGATCTGAAAAAGCGAATTTTCCCATTATGCTTCCGCCAATAGTTGCAAGGTTACGAATTTGCACTCCCATTATATTGCTGATGGCTTGATTTAAAATCCCTGAGTAAATCAACTTAATATTCTCGTTAGTTTCTACACTTCTCAAATTTGTCATAGCGCCGATTTCGTAATAAGCATTGTTTTCTTGAATATAATCAAGTTTTAGCTGATCAAGCGAAATTAACTTTTCTACTCGCTTAAGAGAGATTTTTACCCATGCTCCTCCGCCAATAATTTTGTTATCTTTGCTTTCAACAAAAAGATTATAGGCTTCTTCTAAAGTTTCAGGAGCATAGTATTTTCCAATTTCCATAAATATCATTCCTTTCCTTCTAAACTCAATAAATCGTCTATTGTATCAATATCCAACAAAATACTTTCATCACTTACCTCGATAATCTGATAAGGATAGAAGTTTCTAAATTCTTTTAAATTAGTCGCCTCGGTTTTAAGTAAATTATTTATAAGTGTTTTTTTCATAAAGAGCGGATGACCAAGTCTGCCTTTATAACTCGGTACTCTCAGTTCAGATACTCCCTTTAAAATCTCCTGATAAACTGTTTTCTTAACCAAGGGATAATCACCGGGTATGATAAAAAAATCATGACTAACACGGCTCACTCCAGTTAAAACTGATGAAAACATGCCTTGATCATAATTTTCGTTATAGACTACTTCGACATCTTTAATTCCCTTAACTATCTCAACTATTTCTTGATGATAATGACCGGTTACCAAGTATATCTTTTCACATACTGAATGCATATTTTCAATCGTATGTAAGATTAAAGGTTTATTTAAATATAAAGCACACATTTTATTTTGAGTAAACCTTGAAGAGTATCCTGCAGCTAAAATAATTCCATCAATCATAAAATTCACCTCTTAAGCGCTTACAACCGTTATAAAAGAATATATTTTTAATAAAAAAGCAAAAATTGTTAAGATTAATTATAGCATGATTGTGCCATTAATACTACAAGTCACAAAAAACTCTTTAACAATTTTCACTTACTATTTTTATATTATTTAGTGGTTTTGTCTCAATATTCTTATGTTTGATGATGTAATCAATTATCAGTTCCGTTATATCAAAAGGTATCTGTCTAACAATTTTTAAATCCTTAAACTCAAGAAAATCTCCACCGCCTGAAGCGCGGTAATTATTAACAACCAAAGTAAACTTTTGGTCAGGCAAAATTTCTTTGTTTTGATATTTCAATTCCTCTATCCGACTCCCAAAATCTTTATCGATATTTATCGTATAATCAATTCCTTCGTACATATCATAATTGTAGTGTTGAACTTTAGGATACTGGTATTTTTCGTTGATTTTAATTTGATTGTTTTCACAAATAAAATACTCGGAATTTTTTTCTAGGATTTCTTTTAATATTTTTCCATTAATCTCAAGTACAGTTAGAGTGTTCGCGTAAATGTAAGTGGAAAGAACATTCCTTACTGTGATGTTTTTTGAAAAACCGGTAACTTCATTTGGTAAAGATGTAGCTGATATCATTGCTTTAGAGTATTCAAACTGAACTTTGTTAATAAAAGTAACTATCGGATGTTTGTTTAACCTAGCCTTGAACATATCTTTTACTTCGAGATTATCGTAAATAACATTACCAATTACCTGGTCCAGGAATATCTGACACTGTTCTTCAATATCTTTAACAACGCAATAAGTTTTTTTATCTGGCAAGTAGTCTTTACTTAACAAAAGTTCTGCTTTTTTATTATTTACAGTCCACTTATTATCAAAGGTGAATTCGATATCAATTTTTCCGACCATTTCAGCTCTAGATCCTGATTGAACTATGATTTTATTTTCAATTACTTCAGCAATCTTACGATGTTGATGAGCGCTGATAAACACATCAATTTCAGGTATGTTTTCAATCATTTGCGAACCTAGATTTTCACCGGTGTCAATGATGTAAGGCTGTTTAGTATGGATATCTCGTTCAAATCCTCCATGATAAGCAACAACAATTAAATCAGCTTCTTCCTTAATGGTTTTAATATATTCTTTTAAAGACTCATATGCATTGATAAAAACCAGATCTTTAATATAGGCAGGATTTTCCCAATTGGGAATATATTGTGTTGTCAAGCCAATAATCGCTATTTTCGGGCCATTATTTAATTTAACGATATCATAGGCTTTTTTGAATAATAAAGTATCATCATTCTTATAAATATTTCCACAGAGAGTTTTAGCCTGCAAATTATTAGTGAAGTCAAGCAAATAATCCAATCCATAGTTAAAATCATGATTACCAGGAATAAAATAATCATAGCCAATATGGTTCATCACATCAGCAACTGGATTAGAGTATTTATTGCGGTTTAGTTGATGAAAGTACATCAAAGGACTGCCTTGAAGAATATCACCCAAGTCTATGACAACCGTGTTTTTATTTCGCATTTTCTTAATAATTGTACTTGCATGTGACATTCCGTAATCTATTTCGCGATTATCAGCGTAGTTTATAGGTAATACATGACCGTGAATGTCGGTTGTGGTTAAAATGCGGAAAGTGCTTTTTTTCTTCATAAGTAGCATAACTTTCTCCTTATATTTATTTTACAACATTTTTATATTTTTTTTTATTTTTTTTGTTTCAATCTTATTTTTTTGTAGTAGAATATAAATATATAAAAAAAGGGGGAATTAATTAAATGAAAAAAGTTTTAACTGTTTTATTTGTTTTGGTGTTCACTTTTGTTTTGGTTGCTTGTGGTGGAAAGACTACAGAAAAAAATTATGTGAATCCAACAACTTTAGAAGTTCAGCTAATACCTTCTAGAGATGCTGCCGTTTTAAATCTTCAAAGACAACCACTTGAAGATATGTTAGAAGCTGAACTTGGCATGCCAGTTAATGTTACTGTCGCTACAGACTACAACGCTCTAATTGAAGCAATGAAATCTGAACAAGTTCATGTTGGTTTACTTGCTACTGCTTCATATGTTCTAGCTCATGCAGAAGGTGCTGCAGAAGTTATTCTTAAATCACTTCGTTATGACGTTGATGACCTTGGAAACCTTCTTACTGATCAACCATTAGTTGATGGTTACAAATCACAATTAGTAGTTGGTCTTAACTCTGGTATTACATCTATCGCTGATTTAGAAGGCAAAACTATTGCTATTGCTTCATTTACATCTACTTCAGGTTTCGTTTGGCCAGCTAATTTATTAGCAGATAATGATCTTGATCCAATGAATGATGTTACATGGACTAATGCTGGTGGACATGATGCCGCTATCCTAGCTGTATATAATGGCCAAGCAGATGCTGCATTCACATTCAAAGATGCAAGAACATTAGTTGAAAATGATTATCCAGATGTTTATGACAAAGTCATATTTGTTGCTAACACTGAAAGTATTCCAAATGATACTATTTCTGTGATTCCAAATTTACATCCTGATTTAATAGCAAAAGTTAAAGCAGCTTTTATCGCTATATCTCAAACTGAAGCTGGATTAGAAATCATTAGAGCCGTATATAATCATGAAGGTTATGCTGTAGCTACAGATGATGAATATGATATCGTAAGAACTTATCTCGCTAGACAAGAGGATTGGGAATTTAACTAAAATTCATTGATTTTACTGAATAGCCACCTACTTGGTGGCTATTATATTAAGGAGAACTTCTATGATCAAATTTGTAAATGTAAATAAAACTTATCCGAATGGAACTGTCGCTTTAATTGATATTAATTTAGAGATTTCAGAAGGTGAGTTTGTAGCTATATTAGGTCTTTCTGGTGCTGGAAAATCGACAATGCTTAGAACTTTGAATCAAATAATAGATGTTACTTCCGGTAATATCTATTTTAACAACGTTGATATCAATACCTATGAAATGTTTGGGGATAATGTCGAAAAGGAAATCGCAAGACAAAAAGCTCTAAATCCAGAATTTGATGAAACAAAACTTAATCTTCAAGTGATTGATATTACCAAGGTTAAAGGGAGAAAACTTCGCAAGATGCGCTCTAATATTGGAATGATTTTCCAAAATTTTAATATCATTAAAAGAATGTCAGTGATTCAAAATGTGCTCTCTGGGAGAATCTCCTATAATCCTACTTGGAGAACAATTCTCGGTTTATTTCCTAAGAAGGATCGAGAAATAGCTCTTGAAGCTTTAGATAGAGTTGATATTCTTGAAAAAACATATCATCGAGCTAGCGATCTATCTGGGGGACAAATGCAAAGAGTTGCAATCGCAAGATCTTTGGCTCAAAACGCTAAAATATTACTAGCTGATGAACCAGTCGCATCTTTAGACCCAATCACAACTTTTGAAGTAATGAGATTTTTAAAGAAAATTTGTAATGAAGATGGAATCACGATGATTGCCAATCTTCATCATGTTGATTTAGCTTTGGAATATGCCACTAGAATCGTTGGCGTCAGAGAAGGAAGGATTGTCTATGACATCCAGGTAAAGGATAAGGATGATAAACAAATAATTAGAGATCTTGAACTAGTTTACGGAAGATCTTTATCTCACGATGATTTTGTTGGAGACGACTAATGAATCCGGAATTAATAAAAAAACTGCCGAAAAAACCGAGTAAGATTAAATTTTATTCTACTATTGGTTTAGTTGCGGCGATTATTATCAGTAGCGCCTTATTCTCTGGATTCAGTTTCTTAGACATTATTAGAAATTTAAAATTTGCATTTAGATTGATTGATTCAATGTTTTTTCCACCCGCTTGGAGTTATGCTGATAATGTAATTAAGCCATTATTACAGACGATTCAAATGGCAATCGCCGGTTCTTTTATAGGAGCTGTTTTCGCTTTTCCTGCTGCACTTTTAGCAGCGAACAATTTTATCAAAATCAAGTGGTTGAATACTTCAGTAAGATTGTTTTTAAACTTCTTCAGAACTATTCCTGCACTTGTTTTAGCATCTTTATTTGTTGCTATATTTGGAATTGGTAGCTTCGCTGGTATTGTTGCTTTATCAATCTTCTCTTTCGGGTTAATTTCAAAAATGACTTATGAGTCGATTGAAGCCATTGATTTTGGTCAGGTTGAAGCTATTATTTCTTTAGGCGGAAATAAATTTAATATTTTCCGTTATGCTATTTTGCCACAAGTTTTACCTCAATATATGTCCTATACCTTATATGCTTTTGAAGTAAATGTTAGAGCAGCTGCTGTTTTAGGATACGTGGGTGCAGGTGGTATCGGACAAACATATCAAATATGGTTAGATTTACGCAGATTTGATCGCGTAGGGATAATTATCATTATCTCTTTCTTGGCTGTCTTGATTATTGACTTCATTTCTAGCAGCATAAGAAGGAGGTTGGTATAATGACTACTTATAGTAAACCGCTTCCAGTCAAGCCAAAAGCTAATTCAATCAAAAAAACCTTAATTTTCATAATAGTAATATCATTAATCATTTGGGGATTTGATGGTCTAAACTATAATGGCATCATGCCTTCTGCAAGCGGAACAATAATCGGAATGTGGAATGGAATAATCCATCCTGACATAGATTATTTGACTAATTGGACTGTAGACGGATTACCTTATGCAATTGTAGAGACTATTGCCATTGCCATCAGCGGAACTTTCGTATCAGGTATTTTAGCAATCCCTTTCGCTCTTTTTGCTTCAGAGAATATCGTTGGTAAAAGAGTTTCTAAAATCGGAAAGTTTATCATCACGATGATTAGAACTTTTCCTGAATTGATTCTAGCGCTAATTTTTATCGGAATCGTTGGGCCAGGCGCGCCAGCGGGAATTTTAGCCTTAGGTATACATTCAATCGGTATGCTCGGAAAACTATATTCCGAATCAATTGAAAGTATGGATATCGGAGTAAAAGAAGCTTTAGAGTCTTGTGGTGGAAACAGCATGGAAGTTTTATTTAGAGCTGTTATACCTCAAGTAGCTCCTGAATTTTTAAGTTATACATTATTTAGATTTGAAATCAATATGCGTGCTGCAGCAACTCTAGGTTTAGTGGGCGCAGGAGGTATCGGTGCACCTTTGATTTTTGCAATTAGAGGCCGTTTCTGGGAGAGAGCCGGTATAATCGTTATCGTTTTAATTATAACAGTAACAATTATCGACATAATATCCGGTAAAATAAGAAAGAAATTAGTTTAACAAAGAATAAAACCCTGTTTAAGCCTAAGCTTTGACAGGGTTTTTTCTATTTTTTCTCAGTAATGGTACCTGAACGGTATGCATCTAGCAACTCTAGCAAATCGCTAATAATATCCTTAATTTCTTCACCTTTATTGGTGTCGTAAATATAGGTTCTTCTGGTATTAAGTTCTTCTGAACGTGTTACCGAAACTATATCTGCTTCAGCTTCAATAAGTTTTTGATAATTCTCAAAGCGTTCATGAGATACTAAGAAATAAGCATGCGAGTCACTGATTAAGCTATAGCCACCAATGCTGGTTTTATTTGAATACTCTTTGCTCATACCGCCATCAATACTATAAATTCGTTTATTAGCTAAAACTACTTGCTCGCCCTTAGTAATGTCTAAAGGAACATGTCCGTTAATAATCTTAGATTTTTTGAAATCTAAACCAAATTCATCATAAATCATTTTTAATACATCTTCTTCAAGACGAAGTATAAAATACGGATTGTTGATCTCTTTATGAGTTTTCTTTTCCGCAATAAAGTATCTTTCAAAGGTTTTCATAGAGTGCTTGCCAAATAATGGTGAAACTCCGCTTTGCCAAAGAATATAAAAGAAATCTTTATCGTAATTATCTTTATCATAGCGATTTAAAAAAGCACTTCTGACAAGGCGATCATAAACATCAAATAATGCTCTACCATAATATTCCTTACCATTGATAACCTGAACGGCAAATTTTCTATCTTCGGTTAAAGGAATTGCTGCATGGAAAAGCAAATTGCCATTATATTTTAAATACATACTGCCTTTTTGCATCATATATCTTGCGTGTTTTTGCAACATTTCATTATGTAAAAACAGCTGAGTAAGATGATTTATTACTTCTTCTTCATCTTTATTTAAAACAAAAGGTCTTCTTGGATTGACAGTCGGGAAATTTTGGTCTAAAAGTTTATACTCAACTCCATCAATAATCACAGTTCCTGCTTCATAATTGATTTTATCCAATAAAAGTCGATCTTCTAAATTAAAATTGGGTTTTCTGTTAATTAACTCATGTTCAAGTTTAAATTGGATAATCGTAATCGCTTTATGAATTCTACCGATAAAAGACAAATCTTCCGCTTTGTTGTAATTAATATTATAACCCTTAGGAATAAACAAACTACAGTCATCCTTCTTGTAGTACTTTTCCGCTAAACGAGCTAAAGGAATTAAATTAATGCCGTAACCGTCTTCAAAGCAGTCGAGGTTGTTATATCTAGCAGCGATTCTAATAACATTCGCTACCATTACTCTTGAGCCACTAGCAGCGCCTAAGAATGATATATCATGATTACCCCATTGAATATCTACGTTTTCCATATTAATTAATTTTTCCATGATTAAATGCGGTTTAGGACCACGATCAAAAATATCTCCCACAATATGAAGCTGATCAATTGCGAGTTTTCGAATAAACCTAGATAATTCTAGAATAAATTTGCTTTCTCTCTTGGTTAAAAATATCGCATCTATGATTGCGCTATAATAACGTTCTTTATCTTCATGAGAACTCGATTCATAAATCAACTCTTGAATTACATATGAGAATTCCTCAGGAAGAGATTTTCTAACCTTGCTTTTTGTATACTTAGTCACAATCTCTTTGGCAAGTTTGATCATGTTATAAAGCAATTGATGGATAAGGTTTTGAAAATTTTCGCCGTTAAGTTTTTGTTTGTATTTATTTAGCATGTCAGTAGGGTAGTAAATAAAAAATGCTAAACGGTTTTTCTCCGCTTCAGATAGATTTGAAAATAATAAATCTATTTTTTCTTTGATGATTCCTGAAGCATTTTTTAAATAGTGATTAAAAGCATCATATTCACCATGGATATCGGTAATGAAGATTTCAGTACCTTTTGGTAAATTTAAAATTGCATTTAAATTGATTAATTCAGATGCAACTGCCTGTATTGTGGGATATTCCTTGCTTAAAATCTCTAAATACTTGTTTTGATATGGCATAGTTTCCTCCTATTTTTACAACATGAAAAGCAGACCTAATAATACTCCTAAAAAGGTTCCAATTGCATACCCGACCGATCCAACGATTAAGCCTGGAACTGTTAAACTATCATTCTTAATTTGCTTGGTAATTGCCGGTACAAAAGCTGGCCCATAAATTCCTGCAGTTGAACAAACTAAGATACAATCTGCGTCAATGTCAAAGAAACTTGAAATAAAAACATTGAGCGCAAAGGCCCCGACTGTAATAACAGCATAAAGAATTAACAACTTGCTGAAATCGCCAGTAAGATCATTGAAGTTGACTGAAGATGCAATTGCGAATGAAAATACAAGAATTAAATAATGGCCTAATACATTTGTACCTTTGGTTTCACGTATGCTCTTTTTAAATGATGCGATGATTCCAAAAATCGTTACCCCAATTAACAGCGCAGGAACTAAAGCGTCGAACATTCTTCCCTGTTGGCTGCCCTGAATAACCCAGATAATAACCCCGATTAAAGCGCTTATTATGGCCATTAACACAGCGTATATAAAAGCGATAACTAAGGATTTATTGGTCTTAAAATCCTTTAAGTTAAACTCTTCTTGATTTAACATTTCTGAGCTTTCTTTTAAGTATGAATCAGTTTTTTTCTTTTTGATGATTTTATGTAATAAAGGTTTTGCAAGAGTAAGTAAAAATACATAGAATACAGCCCCAATGATTATATCAGATAAATTCGCTAAGGCTATTAGGTTAGAATCTAAGCCAAAGATATTAGTTATGGCATTAAGGTTTGGCGTTCCTCCGGTATATAATCCGATAGCGGCTGCTGAAAAAACAGCACCGTTATCAATGTTTTTCGCATAAGTGTAAAAGACAATTGCAGTCACAACTACGACACTGATAATTAAAATCAAAAAAGATTTAATTACCATTTTCGAAAGCTTTTTTGCCTCTTTTAAATTAGAGCTAAATAACAATAGCGGTATCCCAATCCCAATTGCTGAAAAAGAAATAATTTCTCCTGCATCTTGATTTAGGATAATATTTACATCAACTAGGGTTAACAAAAAAAGCACTAAAGCAACGATTAAGCCTAGTAGATAAGCCATGCCGATAGTTCCGACCATCTTAGTCAATTTAAATTCTTTAAACCTGATAATCAAATAAGGAATAATCAATATTGCTGCAACCTGTAAAAATATAATCATCTTAAATTTCCTTTCCATATATGCGATATATTTTTGAAATTTCAGCACCGAACTTTTCCATAGCTTTAAATGGTTTCAGGTTGTTTTCCATCATAGTTCCGGCTTCAAAAGCTGTTATTCCAAGTTCTTCAAAACTATCGTAAACTTTTTTGTATAGATAACCGATTAGACCGCTATTTTGATATTTTGGCACAACATATTGCATTAAACCACGTGAACGATTGATATGTCTTAATGGCCTTAATAGTTTTAATAGTTTAATTCTACCTTTGGTCTTCTTGAATATCTGATTATAATCTAATAAGCAAAAAACAAACCCGATTGGTTCTTTGCTTTCTTTTTCTCTGGCAATTAAAATAATCTTCGGTTCAAGAAAAAACTTAAGGTTTTTCGCTACTGCTTTTATCACTTCAATTGAAGGTGCAGATTGATAAATTTCTTCAGTAGTCGCGCTTTCTAAAATTTTATGAACATCTAGAATCTCATTATCAATATCTTGAAGATTTATCGGACTAACTTCAATATTGAATCTTCGATCAAAAAACTTGGCTAAAGTGTTTAATTTCTTAACATTTTCATCAGTTTTTTTAAGCTCTAAAGAAAAAGTGTCATGAGCCTTTATATAGCCGTAATTTTCAAACAAGCTTTGATAATAAGAATAATTATATGAAGTGAATATTACTGGATCGTCCTCAAAACCTTTTATTAGAACACCGCGTCTGTTATCAGGGTCATAAGGGGCATAAGTGCCTTCGCTATAAGTCACATTAAGGCTTTTCATATCCTCTTCCATATAAGAAAATAAAGCATTAAAAACAGCTTGATTATCGTAACAATCTAGATAAGAAAAATAACAAACTTCGATATCTAGCTTATCGTTATAAGCAAAGACATATAATAGTCTACCTAAAACGATATCTCCTTCTAAAAAGAGCAAAGCTTTATATGTTTTATCTTTAAGTATCAACTTTTTTAATTCTCTTTTTAAAATATAAAAAACAGGATATACATAGTGTTTGCAATCTTTGTATAAATCCCTAACAAAATAGACAAAAGCATCTAGTTGCTTCATATTATTAACTTCTTTGACCACAGTAACCTCCAAGGTGTTATTTGCTATGTTCTTATTTTATCAAATATCGAAAAAATAAACAATAAACAAAAGAAAAAGCATCTACACTTAAGATGCCTTTATCTATCGCTCTTATTAATGATGATGACCGGCAATTGGACCCTTTTTAAATAGATTATCCTTTAATTCTTCATCTAGGACAGGCAATTTTCTTCTTAACCATTCTAAAGTCATCGCTGCATGTTCAACTTCCTCATCGCGATTGTGAATTAAAATCGCCTTAAGATCTTCATCCTTAGTTACATTCACTCTTTGATTGTACCAATCAATCGCTTCAAACTCTTCAATTAATGATTTAATAGCTCGAGTTATATCTTTAGTATCGTCATCGAGCAGTTCATAGGGTTCATGATATTGATTCATAATAAATTCCTCCATTCATAAGATATATAAATTATAACACAATCAAACTATAATTTAAACCAACTGCCTAAATTGATTTATTTTTGCGTTTTTTCTTCGGTTCTAAGTCAATGAAAAACTTCTCAATTGCATAGTTTAAATTATCTGCATCTCTCAAAAACAAGACGCTGGTTTTGATGATTTTTTCTTCATAAAGAATGAGACTTAAATATAGAAGAAATAAGATGTTGCTGACAAAAAACCAAATTTCAAACATTCCGGTTTTCCCAAAAAATATCAATAATAAAATCGATCCAGCCCAAATAACTGAAAACCATATTGCGATTATAGCTCTTAATCTAGGGTTTTCCCTGCTCAAGTGTTTTACAAAAGGCACTAGTGATAACAGCAAGAATAATGCAGTCAATCCTGAAGTGATTGTGTGGATTGCGTGCCAAAAAGGATTATCCTCAATGACCGCTGGCACTAAACCAGTTGCAATTAGCGATATTGAAGCTAATATTACAAAGGTTGTACAGTATTTATGCGTAAACTCTTCTAACTTGATTAAAGAAATAATTGCAAATTGAATTGCTAAAGCGCATGTTAAAGCCCAGATAATAAACAACAGTCTATATTCCATGCTAAAATGATTGCCAATATTGCTTAAAGTATAATCAAAGGGACTTTCTAAAGTTCCAAACAAAATCGTAAATACTAAAGCAAACAACAGAAAGCTCATATTCAGCATTCTAATTCTTCGCTGTTTAGTCAAGTCTTTCTGCATTTCAAATAAATTTTGGCTAATTAATTCTTCTCTTATTTTATCACGGTCGATACTAAACATTTGCATACCTCAAAATCATCTTTTTAAATTGTATTACTTTCTTTTATAATTGAAAAGCCACATATAAATGTGGCTCTTACTCTTAATTAAAATACTATTAATGAAGCAATAATAAAAACTAATCCAGAAATCAATAAAGGAAAACCGCTGTTTTTTTCTTTAGCATCATCCTTCATTTGCACATATTCGTAATAAGACATTCCTTCGACTTTTCTCGTGAACATCCTTTTAAACACGAATGTGAATCCTCTAAATACTTTGGAAGCATTGGTTACTGTCAAAAGCCCGGCACTAAATAATATTAGTCCTACAACAAACAATGCATTAGCGTAATTTATGTCTGATAAATTGCCGTCATAAAAAGCAAACATAATTAGATAAACCAAAATTGTTCCGACAATTAAATCCAACAAAATTTTCTTAATCATTATTTTAGATTCTTCTTATACTCATCTAGCTCTTTTTGGTTAGCCAAGACAAAGTGTCCTTCTTTAATTTCATGTAATTTTGGAGGATTATCCAGATAATCATGCATTCTTGGATCATAAGGAACACGCTTACGGTTCTTTTCATATCTTGGATCCGGTTGTGGAACCGCTGACAATAATGATCTAGTATAAGGATGCAATGGATTTAAGAATAATTCTTCAGAAGTAGCTAATTCTACTAAATTACCGTAATACATAACTCCGATTCTATCACTGAAATATTTAATAACTGACAAGTCATGGGCAATAAACATAATTGTTATCCCTAAAGAGTCTCGCAAGTCATTAAGCAAGTTAATAACCTGAGCCTGAATCGAAACGTCTAAAGCTGAAATTGGTTCATCAGCGATGATAAATTCCGGAGCGACTATTAATGCTCTGGCAATCCCTATACGTTGTCTTTGACCACCTGAGAATTCATGTGGATATCGAGAAGCATGTTCGGGTAATAAACCAACAGTCTCTAATACTTCATTAACTTTTCTAATAATTTCTTTTTCGTTCTTTACTCCAGCAATTCTTAATCCTTCAGCGATGATTTCTTTAACTGTCATCCGTGGATTTAAAGATGCAATTGGATCTTGGAAGATCATTTGCATTTTTCTCATCAAATCATAATTAGCGTTTTCAGTCTTTTTCTTACGATACATTTCCATTTTTTGATCTTCAATGAACTTAGCTTTTTCTTGATTAAGTTTTTGAATTCTTGAAGATGCATCATTTCTTAAGGCCTGTGCTTTATCAGGGTTATCTAAATTTCCGATTTCTTCCTTTAAGTCTGATTGGATGATTTTAATAGCTTCTTTTGTTTCGTGTTTCTTGTTTTTAATAGCTTCTTTGTTGCTTAATACACCAGCTCCAATAAGTTCGCCTAAAAAGTGAATTTCACCATCAGTCGGTTGATATAATTTAATAATTGTTCTACCAGTAGTGGTTTTTCCACAACCAGATTCACCAACAAGGCCAAATACTTCGCCTT
>DIGF01000014.1:0-6803 GCA_002419505.1 Caryophanales bacterium UBA5729
GGTGAATTATCGATCTTGTTACTTCCACCATATAAACTTAATATCTTGGTATCGGGAAAATATTTATTCATCCTTTCAGTAACTTGTTTAATAATTTCTACTCTCGGAATCACTAAACAAATTGACTTATACTCGGTTAATGCCCTTAAGATTACAGCTAATATAATCTCGGTTTTTCCTGCTCCGCAGACTGCTTGTAAAAAAGCGTTTTTTCTCTCTTTATAGCAATTTTCCATAAATATACTTCCTTGCTTTTGTTCTTCATTTAAAATGAAATCCAGTTTCAGTTTCGGATAAGTTTTATCGACATTCCTTTTTTGTCTTAATAAGAATTTTTCACTGTTGATTTCTTGGTATTGGTTACAATCTAAGCAATATTTAATACCGTTATAATCAGTTATAATATTGTCGCCTAAACAACGATTGCATTTTTCTTCAATCGCTCTTATCGAGTTTTTTATGTAAAAACTTATTACTTTTTCTATCATTTATATCACCAATATAATATTACTTATAAAGAGCGATAATTTCTTTTAAAAAAATAACTCTCAATTTTCTTGAGAGTTACTTAATAACAATATTGATTAATTTATTTGGTACAACGATAACTTTAACTATTTGTTTACCATCAAGGTAATTGTTAATTTTCTCACTAGCTAAGGCTTTTGTCTTTACTTGTTCTTGATTGAGATTGTTCTCCACTATCATTTTATCTCTTACCTTACCATTGATGCTGATAACCATTTCAATTTCATCTTTGATAAGTTTAGCTTCGTCATACTTTGGATATGTCTCGTATACCAATAACGTTTCATGTCCTAACATTTGCCAAAGTTCTTCAGTTACATGTGGAGCGAATGGATTTAATATCGTCAACAAGACTTCATAATCAGCGACAGTAATCTGTGGTTGTTTGTTGTATTCATTAACTAAAGTCATTAGTTTTGCGATTGCAGTATTAAATTTAAGGCTTTCAGTATCTTCGCTAACACCTTTAATGGTTTCATGGATAATTCTTTCTAACGGTTTTGAATAAACTTCTCCAGGAATAACATTGGGAAACATCCGCCAAATTTTATCCAAGAATCTGCGAGCGCCTTTTAAACCTAAATCATTCCAAGGAGTACTCATTTCATAATCGCTGATAAAGAGGATATATAGTCTTAATGTATCAGCGCCATACTCATCTATTATCTCCATAGGGTTGATAACATTACCTCTGGATTTAGACATTTTCTCATTATCCCCGCCTAAGATAATCCCTTGTGCGGTTCGTTTGACATAAGGTTCTTTATGTACAGTTACGCCAATGTCATAGAGAAACTGATTCCAAAAACGGGAGTAGATTAAATGTCTTGTAACATGTTCCATACCGCCGTTATACCAATCGACTTTTCCCCAATATTCCATCTTTTCTTTTGAAGCTAATTCGTTATGGTTAAAAGGATCCATATATCTCAAAAAATACCAGCTACTACCAGCCCATTGCGGCATTGTATCGGTTTCTCTTTTAGCAGCACCACCGCATTTAGGACAAGTGCAGTTTACGAATTCTTCAATGTTCGCTAATGGTGACTCACCAGTATCGGTAGGAATAAATTTTTCTACCATCGGTAATGTAACCGGCAAATCTTCATATGGCACAGGTACAATGCCACATTTATCACAGTAGATAATCGGAATCGGTTCACCCCAGTATCTTTGACGATTGAACGCCCAATCTTTCATGCGGTACTGTTTCGCTGCTTCACCGATGTTTTCTTTAAGAAGATAATCAGTAATTTTCTTTATAGCGTCTTTAACTGATAGACCGTCAATTAACGGACTATTGACTAAAATGCCTTCTTCAGTATCGGTATAGGCTTCTTTGGTAATATCTCCGCCTTTGATTACTTCAATAATATTTAATTTATATTTGGTAGCGAACTCATAATCTCTAGTATCATGAGCAGGCACAGCCATAATCGCACCGGTTCCATAAGTAATCATTACATAATCGGAAATAAAAATCGGTATTTCTTGTTTATTGACTGGATTAACAGCTTTCAATCCTTTAATTTCTACTCCAGTTTTATCTTTAGCAAGCTCGACTCTCTCAAACTCAGATTTTAACATCGCTTGTTCTTGATAGTTCTTAATTTCTTTAAGATTTGTGATTTGGTCTTTAAACAATTCAATATAAGGATGTTCAGGAGCGATAACCATGAATGTGGCTCCATAAATCGTATCTGGTCTCGTGGTAAAGACTTTTAATACTTTTTCACTTCCTAATACCGGAAAATTAATATAAGCTCCAGTAGATCTACCAATCCATTTTTCTTGTTCCGATCTTATTCTTGAATTTGATTCTAATTCATTCAAGCCTTCTAAAAGTTTATCGGCATAATCAGTTATTTTCAAAAACCAAACGTCTTTCTCTAATTGGATAACGTCATTATCGCATCGATCGCATTTTCCGCCTTGTGATTCTTCATTTGATAGTACCACTTTGCAATCAGGACAGAAATTTACATAGGTTTTATTTTTATATACAAGTCCATGTTCATACATCTTTAAAAAAATCCATTGAGTCCAGCGATAATAGTCAGGATCTGTAGTATCAACAATTCGCGAGAAATCAAATGAATAACCTGTAGATTTTAACTGGTTAATAAAGGTTTCAATATTATTGTCTGTGATGGTTCGCGGATGAATTTGATTCTTAATCGCATAATTTTCCGTGGGCAAACCGAAGGCGTCAAAGCCAATGGGAAAAAGGACGTTTTTCCCTTCCATACGCCGTTTTCTTGAAATCACTTCCAGTGATGTATAGGCACGAATATGACCGATATGCATACCAGCTCCGCTTGGATAAGGAAATTCAACTAAAGAATAATATTTTTCTTTTTCTGAATAATCATTAGCACTAAAGTATTTGTTAGCATACCAAATATCTTGCCATTTCTTTTCAATCTTTTTTTCGTCAAAACTTGGAATAAATTCACTCATTATCGTTATGCCCCCTTTTTGAAAACTAAATAAAAAGCCCTCTACTAATTAGTAAAGGGCGAAATAAATCCGTGGTACCACCTTAATTCTGGACAAGCCAGCTCTTAATAACTTGATAACGTCAGTTAACCGGATTTTGCTCGCGTGTTGCACAAAACCTACTCCACAGACTAATTCGCACTAAGTTAAGTTCTTGGTTTTCACCTGCCACCAAGTCTCTTTAAACTCTAAACTTACACTACTTGTTCTGCTTCTTTGTATTTTAAGATATTATACCATAAATAGTCAGTTTTAAGCAAATGTTTCTTCAATAAGATTATTGATTTTCATCATCTTCAGTTTCTTCATCATCAGTTTCTTCTTCGATGATTTCTTCGTTTTCAATATTTATATTTTGTGTTTTCATTACTCGAAAATACATTTCTTTTTGTAAAGTGAAAACTGTTCTATAAGCAAATAACATCAAGATAAAGAAAATAAAGACATCAAAATTAAGCAGATTATAAATTGCAAACAAGAAAGCCATTGGGCTGGCAGCGAAAGTTAATAACTTAAAGATTTTTCCGTATTTGATATGAGTTTTAAATCTTAAGAATGGAATTGTAGAAATCAGGATAATAAACAATAAAATAAACAGATTTGATAAAACGCCTAAGGTTATTCCCGCAGCGATAACACTGAACTTCAAGATATTAACAGCCTCATTAATCGTTTCAATACTATAGACTGAAAGAAATTGGATGCTGTCGATTGTTCTTTCGCCGACAATAACTGTAAGTCTTGAGCCTTGAATAATCAAGGAAAAGTCATGCAAATTACTAATATCGCTGATACTTGAGGTTTCTTCTAAAAGATATAGTTTAAAATCATAAATTTGATAAGCGTTATTGATATCATAATTTTCGCCAGAACAAGTTAAACTGCCACTTACGATTTCGCAACCAGTTATTTCTTCATTAATCGCTTGTGGGGCTGAAGAAATAAAAAAAACGAAAGTCGATATCGACATTAACATGACTAGTAAAAATATATAGAATATCACAAAGCCAGTTTTCTTATTATGATAATTGAGTATTGTTTTTGGATGAACAATCGAATTAGCAAAAATTTCAAACATAGTATCACCTGCTTTTATAATTATAACATTTTTTAGAAACTCAGCAAGAATAAATCACTTATATTGTGAATTAAGTATGATTTTATATGGTTTAGTATTTGTTATATAAATTAGTTTAACTTCTGTGTTATAATTTCCTTGGGTGAGATTATGAATTATTTTACTAATGAAAAACACTATAATACCCTTAACAATTATTATCGTAACCGCTTTAATTCCAAAGTTTATAAAATAGCTTTGAACGGAGATTTCACTTGTCCTAATCGCGATGGAACAATTTCTAAACTAGGTTGTTTATTTTGTTCGGACGAAGGAAGTGGCGAATTTGGTGGGACTAAAGAAAAAAGCCTTAAGCAGCAATTTGAAGACGGAAAAACGATGATGCAAAATAAGTGGAAAGACGGAAAATATCTAGTATATTTTCAATCTTTCAGCAACACTTATGGCCCGATTAAAAAATTGAGAAAAATCTATTACGAAGCCCTTAATTTAGATGAAAACATTATCGGTTTAAACATTGGCACTAGGCCTGATTGTTTTAACGATGAAGTCTACGATTTGTTGGAAGAACTAAATCAAAAAACATATTTGACAGTTGAATTGGGATTGCAAAGTATGCATGATGAAAGTTTGAATTTAATTAATCGTGGTCATGATCAAGAGACCTTAGTTATCGCAGTAAATGAATTAAGGAAAAGAGATATTGATGTAGTAATCCATATAATCAATGGTCTGCCAGGCGAAGATGAAGAAATGATGCTTAATACTGCTAAATTTTTAAATACTTTAGATATTCAAGGACTTAAGATTCACATGCTTTACATCTTAAAAAATACACCCTTAGCTAATTACTATAAAAACAAACCTTTTAAACTGCTAAGTATGAAAGAATACGTTGAGATTACTGTGAAACAACTAACCGTGATAAATGAAAAAATAATTGTTCATCGCATAACAGGAGATCCGCCAAAAAAAGATTTAATTGAACCGCAGTGGACGCTTAAAAAATTTATTGTCAGTAATGAGATTGATAAAGTAATGAGAAAAAATAAATTATATCAAGGAATGAATTATCATGAATAAAAAAGCGCATTTATCAGGAGTGCTGTTTAGCATCATCTTTGGTTTTTCCTTTATGATGTCTAAAACGGCTTTAGAATATGTCAGCCCTATAGGTTTAATTGCATATCGATTTTTAGTTGCTTTTGTTGTTTTTCAAATATTGAGAATGACAAAAGTGGTAAAGATCAAAATTAATCGCCAAGATTCAATTTCTATTGTTTTAGTTGCGATTTTTCAACCAGTTTTTTATTTTCTATTTGAAACTTATGGTTTATCATTAACTACTAGTGGTGAAGCAGGTTTAATGATAGCTTTAATTCCGATTTTTGTGACAATATTATCAACGGTTATTTTAAAGGAAAAACCTTTAAAAAGTCAGGTGTTTTTTATTTTCTTGAGTTTCAGTGGCGTGATTTTCATTCAGGTATTTAAATCAGGAATCAACTTTGAATCTTCATCTTTAGGTTTCGCTTTACTTCTAATGGCGGTGATATCAGCTGCATTATTCAATATCGCATCTCGGAGTGCCGCTAAGAGTCACAAACCTCAGGAAATAACTTATATTATGATGTTGATGGGGGCTGTAACTTTTAATTCTATCTATATAATGCAATTAGGTTTTAGAGGTGAAATAGGTCAGTATTTCTCTAATTTAGGAAATTTATCAGTTATATTACCCATTGTATATTTAGGAATAGTCGCTTCAATTCTCGGTTTCTTTTTAGTGAATTTCTCTCTTAGCAAATTACCTGCACACATCTCAAGTATCTACGCCAACATCGCAACTGTGGTGGCAGTAATTGCTGGAGCTTTGTTTCTTAAAGAAACGATATATTTTTATCATATCATCGGTGGAGCTTTAATAATTATCGGTGTCTATGGTGCGGCGAGAATTAATTATTTGCGGAACAGGAGAAAAAATGATCAAGATTACTGATCTCACCCATAAGTTAATCAAAGAAAAAACCAGTATCAACATCGCTGTTGATATGACTGTAGGTTGGGGTAATGATACCTTGGTTTTAGTTAGTAACAGCGAGTTTGTTTATGGGTTTGACATTCAAAAAAAAGCTTTGGATAAAGCCGATATTTTGCTTAAAGAAAATGGTTTTGCAAATTATCAACTTATCAATGAAAATCATGAGTTTATTTTAAACCACATCAATCAAAAAATTGATCTTTGCCTTTATAATTTGGGTTATCTTCCTAAAGGTGATAAAACGATATTTACCGAAGCAACATCTACTATCAACTCATTGAAATCGGTTATGACTCTATTAAATGAAGATGGTTTGATTATCTTGGTTGTTTATTCCCATAACAAACAAGAAAGAGAAAATCTTTTCAGCTTTTGTAAGACTTTAAGTTCTGAGTATGATGTAATGTATTATCAAGTAATGAACAAAGAAAACTGTCCCGAACTTATAACAATTAAAAAGGTAGTGTGATTGCCACTACCTTTTTTTATTGTTTATCTGTAAAAGTATGATAAGATTCAAGTTTCATGATTTTATAATAAATATTGAAAGGAAAAAATGTTATCTTCTGGTTAAAAATGATAATTTTACTGTCTCTAACTCGCTTTAATTCCATCAGGTTTTCATAAGTTTCAACGATATAATTATGATTTTCGTTT
>DIGF01000014.1:6914-13152 GCA_002419505.1 Caryophanales bacterium UBA5729
AGTTCAATATCAAATTTTGATTGGATTCTAAAAACTTTTTTATATTCGGTTTGCAAGTCTTTGACAATAAAAAATGATGCAACAGTAATAATTATTGTCAGCACGCCGACGAAAATAAGAATATCAACGAAAATACTTAAAAATGATAGAAACATCTACTTCACATCCTTCGGTAAATATTCTTTAAAAACAGCTACCATATCTAATTTTTCCCAAGGCAACTCAATATCATCACGACCAAAGTGTCCATAAGCAGCAACTTGTCTATAGATTGGCCTTCTTAAATCCAATTTCTCGATAATAGCTTTCGGTCTCAAATCAAAATGATTGTTAATAATTTCTAGCAACTTATTTTCCGGCAATTTGTTAGTACCAAAAGTATCAATTCCCAAACTTAGTGGTTCGGCCTCACCAATTGCATAGGCAATCTGTAATTCAACTTCATCAGCTAGTCCGCTTGCGACGAGATTTTTGGCGATATAACGCATCATGTAAGCTGCTGAACGATCCACCTTAGAAGGATCTTTTCCAGAAAACGCGCCACCGCCATGATGTGCTCTTCCGCCATAAGTATCAACGATGATTTTTCTTCCAGTTAAACCTGAGTCTCCTGAAGGTCCTCCAACCACAAATCTTCCGGTTGGATTGATATGAATTTTAGTTTTATCAGTTAAATAGGTTTCAGGAATTACTGGTTTGATAACATATTTAATTAAATCTTCTCTAATTTTTTCTTGTGAAATTTCCGGTGCATGTTGGCTGGAAATTAGAATATGAGTAAAATAGTCGCATTCGCCATTATCTTTATAAAGCGCAGTAACTTGTGTTTTTCCATCAGGTCTTAGGTAACTTAAGGTTCCATTTTTTCTAACCTTAGCTAGTTGAAATGCTAGTTTATTTGCAAAGTGATGGGTTAAAGGCATAAAGGTTTCGGTTTGGTTAACAGCATAACCGAACATCATTCCTTGATCTCCAGCGCCAAGTTCTTTATTATTTGCTTCATTAACGCCAAGAGCGATATCGGGAGATTGTTCGTTAATGCATACTAAGACTGCTAGATTTTCAGCATCAAAACCATATTTGCCTCGATCATAACCAATATTAGCGACAGTATCTCTGATGATTTTTTGCATATCGACATAGGTTTCCGTAGTGATTTCACCGGTAACCAATACTAAACCTGTAGAAACCACAGTTTCTACAGCTACTCTTGCGTATTTATCTTCAGTTAATATTGCGTCTAGAATTGCGTCAGAGATCTGATCGCAAATCTTATCTGGATGTCCTTCAGTAACTGACTCTGAAGTAAAGTATTTATACATTTGGCACTCCTATTCTTTTGCAAGTTGATAGTAGATAGACTCAAAGTCATCTGCGTATTTAACAAATCTATCAACAATTTGAGGATCAAAATATGGATAAAACTCTAAACGAATTAGATCAATAGCTCTTTGGTGCTTAAGCTCGCGTTTATAGTTTCTTGGTTGTCTAAGAATTTCATAAATATTACTTAAAAGAATAACCTGTGACTCACGGTTATTTTGTATTCCATTCATCTCTTTGATGAAATCAGCGTTTACAGTTTTTTCAAAATGAGCTCTGACAATATCTTCAGCTTTTTTATCTAATTGAAGTCTTTTAATTATAACTGAACCGATAATGGTTTTTTCTCTGATCTTATGGTAATCAACTTCATTTAGATGGTCTTTTGATTCAAACTCTTCAGTATTCAAAATACCTTGCTTATTAACATGAATTAAAGAGTAATCGAAAATCTCTTGGCAAAGCTTAGAAGAATAGCCTAGGAAATTACCTAACTTTGCTGCCATCTCAGCGACTCTTTTTGAAGCAAAAACATAATTTTGTTCAACATGTTCTTCGCCTCTTTGTTTGTATACTGAGATAACATCAAAGACATCGGATACAACAGATTTAAAATCTTTTTCCATGGCTTGACGCTTGAGCAATTCCGATTTTCTTTTAATGTTTATGTCTTCAGAGATTTTAACTGTGGAATATAGTCCAATCATGAAAATTGCCAGAACTAAGGTTCTTAAGAAAATATCAATTAAAACCGCTCCGTTATTATTAATCAAGAAATCCCAAAGGTTTTGAAAATTATCAGCGTAGGCATATAGCGGATACAAAACGATAACATGAATAATCGTCATTACGATAATGGTAACTTTAAAAACTACATTGAGCAATTTCGGGTCTTGATAAAGTGCAATAACAACCAAAGCAAAATAGATTAAAGAATAACCAGCTTGAGTGATTGAAAAGAATCCGCCTTCCAGAGAGTCTCCCAAAGTTAATCTCAGTTTGATATAAACTGTAACTGCCATCATCAGGATATATATCCCGCTGATATACTCTGCCATTTGTTGTTTTTGGAGAGTCATTGGTTTTTCCATAGTTATTTTTTTTACTGCTCTATCCGTAAAAAACATCACTAAGAAGATCACAAAAGTTACAATGAGATTGACGCTTCTATTTAATCCGGATGAACCGATTAAAGTGAATAACAGAAAAACGATGTTGGTTATAAAAATTATATTTCGAATTACGCGATTTTTTCTGTATAAAACCGAAGTTTCATCAAGAATATCAATTCCCGCTTCAAAACTAAAACGCTTAATAAAAAAATCAGTGATTTTAGTCCATAATCTTGACTTTCTTGCTTTGCCACTCGCTTCTAAGTGTTGTTGATTAACAGCGACTTTGTTTTCGTCAAACTTGTTTTTTAAAGCTGTAATTCGGAAAAAATCCACTAACTTTTCAATAAATCCTTTTTTCTTAGGTTTTTTTGAGGCAACATTATCAAAGTAATCGTTTATTGGTTTTGTACCTAAACTATTGATATCTTTATTCTTCTTTGAAGTATCGTTTTTGCGAAAAAATTCATCTAAAGTCTTTTCTCGATTATCCAATCATGTCACCCCCTTTTTTATATATTTTCTTATTTAATTAAAACAAACGTGGTTCTTCAACAACGCTTGGGTCTTTCCTAGCTGCATTTTCATTTTCAATTTGGGCTACTCTTGTAGAAGCAGCTGCCGCAACTGCACCAACAATATCATCCATGAAGGTATGGCAAGCTTTTTTATCGCCTTTACCGTCATCATTTAACTTTGATACTATTCCTGGTTTATTAACATCAATGTCTCCAAAATTAGTTTTACCGATAGTTCCATAAAGACCGGCTAATTCAATTCCAAATAACTCGTCAATTCCGAACATGCCTAAATCCGTTTCAAGGATTGATTGAATCGGACCTTGAAATGCTTTTTCTTCAGTTAATCTATCAATTTCGGCTCCTAGTTGGAGAATGTGAAACACATCGCGAAGCGAGAGGATTTTTTCTACCGAATCTAAACATTCTTGATAAGAAATCTTATCATTCCATTTTGATTGTTGGAGAAAAGCAATCTCTGCTATCTGATCAACTTTAACTCCTCTTTTATTAAGTGTTTCAATATTCATTTGTAACATTTCTTCTCTTGAAAAAAGATTTCGATCTCTATTCATTTCTTTCACCTCATTTTAAAGATTGTGAATACTATACTAACAAGATATTATAGCATAATATTTCTAGTTTATAAACTAGTCTTTATAATCTGGCCGACAAAAAATAGAGTTTTCCCAATCCCATTCATGAATGAATTGATGTCCATTTGCTTTTTTCCTTCAATTTGGAGGGTTTTGAGCGTTAAAATTCCTGAACTAGTTTGAATATGAACGCCATCTTTATCAACCTTGACGACTTCTCCCGGAGTATTGCTGAGACTAAAGTCACTATAGCTGGTTTCGTAAATCTTGATTTTTTTCCCGTCGAGATATATTTCGGCTATCGGCCAAGGATTCATTCCTCTTATTTGATTATGGATTGTTTTTGCGCTTCTGTTAAAGTTGATAAGTAAGTCATTCTTTTTAAAATTATAGGCATAAGTGACTAGACTTTCGTCTTGAGGTAGGGGTGTGATTTCATTCGCCAACAGTTTTTCTAGAGTTTCAAGTAAAAGTTCTTTGCCTAGGATAGACAGTTTCTTTTCTAAGGTTTTAACATTGTCGTTTTCATTGATGCTACAAGAAATTTGTGATAGGATATAACCGCTGTCTAAAGCCTTTTCCATATACATTATCGTAACGCCTGTTTCCGTTTCGCCATCGATGATAGCCTTGTGCATAGGTGAACCTCCCCGATACTTTGGCAACAAGGATGCATGGACGTTAATCGCTTGATATTTTGCGTGATAAAGAATATTTTCCGGTATTTTCTGACCATAGGCAGCCACAATTATAAAATCAAAATCTGACTTGATTATTCTTGTATAATCTTTCTTAATTGAGATTGGTTGGAATAGTTTAATTCCTAATTCCAAAGCTTTATTTTTTACTGGCGTTCCCCCAAGAACTTGTTTTCTCCCTACAGGTTTATCCGGTTGTGTAACCACTAAGTTAACTCCATATTTTTCATGGAGACCTTCAAGAATCGGTACGGCAAAATCCATACTTCCCATAAAACATATTTTCATCATTTCCACCTACCCTACATTTGGATATTTATCTACAACGATGTTTACAAATTCACTTTCATTTTTTTCGATAATTTCATTTACTAGTTTAAATATTTCTTCTTCGTCTCGATATTTTATTAAAACCGAAGCTTGGTAGCGATTATTGATTTTAAAGGTTTGATCGGCTGCGGGTCCAAGGACTATCGATTCTTTTTTTAAAGTTCTTCTTAGTTCTTTAGCTAACTCAATGCCTGTATAGAATACATCACGAATTTTACTGCCAAAAATCAAAATATTGATTAAATAGTAAAATGGCGAGTACCTAGCGATTCTTCTAATTTTCATTTCGTGTTGATAAAAACCTGCATAATCACTTTCACATGCATATTTAATGGCGTAATGTTCTGGATTCATCGCTTGAATAATGACTTGGCCTTCGATGTTTCTTCTACCGGATCTTCCCGATACTTGCATTATTAATTGAAAGGTTTTTTCTGGGGCTCTAAAATCTGGAACGAAAAGATTCGCATCAGCCTGAATTATTCCGACTAAAGTCACTTTTGGAAAATCTAGTCCTTTGGCAATCATTTGTGTTCCAATTAAAATATCCCCATCTTTTTGAAATTTATCTAAAAGAATTTCATGAGCGTTTTTCTTCCTTGTTGTATCATTATCCATCCGATAGACTTTAGCGCCAGGAAAAGTATCAGCTAGGATTTTTTCGATTTTTTGGGTTCCGCTTCCCATATAACTCAACTCTTTTGAACCGCATTTTGCACATTGATGAGGCGTTTTTTCTTCATGATTACAGTAGTGACATTTCAGTGAGTGAGAATATTCATGATAGGTTAAACTGATGTCACAGTTAGGACATTTAAAAACATATCCGCACTCGCGACAGATAATAAAATTCGCGAAACCTCGTCTGTTAATTAATAGTATAACCTGTTCTTTTTTGGTTAAACGTTGGTTAATCTCATCCACAAGAGTTTGTGAAAAAGGCGAACTATTGCCATTTTTAAATTCTTCAAGCATATTGACAACTTCGATTTTTGGCATTTGTGAATTTAAAGCACGATCTTTAATTTCTAATAGTTCATAATAGCCTTTATGAGCTCTTGCATAAGATTCGATGTTTGGCGTTGCTGATCCTAAGACGAGTGGAGATTGATGTTTTTTTGCTCTTCTTTCCAATATATCCACAGCATAATAAATAAGTCCTGTTGTCTGTTTGTAAGATGACTCATGACATTCGTCAACGATAATTAACCCAATGTTTTCCAAAGGGGCAAAGCAAGCACTGCGAGCACCGATAACGATTTTTGCTTGCTTTCTGATGATTCTTCGCCACTCATCATATTTTTCTAAAGCCGAAAGTCCAGAATGCAAAGCCGCAACCATCGATGAGAAACGGCTCTTAAACCGCGAGATCATCATTGGCGTTAATGCGATTTCGGGAACTAATAAAATCACGTTTTTTCCTTGATTAATTGTTTCTTCGATTGTCTTTAAATAGATCTCTGTTTTGCCAGAACCGGTTACTCCATGCAGCAAAAAAGCTTGGTCGGTATTTAAATTGCTAACAATTTTTTCGAACACAGCTGCTTGTTCTGGGTTTAAAACGATGTCTCTATCTTGTACGGGATAAATGTTTTCAACTTTTCGGTATACTTCTTTTTCATATATTTCGAGATAACCGTTTTTTTCTAAGGTATTGATAA
>DIGF01000014.1:13203-14774 GCA_002419505.1 Caryophanales bacterium UBA5729
TCCTGTTTAGCGGTAATTTTATTTAGAGGTTTTTCGGTTAACGTAACAAAGCGTTTCGTTAAGCTTTTACTGCGGTCTTTGATTTCATAAACTTGAGTTAGATAACTATTTTTTATTGCATGAGCTATTTCTTCATAATAGTTTGCATCAATATTCTCGAGCAAAACTTGATTTTGATATTTAAAGACTTCGTTAAGTCCAACAGATAATTTTGCTCGATCTTCTGCTTTAATCTTAGGTTTGTAGATCACCTTTAAGACTGAAGGTAAGATGGTCTCTAAAACCCTGATAAGCAACGATCCGCTTTCTTCACTGATTGATTTAGCCAAATCGATTAGTTCTTGATTTAAATATGACTCCATATCAAGAATTTGATAGATGGATTTTAAGTCTTTTTCATATTCACTTTCTGTTACGATATCTAGGACAAACCCCATTACCTTCCGATTACCAAAAGGAACTACAACTCTTGCGCCAAGTTCAATGAGACTCCTGAAAGCTTCAGGAATCAAATAATCGTAGGTCTTATTAACATTTTTTGCTTTTACATCAACGAGAACTTGGGCAATCATAAACGTTTCTCCCTTGAATATTAATTATATCAAATAGTTTACTTAATTTAAACATCTTGAAGTTATTTGTGAGGACATTAGGCGTTTTCTAAAAAGCTATTTGTTTATCAATTGCAATTATACCAAAGAAAAGATATAATATTTACGTTAGATTTGATCTATGAGAAAGGAATTTATTATGAACAACAAAATTGAATTAAAGGATGAGGCACTGGTTTTCGCTCTTGGTGGGTTAGGTGAAGTAGGAAAAAACATGTACTGTGTACAATACCAAGACGAAATTATCATCATCGATTCTGGCCTTTTATTTCCAGATGAACATTTGATGGGCATTGACTATGTCATTCCAGATTACTCCTATTTAGTAGATAATGAGGAAAAAATTTCAGCCTTAATTATCAGTCATGGTCATGAAGATCATATTGGAGGAATACCATTTTTATTAAGACAGGTACAAATACCTGTTATTTATGCATCGGGATTAAGCCACGGTTTAATCCAAGCAAAACTGGAAGAACGAGTTGATTTTCCAGTTAATCTTCAAGAATATAAAGAAGATGACGTGATTAAATTCAAGAACATCGCCGTTACTTTTTTTAGAACTAATCACTCGATTCCCGATTCATTCGGAATTAAATTAATGACTCCAGTTGGCAACATCGTTCATACTGGTGATTTTAAATTTGACTTTTCACCAACGAGCAATGACTCCAATTATCACAAGATGGCTCAAATCGGTGAGGAAGGCGTTCTTTGTTTATTATCGGATTCTACCAATTCGGAATTAGAGGACTTTACGATTTCTGAAAAAGTTGTATCAGAAACAATTAAAGAAATGTTTGAATCAATTGACGGCAGAATCATTATTTCTACCTTCGCTTCCAACATCCACAGAATCCAACAAATCGTTGAGGCCTCCTTAGCTACTAATCGAAAAATCGCTGTTTTCGGAAGGTCAATGATCAAGAATATCGATGTTGGTTACAAGTTAGGTTATAT
>DIGF01000008.1:0-1817 GCA_002419505.1 Caryophanales bacterium UBA5729
AAAAGCTGTACTGACATTACTTATATAGGCAGCCTCGGCTATCCGTCAATTGATGGCGTCTTTAAAGCTTTAACAGAAAAAGTGAAAGTCTATTCCATCGAAAACCCTGGACACTCTGACGCTTTGGAGTTTGATGACGGTAAACTTATCTTAGGTAAAATGAGTTCATTAGTCAATGTCACATATGAGCAATTAATCAGTTGTGTGAAAGAAGAAGAGTTAAAAATACTCATTTCCGAAACCGATCTTTTCGCAACCGTAAACTGGTCAATGTTACCGAATATGACTGATTTATGGCAAAAACTTTTAACAAACATTATAAATGATCTACCAAAGAGAAATGTAAAACCTTTTATGTTTATCGACTTAGCTGATCCTGAAAAAAGAGAGAATGAAGAAATTATTGAAGCCTTAAATCTTTTAAGAAACTTTAACGGATATTTTAGAGTAGTGCTCGGCTTGAATAAAAAAGAGGCTTTTGATGTTGCTAATGTACTAGACTTATTTGACGATTCAAGTTTAAAAAACATGCAAATATCTTTAAAAGATCTTAATCAAGCATTATACAATTATTTAGGCATTTATGGCGTTGTTATCCACCCAGTCGACAGATCATGTTGTGTTGTTGATGACGCATTCTATGAAGAAACCGGGCCTTACGTTGAAAAACCTAAACTTACCACTGGTGCAGGAGATAACTTTAATGCTGGATTCATGTTAGGATTATTGCTGGATTTAAAACCAGATCTTGCCTTGTTAACCGGAATGTCAACAAGCGGTTTTTATGTTAGAAACGCTCGCAGTCCGGAATTTGAGGAGTTAGTCGAGTTTATTGGCGATTGGCAAAAAAATTTAATTTAAATAAAAAAAGAGCTCTTTAGTCTTTAACGACTTAAAAGCTCTTTTTATTTTTTTAATTATTCTGATCTTCCTGCTAATTCTTTGTCTAGCATGAATATTCCAACGCCACCAAGCATTTCAACTTTGTCAATTAATTCAGAAAAATTAGCCTCTTCCTCGACTTGTTCGTCAAGATACCAGTTTAAGAAACTTAGACTAGCATAGTCTTTTAACTCATTAGCTAATTTAACTAATTCGTTAATTCTTCTAGTTACTTCTTTTTCATGATTTAATGAAGTTTTTAATACTTCAAGAATTGACTCAAACTCATTTTTTGGATTTTCAAATCCGCGAATCTCAACTCTTGCGCCACGATCATTCATGTAATCCATGAATTTTTGTGCATGCATTAACTCTTCGCGAAATTGAATTTGAAACCAATGTTCAAAGCCTTTAAGTGACTTGTTAGCAAAATAGTTTTGCATCGCTAAGTAAACGTGTGCAGACTCGATTTCGAAATTTAATTGGGTGTTAATAGCGTCAATCATTTTTTTATCCATAATATATTCCTCCTATATCTTTCAATCTAATTATACTCAATATAAATATTAAAACAAGGAAAAGGCTTATAATTCTTGGTCTTTTACGCTATCTAAATATGCTTTGATCGGCTCGATTACTTTTTTAACCGTTCCATCTTTAAAAGGATTGTTTAGATTTACCGCATCAATAAGACCGACAAAACTCTTAGAACCACCTAATTTACATAATTTTAAATAAGAAGCAAAAGCATCTTGATAGTTTGTTCTTGACTTAACCCAATACTGGAAAGCTAACACTTGAGCTAAAGTATAATCGATGTAATAAAAAGGCGAACTAAATATATGACCTTGACGGTACCAGTAGGTACCTTTTTCTAAGAAACTATCATCATCATAATCTTTATATGGTAAATATTTCTTTTCAATTTTTCTCCA
>DIGF01000008.1:1898-11648 GCA_002419505.1 Caryophanales bacterium UBA5729
TTGTATTTGTCAGTATCTTCTTTAAAGAAACCGCCAATCCAAGGCCAAGCTAAAAATTCCATGCTCATTGAGTGAATTTCAGCTGCTTCATAAGTTGGCCAACGATAAGCAGGATAATTATCCCGACTTGAAAATACTTGAAAAGCATGTCCGGCTTCATGAGTTAAAACATCAACATCATGGCTTGTGCCATTGAAGTTAGCAAAAATAAACGGAGTTTTATACTTAGCTATATAAGTGCAATATCCTCCACCCGCTTTTCCAGGAACAGAATCTAAATCAAGTAAATCTTGAGAGATCATAAAGTTAATGAACTCGCCGGTTTCTTTAGACATTTCTTCATACATGTTTTTAGCGATGTTAACCTGCCAAGCTCTATCACCTTTAGGCGTAGGATTGCCATTGATAAAGGAAAGTGCCAAATCATAAGATTTTGGATTTTCAATACCAATTCTCTTTGCAGCTCTTTGCTTTAAACTAGCAACTAATGGAACTACATCGCGATAAATTTGGTCGCGATAAGTTTTAACGTCAAGGTGATTATAATCTAATCTGCCTAAACGATCATAACCAAGTTGGATATAATTCTCATAGCCTAATTGTTCAGCAATATCAGTTCTAACTTTAACCATCTCATCATAGATCTTATCTAATTGGTTTTCATTTTTAGCAAAAAAATCTGAAACTTTTAATTGAGCTTGGTGACGAATGTTACGATCTAAATTTTGTAAGAAAGGACCCATTTGACTGAGGTTATATACTCCACCCTCAAATTCAATTTCAGCTGAAGCGAGCAACTTAGAATACTCGGTTGATAACTTGTTTTCTTTTTGCAGCAGCGGAATTATTTTAGGGTCAAAAGTTTTTTGAGCTAGTTCAGCTTGTTTAAACATCAATTCCCCAAATTCTTTTTCCAATGACTTGCGGTTTCTTGATTTGATGATCTTTTGTGAAAATATATGTTCATATTGTTGCAATTGAGGAATGTTTTCGTTAAAGAAATCTTGTTCTTTTTCATAGAACTCATCTTTAGTGTTCAAAGAGTTGCGAATTGAAACCAAAGTAATCATGCTTTCCATTTCATCATTTAGATCATAGATTTCTTTAATAGCCTTAACTTCCTCCTCATAACTTACATCTTCACCGATTACAGCTAGTAACGCTTGAATTTTTTTTATGAACTCCTCGATATTTGGACGCTCATATTTAAAATCTTTAAATTTCAAAATAACACTTCCTTTCGTTGTTATAATTTTATCATAAACACAAGTTTTTTCCCACTTGTAGATACTTAAAAAATAAATAAACGTAATAAACAAACTACTCGCCAATGATCTTAATCAGCACTCGTTTTTTTCTCAAACCATCAAATTCACCATAAAAAATTCTTTCCCAAGGTCCAAAATCAAGCTTGCCTTCAGTGACAGCGCAGACAACTTCTCTACCCATTATTTGCCTTTTTATGTGAGCGTCTGCGTTATCTTCATAGCCGTTATGGGCATATTGCGAATAAGGTTTTTCTGGAGCCAATTTTTCTAGAAAATTTTCGAAATCACTTAACAATCCAAATTCATCATCATTGATAAAAACAGAAGCAGTAATATGCATCGCATTTACTAAAACCAAACCTTCTTTAATATCACTCTCATCAATAGCTGATTGAACTTCTTTTGTTATATTAACAAATTCTCGACGTTTTTTGGTAGTGAACCATAATTCTTTTTTATAACTTTTCAACTTTACCCCTCACTTTCATTTTGGAAATCGTAAGAATCAACCCTAACGCAATCGATAAAAAACCAGCACTTAAAATCCGGTAGTTTTCTGGTAGCAAAAAAGTTATTGTATGTGCAGGGATCCAAAATAAAGGAATAGTCTTCAAAACAATAAATCCGAAGAAATTATTCCAGTCAATTTTATTGATAACCTCAGTGCCTTTCACTCTAAAAATACCTTTTAACTTACCTTCACCCAAATCGATATAATTATCGGTAACTCTGTGGAGAATCATAAATGTTGGTGCGAAGATTAAATTTAAGAATAAACTAGTTAGAAAAGCGAGATAAATCTTCTCAATTAAAGTTCCACTGCTTAGCGCCGGAAGCAAACCGCTTATAACCGCCTGTTTTACACCTTGATCAAAAATTTTAAACACTAAAACAAAACTCATACCTAAAAAGCCCCAAACTATAAAACGGTAAATTAGCCCTTTTTTAGAAAAATAATTACCCGAGATAATTCTTGAAGCTAATAACTCTCCATAGGTAGCTAATATTGAAGTTTTTATGAAACCTAATAAATATGGATAATTGTTGCTGGAAATCTCAATAAAACTTCTTGTTTCAGGAATGATAAGTAAAGCAATTATACCTAAAAAAATCAAAATAAAAACCACATCTATTTTTTTCATATCTATCCTCCAGTTTTTTATTATAACATTTAATTATTGTTTTTTTAATCAAGCCGTTTAAAAAACATATTGTTTTAGTATAATAGGTAAAGTGAAGAGGTCTTAATATGAAAAAGTTGAAAGTTTACTTAACTAATTTTCCTCAAGCCAAAATTTTAGATATCGGTACAGGACGCGGGAATTTCATTTCGCTTATTGATTATATTTATAATGATTACAGCGAAATAATTGGAATTGATGTTCTGGATTATCTTTTAGACATGAATCGAGAAAACTTTAAAACTAACCCTAAAATCAAATTCATTGAAGATGATATTTTGAATACTAATCTAGCAAAAGAGTCTTTTGATGTCATTTGTTTATCCAACACACTACATCATTTAGAAAACATTAAAGCGACTTTTAGGGAAATGCGAAGGCTTTTAAAACCTCAAGGCATCATCATTGTCAATGAAATGATTTCCGATAATCTTAATGAAAAGCAAATATCTCATAAGTTATTGCATCATTTTGCAGCTAAAGTAGACATGCGATTCGGTAACTATCATCAAGCAACATTCACGGAGAATCAAATTAAGAAAACATTGAGTGAATTAGCCGATTTATCGATGATAGATACTTGGAAATTGGATATAGACTTATCAAATGAAGCTGAAGATACTAACCAATTGGTAAAAATTATTGATCGCTTGCTAGAACAAGTCAAGGTCTGCGATGATTATGAAGTTTTTCTCGAAGAGGCTAATGAGATAAAAACATATTTAAAGAATAACGGTTTTGATAATGCTACTCAAGTAGTTCTAGTTTTAAAAAGGGTTTAAAAGTAAAGCAATATATTGTCTTTGCTTATTGTTTTTTAGTAATTAATAATATATAATATTAAAAATACAATTTTACATACATTTTTTAAGGAGGTTTGTTAAATTGAAAAAAATCTTAAGCTTTGTATTAATGTCGCTTTTGTTATTTGGGGTTGTCGCCTGTGGTAATGTTACAACTACACAACCGACGACTCAGGCACCAACAACAGTAGCTCCGACCACTACGCAACCGCCGACGACTGCGCCAACAACGATTATCGACCTAGCTCCGCAATTTTTAGGGGTTGAGGACCGCACTATTGTTGAGGGAGAAGAAATAGACGTTTTAGAAGGGATAACTGCTGTTGACGATGTTGATGGAATTATCAGTGAGATTGATTATACAACTGATTTAGATATCAATGTTGTTGGTGAATATACAGTTAACCTTACAGTTACGGATTCATTTGGTAATATAACCAATGCATCTTTTACAATTACTGTCACTGAACGAGAATTAACTATTGAAGAAATAGTTGCTCTAGATGTTGAAGCGATTGTCTTAACCAATCCAGGATTAGTTTTACCTAAATGGAGTAGTAATGGAACGTTATTCTTTTGGTCTTCAAATATTCCAACAGTAATTACCGGTGAAGGTTATGTTATTAATCCGCCAGTAGGAGCCGAACCAGTTGAAGTTACTTTAACTTTAAGCGCTAGTAAATCTGGATACATTTTAACTAAAGAGTTTTTTATAACTGTAGAACCAAATCCAGAGGTTACTGTTACTAGCAGAACTACTTTACCTTTCGAAGGGACTTCAACCGAATATATAGTTGGAAATCAAGAGGCTGTTGATATTTTCTTTGTCGATAATGGAAGTGTTCCTTATATTGATATTGAAACTTTCTTGAATCTAATTGATGGAGCTATCGAATCAAATCTAATTTATTATGAATACCCTGAAGAAGATGTTATGGTTATTAAATATGATTACGAATACATGGATGATGATGGAGTAACTCCAATTGTGGAAACATATAGTGCGGTAATTAATTTTACCGATAATACACTTACTGTTCAAACTTTTGATTTCTTTTCAGGATACATAGCTTCGACAGAGTCGAATTATGGAGAAGGGTTAAACTATGTAGATTTTTATTCTCGTGATGCTCATGAAGTAGTTATGCAACTTGGAAATTACAATATTGATTTGACTATATATGAAGAGGGCGAAGATAAGTTTTATTTAATGCCTTTGCATGTTGCTAATAGAATCTTTGCTGGAGATATTTATTATGACGTTTATTATAACGGCGATAAACTCTGGGGTATTGATACTTTCGTAATTAGCAGTAAAAGCAATCCGGCATTAATAACTCAAATTCAAACAAGCTCATTTAATACCGCAACCGCACCTAAAGATATGAAATTAGCGACTTATCATTTCTTAGCCTTTGTAATGGATTATTATTACGGTTTAAAACCTGATAAAGGTTATGAAACTTTTTATGATAGATTATATGCGAGAGCAAAATCAATTATTGAAGGTACTGATACAAATCTTTATAATAATATCTTCAAAGTAGCTTATGGAATGGATGATTTACACACTTCATATCAATTTGATGGTTACTGGCAAGCACCTAGAGTTCCTGGATTATCAATTAGTGATTTAGGACCTAAATCAACTGCTTTCTATGAGTATTTATGGGGTATTCAAGATGCTTTAGAATTAAAGTTTGGTAGTCTTGATTTGCCTGAATATTCTTTATTAAACAATAATACAGTAGCTGTTATTCACTTAACTGGATTTACAATTGACACACCAAATGATTTCAAGGCTATTTTAGATAGTTTGCCTGCGACTGTAGAAGATGTTGTAGTAGATTTATCTTATAACACAGGTGGCAATATCGGGGCTGTGTTTAGAATATTTGGTTATATGACCGAAGAAACGTTCATGTATCATTCACAAAATCCTGCTGATGGGTCTGCATACACTTATTATATTGAGAGCGATTATGTCGCATACGATTATAATTGGTATGTTTTAACCTCAGGAGTAACCTTTAGTGCTGCAAACTTATTCGCTTCTATGGCTAAAGAATTAGGCATTCCGATTCTTGGACAAAAATCAAGCGGTGGAGCTTGTTCGATTGGTGTAATTATCAATCCGGACGGATCTGCAATCATGATTAGTACAAATAATGTTTTAAGTACTAGAAGCGGCAATGAGATTGATGGTTATGTTTATACAAGCGTTGAAAATGGAGTTCCAGTAGATTATTCAATGAATGATGTTACCAGTGATAATGAACTTATCAATAAGATTAATCAAATAAAAGGGCAGTAACAATGGCTTCTTGAATAAAAAAACTTATCAAAATGAAGATTTTTATTTATTTTCACTCTAGACAGCAGAAAAAACCTGGGAAAATGTTGAGAATATCATGAATTTTTTTAAAGGTTTCTTTACACCTTTTAAATTATGTGTTATAATTACTTAACAGTTTTCTAGGTCTAGTTGTCCAGTTTTCTATCAAATAGGGTGATTAGACTGATATACTTTTCATGTAAAATGAAATTTATATAAACTGAAAAAATTAGAAGTAAAAAGAGAGGAGAAAAAAATTGAAAAAAGTATTTATGATTTTTATGGCGGCATTCCTATTTATAGGTATCGCTGCGTGTGGCGGAAAAACAACACAAGCGCCAACAACACAAGCGCCAACAACAGAAGCGCCGACCACACAAGCACCAACAACGCAGGCTCCAACCACGGGTACTGGTACTACAGCTGTTAATACATTACCTGTATTATTCGGTGCTGATGATATTGAATTATATGTAGGTGATTCATTTGATCCTAAGGCGGGGGTATTCGCTATGGATGCTGAAGATGGACCTGTTCCTGCAGCTAGTATCGTTGTATCTGGTACAGTTGACTTAACAACTGCTGGAGAATACACATTAACTTATACTGTTACTGATAGTGATGGTGGGGTTACAACAGCTACTAGAGTTGTTACTGTTCTAGCATTAGACTTAGTTTATCCAACTGGATTCTTTAACTTTAAGTTTGCTACTACAGAATTAAGACATACATTCATGGCAGCTGCTGAAAAGTATTTGATGAACAATATGTATGGAGGTATTCCTCTATTTGCTAATGGATCTTTCGCATTATACAGTGAAAGACTACAGTTCCCAGTTGATGAATATATTCCTGTAATGGGATTTGGTACATCATTTGGTACATTCTCAGCAGATGACTCTACTGTTCTTATGGACAATGGACAACCAGGGAATGTAGGCGAATACACTTACCGTACTGCTAGTTCAACAAGCCCTGAACAATGGAATCAATGGTTATATCAAACTTCAACAGATTCTGATTATATGGGTGTTTACATGGATGCTTTATACACTTATGAATTCAATGAAGAAAAAACTGGTTATGCAGTTAACCCTTCAATGGCTTCTGGAAATCCAATTCCAGTAAACTCTTATATTACTGAAACTGGTAAAGAAGTTTCTAAAACTTGGAGAATTCCTCTAAGAACAGACTTAGAATGGTTCTATCATCCTGATACTAATATTTCAGGACTTCCTGCTGGACACGAAGTTATCGATGCTAACGACTTTGTCAACACATTTAAATTAGCATTAGATAAAGGATGGTTCCGCGCAATTTCTGGTGGTGGCGATTTCGTTACTTCATCAAATAAGATTGAAAATGCTCAAGCTTATAGAGATGGCGAAGCTACTTGGGAACAAGTTGGTATAAAAGTAATTGATAATCACACAATCGAATTCAAATTCGTTGAAGATCAATCAGAATGGAATGTTAGATACTGGGCATCTTCATTCGTTATGACACCAATTAACATCGACTTATTCTTAGCTTTAGGTGGAGAATTAGACACTAATGTTAACGGTTCATACGGAACTAGTAACAAAACTATCGCTTATCATGGAGCTTACTATGTAGACTACTATGAAGCTGACAAAGTTTTACGTTACAAAGAAAATCCTAATTTCCACACTCCAGACAAATATTTCTATACTGGATACACATTCATGGTTATTGCAGAAGCAGAAGTTAGATTCCAAGAATTTATCGCTGGTAAATTAGAAGGCGTTTCACTTCCTGTTGCTGACTATGATGAGTACAAAGATTATCCTGGAATCAAACGTTTTCCTGGAGCAACTACATTTAGAATGATGATTAATGGTCTTGGAACTGTTGAAAATCAAAGAGATAAATTCCCTACTGGAACTTGGGTTCCTGAACCAATTCTTGCAAACCAAGATTTCAAGATGGCAATGTTCTTTGCAATCGACAGACAAAAATTAGCTGAAGAAGTTCTAAAAACTTCAACAACTCAAATGTTCTTATTCTCAGACGCTTACTTAGTAGATGCTGAAATGGGTATTCCTTACCGTTCTACTGATCAAGGTATGACTGTTGGTGAAGGTTTATCACCATCAACATTCGGATTTAACCCTGATGCTGCATCAGCTTATTGGGAATTAGCAATTGATGCATTAGTTGCTAATGGAACTTATACTGCTGGTACAGCTGGATCTTATAATATTATTGCTATCGATTTCAATATCTTTAGTGGTAGTGAAGCACAAGTGTTAATGGGCGAATATGTTAAATCTGCATTTGAAGAAGTTTTCGTTTCTGACGATCATTACATAAAAGTTCAAATTACAGTAGTACCAAAAGACTTCCCAGGAATCTATTATGATTACATGATGACTGGTGAATTCGACCTTTCAATTGGTGGTATTTCTGGTTCAACATTAGACGCTGCTGGATTCCTAGATGTATTCTGCGATGACAACCGTGGTGGATTTACTCTTAACTGGGGTATTGATACTTCTGTAGCTGAAATCGAAGTTAAATATACTGATTTCAATGGTGTTAGACATCTTGAAATGTGGTCATTCAACGCTATTACAGCTGCTCTTAACGGTTTAGTTTACTTACAAGATGGTGAAGAAATTGATACACCAAATGCATTTGTAAACATCGTTAGTGACGTTGCAGTAGACGCTACTCCAACAAGTGTTCCTGTTCAAATTAGAGAATTCACTAACCCAGCTTATACTAACTTAACTTATACAGTACAATATTATGATTTGTCTGCTGGTTATTTAGATCTAGAAGGTTATGTTGACATTCCTATTACTCAAGCTAACTTTACAATTGAAGGATTAGAACCTTATTATTATCACTATGGTCCTGATGGAACATTAGTTTACCAGGGAGATTACCAAATCGTTATTAACTTCGCATATGTTGAAGACTTAACAAAAGTTGGCCAAACTAAGAGCCAATGGTTCATGCTTCCAACAATTAGCGAATTCTCATCAACTAATGGTATCTATACTGGAACACCGGTTCTTACTCCAACTACATTAGAACTTGACTTAGGTATCCATCCAAATTACACAGCCGCATTGACAAGCATTGATGTATTAGTATATGCTGACAAATCTGTAGCTGGTGATGCAGTAGTTGATTTCGCTGATCTTACAGCTACAACAGTTACTGGTTTACTTCCTAACACATTATACATGTTAGTTCTTCATTTCGATGATGGCAACTGGGAAGCAATCCGTATCCGTACAGCAGCTGCAATGGTTGTAACAGTAGATGAAGTACTAGATACTGAAGCAACTTTATCAGCAGTTATCAATGAATCTGATTTAGTTACAAGAACTATTGCTAGTGCAGTAGTTTACTTAACTGCAGATGATACAGTAGTAGATGGCGCAGCTGTTGATTACGCTTTATTAACTGATATTCAAGTTACTGGTTTAACAGCAGAAACTGCTTACTACGTTCTATTCACATTAAGTGATGGAACTGAAGTTAAAGTAGCTATAGTAACAACGGCTACTCCTGCAGAATAATTAATTAACAAGAAGTTTTAAAATAAAAAATGACTTGCAGACCATCTCGCTCAAGCAAGATGGTTTGCTTGTTATGTATTTAAGAATTGAAAAATAAAGCCGAAGAAAAAGTCAAATGACGTAAACCTAGATTTAGTGGTCATTTGACTTTTGAAGGCTTATTATATTAATAAAACTGCATAATTTTTTCGTCAAAACCTACGAATATAGAAAACAAACTTACGTTTTTTATTAAAGCGTAAGGTGTACATATATATTACACAGAAAGGAGATATGTTAGTTTTCTAACATATAGATTGCTAATGACTAGATATATTATCATAAGAACTATATGGATTTTCATTATCATATCCATAATTCTTACACTAAATTTTACTTTACTAAAGTTAGCGCCAGAATATCCGCCTACTGTTAAAGAAGAGCGTGACATGTATTACGCCAGACAGGTCTACGATGGATATATGACTGAAAGAGTTGAGGGTCAAAGTTTAGTTGTTCAATCGATGGGAAGAAATGAAATACTTATTCCTCGCAACGCTTACTTTAAACCTGAGACAGGTAGATATAGAATCTACGAACCTATATCAGTAGCAAGACAATATTTTTCAT
>DIGF01000005.1 GCA_002419505.1 Caryophanales bacterium UBA5729
CTTGACTTATTATAGTAAGTCTCCTAAGTATAAATTTTGAATTTACTATATACTATTTAACTATTTAAAAATAGGCTAAATAAAACAAAAAACACACCGAATAAATCAAAGCTCTCAGTGTTTTCCATACAATGTATACAAATATTAATTATATTATAAATAATGTTAAGTAATAAAGTAACGGCGTTTATGTCATACATTAAATAATATAAGAAAATTAAAATTATGTTATATGTAGTTTTCTCTATATATGCAATTTTTGTTTTCAAGAACATTAATTTCATTGCATCCCTTTAACATTAACAAACTAAAAGTGTTATAATAAAGAGTGATAAATAGGAGGTATTATTTATGAAAAAAGTAGGTTTAATCGGCTTAGGAAGAATGGGTTATAATCTAGCTCTTAATATGATTGATCATGAGATAGAGGTTTATGCTTATGATAAAGTTGTTAATGAAGAGATTAAGAATAATAAGAGTATTAAGTTATTTGCTGATATAAAATCATTAGTTAAAGCTTTAGCTAAACCAAGAATTATTTGGTTGATGGTTCCGGCTGGAGATATTACTGATAATGTTATTAATGAAGTTAGCGGCTATCTTGAAAAAGATGATATTATTATCGATGGCGGTAATTCTAATTATAATGATACGCTTAGAAGGTATCAGACTTTAAAAGAAAAACAACTTAATTTTATTGATTGCGGTACCAGTGGCGGCACTGATGGCGCAAGACACGGGGCTTCTTTAATGGTTGGTGGCGATGAAAGTATTGTTAAAAAGATTGAATGGTTATTTACTTCTTTAGCTACTAAAGACGGTTATGCTTATTTAGGTAAAGCTGGTAGTGGTCATTTTGTAAAAATGGTTCATAACGGAATTGAATACGGGATGATGCAAGCGATTGGTGAAGGTTTTGAATTATTGGAAAAAAGTGATTTTAATTTAGATTACAAGGAAGTTTCTAAAGTCTGGGCTCACGGTTCAATTATTGAAGGTTTATTAATGGATACAGCTTATTCTGCTTTTAAGAAAGATGATAAATTAACTAGTATTATTGGTAGAGTTGATGATTCTGGTGAAGGTCAATGGACAATTGAAGCGGCACTTAAATATAAAGCTTCAATTCCAGTGATTGCGAATAGTTTATTTGCTCGATATAAATCAAGAGACGAAGATCATTTTTCAGAAAAGATCGTAGCCGCAATGAGAAATGAGTTCGGTGGCCATAAGGTGTATAAGAAATAATGAAAAAGATTATCACTATTTTTGGTTCTACCGGGAACTTAATGTATAAAAAGCTTTTTCCCGCTTTAGCTAATTTAATTGAGAAAAAGTATCTAGACTTAGATACAAAAATCTACTTAGTTGCTAGAAAAGATTGTACCTTAAAAGAATATATTGAAGAAGCTAAAAAAGAAATGACTATCTCAATTGATTGGTCAAAGATTTTGCCTTTTTTAACCTATATTAAATTAGATGTTAATAACTTAGAAGATTATAAACTACTTAATGAAACGATTCACAAGAATAAGGGTGAATTAGATAAGATTTTCTACTTAGCGGTTCCACCGCAATTGTTTCCGATAATCGCTAAAGGAATCAGTGAATCAGGTTTAATTAAAAAAGGTGATGAAAACTCAAAAATCGTTTTTGAAAAACCTTTTGGTGAAGATTTAAAAACTGCTAAAGAGATTAATCAAGAGTTATGGAACTACTTCAACGAAAATCAAATTTACCGGATTGATCATTACCTAGGTAAAGAAATGATCCAAAACGTCTTAGTCGTTAGATTCGCTAATATTATCTTTGAAAAAGCTTGGGATAACAAAACAGTAGAAAGTATTGTTATCTTAGCTAAAGAAAAAGAAGGAATACTGAATAGAGGAAATTATTACGATAAAGTTGGGGCTTTAAAAGATATGGTTCAAAGTCATTTAATGCAAATGGTGGCATTGATTACGATGGAAAAACCGGTTAGTTTTACTTCTCAAGCAATTAAAGATGAAAAAGTAAAAGTAATTAAAAACTTAAAGATTAATCAAGAAAATATTCTACTAGGTCAATATCAAGGTTATTTAAAAGTAAAGAATGTCAGTGTTGCTTCTACTACTGAAACTTTTGTCTATGCTAAGGCTTGTATTGATAATGAAAGATGGAGTGGGGTACCGATTCACTTAATTACTGGTAAGTTACTTGATGAAAAAAGATCGGAAATTATCATAAACTTTAAACATGAAACTAAAGCTTACGCATCAAGCGAACAAAATAAACTGATTATTAAAGTCGCTCCTGAAGAAGGCGTTAACTTTATCTTCAATGTTAAAGAAGCGGGATTAAATGATTTTATCGTACCTGCTAGTTTAGAATATTGTCATAGCTGTACGGCTTTAGGTAATACTCCTGAAGCTTATGAAAAATTATTATTAGATCTAATTAATAAGCAAAACAGTTTATTTACCAGATGGGATGAGATTGAAACTTCCTGGTCAATTATCGATGAAGTCAAAAAGCAGCAACTAGACATTTTCATCTATAATGATTATCAAGAGTTAAAGGAAAAAATCATTAAGGTTAGTGGAGGTATAAAAAATGATTTATGATATTAGCATGACGGTTCATCCAGAGATGACTGTATATAAAAACAAAGCAGAAAAAAAACCGATTATTAAACAAGTTACCTTCTTTGCCAAAGAAGGTAATTATGAATCATTATTAACAATGAATTTACACAGTGGCACTCATATTGATTATCCTTTACATATGCTTGAAAACGGCAATAACTCTGATACGGAAAATTTAGAAGTTTTAATTGGGGAAGCTAAAGTCTTTGACTTAAGCCATTTACAAGAAAAGATTGAGGATTCAGATATTAAGAATTTAGATATTAAAAAAAATGATTTTATCTTATTTAAAACTAAAAATAGCTTTTCTGAAGAGTTTGATTATAACTTCGTCTATCTAGCTGAATCAGCTGCTAAACACTTGTCAGAGCTTAAAATTAGAGGTGTAGGGATTGATAGTTTAGGAATTGAAAGAGCGCAAGCAGATTATCCAACTCATAAGATATTATTAGGAAATAATATTATTATTTTAGAAGGATTAAGATTAAAAGATATTAATGAAGATAAGTATCAACTATATTGTTTACCGTTAAAAATCGCTAAAGTTGAAGCCTCTCCTGTAAGAGCGATATTAATTAAATAATTTATAACAAATAAAAAAAATAACACTGATTAAGCAAATTAATCAGTGTTTTAAATTTATAAAATATAATTATTTATTAAAATACTCCGCTAAGGTTTTAACCAAAATCCCACTACCGCCTTTTTTCTCATCAAAGGCTGTACCAGCGATATCTAAATGAATCCAAGGGTTATTGTTTTCAACAAACTTTTCCAAGAAAGCCGCAGCTACACTAGCGCCAGCTAGTCTAGTGCTGCTAGAGTTTTTTAAATCCGCTGAGAAACTCTTTAATTCTTTACGGTAGCCTTCAGAGATTGGCATTTGCCAAAGCTTTTCTTTAGTTTTTTCACTTAAAGCTAATAACTCATTAACAAAGTCTTGATTATTAGTAAATGCTCCGGTATATTCTTTACCTAAAGCTCCAACCACTGCGCCAGTTAAAGTTGCGATATCGATTAGTTTAGTCGCTCCTTCTTTTTGGGCAAACCATAAAGCATCAGCTAAGGTTAATCTACCTTCAGCATCAGTTGATAAGATTTCAATCGTTAAACCGTTAGCTGCGGTTAAAATATCATCAGGAACAATCGCATCATCACCGATTCTGTTATCGGTCGCAGCGATTATGACATCGACATTATGAGGATATTTTAATTTTGCGATGATTTCAATCGCTCCTAAAACTGTAGCGGCTCCAGCCATATCGCATTTCATCGTTGGCATGCCGGTGCCGGTTTTAAGTGAATAACCGCCAGTGTCAAACATTACGCCTTTACCGATTAAACCAACAATCTCTTTAGATTCCTTATTTCCAGTATATCTTAGGTGAATTAACTGCGGTTCATCTTTACTGCCTTTATTAACCCCTAAGAAAGCACCCATGTTCATTGCTTCACATTCAACTTTGCCGTAGACTTTGACGCTTAAGTTATCGATTGTTTCTAATTCTTTAGCATATTCAGTTAATTTTTTAGCATTTAAATAGTTATATGGTAAATTAACTAACTGTTTCGTATGATTTACCGCTTCACCGTAAATCATACCGGCATTAATTTGTGCAGCAAAATCATTATCACTGTAATAATAAAGATTTACTTCACTTTGCGCATTGTTAGCTTTAAAGGTATTAAAGCGGTAACTTGATTCTACCAAGATGGTAAATAATTCTTTAATCTCGACTTTACTGAAAGTATCTAGTAAGATTAAAACATCTTCTTTTAAATCAAAGAGTTTACTTAAACCTTTTTCTAAGATTTTGTCTTCATCAAGAATAATTACCTTCTTCATCGCTAGTTTACCTAGAGTATGAATGATTTCTACTTCAGCTTCTAAATCAGATTTTTGAATATTAAGTTTTTCTAATATGGTTTTAACTAGCTCTTGATCAGTATTGCTAGTTATCACACAGGTTTTCTTTTCTAACTCTAAATTAAATTCTGCTTGTTTCTTGAACATATTGTCCTCCTAAATTATTAAACGCTTTTTAAATAATCATCTTTTTCTATTGTATCACATTATTAGCTAACAAAATAATAAAAGCTTGTTAAATTTATCTGATACTTAATTCATTGATTATCACAACTTGATAAAATTCCTATCTTTAAGTCAGATAAAGCTTTCTATTTTTTGTCATTTTCTCAAGTCAAAAAATCGATATTTCTATATAAAAAACACTGATTAATTATTCTTAATCCGTGCTTTTTTTCATTTATCATCAAACTTCATCTATTAGCTTTTGTTTCTTTAAATCATATTCTTCCTTGGTGATATGCCCGTCTTTAAGCAATTGCTGCAGGAGAGCAAACTTAGCATTGATATCCTGACCATTAGTTTTGACGGTTTTATAAACTACTTGTTGTTTAACTAATTCCTCAAAAATCTCTTTACTCTTTTCTGGCAAATGACTTTTTAAGATATCATAGAAGGTACTGCCACAAAGCAGTTCATTAACGCCTTCATCATCTAGAAAGACAATCCTGGTTTTTCTAGTGTCGTGCAGGATTAACTCGCTTTCGATCGGATTGATTTTTTGTTGACCACCGACAATCGCTCCGGCAGTTCCCATAATCTGGCCACCGATGAAAGCTCCAGCAACATTCGGGCCTTCAGAGCCACCGCCGGAAATCTTATTCTCATAAAACTTCTCGCCTACAAGTTCATAAAACTTAACTTGATCTTTTCTTTTAGAAATTCCGTGAATCCTCGCCACTAAATAATCTATTGGTGGACAAGGAAAAAAGTTAATTTCATCCTTGGTTTGCCAATAAAAAAACTCAAAGTTTTCATCATGCCAATCACCGTTAATCATTTTCTTGTCGATTACAACTCTTGCCAGTGATTTAACACTTGAAATAATTGGGTCGGCATGCTTTTTATATTCTGCTAGTTTCTCTTCATATAACTTAATTCTCTTAACGTCTTCAGCGCTTTTATTAGCCACGTTAGCTAGTAACAAAACCAAAAAGAAACCTAATCCAATTAGAATTAAATTAAAATTTCTATTAATAAAAGAATTAATCTGTTGACCAAGTTCAGGGTCAGTAATCGATAAGACAACTGCAACAAGTAATGAAATCCCTAAAACCATAATAAATATAACAACTGCGGTTTTCCAACGGTTTTTGGGATCATTTTTAAACTTATACTGATTTAGCAAAGCAACATAGTCGATGTTCATAAACCTTCTCCTCTCAGAAAGAAAGTGATTTTGCATAGGAAATAAATCTCTTCGCAAAACCACTTGTATTATACATAATCAAATTATATGCTCACTACATATGCTTGTCAACATCATTAAATAAAAAATATTATGACTGTAACTAAAGCCCAA
>DIGF01000024.1 GCA_002419505.1 Caryophanales bacterium UBA5729
ACATATGTTTAGTTTTCAAAGACCGATTTTTTTACGCGTGATTTTCACACGCTTAATTATTCTATCACAACCAAATGACCATGTCAACTATTTTATACCTGTTTTTTTAACTTTTTATAATCTTTTTAAAAACCCATTTGAAATAACTGATTATTAGCGATTTTTTGCGATTTTTTGACATTTTTTTATTTGCGTTTTTGAGAAAAAATAAGGCCGTAAAGTGTATTTCTTCACGGCCATTTTTTTATTCTTCAAATGTTTCAAATAAGTCTTCTTCTTCCTCAGGTTGCTCATAATGGAATTCAGTATCTCGTAAAATACCTGTTCCGGCTGGAATCAGACCACCGATTATTACATTTTCTTTAAGACCTAAAAGCGGATCTTTCTTTCCTCTTATCGCTGCATCCGTTAGAACTCTTGTAGTTTCTTGGAATGAAGCTGCAGAAAGGAATGAATCTGATTTTAAGCTGGCTTTAGTGATACCTAAGAGAATTGGTCTTGCCACTGCTGGTTTTAGACCTTTTCTAAAGGCGATTTTATTAGCTTCAATAAATTGATTAACAGAAATTTGACTTCCTGGTAATAGTTCAGTATCGCCTTCTAAAATTACCGTCATTCTTCTTGACATTTGTCTAACGATAATTTCAATATGTTTATCTGCGATATCTACTGCTTGTGAGCGATAAACTCTTTGAACTTCAGAAAGGATATATTTTTGTACTGTTTCCATGTTAGTCACGCGCAATAATTCTTTCGGATTAATCGTACCATCAGTAAGTTGTGTACCTGAAGTTACATAATCACCATCAGAAACACGAGGCTGTACATTGGAATTAGTTTCATAATGTTTTTCTTCAATGTCGCTCTTAATATAAATAATAAATCTTTCTTCAACCGGTTCAATTCGCGAAACTGTTCCGCTAATTTCCGAGATAATTGATTTAATCTTTGACTTTCTCGCTTCAAAAAGTTCTTGAACCCGAGGAAGACCTTGAGTAATGTCATCACCAGCAACACCACCGGTATGGAAAGTACGCATGGTTAACTGTGTACCAGGTTCACCAATTGATTGAGCAGCGATAATTCCAACAGATTCTCCAACTTCAGCTTTTTCTCCAGTTGCCAGGTTTTGTCCGTAGCATTTGCGACAAATTCCAACCTCAGCTGTACAGGTAAGTGCAGTTCTAATCGGTGCGGATTTGATTCCCGCTTCAACTACTTTCTTAGCTAGTTGAGTGCTGATATAACTATTACGACTCACTAAAACTTCGCCAGTTTCAGGATGAATAATATTTTGAGAAGCATATCTTCCGGTAATTCTTTCTTCAAGAGTTTCAATAACTGCGTTATCGCGGTTAAGGATTTCTTCAACCCAAATACCTTTATCGGTTCCACAGTCTTCAACGGAAATAACTACATCTTGACTAACGTCCACAAGTCTTCTTGTTAAGTAACCTGATTCCGCTGTTTTAAGGGCAGTATCGGTAGAACCTTTTCTCGCACCATGGGTCGAGATGAAGAATTCTGACATTGTCAAACCTTCTCTAAATGATGCTTTAATCGGCAATTCGATAGTGTCCCCACTTGGGTTAGCCATCAAACCACGCATACCAGCTAACTGAGTGAAGTTAGAGGCATTACCTCTGGCTCCTGAGTCGCTCATCATAAAGATATGGTTATCGTTCTTAAGTTCGTCAATTAAACCATCCTGAATCTCATCTTTTGCTTGTTTCCACTCATCAATAACCAGTTTTTTTCTTTCCTCATCAGTTAACATACCGATTTGGTAAAGTTCATGGATTTCATCTACTTTTTTGTCATGAGCGTCTAAAACATCAGATTTTTTCGAATAAACTTGAACGTCAGATGCCGATACGGTAATACCAGCTAATGTAGAATAAGTAAATCCGATATTCTTCATTTTATCCAACATCTTGGAAGTTTCATTGATTTTATATTTTTCAAAGATCTTTGCGATAATTAATGATAAGAATTTCTTTTTGAACGGTGAAACTACTGGCATTTCCCTAATAATTTCGGGAATATTTTGTCCTGGTTTAATGAAATATTTTGACGGAGTTTCAATATTCAAATTTGTTTCAGTTGGTTCATTAATATATGGAAAACTTTCAGGTAAGATTTTATTAAAAATAAGTTTACCCGGTGTTGTAACTAAATAATAATTAGTCATGCTTTTAGGAACGCGTCTCATGAAAGATAAAATATTATTTGATTGCATGAAACTTATTCCGTCGCTGTCAATCTCTTCTTCTACAAAATCAGACTTCGGATTAATATGAGAATCAATCTTTAGGGCGATTCTTGAATGTAAAGTAATATGATCATTTTCCAGAGCAAGCATTACTTCATCGTAATTTGAGAAGTATGAGCCTTCACCTGGTTCATCAGCGTTTTCTAAAGTTAAATAGTAATTACCTAGAACCATATCTTGTGACGGCGTAACGATTGGTTTACCGTCTTTTGGTGCTAGAATATTATTTGATGCCAACATTAAAACGCGAGCTTCAGCTTGAGCTTCTTCTGATAAAGGCACATGTACCGCCATTTGGTCACCGTCAAAGTCAGCGTTGAAAGCTGTGGTTACCAATGGATGCAAACGAATAGCCTTCCCTTCAACTAACTTAGGTTCAAAAGCTTGGATACCTAATCTATGAAGTGTAGGGGCGCGGTTCAATAATACCGGATGTTCTCTAATAACATCTTCTAAAACTGCCCAGACGCGTTTATCAAGTTTTTCAATTAAAGTTTTAGCGTTTTTAAGATTGGAACTTATACCTCTTTCAATCATTTCTTTAATAACGAAAGGTTTAAATAAGGTAACAGCCATTTCTTTAGGTAAACCGCATTGATACATTTCTAAGTCTGGACCAACAACGATAACTGATCTACCGCTATAATCTACTCGTTTTCCAAGTAAGTTTTGACGGAAACGACCTTGTTTACCTCTTAGCATATCAGAAAGTGATTTTAAAGCACGATTGCGCTCTACTACCATTTTTCTTCCACGTTTGGAATTATCAATTAAAGCATCAACTGCTTCTTGAAGCATCCGCTTTTCATTTTTGGTAATCAAATGCGGTGCGTTTTGTTGGAACTGACGTTCTAAACGCTTATTACGGTTTAAGATTCTCCGGTAAAGATCATTTAAGTCAGTAGTAGCGAAACGACCACCGTCAAGTTGAACCATCGGTCTTAAATCTGGCGGAATAACTGGTAAAACATCTAATACCATCCATTCCGGTTTATTATCTGATTGAGCAAAAGCCTCAACGACATTTAATCTTTTAACAATTTTTTCTCTTCTTTGTTTAGAAGCGGTTTTTAATTCGACTCTAAGGCGAAGGGTTTCTTCAGCTAAATCAATTTTTTGCAACAAATATTTAACGGCTTCTGCTCCAGTTAAAGCTCTGAATCTAGAACCGTACTCGAAATATTTATCAGTGTATTCTCTTTCTGATAATATTTGTTTGAACTCTAAATCTGTATCTCCAGCCTCAACGACAATATAAGATGCTAAGTAAACTACTTCTTCTAAATCTTTAGCTTTTATGTCTAGTAAAGTCGCTAGTCTTGAAGGTGAATTTCTTAAATACCAAGCGTGCACAACCGGTGCTTTCAACTCGATATGTCCCATTCTTTCTCGCCTAACCTTAGCTTCAGTAATTTCAACTCCACAGTTTGGACAAATTTTTCCAGGGTGTGAGCTTTTCTTTGATTTGTTTGAACATGCACATTGATAATCTTTGGTTGGACCAAAGATTCTTTCACAGAATAATCCGTCTTTTTCTGGTTTCAATGTACGGTAGTTAATGGTTTCGTGTTTGGTAACTTCTCCGAAGGACCAAGATCTAATTTCTTCAGGAGAAGCTAATCTAATCTTCAAATGCGAAAATTTTTGACTCATTCTCTTTCCTCCTTACGATTGAAAACCGAATTTAGTGATATGATCATCCTCTTTGTCAACTAAACTCCTATCAACTTCATTAGCGCCTGTATCCTTATTAATAAGTTCTACATAAATACCTAACGAGCGTAATTCTCTAGTTAAAACACGGAATGATTCCGGTAATGATGGTGCCGGAATCGGCTTACCATCAGTAATAGCTTTAAATACTTTATTTCTTCCGATCATGTCATCAGATTTAACTGTTAACATTTCTTGAAGGGTGTAAGCAGCTCCATAAGCTTCTAATGCCCATACTTCCATTTCTCCGAAACGTTGTCCACCATTTTGAGCTTTACCGCCCATTGGCTGTTGCGTAACGAGTGTGTATGGACCAACACTACGAGCATGTAATTTGTCGTCTACCATGTGGTCTAGTTTAATCATATACATAACTCCGACACTGACATTGTTGTCAAACTTTCTGCCAGTACGGCCATCATATAAAGTGTATTTGCCGTCGATAGGCATCTGTGCTTCTTTCATGATTTCATCTAGATCTTCTTGTTCTACCCCGTCAAATACCGGTGTAGCAACATGGATTCCTAATTGTTTAGCGGCCATTCCCAAATGAATTTCTAATACCTGACCGATATTCATACGTGAAGGTACCCCTAATGGATTCAACATGATATCAATTGGAGTTCCGTCTTCCATATATGGCATATCTTCTTGAGGTAAAATCTTTGAAATAACCCCTTTGTTACCATGGCGTCCAGCCATTTTGTCACCTTCAGAGATTTTGCGTTTTTGGACAATATAAACTCTAACTGACATATTAACGCCAGGATTTAGTTCATCTTTTCCTCTTTCGAAAACTTGTACTGAACGGACAATTCCACCACCACCGTGAGGAACTCTTAAAGATGTATCTCTAACTTCGCGTGATTTTTCACCGAAGATTGCTAGTAATAATTTTTCTTCTGGAGATGGATCAGTTTGACCTTTAGGCGTAACCTTACCAACTAAGATATCGCCTTCTTTAACTTCTGTACCAGGAATAATAATTCCTTCAGCGTCTAAATAACGTCTACCTTCTTCACCAACATTAGGGATTTCTCTAGTTATTTCTTCTTTTCCTAATTTAGTATCTCTAGCTTCAATCTCATATTTTTCAATATGAATCGAAGTATAAACATCTTCTATAACTAATCTTTCATTCATAATAACGGCATCTTCATAGTTGTATCCGTTCCAAGTCATGAAAGCGACAACAACATTTCTACCAATAGCAAGTTCGCCTTGATCCATTGAAGGACCGTCGGCAATTATATCACCTTTTTCAACCTCTTCACCAGCTCTAACGATTGGCGTTTGGTTAACGCAAGTTCCTTGATTAGAGCGTTGGAATTTAAGCAATTCATGACGTTCTAAATCTCCGTTTAGTGTTCTAATTTTAATAACTTTTCCGTCTACATACTCGATAACTCCATCATTCTTAGCAACTATAGCAGTTCCGGAATCATGAGCAATCTTATGTTCGATACCAGTTCCAACAAAAGGAGCTTCTGGATTTAATAGTGGAATCGCTTGTCGTTGCATGTTCGCACCCATAAGTGCGCGGTTAGCGTCATCATGTTCTAGGAATGGAATTGAAGCGGTTGAAACTGAGACAATCTGTTTTGGTGAAACGTCCATAAAATCGCATTCTTCGCGATCAAAAATCTTTGTTTCTCCATTTTGTCTAGCAACAACTCTATCTTCACTAATCGTCATATCGTCATTTAAAATAATATTTGCTTGGGCGATAATGTGATCGCGTTCTTGATCAGCAGTTAAATAATGAAGTTCATCAGTTACTCGAGAGGTCTTCTTATCAATTCTTAAATATGGAGTTTCAATAAAACCATATTTATTAACCTTAACGTAACACGCTAATGAGTTAATCAAACCAATGTTTTGACCTTCAGGTGTTTCAATCGGACAAATTCTACCATAATGACTTTGATGTACGTCACGCACTTCAAATCCAGCGCGGTCACGTGTTAATCCACCAGGTCCAAGGGCAGAAATTCTTCTTTTATGAGTCAACTCATCTAAAGGATTAGTTTGTTGCATGAACTGTGATAGCTGTGAACTGCCAAAGAATTCTTTAATCGAAGAAGTCAATGGTCTGATATTAATTAGATTTTGCGGTGTAATTGTTCTTGGATCTTTTGTGGACATTCTGTCTTTAACATTTTTTTCCATTTTTGCTAAACCAATACGGAATTGATTCTTTAACAATTCACCAATCAATCTTAAACGACGGTTACCTAAATGATCAATGTCATCCATATTACCGACTGAATTAAATAAATGTAAATAATAAGAAATACTAGCTAAAATATCTGAAGTTGTAATATGAAGCGCAACTTCACTTGAATAATTACCGATCAGTTTTAATTTCTTAACTTCACCAGAATCATCTTTAACTTCAATATTTAGAACTTCAATATACGTATCTCTGATAACTTTTTGAACAAATTCTTCTGTTTCATTTTCTGGAGCAATCTCATTGCGGTTTTCTCGATCGGTAATTAGTTTAAGTTCTTTTTCTAATTCTTTATCGAAATAAACTCTTTGAGTGATTGCTTTACGATTATTTCTAATTAAATCTAGACTATCATAGCCTAGTTTAACGTTTTTGCTAAGAATAACTTCACCAGTTTCAGGATTCACTAAATCCTTACTTAGTTTGACAATTGCATCCTTATCTAATAAGGACTTAATTCTATTAACCACATCTAGTTTTTGATTAACTTTAAAACGACCAACATCGGCTAAATCGTAACGCTTCTCATCAAATAATCTTGACACGAAGAATTCTCTAGCACCTTCAATTGTGGCTGTTTCACCAAGACGCATTTTTGCATATACTTCTTTCATAGCTTCTTCTGCATTTTGCGTTAAATCTTTTTCAAATGTATTTTCTAAATACTCATGTTCGCCAAAAATATCAGTGATTTGCTTACGAGTAGAAAACCCTAAAGCCTTAATCATTGTGGTTAAGTAAATCTTTTTAGATCTATCAATTTTTGCGAATAAAATATCTTTAGAATTCATTTCGAATTCTAACCAAGCTCCTCTTGTAGGGATAACCTGACCAAGATATTCATGATGTAAGGTTTTTTTGTCGATTTCTTCTGAGAAGAAAACGCCTGATGAACGTACAATTTGGGAAACGATAACTCTCTCAGAACCATTAATAATAAAGGTTCCCACTGGAGTCATCATTGGAATGTCGCCCATAAAAATTTTATTTTCTACAATATGACCGTCAGGGATAACTTCCCCAGTTTTGTTATCAATCATATTCTTGTTTTTTAGACGAACGTTAACTTTTAAAGGCCGAGCAAAGTTCAAATCTTTTTCTTTGCATTCTTGAACTGAATATTTAGCTGGTTCAAGTTCAAAATCGCCGAAATATAGTTCCACATTACCATTAAAGTTAGTAATAGGGGAAATATCTTCGAACAGCTCTTTAAGACCAGTTTTGATAAACCACTCGAAAGATTCCGTTTGGACTTCTATCAGATTAGGTAAATCAACATTAGATTTTACCCGTGAGTAGTTTCTTCTTTCTCTTGTTTTACCATACTTGACGGTTTTGTAATTCACACAATCACCTCATACAAAGTTTTATTTTTTAACTGGTTTTTCTTATTAAAATCGGAATAAACGCAAAAATGCGCATTCTATCGCATTTTAATATTTTATCACAATTGAACAAGTCAGTCAATTATTTTCTGCATTTTATTACCTGATATCCGCTTTTCTTGTTCATAATCTCAACTGATTGATATATCGACTCACATTTTTTGATTGCTGAAGGCGATCCGTGCTTTTTATTCATCACAAAAATAAAGTACCCTTCTGCAGCTAAATGGTTATAAGCGTCCTCAAAAAAACGGTAAATTATTGCTTTCCCTGCCCGGATTGGCGGATTGCAAATAATCAAATCAAAATCACCATTGATTTTTTCAAATCCATCGCTTTCTAAGACCTCGATATCCACTTTGTTTTTCTTAGCATTTTTTCTTGCTAATTTAACAGCTCTTTCATTGATGTCGGAAGCGGAAACTTTTGCATCAGGATTAAAAGTTTTATAGATAATTCCTAATGGTCCATAGCCAGAACCTAAATCAAGGCAGGTTTTTACAGGCATAGTTAAAACTGATTCAATCAATAACCTTGAACCAAAATCCAAACCGGCTTTAGAAAAAACCCCATGATCAGTTGTGAAACTAAATTTCTTGTTGTTGACCTGGACAAATATATCTTTTTCAAGCGTCTTTAAATCATCGTTATTTTTTGAAAAGTAATGCGACATATTATTAACTCCTTGAAAAGACTAAAAACCTGAGACATTCTCAGGTTTATAGGTCTTTGCTAGTAAATTACTTTAATTCTACTTTAGCCCCAGCTTCAACTAATTTATCAGAAATTTCTTTTGCTTCTGTTTCTTTAACTTTTTCTTTGATTGCTACAGGTGCTGAGTCAACGATTTTCTTAGCTTCGATTAATCCAAGACCAGTAAGTTCTCTGATTACTTTGATTACTTTAACTTTTGATTCGCCAGCATCCATAAGCATAACATTGAATTCTTTTGGACCTTCGTCTACAGCTTCTTCAGCTTGTGCAACTGCTGGACCAGCAGCTACTGCAGATGGATCGATACCGAATTCTTCTTTCATTGCGTCGATAAGTGCTTTAATTTCAAGGATGTTCATTTCCTTTAATGATTCAATAAAATCTTTAGCGTTAATTTTAGCCATTGTATTTTCCTCCTAATTACTTTCTACAGTTTGTTCTGTTTTTGTTAGCATGTCTAAGCCGACTGCTAATTCTCTAAGTGGTGCTAATAATTGTGAAGCTAACATTGCAAGCAATGTTTCTTTTCCAGGCAGTTGTGAAATGTCTTTGATTTGTTCTTCGTTAAAGAAACTTCCATCAACAATCCCAGATTTGATTTTGAGTTTGCGATTCTTTTTTGCAAAAGCATATAATAGCTTTGCAGCTGACATTGAATCTTCATACGCAAATACAACTCCATTTGGACCGTTTAAATCTTGAGTTAAGTCATCGTAACCAACTTCTTTAGCAGCTCTACGTGAAATATTGTTTTTAATAACGATAATTTCACAACCAGCATCACGTAGTAAACCACGTAATTCCTCTGATTTGTCTACAGTAAGTCCTTGATATTCTGCGATGACAATTGCTTTGGCATGAGACATCTTTTCAGCTATCTTCTTTACTTCTTCTTGTTTCAAGTTGATAATGTTTTGATTAGACATCTGATCTTACCTCCTTATGTCTTAAAATAGAAAACCTCTTTCTCGCGAGAAAAAGAGGAAATAAATAATCTTTATTTATTATTCTTTGTCTCGGTAGGATGATTAAGCTTTTCAAGCCCCTACTGTCTTCGATAAAGTTATTTACTTTTTACTACTTCAACTTTTACGCCAGGTCCCATAGTTGATGAAACACTAACGTTCTTCATGTAAACACCCTTAACTGTTGATGGTCTAGCTTTTCTAATTGTCTCTAAAATCGCATTGTAGTTATCTACAAGTTTTTGAGCTTCAAATGAAACTTTTCCGAACAACACTTGGATGTTACCGAATTTGTCAACGCGGTAAGTAATCTTACCACCTTTTGACTCTTCTACAGTTTTAGCAATATCCATTGTAACTGTACCAGTTTTTGGGTTAGGCATTAAACCTTTAGGTCCTAATAAACGACCAATTTTACCCAAAGTTGCCATCATATCTGGTGTAGCAATTACTACATCAAATTCGAACCAACCTTCTTTGATTTTTTCGACTAAATCGTCTTCTCCAACATAATCTGCTCCAGCATCTTTTGCTTCTTGAGCTTTTTCCCCTCTCGCAAAAACTAAAACTCTTTTTGTTTGCCCAGTTCCATGTGGTAGAACTAAAGCGCCTCTTAAGTTTTGTTCTGCTTTTCGTGGGTTAAGGTTCAAGTTAAAAGCTAATTCCATTGATGCGTCGAATTTTTCAAAGGAAATTGATTTTACTAATTCGATAGCTTCAGCGATTGGATACGCTTTGCTGCGATCGACTTTGGCCAAAGCCTCAGAATACTTTTTTCCTTTTTTAGCCATGTTCTTTCCTCCTATATTTGGTTTTAGCGGAATGTCCTCCCAATTATATAGTTGTATATATCAAACAACTAACAAACTTAGTCTTTAACGACAATTCCCATGTTTCTTGCAGTACCTTCGATAATCTTAGCAGCTGCTTCGATATCGTTTGCGTTTAGGTCTGGCATTTTTACTGCCGCTATTTCTCTTAGTTGATCCCAAGTGATAGTTGCGACTGTATCTGTTTTTGAGTTCCCTGCTCCTTTTTTGATTTTACATGCTTTTTTTAACAAATCACTCGCAGGTGGTGTTTTTGTTATAAATGAAAATGAACGGTCATCATAGACGGTTAGCACTACCGGAATAACGCTTCCTACTTGATCTTTTGTTCTATCATTGAATTGCACGCAAAATTGTTGAATGTTAACTCCTGCTTGTCCCAAAATCGGTCCAATTGGTGGTGCAGGTGTTGCTTTTCCACCAGGAACTTGCAGTTTAACAACGTTTTTAATTTCTTTAGCCACGAAAGACACCTCCTTATTTTCGTGATGTGGTTATAGGAATTTTATTCCTCCCACACTTAATCCTTTTGACACGCTGAGATATTATACAATAAAACCTATTTATAGTCAAGATTTTTTTCCTTAGAATTAGATAATTTCTAAATATCGTATTTCGTGATAATTTCTGCTGGAGTTTTTCTTAATAATGTAAAAATCGGCAACATACCAAAAATGATATTTAAGGCAAAAATTCCTGAAATTCCCGCGATAAACAAGTGGAATGGCAGGTTGAATACTTTTAAATAAGCATCAATGCCTTTCTGCAACTCAATCACGATGTATGACATTAATAAATAACTCGGAACTGCAGCAACTATAGTAAAGGTGATAATCTCCGAGAAAAAGACTTTATACATATCTCGCTTAGTCGCTCCGATAGCTCGATAAACACCAATCTCTCTAATTCGGTTAAGAACACTTGTTCTCATCATGAAGAAAATGTAGACAATGATACCGACAATAATTACAACTACTTGAGCAATTCTTGCAGCATTTATTTCTGACATTCGTTCTTGATATGCTATTTTATCGACTTCATATGAATTATATAAAGTATAACCCAAATCTTCAAAATCCTCTATAGCTTGAGCTTCATCGTCAACATAGAACATAATCCCTGAAAAGTTATAATAACGAACTGCATCAGAAATATTATTAATAATGGCGCTCGCATAACTAGAGTTGGTTACAATTGGAAAATAACCTTTATAAGCATATTCATTGTTAGCCGCTTCATAAAAACCAACAATAGTTTTAGTTCCTAGACCCCATAACTCATAAGTCTGACCCAGCTCATAATAGCTGCTTTCACCGTCATAGATCAAGATTTCATTATCACTTAACAAACCTCTGCCTTCAACGATATTAATTCTCTCTTTCATTGAACCATATGTCAAAACTGAGTCAAAATAATAATTATTATAAAATCCGTAAATTGACTCATCTGGGACAATAATTATTGGCGATTCAGTTTTAACGATTCCCACTACCTTAAACTTTTGTACTCCTTCATAATATGAATAACTACTTACGAATGCACCAATTAGATCTTCTATCTTTGTTATGCTAATATCAGCAAAACCTTTCTTTTCGATTAAAGTTTCAGCTATCCATTCATCAATAGCAATTTCATAAAATTCATCTGGCATCTCGCCGTGTAATACCTGGACGTCATCATAATACGATAATTTTACGGGATAAACATATGCACTTTCATTTGCTTTTCCCTGATAATAATTATCAATATTAAAATTAGCGGCAACAGTCGAAAAATACGGAGATATTTCAATGCCGTCAATTTCGGCTAAAATTTCCCTAATATCATTTGAATTAATATCGATTTTTAAATCTAGTTTCATTAATTCTCTTGGGCTTTGTAAAAACTCCTTATCATCAAAAGAAGTTAAATTTCCGAAAGAAGCTAATTGAAAAACAATTAAAGCAGATACGATAAAATAGCCAAATATGAAAAGCTTACTTACAAATTTCTTCTTAGAAAATACGCGTTTAAAGCCGTTTTTTATTGATGTAGACCAACGAATAAAGGATTTCTTAATCTTACTGTGATCCAATTTTTCAAACTGAGAAAGGTCGAAGTCATAATCGCTGACATCCTTAACTTCTCGTTTCTTGTAATGATCGTCAATCAATCTAATTTCAGAATCATCATCAATATATTTTATCTTGCGTTTGGAATTAACTTTAACATAAAGATTACCTTTAATTTCAATTAATTTAACATTTAAACTTTCATCTCTTTCAGTTTCATAATAATATTCAATTCCGGAATCTTTCATTTTTTCATCAAGATTCAAATCTTTTAAATAGATATTTCTTTCATCAACATGATCAAAGCCTGCGCCACCAGCATTTTCAAAATCTCTAATCACTTTACCATCGGCGATTTCAATGATTCTGTCGGCATAAAAATCAACTAAACCTCGCTCGTGAGTGACTAAAATAACTAATCTGGTCTCGGAGATTTTTTTAATGATACTCATAATTTCAAAAGTATTATTTGCATCTAGGTTACCTGTTGGTTCATCGGCCAAAACTACATCCGGGTCTTTAGCTAAAGCTCTAGCAATAGCTACTCTTTGTTGCTGACCACCAGACAAAGCTCTCACATTACGTTTTCGGTAATTATACATCCCAACGCTTTCAAGAACGTAATTTACGCGTTCTTCAACCTTCTTCTTTTCATATAATCCAGCCATATTTAAAGCCAGTTCAATGTTTTCATAAACCGTTCTTGATAGTACCAGATTATAGTTTTGAAAGATATAACCGACTTTTTCGTTTCTTAAGATATCCCAATTTAAAGGATTATAGCGTTTAATAACTTTTTCATTAAAAATAATTTCACCACTGTGAAAACTATCTAGTCCGCCGATGACATTCAGCAAGGTTGTTTTTCCACAACCAGAAGGCCCGGTTAAAGCTACCAAGCCGGTTTTTGGAAAATCAATGCTTGTATTGTTGATAACATGAATCTCATTAGATTTTCCCTTATTATAATATTTATTTAAATTTCTTAAACTTATCATATTCGCTACTCCAAATCTGTCTTTAATGTCTTAGAAACGCTGCTCGAGAATATTCGATTAGAATACTTGCGAGAGATAAATAACGACATCAATATTATTAATAATAAGAATACAAGATATTTTCCTAAATCAAAGACTTTAAACGCTGCGAATAATCCGTATTCGGGAACCGAGTTTGGAACAGCGATTGAGATCCCAACGAAAATTAAGAAAGAGATAATCACAATATAGAGATTTTCAACATATATGAAAGTCTTAACAACACTTTGATTAGCTCCGATGGTTCTAAAGATGGCATAATCATGCAATTTTGTATTGATGATAGCTTTAAAGATAATATAAGTTATTAAAGTTGAACCAGCCATAGTAACAATAATCAAGAAAATCATTCCGATATTGGCAATCAAAAGCAATAAGCCTTCTAAACTATTAGAAGTTACCGAGTCATAAGGATAAACTACAGAGTACTTATAAACTAAACCGTCTTTTATTCGCGAAATGTTTCTAATCAAATTATCGACGCCTATATTACTATTGGTCATAACGCTCACTTGATAAATTTCACTATAAAAAATCTTATCATAAGTAGATTGATTCAGATAAACTTCCTTAGTTAAATAATCATTTACAAGGATTAAATTGATATCGTAAGTTTCATCTACATAATAATCTTTTACATTTAATGTTGCTTCAAGATTACAATCTGTCCCGTAACAAATGTAGTTAAAGTAATTTTGACTCCCTTTGATTTGATTATCAGAAAGAGTGTTATCAATAACGAAATTATTTGATAAATCTCTAAATAAACCTTGACCTTCAGCATAATCAATTCTAGCTTTACCATAGCTATATAGATAAAATGTTTTTTGCAATTCTTCCCATTTTTCATCTGTAACGAACAAATAGTTACGATTGTAGTTTTCATTGCCAGGAATAACATCATTATCAATTACCCCAGCAATTTCAAAGTACATCTCATTGCCAAAATCACTCCATATCGGGACAAGCACTTCACCGACAGCAGCTTCTTCCATCGCCAGAATTTCATTATTAGCAGCAATCAAAATTTTATTTGGATCTGTCGGAACATTTCCATAAAGAGCTGTAACATTATCACCCAATATACTTAGGGGTAAAAAATTCACCAAAACATAATTGATTTCGCCGCTGAATGAACTCATTGTAAATCTAACGTCTAGAACATAGTCTCGATCAAGCAAAGTTTTAACTTGCGAGAAATTCGACAGTTCCGCTAAATCAGCTGCAGACAAAGGACTGTTATCAGCTTTTTTGACTACTAAACGATCAGGATTGGTGTAGTTAAAATGTTGGTTATATGAATAAGAACTTTGTGCAGCCACTATCAAATAACCGCCATAAGCCAAACCGACAAAAGTTGCGAAAAAAGTAAATACCAAAATCATAAGGAATGTCTTTTTAGGAACGGCTAAAAGATTTCTTAATGATAGTTTCAATGCAGAAACAAAGTCCATTTTATATTCTTTATCCGCTAACTTAGGCAAATCTTTTTTATCGGTCTTAACTAATTCTTTATCCTCAACTATTTCGCCGTCATAAATTCTAATTTTTCTTGTTGCATAATCAGCCACTTGGGAAAAATCATGAGTTACCATAACCACTAATTTATCTTTAGCGATATCAGCTAAAAGTTGAATAATTTGTTTAGCGCTAGTTGAGTCTAGATTACCTGTTGGTTCATCTGCCGCAATAATCGGACAATCTTTTGCTAGAGCTCTGGCGATAACCACTCTTTGTTTTTGACCACCGGATAGCTTTGTGGCTTTATGATGGATATGATCTTCTAAACCAACTTTTTTTATAATCTCTAAAGCTCTTTGTTTAATCTTTTTTTTCGGAAACCCAGATAGAATCAAAGGAGCTTCAACATTTTGTAAGACTGTATAAGAATCAATTAAGTTGTAATCTTGAAAAACAAAAGCTACATATTTTTTTCTAAAGTTTTCCATATCGCTGACGGAGAAATATGAAGTTTCTTCACCGTTAACATACATTTCACCGTCTTCATATGTGTCTATGCCGCTAATAACATTTAAAAGTGTGGTTTTACCCGAACCGGATTCACCAACTATCGCTACAAATTCATTGACGTGAAGTTCAAGGTTTACTTTCCTTAAACCAATAGCAATTACATCATTTGAACTGTAAAATTTCGAAACATTTGTAAGTTTAATCATTAAGATTTCCTCCTGTTGTATATATCCGTTTAATTATATCATATCTAATTAAAGTTTTATGTGATTTTTTAAAATCTTGATAAATGGAAACAATTTTTTATTAAAAAAATCTCTTCTTTAGAAGAGAACTAGCAAGTTCATATAGTTTCAATATCTTCTAGGGAGTTATTAACTCTTCAAAAAATATATCAATTTCAGCATTTTATCAAAATAAAAAGAGAGCTCAAAAGCTCTCTTAATTAACCACTTCAACATCGGTAAAGTCTAATTCCATTGACGTTTGACGTTCAAACATTTCAATAAGAACATGAATTTTGCCTTTATCTTGATCGATATTTTCAACTGTAACAACGCTACCTTTAAAGTTACCATTAATGATTCTAACTTCTTGTCCAGGTTTAACATTAAACTTTTGAACTTGTAACATGCCACATTTCTTTAAGATCGGATTGATTTCATCTGGTTTTAGAGGAACCGGTTTTGTACCGCCCCCACTACTGCCAAGGAATCCAGTAACTCCCGGCGTGTTTCTAACAACAAACCAAGAATCATCCGTAACAATCATTTCGATAAAGACATATCCCGGAAAAATCTTAACAAGTTTTTCTTTAGGGTTTTTATCTTTTTTGTCCGCCGGAATAATTTCTTCAGGAATCATAACTTGGAAGATTTTGTCCTCCATATTCATAGTTTCGATTCGTCTTTCTATCCCAGCTTTGACTGAATTTTCTAGTCCAGAATACGTTTGGACGATGTACCATAAACGTTTTTGACTAAGGTCTATACTGCTCATCGCATATCCTTCATTTTACTAGTTGCCATAGATTGCTCTAAAGAGCGGATTAAGCACAGCGCTGTATAGATAGAACACTAACATTAAAAAGATTAAAAATGTAAATACTCTAGAACTATTAATCGCTAATACTTTGCCAGTTGGCCAACTAACTTTTTTCATTTCCGAAACTGAAGGTTTGATATAAGGAATTAATAGATAAACGATAACTAATCCTCCAATTAAAACAAGGAAAACACCGGTTAAAATTCTCTTTAAAGTTGTATTAAAGAAAAAATCAATAATTCCTACACCTGAAGTTCCTAAAATAGCCGCCAAATTAAAAGTTCCGAATCTTCCGATTATAATATAAACGCCCCATATAAGCAATATTGGTGAAAGAATTGCCAATAACCAGTTTTCAAATTTATATTCAGTTTTAAGGATTTGCATTACCTTACTTTCGCTTCTAGGTTCTTTAGCTTTGTTTGGCTTGTTATTTATTTCTTTAGCCATATTTATCCTCCTACTTACTCTCTTTATGGAGAGTATGTTTTTTACACTTATTACAGTATTTTTTTACTTCAAAACGAGTTGATTTCTCACTCTTTTTCACTTCATAATTTCTTGAAGAACATTCTGTGCAGATTAAAACTGCTTTATTTTTCATTCTATCAACTCACTCGCTTTATTAATTTTATTAAAAATATCAAGAAAAGTCAAGAAAATCATGTCATTAAATGCAATTTAATTTTATTCCTAATTCTAGCGAGCGCATTATAAACGCGTTTTTCATCACAATTAAGAAAATACGCGCATTCTCTAACTGTTCGCTTCTCGATAATTTTGCTCTGATATACCTGTTTTTCAAATTCAGATAACTCATTTAAAGCCTGAAATATCTCTTGATCGAGATACATTGTTTCTACTGGTTCTTCTACCATAAGTTCTTGAATCAATGGTAATTTCTCAACATTAAAGTTTATTAATCTGATTTTCTTTTCCTTATAAGTTATTAAATAATTATGAAAATTATTTTCAAAATACCTAGTGAAGGTCTTGTTAAAGCCTTCGTCAAATTTCATGGCAGAACGATAAAGAATCATCAGCCCTTCTTGAAAACAATCTTCATATTCACTGCCTAGGTTGAAACTTTTAATTTTTTTCGCAATTAGAAATCGGTACTTCTCAACTAGCAATTCGAAAGCTTCTTCATAACCTTCTTTAATCAAGTTGATAATTTCATAGTCATTATAATTGCGAAAAATCATAAACTATCCTTTTTTCTTTCTTAAAATATCAAAGATGATAATTCCTGCACTGACAGAAGCATTAAGACTGTTGACTTTTCCCGCCATAGGGATTTTGACATTAAAGTCCACAGTTTCCTTAACAATTCTTGAGATGCCTTTCCCCTCACTGCCAATCACAACACAAAGCGGCCGATCGATGAAGATGCTTGAGTATTCTTCCTCTGCATCCAAGTGCGTTCCAATAGTCCAAAAACCGCTTTTCTTCAAGGTTTCTAAGGTGTTCCTTAAATTGACTACCTCAATTATTTTTATATGTTCAACAGCGCCAGAGCTAGTTTTCGCAACCACACCATCGATTCTAGCTGAGCGATTTTTTGGTATAATAATTCCGGCAACGCCACCAGCTTCACAAGTTCTAATAATCGCACCTAAATTATGAGCGTCAGTTATTCCGTCTAACATAATTAGCAGTGGATTTAAGGCCAAGTCTAAGTCGGCTAAAATATCTTTTAATTCAAAGGTTTGATAATCTTCAACCTCTAAAACAATACCCTGGTGATTCCCTTGAAACAAACTTTTAAACTCTTGTTTGTTTAAAACGGTAATTTTTATATCTCTTCTTTTAAGAATATTGTAAAAATCGGAGTTTGTCTTCTCCATAATAAAAGCTTGAATTATCGGTTTCTTGACATCGATTATTTCGCCGCAAGAGTTCTTTCCATATATTTTGACACTCATTTAATCACCAACTATAGTTTAACATAAATTCTTCTTATCTTGTTTTGAAAAATAATTCTTTATTCCTCTAAATTAACTAATACCTTTTCTTTATTTTCCTCAATTACTTGAACGGCAAAATTAAATATCGCTTCAAGTCGGTCAAATTTTTTTTCTAAATATAAATAACCTATAACCGCTTCAAACCCGGTGCTTTTATTATATGTTTGTACATCAGCGTTTTTAGGCTTGTGAGTTGCGCTATGATTTCTTCCTCTTTTAAAAATACTAATTTCCGCTTCAGAATAAAATTCTTCAACCAATTTGTTAGCCGCAAGCGCTTGAGCTGTTGCTTGAGTGTAAAGAATTGCTCGTTTATGTAAATCTCTAACTAAAGTATCGCCTTTTTGAAGACAATAATCTCTAATCCACAATTCATAATATGCATCACCGATATAAGCTAGAGTCAACCCGTTGTAAAGAATCATAACATTCCTCGTCGAGTTAGTTTTTCTCTTAAATCATCGGCTAAAGAAAAGTCTTTGTCGTTTCGAGCTTTTTGCCAACTTTCATAAACCGATCTGTCTTCATCGGTTAACGGCGTAACCTCTACTTTTAAACCGAGAATATCCACCATGTAATTTAAGGCTTTAAGCAACTCATTTAACTTAGTAAAAACGAGTTTTTTTCTCAGGTTTGAATTAATCAGTCTTAATAGACTTTGCAAAGCGGTAATTGCGTTCGCTGTATTGAAATCATCTTCCATAGCTAAATCAAAGTTATTAATCTCATTTTTAATTTCTATATCTTTAATCTCTATGTTTAAATCTAATTCTTTAACTAAATCTAATTTATAAAATAAAGTTTTATATGCATTTTCTAGTTTTTGCCACTCTTTAACATACATCGCAAAAACTTCTTCATCATAATTTAAAGGCGAGCGATAATGTGTGCTCAACAAGAAAAATCTCAAAGCTAACTTTTCTTCTACATCTTTTACTAAAACCACATTACCAATGCTTTTTGACATTTTTTCTTCTTTAAAACTTAATCTGCCATTGTGCATCCAGTATTTAGCGATGGAGTGATTATGAAGCGCTTTAGCTTGAGCAATTTCATTTTCATGATGCGGAAACTGTAAATCCATTCCCCCACCGTGAATATCTATTTGACCCTTAAAGATATCATCAATCATTGATACGCATTCTGTATGCCAGCCTGGTCTACCTTGGGAAAAAGGTGAAGAAAAATTAATTCCCACTTCGGTTTGCTTCCAGAGGGTAAAATCTAAAGGACTTTCTTTCTTAGGGTTAATATCAATTCTACTGCCAGATATCAAGTCATCGATATTTCGATTGCTTAATCTGCCATAATCGTCGATTTTACTTACGCGAAAATAGACATCACCGTCAACATTATATGCGTAGTTTTTATCAATTAAATCTTGGATAAAGCCAATGATGAAATCCATATACTCGGTTACTTTAGGTTTTAAATAATCGGTTTTACAATTAAGGCCTTCAATGTCGATTAAGAAAGCTTGGATGTATTTTGAACTTACTTCTAGTTCGCTGAGATTTTCATCAAGTGCTTTTTGGATAATTTTGTCATCAACGTCGGTAAAATTAGAAACAAAAGTAACCTGATAGCCTCTTGCTTCAAAAAACCTTCTAACTGTATCAAAAAAGACCACCGGTCTAGCATTGCCGATATGAATATAGTTATAGACAGTTGGTCCGCAAACGTACATATTCACTTGATTTTCTTTTAATGATGTAAATTCTTCTAATTGATTAGAATATGAATTAAATATTTTCATAATGTTCCCCTTTAATTAACATAATAATTATAGTTTAAAAACCTCCATTTTTCAAGTAAAAGCCATGTATCTAAGAATATTGTTTGATTATGGGATAAATATTTGATTTTATCTACAATATTTCTTCCTAAAGTAATATAATAGTACTGTACGTTTTTTATGTTTAGAAAGGAGTTTACAATGATTGAAATCATCAACTTAACTCAAGTATATCGTTCTGGTAAAGGGGTATTCGACTTAAATTTTACAGTTCAAAAAGGCGAAATATTCGGCTATCTAGGACCTAACGGTGCAGGAAAAACAACCACAATCAGAAATATCTTAGGTTTTACAAACGCCAAAAAAGGAAAAGTTTTGATTAACGGTCTAAACTCAAGAACAGATACTAAAGAAATCAATAAAGTAATCGGGTTTTTACCGGGAGAGATTTCCTTCTATCCAAACTTGAAAGGCAAAGACTTTTTAGATCTTTTGGCAAAAATGAGAAACTTAAAAGATTATACTTTTAGAAAATCTTTAGAAGAAAAGTTAAAATTGGACCCTGATATTTATATTAAAAAAATGTCAAAAGGCATGAAACAAAAATTAGCAATTATCGCTGCTTTTATGCATGACCCTGATATCTTGATTCTTGACGAGCCAACCTCTGGTTTAGATCCGTTGATGCAAAATGTTTTTTTGGATTTAATCAAAGAAGAAAAGCGACGCGGAAAAACCATTCTTTTATCTTCACATATTTTTGAGGAAGTTGAAAGGGTTTGCGATCGTGCAGGAATCATCAAAGATGGTAGATTAATCGCTTTAGAAAACATTAAATCGCTTAAAGAAAAATCAGAAGATCTTTTTGAAGTTCAGCTAAAATCAGCTAATCCAGAGATATTAAAAACCAAACTTGAAATAACTCTTATTAAAGATAATTTATATCGTGTAGTTGTCAAAAATAATTATGAATTATTCTTTAAAGAACTACAAAATTTTGAAGTTGTAAAAATCGTTTCCCTTAAACAATCAATTGAAGAGAAATTCATGAAGTATTATGGAGATGATAACAATGAATAAACATCTATTGGTCTTCAATTTAAAAAGCAACTTAATAATGTTCTTTTCATTCTTAGGAATAACTTTAATGTATTCAACTATCGCAACAGCAATGTTTGATCCGACCACTTCGGAATTGATGCAACAATTTATCGATGCTTTACCGGAAGCGATGGTAAATATGATGGGTTTCAGCAATTTTGGAACTGAAATTACTGGTTATTTAGCTACTTACCTCTATGGTTTTATCTTTTTTATCTTTCCGATGATATTTATTGTCATGTTAGGAAATAAACTTATGGCTAAACAAATCGACGATTCTTCCATGGCTTACTTATTAACTACCCCGAATTCAAGAGTTAAAGTAGCCGCTACACAAGCTTTAACTTTAGTTATTAATGTCTTTACTCTCATATTAATTAATGTCGCTGTTATCGTGATTTCTGCAGAAATTGGTTTTAGCGGACAATTGCAGATAGGAAAATTTATCGGTTTAAATTTTATTCTATTAGGAGTTTTAACTTTAGTTTCAGCTTCGGTGTTTTTAATCTCTACTATTGTAGGTGATTACAGTAAAGCCGTTGGCTTAAGCAGCGCTTTAGTCGGATATCTCTTTATTATGAACATGATAAAAAATCTTAGCGATGATTTAAACTTTTTTCAATACACTACTTTCTTAAGTTTAGTCAATATCGACAAAGTTATGGAATCAAACAGTTTCATTTGGTTATCAGGAAGTTTAAGTCTTATTTCAGGTATTTTAGTTTTTATATTAAGCATCATAATATTTAATAAAAAAAGTCTTACTATTTAGGAGTGTACAATGGAATTTTTTTTACTGTTACTGGTTATGACGACTTTCTTATTTTTAAAGAAACTCTTACAAAAATACCCAAATCTTTTCGAGTTCCCAACATCTTATAAACTTAAAAATGGATATATCTATGATGAAAGAGAATTATCAGAAAAACAAGAGTTAGTTATGAATTACTTAAAAACCCATGGTGAGGCAAGTGAAAAAGAATTGTTAGAAGCTTGCAAAACCAATAAAAACACAATCACTAGTCTACAAAAAAAAGGAGCGATTGAACAAATGGCGTATCGCAGTTTAAAACAAAAAGATTTTATAATCCTCGGAGGATTATTAGTCTTGCTGATATTATCAATGGTTTTAATTAATTATTTTGTCTTAGTCAGAATAAATCTTCGCTATATCGGAATCTTTTTCTTTATTGCGATTTTCTTATTTATCGGTTGGAATATTGCATTTTTGTATATTCGCTTCAGTGAAAATCTGTTTAAAAAAGTTGCCACTCTAGCAGGTGCTTCGTTCGGACTTTTTCTAATAATGTTTTTTGTTTTTGGCGGCAGACCTTTCTTGCATGCGGAAGAGTATTCAAATTTAATTGAGATTAATGAAGCAAGTTTCGTTAACGATATCAATACTGTTGATATTAACTCATTGCCAATCGTTGATAAAAGTTATGGCGCTAAATTAGGAACACTTAAGTTAGGTGAATATCCAGGAATTGGTTCAGAATTTCAACCGGGGGATTACTCTGACATTATCTATCAAGGCCGACAATATTTAGTTGCTCCCTTAGAATATCGAGGATTCTTTAAGTGGACTAGCAATAAAGATACTGGGACACCAGGTTATATCTTGATTGATAAGGTGACCTCAGAAACAAAATTAATCAACCTTCGGGAAACTACTGGAGAAGGCTTAAAATTTGTGCCTTCGGCTTTCTTTGGCCAAGATCTATCTCGTCATGCATATTATAACGGCCTTAATAAATATCGTTTAGAAAACATCTTTTTTGAAATTGACGAAGAGGGCATGCCTTTTTACGTCATGCAATATTCGTTACCGACAATTTTTATTAACGGCGGAAATAAGATCGATAAGATTGCGGTTGTTAATGCAATTGATGGTGAGATCAATATCTATGAGCCAAGTCAAGTTCCAGATTGGGTCGAAAGCGTCTATCCTAATTCTTTAATGTTTGAACACTTAAATTATTGGGGTTCTTTGCAAGACGGCTGGTTAAACAGCATTTTCGCCCAAAGAGGCGTTTTACAAACCTCTACCGGCACCAGAGTAGTCATGAATGAAGGAGAATTGTTTTATTTTACCGGCCTTACTAGCGCTGGTAACGACGAGTCAACCATCGGTTTTATCTATACGAATATGAGAACTTACGAAACAAAACTATATCGTTTTCCAGGAGCTACCGAAGAGGCCGCTATGAATAAAGCTTTAACCTTGATTCCGCAAACTAATATTTCCACTTCATTTCCGATCCCAATGAATGTTTTGAATACACCGACATACTACATATTAATTAAAGGCGAAGATGGAAGAATTATTAGACATGTATTCATTAAAATTCAAGATTTAGAATTCACTTCAATTTCAGAAGTTTCTAAGTCGGATGCATATAATCGCTATATAACTAAATTAAATGAAGATGATGACGGTTTATCTGACAACATAATCGGAACAATCGATCAAATCACTTCTTATGTTGTAGGCGGCAATACTATTTACTGGATTGAGATTGAAGATAGTTGGTATATGATTAATGTTGCTAACTTCACTAATTTGGAGATGCAGTATTTCATCAGCAAACAAATTGGCGATGAGATTGAAATTGCCGTAATCGATTTTAATGTAGTTGGTTTTATTTTAGAGTAAAAAACAACAAAAGGCCACCGTTTGGTGTCCTTTTATTTTTTTAATTTTGTCGTTTAACTTACAATTACTATAATTTCACTATATTAGCAGCTTGAGGTCCTCTGTCTCCATCAACAACATCAAAAGTAACCTCTTGACCGTTTTCTAGAGCTTTGTACCCATCACCCTGGATTGCTGAGTAATGTGCGAAAATGTCATTGCCTTTTTCATCCGTGATAAAGCCATAACCTTTTTCTGCGTTAAACCATTTTACTGTTCCGTTCATTTAAATCTCCTTTTTTATTTTTAATGCTAAGTTCATTATAACTGCTTATAAATAAAATTGCAAGGCTAAATTAGTAAAGGCTTTTAGTCTTCGTCAATTAAATTTTCTTGATTAATATCTTGATTAATGCCTATTTTCTCGATTTTCCCAAATTTTTCAGTAATCTTTTCTACTCGATTGTTAATATTATCACTGTTTTTCTTAAGCGATTCAATTGAGTTGGATAGCTTCATCCACTCCTGATTAAAGATGCGGAAATCCTTACTTAGTTTAACCAATTGTTCATTAATCTGGTCAGTGTATTTATTTTTTTCATAATCAATCATAAAAGCTTTAAAGGAAGATAGTAACGGAATGATTGTCGTTGGTGAAACAATCGTTACTTTTCTTTCCCTTGAATAATCAACTACATTGCGAAGTTGCGAATGCAAAAACGCTAAAATTCCATCGCTTGGCACAAACATTAAAGCGTAGTCAGTAGTTATCGTCGGAATAATATACTTGTTGGAAATATCAGTTATGTGTTTCTTTACATCATTGGCAAAGGCTGAACTAAGTTTATCTTCTTCCTCTTTAGTTAAATCTTTATTATCAAATAACTTTGAATATGCCGAAAAAGGAAACTTCGAATCGATAGCAATCATGCCGTTTGGTTCTGGCAAGAAAATAACTGCATCGGCCCTAACTGAATCTTTTCCTTCTTTTAAAGTATATTGAGTCTTGTAAATATGTTCATATTCACCATAAACAACTCTTAAAAGTTGATTAAGTTGAAACTCGCCATATGAACCTCGGGCTTGATTGTTCGAAAGAATATTTTGCAGAGACACCATTTCTTTTGACAATTCTTGAATATTCTTTTGCGCTTCATCAATCACTTCAACCCTTTTAGCGATGTTTATAAACGTTGTATTAGCCTCTTGAAAACCTTTCGACAATCTCTCTTCAACCTTTTCGTTAATGTTGTTCATGCGTTTATCAATCGATTCGGTCAGTTCTTTAAAAACCCGTTCAGAGCGATCATTAGTTTTTTCTTGAAAATCAGTGAAGTTCTTTGTCATTTTTTCATTCAATTCCTGGAGGTTATCTTTAGATACATCAGTAAAGTTGATAAACTGCTTGGATAGTTCTGTGTTTAACTTCGAATAGGAATCAAACAATGAGTTGCTTATTCCTCGTTCAATATCAAGAACTTGGGATTTCAAAATCTCTGATGCTTCATGTTTTTTTCTTTTGTTGTTGATAAAAATTATCAAAGTAAAAATAAAAGTCATTAACACCAAAACGCTTGTTGCAATTAATAAAACTTTTTCTAAATCAGTCATCTATTACACTCCTTCTTAAAACATAGGGCTGAATAAGTTGAACCAGCCTTGAGCTAGGCGGGCAAAAATATTTCGTTTTTTCCAATCTTCTAAATTTATATTTGTCGATTTAGTTAAGTCTACGTTAAAACTCTTGACTAAATCTTTAACAGCTTGATTTTCAAAAATAGTGGTTACTTCAAAGTTTAAGTGGAAGCTTCTTGGGTCTAGATTCACTGAACCTACACTGGCCAAAGTATCATCAATTATCAGAATTTTTGAGTGAACGAAAATATTGGTGTACTCATAAATCTTTACGCCAATTCTCAACAACTGTTCATAATATGATTTAGTCGCAAAACCAACAGTAAAGAAATCGTGTTTTCCTGGAACTAAAAGTTCAATTTTAATATTGGACTTAGCGGCGATTTTTAAAACTGCCATTAATTCCGGTTCGATAATTAGATACGGTGTCACAATCTTAATGCTTTTCTTAGCTCTAACAATCATTTTAAGATAAACATCTTTAATTAATCCGTTCTCAAAATCTGGTCCCGATTCAATTACACAAAAATATCCAGGGAATAAGATTTTTGTTTTATCCAGCGGTTTATCAAGCACGTTTCCTGTTATGTAATACCAATCTTTAGTAAAGACATTTTGGACGCTTGAAACCCCGTTTCCTTTAATAAAAACATGAGTGTCTCGCCAAAATCCGTATTTTGGATCGCCGTGATTATATTCGTCGCCGAGATTCATTCCCCCGACAAAGCCGGCTAAACCATCAATGATTATGGCTTTACGGTGATTTCTAAAATTAACATTCGAGTTAAATATTGAAACCGTTTGCGGGTCAAAAACGCCAATTTTTACGCCAGCTTTTTTTAATTTTTTCATATAAATGCGCTCAAGGTGTTTATTGGAGCCGAAGTGATCATAAATTAGATATACATCTAATCCTAAAAGGGCTTTTTGCTTTAAAATATCTAAGACTTTTTTACCGATTTTATCATTTTTCACTATATAAAATTCCATCATGATGTAATCGTCAGCTTTTTGTAATTCCTCTATTAATTTCGGAAAAAATATATCGCCATTATCTAAAATTTCTACATAGGTGTCATCTTCATAAATTGCTCTTTGAGTAGTGTTTTGAATATATTTAAATACGTCTCCGAACTTATAACTAGTATAGTCAATTTTAGCAGTCTCTTCCAATCCTAGAAAAGCTTTGTTAGCAATTAAAGGTCGAGTTTTCCAAAATCTGTGAGTTTGGAAATCACGCGCAAATATAAAGTAAAGAAAAACTCCTAAAATCGGGTTTAGGACAATAATTAATATCCAGTAGCTTTTATTGTAAGCGTAAGTTGGTTTTAAGAGAATTCTGACTACAATTAAAACTGCAAATAGCCAAAAGAATCCCGTTAAAAAATATAGCGCAAACTTGGAATGGAAAATTGAAGCTAATGAACTGATATATGTGTATTGCAGAAGAGTAATTGTATAAACAAAAACACCGACAACACCCAAGGCAATAATTACAAATGTTCTTTTCATAACCAGACTCCTATTTAAGTATAATTGTACCATATTTAGCGTAAAAAGTATATGCTAAAACAAGCCATAAAGCTTGGATAAACCTAAAAGAAAAATCACTTTAAAAAAAGTGATTAATTACTTTTCGATAACTTTGGCTTTTAAAGCGAATTTTCTAACTGAGTTAATCGCAGATACACAGCTTGTCTTTATTGGGTATGTTTCTCCCGTCAAAATCAATTGATTAGTTGATGAATAAAGGTTGAACTGATACCGGTTTTGTTTATCTTTCCCAACGGTAAAGCGATTTTCAGCAATCGCCTTTTTAATGGTTTCTAACCCTTGTTTAGCAGAAGCTTTTGAAGCATAACCCTGAGAAACAAATAAAACTTGAGCGTTATTAGCCTTGAGTTTGATATAGTAGTTTTTGTTTTCTTCATAGATTTCATATTTGCCGGTAGTGCTTTCGATAACTTTTTCTAATTCGGCCAATTCTTCTCTAATATCCGCTTCAGAAATTTTACTTAAAACCTCAATTTTTTCGCTGGCATAGAATTTTTTTACTGATTCAACCGCGGATTGCGCTTGTTTAACGTTATTATAAAACTCTCCGACAATTATGGTTCTTGCGCCTGAAGAATTCATTAAGATAAATTGAGAATAGTTGCTTTTGTCAGTATAAATTTCAAACTTTCCACTATCAACATTTTTCTTAAAAGTTTCAATTCCAGAAAAAGCACCCTTTTCACTAGTATAAGGAAAAGATACCGCTAAAATTTCTCCGTTTGAAGCTTTTAAGCGGAATTTGAAATAACCTGCTTCCGGATAAATTTCATATTTCCCTAAATATTTGCCATTAGAAGTTTTAATCGGTGTTTTATCAACGGTTTTGGGTTTTACTGTTGCTTTGGCTTGCACTTTTTTAGGTTCTTTGATTTCTTTTTTTTCTGATTCCTTTAATACAGCAGTGTTTTTAGGCGTCTCTTGGTTTTTTTGTTTATTGCCTTCGTCATTTTGTTTGGGTTCACTTCCTGGCCAATCAAATTTTTTTACTTGAGTGTCGATATCAGGAGTTTCATCCTTATCATAACTTTTTTTTATTCCTGATTCCATAAAACGGTTTGGGTCATTAACTCTTGGATTCGAAACTATTTTATGTTCTTCATTCCTAGTAGATTGTTTTTCCATTTCTTTATTTTTGTTTCTTTTTTTAAAAAACCAACACATAATATCACCTCTTTACGGTAATATTATACCAAAATAAAACACTTAATTAAACTAATTCACTTAAAGTAGCTAAAATTAAAAAAAACACAGGTTGTGGAGGCCTGTGTTTTTTAATCTTGGCAGATTAACGTTTACTAAATTGTGATGCTTTACGCGCTTTTTTAAGACCGTATTTTTTACGTTCTTTAGCACGTGGGTCTCTTGTTATTAAACCAGCTGGTTTTAGGATCTTTCTGTATTCTGGATTGACTTCTAACAAAGCTCTTGTAACCCCTAAACGGATTGCTCCAGCCTGTCCAATAAGTCCGCCACCATTTACATTAACAGAGATATCAAATGTGTTTTCGTTTCCAGTAAGTACTAAAGGTTGAGAAACATCTAGTCTAGCTAGTGCTGATGGAATATAGTCGTTGAACTCACGTCCATTAACAGTAATTTTACCATCACCAGGTCTTAATATTACTCTCGCAACTGAAGATTTTCTTCTACCAGTTCCGCGATACATAACAGATTTAGCCATTATTTTCTCCTATCCTTTCAATTCCATAACAACAGGTTGTTGAGCTTGTTGTTTATGTTCGGTACCTGCATAAACGAATAATTTTTTATACATTTGATTTCCTAGTTTGTTCTTTGGTAACATACCCTTAATAGCTAATTCAACCATTCTTGTTGGTTTTTCAGCCATTAATACTTTTGCAGTCTTTTCCTTAAGTCCTCCTGGATAACTTGAATGAGTATAATATTTTTTATCATCCCATTTGTTACCAGTAAGAATTATTTTGTCAGCATTGATTACGATAACATAATCGCCACAATCAACATGTGGTGTGAATGTAGGTTTATGTTTACCTCTCAATACTGTAGCTACCTCTGTAGCTAAGCGTCCTAATGTTTGTCCAGCTGCATCAACAACGAACCACTCGCGTTCGATTGTATTCTCATTTGCCATGAATGTTTTCATTTTATACCTCCTTAAAGTATTTAAAGAGCTAGTGGGCTATAAAATAAAAATGTACCTTTAATATGATACCATTTGTCTATAATTAAGTCAACAAATATTATTTAGTCACATACTATTTTTTAGCTTACTTTATCTCCTGGTTTTAGATGCTTATCCGCTTCGATAACAAAGAGTTTTCCATCCTCATTTTCAGCGGCTAAAATCATGCCTTCACTCATAATTCCCCTCAGTTTAACCGCCTTAAGATTAGCGATAACTAAGACATTTTTCCCAATTAAGTCTTCTGGTTTATAATCACTTGCAATCCCAGAAACTACCGTTCTAATCTTGTCGCCGGTGTCAATGGTGAAGACTAATAATTTCTTTGCATTTTCATGCGGCATTCCGGTCAATACTTTCCCGACTCTAATATCAATTTTCGAGAAATCGTCGATATTTATTTCCGGAAGGATTTCAATTTTTTTCTTTTCTGGAGCCGTTTTTCTATTGGAGTCCATCATCAATCTGATATTCTCCACTTCTTTTTCAACATCTAATCTTGGAAATAAATGTTCGCCTTTTTTAGCGATACTATAACTAACTTTTTTTCCAAAATGATAACTTGAAAAACTTTGATGTTTTTTCTCTATATTCAAAAGATCAAATACTTTAGGACTGGTTTCAACTAAAAACGGCAAATACATAATCGTAATTAATCTTATGCTCTCTAAAAGATGATACATAACGGACTCTAACACATCTTGTTTTGCACTATCCTTAGCTAACTCCCAAGGGAAGGTATCATCAATAAGTTTATTCGTACGTCTAACTAAAGAACTGAGTTCTAATAGTGCTTGAGAAACTTTAAACTCATCCATACTCTTTTGATAAGCATTGAATGCTTCTTCAGCTATATTTTCTAGTTCAACTTCAAATTGTCTTAATTCTGTATTGTGTTTAATGTTTTTAACTTCACCGTTAAAATATTTGTTAACCATAGAAATAGTTCGTGAAACTAAATTGCCATAATCGTTTACTAGATCAGTGTTGACTCGCGCCACATAATCATCTGGAGTAAACGAACCGTCGTGACCATAATTAAGTTCTCTAACAATATAATATCTAAATGCATCTAAGCCATATTTTTCTACTAATTGATCCGGATAAATTACATTCCCTTTTGACTTAGACATCTTGCTGTCCTTCATCAAATACCATCCATGCGCAAACAATCTAAACTTAATCGGGATATTTAAAGCCATCAACATAATTGGCCAATAAATCGCATGAAATCTAAGAATATCCTTGCCCACTACATGAATCACTTCATCGCCGTTCATCCAGTATTTTTGAAATAAACTATCGTCTTTAGAACCATAACCCAAAGCGGTAATATAATTGCTTAAAGCATCAATCCAAACATAGACAACGTGTTTTGGATTAGACCTCACTTTTACACCCCAAGAAAAGGCGGTCCTAGAAACGCTCAAATCATTAAGGCCAGATTTGATAAATTGTACTACTTCATTTTTTCTTGTTTCCGGAACTATGAACTCCGGATTGTCTTCAATAAACTGCAAAAGTTTATTTTCATACTTAGATAATCTTAAAAAATAGGTTTCTTCTTTTAAAATCTTCGTTTCCGATCCGCAATCAGGACATTTATCCCCTTCAAGAAGCTGTGTCTTTGTAAAATAAGCTTCACAGGACACACAATAGTTACCAGTATATTCGCCTAAATAAACGTCATCATTTTCAATCAATTTTTCAAAGATGTTTTCAACAACATCTTCATGACGCTTTTCCGTAGTTCTGATAAAATCGTCATTGGTAATTTCAAGTTTTTTCCATAATTCTTGAGACAGTTTAGCATAATAATCAACTGATTCCTGCGGTGTCATATTGTTATTTTTAGCTGTTTCTTCAATCTTTTGACCGTGTTCATCGTTACCGGTTAAAAATCGGCTATCATAGCCTTGTAGTTGTTTATACCGTTTAATGCTATCGCATAAAACCGTTGTATAAGCAGAGCCGATATGAAACTTACCGCTGGGATAGTATATCGGAGTTGTAATGTAAAATGTTTTCAAGTCTTTCACCTCGTATATCTTTTTAATAAACAATATTTTTCTTAAATTGCTCTAGTGCCTTTTCGCCATTGATTGTTTTGATAATCTCAAAGACAAATTCATAGACTGAGCCTGCGCTTCTTGCGGTGATGAACTTTCCGTCAGTTACAGCTTTAGCGTCAACTCTAATCGCCTTACCCATTTCTTTTTCTGTACCGGGAAAAGACGTATAATTTTTACCGTCTAAAATTCCTAAGACACCATATATAGTCGGTGCTGCACATATTGCGAGCATCCATTTGTTTTGTTGATAAAAATCCAGTACGATTTTTTTCACTACTAAATTTTCTCTCAAACCGAAAGCGGCTTTTCCTCCCGGCAAAAATAAACCATCATAATCATCTGCAGAAAGGCTGCGCATATTTAACAATTTAGTCACAACGGTATGAAAAGAACCCACGACTTTTTTTGTGTTATAAACGCTAAAAAAGTCTACTTCAAAACCAGCTCTTCGTAAAAGCGCTGATGTCGCTAAAGCTTCTACGTCTTCAAATCCGTCAGCTAATAAACATGCAAATCTCATTTTTTCCCCTCCTCTTTTATTTTTTCATTTAAATATTCTTGATATATTTTGTTTTTTGGAATATTGGTCATTTCTGACACTCTTTTCATTGCTTCAGTTTTTTTTAAACCTGATTGAATAAAATAATCAACTTGTTGCACGATTGAAAGCGTATTATCAATTACTTCTTGATATCCCTCAACCATAACAACCAATTCGCCTTTTAGTTCATCTAATTCATTAAACTCGCTCAATTTTCCTCTGATTATTTCTTCATAAGCTTTTGTAACTTCTCTAGCAATTACAAACTCTCGGTCGCCTAAAATTTCATACATGTCTTGTAAGCATTTTTTAATCCGGTGAATCGCTTCGTAAAAAACCAAAGTTTCTGGATAATACTTGATTCTCTCTAAAGCATGTTTGCGACGATTGGTTCTTGAATCTAAAAACCCTAAAAAAACAAACGGATGCGGTTTTAATCCGCTCATCACTAAGCCCGTCAGTAAAGCGTTAGCTCCAGGCAAAGCAATAACATTATAGCCCTTCTCTAATGCTGATTTTACCAATAAATAACCCGGATCACTAACTAAAGGCATTCCAGCATCGCTGACAATTCCCACATTTAAACCTTTTTCTAAATTGCTTAATATCTCATCATTTCGCTTTATTTCATTATGTTCGTGCAAAGAAGCGGGTGTTTTATCAATATTGTAATAACTTAAAAGTTTTCTCGTTACTCTAGTATCTTCGGCGTACAAAAGATCAATTTCTTTCAGCACTTTTAAAGCCCGCATAGTAATATCTTCTAGATTGCCTATTGGTGTAGGTATTAAATAAAGACTTGATTTTTCATTTTGATAATTAAGATTTCTTAACATATTTTTCATCTCCTAAATGAAAAATCTCCAATATTTCTTCAGTATAATTTCCGTGATTATCATATACGTAAAGTGGTTCTAATATTTTCAAATTCCCAGTTTTTCCATTGTATCTTGATTCAATCAAAACCATTAAAGCTTCCTTATTGGGTTTAGTATATACAAAACGCATTTTCTTAACCACAAAACGCATGGCTTTAAGCTCTTGAAAAATCTCTTCGATTCGATTGGCTCGATGAATGAAAACAAAAGCTCCATTAGTCTTCAACATTCTTTTAGCGGAATCTAACAATTCGCTTAAGGTAACGCTTATCTCATGCCTAGATAAGGATAAACTCATTTTTTCATTGACCATCATCAAATCATTGACTTTAAAAAATGGTGGGTTCGATATCACATAGTCAAAACTGCTTGGCTCAAAGAAATTATGAACCGTTTTGATATCTTGATTGAAGACTTCAATTTGTTCAGTTAAATTATTCAGTACAATACTTTGTCTTGCTAAATCAAGACTATCTTCTTGAATATCAATTCCGTAAATCTTTGCTTTTGTTTTTAGAGATAAATAGAGCATAACTGCCCCAACACCACAGCCAAATTCAAGAATCTTTTTAGTTCTTAAATTCAGATCGATAAAACTTCCTAATAGTAAAGAATCCAAAGAAAAACGAAAGCTATCTTCGCTTTGCAAGATTTTTAAACCATCATAAGCTAAAAGATCATGAGTATGTATTTTCAAATTACTTAATCCTCTAAACCATTCAAAACTGAAACATCATCAGACAATTCTTCTTTTGTATCAGCAACTTCATTAATATCATAAACCTTTACAGTGCCATCTTTAAATTGAACTGAAGCAGATTGTAAGCTGTAGTTGATATCAACCACTTTGCCTCTGCCGTCCAAAGTCCAAACTAAGGAATTTATATTTGGCATTTCTTTCTTGAAGTCACGGTAATTTTCATCTTCATACCTAATGCAACAAAGTAGTTTGCCGCAAATTCCGGAGATATTCGTCGGATTTAAAGATAGATTTTGATTTTTCGCCATTTTAATCGACACGGGTTCGAACTCTCTTAAAAAAGTAGTGCAACAAGTTTCACGCCCACAGGGTCCGATACCACCGATAACCTTTGCGCCGTCTCTAGCCCCTACTTGGCGGAGTTCAATTCTAACATGAAATTCATTAGCTAAATCTTTAACTAATTCGCGAAAATCAACCCTGCCTTCAGCGGTAAAATAAATGATTAATTTCGAGCGGTCCAAAGTGTATTCGCAATTTAATAACTTCATTTCCAAACTGTTGGTTCTAACTAATTCTGACGTTTTTTTCATCACAATCGGTTCTTTTTCTAGGTTTTCTTTATGTGTCTTTAAATCTTCAAAACTCGCCAATCTTAAAATCGGCTTTAATGGTGAGACTACTTCTTCATCGCTGATTTCCATGATGTTGGAAACAACTTCACCTAATTCTATTCCTCTAATTGTTTCAACTATTACAAAATCTGATCTTTTAAGTTCAAGATTATTGGTAGAAAAATAATATTTTTTTCCTAAGCGATTAAATTGAATCGCTACTACTCTATGTTGCATGCTTATAACCTCTTTCTAAACTCATTAACAATTTATTGAACGCTAATTGAGTATTGATGTTAAATTTTAATTTGTTTGCTAGTTCTAGCATCTCATCAAGATAATCTTCAGCTTGGTTTCTGGAAATTTTCTTGGTAAGCTTAATAATCGTATCTTTTTGATCAATATAGATTAATTCTGATTCCGAATCATTTTTCAATGATAATATGTCTTTTTGATAATATGTTAAAAGATTTAAAAAAATCTCACATTTTTCATTATCGGCTAAAATTCGGTTTGCTTGATAAAGACTGATAATCGCTGATTTATCTTTATAAAGAAAACTTTCAAAGATTTCTGTAACTAATAAATAAAGATCTTCGATGACCTTATCTTTAGCTAAAGTTTCTGCAGTTTTAATATCTGCAGTATATTGAGATATAATATTAGCATAAGTTTCATTTACTTCTTGTTCTTCTAAATGCTTTTTCAATAATTTACGATTAATCGGACGAAAATGTAAAGTTTCAGCTCTTGAAATAATTGTGCTTAACAAATTGTTTAGGTTCTCAGTAATCAGAATTTGATAAATTTCTTGACCCGGTTCTTCCATTGTCTTTAGGAGAGTATTAGCGGAGCTTTGATTGAAACGATCAGCATCCACTACAATATATATTCTCGGACCATTCTCAACAGATGCTTTTGAGAATTCTTGAATCAAGCTAGTTACAACTTCTTTTTTAATGACTTTTCCCACCGGATTAATCATGAATAAATTGGGATGAGTTAAATTATCAATGCGCTTACAATTATGACAAACATTACAAGGCTCAATTCCTTCTCTTTGAGTACATAGTAAGGTTTTAGCAAACAGCATTGCCACACCTTCTTTTCTTGTGCCTTTAGCGCCTTCAAAAATATAAGCGTGAGAAACACGATTCATACTGATGCTATTAGTAAGAATCCTCGCGACATTTTCTTGATATTTTTTTACTTCTTTCCAATTTTTAAACATATGTTCTCCTAGAGAATTTGATCAATTAACTTTATCGTTTCAGCAGCCACTTGAATTATCTCTTGTTCGCCGTTAACTACCTTTATTCTATCATATTTTTTTGTTAATTCTAAATAGCCTTTATAAATCATTTTATGGAATTCTAAGGTTTCTAAATCCAAGCGATTTATTTCTCGGTTAGGGGTCTCAAAAACTCGTTTTAAGCCCACTTCAGGTCGAACGTTCACAAAGATAGTCATATCTGGCAAAGCCTCTTCAATCGCAAAATAATTGATATTATAAACTTTATCAATCCCGATTTTTCTAGCATGTCCTTGATAGACTAAGGAACTGTCAACGAACCTGTCGCACAACACCATCTTGCCTTGTTCAAGGGCCGGTAAAATCTTTTCTACCAAATGTTGTCTTCTTGCGGCTGCAAAAAGCAGAGCTTCAGTTCTGGGATCCATTTCGATATTTTTCTTATCAAGAAGAATTTCCCTGATTTTTTCGCTTATTTCAATGCCACCAGGTTCTCTAGTAACCATAACCTCGTAGCCTAGTTCTTCATAATGCTTTCTTACCTCTTTAATTACTGAAGTTTTGCCTGAACCTTCAGTCCCTTCGAAAGTAATAAATTTTCCCCTCATATATATCACCCGCTTATTCTCTTATTATCTCATAAATTACGCTTTTTTTAAATAAAATTATTTCATTATAGTCTCTTATTATGTTACAATATATGAAAAGGGTGGTCAGCAATGCAGATTAACATCAACAATCTTTCCTTTGCCTATGGCACAAAAACCATCATCTCAAATTTATCTCTTACTTTAAATAGTGGAGATTATTTAGTTATTAGAGGCAAAAACGGTTCTGGAAAATCCACCTTTATTAAGTGTTTGCTGGGTTTTAACCAGGTAAAATCCGGAATGATTTTTTACGATAAAGTTGATATTACCGGTTTTAAATCTTGGACAAGATTTGGGTATGTCAGTCAAAGTTTTGATGATTTTAACTATGAATTTCCAATCACAGTCGGTGAGTTATTGTCGATTTCTAGCATTAAGAAAACTACCGAATCAGAGAGATTGAGATTATTAGAAAAAATGGGAATTTTTGATATTGTCAATCAAAACATAAATTCGCTTTCTGGGGGTCAACTGCAAAGAGTATTTATCGTTAGGGCTATGCTAAACACCCCTGAAGTTCTAATCTTAGATGAACCAACAGCTTCTATCGACAAGCAAAACAAGGAATTCTTCTATAATACTATCGACGATTTACATAAACTAGGAATTACCATTATTTTAATTACCCATAACGACGATATTGAAATATTAAACTACACCCATTTGTTATCGATGTATAGTGACTTAACCACAAGTTTCGAAGAGCGTGGCGTTGAACTCACTGAGGGGGTGCTTTAATGTTTCTCTCCTTTATAACCGACCTCTTCCAACAAGACTTCATGTTAAGAGCTTTAATTGCCGGAATCATGTTAGGTGTACTAGCACCTTTACTAGGAACTTTCGTAGTAGTAAGAAGACTGTCATTTATCGCAGATACTTTGGGGCATTTCTCCTTAGTCGGGATAGCTGTTAGTTTATTCTTAACTTCATTAGGTGTTACGATATTTTTTGAAAAACCGCTTTATTTAGGAATTATCTTCTCAGTAATCGGCGGTTTGTTAATTGAACTTTTCCGAAGGTCTTATAATAACTTCCAGGAAATATCAATGGTTATCGTTATTAGTTTAGGGGCAGCATTGAGCGCGATTTTCTTCTCTTTATCGAAGAAAACTGGTTCGCTATATAATTACCTTTTCGGTTCAATTCTAACCGTTACTAACTATTACATCATCTTAATCTTAATTACTGCGGTGATCGTTGCAGTCTTATTCATTTTATTCGGCAAACAAATCCTTGCGGTCAGCTTTGATGAGTCAAGCGCAAAATTCTTAGGAATCAACGTAAATTTATTTCAAATTATCTTTATTATTATGCTTTCAATTGTTGTATCAGTATTATTGGAATCAGCCGGAGTTTTATTGATATCATCAATGATGGTTATCCCGGTAGCTGCAGGCATGAAATTAGGCTGGTCGTACAAGTCAACCTTGATAATTTCGATAGTCTTTTCTGAGCTTTCTGTTTTCTTCGGTCTTTGGCTAGCTTATAGCTTAAGAATCCCGAGTGGTGCAGCAATTGTTTCAATTAATATTGTCATTCTCTTAGTAGTTGCGATTATAAAAAAGATTGTCTTAAAACAAAGAATATCAAAACTTGATAAAATACAATAAAGGCTAGGACAAAAGTCCAAGCCTTTTTTAATAAGTTATCCGACTCAAATATAAACCTGAAGCTGGCGCAAGATCTTTAGTGAATTCGCGTGATTTAAGAGCGATGATTTCTAAAATATCTTTTTCAGTTTTTTTTGTTGCATAACTAATTACCTGAGCAATTATCAATCTAACCATATACCGCAAAAAGCCATTACCAGAAAGATAAATCTTCAAGATATCATCATCAAGTTTATAGCCAGCATCATAGATAGTGCGACATGAGTTATCAGAATTACCTTTAGAAAAACTAGTGAAATCATGAGTTCCTATCAATTTCTTTAATTGATCATCCAAACGAATAAAATCTAAATATTCAACATGCCAAGCATAGTTTTTAAGCAAAGGATCTCTTTCGCCAAGTTTAATCTGATAAAAATATTCCTTTTCCTTTACGTCATAACGCGAGTGAAATAAAGGGTGAGTTTTTTCAACTTTTTTCACTAAAATATCAGCATCTAACTGATGGTTTAAATATCTTAGCCAAGCATCGGTATCTAAATCCTTTTCATCGTCAAAGTGAATAACTTGTTGGAGCGCGTGAACCCCGGCATCAGTTCTTGATGCCCCTTGTACTAAGACCGGTTTATCCAATACTTGACTAATCAAAGTTGATAACTGACCTTGAATAGTTCTTAAATTTTCTTGGATTTGAAAACCATGATAAAAAGTACCGTCATAACTAATGTCTAGTTTAATGCGATTTTTAGGATAGTTTTTGGTTTTTAATACTATTCTTTTTATTACTCCCGCTTCTTCATGGATTTTAATCGGGTTATTTTGGCCTGTATAACCATACTTCATTTGATAAGCGTAATGATCAGTAAAATTAATACTTTGAAAAAGTTCTTGATGATTGTTTAAGTACTCTCTCACGTTTAATTCATCTAAAATAACTAAATCATCGACTTTTAAACCTATGTGTTCGTCAAGATGTTCAAACATCCTATATCACCTTCAAAACTATCGCCAAAGCCAAGACCAAGACACTAAAGGCTGTAGCGATGACATCGCGATAAGAAAAAATTAATTCGTTGATTCTAGTTCGCTTATTGCCAGGAACAAAATTTCGTGATTCCATAGCATTAGCTAATTCTTCACTGCGCATAAATGCAATAATAAACATCGGCACTAAAAGCGAAATTACTTGTTTAAGTTTATCTTTTAATTTACCTTCCGAAAAATCAGCTCCTCGCGAAGCTTGCGCTAGCATAATCTTATTGGCTTCATCGAATATTGTAGGAATGTATCTCAAACTTATCGAAATAATCAAAGCGAAATCTTCAGAATTAAAACCAATTTTTTTCAATGGATGCATTAACTTTTCTAAACCCTGAGTAAGATTTGTCGGTTTAGTAGTTAAGGTAAGAACTGTCGATAAAGTAATAATTATCAATAGCCTGATAACCACAAACGCTGACATTCGTAATCCAGCTTCATATACTTGAAAATTAAAGGGACTCAATAATTGGTAACCGAAATCGACATATCGCAAAATTAAATACACGCCGGCAACAAACAAGAAAAACATGGTGAATCTAAATCTGGTAAACTTAACCAATACTCGCCAAACAACAAAAGCCAAAACTAAAAACAAAGCGGTATAAAGGGTTAGATACATCTCGTGATTGACAATCATTTCACCTTCACGATTAAGAATAATTTGGAAGATGAAAGTAAAGATTAAAAGAATCATAATTGGTTTTAAACCCTTAATGACTTTTATTACGGAAATTCTGCCAATGATAAGCAACATAAATGCAATACCAAAACCAATTAACAGGTGTGTTATTGATTCTAACAAGAAAACGGCAATCATTATCAACAAGACCGCAATAATCTTCGTTCTAGGATCTAATCGGTAAAATAATCCTTTACCGGGAATATATTGACCAATAATTACACTTTTCATAATAATCCACCTCTTTTTATTTCTTCTAGAGCTTCTTCTAGAGTTTTTTGGTAGATATTAAGATTCAAATGTAATTCTTTATTTAAATGACTAAGCACTTTAATCGTATTAGGATAATCTAAATGATATTTGATTAAATCTTCTGATCTAAACAATTTTTCCGGTTCGCCATCAAAGATCAAATTACCATCGTTCAAAACTAAAACACGGTTAAAATACTGGTAAACTAAATCCATGTCATGAGTAATGATTACGATAGTTTTGCCAGTTTTCTTATTGATATCTTGGAACAAATTCATCAGAACTCTTCTGCCAGCCGGATCTAATCCTGAAGTCGGTTCGTCAAGAATTAAAATATCGGGATCCATAGCTAAGATTCCCGCTATCGATACTCTTTTTTTCTCTCCACCTGAGAGATTATAGGGGTTCCTCGATAGATAACTATCATCTAACCCGACAAGATTCAAAGCTTCTTTAGCTTTCTTTTTCGCTTCTTCTTGAGTGATTTTAAAATTCATCGGTCCAAACATAATGTCTTTTTCAACAGTCTCTTCAAATAATTGATATTCCGGAAATTGGAAAACTAAACCGACTTTTTTTCTAATGCTGTTATATTTGACTTTTCGATTGCGTTTAGCAGTAATTATATTACCATAAATTTCCAAACTCCCTGAGGTCGGAAAAATCAGTGCATTCATATGTTTAGCTAAAGTTGATTTACCAGAGCCGGTATGACCGACTAAAGCTATAAATTCGTTTTTTTCAGTAATTTCTAGGTTAATATTTCTAATCGCTGAATACAGCCCTTCCGCAAATGAAGGATATTCATAGCTTACTTGGTTAAAGCGTATTCCCATAATTTTTTCCTAATTTTTGTAGCATTACCGTTACTTTCTAGAGCATTAGCCAAATCTAAGGCAATCGGCAATTCTAAACGGCTTTCAACAAAAACTTCACGCTTTTTCATGATTTTCTCAGTTTCTTCAAACGCTTCAATCTTACCTTTGTTTAATACCAGAATTTTATCAGCTAACAAAGCTTCATTAATATCATGAGTGATCATGATAATCGTCAAACCTTCTTTATGTAAAGTTCTAATATACTTAATCAATTCTTCTCTAGAAAAGGGATCCAGCATTGAAGTTGCTTCATCAAAGATGATTATCTCCGATTGCATAGCCAAAATACCGGCTATAGCAACCTGTTGTTTTTGTCCACCCGAAAGGTTGGTGGGTTCTTTATCTAAAAAATCTAACATATTGACTTTCTTTGCGTAAAAATCAATTTTTTCTATCATTTCTTCTCTAGGAACACATAGATTTTCCATGCCAAAGGCAATGTCATCTCTTACTGTTACTCCCACAAATTGATTATCGGGATTTTGAAAGACAATTCCAATTTTTTTTCTAATTTCATAAGCTGTTTCTTCAGTCAATAAAAGCCCATCAATTTCAATTTCACCAAGTTCCGGTTCCAACAACCCAACTAGCGCTTTTGCAAGCGTTGATTTGCCAGAGCCATTATGCCCCAAGCAGGCAATCCATTCGCCTTTTTCAACTTGAAGATTTATACTCTCTAAGACTTTTTTCTTACCGTTATAAGAAAAGTCCAAGTCTCTAATTTCAATATAACTCATATGTTTCACCGTCCAAATAGATATTATACCAAAAAACTCTCTAAATTCCTAACTTATTAATTGATTTTCTAAATCTCTTAAAGCTACTATTCCTAAGAGGTGCTCACCAGCTTTTCCATTTTCGGTTACCAATAATAGCAGCATTTCCCTGCGTTTCTTCAAATCTTTATTGAAATATTCGTAAGCTTGATAAATATCGGTATTTACCGAAATGAATTCATAGTATTTTCGGGGATGATTATTCAAATCAATCGCTTCGATAATCTCACTGATTTTCATCGATATAAGCACTGCTTTATTTTGTTTTAAAGATAAATAATCAAATAGAGATTTTTCGGTAAAAATCCCAATCAATTCATTGTTTTCAATAATCGGAATAGTTGAAAATCCGCTTTTGTTCAAGAGCTCAACCGTTTCGCCGATTGTGGAATTTAAAGAAGCGGTTTTTAACTCGTAAAAATTAGTCATTACCTGTCTGACTGTGAGCGGTTTGGTAATCTTGTGGACAAGTTCCGCAAACTCTTTAATAAAGCGATCGCTAGGAATTAATATATCATTATTGTGGGCGATAATATTGCGCATTTGTGCAGCTTGTTTAATAAGTTCGAAATTATTAGTGTTATTTATCAAGCGGTTTTCTTTTGATTTTTTTATTTGATAAAGTTTTGTAATAAAGCCAGTATATGAGTAATCAATATCGTGATAAGTGATTCTCAAAAAACTTTCTAGTTCATTAAATAACTTTAAAAATTCTCTTTCTTTAGCGACAGTCATGATAAATCAATCCCTACAAAAAGAACTGAATAATCTATAAAATAAGCTTGATTAATAATTAAAATTATTAAATATTTGTCAATTTTCATAATTTTTACTCCTATTGATAAACTCCAATTAATTTGCCTTGTTCTGAAACGATTGCTTGAATATTAGTTCTGCAGATATTTCCGGTATATTGTATTAAAATATCGACATTCTTATCAAATCCTTCAATCGGTATTTTTAAATCCTTGATAAAAATATTGCCCTTTAAAACGATTGTTTCTAGATTGTTGACATCGTATTCAAAAACCTCTCCATTTTTCAGGCGATATATAATCTCGTTATTAATGATTATTGGCGTTGTCATTCCAAAGCCAATATAGCTTTTCGCTCTTTGAAATCTTAATTTCAATTCTACTCACCTCTGATAATCTATTTTAAAAAGGTAATTATATAATACCACTTAAAGCATAAAAAAAGATAGTATTCTGATAAAATACTATCGCTTTAAACTTGGATAAATTTAATTTTGACTTACAGCAAACTTTAAGATAGCTTTACAGGCTAATTCACCATCAACTGTCGCAATAACTTCCGCGATGCCGAGACTGCCTTTGCGGTTAATCACTTTCGCCTCTAGTCTTAAAGTATCCCCTGGAATGACTTTTCTTCTAAATTTGCATTTATCAATTCCAGCAAAATAGGCGATTTTACCTTTGAATTCCTCTGTAGAAAGGATTGTTACAGCGCCGGTTTGAGCTAAAGCTTCAACTATCAATACTCCTGGCATAATATGTTCTTGAGGAAAATGTCCTGCAAGAATCGGATCGCTTGTGGAGATATGTTTGATTGCTACTGCGCTTATTCCTGGAGTTAATTCTATCACCTTGTCAATCAACAAAAAAGGATGACGATGGGGAATTATTTCTTGAATTTGGTTGCTATTAAGTATCATTAGTTTTACTCCTTAAATTTTTTTATAACGATTGTTGCGTTGTGACCACCAAAACCCAAACTATTACTAATGGCATATTTAAGCGGTTTCGCTACACCTTTAACAAGTGTATAGTTTAAATCGCACAAAGGATCGAGTTCCTTAGTATTTATTGTTGGCGGTATGAAATCATTTTCTACAGCTAAAATAGTAAGAATCGCCTCGACAGCTCCCGATGCTCCAAGAAGATGCCCGGTCATTGATTTAGTACTTGACACGTTTAGTTCGTAAGCATGTTGATTAAAGGCTTTTTTTATCGCTAAAGTTTCTACTGAATCATTGAGTGGAGTTGATGTTCCATGAGCGTTGATGTAATCAACCTCATCAGGGTTAACAGCGCCATCTTTAAGCGCTATTAACATACAGTTCATCGCACCATTACCCTCAGGATCTGGTCCAGTAATATGAGTTGCATCACAAGTCGACCCATAACCGACAATCTCCGCATGAATATGGGCGTTTCTTTTTTTTGCGTGTTCATATTCTTCTAAAAACAATGTTCCCGCACCCTCTCCCATAACAAATCCACTGCGATTGAGATCGAAAGGAATACTAGCTTTATTAATGTCATTACCTCGATATAAAGCTTGCATTACGGCAAAACCCCAGATACCAAAAGGAATAACTGCTCCTTCGCTTCCGCCGGCAATCGCCATATCCAAATAACCATCTCTGATTGCTCTAAAAGCCTCACCTACGGCATTTGTTGAACTTGCACAAGCAGTAACATGACTGATTGCAGGGCCTTTGATGCCGTATTTTATCGCGATATTACCAGCAGCTAAATTGATGATTGCACTGGGAATAAAGAATGGACTCATTCGATTATATCCTTTTTCCATAGCTCTAGCTTTTTGAATGTCTAGAGTTTCTAATCCGCCGATTCCACTAGTGTAATATACTCCTACTCTTAAGGTATCCATTTGTGAAAAATCAATATTTGAATCTTTAAAAGCTTCGTCAGTGGCCAATAAGGCTAACTGAGAAAAACGATCAGTACGTCTTATTTCCTTAACTCCAAGCCTTGCCTCAAAATCCAAATTCTTGATTTCAGCAGCTAATTTTACTTCATCATTGCTGGCATCATAATGTGTGATAGGGGCAATTCCGTTCTTGCCATTTTTTGCACCCTCCCAAGTTGAAACGATATCGTTACCAATCGGATTAACGGTTCCGAGACCAGTAATTACTACACGTCTTCTTTCCAACATTAAACCATCCCTCCATTCACGCTAATGGTTTGACCGGTTATATAATTAGCTTGTTCACTAGCTAAAAATAAGCAGAGCTGAGCAACGTCTTCAGCTTTGCCAAAACGCTTTAGAGGAATTTGTTTTAGATAAGCATCTTGCATTTCCAGCGGTAAGTCTCTTGTCATTTCCGTTTCAATAAAACCTGGTGCTATCGCATTAACAGTAATGTTTCTGCTGCCTAACTCTTTTGCTAGAGCTTTGGTTAAGCCAATAATCCCAGCTTTTGAAGCTACATAGTTAGATTGACCGGCATTGCCTATTAAACCCACAACACTAGTGATATTGATGATTTTTCCCGAACGACTCTTTAAAAAATGACCAGAAATATGTTTGCACATATTCCAAGTACCCTTAAGGTTTACGTCAATTACTCGATCAAAATCTTCTTCTTTCATTCTTAAAATCATATTATCTTTCGTGATACCGGAATTATTAATCAATACATCAACCTGACCTGAAACTTCTAAAGCCTCATCAATCAAGGCTTTTGCTTGTTCAAAATCCGAGACGTCAGCTTTGATTGCTTTGGCGATTACACCGTAAACTTCTAATTCTTTCACTAGTAAATTAGCTTCTTCTTCCGATTTGTTATAATTAACGATTACATTATAACCGGCTTTAGCGAATTCAATAGCTATAGCCTTACCAATCCCTCGAGAACTACCAGTAATCAATACAGTTTTATTTTCCTTCATTTCTATCCCTCCATTTTGACATAGTTTTATTTAATGAAACTAAATCTTCAATATTCGTAACTTCGACATTGGGGTTGATTTTTTTTACCAAACTAGAAAGCGTTTGTTTAGGTCCGATTTCAATAAAGAAATCAACTCCCTCTAATATCATATTTTCTACCATTTGATAAAAGCGAACGCCATGAGTTATCTGCTTAGTCATAACTTCCTTTATCGCTTCAGTGTATTTATTGCCTGTTAAATTGATATATAAATTCTTCACCGGTTCATTTAGAGTAATTGTTTTCAAATACTCGCCAAAATCTTTTTCGGCATTTTTCATGAATCGCGAATGAAAAGCGCCGCTGGTGTTTAAAACAATTGCTCGCTTAGCTCCCAAGGTTAAGACTTTATCCTTAAAGTTAAGTATCGCTTCGCTACTGCCGCTAACAACATATTGATCGTAAGCATTATAATTAGCAATTTCCAAACTATTAACTTCGTCCTTTAAAGCCATTTCTAGTGTTTTTAAATCCAAGCCGATTACAGCACACATTTTTCCTGGATTTAAGTTCTGCGCTTTTTCCATTAGTATAGCTCGATTTTTTATTATTTCCAGCCCTAAGGCAAAATCAAAAACATCATTGTAAAGATAGGCGCCATACTCACCGAGACTTAACCCCATTGAATAATTGATATTAAGGTCATATTTTTTGAGGACTTTAATAATCGCTCCATATAAAGCAAATAAAGCAACTTGAGTATATTTAGTGTTATTCAGAAGTTCTTCATCTTCAAACAAAATCTTTTTTATCGGATAATTTGTGACTTTTTCAGCTTCGTTAATCAGAGCCTGAACTTCAGGGAAATTATCGTAAAATTCTTTACCCATACCGAGATATTGAGACCCTTGACCAGAAAACATTAAGGCTGCTTTCATTTAATAATTCCTTTAGCCACCAAGCTGTTTTCAAAAATATCTTCAAGAATTTCTTTAACGGATCTAATTTCTTTTACTAAACCAGCTGATTGTCCCGCCATAAAACTGCCGTTATCGATATCACCGTCAAAAACCGCTTTTCTTAAAGACCCAAGCGTTAGCTTTTCAACTTCTTCTAAACTAGCTGTACCATATTTAGTTAAATCTAAATACTCTTTTGCCATTCGGTTTTTTAGCACTCTAACTGGAGCTCCAGTTTGACGTCCGGTAACGACTGTTTCGGTATCTTTGGCTTTAATCACCTTATCTTTATAATTTTGATGGATTGGACATTCATGACTTGCTAAAAGCACTGTGCCTATCTGTACGCCTTTTGCGCCGAGGACAAAAGCAGCGTCTAAACCGCGATGATCAGCAATTCCTCCAGCCGCTATTACAGGGATTTTAACTGCATCAGCAACTTGCGGAACTAAAACCATGGTGGTAGTCTCTCCGATATGTCCTCCAGCTTCAGTACCCTCAACTATCACAGCATCAGCCCCTGATCTTTCCAACCTTATTGCAAAAGCCACGCTCGGAACTACAGGAATAACAATAATACCGGCATCTTTCCATTTTTTCATATAAACTCCTGGGCTGCCAGCACCAGTAGTAACAATCTTAACGCCTTCTTCAATCACTAAATCACTTATCGCTTCCGCATAAGGGCTCATCAACATGATGTTTACTCCGAAAGGTTTATCGGTCAACTCTTTAGTTTTTCTGATTTCTTCTCTTACGCGTTCGATATCCCAAGCACCACAGCCAATCAAACCTAATCCCCCAGCATTGCTGACGGCGCTGGCAAGTTGATGTGTAGCAATATTAGCCATTCCCCCTTGAATGATTGGATACTTTATCTTCAATAAATCTCTTATGTCCATAGTTTTTCCCCCTAATATTCGATTAATGCGCCAGCCCAGGTCAAACCGCCACCGAAGGCAACTGTCATAAATAAATCCTTACGCTTAATTAAATTATTTCTTATTGCTTCATCAATTGCGATAGCAACGCTAGCCGCTGAAGTGTTCCCATAACGATCAATATTTACAAACATCTTATCCATATCAATTTCCAATTCTCTTGCGGATTTATCGATAATCCTTAGATTTGCTTGATGAGCTACTATATAATTGATATCTTCAGTTGTTAAATTATTTCTCTCTAGAAGTTTCTTGATTGTCTTAGGCATTATTCTTGAAGCAAATTTAAAAACTTCTGTACCTTTCATATGAATGTGATCTTGTTGGCTAATCGCATTTATTTCAGGATTTTTTAGTTCAGGATTCTTTGAATATAATAGCATATCCTCATCGCCTTTTGAACCGGTGATTATATCTTTAATTTTATTTTCTTTGCTTTTGCCAATCACCATTGCGCCAGCACCATCGCCGAACAAAACGCAAGTATTGCGATCTCGCCAATCTGTTAATCGGCTTAAAACTTCAGCACCGACAATTAAAGCATATTTAAAAGCGCTGCTTTTAATCATTTTATCAGCTATTTGCATCGCGTAGATAAACCCGCTACAAGCGGCATTAATATCAAAAGCGGTGATATTATCTAGTTTTAACCTGGCTTGCAAAAGATTAGCTACCCCAGGAAAAGCATAATCCGAAGTAACGGTAGCGACAATTAATAAATCAATTTTGTGTTTATCAATTCCAGAACTTTCAATTGCTTTTAAGCTAGCTTGTTCAGCTAGATCTAAAGTCGATTGATCAGTAACGATTCTTCTTTCTTTAATACCAGTTCTACTAAAGATCCATTCATCGTTAGTATCAACAAATTTCATTAAATCTTGATTAGTTAGTACTTTATCCGGAACATAACTTCCGGTACCGTAAATTTTAGTGTACATTAATAAAACCCCTCGCCAAGATTACTGTAATTAAATCTTTGGAAGAATCCAATATTACGAACCTTGGAATTTCTTTGATATTGTAATTCAATTCTGCTTAGTTTACTTAAAGATAGATAATGAGACATAATTTTATTTTTAGTTTCCTCATAGGTTTTTTGCGGATTAAAATGTGCCCCTCCTAAAGGTTCTTTAACAATATCGTCAATAATACTAAACTCAGCTAAATCTTTAGCAGTAACCTTCATAACTTCTGCAGCTTCTGGAGCTTTTGAAGCATCTTTCCAGATAATGCTAGCATAACCTTCAGGACTTAAAATTGAATAGATTGCATTTTCAAGCATGATAATCTTATTGGCAAAACCTAGAGCTAAAGCTCCGCCACTGCCGCCTTCACCGATAACCACAGCGATGATCGGGACAGTGAATCTACTCATTTCCAATAGATTAGCCGCAATGGCTTGTCCTTGCCCTCTTTCTTCAGCTCCGATTCCTGGATAAGCTCCTGGAGTATCAATAAGCGTTAAAATCGGACGATTAAACTTCTCTGCTTGTTTCATTAATCTCAAAGCTTTTCGATAGCCTTCAGGGTGAGGCATACCGAAATTTCTAATGATGTTTTCTTCAGTTGTCGCGCCTTTTTGCTGAGCAATGATGGTAAAAACAACTCCTTCAATCGTGCCGATACCGCCGATAATACTCTGATCATCGCCAAAGAATCTATCGCCATGAAACTCGATAAAATCAGGTGCTAAATATTCGATAAAATCTTTCGCCCTGGGTCTTTTTGTATGTCTCGCTAACAAGACTCGGTCCCATGCGCTTAGCTTAGTCATCTCGGTTTTTTTATAATTTTCTATTTCTTCGATTAGTTTCGTTACCGATGATTTATCGCCTAAATCTTTTATCTGTTTTTCAAGAGCTAATAATTTTCTTTCCTTATCTAAGATATTCATTAGTTAAATCTCCTATGAAAACTAAGGATTTTTGCCAAGACTTTTTTTAAATCTTCACGATTAACAACTTGATCGATAAAACCTTTTTTTAATAAAAATTCAGATTTTTGAAAATCGTCAGGTAATTTTTGATTGATTGTTTGTTCAATTACTCGTGGCCCAGCAAAGCCAATTAGCGCATTGGGTTCAGCGAGGATAATATCTCCTAAAGAAGCGAAGCTCGCGGTGACTCCCCCTGTTGTTGGATTAGTTAAAACACTGATATATAAATAACCGAGGTTACTGTGCTTCGCCACTGCCGAGGCGGTTTTAGCCATCTGCATCAAAGAAAAGATACCCTCTTGCATTCTTGCTCCACCAGAAGCGGTAAAAATTATTACCGGAAGCTTTTTATAGATTGCATATTCAAAAGTTTTAGCAACCTTTTCGCCAACGACACTTCCCATGCTCCCCATGAAAAAATGACTGTCCATTACTCCGACAATACAAGGTTCTCCATAGATTTGTCCAAAGCCATAAATATATGCTTCATCAAGATTTGTGGCTCTTTTAAATTTGGTTAACTTTTCTTCATAGCCATTTTGATATAAAGGATTTAAACTGATATAACCAATACCTTTTTCCACAAAACTATCTTCGTCAAGAAAATATTTAATTCTATCTACTGCACGCATTCTAAAAAGATACCCGCAGCTTTTACAGATATAGTTATTTTCAATATTGAGTTTCATATTTGTTAATTTTCCACATTGTGGACATTTATCATACAAACCTTCAGGTATATCCGTGTCAATATTTCTCGATGTTTTAGTTTCTTCATTGATTAAACGAATATTATGTTTAAGTTTTTTTCTTTTATTGATAGTTTCGCCAATTTTATTCATCTTCATCATACTCCAATAATCTTTCAAGTTTCAGTTGAATAAAAGATGTATCGAAATTACCTTTAAGATAATCCGGATTGTTCATAATCATATATAAGAACATCTGATTGGTATGAATTCCATGAATTACTAATTCTTCTAAAGCAGAACGCATTTTCTTAATTGCTTCATCGCGATTTTCACCATGTACAATTAACTTGCCAATCATAGAGTCATAATAAGGCTGAATTACACATTCAGGGTAAAGTAAACTATCAAACCTGATTCCGTTTCCGGATGGAATATGCAGTAATTTAATCTTGCCTGGACTAGGTTGAAACTGTTCCTTAGGATTTTCTGCATTTATTCTGCATTCGATGCTATAGCCATTGATTATAAGGTCTGATTGATTAAAAGAAAGTCTTTCTCCTGAAGCAATCTTAATCTGTTCCTTAACAATGTCTTTACCAAGAATCATTTCCGTAATCGGATGTTCAACTTGTATTCTTGTATTCATTTCAATGAAATAAAAATCATTACCAGAAACTAAAAACTCAACTGTTCCAGCATTTTCATATTTAATGGACTTGCAAGCTTTAATTGTGGCTTCAATCATTCTTTTTTGTAAAGCTTCATCAATTGTCCCTGGAGCCTCTTCGATGATTTTTTGATTGCGTCTTTGTATCGAACAGTCTCTTTGATATAAATGAACTATATTATCGTACTTATCACATAAAACTTGAAACTCGATATGTCGAGGATTTTCAAGATATTTTTCTAGATATAAAGCGCCATCGCCAAAAGCGTTAATGGCTTCTGATTTAGCCGTTTCAAAAGCAGATTTTAAACTGGAAACATCATGCGCGATTCGCATTCCTCTTCCGCCGCCGCCAGCGCTTGCCTTAATTAAAACCGGGTAACCAATCTTATCAGCTATCGCAATAGCTGCAGCTGCGCTTTTAACCACGCCTTCGCTTCCAGGAATAACCGGAACCCCGGCTTCAATCATTTTTTTAATCGCCCATGATTTATTACCCATTTGTTTGATATGTTCGCTCTTAGGCCCGATGAAGATAATTCCACAATCTTCACATAATTGCGCAAATTCTGAATTTTCACTCAAAAAGCCAAAACCAGGGTGAATGGCTTCGGCTCCAGTGTTTATTGCTGCAGAAATGATATTTTCCATGTTTAAGTAAGAATCTTTACTTCTGAATCCCCCAACACAGATAGCCTCATCGGCTAATTGAACATGGAGACTTTCGCGATCAGCTTCACTATAAATAGCTACAGTCTCAATCCCCATATACATACAGGTTCTGATAATTCTAACTGCAATTTCCCCTCGATTTGCAATTAATATTTTATGAAACATTTGACTCTTCGATTTCCATTATTTTTTGAGCATATTCAACAGTTTGGCCATTAGAAACACTAATATTTCTAACAATGCCGGAAATAGGGGATTTTATTTCATTCATAACTTTCATTGCCTCGATAATAAATAAAACTTCTCCTTTTTCAACTCTTTGATTTAGCGTTACAAAAGGAGAACTGTCAGGTGATGCAGCCTCATAAAAAGTGCCAACCAAAGGCGATTCTAAAACAAAGAAATTGGTTCTCAAATCATTCTTTTGGTTTGACAAATTATTGTCATTTATATCTAAATTATCCACAGTTGCTGGAGATATATTATTATTTGCTTTTTCTAGTTTTATATTAAAATCTTTTTCGGTTATTTCTAATTTTGATATCGACGAACTCTCAAATTCCTTGATAATTCGCTTTAAATGACGAAAATCCATAATTAACCTCTACTTTATATAAAAACTATTTTTATTCTACGTTTCCAGCAATAAAGTTCCAAATTTCATTTACACTTTTAAATTTTTGCGCCTCTTCATCACTAATGTTAACTTTGAAACGATCTTCAATTGCCATAACTAACTCAGCCGCGTCCAAGGAATCAGCTCCTAGATCAGCTACCAAATCAGCCTCTAGTGTTATGTCTTCTTTACCTAAACCTAATACTTCTGAAATTACTTCTTGTAAATATTCAAATTTCATTTTTCTTCCTCCATGATATAAAATCTCTATAATTCTATCACTCTTTTATATCTATGTCAATTTGTTTTGATATTCAAAATATTTGAATATTAAACTAATAAAGCACTGTTGTTAATTGTTAATTTTAATTAAACATAAGTAATATTATTTTAAAACCCTATTAATAAACTTATTTTCATTATTCTCACATCAACTAAACAAATTAAAAACACATTGATAATATAGAATCAATGTGCTTGATGATACCGATAAGTAAAGGGTTATTTTTATAATAACTTAAACTTCCTCTGAATATAACTCTGTCAGTGAAATATCATTATAGCTAACTTCTATGTCTAATTTTTCATTTTTAAGTCTTAAATTTCCGTTAGATAAAATTTCAGTGATTTGAAAATACTGGTTTCTAAAATGAATCTTTTTGCCGATAATATTTGAGTATTCTAGATATAAATTATAAATATCGTTCCTTGAGGCTAATCGGTTAAATTGATCAATAAAATCTTCGAGTAAAACTTGAGGTTCAAGAAAATCTTTAGTGATTTTCATAATCGAAGTTGCCCTATGGTCAAGCTCAAAAAAATCTGTTTGATTAAGATTTATTCCCACACCTATGACAACAGATTCTATCGCCTTATAACCGCTAGTTTCGATTAAAATACCCGCTATTTTCTTATTATCTATCACAATATCATTCGGATACTTTATTACGCTTTTTATTTGATATTTTTCCAGAGTTTTGACAATTGAAACTGCTGTAAGCATATTGAAAAAAAAGCTGTCTTTATGGGTATATTCTTGTTTAAGTAAAAAACTAAAATATAAGTTTCCCTCTAGGCTTTGCCAAAGGTTTTCTCTTCTTCCTCTACCTTTAGTTTGGCTTTTAGCGGTGATAACTGTACCGTCAACTAGTTTATCTACATTTTGTTTAATATAATCGTTAGTGCTGTCAATTACATCATATTTAATAATAATCTTACCAATCATCAAATTACCTTTACCTTATGGAATCATTATAACATAATCAATATAAAAAATAATAAAAGACACCAAATAATCAAGATTTGGTGTCTTTATATATCTCGGGTTAAAAAGCCAAGATGTTTTTTATACTAGTTCAATAATAGCCATTGGACAAGCGTCGCCTTGACGTGGTCCAGTTCTGTAAATACGTGTATATCCACCATTGCGATCTTGATACTTTGGCCCTAATTCTTTAAGAAGTTTAACTAAAGCAAATTGATCATCAATTTTAAGTTCTCTTACTGTTTTTTCAGCAATTCTAGCGGAATTAAGGTCACCCTTTTTAGCAAAAGTGATCAGTTTTTCAACTGTTCTTCTAACTTCTTTAGCTTTTACTAATGAAGTTTCGATTCTCTCATGCATGATAAGTTGTGTAGCCAAATCACGAATCAGTGCCTTACGATTGGAACTATTACGATTAAGTTTTGTATATCCTCTACTCATGATTTCCTCCTATCGATTAGTGTTTAGCTAAGCTTAAATTCATCTCTTCAAGCTTTTGCTTAACTTCTTTCAATGATTTTTTACCTAGGTTTCTTACTCTCATCATATCTTCTTCAGATTTTTCAATTAATTCACCTAAAGTATTGATGCCTGCTCTTTTTAAGCAGTTATAAGAACGTACAGAAAGGTCTAGGTCTTCTATCGGTTTTTCTAGATTTCTATTAGTTTCTTCAACTTTTCTTTCAATCATGTAATCATCGTCTACTGACGCTTCGGATAAATCAATGATTGTTTGTAAATGATCAATTAACATTTTTGAAGCAGTACCAATTGCGCTTTTAGGATCAATCGAACGATTAGTCCAAACTTCTAAGATCAATTTATCATAATCACCAGAATCATCAACTCTTGTTTTTTCTACTGAGTAATTCGCTCTAGTGATTGGTGTATAAATACTATCAATTGCAATGTCATTGACATCTTCAGTGAAATCGGAGTTTTGCTTCGCGCTAACATAACCGTTTCCTCTTCTTGCCTTCATATGCATTCTTAACACACCTTTATTGATGTGACAGATATAGTGATCTGGATTCATAATTTCTACTTCTTCATCACCAACGATGTCTTTAGCATAAACATCTCCAGGTCCTTCTACAGATAATTCTAAACGTTTTTCAACATCAGAGTCATCGTTATCAATTGATAATATAACACCTTTTAGATTCAAAATAATCGTGGTAACATCTTCAACCACACCTTCAATAGGTGTGAATTCATGAACCACATTTTCAATGTTTACATTAACAATAGCTGCACCAGGTAATGAAGACAATAAAACTCGTCTTAAAGAATTACCTAATGTGATACCGTAACCTCTTTCGAGTGGTGAAATAACGAATTTACCATAATTATCTTCGATTTCAACAGTTTCTGTACTAGGTTTTTCGAATTTCAAGTCCTTCATAAATTACCTCCTACCCACGTGGTCGTTTTGGTGGACGACATCCATTATGGGGAACTGGTGTAACATCTTTAATTGATGTAATCTCAAGCCCTGCTACTTGCAAACTTCTAATTGCCGCTTCTCTACCTGGTCCTGGTCCTTTAACTTCTACTTCAACTTTTAAAACACCATTATCCATTGCTGATTTAGCGGCTGCTTCTGATGCCAATCCAGCTGCGAATGGAGTTGATTTACGGCTACCTTTGTAACCGATAGCTCCTGAAGAGCTCCAAGCAATTGCATTCCCTTTTGGATCAGTTATCGTGATGATTGTATTATTGAAAGTCGAATGAATATGTGCTATCCCGGTAGGGATATTCTTTTTCACACGACGTTTAGTTCTTACATTACGTGCCATTTTATTCAGTCTCCCTTCTTATTTCTTCTTATTAGCTACAGTTTTTCTAGGACCCTTACGAGTTCTAGCGTTATTACGAGTATTTTGACCGCGTGTTGGCAAACCTCTACGATGTCTTAATCCACGATAACAACCTATTTCTTGAAGACGTTTAATGTTCATTGCTCTTTCGCGTCTTAAGTCACCTTCAACTGTATACTTTTGTACTTCTTGACGAATTTTTACTACTTCTTCATCAGTTAAATCTTTAACTCTTTTGTCTTCGGAAATTCCACAAGCTGCTAAGATCTCTTGTGATCTGGTTTTACCAATTCCAAAAACGTAAGTTAAAGCTATAACTACTCTTTTTTCCTTCGGAATATCTACTCCTGCGATACGTGCCATAGTTACCTCCTACTTACCTTGTCTTTGTTTATGCTTTGGATTATCACAAATGACAAGAACCTTGCCATTTCTTTTAATAATTTTACATTTATCACAGATTTTTTTTACAGATGGTCTTACTTTCATACCATTACCTCCTAAAATCTTTCCTCAAATATTTTTTATTTCATGCGATACGTGATGCGACCACGTGTTAGGTCATAAGTTGACAATTCAACCTTGACTTTGTCACCTGGTAAAATGCGTATGTAATTCATGCGGATTTTACCAGAAACGTGACCGATAATTCGGTGTCCGATTTCTAGCTCAATTACAAATTGCGCATTGGGCAAAACTTCTATAACTGTACCCGTCATCTCTATGACGTCATCTTTTTTTGCCAAACAAAATCACTCCCTTATTCTTTAGTTAGAATCTCATAACCAGTTTCAGTAATTAGTATCGAATGCTCGAAGTGAGCTGATAATGAACCATCTCTAGTTACGGTTGTCCAACCATCGGCTAATACTTTAACTTCTTTGTTTCCTAAATTAATCATCGGTTCAATTGCCAGCGTCATTCCTGGTTTTAAGACAATACCTCTTCCAGGTAAACCATAGTTAGGAATATGTGGATCTTCGTGTAATTGTCTACCAAGTCCATGACCAACAAATTCTCTAACCACACTAAATCCAAGTGATTCAGCATGCATTTGAATAGCATGGGATATATCGGAGAGCCTGTTATCCGGTTTAGCAAATTCCAAACCTTTAAAAAGACTTTCCTCTGTTCCCACTAACAGTTTTTTTGCATCTTCAGATATTTCCCCGCATGCATATGTCCAGGCGCTGTCACCATGATAGCCCTTGTACTGAGCTCCGATATCAACTGAGACAATATCTCCGTTTTTTAATATCTTTTCAGCACTTGGGATTCCATGTACAACTTCCTCATTGACAGATATGCATGCAGATGCGGGGAAACCATTATAGTTTTTGAATGAAGGGATTGCTCCTCTGCCAACAATAAACATTTCAACCAAATCATCGATTTGTTTTGTAGAAATTCCTGGTCTTATCATCTCTTTAACCGATTTATGGGCTAAAGCGACAATTCGGCCAGCCTCCTTCATCAATTCAATTTCACGACTTGATTTTCTTGTTACCATTAGTTCTCACCCAATTTTTTAATAATATCATGAAAAACCTTTGTAGTAGATTGGTCACCGTTGATTATTACTAAAAGATCTTTTTCGTCGTAATAATCTAGTAATGGTTTGGTTTTTTCATTATAGATTGATAACCGGTTCATAACTGATTCCTCTAAATCATCAGGTCTCTGAATCAACTCATGACCGCAATGGTCACAAATCCCTTCAGTTTTAGGTGGATGGTAATCTATGTGATAAGTATGTCCACAACTTGAACAAACTCTTCTTCCTGCCATCCGACGAAGTAAAACCTCATCTTCAATATGAACATTGATAACTGCGCATAATTTGATATCTAAACGATGAAGCATCTCATCCAAAGCTTCTGCTTGAGTCCTTGTTCGAGGAAAACCGTCTAACATAAAACCATTGGGATAGTCATTTTTACAAAGAACTTCCCAAACAATATCATTGGTCATTTTATCAGGAACTAAAATACCTTCATGAAGGTATTTTTTAGCTTCGACACCAATACTTGAACCTTTTTTTATTTCATCGCGATAAATATCGCCGGTAGAAATATGTTTCAACTTATAATGTCTCAAGAGTTTAGTTGCTTGTGTTCCTTTACCAGCACCTGGCTTACCCATAATTAATAGATTAATCATAAGCCGCTATCTCATAAATCCAGCGTAAGCTTTTTCTTGAGTATCCGTTTCAATCTGTTTAGCGGTTTCTAAAGCAACCCCAACGATAATTAATAGTGATGTTCCACCTATTAATGCATATGAATGTCCTAAAATCATCGAAGTAATGATTGGCAATGTAGCAATGATGACCAAGTAAAGTGCACCAATCACGGTTACCCTAAATAATACTTTTGTAATATAAGTTTCTGTCTCTATTCCTGGTCTATACCCTGGAATATAAGCGTTTTGCTTATTTAAGTTTTCCGCTATTTGTTCAGGTTTAACTAAAATGAACGAATAGAAGAATGTAAAGATAAAGATCAATAGAACATAAATTACAAAACCAATTGGTTGATTGTATGAGAATATTTGATTGATCCAGTTACCAGCACTAGCACCAACATTGATATATTGGAAAATGGTGGCTGGTAAAGATAAAAGAATTGAAGCAAAGATTACCGGTATAACCGAAGCCGTGTTCAACTTAATTGGAATATTGGACTCAGATTTACCTTTGAATTTTGCACTACCTGGTCTGTTAGCATATTGAATCGGTATTTTTCTCACCGCAACTTGCATATAGGTGATACCAACCAAGACAATAACAAACATGAGCATACTAACGCCAAATAGCACATATCCTGAGAACGCTCCTTGGTTAGCAAATACATTGCCAGCAAGAGCGCTGTTTGGATCAGAGATATAGTATTGAATTAACGATGCAATTGTTCCTGGGAATGAAATAACAATCCCGGCAACGATTAACATTGATGATCCATTACCGATACCCTTTAGTGTAATTTGGTCAGCTAACCAAATCATGAAAGCTGTACCCGCAGTTAATACAACTGCAATATAGAAATAAATTAAAAACCATAGATTGCTGCCGTTTTGAGTTGCCCAGTCGCTCACAAACGGTTGAAATAATTGTTCTTGTAAGTTATGGAACGCAAACGTCATCGCTAAAGCTTGAATAAAAGCCAAAGCAATTGCTAAATATCTTGTTAATCTTGAAATTTTTTGTCTTCCAACTTCACCTTCTTCGCCCCATTCCTTAAGCACAGGGATGATGTCCATTTGCAATAATTGGACAACAATCGATGCGGTGATATAAGGACTAATCCCCAAAGCCACAATTGAATAATTTCTAAGTGCGTCCCCGGAAATTGAGTTAACAATACCCAAGAATCCACTATTATCAAATAAACTTGATAATATTGATGGATCGATTAAAGGCATTGTTACATAGGTAAGTATTTTGAAAACCAGAAAGGCTAGTAATGTGAAACCAATTTTTTTCAAGACTTCCTTATTTTTGAAAATCTTTTTAATAGTTTCCATTATATCACCTCGACCACGCCACCGGCTTCTTCAATAGCTTGCTTCGCTGAAGCTGAGAATTTATGAGCTTTGACAGTAAGTTTTATTTCTAATTTCCCTTTACCCAGTATTTTTACTCCACTAAGTTGTTTTCTGATAACTCGATCATTTAATAAAACTTCAGGAGTGATTATCATGCCATCTTCATACCCGCTTAAATCGCTAAGGTTAACAATAGCATATTCCTTTCTGAAAGGATTTGTAAATCCTTTTTTAGGAAGGCGTTTGAATAGCGGTGTTTGTCCACCTTCAAATCCAAGTCTTACTCCTCCGCCAGAACGTGAGTTTTGACCTTTTTGTCCACGTCCACTAGTTTTACCAGTACCGGAACTTGTTCCACGTCCAACTCTTTTCTTTGAGTGAGTAGCGCCTGAATTAGGTTTTAATTCATGTAATGTCATATCTTGCACCCCCTATTTCTTTACTTCTTCGACTATTACTAAATGACTAACTGTATTCACCATACCTTTAATCATCTCGGTATCTTCTTTAACTACAGAAGAGTTCCTTTTAGTAAGGCCTAAAGCTTTTATTGTTTTTACTTGATTAGGTTTTCTTCCCATCAAGCCTTTTACTAATGTAATTTTAATTTGAGCCATTATTTAAGTACCTCCTCAGGATTAATTCCCCTCATTTGAGCTACTTGATCTACTGTTCTTAAAGTTTTTAAACCTTCGAATGTAGCTCTAACAATATTAATAGGTGTATTTGAGCCTAATGATTTACTTAATACATCTTCGATACCCGCTAATTCCAATACTGCACGAACAGGTCCACCAGCGATAACACCAGTACCTTCTGAAGCTGGACGTAAGAATACTTTACCAGCACCATATTTTCCTGTAACAGTATGAGGAATCGTTGTACCATTCATTGGTACATGGATAATATTTTTCTTAGCATCTTCTATCGCTTTTTTGATTGCATCTGGAACCTCAGAGGCTTTACCGGTACCAAAACCGACTTTACCTTTTTGATCGCCAACAACCACTAAAGCAGAAAAGCTAAAACGTCTACCACCTTTAACAACTTTGGTCACACGACCAATGCTGACAACTCTTTCTTCATAAAGCTTTTGTTCTTTTTTAGGTGAACGAGGTTTTCTTCCTCTATTACTACGTTTGTTGTTATCTTCCATTTTCGATTACCTCCTTCATTAGAATTCCAGCCCTGCTTCTCTTGCAGCATCGGCTAAAGCTTTTACTCTACCATGGTATAAGTAACCACCACGATCGAATACTACTAATTTAACATTTTTTTCAATTGCTCTTTTAGCAACTAATTCTCCAACTTTTTTAGCGCCTTCGATGTTGGAACCATTAATACCCTCAATCTCCCTAGAGTTTGCTTGTGCTAATGTAATACCACTTACGTCATCAATAATTTGAGCGTAAATTTGTTTGTTAGAACGAAAAACATTAAGACGTGGTCTTTCCGGAGTTCCTTTGATAGCGAATCTCATGCGACGATGTCTTTTAGCTCTTTGAGCGCTTTTATCTACTGGTTTAAACATAATATAATCACCATTAAGCTAATTACTTAGCTGTTTTTCCTTCCTTACGACGTACATGTTCGTCTCTATATCTAATACCTTTACCTAGATAAGGTTCTGGTTGACGGACTTTACGAACATTTGCCGCGAATTCTCCTACTACTTGCTTGTCAGCACCTTTAACATGAACTTCTGTATTTTTAGGGATTTCTATTGTTAAACCTTCAGGAATAATCATTTCCACTGGATTTGAATAACCAACGTTTAACACTAGGGTTTTAGGATCTTTTAATAGGGCGCGATATCCTACACCTTTTATATCAAGGATTTTTGTATATCCTTCATTTACACCAATAACCATATTATTCATTAACGCTCTTGTAGTACCATGTAAAGCTTTCATGCGTAATGAATCATTTGGTCGGGTTACAGAAACTTCGTCATTTTCCACTTTGATTCCAATATTTTTATCGAAAGCAAAGTCAAGTTCACCTTTTGGACCTTTTACTACAACATAGTTGTTTTTATCAACAGAAATAGTTACTCCAGCAGGCACTTTTATCGATTGATTACCAATTCGACTCATAATTTTCTTGCACCTCTTTCATTATTATAATTACCATACATATGCTATAACTTCGCCGCCAACTTTTTCTTTTCTAGCATCTCTGTCAGTCATAAGACCTCTAGATGTAGAAATAATAGCGATTCCTAGTCCGTTAAGAACTCGTGGAAGGTCATCTGTTTTAGCATACACACGTAAACCAGGTTTTGAAATCTTCTTCAAACCCCTTACAACTCTTTCATCATTTTTTAAATATTTTAAAGTTATTTTTAAAGTACCTTGTACTCCTTCATCGATGCGCTCAAAATCAACGATGTATCCTTCTAGCTTGAGTAAATTTAGGATTTCCATTTTTAATTTTGATGCAGGTACATCAACTGTTTTATGTTTCATTTGGTTAGCGTTGCGAATTCTTGTTAACATGTCCGCAATTGGATCTGTCATGACCATATTAATAATGCCTCCTTCCCTTATTATCGGAAATATACTTTCTCATAATTTATTACCAACTTGCTTTTTTTACGCCAGGAATTTGACCTTGATAAGCCAATTCTCTAAAGCATACACGACATAGTCTAAATTTGCGATAAACAGAATGAGGACGTCCACAACGTTCACATCTTGTATAGTTTCTTACTGGGAATTTAGATCCGCGTTTTTGACTTACTTTTTTTGATGTCTTAGCCATTGTAATTTCCTCCTATCTTCTGAAAGGCATTCCGAATAATTTTAATAATTCGAAAGCTTCCTGATCTGTTTTAGCTGTGGTAACGATAACAATATCCATACCACGAATTTTACTTACTTTGTCATAATTGATTTCTGGAAAAATCAGTTGTTCTTTGACGCCTAAAGTGTAATTTCCTCTACCGTCAAAACCTTTTGGATTAACTCCTCTAAAGTCTCTAACTCTTGGTAAAGCAATATTTATTAGTTTATCAAAGAAATCATACATTCTATCTCCACGTAAAGTTACTTTACAGCCAATTGGCATTCCTTCACGAAGTTTAAATGTTGCGATTGATTTTTTCGCTCTGGTAACAAGTGGTTTTTGTCCGGTTATCAATGTCAGTTCATTGACAGCATCATCTAATACTTTAGGATTTGCAACTGCATCTCCGGCTCCAATATTAATAACTATCTTGCTAATTCTAGGACTTTCCATGATGGAAGAATAACTGAATTTTTCCATTAATGCTGGTGTGATTTCGTTTCTGTATTTTTCGACTAATCTATTCATATTTTTCTCCCTTCACTTAATCTAAAACTTTGCCAGATTTTTTTGCATATCTAACTTTTTTAGTAACTTCTTTTTTCTTAACAGTTTCAGTTACAAATTTATAACCGATTCTTGTAGGTTTTTTCTCTTTAGGATCTAAATACATAACATTAGAAGCATCAATTGGTTTGTCAATTTCTACGATGCCACCATCAGGATTAGCTTGTGAAGGTTTTAGATGTTTTTTAATTTTACTTAAGCCTTCGCCCTCTAACACTACTCTATTAGTTTTAGTTAAAACCTTGATAATTGTTCCTTGTTTCCCCTTATCTGCGCCAGAGATTATAACGACTTTATCGCCTTTTTTTAATTTCATGATTGCCTCCTTATAATACTTCCGGAGCTAAAGAAACTATTTTTGTAAACTCAGCGTCTCTTAACTCTCTTGCAACAGGCCCAAATATACGAGTCCCTTTTGGAGACTTGTCATCTTTGATTATTACTGCTGCGTTGTCATCAAATTTTACATATGATCCGTCCGCACGACGAACCTCTTTTTTTGTTCTCACTATTACCGCTTTTACAATTTCACCTTTTTTAACCATGCCGCCTGGTGTCGCTGATTTTACTGTTGCTACGATGATATCTCCGATACTAGCGTATTTACGACTAGTACCCCCTAAAACTTTAATCGTTAAAATTTCACGTGCGCCTGAATTATCTGCTATTTTTAGTCTTGATTCTTGTTGTATCATAATAATACCTCCAAAATCCTAAACTTCTTCATGTCTTTCCACAATTTCGATTAAACGGAAACGTTTACTCGCTGAAAGTGGACGGCACTCAGTAATTTTAACTACATCACCTGTTTTAGCTTCATTTTTTTCATCGTGCGCTCTGAATTTTTTAGAAGAAATAACTCTTTTTCCATATAATGGATGTTTTTTATAAGTAGTTACTAAAACTGTGATTGTCTTGTCATTTTTGTCAGAAACTACAGTTCCGGTAAAAACTTTTCTAATTGTATTAAGTTCCATTTTTAATTTCCTCCTTATTTACTTTCTCTTTCAGTAAGAACAGTTTTCATGCGAGCGATGGTCTTTCTGATATTGCTTAAGCGTGCGGTATTTTCTACTTGACCTGTAGCTTGTTTAAAGCGTAGATCAAATAATTCTTTTTTGAGATTTTCTATTTCATTTAAAATGGTTGCGGTGTCCATTTCGCGAATTTCTTTGGCGTAGATCATAGAGAATCACCACTTTCTTTCTTAACAAACTTTGTTCTAACAGGTAGTTTGTGAGCTGCTAAACGCAAAGCTTCTTTTGCAACTTCTTCAGAAACTCCAGCGATTTCAAACATCACTAGACCTTCTTTAACTACTGCTACCCATTCTTCTGGAGATCCTTTACCAGATCCCATACGAACTTCTAATGGTTTTTTAGTTTTTGCTAAATGCGGGAAAATCTTAATCCATACTTTCCCAGCACGTTTCATATAACGTGTCATCGCAATACGACTAGCTTCGATTTGACGTGCCGTAACCCAAGCACCTTCTAAAGATTTTAGTCCGTACTCGCCAAAGGAAATATCTGAACCACCTTTAGCAGGTCCTTCATAACTCACGCGATGAGGACGACGATATTTAGTTCTTTTAGGCATTAACATATTACTTAGCCTCCTTCTTCTTTGAAGGTAGTATTTCCCCTTTATAAATCCATACTTTCACACCTAATTTACCATAAGTAGTATTAGCTTCAGCTAGAGCGTAATCAATATCCGCTCTTAAAGTATGTAAAGGAACCTGCCCTTCACTGTATCCTTCACTACGTGCCATTTCAGCGCCACCAAGACGGCCTGAGATTAAGGTTTTACAACCCTTTGCTCCTGCTTTTAAAGCTCTTTGAATTGCAACTTTTTGCACTCTTCTAAAAGAAGCTCTGTTTTCTAATTGGTAAGCGATGTTTTGCGCGACTAATCGCGCATCTTTTTCTGGACGTTTGATTTCAACAACATTTAAATAAACTGTTTTACTAGTTAATTTTTCTAATTTCTCAACAACTGCCTTTTTAGTTTCAGCATTTCTACCGATAACCATCCCTGGTTTTGCAGTATTAACGGTTATAATAACTCGTTTTTTACTTCTTTCAATCTCAATTTTTGAAACAGATGCATTTTTATAAAGATCGTAGAGTAATTCACGAATTTTAATATCTTCATGTAATAGATCAGCTACTTCGTTCTTATCAGCATACCATCTTGATTCCCAATCAAGAATAATACCAATACGTTGTCCAATAGGATTTACTTTTTGTCCCATAAAATTCTCCTTACTCCCTTTCTGCCACTGTTATGTAAATGTGGCTAGTTCTTTTGAAGATTGAAAACGCTCTACCTTGTGCATGTGGTTGCATTCTCTTTAATGTTTTTCCTTCACCAACAAAAATTTCTTTAACGAATAATTTTGATTGGTCTAATTGATAATTATGTTCTGCGTTAGCAACTGCTGATTTAAGAACTTTTTCAACTGCTTTTGTTGCTCCTCTTGGTGTATTTCTTAAAGTCGCATATGCATCTCCAACGCTTTTTCCTCTAATTAAATCAACTACTAATCTTACTTTACGAGGTGAGATTCTAACTGTTTTAGCAATAGCTTTTGCTTCCATTATTTCTTACCTCCCTTTGTAGCCTTCTTATCAACATGTCCGCGATAAGTTCTAGTTGGAGCGAACTCTCCTAATTTATGACCTACCATATCTTCGGTAATATATACTGGAATATGAACTTTCCCATTATGAACACCGATAGTTAAGCCGACAAAATTAGGGAAGATTGTTGAACGTCTCGACCATGTTTGAATAACTTTTTTCGAATTTGTTTCAACTGCTTTTTCTACTTTCTTCATTAAGTGATCATCACAAAATGGACCTTTTTTAATTGAACGTGACATATACTAGAGTTCCTCCTTCCTATTTATTTCTTCGTCTAACAATTAATTTACTGCTAGCTTTGTTTTTATTTCTTGTGATTTTTCCAAGTGCAACTTTACCCCAAGGAGTAAGTGGCGACTTGTGTCCTACTGGTTGTTTACCTTCACCACCACCATGAGGATGGTCAACTGGGTTCATAACAGAACCTCTAACTGTAGGTTTAACACCCATATGTCTTTTTCTACCAGCTTTACCAATGTTTACTAATGAATAGTACTCATTGCCAACTTCACCGATAGTAGCACGACATTTTCCTAAGATTCTTCTAACTTCACCAGATTTTAATCTGATAAGCACATATTTTTCTTCTCTACCTAAGATTTGCGCACTAGTTCCGGCAGCTCTAATTAACTGACCGCCTTTTCCAGGATGAAGTTCGATATTATGGATTACAGTACCAACTGGAATGTCCATAATTTCTTTTGCATTACCGACAACGATATCTGCATCTTTACCTGACTCAATATTCATTCCTACTTCCAAACCTTTAGGCGCAATAATATAACGCTTTTCACCATCTACATAATTGATTAATGCAATGTTAGCTGTTCTATTTGGATCGTACTCGATAGATGCAACACGACCGATAATACCATCTTTGTTTCTTTTGAAATCAATGATACGGTATTTTCTTTTTGCTCCTCCAGCTTGATGGCGGACTGTGATTTTCCCTTGGTTGTTTCTACCACCATGTTTTTGCAAGGCGGTAACTAGGGATTTTTCTGGCTTAGCTGCTGTGATTTCTTTATAATCCAGCTTTGACATGTTACGCAAACCATTTGTCTGTGGTTTATACTTAATAATAGCCATTATTTTCTTCCTCCCATTTATGCTGTGTAAATGTCAATCTTATGACCTGGTTCTAAAGTGACAACTGCTTTTGTAACAGCTGCTTTAAATCCAGAATATTGGCCAACTCTTTTTGGCTTTGGTTTCATATTGATGACGTTTACCTTTTCTACTTTTACTTTGAAGATAGCTTCAATAGCATCTTTAATTTGAATTTTATTAGCTCTTCTGTCAACTTCAAAAGTATATTTTCTTTTCTCTGCTAATTTGGTTGATTTTTCAGAAACGATCGGGCGTTTTACGATTTCATATTTATCCATATTAACTTAAAACCTCCTCGATTCTTTCTAGAGCATCTTTAGTGATGACAATTTTGTTTGTGTTTAAAATGTCATAAACACTGATATGGTTGTACATAGTCACTCTAACATTCGGTATGTTTCTGGCTGCAGTACTAACTAAATCTGAAGTTTCAGATAAAACAACCATAATTTTTCCTTCTACTTTTAAGTTTTCTAGTACGGTAATCATTTCTTTAGTTCTATGAGAAGCTAAAGTGATTGAATCGACCACTACTAAATTTTCTCCTCTTAACTTTTCTGATAAAGCGATTCTCAAAGCTAAGCGACGTACTTTTCTATTAACCTTATATGAATAATCTCTTGGGCTCGGTCCAAAAACAACTCCACCGCCTACATATTGTGGCGCTCTAATTGTTCCTTGACGCGCATGTCCTGTACCTTTTTGACGATATGGTTTTCTTCCACCGCCATTAACTGCCGATCTGTTCTTAGTCATAACAGTTCCTTGGCGCATTGCTGCTCTTTGTTGTTTAACTACATCGTAGATAACTTGATTGTTATTTTCAGCAGCGAATACTTCGTCTTTTAAATCAAGACTTCCAATTGATTCACCTTGTTGATTTAACATTGCTAATTTAGGCATAGCTCTTCCTCCTTCCGAATAATATTATTAATTTGATTTTTTAAATGCGTTTTTAATGATAACTAATGATTTGTTTGCTCCAGGAACATTTCCTTTTACAAGCAAGATGTTCTTTTCAACGTCAGAACGAACCACTACTAAGTTTTGAATAGTAACTTTTTCATGTCCCATTCTACCAGGCATGTTCTTACCTTTTCTGATACGGTTAGGCGCAATAACACCCATTGATCCAACACCACGATGATATTTAGATCCATGTGCCATAGGTCCTCTGTGTTGATTGTGACGCTTAATCACACCTTGATAACCTTTTCCTTTTGATGTTCCAGTTACGTCTACATAATCACCAGCGGTAAATATATCACATTTTACCTCTTGGCCAACTTCATACTCTTCCATTTCTGCAAGACGTATTTCCTTGATGTAGCGCTTAGGTGTTGTGTTTGCTTTTTCAAAATGTCCAGTTAATGGTTTGTTAACGATATTCGCTCTTTTTTCCATATAACCTAATTGGACTGAACTGTATCCGTCTGTTTCAACAGTTTTCTTTTGCAATACAACATTCGGTTCCACCGAAATTACTGTAACAGGAATCATTTTTCCGTTTTCGTCAAATACTTGAGTCATTCCTACTTTTCTTCCTAAGATACCTTTTGCCATGAGTACACCTCCTATTTAATATTTTTTACTTCAAGACGATATCTACACCGGATGGTAAATCCAAGTGCATTAATGAATCAATTGTTTTAGGCGTTGGGTTCACGATATCGATAAGTCTCTTGTGAGTTCTTCTTTCGAATTGTTCACGTGAATCCTTGTTAACGTGAGGACTTCTTAAAATTGTGAAAATTTCTTTTTCAGTTGGTAATGGAATTGGTCCACTCACCTTAGCCCCAGTTTTTTTCGCTGTGTCAACGATTCTTTTAGCTGATTGATCTAATAATCTGTGATCATAAGATTTCAATCTGATTCTAATTACTTGATTTGTAGCCATATAATAGCTCCTCCTTTGCATATAATTCAGCTTATATACAGGCTCATTGTAAATTCCCTAACCTCTCGCCTAACCCTAAACAACGGCTATGTGTGTGTCAGCAACCTTACAAATCTCTGCCTTCCTATTTTCCATAGGCTTTACTATGATATCAAATTTTAAAACTGAATGCAAGGATTTTTTTCCGAAAACACCACTTTTTTACATAAATTTGTCATAAAATCAAAGAATTATAGATTTTTTCAAAAAAACAAAATAAAAAGCGAAGATTTCTCTTCGCTCTTTAAATCAAATTATAAGTTATAAAATTATAGACTTACGATATTTGAAGCTTGTGGGCCTTTTTGTCCTTCAGTTATGTCGAAACTTACAGCTTCGCCTTCTTCTAAAGTTTTGAAACCACTTTTTTGAATTTGAGAATAATGTGCAAAAACATCTTTCCCATCATCAGCTGTGATAAATCCAAAACCTTTTTCAGCATTGAACCATTTAACTTTACCAGTCATGTTGTGTTACCTCCTAATTAATTTTTTTCACTTCTACAAATTGCTTAATAACTACTAGGGTAACATATGTATCCTGGCAAATCTTATTAACATTTATATCGTGCTATACTTATAATACGCTATTTTTTTAAAAATGCAAGGATTATTATTTGAAATCGCTAAAAAAAATCAAAAACCCCGATTATTGCTAGCAATTGTTAAATAAATAAGATTTTTGATAGCTCAAACATATTATTTAACCCAGCTTTCTCAAGGTAATTCAATAATTGTCTATCAAATTCCGAATGGCTGATTACTGTGAATGTTCGCGATAAAATATCGATTAAATCCTCTTGAAAGCTTTTATTCCACATTAGATTTATGCTTAAATATCTCAACAACATGAAACTACCACAGATTGAAATAAACTGATCGAAAAAACTAAGGTTTGGCTGAAAAGGAAATTGTTTAAAAAATAAATCATTAATTAACATTTTTTCAAACATGATTTCGTTATTAGTGAATATATCTTCAAAGTGTTGTAAATTATTTTGATAAATTTCTTCAATATCATGATTTTCATAAATCATTTTTACTTCTTCTAAGAGATTTACTAGTCTAGGAAATCTACCGTTGAAATTTGAAAAAATCTCAAATAATTTAAGATATGTAGAATTTACATCCTTTGTTTCTTGAACTAAACTGAAATCAAGATCAGTAATTTTTATTTCGATATTTGATTCTAATGATTTTAAATAAATTCCTAAATGAAGTATTCTTAAAGCTAAACTGTATTTCCTATCAGATAATAATTTGAAACAATTATCCCTAACCTTTATATATATATGTTTTTGAATTATTGAAATCTCTTTTTGAGTTTTCTTCATTAAGAAACTCAAGTTGATGGTTTCAAATTTTAAAATCTCATCGTTTTCAAGTAATAGTTCCAAGGTTTTTTCACAGCTATTAGCACAAGACGCTTCAAATGCATAATCGATTCTCGGTCCGCGAGGATAATATCTACAGACCCATGGCAAGACTTCCTCTCCACAGGTCTCGTGAAGCAAACAATAACCATCTTTTTTATGTAAGGGACAATCTCCGTCTTGCGTATGGACAATCTCAGCATATCTTTCTGGAGTTGTATTGAATAAAGGCCTAAATGTTCGATCAATTTTTTCCTTAACATTTTTATTGCAACTTAGACCATGTAGCAAGAAATATTGATCCATTGGAATAGTTACTTTCCAGTCCGCGCAACAACTGTCTCTGCATTCTCCTCCTTTACAAGAAAAATGTTTGTAATAATCAGGAACTAAAAATGCGTTTCTGATTTTTTCTTTGGCAAAACTATTAAGTTTTATAGCCAAGATAACAACTCCTTAATTTAAATTTCCAAGAAAGTATTATATCACTTTTTCAATTACTAGCAATAACTATTTACATGTGACAAACAAAAAAGCATTATGATTTTTCTTAAATGAAAACATAATGCTAAATTTTTGTGTTTTTATTAATATCTTTTAAAGTTTGAATGAATCTAAACCCAATATTTAGACCCGTCTGTCTCTCTTAATAACAACCCATAATCAACTAAATACCTTCTGATCATAACATAGTCATCATGAACCGGTTTTAAGATTTCGTTAACTTCTTTTTCGGCATATTGTATATTTTTATTGAACAAAGTCTTAATCCATAACAAACACAGGTATTTTTGTTTCTGCTTTTTAGGAAAACTTGTCATTCTTAGACTTTCTCTAGATTCAAAATATTTAATTAAAACAGTGTTTTTTTCTTCTTCGGTATAATCAAACATAATTTTACTCCTTATTTACTTTTTTAAATCTATACGCTTCTTGATAGGGAGTAAATCCCATATCGAGGTAAAACTTCATGTTCGCGCCGACAAATATATCTTTAGCGCCATCTTTTTTAGCGGCGTTTATACAATTTAAGATACAAGCTTGAGCCAAACCTTTTTTACGATGCTCAGGCACGGTAGCTACTGGCTCAATCAAAGCTGTTTTTGTATTAGGTATATACCAAATTCCAGCGTATGATTGATACTGGTTGTCCTTTATCGCTACAAATGTATATTCTTTTTTAAAGTGAGGTGAAGAAGTCATTGATTTTCTCGAAAGCAAATTTTCATCGCTATAATCTATCTCGTCACCGTGATTAAACCCACGCCATAAAGCGTGATGAATACAATCTAATCGATAATCCTCTGCTAAAGAAACGATTTTATAACCAGGAATCGATTTTATTTCAAAATCTTCTAAAGAAAATCTTGTAATCGGATCGATCCAATCAGTTTTCTCATAGCCCCGCTTTTCAAGTAACTTAATTATAAAATCATCACTAGGAACAATCAAATCTTTTTCGAGACTATTATTGACTATATATTCTATCATCGCTTCTTTTAAATCCTTATCTTGGTGGTATAAAACAAAGAAATATTCTGGACTATCTTCAAAAAGAATTAGTCCTTTCAATTTTCCGTTTTCATAAAACATAAGATTATTTACTAGTTCCTCTTCTTGAAAACTTGCTCGTGCAAACATCCACTCCCATCTACTCCAATGAAAATGAAGACATTCATGGTTTTCGTTTAATTCACTTAAAAAGTTTAAAACTTCGTAAAATGTTTTACTATACCCCTTATCTTTAGGATAATTGACAATTTCATAACTAAAAGTTTTTTCTTTAATCATATAATTTTATTCCTTCTTCGATAATATCCCAATACTTATCGACATTTATATCAATAGCAACAAAAGTATTTTTCACTAACTTTTGATAATCATAGATATCGCAGTTTGTTCTTCCATAACTAACGCCGTGGGAGATATCTATTTCACAATGGACATGTTTTAATTCAGCAATCTCCGGATTGATTAAGTAAGCTACAGTAACTGGATCGTGTAATGGACCTCCTTCAAGGTTAAATACGCGTTTTTGATTTTCGTTGAACACTTTCATTAATTTAGTAAATAACAACGAAGCTTTATTGTCGATTTTCGCCATTCTTTGCACAACCTCGGGAAGAACCGAAACTCTTCTTGTCACATCTAAGCCAAACATTTTAATTCTTAAACCTGAAGAAAATACAATCTGAGCTGCTTCAGGGTCGCAAAAAATATTAAATTCGGCTGCTGGAGTTACATTTCCATTTGTGTAAGCTCCTCCCATTAAAACCACTTCCTCAATATTTTCGGATATCTTAGGATTTAGTTTTAAAGCTAAAGCCAAATTAGTCATTGGACCGGTTGTTACAAGAGTTACTTTATCTTTAGAATTTAAAACAGTTTCAATAATAAAAGTAACCGCATGACGATAATCAAATTCTTTTTTAAGTGGCGGAAAATCAAAGCCGTCTAGTCCGCTTTCTCCGTGAATAGCTGGACAGATTTCTATTTCTTTAATCAAAGGCTCTGAAGCACCTAAACATACAGGCGCATCGATATCTAAATACTGACATAGGTTTAGAGCGTTAAAACCGGTTTTAATCAAGGTTTGATTTCCACATTCTACGGTTATTCCTAATAGATCTATCTGCGGGTGATGTCCAGCAAGCATAATCGCTATAGCGTCATCATGACCAGGATCACAATCTAATATAATTTTTCGTTTTTGCATTTAAATTTCTCCTTTTTCTTTGATGAATGATTCAACCATTGCTTTTGTAGGAATCGAACTTTGTGCACCTTTAATTTGAACAGATAATGCGGCTGCAGCGTTCGCAAACTTTAATGCTTGATAATTGTCTTTTGTCTTTAAAAACTCAGAAATATAAGCGCCGATAAAAGTATCTCCAGCTGCAGTTGTATCAATCGTTTTTACTTGATAAGCTTTTGTAATAATTTCTGTGTTTAAGTCAAAATACCAACTACCTTTTTTACCTAACGTTAATAAAACCGCCTTAACCCCTTGATTTATCAAGTTATTAAAAACTTGCCTTATTTTTACTTCACCATTAGGATAAATGCCAGTTAAGATTTCTAACTCAGTTTCATTAACAATCAACATATCAGTTAAACTCAATAATTCTTCGGTTAGTTTTTGTGCAGGGGCTGCATTTAATAAAGTTATCATGCCAATTGCTTTTGCGGTCTTAAACGCCTCTAAAACAAGGTTTTTATCAACTTCTAATTGAGCTATTAAAACATCTTTTTCTTCAGCTTTTTGTTGTAATACTTCTTTAACATAATCTTCATTTAATGTTTTGTTAGCGCCAGCATAAGTGATGATTCTATTATTAGATTCTTCCAAAAATATTCCCGCCACACCAGAAAATTCGTCCAAAGTTTCGGTAACGTAAGTTATATTTACACCTGCTTCTTTCAATGATTCCAAACATTGTTTCGATAAAGCATCTGAACCAATATTGCCAATCAAGTAGGTTTTCACTTCTTGACGAGCACATGCCACAGCTTGATTAGCTCCTTTTCCTCCAGGAATCATCGAAAAAGACTCGCTTTTTAGAGTTTCTCCAAGTTTAGGCATTCTTGAGACTGAAAATACCAAATCAATATTAATACTTCCTAAAACAAAAACTTGATTCATAATTCACCTCAAACTACATAGAATAGTTAAATTTTATTATCTCATATGTATATTTTTAAAACTTCTTCACCTTCATCAAATACACCGGTATCAACGAACCCATACTTAAGATAGAATTTAAGCGGTTGGTCTTGCTCAATTTCACATGAAGTATATAATGTTTTAATTTGATCTTTTTTACATTTTTCTATAATTAAATCTAGAACTTGAGTTCCATAGCCCTTTTGTTGGTAATCTTGTGCAATCATGAACCGCCAAAGATAGTATGCTGGCAAATCCTCTTTAGGAATGTCTTCATCCCATAACGCTAACATAATAAAACCAATTGGCTTATTTCCTAGATAAATAGCTCTTGGCCAAGCTCTTTTTTTATTTACATAAGCTTGAGCTAAAGACACCATATTTGGAGCTACGCATCTTTTTTGATAATCTGTTAAAGCCTCCGATAAATTAACAACTTCAGTAAAATTCTTATCAGTTACCTTTTTAAGTTTAATTTTTTTCATATTAACCACCTATTCGTTAATGTCTTTTTGATGTCTGATATCAATGATATAAATAGAATATTCATTTTCTTCCAGATTAGCTAAAATCCGATACTCGCCAATTTTGTATTTGTAAATGTTTTTCTTATAAAACAAACTCTTACCTAAAGTTTTTGGATTTGTTTCGACCTGAAGGTTTTTGCTTATCCAAGCTATGATCATTCTTGCGATTTGTGAATCAATCTTTTCCAACTCTTTAATCGCCCTATCAGTTAAAAACGCCGTATACATCATTCTATACCCAAAATCTTCTTGGCTTCGGCAATTGTATAAACTTTAGCGTTAGTTTCATAATCTTTCTTAGCTTCACCATAGATATAGATATCAAATTCATCTTCAATCTTTTCTAGTACCGCTTTGCGCATAATTTCCGATACGCTTTTGCCTTGTAATTCGGCGTATTTTTTTATTAATTCCGACTCTTTTTTTGTTACCCTTATTGAGATACCCACTGTTATCACCTCTGTAATACATTGTATCACTGTAATTTGAATTTCGCAATACATTGTAATACAAAAATAGATAATGAACATAATCATTATCTATTTTATTTTTTATCTTTCAGCTCTAATTGAAATTGATAGATAGTGGAAATCTACGCAACATTAGCGATGTATGGGGTATTTTCCAAATAGTGATGTTAATATCTGTTTTCTAGCGTTTATCTTCAAAATTACAATTTGTTTTCATGAAAATTAACACGTGCTTTAAATCATCTATTTTATGGATTGTCTAACTTACTGTGTATTAGATAATTCAATAAATCTTTAGTTTTCTTCATGTTTATGTTTGTTTTTTATATTGTAACGATCCATTATAAAAACAAATAATGAAACAAGTGTTGACAGTAGCATGAGAATAGTTAAAAGAACAAAAATCATACCTGTCTCATTCATGCAACCATCTACTCCTTCACAAGGGTCAATGTAAATGTATTTAATATACGCATCAACATATGACCAAATACTAAAAACGCCTAATAATCCTGAAGCAATTAAGACAGCATATTTCTTCTTTACTATAAAATAAATCCATAAAACTATTTGAATTATCACTATAAGACCAAAGAACCAAATCATACTGTATTCCTCCAAACAATCGTAGCTTCTTTGAAGTATTCTAACAAATTTAAAACAAAGACACAATGTTTATAAAGTAAATCGTGTAAATTCTGAGCAAATTGTGTAAGCATGTTTACGCTAGTAGAATTTTACCATGATTTTCAGCAACTTTTTATATCAATAATTGCTTTCAAAGCGATAAAAAGGCCTGATACGTATTGTATCAACCCTATGCTTCTTATATGTGTAATGGAGAAATATTTGATACATTTTAGCACCCCATCAGATTTTTTAGCACCCCTAATAATTTATGAACCACGAATATCAGCAAGTATCCTTAATAAAAAATGACCCGTTCTCAATTGAATAAAGAACGGATCATTTTGGTGTTCGGAAATTCATATTTTTTCTCCTCAATACGTTATAATATAGCTTCTATTATTGTCATGAATATTTGAAAAATGCCTAGAACTATTGCAGCAAAAAATCTAATAATAGACCCCATAAAATCAAACAATTGATTTAGATCGATATTACTACTTGCTAATACACCAATCAATAGAATTGCACCAAGGCTTCCTAAAAGTCTTCCCATGTTTTCACCATCCTTTCTTGCTTATTTATGTGCATAATAAGTTATTTCCTTTTAAAAGAATCTTGCATTTTAAATAAATCTTCTAAAGTTGGATTCCCATCCTTTTTTGCATTTTCTTTCCATGTATAACTAGAATCAATTTGACGCTTTAATCTGAACCATTCCTTTGATTGATTTAAAGATAATATATTTGGACCTTCCGTAAAATCAGGGTCATTTAACTGTGTTAGGTTGTGTTCCCATCCACATACTGGACAGATATCAAATAAATCAATAATTGTTGATTCCCCACAACAAGGACAAATTATACTTTCAGCTAATCTACTCATCATGTTATTTTCCATTTTTGGTTTTCTCATGAGGATAAAATTGTTCATACTTATTTGGATCTTCTACCCATTTATAATGTGGATTGTTTTTTCTCTTTTCTTCAAACCATTTTTTATAATCATTCAGAGATAGACGATTCGCACCACCGAGAAAATCTGGATCTATAAGTCCAGTAGGCGTGTGTTCCCAACCACATATTGGGCAGACATTTCCGAAATGCATCATTCGATATTCATCACAAATTGGGCACATTATGTCATCCATATCTATCGCTCTCTTGCTATTTTCTTCTTTCATAATCTCTCTTCCACCTTTCGTATTCTTTTATACTTGTTTTGAAATAAGTTGCTACATTGCCTTCTTTTGTTACCATAGCTATTTCACTAGTCCTCATACTGTATTTAATAGTAAGTCCTTTGTCGTTAACAAAACTAACATGATTGACTCTATCAACCTCATTAGCGAAAGATATTGCTCTTGACCTATACTGATCCTTTGATAATCCCATTTCACTTTGTCCATGATCATAATAGTGTCTATCGAAGTCTCCTTGTAAAAATATCTTTGAGTATTTATATGAAATGTGTTCGTTTGGCTCTCCTCTTTTACCTCTCCCATACAAGTTACTCTTCCCTTTAGTTGGCATTATCTTTCACCACCTTCATTCTTAAAGAGGTGTATGACTCATAGATATATAGAGGTATCTGATATAAATCCATCCACCTTTTTAAATCATTAGGAAGCGAACCATAAACAATGACACCAGATGGATGAAGCTGATTAATCGCTTTATGCAAGGTGTCAAACCAAACTTGTTGTTCCTGTACTGTTTTGATGAATCCATAAGTCCCAAACGCAATTAACGTGTTTTGGGGGATTGCCTTCAAGAATTCTTCTTTTGTATCCTCAACACCATATCGGATATTAGGAATAATTGGGATGCCATTTTTTCCAAAAAAGTAACTTAGGGATAAATTATGATAAATCTGGCTTTTTTGTTTAATGATTGGCATGTCCGTATAGATACTATAATCAAATCCAATAATCCCAGCAAATTTACGAAGCATATTCACATACTTCTTTGGATTCTTTAGTATTTTTGTAAATGATTCATCCTTACAATAAAAGCAAATAAAATACTGAGAAGCATCTTTAATTTCGTTTAATTTATCGAATGGAATCATTTTTATTGGAGGATGAATTGGTACCATCCATTCTTCAATTCTCGGATATTCTTCTATTCCAACCCAATTTGATTCTTCTATAAGGAATGCTCCAAATATATCATTCACTTTATTAATTGATTCATCTATCATGTTTTTCTCCTTTCGATTACCAAAAATATTATGATTTTTGGGTTAGCCATGATAGAATAATACTGCAAGGTGATTTTATATCACGGCACGTCTTAAGTCCGCTGGAACGGATTTAAGACTTTTTTATTTTGTTTTCGCATACTTATTAATCCTATAACTTGCAGCATCGAAACTTACTCCACATGTTTTTGTGAGTTCATATGGATCATTTATATGCTCTGTTTCTTCAAATGGCATTAATATTTCGCCTGCTACAGCCATCGCTTGCCACTCTGGATCGTTAGATTTTGAGGGTCTACCTCTTCCCAATTTTTCAATAGGTTTAAATTTAAAGTAAATGATTAAGAAATAGTGTGCAATTTCATGAACAATTGTCATCCTGTCTCTTCCACTTGTGGATCCATTGCTACAAGCAGCCAAATATACCCTGTTCGGTATTTTTACTACTGGTTGATTGGTTTCATAGTTTGGAATAAATGTTCCATAAACACTTTCTGGTAGTTCTTCGTCCTCAACAATTTCATAGTTAAAGTCTGGAAACTCCTTAGTCATTTTTTCTAGCATTCTTGGAACATCAACATACAATTCATTAATCCCCAACAATCCTCTTATGAAATTGGCAATAGCTCGAGCTTTTTTTCTACTTAATGAATCCTTAGTCTCCACCATTGTCAGCCTCCTCAACTTCTTTCAATAATTCCATCATCTCTTTTAATTTTTCATCACTCATCTTATCAAAATTTCTAGCAAAAGAAATTGCTAAATCCACCTTTTCAAAACTTGACCCTTTAGTCTCTAATCTCACTTGATTGATTGACTCTACTATAGCATCATGAAGTTCCTTTTGTTGTTCTGAATCTAATTGATACCCAATCACTATCTTTTTTTCCCAATCTAATGGTATTGACTTCTTACCATTTTCAACACCTGATAGCATGGCTGGTGAGACTCCAAGTGTATCAGCCATTTCTTTTAGAATAATGTCATGGTCTAATCGCAAGTGTCTGACAAATTTCCCAAACTTTGTAATCATTTCATTTCTCCTCCTAAATGAGTTTTTCTCATCTGGCTTTATTATATACCAATAATTTAAAGATGTCAACACCTATAGGTTAATTTTATTCACTGAGTGGTTCGACGCATAGCGTTAATCAAAAAAAGCCATTCAACTTATCAAAGTCGTATGGCATCTGGGTTAGTTAATCTAACTTCTAATTTCTTTTCCATTGTATAACTTAAATGTAATACTTGTATCTCTATGAACTATTGCACTATTAACTAATAACATCCATATCTGCTCATTCCACTCTAAGAGCTTATCATCAGCTTTCTTCAAGTTTGATAAGAAAGATTTCAGATTAATTGCCTGTGATTTCATATTGCTTCTTGATTTGATGAGCACTTCATGTTTTTCTTTCGTACGTTCATATCTATTCATGAGTTCTCCATACTTCTTGTTGTACTCATCTTGAGTCATAACAGATTTAGAATTTTCTTTAATCAATTTGTTCAAGAGTTCTGAAATCACGAGTAATTCATCATTTAGGTTCTCAATATCTTGATCTAACTCTGTTGTATCCGTTAGCATTTCAATCATTTCTGTCGAGTCTTGAATGATTCTCTTCTTATCTTTCATGGTCAAGTTGTAAGCTTCAATGAACTTCATTTTGATATCATCTTCCATGAGATTAGGCGTCAGGCATTTATCTTTGCCTTTATCGAATTTGCGATTGCATTGATGAACAAATCTTGAATACTTGCTGTTCGAATGCCATTTCTTCTTTCCATAGAAACCGCCACAGTCTTCACAAATGAGTTTTGATGCAAAGATATCTGATGAGGAGTATTGTTGTCCCATAGATAATCTTCTCTCAAGTTCTATCTGAACATGTTCCCACATATCTTTATCAATGATAGCGGGATGATTATTTTCCACATAATATTGGGGGACTTGACCTGTATTCTTGATCAGTGTGTGGTTAAGATAATTATCCGTAAACATTTTTTGTAATAAGGCATCCCCTTTGTACTTTTCGTTTGTTAAGATGGATTGTATGGTGTTATGATTCCATTTTGTAGATTTACCAGTTGGTGTTTTAACATGTTGTGAAGTTAGATGCTTAGCAATACTGATGATGGACTTCCCTTCCGCTAGAAACATCCGATAGATCATTTTGACGATGACAGCTTCATCTTCATCGATGACGAGTTTATCGTTTTCTTTTTTGTACCCAAGAAACGAATCATAAGCAAATGATACCTTTCCTTTTTGAAAACTGACTCTTTTACCCCATGTAACGTTTTGGCTAATAGAACGTGATTCTTCTTGTGCAATGGAAGCCATGATGGTTAAGATGAGCTCGCTCTTTGGATCAAGTGTCCATAGATTTTCTTTTTCAAAATAGACTTCGATACCTTTATCTTTTAGTTTTCTCACATAGGAAATGGTATCAAGTGTATTACGAGCAAATCGAGATATAGATTTTGTAATGATAAGATCTATCTGTCCACCCACTGCATCTGAAATCATTTTGTTGAATTCCACACGTCTTCTTGTGTTAGTCCCTGTTATGCCTTCATCCGCATAGACGTTAATGTATGTCCAATCAGGTCTCTCTTTGATAAATTTCATATAATAATTGACCTGAGCTTCATAACTTGAGTATTGCTCATCAGTATTGGTTGAAACTCTCGCATAGGCTGCGACTCGTCTTAACTCATTTGATCCGTTTGCAATTTGAGTAATGGGATTTTTTGTTGATGGTATGACTGTAATCTTAGCCATGTTGAACACGTCCTTTCATTTGATTGATTGCTCTTATTCGAGCTTGCTCTTTCATTTCATTCGTCCATGAATCGCTTCTGGATGTTTGCCATAGATATTCCTTATTTAATCCATCCTTCATGTGGAAGATAAGTCTATGCTCAGGCATCACTTCGATTGCCTTAACTTTTGAATTGAACTGCTTTTCATCAAAGTCAGTTTTGTTTAGGATTCGATTCGAAGCTTCGATGATGATACTATCTGGGACTTGTTTTGAAGCACATGTGTCTTTACCTTTCGTGACTGATAGAGAACATTTCCAGATGTATTTTGAAGGTGTTGTTTTCCTGACATAAGCTCTTCCACATATGCCACATCTCATCATTCCTTTAAAAGCATATTGATTCTGTATAGATGGTGATACTTTTTGTAGACTTTTCGCTTTTCTAACCCTCTCTGCTTCAGCAAACACTTCATGACTGATGATGGCTTCATGGTTGTTTTTGACAATATATCGATCAAGTTCACCTGTATTGATGACTTTTCTTTTGGTTAAATGGTTGTCTCTGAATGTCTTTTGAAGGATCAAATCACCTGTGTAGTTGTTGTTTGCAATAATTTACATAATGGTTGAGCGACTCCACTTTGATGCGTATTTAGGTTTTACTCCTTTTCTATCGAGTACCTTACCTATGGTATCAGCACCATATCCTTCAATATATAATTGAATATGACTGTAACTAAAGCCCAAC
>DIGF01000029.1 GCA_002419505.1 Caryophanales bacterium UBA5729
TTTGAAACTGGTGATTTAAGCGAACTTATTACCAATGCTCCTGACAACAAGAGAACAATGGATTTTATAATTCCAAACAAAAAGAATCCCATCATAATTGCGGAAAGCTCTTTCCTTGCTACAACATCGTCCGGACAGGGAGATAAATCTAAAACGGAAATTTCTATTGATAGTTTAATAAAAGAACACTATCCAAGAGCAATTTTCATAGGATTTGTTGATGGAATAGGTTGGTATGTCAGAAAGGGTGATTTGAAAAGAATGATAACAGCTTATGAAGATGTTTTTACGTTTCATAAAGATGAATTAAAAAGATTTGAGAACCTTCTAATTGAAAAAATATTATGAGTGAAATAAAATATGAGTTTACTGGTATAGGATCATTGATAAAGAATAGAAATTTAAAGGTGCCAATTCATCAACGGCCATTCTCTTGGCAAGAAGATCATGTAGATGCTTTGTTAAATGATATAAAAAGTAATTTTAATGAAGAAGAATACTTTTTAGGAACAGTAGTTCTTACAGGTAATGATTCCCAAAATGAAATTGTTGATGGTCAACAAAGAATTACTACAGTCTCATTAATATATGCATGTATTCGTGATTTCTTTGCAAATGAAAGAGATTCAGATGATATTCAAACTAAATATTTAAGCACTTATGTTATACGTACGAAAGAATATATGCCAAAATTGGAATTAAGCCAGCAGGACAATGATTTTTTTCGTAACCTAATAATTAATAAAGTAGTTGAAACAAAAATACAACGAGCATCTAACCAAAAGATAAAAAGTGCATATGATTTGATAAGAGAATTTATCCGAAAACTTCTTGAGAATAATAATAATGATGAAAATATTCTTATTGATTGGAAAGAATTTATAGATGAAAAATTAAAGGTTGTAGCAATTACTGTACCTAATGATACTAATGCTTTTACAATATTTGAAACTCTTAATGATCGGGGGCTAGCCTTGGCTCAAGTAGATTTATTGAAAAATTATTTATATAGTAAGGCCAACACTAGACTGGATGAAGTTCAAAAATCATGGATTGAATTAGTGTCAAAAATTGAATCAGAAGACGAAACTCTTTTATTGACTTATATTAAACATTTTTGGTTTACTTATTACTATTTTGTTAGGGAACGTAATAATGAATTATTTAAAAGCATTAAATCAGATATTAAAACATCAACATCAGTAACTACATTTGTTAATAATTTAAAGAATGATGTAGATGTTTATTTGGCTATTTTAAATCATAATTCTTCTTTTTGGGATAATTATGATAATCTTTGTAGAAGTCATATTGAAACACTAAATTATTTCAATCTCGAACAGTATAGACCTTTAGTTTTTGCAATATTAAAAAAGTTTTCTCCTGAGGAAGTTAAAAAAGCCCTTAAACTAATTGTATCTTGGTTAGTGAGAAATCTCATAGTTGGAGCTATGGGAGGTGGTACTTTAGAAAAGGCATATGCAGATAAAGCTAAAGCAATATTTTCAAATAGTATTAAAACAGCAGCAGAATTAAGGGATTCGCTTATTTCAATCATTCCTCAAGATGAAGTTTTTAGAGAACAATTTAAAATTGCAACTGTTAGTCAGGCAAAAAATGCGAGATATTATCTTTCTTCTATTGAAAACCACAAAAGAGGAAAGCAGCATCCAGAATTATTAGTAAATCTTAATCCAGATTCTGTTAATTTAGAACATGTTCTTCCTCAAAATCCAGAAGGTAATTATCCAACTTTCACTGATGAGCAACATTCTGCATATTACAAAAGAATTGGTAACCTTACATTAATGAAAACAAAAGAGAACAATGACTTTAAAAGTTCTAAGTTTTCTGATAAAAAAACGAAATATGCTGAATCTGAATTATGGATAACAAAATCTTTATCATCATTATCAGAATGGAATATTAACGAAATTAATAATAGACAAGCTGTATTAGCAGAATTAGCAGTAAAAACATGGTCACTTAAATTTGATGACAATGATTGAAAACTATCTAAATAAAATCCATCACGGAGATTGTCTTGAGTTGTTCAAGCATATTCCAGATAATTCGATTGATGTAACATTTGCCGATCCTCCTTTTAATTTAAAAAAGAATTACACCAGCTATGCCGATAGTCTTGAATTTCAGGAATATCTTAATTGGTGTGAAAAGTGGATTTCAGAAATGGTTAGAGTAACAAAACCTACCGGTTCTATTTTTTTACATAACATCCCAAAATGGCTTACCTATTACGCAACCTATTTGAATAAATTTGCTTATTTCAAACATTGGATTGCCTGGGATGCCCCTACTGCTCCTATGGGAAAATCGCTTCAACCTTCACATTATGGTATTTTATTCTATACAAAAAAAGAAAAAGGTGCAAAAATATATGAACTCCGACATCCTCATAAACGTGATAGAAAACATGGTTATCTTTTAAAAGACTATGGTGGGAAAAAAGATGGCTTACATCCATTTGGACCTTTGGTATCTGATGTTTGGACCGATATTCATAGGATAAAGCATAACACGAAAAGAGACCCGCATCCTTGTCAGCTACCAATTCATTTAATGGATAGAATACTATTAATGACAACAGATGAGGGAGATATTGTTTTAGACCCCTTTTCAGGAACTGGAACAACAGCAATTTCTGCAAAACGGCTGGGGAGAAATTATATTGGATTCGAATTAGATGAGAATTACATTGAAATATCACAAGAAAAATTAGAAAAAACAAAACCTAATTTTAAAATTGGAGAAAGTTGGGTAAGCTTTTACCTAAATAGTATAGTTACAATAAGAAATAATGATTGGAACAATCTTTCAAGATATTTCAAAATACCCAATCCATTAAGAAATATTGATTTTGAAAAAACTACGTTGATTGATAAAAAATTAATCCCTAATGAAATAGAGCATCCATTATTAGAAGTAAGCAAAAATTTGACAAAAATAAATGGAAAGAAAGTAATTGGAAATGAAAATAAAAAGTTCAGCCATGCGTACTCGCAGGATAAACAAGCCAATGCTTAAGCCAAAACCTGCAAAATAGTTCGCTTTATTAAACGCACTGACAGGGATATGTGGAGCAAAAAATAAAGATATTAGGCCAATTACAATTAATAACAAAAAATACTTGCCATAAGGGTTTTAGTAGGTATTTAAGCCTAATACCCCGCTTAAACTTTTTGCAAATAAACATAAAACTACAGCACAATTACTAATTATGCATATACTTAACCATTGCTGATTTACGCTTCCTGGTTACCAGCATTCCATAACTCCTTCACATCCCTACCTTACTCCAGTTACCTCTAACAAAACTCACAGAATTTTGGAAGTGTTAATGCCTACTAAATCACCCGCACCACCTTTTTTTATTTTTATTTTCTACCTTTTTCCTGCAAGGTTTTTGTTGAAAGTAATCCGCATGCAGCCTGAATATCCTGTCCGCGCGATGCACGGATTGTGGTAAATATCCCCTTGGCGGTTAGCAAATCACGGAACTGGAAAATCCGCTCATCGGGCGAGGTGTGCAAGGGCGAATTGGGTATGGGATGGAATCGGATTAGGTTAATCCTACAGGTAAGACCATTGAGCAGCCTTACCAACTCCTTTACATGACGGGGTGTATCGTTGAGCCCATCGAGCATGATATACTCAAACGATAACCTC
>DIGF01000028.1 GCA_002419505.1 Caryophanales bacterium UBA5729
AAGACAACGATTTTGAATTTTCAAAATCGTTGTCTTAAATAATTGGTTGTGATTGATTCAACTACGGTAGATATAAAAAAGTTTTGTAATTATGTTTAGTTAAGATTAATATTTTTTATTCTTCAGTTCCGTTATTGATAAAATCCATCAGATGTTCATGTCTAACTCGCCAGTGTTTACCAATCTTTACTGCCTTCAATTGCCCGCCTTTTATATAGTTATAAAGCGTTCTTTGAGTGACCTTTAAAACTTCAGCTATTTCTTCCAAAGAATATAAAACAATTTTTTCCAAGATGAAGCCTCCCTTATGGTTTTTTTGAATAATGTGGCTAAACACAATTACTCATATATATTTTTTAACTATTTTAACTTATTTTCATAAAAATTTCAATATTTTCTTATAAAATAATATAAAATATTTTATTTTCCAAATATTTTCTATTAGTTTTGAATCTATACAGCTAATATTTTGATAAATTTATTTGAAACTGTGCTTCCACATCTTTTTGTGTTACAGCAATTTACACGTAGACAGACCCGAACAAAACTCACTTCAGCTCTATAATCTAATTTTGTTTATTTATAAAAAAACTCATTCTAGAATTTACTAAAATGAGTTTTGATAAATAAACTTTTGCTTTTTTTAAAGGGTATACTTAATGGGTATCATATCATTTTATAACGAACACGTTAATTCATGTTTTGTTGAACAGTGTTTTGTTTGGGGCATTCTCTCTATAGAAGAGATTTAATGTCAGCTTCAATTGCTCTAGGTTTTACATGTGGAGAATATCGCTTCACAACGTTACCTTCGCGATCAATCAGAAATTTCGTGTAATTATATTTTATTCCTTTTGTAATAAAACCGCCTTTTTGATTGATGAGCCAGTCAAAGAGTGGATGAATATCTTTTCCTCTTACAGATATTTTTTCAAATAACGGAAAAGAAATACTGTACAAGGCAGAACATTTGTTTTGAATTTCTGCGTTATCATTAGGCTCTTTTTGAAATGAATTTGATGGAAAACCTAAAACAAAAAAACCTTGAGATTTGTAAGATGTAAATAGGGACTGAAATCCTTGTAATTGATAAGAAAAACCACATTCATTTGCGGTATTAACAATCAGTAAAACTTTGTTAGCATATTGACTTATAGAGACTTTTTTTCCGGTAATATTGTTGACTTCAATATCATATAATTTCATTAAATCGACCTCCGATAATACATTTATATTTTTATTATACCACTATAAACTATAGATTATAGTAAAGACGAACTATTTTTTGAATTAGTGTTTATTTGTTCTTGAACAAAAAAAAGCTTACTTGTTTTAAAAAATTAAAAATCTAAATTGAATTTCCTTTTTAAAAATGCTAAAATCAAAAAGAAATAAAGGGGGAAAATGATGGACTATATAGTAGCTAGAGAATTAAATACACTTTATATTATTTTGGATACAGCTTTTTTGATTTTAATAGGGTATCTCTTAATCAGAACAAAAAAATGGTTAGCGTTTTTCTTTGGTTTGGCCGGAGCTTTAATTTATTTTCTTGTTGATTATGGCATTTTTTTCTTAATACTAGGGACAAGAGAAGTGGTTGGCGCCAATACATTCTGGTTTTTATTATGGCTTTCAACTAGCTATGGCTTCACTAATTTTCTTTGGATTTGGCTGTTTTTAGATAAGGATAAGCACATAATCGAATGGTCTGTATTAATAGTTATCGGTTGGTTTGCAATTGCTATGATAGCACAGAATTTTGGAACATCATTTTCAACAATTCAAATATCAAGGGGTACAGGAAGTTACCATGGAGCTATGGCGATAATTTTGTTGGCTGGGTATATATATATAATTATTCATAATTTAACAAATGAAAATGCTGAAAACATCCCGATTTTAAAATTATTATTTATCGGAATTATTGTTCAGTTTTCCTGGGAAGCTATTTTATTAATCTCTGGGATAAGACCACAGGGTTATAATCCATTAATTATCAATTCACTTCTTGAAACTAACTTAGGTATTCCTTATTTATTTTTTATTCATAAATTCATCAAAAAGTTTAAAAGTAATGATTCATTAAGTCAAATAGATATTTTAGAACTTCAAAAATTATAAATAGCGATACTTCAGTGAGAAGTATCGCTTTTCTTTATGTGCTAAACTTATTTTTAAAATAATGAAAAAGTTAAAAAGATTATCGCAAATAGACTAGCAACTAGACTGACAACTGTAATTTGTGTATTGATTGATGGACCAGCAGTATCCTTAAATGGATCTCCAACAGTATCTCCGATAACGGCTGCTTTATGAGCGTCGCTACCCTTTCCGCCAAAGTTTCCGGCTTCAATATATTTTTTGCCATTATCCCATAAACCACCACTGTTAGACATGAACAAAGCTAATAAAACCCCAGAAACAATGTTTCCGGTTAAGAAACCGCCAATAGCTTGGACGCCACCTATTAAACCAACAACAATTGTTATTATTATCGCGAATGCGCCTGCAGGTAAAAGTTCTTTTAAAGCTCCTTCAGTTGCGATATCAATACATTTATCAGATTCAGGCATTACACCTTCTTTGCCTTCCTTTAATCCCGGTATTTCGTCAAATTGACGATGAATTTCTTCTACCATTCTTCTTGTATTTCTATCAACACCAAGCATGAGTAAACTTGAGAAAACGGCAGGAACAGCCGCTCCTATTAATAAACCGAAGAATACTGCAGGATCCAGTATATTAAAAGCTTCTATTAATTCGAGTCCAAGTTCTCTTGCAGCATCATTTACCTCTGATTTGAAAGCTGCTAATAAAGAAATTACTGTTAATCCGGCAGCGGCAATTGCAAAGCCTTTAGTTACAGCCTTAACAGTATTTCCTGCTGAGTCAAGTTGATCAGTGATTTTTATCACTTCTTCACCAAGACCACCCATTTCTGCCAAACCTCTGGCGTTATCAACTATCGGACCATAAGCATCGTTAGATATAATCATTCCAACGATTGATAACATACCAACGGCAGCAATAGAAATTCCAAATAAAGCATAACCTTCACCTAATGGATCAGCGATTTTAAAAGCTAGAAATGCAGATACAGCAATTCCAATCATTGCTGGAAGAACCGATAAAAATCCGTAACTCATTCCGGAGATGATAGTTAGTGCTGGTCCGCTTTTGCTAGCTTCAGCCACTTTTCTAACTGGTTTTCTTTCATCATTGGTAAAATAGTCAGTAGTTATACCGATTATTACACCGACAAGTAAACCGATGATAGTAACAAAATATAAACGCCATTCGTATTTGAATATTAGAGTAGCTAATAAAGTCAATAGAGCAAAAATTCCCGTTGTAATATAAGTGCTTAAATTTAATGCTCTGGTTGGATTACCATTTTTACCCATTTTTGCAAACATAACCCCGATGATTGAGGATAATAAACCCAAAGCGGCAAAAACAAAAACCATAGCAACATTATTAGAACCAGTACTTGTATCGATTGATGCGGCCATAACAATAGCAGCTGCTAAAGAAGCAACATGGGAATCAAATAGATCTGCACCCATTCCAGCTACATCACCAACATTATCGCCAACATTATCAGCAATAACAGCAGGATTTCTTGGATCATCTTCAGGAATGCCAAGTTCCACTTTGCCAACTAAATCCGCACTTATATCTGCAGTTTTTGTAAAAATACCACCGCCAGCTTTTGCGAACAAAGCTAAAGAAGAGGCTCCAAAACTAAAACCTAATAACATTGTTGGATTTTTTGTAACCCAAAAGAATACAGCAACGCCTAATAAACTAGAACCAACAACTGCCATGCCCATAACGGCACCGCCTCTAAAACCGTTTAAGAAACTAGGCGCGATGCCTCTAGTTGCCGCTTCAGCAGTTTTTTTATTAGCGATAGTAGCAACAAAAATTCCGATTTTTCCTGCTAATCCACTAAAAATTGTTCCGAAGAGATAAGAGAATACCATTGCAATATTATTGCTTAGAATCGCTGCAAAGTTTGGTTGATTCCATATCGGTCTAGGTAAGAATATTAGAATTAAAATAGCTACCACTCCAGCAAATTTAGCTAAAATAGTGTATTCTTTCCTTATGAAAGTATTAGCTCCACTCTTGATTAAGTCACTAATTTTTTCAATCTTAGGATTAGAACTATCCTGTTTTTTAATCCACAGATAGAGCCATCCAGCAAGCAAAAAAGCCGCTAATGAGATAATAATACAAAAAATAATCGCTAAAGTTAAATTCATAAAAGTAGTCCTTTCATCTAAATATAAAATTTGACATTATTATAGCATATTATTATCTTTAAATGAATATCATATAAACAACAAAAAGAAAAAGGATTTTTCAATCCTTTTCAGAGTGTTGACAAATAAC
>DIGF01000038.1 GCA_002419505.1 Caryophanales bacterium UBA5729
ATCGTAGTAAATCACCTTAACATTGACCACCCTGTTGAACGATACCGCTTCGGGTATAACCGCTTCAACCTCCTGTGCAATTAACCCTAAACTCTGTCTCCCTCTATTCAGCGTATCTGGTTCATCCTTATACTTAAAGCTTACAGGGCGAAGTCCCAGCACCTTATTCAGTGCTCCGCCAGGTAGAGATCTAATATTCCTTTTTAAGGTTGAATCGGAGGTGGTTTCGAATGACGATGCGTACACCCTATTGTGATTAGTAGTGCTATACCAGAAATTAATTTCATCGGTGCTTGCCCCAATTACGCTGCCATTTGCAGTTGTGCTCGGATCAATCATTACTATTTGCCCGTAATAGCTGGTGACACTCAGGGGATAACCAGCTGCCGGGACTCCATTAATACCCACATAGCCATTCAGCCTTATTGAACCTGTTACATCCAGGTTGTATAATGGCGAGGGTTGGTTTATTCCAACTTTACCGTTGTTTATTACTTTTATCTGTGCGTATGTGCTGGTTGAAAGAATTATTGCACAAAAAAGAAAGGTTGATTTTAATATTGTTTTCATATCAGTTAGATGTTTAAGTTGTTTTTACCTTATTTCTAAAGTTGAGCCAAGTTCAACTTCAAATGTGCCATTTATACTTGTTTCGTTCTGTGCATCTAATATGAGGCTAGAGTTATTTATTACTCTAACATTTTGAACATTAATATTGCAACCATTTACTGTCGTATTAGTCGTTACCGTTTGATTTACAAAATTTGTGGTAGAGCATAAAGCAACTTGTACTGATCTAAAAGCATTTACCCTACCAAAACCAGTTTGATCGCATCTACCATCGGTATATGTATAACCTCCTATCTTATCTGCTGAACCTGTTAGAATATTGAAAACTTCATAGGGTGTTAAGTTGGGGTTTACTGATAATAATAATGCAGCAACAGCGGCAACAACGGGGCAAGAATGAGAAGTACCTCCAAAACGACCCGTATATGAAAGATTATTTGTTCCTGTATTAGGCAATGTTTCTCCTGTTGCAGGCGGATGAATTCCTGTTGATGGCCATGGATTATATCCAGCATTTCCTGGAATATCTAAAGTCCACATTTCAAAAGTTTCGCCACTAATACCACCACATCCAGGGAAATAAACCTTTGGGGGATATGCTCTGTGAGAGGGAGCAACTATATCTATAAGTGAGCTTGTTGGACTATAATCGGCTTGCTTGTCATATCTATCCGAAGCACCAACTGTCAGAAGACCATTTACATTTGCATTTGCAGGGAATGTAACATAACCATTGTAATTGCAAGAATTATGACGAGCTGTATTACCAGCAGCAAAAACAACTACCACATTATTGTTTATTGCGTATTGAATAGCAGCTACAATTGCAGGTATAAAGTTATTAATAGGTGTATCATAACCCCAACTATTAGAAATGATGTTTGCTTCATTATCCACAGCAAACACAATGCCGTCTGCCATTTCATCAGAATTTGTATTATTATCCCATCTTAAAGGCATAATTCTGCAATTTGGTGCAATTCCTGCAATTCCTTCATTATTATTCATAGTAGCCCCGATAACACCAGCACAGGCATTTCCATGATTATAGTCTCCTATTGGTGATGGATTATTTGAATCACCTGAACCAAAATTACTACCATTTAGCCTTACTTGTCTTGTATTAGGTAAATCGGGATGGTCTGAAGTAACACCTTCGTCAAAAACTGCAACTATAATATTGTTATTACCCGTTGTAATATCCCATGCTTCAGGTGCATCAATATCAGCATCAGAAATTCCGCTATGCCCATTAAATGTTTGACCTGTGTTGTGACAAGTGATTTGAAACTTAAAATACGGGTCATTTGGAAGTTCACTAAACAATTCGGCTCTACAAATAATATTTGGATATGCAAAAACAAAATTTCCAGATTCATACAACCAATTTGCAACTTCAATAATATCTTCATATTTAGATATTAGAACAGATTCATAAATCTTTGTGGTTTTGGACTTCTTTAGATTATATTTTTTAAGTATTTCTTCCCGAACAGATTCTTTTATTTCGTCTTTAAATTTTATAATTATATCGTCTGCAAAGCCAAACTCTAAATTATCTTTTGTTTTATAAACTCTTCTGACGGATATTATGTCACTATCAAACAGTAATTTGTTAATTTTCTCTTCTATTTTTTACATCCTTTATCTTAACTTTACAAATATCCGTATTTAACCAATAAATTTCTACTTGGCCAAATAGTTGTTTTGTAAACTTTTCAAAGTTGGACTTTTGCAATGTTGGTTTTTTCTTAACAAGTAATTTATCGGGCAATTGAATAATTTGAACTTTCTCATCGAAAGCGTAATAAAAAAGTTTTTTGGTTTTATCTTCATCTGAATTAAAGGATAATGTAATAATACTAAAAATACTTGTGATGATAATAATTTTTAAGTTGAGTTTAATGGTTTTCATGGTTACTGAATTTTATTTATGTAGATTATTATTACTTGTGTAAAATTATCAATAGGATAAAAACTTGGATTAAGCATAGTTGATGGTGGACAATCAAATACTTTTAGTTCTTCGTCGTTAGCAATTTTGTAACTAAACTGAACAGAATCTCCCTTTAAATAATCAATCCCAAAATCTAAGTTGCTTGTATCCAAATCATAAATTGACGGAGGAACATTAAATGATAATAAAGAATCTTCCTTGTTCGTAATTATGAAAATACCAAAAAGAGTATTATCAGTATCTTTTTCACGACATTTTAGGTAACCAACAATTCTACCTTTATCATTAATAGTAGAATCCTCTTGTTTGTCACATGAAGAAAACAAGATTGCAAATAAGATTAATAAATACGTTTTCATGTTTTAAATTTTTAGGTGGGTTCTAAAAATTCATTTTTTCAATTTTTGATTCAAAAAACGTAGAACCCATTAACGTTTTTTAAAAATCATTACAGGAGCAAGTTACTAACCTATACCAAAAAAGTCAATATTTTAACATTAGCCTTTCCAAATATTCATATATCCTTCTGTATAACAGCTATTTAATTTGATAAATTTTATCGAAAAACATGCTCGTGCCTGAAAGTAAAAGTTGAAAGTTAAAGGATAAAGGATAAAGGATAAAGTTCGAGGTTCAGGGTTCAAGGCTCGAAATTCCAGATTCCAGATTTCAGATTCCAGATTCAAAATTTCAGATTCAAAACCCATGTTTTACTATCACCCGTCAATCATCAACCATCAACTTTTTCCCCGACCAACGAACA
>DIGF01000011.1 GCA_002419505.1 Caryophanales bacterium UBA5729
TTACACATAATTCTTGACACTACCAAAGGAAGTCGTTATCATATATTTTAGAGAGAAATAGAAAATATAATATTAATGGTTTGAAGTATATTATCAATTGTTATCTAAAAAAATATCTATGAAATTTGAGATGGCTTTTTTTCTTTTTCATGAAAAAGGTGTAATATACTATTGTAAGAAATAAGAAAAAGGTGTAATATACTATTGTAAGAAATAAGAAAAAGGTGTAATATGCTGTTGCGAGAAACAAGAAAAAGGTGTAATATAATTATAGGAGGTTAAATATGTTAAAAAGAAAAATTGATTTAGTGCTTATGCAATGGAAAAATAGGGAAAAGAAAAAAGCATTATTGATAAAAGGTGCTAGACAAGTCGGTAAAAGTACTAGTATACAAATATTTGGAAAGGCTAACTATAAATCCTTTATTGAATTAAATTTTGAAAAAAATCCAGTGTATAAGGAAATATTTGCTGAATCTTTAGATGCAGATTCGATTATAATTAACATGTCAGCTTTGGGGTTAGGACCTTTTATAGAAAATGAAACTCTAATTTTCTTTGATGAAATCCAATCTTGTCCGAGAGCACGCACTGCAATTAAATTTTTAGTGCAAGACGAAAGATTTGATTATATTGAATCAGGATCTTTGTTGGGGATTAATAATAATGATGTAAGCAGCTATCCAGTCGGTTTTGAAGAACAGTACTATATGCACCCTCTAGATTTTGAAGAATTTTTATGGGCAAAGAATGTGAATGCTGAAGTCATTAATCTATTAAATGAGCATTTTATAAATCAAAAACCTATTCCAACTGCTATTCATAAGGCTATGATGAGACATTTTCGAGAGTATATTATTGTGGGAGGAATGCCTTCTGTGGTTAATACATTTATTAAAACCTCAAATATAAGTGAAGTTTTGCGCGAACAAAAAAACATTTTAAATAGTTTTCGAGATGATGTTAAAAAATATTCAGGTAAGGATAAGTTAAAAGTACAGGAAGTGTTTGATTCAATACCGGAGCAATTAAATAAGAAAAACAAAAGATATTTTTTGTCAATGCTATCAAAAGAACCTAAAATGCGAACCTATGAAGATTCAATAATGTGGCTGATAGATGCATCCATTGCCATTCCGTCTTTCAATATAGCATCAATTGAATTGCCGTTGTCACTAAATGAAAAAAGAAATCTCTTTAAGATATATATGTTTGATACAGGGTTACTGACCTCTATGTCATTTGAAGGAATACAATTTGAAGTCTTGAATGGAGACATTGAGATAAATGAAGGCTCAATAATAGAAAATGCTTTAGCATCTACTTTTTTTAAAAAAGGAATTAAATTAAGATATTATGACAGAAAAAAACCAACCAATATGGAATTGGATTTTGTATTACAAATAGGAAATAAAATTAGAATAATTGAGTCGAAATCAGGCATTGATTTTTATAAACACCCTTCTCTTGCCAGAATAATAGAGGAAAAAGATATTGCAGATACTATTGTTTTTTGCATAAATAATATTAAAAATGAAAATAGTATTCTGTATTTGCCTTATTACTTGTCCTTTCTTATATAGGGTTTTAATATTTAAATAAAAATAAAATTTTATTAATATGATGGTTTATCAGCTTTAATTTTAGTTTTTTTAGAAAATGTTACAAGGGTCAAGACAAGTGTCAAACTTATTATTAAATTGTATTAAATGGCTAAATATAGAGATAATTCAAGTGTGTGCGAATCTGCTTGACGTGCAGGGGGCCGGGGGTTCAAATCCCTCTGGTTCCACCATAATGACTTGAAGTAGCTTCCGATAATTGGATAAATTATTTTGTTTAAAATACTAAAAAATTATAATTATATATATTGAAAATCTCCACAAAAAGGTTTATAATACAATTAACTGGAGGGAAAAATATGATAAAAACTATCGAAGACCTAAAAATAAAGTATAAACATTTTAGTGATGTAAACGGTAAAATCCGAAGAGAAATAAAAACTGGGACTTATATACCAATCATTAGAGGATTATATGAAACAGATAAAACTACTCCTGGTTATTATTTATCATCATATATATATGGTCCTTCGTATTTGTCTTTTGATTATGCTTTGTCTTATTATGGAATGATTCCTGAAAGGGTCACAAATTATACCTTGGCAACTTATAACAAACAAAAAACAAAAAAATATATTACTCCATTTGGAACTTATATTTATAGAGACATCCCTAAATCAGCTTACCCATTTGATATTTTGGTTATTGAAGAAAATAATTATGTATATCATATTGCATCAAAGGAGAAGGCCTTGTGTGACAAATTATATTCTTTAAAAACCGTAACTAGTCAAATACAACTACAAAAAATGATTTTTGAAGATTTAAGGATTTACTCCGATGTTTTTTTCTCTCTCGATATAGACAAGTTGAGTATGCTAATACCAAAATATAAGTCAAAAAACCTAATGTTACTAAAAAAATACATTAAAGGAGAAGCATATGCAAATCATAGATCAAATGTTGAAAAAATATGATACTGAGACATTCGAAGACAAAAAAAATGCTATAAAAGAAATAGTACAGGAAATTGTGTTATCTGGTCTATCACGAGCTAATTTCTTTTCTAAAGCGGCATTTTATGGCGGGACAGCTCTAAGAATATTCTATAATCTTGATCGATTTTCAGAAGATTTAGATTTCTCTTTATTAGTAAGTAATCCAGATTTCCGTTTTGAAGATTTTATACCAGTTTTAAGAGAAGAAGTAGAATCCCTAGGGCTAAAACTTGATATTGAAGAGAAAATAAAAACACAAGAGATAAGTATCAAGTCAGTGTTCTTAAAAGGTAATACAAAAGAGCACTTCTTATTGTTTTATCCAAATACGGATCAAGATTTATCTATATTGCATTCAAATGAAAAAATTAAAGTGAAATTTGAAATAGATATCAATCCACCTGATTTTGCGACAACTGAAATGAAATTTAAACTATTGCCATCTCCTTACCAAGTAAGGGTATACGACTTGCCTTCATTATTCGCTGGTAAAATAGACGCTGTTCTTAGAAGAAATTGGAAAACACGGATAAAAGGAAGGGATTTTTATGATTATATTTTCTTTTTGGCAATGGATACACCAGTAAATATCAAACATTTAAAGGCAAGATTAATACAGTCTGGATTCATTGATTCGAATTTTTCATTAAACCGAGAAACATTAATTGAACTGCTTAAGAATAGATTTAACAGTATTGATTTTGAGGAAGCAAAAAAAGATGTCTTGCCATTTGTTAAGGACATTAGAAAACTAGATATCTGGAGTGCAGAGTTTTTCATAGATATTACAGAAAATCTGAGATTAGTAAACAACTGAAAATCTATGAGTATTTAATATTTTGAAAGGAAAAAGAAGTGAATTTGATGAAATTTAATATCTCACCCAGTGGTGATTATCCATTTGTTAAATATTTATTAATTGTAAGCACCGTACTATTTTTTGCATGTATTTTCTTGGTTTGGTATAGTGTAATTAATGCAGATACGAGTTATATTGGCGGAATAGTCATATCATGCGGAGGTATAATATTACTTTATAGTTGTTTGTCATTTGTAAATTATGACATATCTTTCGATGATGAATCTATCGTAATTACTAATTGGCTAAATGTGAAGAAAAAATATAGATTAGATAGATTAGATAGCGTTGTTTATAAGTATTACATTATTACAACTTTGTATGTAGTATATTATGATAAAAATAATAAGAAGTTGTTTAAAACTAGGTATGGTAAACCAAGATATCTTGATTATTTAGAATCAATTGGATTCCAGGTAGAAAACGCCACTAAATTTTCTATGTTTTACTAGTAATTGATTGTATCTTTTTTATCTTCATAGATGTCATTAAAGCAAAAAAAGTAGTATTGACTTCTATGGAGCGTGATACAACCGAAAATTCATGTGTTGCTAATCCAACCGGAGCTTAAACTACTTCAAATAAAATATCAAATTATCCATCGCAAGATGGGTAAAATTTAAAAATTCAATTCGATATATGATGGTATATTAGCTCTTATTTAAATTAATTCGAAAAATGTTACAAGGGTCAAGATAAGGGACAAACTTATTTTTAAAGTGTATTAAACAGCTAAATATAGAGATAAATAAAGTGTGTACGAATCTGCTTGACGTGCAGGAGGTCGGGAGTTCAAATCCCTCTGGTTCCACCATAAAAAATAAAACAGCTTCCAAAAGTTAGTGATGGCATTTTTAGAAATGCCGCTCTGACGATGGGGGGCTTTTTTCTTTCTTGATAAATTGATTTATAACAAGTTAAATCTCAATATAATAGTCTTGAGTAATGAACAAAAATATAAATATTACAAATTAAGTATTGTAAAACGAACAAAAGAAGATAATATATTATGACAAATGGTTGAGTAGTATTTATATAGATTGCAAACCTATGAAGTAACTGTTCAATTTAAACTCAAAATACTAATTAGAAATTCATTTAAAGCATTTTATTCAATATCGTGGTATAATATCAATGTAGTTTATGTTTTTTACATTCTTTTTGTGCTTTTAATGCAAATGTGAACTAAATAGTTTTGTTGGAATACAAAAAGGAGGTAAATATATGCCTAAATTCTACATTATCACTAAAGATGGCTTTTTAAAAAAATATTATACTGGACAAGATACAACATCAACAATACCAGGATCTAGCCTACCTGTTTTCACTGATTTTCTTAGAAAAGCTCTTATTTTTAATTCTTTCTTAGAAGCAAACAATAAGATAGTAGACAAAAGCTTAACAAATTGTTTTGTTATAGATCAATCAGGGTCATTACAAACTCAGTAATCAATGGATATAAAAGCGATCAGCATTATTGTTATGTTGATTGCTTTTTTTATTTAATAAACAAAAAAATTGACTAATAATCCCTTTAAAAAACCAACTTCACTTTTTATAAAAAAGGTGTATATTATCATCTTGCAGACAATTGCTGCAAATTTAGGCAGCACCTTGACACCAATGGGTGATCCGCAGAATATTTATCTTTATGCCTATTATCAGATTAATTTTACAGATTTCTTGTTAATGACGCTTCCAATTACTGTGATGGGTGGAGGTATAATTTTAATGACTACAATAATTCTCATGCCGAAGAAAGAAGTGCAGTTAAACATCACAACTCCTAAAGTTGATCTAAAGAAATTGGCTATTTATGTAATAATCTTACTTAGTGCATTATTCTCAATTTTAAGAATTGTCCCATTATTATATACATTCATTATTACTATTGTTTTAGGACTTATATTTACAAGACACTTATTTAAAAGAGTTGATTGGTATTTGTTATTGACTTTCATTTTTTTTAATTATTACTGGAAATCTATCTCAAATGTATTCGATAGTATATTTTTTATCTAGTTTATTGGGTTCGGAAACTAGAGTTTTTTTCACAGGGTTGTTTACCTCACAAATAATCTCAAATGTTCCAGCAGCAGTATTGCTATCTACATTTACTGATGGTTTGTTTGCTAAAGCTTTATTACAAGGTGTAAATGTTGGATCTATGGGAACATTGATTGCATCACTAGCTAGCTTAATATCCTTTAAGTATATTTTAAGAGATTATCCATCACAAGCGAAAAACTATATCGTAAAATACAGTTTGATATCTTTGATCTATATATCACTAATCACTTAAGCTTTATTTGTCTTTTTTTAAACATAATATTTTTCATAAAAAAAGAGCTTAATTTTGTATTAAGCTCTTTTTAAATCTTTTTTAACTATTGTTGAATGTAAGCAGTTGAGAAGTCAATTGATCCAAGAACTGATCTTGACCAACCTTGAACTTTTGCTTTAATTAAGAATACATCATTGTAGTGATAAATTGGAATAATTGGCATATCTCCCATGAAAATTGCATGTGCTTCATAAAGTGCTTCAAAGTGAGCTTGTGCAGTTGTAGCTGTACGAGCTGCTTCTAAAGCTGCTTCGAAAGCAGGATTGTTATAATCAGGGTCGTTATAAGCATTTCCTTGTGTAAAGATACCAATCATACCTGATGGATCCATAAAGTCTGTTAACCATCCACCACGAGCAAGATCATAAGCGCCATCTGTTCTAGTTCCTTGGAAAGTTGCCCATTCTTCATTACCTAATTGGATTCTAAATCCTAGGTTGTCTTCCCACATTGCTTGAACTAATTCGCCAACTTGTCTATGCCCATCACTTGTGTTGTATAAATAAGTTTTGCTTGCTAGAGCTGCTCTTAATGCTGCTACTGGATCGCTAGCTTCAGGGAATAATTCATTAGCTGCTGTTGCAAAATATGTAACTGCTAATGCATATGCACCATCATCAGTAACGATTTCAGAATCTTCAGCAGTGTTTTCGAAGAAGTCATCCCCATTATGATCCATGAATCCTGGAGATATAAATCCACCAGCCGGAACAGCACCAGTACCTAAAGCTTCAACAATTGCTTCGCGGTCCAAAGATAAAGCTAAGGCGTAACGTAAGTTAACGTTATAGAATATTGATAAATCACGGCTACCTACGTTTCTTGAACCACCGATTTCAGGATTTCCTGAAAGGTTGAAGTTAATGTAATATGTACCTAGTAATGGGAATACATAGAATTCTTGAGAAGCAACTAGTAAACCTGGAATCATTGCAGATGGAACTGAAGGTAATACGTCAAGTTCTCCAGCTTCATATCTTGCATAAGCTGTTGTTGATATATCAATAAAGAAACCGTTGATTACATCAATACCAACTTCTTCAGCATTCCAATAATGTTCATTCTTTTCTAATTTTAGACGGTCACCAACTGTGTAAGCTGTAAGTTTGAATGGTCCATTTGAAATAGCTGTTGTTGGGTTTTTAGCCCATGCTCCTGTGCCAGTAGTACTAGCAGTTTCAGGAACTGGCATAAAGTGATAGAAAGCCATTAATGAAACAAACCAGTTAGTTGGAGCTACAAGATGAACAACGAAAGTTGCACCGTCATCTTGTGATTCGATACCAACTGCGTCAGCTAGAGCGTCTAACTCAGAATCAACTGTAGTTGAAGCAAAAACGAAATCATCAGCACCTACAACGTTAGTATATTCCCAAATCCAAGAGTATTCACTAGCGTTTCTAGGATCCATACCACGTAGCCAAGAGCGTACAAAGTCATCTGCATCTAATTTAGATCCATCAGACCATTTAGCATCTTCTCTAATGTTAAATGTTACTGTCAGACCGTCTGAAGATACTTCCCAAGACTCTGCCATACCTGGAAAGATTTCGCCATCTTTTTCACGAACTAATCCTTCAAAAGTATTATTGATGACGTCTCCGCCATCACTTGCACCGTTTAGACCAGGGTCTAAAGTAAGTGGGTCAGCACCAATATTCCAGTTTAATACAACTGGAGCAGCTGGGGCTTGTGTTGTTGTGCCGCCACCAGTAGTTGTTGTGCCACCGCATGCTGCGAAAGCAAATAAAGCTACGATAGCTACAAAAGTTAATAATAACTTTTTCATAAAATATAAATCTCCTCCTTATTTTATTTATTTCAAATAATCATAACCTTTGATTATGGTTATTTCAAATCATTAATATCTTTGACGTAATGACATGCTGCAAAATGATTCGGTAATATTTCCTCAAAAAGAGGGTCTTCACTAAAACATTTATCTTTAGCATACTTACATCTACCAGCGAATCTACATCCTGGTTTTGGGTTGATTGGTGAAGTAATTTCACCTTTTAATAAAAATCTTTTACTTATTTTATTTGCTTCAGGATCGGGTAATGGTATTGAAGATAATAAACTTTGAGTATATGGGTGAAGTGGTTGGTCGTACAATTCGTCACTACCGGCCAATTCCATCATTTTTCCTAAATACATAACTCCGATTCGATCGCTGATGTGCTTAACCATCGATAAATCATGTGCGATAAACAGATACGTTAGTCCAAATTCATCTTGTAAATCTTCTAACATATTGACTACTTGAGCTTGAATAGAAACATCTAGAGCACTAATAGGCTCATCACATATAATTAGTTTTGGATCCATAGCCAAGGCTCTAGCTATGCCAATTCGTTGTCTTTGACCTCCGCTGAATTCATGAGGATATCTAGACGCGTGTTCTCTTTTTAATCCTACTGTCTCAAGCAAGTAAAAAACACGTTCCATGATATCATTGCCAGTAAAAAGTTTATGAGTTTTAATGCCTTCTGAGATTATTTCTGCTACAGTCATTCGTGGATTTAAGGATGTATAAGGATCTTGAAAAATCATTTGAATATCTCTGGGATTTCTTTTTGCAGATTTCTCTTTTTTTATTGCAATATTCCTTTTTTCGATTTCGATGTCAATCTTTTCTTGGTATTCTTTTTTTAGTGCTTCTCTTAAATCAAAATCATCTTTTGCGACCTTTTTGAGTTTTAAAGAAAGTTCATCTTTAAGTTCTTGGATATTTAAGGCATACTCTTCGCTGCCTGCTGAGATTAATTTTTTGTCAAAATAAACTTCTCCACCAGTATTTTCGTATAAACCAATAATTGTTCTTCCACATGTGGTTTTTCCACATCCGCTTTCGCCTACTAAACCAAAGGTTTCACCCTGATAAATGACAAAACTGACATCATCTACAGCTTTTAGTGTTTTTTGAATTTTGCCTAATATGTTTTTTTTGATATAAAAATGTTTTTTAAGATTTTTTACTTCTAGTAAAACTTCTTTTTTATTCACTCAAGACACCTCCAGATTTTTTGAATCCTTCAACATCTGGAGCATTTTCATCTTGTAACCAGCATGCTGAGCTTTGTGTATTGCTAATCGCAAATAAAGGTGCAGGTTTTTCAAGACAAATTTCCATTGCATATCGACATCTCGGATTAAACGGGCAACCTTTAGGAGGATTTAACAAATCGGGCGGTGAACCTGCGATAGGTACGAGTCTTTTCTTCTGGCCGACAACGTCTTTTGGTATTGATTGATGAAGACCTTTTGTGTATGGGTGTTGAGGTCTATAGAAAATATCATTTACAGATCCTTTTTCCATAATCATACCACCATACATTACAATAACGTCATCGCATAATTCGGCAATAACTCCTAAGTCATGGGTAATAAAAATAATAGTAGTATCTAATTCTTTTTTTATTTTTTTAAGTAAATCAAGTATTTGAGCTTGAATAGTTACATCTAGAGCAGTAGTAGGCTCATCTGCTATAATTAACTTTGGTTCACATGAAAGTGCCATTGCTACCAAAGCTCTTTGTCTCATACCTCCGGAAAACTGATGAGGGTATTCTTTAATCCTTGTTTCTGGTTCAGGAATTCCTACTAATTTTAGATAATATATTGCTCTTTCTAGAGCTTCTTTTTTATTTATTCTTCTAGTTATACCATTTTCAATTCTTTTTATAGCTTTTTTTTGTCGTTCTAAATCTTTTATCTTTTTTGCTTCTTCCAAAGCTTGTTCTTTAGTGATTCTAACATGTTTCATTATAACTTCAATTAATTGATTTTTTATAGTATATACAGGATTAAGTGAAGTCATTGGATCTTGAAATATCATCGCAATTTCACTACCGCGTAAGTCTTGCATTTTTTTTGTAGAGATTTTAGTTAGGTCAATTCCATCAAAGTTTATTTCACCATGAACAATTTTTCCGGGAGAATCCACTAAACGGATAATTGATAAGCTTGAAACACTCTTTCCACTACCTGATTCACCAACAATTCCCAGAATTCCACCTTTTTTAAGTTTATAAGAGATATCTCTTACAGCCTGTACTTCTCCTAAATGAGTAAAAAATGATGTTCTAAGGTTTTTAACTTCTAAAATATATTCGCTCATCTTATCTACCTACCCTTTACGCAGTCTTGGATCAAGAGCATCTCTTAAACCATCACCTAAGAAGTTAAATGCCAGCATCATAAATGCAATAGCCAATGAAGGGATTAGTAACTGAAACGGATATGTTTGCATATACTGAGAACCGTCATTTGCTAATGAACCTAATGAAGCTCTTGGCGCAGATATTCCTAAACCGATAAAACTTAAGAAAGCTTCGGTAAAAACAGCAGTAGGAATCATCATTGCCATCGTAACTATAATCGGCCCTAAAGCATTTGGTATTAGATGTTTTTGAATAATCTTCCAATTAGAAACACCCATTGTTTTAGCGGCTAACACATATTCTTGTTCTTTTAAACTTAATACTTGTCCTCTAACTAATCGAGCCATACCGACCCAATAAACGCTAATTAAAGTCAAGATAATTGTTCCCAAGCCGCCGGCACCAAATATTTTATTCAGAACATTTATTTCAAACCAACTCTCTTTAAGAACTACCATAAGTAAAATTACATATAACAATAAGGGAATCGAATTAATGATATCAACAATTCTCATCATAACAATATCGACGTTTTTTCCCAAAAATCCTGAGATACTACCGTATATTACGCCAATAAAAAAATTAATAATAGCGGCGACAAAAGCTATCACTAAAGATATGCCTGTACCGTACATAACTCGAGCTAACAAATCGCGCCCGTTCAAATCTGTACCCAATAGAAATGTTTTATTCCATACTTTATCGTGTGGAGTTTTATATTCAACTCCTTCATAAGTAAAACTATATTTTAACCCTTCTTCAATCTTGTTAGGATCTGTTTGATAGGAAAAATCTACGACAACAGCTGCAACTTCATTATTTTCATCATCATAGAGTCGATAAGTATAAACTCTAGTGATTAGATTTTTGTCAGCGGTTTTTAAATCAAACCTTTTTAGTAAGTGTCCATCTTCCGAAACGGCACTTAGGTGGTACATTTCTGACATGAAAACATATAAATCATCATCGAGTTTATATATTGTAAGCTGAGGTGGAACATTTTTATAATCTAGATGTTGAGTATTATAAGCATATTTGTTTATCATTGGGCCAACCGTAGCAAATAAAATAATAATTATTACACTAACTAAACCTACAATTGCCAAATGATTTTTTCGGAGACGGCGCCAGACATCTTGCCAATATGTCAAGCTTTTTCTAGTTTGCTCTTTATCTAATTTTTGATCGTTTTCTAAGAATTTAAATTTATTTTTTTCCATATTATGCACCTACTTAGATAGCCTGATTCTAGGGTCAATTAGCGAATAGGCAACATCCACTAATAGTACCATGATTATGTAAAAGATAGCATAAAACAGAGTAACTCCAATTACTAGAGTATAATCTCTTGCACCAATAGATTCTGTAAAATATTTACCGATACCATTAATAACAAAGATTCTTTCTACTACAAAACTACCTGTCATTAAAGCGGCAATCATTGGTCCAATATATGTTACTACTGGGATTAAACTGTTTTTTAAAGCGTGTTTGAAAATCACTTTATATTCAGATAATCCTTTAGCTCTAGCTGTTCTAATATAATCTTGTCTAAGGACTTCAAGCATGCTTGATCTAGTAAGTCTTGCAACAAAGGCTAAAGAATATCCTCCCAAAGCAACAACAGGACCTAAATAAGAAATAGGTTTTGTTAAGCCGCCAACAGGAATCCAGGCAACATTTTGAGCTAACAATATGAATAAAGACCCAATAACAAAACTCGGAACAGTTATTCCGACAGTAGCGAGTATCATTACACCGTAGTCAATAGACGTATTAGCTTTTAAAGCGGAGATTACTCCGAGTGGGATTCCTAATATCACAATCAAAATAACCGCAATTAAACCAACTTTTGCAGTTTGAGGAATTCCAGTCGCCAATAATTCATTAACTGAATAAGCTGGTTTTCTAAAGGATGGACCTAAATCACCAGTGAATAAATTGCCCATATAAATTAAATATTGCTTAAAAAGCGGTTCATTTAATCCATATGCCTCCTCAAGCCTTTCTCTCGTTGCTTCGGGTAATGGTTTTTCTCTTGTAAAAGGCCCTCCAGGGATTGCTCTTAACATAAAGAAAACCAAAGTTACAACTATCAACAAAGTTAAAAACGAGAAGAGAATTTTTTTGATAACGTAGTTGTACATATTTGTGCGCTCCCTTTTTGTTGAGTATTATAGAAATGATTTCAGACCTAATCTATTTAAGAAAGAAAAGATTATAACACTAAATACCCTAATTTCTTAATTGAATTATATAGCAGACACTAAATGATGTCAAGGTCGTGACGAAAATAAACCTTACTATTAAATATATTTATATTAACTAACTTATACTTGTGTGTTAAAATATTTATGAGGTGATTACTGCAAATGAAGATTAAAAAAGCAATTTTTATCCCGATAATAATGTTGATTGTATCGATAGTCACATCCATCATCGCTTTTCAACAAGCAGAAAAACTAGAGTTAGGCCAAATTTACATTGGAAACAGTATAAAAAAAGTATTTTATGAAGGAGAGTATTTTGCAATAGTTGGCAATATTGACTATGACACATATTATCTTTCGATTGAATCAACTTCAAACGGTATAAACATATCGACTTATTCTACAGATGAAGAAATTCAAAAAACCTATCATTTAGTGGTAAATAAACAAGGAGAACCTTATGATCCGAGTATTGTAGTTTCAATTATTTCAAGTGAAATAGTAGATGTTGATGATATGGAAGATTACTTATTTAGATTAAACCTAGAAGCTGATCAAATTTATGAGTTTAGTATTGAAAGAGTAGATGAAAACCCAGATGAGAATAAACTTGATATCGTATTAGTAAATTTACCGGAAAACATTCTCAATATGAAAGGATTAATGGAAAGTATTGCCTTTACAACAATCGTATTTTCAATTGTTTCAGGATTCACAATTATTGCTTTGTTTTTTATAAAGAAAAGGGAATAAGCTTTTTGTTTTAGCCCTTTTCAAGTAAATGTCAAAAATTAAAAAAAATATAGGAGAGATAATATGAAAGTAATAGAAACAAAAAAAGCACCGAAAGCCATTGGCCCATATTCTCAAGCTGTTGAAGTTGGTAAAACATTATATATTTCTGGACAAACTCCTTTAGATCCAGAGACTATGAAAGTATTAAGCAAGGATATTGAGGGGCAAACTATTCAAGTGCTAAAAAATATTAGAGAAATTGCTCAAGAAGCAGGATATGAACTAACTGATATAGTAAAATGTGGTGTTTTTTTAAGTGATATGAATAATTTTAAACTGATGAATGAAGTTTACATGAATTTTTTTGGTTCTCATAAACCCGCTCGGGTTACAGTTGAAGTTTCAAGACTTCCTCTGGATGCTTTAGTTGAAATTGATGCTATTTGTTATAAATAAAAAAAAGGCCCACTTGACATTAGGTTGGGGCCTTTTTTTATTCAACTACAGTAATAATCCTTGATATTTCACTAGAGTTTCCATATATATCTGTTGCTATATAAATTATTTCATATTCTCCAACAGTACTTGTGTCGACATCACCAATAACTTCAACAGTTATTTCAGCTTGGCTGTTATCAAAATATAATATCCCTGCATCTGTCCAAGACTCACCGAGTTTTATAGTGTCTACACCAGGATTCAATTCAATAGCGGGAGGCGTTTGATCCACTACTGTTACAATTCTAGTTAGTTCCATCTCGATATCATTGTAACTGAAATGATAAACTATATAATATGTCCCGACTTGATTTACATTAACGTTGTTTTCAATAACTTCAGTTTTTCTTTTAATTCCAAAAACTCTTGCGGTAACGCCCGGATCTTGATAATTAGAACCTAATTCAATTGTGTCATTTCCAGGATTAAGTTCGAAACTTATATCATTTTCAGACGGCGTACAAGAAATTAAAAGTAAACTAATTAGTATAGTAAAAATAATTATTCTAAATTTACTCATCATCTTCACCAACTTTTACATACCAAATAATATCAGTGTTACTAAAAGAAAAATCGGATTCAATTACATATACATACTTATCTTTTTCATATATTTTTCCGTTATATTCAACTCTATAAGTGATTGCGTATACTCCGACTACTTGGGTATTAACATTGCCAATTATTTCAACCGAGCCATAATTAGAGTCGGCACCGGATTCGATATAATTTTGACCAATGACAATAGTAGTGACAGATTTATTTACTGTTATTTGGACATTAATTTTTTCGGGAATTACGTGAACCATTCTTTTTATAATTAAAACCAATTCATCCTCATGATAGATATTATATACTACTTCATATGTTCCAATTTTTGTTATGTCAACCGATTCAGAAACTAGATAATACAAACTGTTATCAACTAGTGTAATACCTTGATCAAACCAAGGTTGATTTATTGAAATTGTATCTATACCTGGCTCTAGAAGAGCGTTTTCAAAAAATAAGGTTTTTTTATAGATAGGCGTTAAAACCAGGTCGCTATCAATATTTTCTAAATTATTACTCCATGAAATAAATTCATACCTAAACAGGCTATCGCTTGCTTTTTCTGGTGGATTGGGTAAAATGATATCCTCTTCAGAATTTATATAAATTTCTGATAATATCTCGCCATCAGCGTCTAAAAATGTAATAACATATAAATAAGATCCGAATTTAGCAAATAAAGTAATATTATCGGTAATAATTTCGTCATTATACTTATTTGTCAACTCAGGGTTATAATACCAACCCAAGAAGCTTGAATTATCTTTTTCAGGAGTAGGAAGATCATTAAGAAAGTTTCCGCTTTGAATCAAAAATTCACTAAATACATCATCTCCTATTTTTAAGGTAACTTGATAATATTTCGGAATAAATTTAGCATATAATATTATATCCTCAGTGAAAACAAATGATTCAGAAAGTTTATTTATAAGTGATGACTCCAGATACCAACCATCAAAAATAAAATGTTCTTTGCTTGGCGTTTCTTCAACAATATAGTTGCTATTGTGCTCAATCCAAATACTTTCAAATTGGTCTTCTCCATCTGTTTCGAAGTCAATTTTTACTAAGTCTGTTATTAGTGAGAAGTAAGCGTTTAATAAACCATTTCCATAATACTCATCTTTTCCGGGTTCACCCAAATCTATCGAAGCGAAAAATATTCTCTCTCTAATTTCTTCGTAAGAAATATTACCAGAACTTAATAATAGTGCTAAAACGGCGGCTACATGTGGGGCTGCAAATGATGTTCCTGATTTTACTGTATAGTTATTAGTGATATTAGTAGTATATATTGAAACTCCAGGTGCGACTAAATCTATAGTAGAACCATAATTTGAAAATGACGCTAAACTAGAATTAGTGTCAACAGCACCAACAGATATAACGTTTTCAAAAGCGGCGGGATAGAACGGCTCATTTGTTCCATCGTTACCTGCAGCAGCTACAACAAAAACATTATTTTCAAAGGCATAATCAACAGCTTTCTTAATTGTAGAACTAGGAGTAGAACTGCCAAGAGATAAATTGATTACATGTGCGCCATTATCTACAGCGTAATATATTCCCCTAACAATAGCGGTGTTTGAGTACACGTCTTGGCCCGGTTCATTTACTTTAATTATCATCAACTGAACATTATCGGTAATTCCATCTATTCCAAGATTATTATTTCTCTCAGCGGCAATTATACCAGCAACATTTGTGCCATGTCCTAAATCATCTTCGATATATTGGATTCCAACTTGGTCAGAATATGCATTATATGATAATTCAGAGATTCTTCCAATAAATTCATCATGGTTAGTATCAATACCAGAATCGATTACAGCAACTGTAATAGTTTCTTGACCCGTCTCAATTTCCCAAGCTCTAAAGATATCAATTAATTCCAAATTATACTGATATTTAGTGTAATCAGTAGGTTGAGTTTGCCACGGTGGCCCTAAAAATTCAGTATCATTGTTATATACTACTGAGGGACTGTATGAATATGAATTGTTTGATAAAGAAATGCCGAAAAAGAATGTAATTAATAAAATTACAGTCATAAAAGTATAAATTATTTTCTTAGTCATGTTATTCAATTGTCATCACCTTAATAATATACGTATAAATACGAGTTTTTATTGGAATATTTTAATTTATTTTTAAGAAAAGAAACGGCTTTTTTAAGTCGTTTCTAGATAAAAGATTTAAAGAGATAATTATACAACAAATCTAGATTCAAAAACGCCTTTTATGAAAGTAAGAAAGTCTCTACCGCCAAAGAATGGAATTTTACTTAACAGCCAAGAGATTTGGCTGATAACAGGAGCGTCAGGATAATAATAAGCAAGTGGAGTAAAGATCAAGAAGAAGAGGCCTATAAAAAATAATGTCATTATTAAAATTGCAAACCACCTTGGAACTGAACCCTTAGATAATTTAGGGGGCTTAGCATTTTTATTTGTTGATTTTTCTTCTAAGAGAACGATTTCATTTTTAAGGTTATTTACGGACTCTTTTAATAAGATAATTTCTTTTTTAAGTTCCTCCAAACTAGAGGAATCATAATGAGCAATAGTTTGTTGAGGAGTTTCAAAAACTTTGGTTTCTATGATTTCCTCAACTTTTTCTTCTATGATTTCTTCAGCAACAACATCTTCGATAATTTCAGTTTTTTCTTCTATGATTTCTTCTGCAACAGATTCTGTTGCTGGAACTTCATCTTCAATTTCTGGAACTACATCTTCATCTTTTTTATAACGGTTAGGTATAGGTTTCTTTTCTTCATATTCAGTTAGTATAATATCAATCATTTGATCTTTATTAATGTAAGCAAAAGCGATTATATCATTAAGTCTAGCAAATTCTTCCAATTCTTTTAGATTAAAGTCATTAAGTTCTGAGTGAATTTCAGGAATATATTTGTCTCTATCCTTAAGTTCGCTGACGATTATTTCTAAAACTTGAATTTTAGTCAATCGAGTTGGGACTTTAATACCATATTTCGCACCGATTTGTTTCAGTTCGCTGATTGTAGCACTAACAAGAACTCTTTTTTCAAACAAGTTGGTAATCAAGCCATCAAAAGTGCCTTCTTCATCATATATGAACGGATCAATAGCCTTATTGAATAGTTTTGCTGGAGGCTGACTTTGATATTTGCCAATTACACCTTCAAGAAAATCGGCTATAAGTTGTTTAGGAACAGATTCTTTAATCAAAAAATTAATTAATCGTTTCCAAAACTCGGAAAGGTATGCGAGATCAATTTCCCGATTATTGAATCTAAATAATTCATTTTCAAATTGAGTTTCAGAAAAAGTGTCAATCCATCTTAATCTAGTCTGCCTTCTAGATTCTTCAAGTCTCTCAGGTCCCTCGGTACTACTTTCATGTTTAAGCAAATCGTTATATTCATCTTGAAGTATCGGAAAAAGAATTTTCTGTAATGCGTTAAAGCGAATAGATCTTGGAAGATTTATATCTAAACTTTCAAGGAATCTAGCTAAATCTTCTCCAGGAATTTGAACCATATTCTCTACAAGCTCATCTATTAGGTAGTCTTTATGTAATTTTTGATAAATATCTGCCATTAGTGAATCTCCTTTGTATAATATAATATATTTTGCTTATTGAACGGTTGTATTATATCATATATAGTTTTATAATAAAATGGTGTAAACGATAAAAACATAATAAACAATAAGGTTTTTGCGATTTTTTATTATCCTAATATAACTGTTTTATATATAGATAAGGAGTTGAATATATTGGAAACCGAACTTTATATACCGATAAAAAACTATCTTGAATCTCAAGGGTTTCAAGTCAAAGGCGAGATTGAATCAATTGATGTTTTCGCAATCAAAGAAGATTATACAATTGCCATCGAATTAAAGAATAACATTACCCTAAAATTAATCTATCAAGCAATCGAAAGACAAAAACTAGCTGATGATGTTTTTGTGGCGATTCCAAAAACCGCATTGCATCAGCATCGAAAAAATTTAAAACATTTTAAGATGCTCTTAAGGCGGTTAGGAATCGGTCTGCTAATCGTTGAGAAAAGCAATGTAATAGTTTTAAATGAACCGGTGGAATATAATCTAGAATTAAGTAAAAAACGCAACATAAAAAACTGTATTAAACTCATAAACAATTTTAACAATTTAAAAAGCAATCAAAATATTGGTGGTAGTAAGGGCAAAAGAATGACAGTCTATCGTGAAAAAGTTATTGTTTTAGCCACATGTTTAATGAAGGAACCGGGTTTGTCGCCTAAAGAATTGAAGAAAATAACTGGTATAGAAAATGCAAGTTCCATTCTCCAAAAAGATTACTATTCTTGGTTTGAGAGAATCGATAGAGGATCTTATAAATTAACAAATTTAGGTCTGCAAGCTTTAACTGAAGAAAAAGAAAAGACTAAATAGTCTTTTTTTTATATCAAATTATCTAACAGATTAATATTCTTTTTATCGATGTTCAATTCCTTCTTTTCGATTTTATGAACTATCTCAATTATATGGTTATTTAAAGGCGTCTTAAAACCAGCTTTACTACCGAATTCTGAGACTACACCATTTATAGCGTCTATTTCGGTTTCTCTTCCTTGTAATAAGTCTCTTATCATGCTAGATTTGATAGCTTGATGTTTTTTCATTGCAATCGGAATTAAGAATAAACTAATTTTCATTTTAAACAAAGAGTTGTAGTCGATTAATTTCACGATATCTTTTCCTTGTAATGGCTCAACTTTAATATTATTGGCTTTAGCTACTTCAATACCTTCTTTAATTATTTTAAGCGCAATTAAACGTGATTTTTTATTTTTTGCTAATTCTCCAAAAGTTAAACCGCTAATTACAGATAATCCACTGAAAGCAGAATTGATTAATAATTTTGCCCATCTTGCTCCAATGAAGTTTTTTTCAATTTTTACTTTACCCATAGTGTTTAACATTTCAACGATGTAATCAAATAGCACAGAATTGTTATTTCCATATTTACCGATGCTGAAAGTTAGTGTTTCTCTGCTGTCCTTGGAAGTTAACTCACTTACACCATCACCATGAAAAGTTGCGCCCCAACTCATGGTGCACCCACAAGTTCTACCCTCTCCAATAACATTAGCTACTGATAATTCCGGTAATCCATTTTGCATGGTACAGACTAACGAGTCATCTTTTAAATATGGAAGCAAAAATTCCATTGTTTCTCTGTTATATTTTTGTTTAGTCATCAATAGAATAATGTCATACTTTCCAGACATCTGGTTAGGAAGATATGCTTTGACTGGCTGAATAAAGTTTGTATTACCTACAATTTGTGCTCCTTTTGTATTTAGAGCATTCACATGATTTTTATTTCTATTTATTAAATCAATTTCATATCCTGCCCTATTAATATAGGCGCCTAAAACGGTACCCATCGCACCAGCGCCATAAATCGCTACTCTCATATTTCACCTCCGGTAATGATTTTAGTATATCATAATGTTTGATTTAAATAAAACATTTACCAATAAATTCGTTGACTAGGACGTATATATAAGTGAATAGAGAAAAGGGGGTAATAATTATGAAAAAATTTCTCTTAGCATTAACAATAATTTTAGCATCTGTTGGAGTGGTGGCATGTGGCCAATCTGACGAAAATGAATACTCAGACTACAATTACTTATCTTTGGAGATTAATCCAGCTATAGATTTAGTAATTGACAAGAACGGTAATGTTCATACTTATCAACTAAGAAACGAAGCGGCTGAAATTGTAGCTGCCGGGTTAGAATTAGCAGGTAAAAATTACGAAGAAGCATTACAATTATATTTAAATGCAGCTATTGACACTGGTTATATTGATATTAGTCGAGAAGATGGCGCATTAATGATTCAAGTAGGCGGAAAAAACGACTCTGATAACAACGCTTTTATGATCCAAGTTGAAAATAAACTTCAAACGTTTTTACAAGAAAACGCAGTTGGAGCGGTCATATTAAAATTGGGTGAAATGAATGACGAAGTTAAAGAATTTGCCGAAACAAACGATGTATCATACGGGATAGCAAAAATGATGATGGTTTATTTAGAAGAAAATGAAGATAAAACCGTAGAAGATGTTTTGGAAATGTCGCCTTCTGATATCATGGAAAACTTAATTGAAAAAGCGAATCAATACCGCGAAAGATATCAAAATCAAATTCAAGCTGGTGCACAAGCTATCAAAGATGAGTTAGTTGAAGCTTTAAGCATGCAAGTTGAAGCCCATCGCCAAGCCGTGCTTGATGGAACAAAAACACAACCTGATGTCTCAAATTTAAAGACAATGTATCAACAAAACTTTCAATCTATGCATCAAGAATATTTAAATCGCAATCAAACTAGGCTACAAGAAGCTAAAAATAACGTTTCAGAACAAGCACCAATGTTTTTCTCAGTTGATATTAATCCAGGAATAGATTTTGTTGTTGATTTCCAAGGTCAAGTTCTTTCATATCATATGAGAAATGAAGCTGCTGAAATCGTAGCCGCAGGACTAGATTTTGAAGGAATGCAGTTCCAAGAAGCTCTAAGATTATATCTGGATGCTGCTGTCCAAACCGGCTATATTGATTTAGATAGAGCTGATAATGCCGTAATGATTCAAAACAGTGGTGTAAATAGTGAGTTGGAAAATCAATTTAGAAACCAAACTCAAACTATGATGCAAACCTATTTTTCTGAAAATGCTATTGGCGCAGTCGTTTTAAATAAGAATGAAATTGACGCTGAAATTAGGGAATTTGCAGAAACTCATGACATAAGCTATGGTTTTGCTCAGTTAGTTATAACCTATTTAGATACAGACGAAGCGTTAATTTTAGAAGACGTTTTAGAAATGAAACCTGCCGATATTATTAAAGCTTTAAATGAAGAATACGGATTATATTTATCTCGCTATAGAAATCAAGTTGAAGCTGGGGCACAAGCTATTAAGGACGATCTAGTTGAAGCTTTAAGACTAAGAGTTCAAGAACACAAAGATGCTGTTACTCAAGGAGAGATTTCTCAGCCAAATATTGAAGGTTTAAGGGAAATGTATCAAGAAAATTATGATGAAATGCATCAAGGATTTATTGAAAGAAACCAAACAAGAGTAGAAGCGGCAAAAAACAATTTAAATAATAAACCGCAATAACATTTATTTTTCCTTATTTAAAAGTCACGAGAATTAATTTTCGTGACTTTTATTTTTTTTATTTTAACTTTTTAAATCAATTATTTTCTTTTATACCATTTTTAATTTCAATTCTACCTTGTTCATTAATGTAAATAATGCTAAAATAGAGTATCTCAGATTTCCTGGCGGGGTGTTTATGAGTGTATTGCATTGGTTATTATTTATGTTTATTGCAGTATTATCTATTTTACCATTAGCTAGATTGGATCTGGTAGTGTCAAGAATTATGTGTA
>DIGF01000023.1:0-38437 GCA_002419505.1 Caryophanales bacterium UBA5729
GTCTACTAACATCTTATCAGTTCAGCTAGATAATTATTAGCGTCTTTTTTTTACACGCAAAAAGGAACGAAAAATAATACTTATCAAATAGTTTTAGAAAGCAAAAAAATTTGATATAATATAACTATCAATTTTAAAGGTGGTATATTTGGAAAAACAAGGCAGAATTATCAAGTTGATGGGCAGTATCTATACTGTTGTCGATGACGAAAGAAAGAAGTATAAAATTAAACCCTTAGGAATTTTACGCTATAAAAACATCCAACCAAAAGTTGGAGACTTAGTTGTTTTTAACGATGACTCAATCATAGAAGTAAAACCAAGGATGAATGATTTATATAGACCAATGATTGCAAATGTTGATCAAGTATTGTTAGTCAACTCGGCAAAAAAACCGGATTTCAGCTTCTTGTTGCTTGATAAATTTTTAACATTAATTGAAGCTAATGATATTAAACCAGTAATAATAATTACTAAGGTTGATTTACTTGAAAATGATGAAATGAAGGCCTTAAAGGCGAAATTAAATTATTACGAGAAATTTTACAGGGTAATTTATTTTAGCGCTATAAGTGAAATCGGCTTGGATGAAGTAGTAGAAGTTACAAAAAATAAAGTTAATGTTTTAGCAGGGCAAACAGGAGCGGGAAAATCAACTTTACTTAATACTATTGAGCCAACTTTAAATATTAAAACGGATGAAATATCTAAAGCTTTAGGAAGAGGAAAACATACCACAAGACACGTAGAATTGATAGAGTTTAAAGAAGGATATATCGCTGACACACCAGGATTTTCTAAACTTGAATTTGTTGATTATCAAGCGGATCAGATTAGATTTTATTTTCCAGACTTTTTTAAATTAAGCAGTGAATGTAAATTTTACGAGTGTACACATATGCATGAACCAGGATGTGCGATTATTTCCGCGTATCAAAAAAATGAAATATTGCCAGAAAGATATGAAGATTACCGTTTTATATATGAAGAAATAAAAGTACAAAAACCTAAATATAGGAGGGATGAAAAATGATTTGTTCACCATCTTTTCTCAGTTCTGATTTTAGTAAACTTGAAAAAGAAATTTTAACTATTAATAAAGCAAAGTGGTTGCACTTTGATGTGATGGACGGTAAGTTTGTGGAAAACGAAACTTATGACCATCATATGGTAAAACGATTAAAAAAAATCTCCAGCCAATTTTTTGATGTTCATCTAATGATTGAAACTCCTGAAAAATATATTGATGATTATATTAATGAGGGAGCTGATTTAATAACTTTTCACTATGAAGCTGCAGATAATATAAAAAAAACAATTGAACAAATTAAACAAAAAAATATTTTAGCTGGAATATCGATTAAACCAAATACTGACGTTCAAGTTTTGGATCCTTTTTTACCTTATCTTAATTTAATACTTATAATGAGTGTTGAACCAGGAAAAGGCGGCCAAAAATTTCTGTCTTCTGCAGTTGATAAAATTTCTTACCTCAACGAGAAACGGAACCAATACAACTACAATTATTTAATTGAAGTCGATGGGGGTATAAATTTAGAAACCGCTAAAACAGTAAGGGAAGCGGGCTGTGATGTTATTGTTGCTGGTTCATTCATATTTAACGAAAAAGACCGCAACTCTATAATAGAGGAACTGGAAAATGTTTAAAAAAATAAAAATATTCGCTGGTCCTAACAATTACGATTTTAGAAAACTATATTTTGAAGAAGCTGACGAGTTTTTAGTTGGCGTTGATTCTGGACTAGAATATCTCTTAGATATTGATAAACAAATTGATTTAGCTATCGGTGACTTTGATTCGATAAATCAAGATATATTCATTAAGATAAAACGCAAATGTAACCAGATCATAAAATTGGAAAAAAATAAAAATATGACTGATTTAGCATTTGCTTTAGAGTATATATACAATAATATGGCATATGATTCGATACAGGTTTTTGGTGGTATTAGTGGAAGAATTGATCATTTATTAGCCAACTTAAATTTGATTGCAAAATACAATTTTTCGTTGAGAGACAATAACCATATTATATTTGTTCTAGGAAAAGGGAAACATGAAATAAAAAATTATAAAAAATACATTTCATTTTTCGCGACTGAGGACGTTTACGGATTGACTCTAACTGGATTTAAGTTTGATTTAGATAGTTACTATCTTAGCACAAATGATTCACTATGCGTTTCGAATGAAGGTAGCGGGTTAGTAGAATTTAATAAAGGGAAATTGTTGGTTGTCATGAGTGATGATCGTTAACATGTATTAAAGATTTTATAATATTTTTGCATACAATTTAACAAAGGAGGCGCGAAAATGAAGAAAATATTAGTTTTTATATCTAGTTTAGTTTTAACAAGTTTATTAGTTGGTTGTGGGGGGATCTTTGGCCCAATTGAACCTATAACTAGAACTTATCTTACAAGACCACCGGTAACCAATACTGCGCCAAACACTATTAATGAAGATTTAATAATTTCTGACTTATACGAGAGAATTTATGAAAGCTTGTATGAGGATGTAAAAAGTGAAGTTATTAAGGATATAGCTGAAGAAAGATTTCAACTATTATATGATTCTGTTATAGCTACGCTTCTACAAGAAGTTGAAGACGGTAATATTCAAATTACTGCAGCTTCAGTAATAGATAGGATATTGGAAATAGAGAACGGCGCTGCTAATGCAGTTGTTGGAATAAGAAACCTTAATAATAATGGTGTAATTCAAGCGGTTGGCTCTGGTGTGATTTATAAACAAGTAGGTAATAAATATTATGTTTTAACTAATAATCACGTAATTGAAAATGGTGTCGCTTATACTATTGTTTTTGAAAATGGGGACGAAATAGGCGCTGTTTTAAGAGGTGTTGATAGTTTAGTTGACTTAGCTGTCTTATATTTCTTTTCTGATAAAGAATATGAGGTAGTTGAGTTTGGCGATAATAACGAGTTAAGCAAAGGTCAAATAGTAATTGCTGTTGGTCATCCTTCAGGGTTTACTTATTTCGGATCAATGACTTTGGGAATAATTTCTGGTTTAAATCGTTATTTCGATATTGACAACGATGGTATTAAAGACATGTTTGTAGGTTATATCCAACATGATGCTGCTATTAATTCAGGAAATAGTGGTGGAGCGTTATTTAATCTTGAGGGTCAATTAATAGGTGTCAATGTTATAAAACTGAGTTCTGTTAATATTGAAGGAATGGGATTTGCGATTCCAATCGGTTTAGTATCTGCAATTGTGGCGGATATTGAAGAGTTTGGTTATTCAATTCAAAAACCGGTTTTAGGAATTCGTTTTGTTGACATAAAGAATTATGAGGCTTTTTTCATACAAAATCAAATTGAACTCCCTGATGGTGTTTATAGTGGTTTTTATATTTTGGAAGTAAATGAAAACTCAACAATGGATGGGTACTTGCTGCCGGGCGATATTGTTGTTCAAATTGGTGATGTTATCATTGATTCAAGCAATCAGTTTGTTGAGGAGTTTTCGAAATATCGAGTCGGCGATGTGATTGATATTATCATTATTAGAGATAACGAAACTCTCACAATTACTGATGTTGAACTAAAAGCAGCGGTGAATTAGTATGAAGAAAATCATCGTTTTTTTGCTAATAATCGCACTTTCTTTTATTGGCTTTTCAAAAGTTTTAAGTCAAAATAACGAAACAACAACATACCTAACACAAACTTATAGTACTACAACCACAACAACAGGCGGAAAAATATATTCATATTATGATTATCAAGAACTGATTTCGCAAATTTATGCTGATGTTTATGAAGACATTTATGCTGAGTTATATGCAGAAATCATGGAATCAATTGACTCAGATTATTACGAACAAATTTACGCTGCATATGAGGATAAAATCGCCGATTTGCTTTCTGAAGAGGAATTTAGTCTTTATGTTGATGATTTGCAAAATAAAATATTTGATGTGGTTCATTTAGCCGAAAATTCAGTTTTGGGTGTTGTAAATTATTCTGGGTCCAAAGTTCAAGCAGTTGGCTCAGGAGTAGTATATAAATATGACACACTTACCGAAACATATTATTTAATCACTAATGAGCATGTTATTGCTAAGGGAAACAATTTTTCCGTTGCATTCTCTGATGAAACTGAATATGTTGCGAACTTAATCGGTTATGATACTGAGGTTGATATAGCAATCCTGACCTTTAAAGCAGTTGACAAGCCGAATATTATAGTTTCTGAACTAGGGAGTTCTAGTGATTTGCGTAAAGGGACAATCGTTATCGCTTCTGGAAATCCTCAAGGATTTAGTTTCTATGGATCAGTGACTATGGGAATAGTTTCTGGACTAGAAAGAAAAGTAGAAAATAATCAGTACATTGACTATATTCAACATGATTCTGCCATTAATCCCGGAAATAGTGGCGGGCCTATATATAATCTTAATGGCGAAGTTGTGGGAATCAATGTTTCTAAATACGCAGATACAAATGTAGAAAAAATGGGATTTGCAATACCAATTGATTTAGTAAAAAGAATAATTACTCGTATCGAAGCCGGAACTTTAAAAGTCAACACTATTATGCCTAGATTAGGGGCTAGTTACTATGAGGTTGTCAAATATTATGATAATGGAATAGTTAGAGTAAGCAATATTGTCGTCAATGGCGAAATAAGAACAGATAAAATAACGATAACTTTACCAAATCAAGTAAACTTTGGCTTTTTAGTCTATGCAATAACTCATAACTCGACATTGACTCTTACTGATATTAAGAGTGGAGATATTATTGTAAGAATTAATGACTTTGTTGTTCTTAACCAACAAGCGTATTATGATTACATGTATAATACTCACGAAGCTGGAGATATAATTACAATTTATTATTATTCATTTAATGAAAATGGATATTTTTATGATTCGGAGTTAAAATCGATAGAGGTTGAACTTAAATAAAAGAAAAAAGCAGAATTTTTCTGCTTTTCCTTTTTTATTTGGTTAAAAATTTAGGCTCTTTCAACTTTACCGGCTTTTAATGCTCTAGCAGAAACGTAAACTCGTTTTACTTGACCATCTTCATCGATAATTCTTACTTTTTGTAAGTTAGCTTTCCAATGCTTTCTTGTAGCATGCATAGAATGCGAACGGCTATTGCCAGACATAAATTTTTTTCCTGTTACACTGCATACTCTTGGCATGTTATCACTCCGTTTCTCTAAAGATTTCAGCATTATTATTTTATCATATATAATTAAAATTGCAAGAAAAATATTATTAAAATTACCCCTTCGGTGTCAACATACAAAATTATTGCATTTTTTGCATCTATATGATATAATGCTATTGCTTTTTTTGAAGTTCAAAATGTCTAACACGAAACATCACAAAAAAAAAATAAGGAGTATTATTATGTCGACAAGTTCAATTAATGGTAAGTTATTTAGAGACCTAATTATCAATGGTAGTGTTAAATTAAAGAACAATATGAATAGAATTAATGATCTTAATGTGTTTCCTGTACCTGACGGAGATACCGGATCTAATATGTCCGCAACCATGTCTGCCGGGGCAAATGCAATTAGACAACTAGAAGAAGAATCTATCGGGAAAGTTACTAAAGCTTTGTCAAGAGGCATGTTGATGGGTGCTAGAGGGAATAGCGGAGTTATCTTATCGCAATTATTCAGTGGTATTGCAAAAAGTTTAGTTGATAAAGACCAAATCAATGTTGAAGATTTTTCTTTTGCGCTTAGGAGTGGCGTTGAACAAGCTTACTCAGTTGTTATTCATCCAGTTGAAGGGACAATGTTAACCGTTTCTCGAGAAGGTGCTGATGAGGCTATTTCTGTTTATCCAGATGTTGAAGATTTTGAAGAATTGTTTGAAATTTATATCAAAGAATTATATGCTTCATTGGAAAGAACTCCCGATTTACTTCCCGTTTTAAAAGAAGTTGGAGTTGTAGATTCTGGGGGAGCTGGATTTATTGAAATTGTTGAAGGCATGAGAGATGCTTTATTAGGTAAATTTTATGATGACAAACAAGAACCTTCAGGTGATTATAAAGTTGATTTGACCAATTATAAACACGGTGAAGGCGAAGATTTTGGATATTGTACAGAGTTTATTATGCAAATTGAAAAAATGAGTGAATTTTCTCAAAAAGACTTTATTGATATGATTTCACCTTTAGGAAATTCTTTAGTTGTTGTTCAAGATGAAAATATCCTAAAAGTTCATATTCACACACAGACACCGGGTGATGCTCTTAATTTAGCTCAGCACTTTGGTTTCTTTGTTAACTTAAAGATTGAAAATATGAATTTACAACACACTGAAGTTTTAATTCATCAAGAGTCTGATCTTCAGGATGATTGTGAATGCGGACATGACCACAGTCAATCTTTTGCGCCAAAGATTAAGAAGAAATATGCAATTGTAGCTGTTGTAAATGGGAAGGGACTTAAAGAAACTTTCATCGAAATGGGTTGTGATTATATAATTGATGGTGGACAGACAATGAATCCTTCAGTTGAAGACTTCATAACTGCTGTTGAAAAGATTAATGCTGACCATATAATCATCATTCCTAATAACAAAAATGTTCTATTATCAGCTGAGACAGCTGTCGACATGATTGAAGATAAGGATGTTAGAGTTTTAAAAGCCAAGACCATTGCTCAAGGCTATTCTGCATTAACTATGTTTGATGCAACACAAGAAATAGACTTTAATTTAGAAGAAATGACTACTTACCTCGATAAGGTAAAAACCGGTGAAGTTACTTTTGCAATCAGAGATTCAGTTAACAACGGACTAGAGATAGCAAAAGATGATTTTATGGGTATTTACAATGGTCAGATTGTTAACTCTTCTCAAAACAGAGAAAATACAGTTAGAGAACTTATATCAAAAATGATTGATGAAAACTCAGAAATTATCACTGTCATCTACGGAAAAGATGTAGACAAAAATGAAGTAGAGGAATTAGAAGAATTTATCGAAAATGATTTCGGCTTAGAACTAGATGTTATAAAGGGAGACCAAGATATTTATTCTTATATAATATCTGTTGAATAAATTATTAAGGGGTATTGTTTGATACCCCTTTTTTTTATATAATAGTTGTGATATTAATGAGGTCAAAAATGAGTCTAGCAAGTATCAAAGATTTTGGCAAAGTCACAATAAAAAAACTTAATGATCTTAATATCAATAACGTACAAGATATGTTATTGACTTTTCCTAAGAAATACGAAGTTAATAAGATAAGTTCAATCGAAGAAAAAGAGATTAACAAACCAATGACTTTGGAAATTGAAGTTTTAAGCCCTCCTAAAGTATATTATATAAGGAAAAAACTTACTAAATTAACCTTTCAAGCTAAGTCAAATAATGTAATATTCACAGTTGCGATTTTTAATCGAGAATATATGAGTAATTTTATCAAAACAGGAGTATTTTTAATTGTTACGGGAAAATTCTTGAAAAATTATTCTGCCTTTTCTGCAAGTAATTTAGCGCTTAAACATAATTATTCTGAGGGAATTTTTCCAATATACAATTTAAGAGATATTACTGAACACCGAGTAAGAACTGGGCTAAACAATATCCTTAATTCAAATTATTACATTGAAGATGAACTACCGATATTCTTAAAGGAAAGACATAATTTCATAGACTTAAATAAAATTATAAGAATGATACATAAGCCGATGTCATTAATCGATGTAAACTATGCCAAAACCAGAATGGCATATGAAGAGTTTTTATATTTTGCTCTGAGAATTGAAATAATTAAGAAACTTAATCAAAGGATTATTACGCCTAAGAAAGAATACAATATACATAAAGTAAAAGAGTTAATTAGATCTTTGCCTTTTGAATTAACAAAAGATCAAAAACAAGTAACTAATGAGATTTTTATTGATTTTCATAAAGAAGCATCTATGAATCGACTTTTACAAGGAGATGTTGGTTCGGGAAAAACAATTGTAGCCGTAATTAGTGCTTATGCTGTAGTTACGGCTTGTTATCAAGTTGCTATATTAGCACCAACCTTAGTTTTAGCGAAACAACATTATAATACTTTTGTTAATTACTTATCTATCTTTGGCGTCAATATTGAACTTTTAACTAGTGAGACCACAACTAAAGATAAAGATAAGATTTTAGATAATGTAAAACTAGGTAAGGCCGATATAATAATTGGAACCCATAGTTTACTTCAAGAAGGTATTTCATTTAAAAAATTAGGGTTTGTTGTTATTGATGAGCAACAAAGGTTTGGTGTAGAACAACGAAAAACAATTAGGGAAAAGGGTATTAATCCCGATATCTTAATGATGAGCGCTACTCCAATACCTAGAACTCTCGCAATATCAATGTTTGAAAGCACTGAAGTATCAGTTATAAAAGAAAAACCTAGTGATCGAAAATTAATAAAAACCGAAATAATTGATTTTGAAAGTGTGGATAAAGCTTTTATTTCGATACAAAAAGAATTAAATCTAAATCGACAAGTTTATGTAATATGTCCTTTGATTCAGGAAAGCGAAAACCGTTCATCAATATCAGTCGATGAGGCGTACAAAATCTTTAGTAAAAAGTTTAAAACAGCTAAAGTAGATATGTTACACGGCAAAATGAACGATGTAGATAAAAGCAGAGTTTTGAACAATTTCTATAACAACATCACTAATATTTTAGTTTCAACAACGGTTGTAGAAGTTGGCGTTAATGTAAGCAACGCTTCAATAATGGTAATATTTAATGCTAATAATTTTGGTTTAGCACAACTGCATCAGTTGCGAGGACGAATTGGTAGAAATGATTATCCGGCATACTGTTATTTGATCGCTGATGACCTGATTGAAGAAATGGACAGGTTAAAAATACTAGAAAATTCTAATGATGGTTTTGAAATCAGTGAATATGATTTACAATTACGAGGGCCGGGTGAAGTGTTCGGGCACTTACAGTCAGGGGTTCCTAATTTCCGCTTTGCAAATATTATAACGGACACAAAATTAAGAGACCAGGCTTTTGAGGATGCAAAAGAATTAATCGGTAAAGATGATGAAAAAACTAAAAAAATTTATAGAAAGGTTTTAAATACAATAGAATCTTATAATTTAGATTAAAATATGATATACTTTGTAGATAAGAGGTGTGATATATGATTAAAATTGGCGTTGATGCAATGGGTGGAGATTTCGCCCCAAAAGAACAAGTATTGGGAGCAATGCTGGCTATCAAGAATATTCCTGATATTGAAATCAATCTCTATGGCGATGAAGATATTATTTCTCAGTATTTAACAGACAAAACAAGAATAAACGTAATTGATGCAAAGTATGTTATTCCCATGGGAGAAAAAAACCCTATACAAGCGATTAAGACTCATAAAAATTCTTCAATGGTGGTTGCTTTATCCAGTTTAAGAACGGATGAGAGTGACGCTGTTGTATCTAGTGGGGCTACGCAAGCTTTAATTGCAGGGGCTCATATTTTGGTTAGAAGAATGAAAGGGTTTAAACGGACTGCAATTTCACCTGTTTTACCTACAGTTCATGGTGGACATACCATTTTGTTGGATGCTGGAGCTAATCTAAGTATTAAACCCGAATATATGCTTCAACAAGCTTATTTTGCGAAAATATATGCTCAGAAATTATTTAATATTGAAAATCCAAAAGTTGGTTTAATTAATATCGGTACTGAAGACGGCAAAGGTCGTGAATTTGATCAAGAAGTTTTTAAGTTATTTAAAGAAACCGATTTATTTGATTTTTATGGGAATGTAGAACCAAAAGATGTTTTAGATCCACCTTGCGATATTTTGATCAGTGACGGATTCACTGCTAATATTGTCATGAAATCCGTAGAAGGTGCTGCAAAAGGAATGGGTAAATTACTTAAAAAACATCTTATGAGTAATTTACGAGGAAAAATCGCAGGACTTCTTGCAAGAAAAAACTTACAGAACTTTAAAAAAGAATTATCAGCAGAAGAAATCGGAGGCGCAGTGATTTTCGGTTTATACAAACCGGTTATTAAGGCTCAAGGCGCTTCAAAAGCTTATGGCTTTTATAATGGAATTAGACAAGCCGCTAATGTTGTAAGAGAGAGAGTTTTCGAAACAGTTAAAGAATATATCGATACGCAAAAGGATTTTGAAGATGAGTAAGAATGTAAGAGAGTTAGAAGTTTTATTCAACCTTAAATTTTCTAATTTTGCAATTCTTACTAGAGCTATGACTCATTCATCTTATGCCTATGAAAACAATTGCCTAAGTAATGAAAGATTAGAGTTTATCGGTGATGCAGTACTAGATTTAGTTGTCGGTAAATTTTTATATGATAACATCCCTGAATCTGAGGGAGTGCTTACAAAAAAAAGAGCTCAAGAAGTTTGTGAAGAAGCTCTTTATAATTATGCGAAATCTTTTAATCTTGGAGATTATTTACTGCTTGGTAAAGGTGAAGAAACTTCGGGTGGTAGAGAGAAACCAGCGTTGTTAGCAGATGCTTTTGAAGCTTTTATTGGAGCAATCTACATAGATAAAGGCCTTAATGAGGTTTATAAAGTTGCCGAAAAAATAATTTTTCCAAATATTAAAAGAAATTTACACAAAGAAGATAATGATTATAAAAGTAAGTTACAAGAATTATTACAATCAGATAAAAGAAGTTTAAAATATGAGATTATTTCTGAAACTGGGCCTTCTCATGATCGGGAATTTGTTTCTCGGGTCTATATGGATGATTTTATAATCATGGGCGAAGGTAAAGGGAAAAGCAAAAAGGAAGCAGAACAAAACGCAGCTTATGCTACATTGCAGAAATTAGCTGACAACAGAGAAAAGTAGGTAATATGAATGGATGTTATAATTTTAAAAAAAATGATTTCAGAAGGAATTGTTGATTTTGATAAGCTGCTTAAAAAAACATATAAGGAATTAGGCATTTCTGAATTAGAAGCCTTTTTGCTTATGGAACTAAATGCCCTAAAAGTTAAAAACATTCATTTTGTAACACCAAAGATCTTAACAAAAAAATTGACGATTTCTGAATTAGAAGCACTTTCTTTAATGGATACTTTGATGAAAAAGAAGTATTTGAATTTTGTATTAATCAAGGGCCAAAACGGAAAGCAAAGCGAAAGTTTTGATATAGATTTGACTTATCGTAAAATCCTAGAACACTATCAAACAATTGTCATGGATGATATCATGAAAACAGATTCGAAACATGAAACTTTGGAAGACGAAATTGTTGACTTATTAGAAAAAAACTTTCAAAAGCAACTTAAACCTTTAGAGGTTGAGTTGATCAGCAAATGGATCCATGAATACAAGTATACTAAAGAAGATATCAAAGAAGCGATTTTTACTGCCATTAAAGCAAATAGGAGTTCAATCAGTTATTTAGATAGTGTTTTACTGAAGAAACGTCAGGTCAATCAAGATGTGAAAGTCAGAAAGACTAATAAGAAAAAATCTTCTGCCTTAAAGGAGTTTCTTGAGTCATGACCAAGAAACAAGAAATAGCTCTTAAGATATATGATGAAATTACAAAATTATATCCAAACGCCAGTTGCGAGTTAAATTATAAAAAAGACCATGAACTATTAATTGCAATTATGTTGAGTGCTCAGACAACAGATCAGTCAGTCAATAAAATAACGCCTCATCTTTTTAATAAATACCAAAATTTATCAGACTACATAAACGCGGATTTAGTAGAACTTGAAAACGATATAAGGAATATTGGTTTATATAGAAATAAGGCTAAAAATCTACAAAAAATGGCAGAAAAAGTATACGATAAGTTCTCTGGTACTATTCCGAAAACCCAGGAAGAGTTAGAATCACTTCCAGGAGTAGGAAGAAAAACTGCAAATGTTTATCTTGCCGAACTGCACAAAATGCCAAGAATCGCTGTTGATACACATGTTTCTCGAGTTTCAATAAGATTAGGATTCGCCAAAATCGATTCTACCCCAAAACAAATTGAAGAAAACTTGATGAAGCTATATCCAAAAGCTTTATGGATTTCATTACATCATAAGTTAATCTTTTTTGGCAGATATTTTTGTACAGCGAGAAAGCCTAACTGTAAGAATTGTCCAATAATTAAGGATTGTAAAATGCCACAAATTTAATAAAATAAAAATTATAGACGTGAAATATTCAACTGAAATATTCAACGTCTTTTTTTTATTTTCAAAAGATATTAAGCGCTAATTAGTTTTACAGGATGATAGAACGCTAATTTTTTCAAGTTTTTTTCCTTTATTTTTCATCAATTTACATTTATAATTTTTTTATTAAGGATATAACAAAATGAAAGGACTTTATTTTTATGAACGAAAAGTTAGATTCTGAATTTGAGAGAAGAAGAGAAATGATGGAACAGTTTTATTATCGGGATATTGGGCAAGTAATTAAAAAATTGCGAATTTCAAGTAAAATGACTCAGGAATCAGTTGCTTATGGAATTTGTTCTCACACTTACATATCTAAACTTGAGAACAATCAAATTATCGGAAAAAGGGAAAATGTTATTTTAATAATGGAAAAAATGAATGTACCTATTGATGAAATCTATTTTCCTGATGAGATGATTTCCAGTTTAGAAGATGCGATTAATTGCTTCTTTTATCGAGATCTGCCAGGGTATAAAGAAATCTTCGAAAGGATTAGCGAATATAATTTTTCTACCTTACTTCAAGTTATAAAGCTTGGGTATTACATTCTTAGTGACGATTATGAAGAAGCGGGATATATATATAATGAAACTTTTAGATACTTGAATTCACTTGAAGATTATGGGTTGTCAATTTTTTTGATTTTTGCTGGTTATTACAACATTGGAATTAAAAAATATTCTAGAGCTAAAGAAATAATCGGAAAAATAGAAAGCAAATTTATTAACGACGATATTACTTATGCATTATATAGTTTTAGCAGATTCATAATTTATGGTAATTTGTACAAGTTTTTATCTGCATCAGAAGCCTGTATGCGGGCTTTAACTGTTTTTAATAAATATTCAAATATGGAAAGAATCAATGAAATTCATTTTTGGAGAAAATTGTTTAAATTATATGAAACAAATACCAAGGCTCATGAATACAATCTTAATTGTGTAAAGTTTATTAATAGACAAAATATCAACTATTTTTTAGTTGTCCTTGCTCTATCTAGCAATGAACCTCAAAAATATTTGAACCATCTGGATAAAGATAGTGTTAATTATTCTCTCGGATTATTTTTTAAAGCAAAACTGAGTATAGAAGACGAGAACAATGAATTATTTACAGAAACATATAATGAACTAGATGAACTTCATTATAAAGTAGAGTCAAAATTAGATTATTTACACATGCTTAGGCTTTTAAAATCAAAAAAAGAAATAGAATATAAAGATTACCTAATAAATTTTGTGATAGATTACCTCCAAGAAAGACAAGATTTCTTTTTCTTGAAACTTGCTTATAATGAGATTGTTGAAATTTTAACAAACAAAAATCGCTATAAAGACGCTTTGATATATAAGAATAAATTTGAGCAGTTTGTATTAGTGATGCAAAGCTGATAAAAAAAACTCCTCGATCGAGGAGCTATAAAAGTTTTATTATTTTTTTTGCTAGATTCAAATAGATTATTCCACACATATCAGTTTCATCACAAATAATTTTTTCATAATTAGTGATTGGTAAAGTAGCTAATAGTTCGACCAATAATTCGTCTGCAACTTTTTTCCCGCCATCTTTTCCGAAAATATAATGAAATTCATTGTTTACTTCGTAATAGGACATGTTTTCTATAACGCCAATAACGTCTTGCGATAAATCTTTTGCGGCATAGCCGGCTTTAATCGCAATATGAGCTGCACTTTCTTGAGGTGTGGTTACAATAACCATTTTGGCTTCTTCAGAGAAGTTTTTTAAGTCCATCATAACATCACCGGTACCAGGTGGAAGATCAACTAAGAAATAATCGATTTCTTCACTCCAAAGTGTATCCTCAAAGAAGAGTTTAAGAATTTTACCTAACATAGGTCCTCTTAACATCAATGCTCGTTTTTCTTCTACTAAATATTCGGTTGAAACCATTTGAATATTATCTTTTTCAAATGGGTAGATTTTTCCATCTTTGTCACCCATTAACACATGATTGGTAGCGTGTAAAATCTTTGGCATATTAGCGCCATAAATATCCGCATCAATTATACCCACCTTCTTGCCCATACGCATTAAAGCATAGGCTAAATTAGCGGTTACAGTTGATTTTCCTACTCCACCTTTCCCAGAAGCAATAAGCAAAGTTTTGGATTTTTTATTTCTGAGTTTTCTTTTTGTAAATTCAATTTTTACACCTGCATATCCTAGATCAAGTTTAACGATTTTTGCAATCTCACGAGTTATTTGTTTAGTGAAGTTGTTGTCTTTATCATTTACTTCAATAATCATTATAACCGAATTGTTTTCATCGATTCCCACGTGTTTGATACCATTGGTTTCTTTTAGTGTTTTTTCACTACTAGGATCAATAATTTCTTCTATCTTTTGTTTAATAATTTCAATTTCTGACATAATAATCTCATCCCTTCTTACTGTTCAATTCATTATAACGCAAAACGACTTTTATTAAAACTAAAATGATTTTTTTATCCACTTTCAAAGGGATTTTTTTCTTGACATTTATTTGATAAAAAAGTATAATTGATTTGCTGTGATGAGGTGATGAAATTGAAGTGGACAATTCATGAACTTATTAAGAAGGCAAAGAATGATAATTTAATTGATGAAACAATTGATTTGAGAGCTTTTTTAAAATCTGAGTTTGAAGATTTAGTTGATATTTATGACACAAGCGTTATCGGTGAATATCATTATTATCAAAGTGAGAATCTATTTGAATTTAATCTAGAGATAACCACAAAATTGATTATGCTATGTTCAATTACCCTAGTTGAAATACCAATAGATTTGAATTTTAAATCGCAGTTAAATTTTTCAGTAAATTACATCAATGACGACACACATGTTATCGACGGAATAACCATCGATTTAAAACCTTATATTTTTTCTGAAATTCTTGTAGAAAAGCCGATGAAAGTGATTTCTAAAGGAGCATATAAAAAATATCAAGAAAATTTAGTTGAGTTATCCGAAGCAGAACTTACGGATAACAGTCCGTTTGCAAAACTTAAAAAGTAAGGAGGGTATCAGATTATGGCTGTACAACAGAGAAAAGTTAGTAAACAACAAAAAAGAAAAAGAAGAACCCATTTTAAATTACATGCACCAACTATGGCAGTATGTCCTAATTGCGGTGAGTTAACATTATCACATCAAGTTTGTAAATCATGCGGTTTCTACAAAGGAAAATTAGTTGTTGAACCAAAACCAGAAAAAGAAGCAGAATAAAAGAAAAGATACGTTGAAATTTCAACGTTTTTCTTTTGCATTTATGTTATAATTAAGTTGGTGATTGTATGGAAAAACATATTCCGGTTTTACTAAAAGAAACAATTGAGTTGTTAAATATTAATCCGAACGGTACATATGTAGACATGACTTTAGGTGGTGGCGGTCACTCTGAAGCGATTTTAAGTATGTTAACTAAAGGAAAACTATATGGCTTTGATCAAGATGCATATGCAATTGAACAAGCCAGCTTACGCTTAAAGAAATTTAAAAATTTTATGCCTATTAAAGATAATTTTAAAAACGCTAAATTGCGTTTAGGAGAATTAAATGTTAATAATGTCGATGGAATTATTTTTGATTTAGGAGTTTCTTCATTTCAGTTTGATTTACCTGAACGAGGATTTTCTTATCGCTATGATGCGCCGTTGGACATGAGAATGGATCAAAACCAAGAACTCGATGCATATAAAATAGTAAACAATTACACATATGAGCAATTAAATAGAATTTTTTTTGAGTATGGTGAAGAAAAGTATGCGAGAAGCATTAGCAATCGAATAATTCTAAAAAGAAGTGAAAAATTAATAGAAACTACTTTTGAACTAGTCGAAACGATAAAAGAAGCTTTGCCAAACAAAGAGTTGAATAAAAAAGGTCATCCTGCCAAAAAAGTTTTTCAAGCTTTAAGAATTGAAGTTAACTCTGAATTAGAAATTCTCGAAGATTCTTTGAGGAATGCCATTGATTTATTAAAGCCCAACGGGAGATTAGCAGTTATTACTTTTCATTCTCTTGAAGATAGAATATGTAAAAGATTATTTAAGGAATTATCAACTATTTATATTCCTCGAGGAGTTCCGATTATTGTTAATGAAATTCCTTTAATTAAGGAAGTAAATAGAAAGGTTGTTACGGCTGATATCGAAGAACTAAGCGATAACAATCGGGCTCATAGTGCGAAACTAAGAGTTATCGAAAAAAACAAAAAATAATGGTTGACATTAAACCCGCTATTATGATATCATATTTTTGCGTCGATAAGCAGGTGTAGTTCAATGGTAGAACCTCAGCCTTCCAAGCTGATTATGAGGGTTCGATTCCCTTCACCTGCTCCATTTTTTTTTACAATTATTATAAATGAACTTTCTCGCGAAAGTTCATTTTTTTTTAAATTATTTGAAACAAGGATTTAATTTGTTATAATGTTTATAGTAGGAGGTTTGAAAATGATATTTTTATTTAATTCGAATCTAGTAAATATTTTAGTTACTGTTGGAATTATCGTTTTTCTTTTAGCTGTTTTCGTTCTAGAAAAAAGATATATTAAAAGAAAAGGTGATGACATTACCAAATGGCAACTTATAATATTATATCTAATATTGCTGTTGAATATTGTTGCTGGGGTCATCTTAGGATTTTATACCTGGAATTTTGACCTTGCAACTTTTCTAAATGAATTTTGGTTTGATGCTTTAGATTTTATTCTAATTAAATTAGGTGATATAGTTGTAACTATTTTCATAATCTTTTTTGTATCTTTTATCTTAAAAATTGTCAAAATAGTTTTAAAGAAAAGTTCACTTAAAGAAGGACCAAACCAAAAACGCAGAATAACGATGTTAAGAGTTACAAGATCCTTGATTAATTATACTCTTAAAGCAATCGCTTTATTGGTTATTTTAGCTGTTTGGGGTGTGGATGTCTTACCTGCAGTAGCTGGTTTAGGGATTTTAGGATTAGTTGTAGGGTTAGGAGCGCAAAGCTTAATAAAAGATTTAATTGCTGGATTCTTTATTATTTTTGAACATCATTTTGACGTTGGCGATGTCGTTGAAATTAACGGTTTTAAAGGAAAGGTCGTTGATATTGGTTTAAAATCAACAAGAGTATTGAACTGGAAAAACGAACTTAAAACTTTTGCGAACGGAAGCATAAGTGAGTCAATAAACTTCTCCAGACATCCTTCTGTTGCGGTAGTTGAATTCGGAATAGCTTATGGCGAAAACATTCAAAGAACCATCGATATTTTGAATGAGGAATTACCTAAACTTCAAACAAAATATCCTGATATTTTAGAACCACCAGTAGTTTTGGGAGTTACAGAATTAGCTAATAGCTCAGTAAATATTCGGGTTATGATTAAGACTGTAACAGGGTCTCATTATGGCATTGAAAGAGGAATCAGACAAGGAATTAAAGAGATTCTTGATGCTAATGGTATTGAAATTCCCTTTCCACAAGTTGTTGTTCACAAGGGAAAAGAATAAAAAAAAATTAAGTTGGTATTATTAATAATATGATGCCTCTAGAGTAAACATTATATAAAAAGAAAGTAACCTTTCGATTTAAAAAGGTTATGAGTAAAAGATTATAATTTGATACTTTAGAGGTGTTTTTTTTATGTAAAAGAAAATGTGCAAAAATAAAGAGCGCTGAATTAGTATAGGCAAGAAAAAACAAAAATCGCAATATAGAAAACTTTGATTATCAAGACTATCTCATTATCAGTCAAATTATAGATTCTCTCATTTAATAAAGAAGTATTTGTGGTAATATATGGTATAATAGTGTGTATGAGATTAAAAGGGGGTTTAATATGGCTCAATGGTGGTCGGATTTAGTCGCATTACAGCAAATAGCGTTTATAATTGCGATGACTGCGACAGTGATAATGCTTATCTTTTTAGTTTTAATGATGTTTGGCGTTGATGATTCAACATTTGATGGTGGATTTCAAGACGCAGATCTTAATTTTTTAGCTGACGAACCCTTAAGCGCAATTTCAGGCTTAAAGATTTTTACCGTTCGTGGTGCATTGGCTTTTTTAAGTGTTGGTGGCTGGGTTTTATACATAATCGGCTCATCTATGCATATTTTGCTCGCTTTATTGATTGGAGTTCTATCCGGGATTCTTGCTAGTTTTTTGCAAACATTTGCATTTAAGGCGGCAATGAAACTCGAGTCATCAGGAAACCTTGATTATAATCGGACCATAGGCAAGACGGCATCTGTCTATATTAGAATTCCGAAAAATCGGTCAGGAAGAGGAAAAGTTGTTTTAAATTTAGAAGATCGTTACATTGAGATAGATGCAATAACTGATGGCGCCGTAGATTTGCTGACTAAAACTATGGTCGAGATTATTGGAGTAGAAAATAATACAACTGTAATTGTAAAAGAAAAAGAATAAAAGGAGATTATATATGTTTTATACATTAGCTTCAACAGGAAATGCAATAGGTTTAATTGTCACATTAGTAATAATAGTATTATCGATTCTAGTATTTATTGTTACTAGAATTCGTAAATGTCCTTCAGACAAGATAATGGTCATTTACGGTAAAATAGGTAAGAATACGGATGGATCATCTCGTTCTTCACAATGTATTCATGGTGGAGCAAAGTTCATTTATCCCTTTATTCAAGCTTATCAGTTTCTTGATTTAACACCGCTTTCTATTAGTGTTGACTTAAGAAAAGCACTATCAAGACAGAACATTCGTATTGATGTTCCTTCAAGATTTACAGTAGGTATATCAACCGAAGCGGGCGTTATGCAAAATGCCGCTGAACGTTTATTAGGTTTAAAATTAGGTGAGATTCAAGAATTGACTCAAGATATCATTTTTGGTCAGTTACGTTTAGTTATCGCTACGATGGATATCGAAGAGATTAACACAAATCGTGACAAGTTTCTTGAAGCAGTTTCTGATAATGTGGAAACAGAGCTAAAAAAAATTGGGCTACGTTTAATCAATGTTAATGTTACAGACATTAATGATGAATCAGGATATATTGAAGCACTTGGAAAAGAAGCGGCTGCTAAAGCGATAAATGATGCTAAAAAATCAGTTGCTGAAAAAAATAGAGACGGTTCTATTGGCGAAGCTAATGCTTTAAGAGACCAAAGAATTCAAGTTGCGACAGCTAATGCAACGGCAATTGAAGGTGAAAATACTTCCTTAGGAGATATTTCTAAATCAGATGCAAGTCGTCGTGAAATTGAAGCAGAAGCTTTAAGACGTGCTACAGTTGCTGAAAAAACTTCGGAAGCAAAAGCGCTTCAAGAAGCTTATGCTGCTGAAAATAAAGCCGAATTAGCCCGAGCAGCACGTGAAAAGGCATCATTAGAAGCGGATGTTATTGTTAAATCAGAAATTGATAAGCAAAAGAAAGTTATTGAAGCTGAAGCTATTGCTGAAGAAACTAGAAGAAAAGCAAAAGGTGAAGCAGATGGTATCTATGCGAAAATGGAAGCTGAAGCTCGTGGTACACTTGAAATTCTTACTAAACAGGCTCAAGGATTTATGGCTTTAGTAAAATCTGCTGGCGATGATCCTGATGCAGCTATCAAGTTATTGATTGCAGATAAATTAGAAACCTTAGTTGGCATTCAAGTTGAAGCGATTAAGAACCTTAAGTTTGATAAGATAACAGTTTGGGATAGTGGATCAAACGACGGAAATTCTTCAACAGCTAACTTTGCATCAAGCTTATTTAAATCAATACCGCCACTGCAAGAATTATTTGAAATGGCTGGTATGAGTTTGCCAAAGTATTTGGGAGATACTATTGAAAATGCTGAAAAGAAAGTTGAAGAAGTTAAAGCAGAAGTAAAAAAAGAAGAAAAACCAGAAACGAAAAAAGAAACAAAAAAAGAACAAAATAATATTTTTTAAAGAAAAATAATTTTATAATAAAATATAAGAAAGAAACAGTTTTAGGTTTCTTTCTTATTATGTTTTAAACCAAAATATAACTTCTTATCTCGTTTTTATAGTTTTTTTTAAGATTTATTAGGTAAAGCAAAAAACTTTTGTCAACTAGATTTGCCCTATGTTATTTCTTAGTAAACTCTAATTGAATTAGATATTGACTTATGCTATAATTTAAGCAATTGTTTAAAAGAAAAAAGAGGTAAATATGAGTAAAGTATTTTTTAAAGATTTAGATCAATATTTTAATCAAGAAATCGAACTTCAAGGGTTTGTAGAAAAAATTAGAGATTTACAATATGTTCAATTTATCATTTTGAGAGATTCATCTGGAAAAATCCAATTGACAATCGAAAAAAATGATGATAATAAAAGCTTAAATGAAATAGTTTCAGCTTTGACCAAAGAAAGCACCATATTGACAAAGGGAATCCTTTATAAGCAAGATAAAGTTAAACTTCGTGGTATGGAATTTATTCCTAAGACCATTGAGATTACTTCATTAAGTGAAGAAGAATTACCTATTGATATTCTTGATTATACTAATAAATCTAAACAAGATCTACGATTAGACAATCGTTTTTTAGATTTGCGATTAGATAAAAACTTTTTCATTTTCAAGGGACAAACACTAGCTGAAATGGCAATGAGAGAATACTGGATAGAAAATAATTTTATTGAAATTCATTCTCCAAAAATTTTGGGAACCGCTTCTGAATCGGGCGCTGAAGTATTTTCGCTTGATTATTTTGGCCGTAAGGTTTATCTAGCACAGTCACCGCAGTTTTATAAACAAATGGCTATGGCAGCGGGATTTAATAATGTTTTTGAAATTGGGCCAGTTTTTAGAGCTGAAAACTCTCATACAGCATATCATGCAACAGAATTCACTTCTGTAGATATGGAAATGTCATGGATTAAATCGCATCATGATGTGATGGACTCAGAAGAAGCTAAATTAGTTAGAGTAATGGAAAAACTTTACCAAAACTTGAACGAAGAATATAAAGAAGTCTTTAAGAAAGATATAGAAATACCTAAGACTAAATTTCCGAGAATACCTTTTTACGAAGCGAAGAAAATAATTCAAGATAACTATAATTATGTAGGAGAAAAACCACATGACTTTGATCGTAGAGAAGAAGAACTAATCGGCTTATATGCTAAAAAGAAATTGAATTCTGATTTTGTCTTTATTATCGATTATCCGTTCGCTGCTAGACCTTTTTATCATATGTTAGACGAAAAAACTGGGTTAACCAAAAGTTTTGATTTACTTTATAAAGGAATTGAAATTACAACTGGCGCTCAAAGAGAACATCGGATAGAAATTTTAAAACAACAAGCGAATGAAAAGGATATGAGCTTAGAATCATTAGATTTTTATCTTAACTTTTTCAGGTATGGAATGCCACCTCATGGCGGATATGGTTTTGGTTTAACTAGATTTTTAATGCGCTTTTTCGATTGTGAAAGCATTAGAGACGTAACATTCCTCTATCGTGGCCCTAATCGTGTTAATCCTTAATTATTTATTTAATCAACTAAGCTTAAAAGAGCTTAGTTTTTTTTATCTAAATATGATAGAATAAGTATTAAGGTATAAGAGTGAAAATTATGGAACTTAATGTTATTTATGAAGATAATCATCTTATTGTTTGTGAAAAACCAGCTGGAGTTCTATCTCAAGCTGGATCTTTAGATTTAGATGATATGTTGACAATAATAAAAAAATATTTAAGAAATAAATATAATAAACCAGGAAATGTTTTTTTGGGTTTAGTTCATCGTCTAGATACAAATGTTGGTGGTGTTATGGTGTTTGCGAAAACTTCTAAAGCCGCGAGTCGGTTAAGCGAATCAATTCGCAATCGCCAATTTAAAAAAAGTTATTTAGCGGTAGTTTTAGGAAAATTAGTTCCTAATAAAGAATATGAATTAGTTGATTTGATGGAAAAAGATGAAGTTGAAAAAAAGGCTTTTTTCAGTAAAAATGGAAAAGAGGCGATTTTGCGATTCAGTTGTTTATCTAACAAAACGAATCAAGACCAAGATTATTCTTTAATCGATATAAGTCTTGAAACCGGCAGATTCCATCAAATTCGAGCTCAGTTAGCTAAATTTGGCTACCCAATATTTAATGACAGCAAATATGGAAAAGCTGAATCCGGGCTTGAAATGGGATTATTTGCATATAAAATAAGCTTTATGCATCCGACTTTAAAAACCGAAAGTTCATATACTTTATTACCTGCAACTGGAATATTTTCTGAGTTTAAAGATGAAATTGAGATTTTTGGAGGAAGCTTATGAAACTTCTTGTTTTAGGTGGCGCAGGTTATATTGGTAGTCATTTTGTGAAATTGGCTTTAGAAAGTAATTATGAAATCATAGTTTTAGATAATTTATCTACCGGACATAAGAGTTCTTTGCCAAAAACCGTAAAATTCTATTTAGGTGATGTTAGAGACCAACTTTTTCTTGATAAGGTCTTTGCCGAAAATAGAATTGATGCGTGTATTCATTTTTGCGCTTCTAGTCTTGTCGGCGAATCGGTTCTCAATCCGCTTAAGTATTTTGATAACAATCTCGTTGGAGCAATAAAATTATTACAAACCATGGTAAAACATAATGTCAAGAAAATAGTTTTCTCGTCTTCAGCTGCAGTTTATGGTGATCATGAACAGATGCCGATAAGTGAAAAAAGTGAGACTATACCTAATAATCCTTATGGAGAGAGCAAACTTATGATGGAAAAAATCTTTCATTGGTCAGACCTTGCTTATGGGATTAAATACATTAGCCTGAGGTATTTTAATGTTGCGGGAGCTGCATCTGATAGCAGCATTGGCGAAGATCATAATCCGGAAACTCATCTAATTCCTATTGTTTTAGAAGTGCCTTTAGGAAAGCGAGATTTTCTAACCATTTTTGGTGATGATTATAAGACACCAGATGGAACTTGCATCCGTGATTATATTCATGTGGAAGATATAGTGGATGCTCATTTAAAAGCTTTGGATTATTTAAATAAATTTAACCTTTCGAACATTTTTAATTTAGGCTCTCAGAAAGGTTATTCAAATCTCGAGATACTAGAAACTGCTAGAAGTATTACTAAAACAGAAATTCCGGCAAAAATCGGACCGCGAAGACCAGGAGATCCAGATCAGCTGATTGCGAGCAATACTAAAGCCAAGAAAGACCTTGATTGGGAACCAAAAAAAGATCTCAATGAGATTATAGAATCTGCTTGGAATTATCATAAAAAAGCAAATAAAAAATCGGGGGAAGACAAAGATGATTAACCTGCGAATTAACCAATTAGTTGACTACGGTTTAAAAAATGGATTATTAGAACAAGACGATACATATTACGCCATTAATCGCATTTTAAAAGTATTGAAACTCAGTGAGTTTGAAAGAATTGAAACTGATGAAGTTATTGACTTTTATATTTTGATTGAGAAAATTACTGAGTATGCAATAGATAATAAAATTATCAAAAATGATACAGTCAATAACCGTGACGCTTTTGAAGCGCAAGTAATTGATTGTTTATTACCTCGACCAAGCGAACTTAATCGTATGTTCAACCTCAAATATAAAATTGGTCCTAAAACAGCTACCACTTTCTTCCATAATTTTTCAGTTGTGACTAACTACATTAAAACCAAAAGAAATGACAAGAATCTTAATTTTAAATTTAATGGCAAATATGCACCTCTAGATATAACAATCAATTTGTCTAAACCTGAAAAAGATCCTTTAGATATCAAACTTCATGCTCTTGATCAAATCAAGTATCCGGCTTGTGCTTTATGTATGGAAAATGTTGGACTGTATCAAAACACTGCATTAGCTCCTAGGTCTAACCACAGAGTAATTAGTCTGAGCCTAAACCATGAAAAAGACATGTGGGGCATGCAATTTTCACCCTATGCATATTTTAATGAGCATTTAATAGTAATAAGAAAAGATCATTCACCGATGTATGTTAATCAAAAAACATTCCTAGAATTAATTGATTTTATTAATAAATTTCCTCACTATCTAATTGGCTCTAATGCTGGTTTGCCGATTGTCGGTGGTTCAATTCTTAATCATCATCATTTTCAAGGTGGTTTATATGATTTTCCTATTGAGAAAGCTTTATCTTTGGCAACTTTTAAGAAGAGAAGATTAGAAATTGAAGTTTTAGATTGGCCGATGGCAGCGATAAAAATCATTGGCAATAATGAAAACGCAATTCTTGATATGGTTAATCAAGTCTTTGATTATTGGCAAAATTACACTGATGAAAAGTTAAAGATTTACGCAAAAACCGAAGATTATCATAATACAGTAACGCCAATTGTAAAATTAGATGGGGCGAAATATAATTTTTATTTAATTTTTAGAAACAATTTCACAAATGAAGATTTTCCTTATGGGCTATATCATCCGCTACCAGAAAGATTTCATATTAAAAAAGAAAACATTGGATTAATTGAAGCGATGGGTATGGCAATTTTGCCAGGAAGATTATTAAATGAGTTGGAATTGATTAAATCGGTTCTTATAAATAATGAAGATCCAAGTCAATACGAAGAACTTCAAAAACATCTTGTTTGGATTAAATCACTAGATAGTTTATCTGAGATTGAGAACATAGACGATTATTTAAAACAAAGTGTAGGAAAGATATTTGAACAAGTCTTGGAAGACTGCAATGTCTTCAAACATGGCAGTAAAGAAGACTTCATCAATTTTGTGAATAAAGCAATTTATTAAATTATTTTCCTATGGTATAATACTAAAGAATTAGAGGTGAATTAATTTGGGAAACAAAAAATTTGTTGAGGCGATTACTTCAAGGGATGAAGATTTCGCTAGATGGTATACTGATGTTTGTATAAAAGCAGAATTGATGGATTATTCTGAAGCTAAAGGCTTCATTATTTATCGTCCATATGGTTATGCATTATGGGAAAATATGCAATCATTCTTAGATAAAGAATTTAAAAAGACTGGTCACCAAAATGTTTATATGCCTTTGGTTATTCCAGAATCTTTATTTTTAAAGGAAGCCGAACACGTAGAAGGTTTCGCTCCTGAAACGGCAATTATTACTATTGGTGGTAATGAAGAACTTCAAGAAAGGTTGATAATTAGACCGACATCAGAAGTTTTGTTTTGTAATCATTATCAAAAAATTATAAGTTCGCATCGTGATCTTCCTAAAAAATATAATCAATGGTGTTCTGTCGTAAGGTGGGAAAAGACAACAAGACCTTTCCTTAGAGGCTCAGAATTTTTATGGCAAGAAGGCCATACAGCTCACGCTACTGAAGCAGAAGCTCGAAAAGAAGCTTTTGATATTTTGGATATTTATAATCGCTTAGGAAAAGAGTTTTTAGCCATACCTTTTATTTTGGGTCAAAAAACTGACAAAGAAAAGTTCGCTGGAGCAGTTGATACTTTTAGTGTTGAAGCACTGATGCATGATGGTAAAGCTTTGCAAAGTGGAACTACTCATTATTTAGGCACAGGTTTTGCAAAAGCGTTTAACATTAATTTCCAAGATAAAGACGGGGAACTTAAACCTGTTCATCAGACATCTTGGGGTGTCTCCACTAGATTAATTGGTGCCGTAATCATGGTTCATGGCGATGATTCTGGTTTGGTTTTACCACCTTATTTAGCTCCAATTCAGGTAAATATCATTCCGGTAATGCAACATGTTGCCGGAGTACTAGAAAAGGCACAAGCAATAAAATTGATGTTAGAAGAGAAAAATATCAGAGTATCGATTGATGATAGCGATAAAACTCCTGGGTGGAAATTTAGCGAGTCTGAGATGAAAGGAATTCCTTTGCGCCTTGAAATTGGACCACGTGATGTTCAAAATAATCAATGTGTATTAGTGAAAAGATTAAACCGTGAGAAAAGCGTCGTTAATCTCGATGAACTAGTCGATATGATTCCTAATATTCTTCGTGAAATTCATGAGACAATGTATCAGAAAGCTCTAGACAATGTTCAATTAAATACCAAAGAAACTAATGATTATAATGAATTTAAGCAAATAATCTCCAAAAATCAAGGTTATGTTAAGATGATGTGGTGTGGAAAGCGTTCATGTGAAGATAAGGTTAAAGAAGAAACTCAAGCAACATCAAGATGTATGCCCTTGAAACCAGAAAAAATAGGAGAAAAATGCCCAGTTTGCGGTGATGAAGCTAAACATTTAGTATATTATGCAAAAGCATATTAAATTTGTGCATTGAGACTTATCTCAATGCCTTATTTTTTTTTGTGTTTTTTTTGTTAAATCTTTACCCAAACAAGCATATTTTATTGAATAATGGCCTTTAAAATGATATCATTAAAAGGTGAAGATACGAGGTGAGAATATTGTTAAATTTATTTAACGCAAATAAAAAAACCTTAAAGCGCCTTGAAAAACGCGCTCAAGAGGTATTAGATAAACATGAAGAATACAAAGCTTTTACGGACGAAGAACTCCAAGCCAAAACAGCGGAGTTTAAAACGCGGTTCGCTGAAGGAGAAACGCTTGATAGTTTATTGGTAGAAGCTTATGCAACTGTTAGAGAAGCTTCAACAAGAGTCCTGAAAATGACACCATTTAAGGTTCAAGTTATGGGCGCAATTGTTATTCATGAAGGCAATATAGCGGAAATGAAGACTGGTGAAGGTAAAACCTTAACTGCAGTTATGCCCGCTTATTTAAACGCCCTCACAGGCGAAGGCGTTCATATTGTCACAGTCAATGATTATTTGGCAGGACGTGAAGCCGAAGGTGAAATTGGTGATCTGTTTAAGTTTTTGCAATTGACTGTTGGTTTAAACACAAGAGAGATGTCTCCTCAAGAGAAACAAGAAGTATATAAATGCGATATCTTGTACTCTACTAATAATGAATTGGGCTTTGATTATTTAAGAGACCACATGGCTATTTATAGAGAGAATATTGTTCAAAGAAAATTGAACTTTGCAATCATTGATGAAGTGGACTCGATTTTGATTGATGAAGCTAGAACGCCTTTGATTATTTCCGGTGGAGCAAAAAATACAGCGGACTTATATAAACAAGCCAATTATTTCGTTATTGGTTTAGGCGAAGATGATTTTCAACTTGACATTAAGGATAAAACTATCAATTTAACTCAACAAGGAATTGGAAAAGCGGAAAGTTTTTTTAATTTAGACAATTTATACGATGTTAACAACGTCGTTTTATTACATCATATAAATAATGCGCTCCGAGCTAACTATATTATGGCCAAGGATGTTGATTATGTTGTTCAAGACGGAAAAGTAATAATCGTTGATTCTTTTACTGGTAGGTTGATGCACGGAAGACAGTTTTCTGAAGGATTACACCAGGCTCTAGAAGCAAAAGAAGCGGTGGAAATTAAAAAAGAAACAACAACACTCGCAACGATTACTTTTCAAAATTTCTTTAGAATGTACTCAAAGCTTTCAGGGATGACAGGTACAGCTAAAACTGAAGAAGAAGAGTTCAGGAATATTTATAACATGTTTGTTGTGGAAATTCCTACTAATATGCCTGTCGTTAGAATTGATGACAATGATTTAATATTCGCGACTATGCAAGCAAAATATAAAGCCTTAGCTGAAGAAATCACAAAGAGATACACACTTGGTCAACCGCAATTGGTTGGTACAATTTCAATTGAAAGTTCAGAACTCCTATCTTCTTTATTAAAAAAGAATGGAGTTAAGCATAACGTTTTAAATGCTAAACAGCATGAAAGAGAAGCAGAAATCGTCGCTAATGCTGGACAAAAATATGCCGTTACTATCGCAACGAATATGGCAGGACGTGGTACCGATATCAAATTAGGCGAAGGCGTTAAAGAGCTCGGTGGTCTGGCTGTAATCGGTACAGAAAGACATGAGTCAAGACGAATTGACAATCAGTTACGTGGTCGTTCAGGACGTCAAGGAGATCCAGGTTATTCCAGATTCTTTCTCTCTGCGGACGATGACTTATTAAAGCGTTTTGGCGGAGAACGTTTCAAAAATATGATTAGCATGATTACCTCTCAAGGAAAAGATGGTAATGAAACACCACTAGACTTTAAAATGTTCTCTAAAATGGTGCAAAGAGCTCAAGGTCAAATTGAAGGAAATAACTTTGATCGACGAAAAACTGTTCTTCAATATGACGAAGTTCTAAGAAAACAAAGAGAGATTATCTATCAACAAAGAACTGATGTTTTATTCCTTGAAAGCATTGAAGAATTGATTGATGGCATGGTAATTGATACTTTGACAAGACTGGTTAACACTAATGAAAACATCGATAACTTATTTAGCACTTTAAATAAATATTTTGTGATTGGCGCTATCGATAAAGATATATTGAAAACGGAAAAAAATATTTTAGATTATGTAATAGACGCCTATAAGAAAGATGTTGAAAGTAAAAAATCCTTAGCTGGAGAAAAAATATTTAATGATTTCTTAAAAGCGATTACGCTAAGAGTGGTTGATACTTATTGGGTTCAACACATTGATTCTATGAGTGAATTACGCCAAGCTGTTTCCTTGCAAAGTTATGGCCAAATTAACCCGTTCCGTGAATATCAAGAAATTGGATTCAACATGTTCCAAACCATGATTTATAGCATTCAAGATGATGTGACTAGGTATGTGCTTAAAGCTCAAGTGCGTCAGAACACAGAACGAGTTCAAGTTGCCAAACCCGTTAGCACTTATTCTGGAAAAGAAGATCAAGAAGTTAAACGTAAACCGAGAAGTGTATCTGAAAAAGTCGGTAGAAATGATCCCTGCCCATGTGGTAGCGGGAAAAAATATAAACATTGTCATGGTCGTAATGACAACTAGGAGTAATTTATGCTTCTTGACGAATTAAAAAAAGAATTTTATGAGTTAACCACAGAGTATGAAAAACTAAATAATAACATCGATATTAATACGAAAATCGAAAAATCAAAAAATCTGGAACGAGCTACCCTTTCTCCGGTTTTTTGGAATGACACCCAAAAAGCGCAAGCTATTATCGCGGAAATGAATGAAATAAATGAACTAATCAATAACTATAAAAGGTTAAAAGATATTTTTGAAACTCTTGAATTAACAATTACTTTAGCTGAAGAAGGCGAAGTAATCAATAATCAATACACTAAAGATTTAATTAAAGAGTTTCAAAAATTAAATGAAGATTTAACCTTAAAAGTTCTTTTAAATGAAGAATATGATAAGTTTAACGCAATAATTGAATTTCACCCTGGAGCAGGTGGCACTGAATCTCAAGATTGGGCACAGATGCTTTTTAGAATGTATCTAAGATATGCCGATCGCAAAAACTTTAAAACTAAAATACTCGATTATATCGATGGTGAAGAAGCCGGTCTAAAATCCGCCACAATTCTTGTAAGCGGAGCTTACGCTTACGGTTACTTAAAATCTGAATCTGGCGTTCATCGTTTGGTAAGGATTTCTCCTTTTGATTCATCAAGTAGACGACATACTTCATTCGCATCGGTGACTGTAATCCCGGAAATTGACGATACCATTCAAATTGAAGTCTCAGATGAAGATTTAAGGATTGATACTTTTAGATCAAGTGGCAAAGGCGGTCAAGGAGTAAATACGACCGATTCAGCCGTTAGACTAACTCATTTGGCTACAGGGATCGTTGTTTCTTGTCAAAATGAAAGATCACAAATTCAAAATAAAGAAATTGCTCTTAGAGTATTAAAGGGTAAACTTTACAACCTCGAAATTGAAAAGAAGCAAAATCAGATAGAATCATTTAACGATTATAAGTCAAATGCTTTTGGTTCTCAGATACGTTCCTATGTTTTTCACCCTTATACCATGGTCAAGGATCATCGGACAAATTTCGAAACAGGAAATGGCGATAGGGTTATGGATGGAGATTTAGATCCGTTTATTTTAGCATACTTAGTCGCAAGCAAAAAAAATGCCTAAAGTAACTAATTTGACCAAAAAAGGTCGATTATATCTTGTGGAGATAGAAAATAACCAAAAAGTTGAAAGTTTTAAAGTTTCTGAAGATTTAGTTATCAGTTATCGTTTAATCAGCAATAAAGAATTTTCAAATGAGATATATAATAAATTAATTATTGAAATTAATCGCGATAATTACTATCAGAAAGTTTTAAACTTCGCCCTTTACAAACCAAGAACTAAAGCAGAGATAATCCGCTATTTGGAAAAAATGAATATAAGCGAATTTGCTTATTATTTAAATAAACTCGCTGCTTTAAGATTAATTGATGATGACTTATATGTGGAAAATTACCTCCACGAATCCATTAATTATAAGAAAATTGGGAAACATAAAATTCTCGAAGATTTAAAGATGAAAGGGATTAACATTGAGATAATTAAAGAAAAATTAAAACAGTATTCTCAACAACAAGCAAATGAAAATTGTCAATATTGGTTTGAGAAAAAAGTAACAAGTTTAAACAATAAAAGCTTTTTGCAGGCAAAGAAAAATCTCTTGAGTTTTTTAGTAAATAAAGGCTTTAATTATGAAACTGCAAAGCAAGTTATCGAAGAAAATCATAGTGCAATTGCTAATGAAATCAACGAAGACGCTGCTATTGGAAAAGAAATTGATGTTTTAAAACAAAAATACCTAAGAAAGAACTTGAAACAGAGTTTAAATACCTATATTATCAGCAAGCTAATCGCCAAAGGTTATCAATACAATTTAATAAAAAAATATTTGGAAGGAAGTGACACGGATGAATGACTTGGATTTATTCTTATTTAATGAAGGTAAGCTGAAAGAGGCATACCAACATTTTGGTTCGCATCTTGTAAAAGATAAAGACGGAAAAATCCTTGGTACTGACTTTAAAGTGTATGCGCCGCATGCTAAAATTGTCTCTGTTGTCGGTGATTTTAATGATTGGGATTCAAGGACCCATGTCATGAACAAAATTGATGAATTTGGCATTTATCATATTTTTATTCCTAATGTCGGTGAATGGTCTAAATATAAATACTGTATTATCACAGCTTACGGCCAAACAATTTTTAAAGCAGATCCCTATGCTTATTTTTCCGACAATCGACCAGAAACTTGTTCGAAAGTCTATGATATTGATGGTTATCAATGGCATGATCAAGATTATTTAAATAATCGAAAAAACAAAAACCATTTTGAAGAAAAACTTTCAGTTTATGAGTTACATCTAGGCAGTTGGATGACAAAGCCTGACGGGAGTTTTCATAAATACAATGAGTTAGTTGACTTGTTGATCCCCTATATCCAAGAACACGGTTTTTCTCATATAGAAATTATGCCGATAGTAGAACATCCTTTAGATGAAAGTTGGGGATATCAAGGGACTGGTTATTATAGTGCGACCGCAAGATATGGTGTTCCTAAGGATTTAATGTACTTAATTGATAAATGTCATGAAGCTGGTATCGGTGTAATTATGGATTGGGTTCCTGGACATATCTGCAAAGATTCACACGGGCTTTATCTATTTGATGGCGAACCTTTATATGAATACTCAGACATTAAAATTCGCGAGAATGCAGTTTGGGGAACGATCAATCTTGATTTGGGAAAAGGGATTGTCAAAAGTTTCTTAATTTCCAATGCAATGTTTTGGATTAAATATTTTCACGTTGATGGCTTTAGGATTGATGCTGTATCGAATATCATTTACTATTTAGGCAACATGCATGTTGGCACCAATTATGGAGCAATTGAATTTCTTAAGGATTTGTCATACGCAATTAAAGAGACTGACCATTCAGTTATGCTTTTTGCTGAGGATTCGACGACATTCCCAAATTTAACCACTAATGTTTTAAATGGTGGTATCGGCTTTGATTACAAATGGAATATGGGTTGGATGAATGATACTTTGAAGTATTTTGCTAAAGACCCAATTTACCGGAAATATCATCATGATTTAATTACCTTTGGAATGGTCTATGCATATTCTGAACGCTTTATTCTCCCGCTTTCTCACGACGAAGTGGTCCACGGAAAGAAATCTTTAGTCGATAAGATGCCCGGTGATTATTGGCAAAAGTTTGCGAATTATCGAGCGCTTATGGGTTTGCAATTTACCCATCCCGGAAAAAAACTTTTGTTCATGGGCGGCGAATTTGCACAGATGCATGAATGGAAAGATAAAGAAGAACTAGATTGGCATTTATTAGAGTTTCCTATGCATAATCGCGCTAACAGGTTTGTAAAGGATCTTGTTAGAGTATATAATCATTACTCTTGTTTTTATGAATTAGATCATAATCCAGATGGATTTAGATGGATTGACCAAAGAAACTACGATCAATCAATTTACTCGTTTATCCGTTTTGGAAAAGATAAGTTAAATTTTTGTGTAGTCATTTTGAATTTGACACCAGTTGCTTATACTGATTTTCAAATCGGAGTTCCAGAACCGGGAGTATACCAAGAGGTTTTAAATTCAGATAAAGATATTTATGGCGGTTCAAATATTTATAATGGTACTGAATTACACACAATAGATACCTTTAATCACGGTTATCAACAATCAATTTCAGTTAACATTTCTCCACTCTCGATTTCAATAATAAAATACGATAATAGGTGTTTTTAATGAAGAAAATTATTTCAATGATTTTGGTAGGTGGAAGAGGCACAAGATTAGGCGATATTACTAAAACCACAGCTAAACCAGCTGTGTCTTTTGGGGCAAAATATCGCCTTATTGATTTTACTTTGAGCAATATATCCAATAGTAATATTGATGTTTGTGGAATTGTTACTCAATATGAACCCTTCGAACTAATGAACTATATTGGCTCAGGAGCTTCTTGGGATTTAGATTATATTGATGGTGGAATTAGATTTTTAACGCCTTATTCTCAAGCAGAAGATGTGTTGTGGCAAAAAGGAACTGCTCATGCTATCAAGCAATACTTTCGTTTTATTAAAGATTATCAACCTGAATATATCCTGATTTTATCAGGAGATCATATTTATAAAATGGATTACAACTTGATGCTTAAACATCATGTTGCAGCCAAGGCTGAAGTAACTATTGCAGCCACAACTGTTAACTTTAAAGAAGCTAGTCGTTTCGGCATCCTTGAAATAAACGAAAAAAATCAATTGACAACTTTTTATGAAAAACCGGATAATCCAGTTTCTAATCTAGCTTCCATGGGAATTTATTTATTTTCATATAAAGCTTTAGAAAGAGTCTTTTTTGATGATAATGACAATCAATTAATTGATTTTGGTCGCAATATTATTCCTTATTGTTTGAATCATAATTATGATGTTTCTGTTTATAAATTTAATGATTATTGGCGAGACGTTGGCACTGTAGAATCTTTATATCGAGCAAATATGGAAATGGTTGAAGATCCGGACTTTTTAGGTCTCAATTCTTCAAAGAATTTGCCGATTTTTTCTAAGTCATTGAACTTACAGCCACATGCTGTTTTAGAAGGCGGTAGCGTGACTTCTTCAGTAATTGCTGATGGATCTTTAATTTGTGGTAAAGTGCGCCATAGCACAATCAGCTATCAAGTCACTGTAGGCAAAGGTTCTGTTGTTGAAGACTCAGTGATTTTTCCGAATGTGACGATTGGGAAAAATTCAGTTCTAAAAAAAGTGGTTATCGATAAAGGTGTAATTATTCCAGACAATTATTACATAGATGCTAAAAAAGTTGTTTTGATTACGCAAAATAATCTTTTTGAGGTAGGTGAAGTTCATGAGTAGTTTATTTTTAGTTGTTGATGCGACTTCATCAGGTAATTTCGCAAAGCTTACTAGACATCGGGTACCAGGTGCTATTCCTTTCGGGGGAAAATATCGATTAATTGATTTTACTTTGTCTAATTGTAAGAATTCTGGAATCAATAACGTAGCGATTTTCCCATACGGTAATTACCGCTCACTATCTGATCATATCGGCAGTGGCGATCGTTGGGATTTAAGCAGAAGGCACGACGGAATCTTTATTTTACCACCTAAAAATCTTAGTCTTACGATAGAAAGTGAAATCAGTTTTCAAAGGATGTACGAGCATTCTGAGTACTTTTATCGTAGTAATCAAGAATATGCTCTTGTTACTCCGGCAAATATGGTTTGGAATGTCGATTATAAAGATTTCTTAAAAATTCATTTAGATAATAACTCGGATATAACTGAAGTTTTATCGGATATGCGTAAAGTTTTAAAAACATATATAATTTCAAAAAAACTCTTATTGGAATATATTGAAAATTATGATCAAATAGCTTTTAGAAATCTATCTGATGTTTTTGACTACGCTCCAGGATTAAAAAAACATACGATAGTTATTGATACGTTTTCTTATAACATCAATTCTGCAAAAGAACTTTATGAAGCGAATATGCAATTGTTACTACCAGAGGTAAGACAGCAGTTGTTTTTGGAAGAGCGTCCGATATTTTCGAAAGAAACAATGTCTGCACCATCGAGATATGGCGATTTTGCAAACGTAAAAAATTCAATTATCGCTTCTGGAGCGGTTATTGAGGGTGAAGTTATAAACTCTATTATCGGTAGAAAAGTAAAAATTCATTATGGAGCTAAAGTTGCTAACTCGATTATCATGAATCAATCGATAATTGAAAGTGATGCTGTTGTAGAATACTCAGTTTTCGATAAAGAAACCAAAGTTTTAGCCAATTCAGTTGTAACGGGCGATGAATATGAAATATTTGTTTCCGAAAAGAAGCAAATCGTAACTTCACATCAAAGGTTGGCTATCTTACAACTTAGCGCCGAATGTTATCCGTTTATAAAAACTGGCGGTTTAGCTGATGTTGTAGGAGCTTTAGCTGAAGAATTTTCAGAATTAGGAAAAAAATCTCAGGTTATGCTGCCCTTATATCCACAAATAAAAGAGAAATATAATTTATTGCTTGAATTAAAAGTTTCAAATTCAGTTATTTATGGTAATAAAAAGTATCGAGTCAATCTTTACAGCGTTGTCAACAGCAACACAGTCTATTATTTTGTCGAGTCTTACGATTTCTTTGATCGAGAAAAGATCTATGGCTATGAAGATGATGGCGATCGTTTTGCCTTTTTCTCAGTAGCGGCGTTATCTTTTCTTGATGCCCTTGAAGAAAAACCAGATATTATCCATATTCATGATTGGCATTTGGGATTATTACCTTTGATTTTGAAGACAAGAGGTTTAAAAATCAAAACCTTAATGACCATTCACAATTTAGAGTATCAAGGGGTTTATGATCTATCAATTCTAGAAAAAGTTGGAATAAATAATCCTTGGCAATATACTAGATTAAATAAAGCTAATTTTATGGAAATCGGGCTTAATCACGCCACAAAAATATCAACTGTTTCTGAAACTTATAAAGATGAGTTAAAATATGAGTATTACTCAAGAAATCTTGTGGAAACGATTAATAAAAGGTATCGAGATTTTTATGGCATTCTTAACGGCATAAAAAAGGACATTGGACCCGAAGATGATCTTGAAATTGCAATGAAATATAATTTAGTTAATGTTTTTTCTGCAAAAAAAATTAACAAAGTCGATTTACAAAATAAAATGGGAATTTTAGAAGGAAATGAGTTTTTTGTTTTAGGAATGGTAACGCGCATTGTTGAGCAAAAAGGGTTTGAAATAATTATTCCTGCCCTTCATCAAATCTTAGAAAATTCGTTGATTGAATTTGTGATTTTAGGAACTGGTGATAAATTATACTTAGAACAATTAAGACAACTAAAAGAACGTTTTCCTGATCGGGTTAGTATTAATTTAGAATATGACGCGACAAAACCACAATACATTTATGCTGGTGCGGATGCGTTTTTAATGCCTTCAAGATATGAGCCTTGCGGCATAGGCCAGATGGTAGCGCTTAAATATGGAACAATCCCTATTGTCAGGCAAACTGGCGGTTTAAACGATACCATTGAAAATTTTGATGTTTCCAGTAAAAGAGGAAATGGTTTTAAATTCTTTAATTACGATACTCGCGATTTGGTTTTCCAACTTAACAATGCTTTTAATTTATTCAGCAATAGTAAGTTTGATTGGCAACAAATTATAATTAACGCTATGAATTCACGTTTTAGTTTGAGCGATTCAGCTAGAAAATACTTAGAATTGTATCAAATTATATAAAAAGTAACCGTTGCCATGACGAGATGAATTTTTAACCGAAGTCTAAAAATGGTATAATAAGATAGAGGTGATATGAATGAGGTTAGGTGTATTTAAAACTTCAGATAGTTTTTCAAAAACTTTTAAGGAAAGGTTAAAGAAAACCTATTATAAAGATATACAAGATTCAACAATACGCGAGAGATATAATATTTTAGGAACTTTAGTTAGAGAAGAAATAGCTAAAGACTGGATGAATACTGAAAAATTAATCGCAAAAAATGATACCAAGAAAGTCTATTATTTTTCCATGGAGTTTTTAATGGGAAGACTTATGACTAATAATTTGATGAATATGGGTATTAGAGATGTCTGTGAGCAAGCATTCAATGAAATGGGTTATGATTTGAATGAAGTAGAAAACTACGACTCGGATCCCGGGCTTGGAACAGGGGGTTTGGGACGATTAGCGGCTTGTTATTTGGATTCCATGGCTTCTTTGGGAATCTTAGGTTACGGGCAATGCATCCGTTATCGCTATGGATTATTCCGTCAAAAAATCAAAAATGGCTATCAAGAAGAAAGACCGGATAACTGGTTAAATGATGGCTATGTTTGGGAAATCAGACGACAAGAAAAGTCCGTGGATATTCCTTTCTTTGGCAACGTTAATTGGGAGGATAATAAATTTGTTTATCATCCGGCAGAGGTAATTAGAGCAGTCCCTTATGATGTGCCGATTATTGGCGATCATAATGAAATTGTTAATTATCTAAGACTATGGAACGCAGAAGCGGCGAAAAGATATCCGGAAAATAAATCTCCATTTGAATATGAAAGTGAATTGCAAAAAATTTCTGGATTTTTATATCCAGACGACACGACTTATGAAGGTAAACAATTACGCATCAAACAACAATATTTTCTTTCTGCAGCCGGGGTTAAAAGTATAACTAATGAACATAAAACACGTTATGGAAGTTTAGAAAATTTAGCTGACAAAGTAGTTTTTCATATCAATGATACTCACCCTACGTTGGTGATACCTGAATTGATGAGAATTTTAGTTGACGAAGAAAAAATGGAATGGGATCAAGCGTGGGAAATTGTCAATAAATCAGTAGCTTATACTAATCATACAATTTTAGCAGAAGCACTGGAGAAATGGCCAATAGACATCTTCAAACCTTTACTACCAAGAATTTATCAAATAATTGAAGAAATCAACCGCCGATTTACACTTCAACTTTTAGAAAAATATGGATATGGAAAAGATCAACTAATTAGAGATTTAGCGATTATTGGTGACGGAGTTGTTAGAATGGCTCACCTATGCATCGTTTCCAGTTTTTCAGTAAATGGTGTGGCTAGATTGCACACTGAGATTTTAATAAATATTGAGATGAAGAAATTCTATGATTTATATCCGGATAAGTTTTTTAATGTGACTAATGGTATAACTCATCGCCGTTGGTTACTGCATTCAAATAAAGAATTAACTAAACTTATCGAATCCAAAATCGGTTCAGACTTTAAATCAAGTCCTCAAGAACTAGAAAAACTTTTAAAATTCGTGGACGACAAAAACCTTCAAACAGAATTTTTGCAGGTTAAAAAGCTTAAAAAACAAGCTTTGGCTGATCGAATCTATCAGGAACAGGGAATAAAAATTAATCCAGATTCAATATTCGATATCCAAGTAAAAAGACTCCATGAGTACAAAAGACAATTAATGAATGCTTTGCATATTATGAGTATGTACAATACTCTAAAAGCAAATCCTGAGTTTCGTAAAGATTTCGTTCCTCACACTTATATTTTTGGAGCGAAAGCTGCGGAGACATATTATTTTGCGAAAAAGGTAATTAAGTTAATTAATTCCATTGCGAAAAAAGTAAATAACGACCCGGATACCAACGAGTATTTAAAAGTTATTTTTGTGGAAAATTATAATGTTTCTTATGCGGAAATCATTATGCCAGCGGCGGATATTTCCGAACAAATATCAACAGCTTCTAAAGAAGCTAGCGGAACTGGTAATATGAAATTTATGATGAACGGAGCGATTACATTAGGAACCTTAGATGGCGCTAACGTTGAAATAAACGAGTTAGTCGG
>DIGF01000023.1:38456-54835 GCA_002419505.1 Caryophanales bacterium UBA5729
ACCTTAAACATGACTATGAACCTAAAAAAGTCTATGAAAAAGATTCAGAAATTCGAATTTTGCTGGATCAGTTAATTAACGGTTTTTTTGAAGATGTTGATCGTTATGAATTTAAAGAAATTTTTGATAATTTAGTTTATCGCGACCAATACTTTGTTCTTGAGGATTATCAAGCTTACAAAAAAGCTTGTAATTTAGCTAACGAAGCGTACAAAGACAAGTCTAGGTGGGCGAAAATGGCACTAGTTAATATTGCTAAAAGCGGTGTATTTTCCTCAGACAGATCTATAAATGATTATGCCAATAAAATTTGGCGTGTTAATTCAGTATTAAAAGGTTGATTATTTCAACCTTTTTGTAATTTAAAGAGGTGAAAAAAATGAATGATTGGATTGATTTAACTGTAAGTATTACAAAAGATTACTTAGTATATCCTGGTGATGAAAAATTTGAGATTAAGCAGACAAAAACTATTGAAAACGATGGGTTTAACATGAGCACTCTAAAATTGAATATGCATATCGGGACTCATATTGATTTCCGTTCCCATGCCCTAAAGTTAAAAAGCCTTGAAGAGATTGACTTTAGTAATTTTATTGGTAAAGCAAATGTGATTAAACCGAATATTGTTGATAACATTATTTCCACAAAAGATATTGAAGAACAATATAATCAGCTTGAATATCGGGAAAGAATTCTGTTTTTGGATTTAAATTACGCAGCGAGAATCAACACGCAAAAATATTATGAACCAATATATTTTGAACCTAAAATCTTTAAGTTTTTAAATGAAAATAATATTACGATATTAGGAGCTGACATTCCCAGTTTTTCTTATTTTAATGAAGAGGGTTTGCGCATGCATAAAGATTTATTGGGGAAGAACATTTATTTAATAGAAAACTTAACCAATCTAAATTTACTAAATAATCATTTTTATTTTGTCGGGTTACCACTAAAGATTTCTGGAGTTGAAGCATCGCTGATCAGGGCGGTCGCAAAAAATTTAGAAAAATAGTTTGACATAAAAATTATAGAGGTTATAATATAATTGTTAAAAACACTTCAGGGCAGGGTGAAAGTCCCTACCGGCGGTATAGTCCGCGAGCCTTTTGGCATGATTAGGCGTAACTCCTAAACCGACAGTTAAAGTCTGGATGAAAGAAGTATATCTATGCCTGAAGAATGTCCGTTTTTACGGCTATTTTTTTTGGAGGAGAAGAAGAAATGAAAAGAAGAAACAGTATCAGAAAATTATCAATTATCGGTATTTTAGGAGCTTTGGCTTTCGTGCTAATGTTATTGAGTTTTACAATTGTAGGTCCATATAAGTTGGATTTCTCAGAAATACCGGTGATGATAGGGGCATTTGCTTACGGTCCAATTGTTGGGGTAACTATTGAAGCGATCAAGATTCTCTTAGATATTATTCTTGGAGGACCATCAGATACAGCTTATGTAGGCGAATTAGCGAATTTTTTAATTGGGGTATCTTTTGTGGTGCCGGCGAGTTTTATTTACTTTAAGCACAAAACAAAAAAGCAAGCCATTATTGGGCTTGCAGTCGGTACAGTGGTTATGGTTATTACCGGAGTATTGTTAAACATTTACCTATTATTACCTTTGTATGCTAAGTTATATTTTGGCATGTCGCTTGATGCCTTATTAGCGTTTTATGGATTTGATAGTTTGTTTAAGTTTATCGTTATTACCACTATACCGTTTAATTTGCTAAAAGCTGGAGCAAATAGTATAATATTATTACTGATATACAAACGAGTATCAGTAGTACTTAAATCGAAGGATAGTGAGGATTTTGAATAAATTCATAAAAGTTTTTTTACTTATCATTGTGGGCTTTAGTTTCTTAAGTTGTTCAACAACTAAAGAAACAACCACAATCACATATTTAGATCTAGATTATAGCGATTTTGAGGGTCAATTCATCACTGATGTGTCTGATCAAATAAACATGCCTGATGATGATTATTATGTCTATTATTATGGCATTTATTGTCATGCTTGTAATCTTATCAAAGCCCAAGTTTTAGACACCTTTTATCGCGCTAATAATGATACTATTTATTTTGTTGAAGTAAATAGCTTTTATGATATTGCCTATGAATCTGGCGTAAATGGCACACCAACGATTATTCATGTTGTTGATAATGAAATTGTTGGTTTTTATGAGGGAAGAACAAGCATTTTAGCAATGATTGATGAAATCAACTAATAATCTTTATCGATAACTTTGATTATTTCCTTCGGCAACCTAACGTTTGCTAGCCGATTAATGTCTTCAAAATAGTAAACACTCATCGAACTTATTGAGTTATAAGAAGATTTTGAACTAATTATTTCTGGAATCAAATTGTTTGTTAAAGAAAAAATGTAGCGATATTTTAAAGCAGTTATATTATTTTTATCATTAAAAATTATAACTGTTTTTTTATTGGTTTTTTTTATTTGATAGTCGATTAAATCATTCCATCGTAACCAAAAAATATACTTTGCTACAAATCTTTTAACTTCGCGCTATTCGCCTATTTTTCTAATTGAGTCTTCTTTTTCGTTATAATAGATAGCTTGGTTAGGGTAAATATATAAATAAGTAAGGTGTCTAATTCTAGTTCGGTAAAAACTATCGAGTTTAGGGTCTTTAGATATCGTGATGTATTCAGTAGATTTCTTTAAGTAAAAATAAGCAAATGCTAGCATTTGACTAAGGCTGACTATGCTGAAAACGCTCAAGAATATTATCATGAAATTAACATACTCAGGTTAATTGCCGTTTCTTAAAACTCCGTACTGCAAGTTAGAAAAATCAAAGCCAATTTCATTAAATTTCATATAGTATACCTTGCTTCTATCCCATATAATAACAAATATAGATATTTTTTAAATATATATACATAAAATAATTAATTAGTGTTAAAATAAAAATAGATTATATTTGAAAAAGGCGTGATTAAATGAATACGATAAAGATTGATAAATTTTTTCGCGGAATGGTTGCGAATAATGGATTAAGCGGTATTGAAACCGAAAATACTATCTTTTCTTTTCTTGCGGCTGCTAATCGCTCTTATTACGGAGTTAGTTGCGAGATTTCACTTTCTAAAGATAATGAATATATAGTTACAGGTTGTGATAGCCTATTAAAATACGGAATGTTGAATCTTGATATTCCTAGTTTTACATATAATGAACTAAAGAAATTTTCTTTAGTCGACCGCAAAACCGGTCATCTAAACGAGTTTATGTTTATTCCGAAATTAGCGGATTATTTAGCGATATGCAAAGCTTATCGCAAATTCATGTTCATTAAAATTAAAGATCATTTAGAGCCTGACAAAATCTCTGGTTTTGACCAGTTTTTAAAAGACCATGACATAACAGAAAACTATTCTCTAATTTCCGAGAACAAAAAACAATTACAAATTTTAAGAAAACTATTTCCCGGTCAAGCATTATATTACCATGCTCGTCTAGTTGATGATGATGCTTTAGATTATTGCCAAAAACATAGCATCAACTTATATGTTGATCATCATAAACTAAAAAGAGAATATATCATGTCGATGCATTTGGTTGGACTTAAAGTAATAACTGGAATTGTTAATGAAAAAGATACCGCTGAAAAAATGATAAAATATGATGTAGACTTTTTATTTACAAACATCTTAGAATAATAAGCATTTATTTTACTTGAAATTTTAAATTTAATGGAGGTTATTTATGAACAGTACAATTGAAACAATTTTAAGTAGAAGAAGCATTAGATCCTATCAAGACAAACAAATTCCTGAGAGTGATCTACAAAAAATCATCGAGTGTGGAATTAATGCGCCGAGCTCAAGAAACAAACAAGAATGGCATCTTACTGTAATTACAAACAAGGAAGTAATCAATGAGATTAATCGTTTAGCTATAGAAGGGATGATTCGCTTTGGGATTGAAGTAGAAAAAAATGCCCATATTCTTTATAATGCCCCATGCGTGATTATACTTAGCTCTAAGATTGCCGGTTTTTCGGAAATAAATATCGGTTGTGTTATTGAAAATATCGCCTTAGCAGCTACATCTTTAGGTTATGGATCCTGCATAGTCGGTCAGACTCGCTATTTATATCATAAAGCTGATAAAATCGATATCGATCGAATTATGAAGATACCTGAAGGTTATGAACATGATATCGCCATTTGTTTGGGTTATCCTAAAGGTAAAAACCCAGAGGCTAAACCAAGAAGAGAAAAAGTGGTTGATTACATCTTTTAGCAAGGGAGACAATTATGTGGAGAGACGAATATCTCAAGTGGATTAATAATGAAAATTTAGATATAAGTTTAAGAAAAGAGTTAAACTCTAAAACTGAAAAAGAATTAGAAGATATGTTTTACACGAGTTTAAGCTTTGGGACCGGAGGAATGCGGGGAATATTGGGACCGGGAATTAATCGGTTAAATATTTACACAATTAGACGCGCCAATGGGGGCTTAGCGCAATACTTAATTAATAAAAATCAGGAACAAGAGCTAAACCGTGGTGTGGTAATAGCTTATGATAATCGGCATATGTCAAAAGAGTTTGCCCTTGAATCCGCTAAAGTCTTAGGAGCTTATGGAATAAAAAGCTTCCTTTTTACTGATTTAAGACCGACTCCTGAACTTTCTTTTGCCGTGCGGAAATTGAATGCTTTAGCAGGAATTGTGGTTACAGCAAGTCATAATCCGCCTAACTATAACGGCTATAAAATCTACGATGAACATGGTTGCCAATACACCCCAAGATATGCAAACGAGATTATTGATTACGTTAATCAAATTGAAGACTTGTTTACCATAAAAACTGAAACTGAAAGCAATTTATTAAAGAATGGCTTATTAGAATATATTGATGAAGAAATTGACCTTCCTTATCTTAACTTTTTAAAATCAATTGCTATAAATAAAAATTTAGAAAAAGATATTAAAATTGTCTTTACACCTTTACACGGAACTAGTGGTTATTTAGGAAAACGGCTTTTAGAAGAAGAAGGTTATCATGTCTTTCCAGTTAAAGAACAAATGGTTACAGATCCTGATTTTTCAACAGTTAAAACACCTAACCCTGAAGAAAAAGAGGCTTTTGAATTAGCTATCGCTTTAGGTAAAAAAAATCAAGCTGAAATCTTAATAGCAACCGACCCGGATGCCGATAGAGTGGGAGTTGCCGTTTTTAACAATGGTGAATACATCCTTTTAAACGGCAATCAAACCGGAGCTTTGTTAATTTATTATATTTTAAGTGAAAGAACAAAAAATCAAACCTTACCAAAAAAAGGTGTTGTTTTCAATACGATAGTAACCAGTGATTTGGGGGCAAAAATTGCTAGAGGTTTTAATATGGATGTAATATCTACACTGACAGGTTTTAAATTTATCGGCGAACAAGCTAGGTATTTAGAAAATGATGAACGAGAATTTGTTTTTGGTTATGAAGAATCTTATGGTTATGTGATAGATGATGGGGTTAGAGACAAAGATTCTCTACAAGCGATGTTAATGGTTTCTGAAGCCGCAAATTATTATTTAAAAACTGAAAATAAAACATTATATGATAAACTATTGGATATTTATGATCAATATGGCTATTATTTGGAAGGCTTAAAAAACATTCATTTGCTTGGCAAACAAGGGCAAGAAAGAATTACGAGAATTATGAACTACTTCCGCAATAATCCCCTTGATGCGATCAATCAAAAAATTATCATAAAAATTGAGGATTTCTTACTGTCGAAACGTTACGTAGATGAAAAAATCGAAAACATTGATTTAGATAAGAGCGATGTGTTAAAATATTATCTTAGTGACGAATCTTGGTTTGTTTTAAGACCGTCAGGAACCGAACCTAAACTGAAAATTTATGCTGGAGTAATTGGCAATAGTTTAGAGGATTCAAGAAAGCAAGTGCGAAATTTACTAGTTAGTGTTAATGAGTTAGTGGAGAAGGTGAAGTAATTTGGAATATATTATCGGTGTTGTGATTATTGTCGCAGTTATTGGTATTTATGTTTGGACATATAGCCTTAATCAAAAAATTGAAAAGCCAGAAGGATGTGAAGAAGTAAGTTGTTCTGGTTGTAAGGTAGATAATTGTGTCAGTCGCAAATAAAATATTTAATAATGATTGGCAAGAAATTTTAGAGAATGAAGTTAATCAAGAATATTTTCAAAAGTTATTGAAAGATGTTGAGGGTGAGTATGAAAAATATACTTGTTATCCACCTAAATCGCAGATTTTCAATGCTTTTTGTTTAACTCCTTATAAAAAAACGAAAGTTTTAATTCTAGGTCAAGACCCTTATCACAATCCAAATCAAGCAATGGGTTTGGCTTTTTCTGTAAGTAAGGGTATAGATTTACCCCCTTCATTAGTCAATATTTTTAAAGAGTTGGAAACAGATTTAAAAATTCCTTTTCCTAATTCTGGAGATTTATCAAATTGGGCAAATTCTGGGGTATTATTGTTAAACGCTATTCTTTCAGTAAGAAAAAACCAACCGCTTTCGCATTCAGAATTAGGTTGGCAGAGATTTACCGATAGAGTTATTCAAATTTTAAACGAAAAATCTGAACCGATGGTTTTTGTTCTTTGGGGTGCATATGCGCGTTCGAAGAGTAAATTCATAACCAATAAAAAGCATTTTGTTATTGAAAACGTCCATCCATCACCGCTTTCGGCGTATCGAGGTTTTTTAGGGTCTCGTCCTTTCAGTAAGATTAATGCTTTTCTTAAATTAAGTGGACAACAGATGATTGACTTCAATTTGTGAGGAATAGAATGAAAAACAAAAATTTACAGAAAATTATTTTCGCCGCTTTAATGGTGGCGATAGGTATCGTTTTATCAAGTGTAGTTTCTTTCTCATATCCACCAAATTCAACGATAATTAGATTTGGTATCGGCTATTTACCATTGATTATCGTGTCGATTGTTCTTGGACCTAGGATTGGTTTCTACTCATCAATAGTTCAGGATATCTTAGCTTATTTTGTTTATATTTGGGTTTTTGGCGTTCCTTCTGGGCCATTTTTTCCCGGATTCACATTAAATTCAGTTTTATATGGAGTAGTTCCCGGATTGCTATATAATCTTAAAATTCAGAAACAAAAATTATTTTTGATTGTGAATTTCAGTTTATTGATAATCTTACTTTTAATGGGAGCTTGGGGATTCTTTAATATTTCTTGGATTATTCTCCTTATTGAAAATCGTTTAAGTGAAGGGATGAGCTTTAGTCCGATAGTTATCTATCTAATGCTAATTTTAGGTGAAGTAGGAATTATAGGTACGCTGATATTTCTCTATCAGAAACGACATGAAGAAGATAAAGCGCAAAGAATTATCTTTAGCATAATTATTCTTCAGGTGTTAGTGACATTAATCTTAACACCACTTTGGGTAACGATTCTTTACAAGATTCCGTTTTGGCCACAACTTCCCTTAAGGATTATCAAGGCCCCAATTGAGATTTTCATTTACTCCGTTTTGTTGATAAGAATAATTAAGATATTTAAGAACTATCAAATATAAAATCGAGTCGTTTGACTCGATTTTTATTTATTAAAATTCAATTATTTTAACTTCTCCAGCACCGAGATTAAAGTAAATTCTTCCATCTGGGGAAAAGTCATGATAGTCTCGACCAAATTCATATGATGAATATAACAATTTGCCAAAATTATTAAAATTATTAGCTTTTTTTCTTAGTTTTTCTAGCGATGCATTGCAATATATTTCATGATAAACATTGGTGTTAGCGACAACCAATAAACATTTTTTTGTTTCTTTATTAAAGTAAGATACTCCTAAAGCCGGTGAATCAAATTCATTGAAATAGATTGGCTCGTAAGCAGTTATATCAAGAATTTGATTTAACCAAGCATTTCTAATATTTTTTACTCCGTCCAAGTGATCTGCTAGTTCCCAACGATTATGGTTTAAATAGTGAATTGCATATTTGTCAAAAAGTGCTAGTTTGCCATAGAATAAATCATTAGAAGGCAGTTTGAATTTATCTTCATTGGTACAGTCAATTCCCGTATTCATAGTTTGAATTTCGTAAACTTCTTGACCAGAATTGATGAATGGCACAAGGTTCGGCAATAACATATTTAAAACAGAAACCATACGCGCTAAAGTTCTTCCACCGTCTCTGCCAGCAATTCTTGCAGTGTCGTGGGTTTCAGCACAAGCAAACATCGGTAAAGCTATATCTTTGGCGCCGTATACGAATTTATGAAGCTTCTTTTCCCATATTCTAGGTTCCATCCAAAATCCGTTGCCAATAATGATATTATAGCCGGCGACTTTAGCTTTTTCAGCGTTATCAGGGTTTAATTCTTCAGCGATAAAAGCAAAATCATTATCATTGTTTCGCGCTTGATCAATAATCATTTTTAGCAATTCATTTGGTAAAGCGTGTCCCATATCAATTCTAGCACCATCGATACCATAGGTATTTTGGTAGTAAGGAATAATATTAGCCAAAGTATTCCAAAGTTCAACATTGGGCTTTTCTCCAGGAAACAAGTTTGCTTTAATAGTGTCAAAAAGAATGTATGGAGGTTGATTTTTGTCTTCTAAATATTTTTTTGTTGCTTTAGGATGATCCATAAACATTCTAAAGAAAGTAACATCTGTCCAAGGTGGTTGGACATCATTGATATGGTCTGAAAAAGCAGGAGCAATCTTTAAGTTTAATTGTTTTTCGATATCCGCTATTAAATCTTTAGATTCGTTTTTAAGTTTTTCAAACAGTTTGGGATTTTGTGTTTGCGGATCGTTTTGGAACATCTTAATATGCCGTTTTACATCTTCGCAATTATAAACTTTTTCCATGTACTTTGTTTCAGGGGATATTGTATTAGGCAATCCGTCAACATATGGGACTCTAAAACTTTGAGCTTCATCAGCTTTAATCCAATAAAACCAATCAGGGTGATCTTTTATCAAATCGTTTTCAACGGCATTGGTTCTAGGGATAATATCAATTACAACGCGCATTTCAAGGATGTGACAAGCTTCAACTAAAGCTTGAAATTCTTCTTCAAGGGTCATTAAATTTCCAGTCATAGGCTCTTTGAGATTCGGGTCTAAATCGAAGAAGTTAGCTACTCCATAAGGAGAACCTAGTTCGCCTTTTTTGTCTTTTAAGGAGAATCGAGAAAGCGGTAATAAATAAAGCGTGTCTACTCCCATTTTTTTAAGTAAAGGCAAAAGCACTAACATTTTAACGAAAGTACCGGTTTCTTTCAAATTATCAAGGTTTTCAATATCTAAAGAGAATGAACGATCATGGTCCCAAGCAGAACTAGTTCTAATCATAGTTGAATACAATACTGACTTTTTAACCCAATCTCCACCGACTTCACCTTTTTTATGTTTAATATTTTTTATCTGTGAAAGTGATTTTAAATAATTTTCACTATCGATTTTATGGGGCAAAATGTACTTATCGATTAAACTCGTATAAAATCGATATGGATTTATAAGTAATTCCTGACTAGGTAATTTTTTTAGTTCTTCACCTTGATAATCCCAAGCATTCCAGAGATCGGGAACCACATAATTGATATTTCCTTGTGATATTTTTTTATAAAGAATATTTCTAAGTTTTTCTATTTTTGATAATGCCATCTTATCACCTCGCTTATATTATACCAAAAATGAACTCAAAGATATCGATTATTTAAAACATGTAAGTGTTTACAATGCATTCATATGACTTTAAAAAAAGTCCGAATTGTAGTATAATAGCTGTGTTAAAGATAAATAGAGGTGATATAAATGAAAAAGCCAGTAGTACTGATAATTATGGATGGAATCGGCTTGGCTGAAGCTGGACCTGGTAATGCTTTTAGTCTAGCAAAACATCCGAATTTAGATAAATTATTTGCTCGATACCCTCATACTGAAATTGATGCTTCCGGTGAAGCGGTTGGTTTACCAGAGGGACAAATGGGCAATTCTGAAGTTGGACATATGAATATTGGCGCTGGAAGGGTTGTTTATCAATCACTGACTAGAGTAAATAAGGCAGCTAAAGAAAGAATGTTTAGGACAAACAGCGCATATTTAGCGGCTTTTAAACATACAATGAAACACAATTCTAGGTTACATTTATTTGGATTGTTATCTGATGGGGGAGTACATTCTCATATCTTGCATTTTAAAGAAATGTTACAAACCGCTAAAGAAGTAGGAGTGGAAGAAACTTTTGTTCATGCTTTCTTAGATGGCAGAGATACGGGGCCACAATCAGCGGTAGGATTTATTGATGATCTAGAACAATTTATGAAGGAAATCAATTATGGTAAAATAGCAACTGTTTCTGGTCGCTATTATGCGATGGATAGAGATAAAAACTGGGAAAGAACCCAAAAAGCTTATGATGCAATGAGTTTTGGCAAAGCTGAATATTTTTCCTCAGCGAGAGACGGCATTTTGACTTCTTATAAGAATGCTGTCAATGATGAATTTGTTTTTCCTTTTATCGTGGATGATAAGGGTTTGATTAAAGATAATGATTCAATTATTTTTATGAATTTTAGACCAGACCGGGCAATTCAAATTTCGACTGCTTACTCAAATCCTAAAGCTTTAGACAAATTAAACACTGAAAATGGTCCAAAAAACATTATGTTTATTTCTACCATGAAGTATGCTGACTCTGTCACGGGAGAAATCGCTTTTGATTTGAATGATTTAAATGATATGTTTGGCGATTACATCGCAGAAAAAGGTTTGAATCAATTAAGAATAGCAGAAACAGAAAAATACGCCCACGTTACTTTTTTCTTTGATGGTGGTGTTGACAAGCAAATAAAAAATGCTAAACGAGTTTTAATACCTTCACCTAAAGTTCCTACTTATGATTTAAAACCGGAAATGAGTGCTTATGAAATCACTGAAGCAGTAATTAAAGAATTAGATTTAGGAATTCATGATGTGATAATTTTAAACTTCGCAAACGGCGATATGGTAGGTCATACCGGAGTTATACCGGCTGCAGTAAAAGCTGTTGAAGCGGTTGATGAATGTGTTGGAAAAGTGGTTAAGAAAATTGATGAAATCGGCGGGATTGCGCTTTTGACAGCTGATCATGGTAACTGTGAAAAGATGATTGCCGAAGACGGTTCAGTATTTACAGCTCACACTACTAATCTAGTTCCATTTTTAGTAACTGATGAGCGGGTTAAATTGAGAAAAAACTGTACTCTTGGTGATATTGCTCCAACGATGTTAAAATTATTAAATTTACCACAACCACAAGCAATGACAGGAGTATCGATAATTGAATAATCGTTATGATACAGGCCTTAGATACATAAAAGCTAAAGATCTCGTTTTTGTAATTTTATATGGAGCTGTCTTATCAATTTTATTTGGGATTATGGTTGGTTTTCTAGATTATTTTATGCAGAGGTTTATTTCGATAAGCTTTGCTGGGATTTTATTCTTCCTCAGCAGCATGCAAATAGGAAAATTAGTCAGAAAACAATATGAATTCCCTCATTTAGTTTACATTATTATCACTGGAGTATTTTTAGTTGTACAGGCATTGATAATTTATTTCTTACCCATTATTTTTCGCGTAGTGTTGGAGTTTAATGCTCCCGAAGCAGTTTTCAATGTTGAACTTTATATATACATTATAAAAAACTTCTTCACCAGTCTTTTTACTCAGTTCAATTTTAACCTTTGGTTAACCGTATTAGTGTTTTCAATTGGAACTTATTTAGGAATCAAACAAACTTATTAAAGTATTATAAATAGAAAAAAGGAGATGGTTTAAATGCCAAATATTAGTAGTATTTATGCAAGAGAAGTGTTGGACTCAAGAGGTAATCCAACAATAGAAGTTGAAGTTTTTACTGAGTCAGGAGCATTTGGTAGAGCAATTGTTCCAAGTGGTGCATCAACTGGCGAACATGAAGCGATTGAATTAAGAGACGGAGATAAAAGTCGTTATCTAGGCAAGGGTGTTCTTCAAGCAGTGAAAAACGTTAACGAAGTAATCGCACCTAATTTAATTGGTTACGATGTAACTTTCCAAACGGCAATCGACAAAATTATGTTAGAACTAGACGGCACCAAAAACAAGTCAAAACTAGGTGCTAACGCAATTTTAGGAGTTTCGATGGCTGTGGCTAGAGCGGCAGCTGATTTTGTTGGACTACCTCTATATTTATATCTAGGTGGCTTCAATGCTAAAATTATACCAACACCAATGATGAACATCATCAATGGTGGATCACATGCGGACAACAATGTTGATTTCCAAGAATTCATGATTATGCCAATTGGCGCTAAAACTTTTAAAGAAGCTTTAAGAATGGGCGCTGAAGTATTCCATAATTTAAAGAAAGTTTTAAACGCTAAAGGCTTTAACACTTCTGTTGGTGATGAAGGTGGTTTCGCACCAGATTTACAATCTAATGAAGAAGGAATCAAAGTAATTATCGAAGCAATTGAAAAAGCAGGTTTTGTTCCTGGAAAAGATGTAGCTTTAGCTATGGATGTAGCAGCTTCAGAATTCTTTAACAAAGAAACAAAATTATACGAACTCAAAGGCGAAGGCAAAACTTTAAGTTCTGAACAAATGGTTAAATTTTATGAAGGATTAGTTGAAAAATATCCAATAGTTTCAATCGAAGATGGACTTGACGAAAATGATTGGGATGGATGGAAAATCCTAACTGATGCTCTTGGTAAAAAAATTCAATTAGTTGGTGATGATTTATTTGTTACTAATACTGAAAAACTTGCAAGAGGTATCAAAAACGGAATTGCGAACTCAATCTTAATTAAAGTAAATCAAATTGGTACTTTAACTGAAACTTTCAATGCAATTGAAATGGCTAAACGCGCTGGATATACTTCAGTTATCTCACATCGTTCTGGAGAAACAGAAGATACGATAATCGCTGATATCGCAGTTGCTACCAACGTAGGACAAATTAAAACCGGCTCATTATCAAGAACTGATCGTATCGCTAAATACAATCAACTTCTTAGAATTGAAGAAGAACTTGATGAAGTTGCAGAATATAAAGGTTTAGCTTCACTTAATAATCTATAACAGATAAAAAAAGATGTTTTTGGCTCTTCCAAAAACATTTTTTTATGTTATAATAGTTATGCTGAAATTATTTTAGAAAATCAAGGAGGGTAGACTATGACTTGGTTACATTGGGTATTATTCGTAATATCATTAATATTAATCACTTTAGTAATGGTTCAAGAATCTAAAGATGATGTTAAAAATACATTGTCTGGTGAAAAATCAGACCTATTTAAAAACCAAAAACAAAGAGGCGCAGAGTTATTTATGTCTAGGCTAACAGCTGGAGTGTCAATTGTTTTTGCAGTTTTTGCTGTATTAGCATTAGTCTTTATTTAAGAACACACTATGTGTTCTTTTTTTTTAAAATAAAGAAGGGAGTCTATTATGAAAAAAACAGTTTACAATATTATCAAAAAAGCTCCTTATAAAGAAAGGACTTTAATTGCAATTTCCAGCAATTTACATTTATCAAGCAAAAAGGATTTTCAAGAATTAACAAAAACTCTTGATCTTTTGGTAAAAGAAAATCAGATTTACAAAGATAAGTCTGGACACTATAATGTTTTAGATGACAAAACCGTAATGGTCACCGGTAGAATGGACTTAAAAGCCCAAGGGTATGGTTTTATTATCGTTGAAGATCAAGAAATGCCAGATGTTTATATTTCTCGTAATAATACCAATACCGCTATGGATAATGATTTGTGTTTAGTTAAAATTACTAATGTAAAAAATAAAGAAAAAATTGAAGGTGTTGTTGAAAAAGTATTAGAACGCAGTCTTTCAGTTATCGTTGGTGAATACTACAACGGACAAATATTTCCTAAAGGCTTTAATGAGGACATTGCTTTAAAACTAGTTAAAGCAGATCAAAAAAAGGTCAAGAATCATCAACTTGTAAAGGTTAAAATCATTAATTATAAACATAACTTTTTTAAAGATTGTGAATTAATTGAAGTTATTGGCCATGTCGATGATGAAGGCATAGAAATTTTAGAAGTTGTACATAAGTATAATTTGATTAATAAATTTAGTTCTGAAGAAGAACTGTTCGCAAAGAATGTCAGTCAAGAAGTTAAAGAAGAAGAACTTAAAGATAGAAAAGACTTAAGAAACGAAACAATCTTCACCATTGACTCTGAATCTACTAAGGATATCGACGATGCAATTTCAATCAAAAGAGTTTATGATAATTACCTTCTTGGTGTGCATATAGCTGACGTTAGTTATTATGTTACCGAGGATTCTATTTTAGATAAAGCAGCGTTTAGTCGAGGAACTAGTGTTTACTTAGCTGATTCAGTTATACCGATGTTACCGAAAGCACTATCAAATGGAATTTGTTCTTTGAATCCGAAAGTCGATAGATTAACTCTTACCTGTGAAATGGAAATAACAAAAAAGGGCGAAGTTGTAAAATATAAAATCTATCCTTCAGTTATCAATAGCAAATATAAAATGACTTACACCAATATCAACAAAATACTTGACGGTTACGAGGAAGTTACTGATGAGTATTCAGATATCTATCAAGAAGTAATCTTAATGCAAGAATTACAAACAATTCTTTTTGATGTTAGAGAAAAAATGGGATCAATTGACTTTGAAACTTTAGAACCTAAGTTATTATTTGATGATCATGGAAAACTGAGCGATATTGTTATTAGAGAACGCCAAACAGCTGAAAGAATGATTGAAGAATTTATGTTAGTAGCTAATCAAGTGGTCGCAACTCATATTTTTAACATGAAATTACCTTTTATATACCGAATTCATGAATTACCTAACTCAGAAAAATTAGAGAATGTTTTTGAATTTGTTAAGAGATTAGGATATGATAATTACGAGGGTGACTATTCTCAAGAAAATTTACAAGCTTTATTGAAAGCTGTAGAAAATACTACCTTTGAAAAAGTAGTGACTACACTATTGTTAAGATCAATGTCTAAAGCGAGATATGCAAGAGAAAACAAAGGACATTATGGATTAGCTTTTGACAATTACACGCATTTTACTTCACCGATTAGAAGATATCCTGATTTAATCGTTCATCGCAACTTAAGAAAATATTTATTTAATAACAATAAACAACATAATGAAGATACATTAATTAAACTTGATGAAATTGCAAAACAATCTTCTGAGACTGAAAAAAAAGCGATGAATGCTGAAAGAGAAGTTTTAGATATTAAAAAAGCTGAGTATATGGAAAATCATATTAATGAAGAATATCAAGGAGTCATTTCTTCTGTTTTGAAATTCGGTATGTTTATTGAACTCCCTAATACTATTGAAGGTTTAGTTCATATATCAACATTTAAAGAGCGTATGGAATACAATGAATCAACTATTAGTTTAAAATCAACTGAATCTGATTTATCTTATACAATCGGACAAGTTGTTAATGTAAAAGTAACTAAAGTAAATCGCCTATTAGGAAGAATTGATTTTGTATTAGTTTAAAAGGGGCCAATAATGAAAATCTTAGTAAACAATAAAAAGGTCGCTCATGATTATTATATTTTAGAAAAGTATGAGTGCGGTATTGTTCTTAAGGGAACGGAAATTAAATCAATTAGATTAGGTAAGTTTTCGATTAAAGAAGCTTATGTGAAGATCGGTAGCGATTTTCAAGCATATATCATTAATATGCACGTAGCTAAGTATGAACAAGGCAATATTTTTAATCATAAAGAAACAAGAAACAAAAAATTGTTATTACAAAAAAGAGAGATTATAAAATTATCGCAAAAATTAAAGTTAGAAGGCCTAACTTTAGTCCCAACAATGGTTTATCTTAAAGAAGGATTATGTAAAATTGAGATAGCACTTTGTAAAGGAAAAAAACTTTATGATAAACGCGAAGCTCAAAGAGAGAAAGATGCTTCTAAAAGAGTAGAAAAAATGATACAATATTAGTATGGGGCTGTTTTATGGATTCGACAGGGTAGTTCAAGTTTAATAAGCATGCTATCGGCAGATATAAAAATGCAGGTTAAATATAACCGGAAATCAAAATTACGCTTTCGCAGCTTAAGAAGAAGTTGCGGGTTCATCTAGGCTTGCCTATAGGCTTACTTGAATTTCAGAATATAGGATTGCTTAACTGTCTGCCATCTTAAGATGGTTAGGTGAAATTAATAAGAATAGGTATTTGATAGTTTGTTAATTAGCGGTCAGATACTGAAAAAATATAGTTAACTAAGCATGTAGAAAGTTAAATGATTGGCTATTTTGGACAGGGGTTCAAATCCCCTCAGCTCCACCA
>DIGF01000036.1 GCA_002419505.1 Caryophanales bacterium UBA5729
TGACTTATTATAGTAAGTCTCCTTAATAAAATAAAAATCGCCCTATAAAAAGGACGATTAAATAACCGCGGTACCACCTTAGTTCGCATTGTTGCGCACTTGAAAAAGATAACGGTTTTACCGTGCCTTTCGGCATAACTCCTAGGTGTAATAAAAAATTTTAATCGATCAGTTTTCACCAACCACTGATTCTCTTATTCTCGATTAGTTAAAAAATCTTCGCCTTTTCACAGTCTATTTAGTTGTTTGTCTTAAAATAATATTATGTGGTAATTCGTGTATCAATTGTTCAACTTTTTCGCCATCTATTTCTTTTTTTAGGTAAAACATTGCCTTAACACCAATATCAATGATAGGAATATCTACGCAAGACAATTTTGGTCGAGACAGCGAAGCATATTTGGTATTTTGAAAGCCACAAATACTGATATCTTCCGGAATTTTTTTGCCTTTTTCAATCATTGTATTCAAAAAAGAAACTGCAATTGAATCTCTTACGGCAACAACTCCGTCAATCTCATTGCCTTTTGCCTTAAATAATTCATTGAAATGAACTGTATTAACTGTGATATCACCACTAGTTCTGAATATATTCATTTCTAATCCGGCTTCTTCTATCGCTTTTTGATATCCGGCTTCTTTAAGATCATTAACCATGTATTTTCTCGCAGTTGTCAGTAAATAAATATTTTTTCTTCCTTCATCAATTAACTTTTTAGTAATTTCATATCCCGCTTGATAATAATCAATAGAGACAGTTGTCAAACTGTTGTCATAAGGATAAACTGTGTTTGCTAAAACCACAGGAACTCCATATTCTTCTTTAATCGCGACAAGGGTTTGGTATTGTTCTTCGTTGATTTCATCGTTCATATACAAAATGCCATCAGCCTGAGATGCAACAACTTCTTGAAGCATTTCCATTTCATTCTGATATTTATCTTTTAAAACATATAAAATCAAAGAGTAATCATATTTTTTTGCCTCAACAGCGATTCCATTGACCATTTCAGCCACTGATGACCTTGACATATCAGGGACAATAATCGCAACAGCAGTAGATTTTCTGCTTGCTAATCCCTTTGCATATGCATTAGGTTTGTATCCTAATTCCTTAATAACTCCTAAAACTCTTTCCCTTGTTTCTGGCTTAACTTTTTCTGGATTATTCAAAGTTCTTGAAACAGTAGCTAAAGATACACCAGCTTTAATCGCAACATTATATATAGTCGCTTTACTCATAACTAACCAATCCCCTTCCTTTTAAAGTATTGATTGAATATATTTTATCATATATTTATTAGCATGCAAGCGCTATTATGAAAATTTTCATTATCTGTCATTATATGAGCTTATTTTGTTTAAATAAAGTAAAAAGATGCGTAAATTCACGCATCTTTTAGTTTGTTTTAGATTATCTTTTTTCTTTAATTCTTGATTGTTTAGCAGATAGTCCGCGAATGTAACCTAAATGAGCTCTTCTAACTTTACCACGGCGTTTAACACTGATTTGATTGATTACTGGAGAATTTACTAAGAATGTTTTCTCAACACCTATACCATATGAAATCTTTCTAACCGTAAAAGTTTCTCCAACTCCTGTACCTTGTCTTTTAATACAAAGCCCTTCGAATATTTGGATTCTTTCTCTGTTACCTTCTTTAATTTTGATCCCAACTTCAAGTGTATCTCCAGGGCGAAACTCTGGAACGTCGGATCTGATAAATTCTTGTGTAATTTCTTTAATTAATTGCTGCGACATTTTGGTCAACTCCTTTTAATTTTTTTACCCTGGTTCATGAAATAACAGCGGAACAAAGGATTTAGATATTCTTTTCAGCGATAAGTATTATATCATATGCTCAAGTTAAAAGCAAATATTTTTTTCTACTATTTTGGCTTGTTTTTCAGCAAGTCTGGTCGACGTTCTTCGGTTCTTTTAAATTGCATTTCTTTACGCCATTTTTCGATTTTCGCATGGTCTCCATTGAGAAGGACTTCAGGCACTTTTAGACCTTTAAATTCTCTTGGTTTTGTATACTGAGGATAGTCTAGAAAACCCTCATAAAAAGAGTCTTTTTCAAAAGATTCTGCCGATCCTAAAACGCCTGGTATCATTCTTACGATTGTATCTATCATTGCCATTGCGGCAATTTCTCCACCAGTCATTACAAAATCTCCCAAAGATAATTCTTCATCCACAAACTCACTAACTCGCTCATCAAAACCTTCATAATGCCCACAAATAAAAACTAATTGGTCCTTGTTGAGCAATTCTTTCGCTTTGTTCTGATTAAATGTTTGACCTTGAGGTGAAAGTAAAATCTTATGACTTTTATTCTTAATCGATTCTAAAGCAAAATATATTGGTTCTACCGATAAAACCATTCCGCTTCCGCCACCATATGGCGTGTCATCAACGGTTTTATGTTTATTTGTTGAAAAATCTCGAAAGTTTATTATTTCAAAATCAACCAGAAGATTTTCTTGAGCTCGTTTAAGAATTGATGAATTAACAATTGGCTGAATCATTTCTGGAAATAAAGTGAGAATAACTATTTTCACAGCAAACCCTCCAAATCAATAATATCGATTCTTTCATCATCTTGATATTCGATAAATTCATCACGAAAAGGAACAAATTTCTCGCCATTTTCAGTCTCGATTAAAAGATAATCACCTTGAGGGTAAGTAACAAAATCTTTAACTACTCCTTTAATTTTTTTGTTTTGGAAAACTTTCATACCAATCAATTCATCAACAAAGAATTCGTTTTCTGATAACTTGACTTCGTAATCAGAACTCATAAATAACTCGCAACCAACAAGTTTTTCTGCTTTATTAATATCCAAATACTTTTTAAAGGATAATACATCAACTTTATTTATTGAACGATAAGTGTGAATTTCTAAAGGTATAAGTTTCTCAGAATCATGTATATATAAGGTGTTACCAATCATAAATCTACTAGTTTGCATATTAGTGCTTGACTTGACTTTAACTTCGCCTTTTAAACCTCTAGTGCCAGTAATCGTACCAACCTTGATATAATCCATATTAAAACCCCCTTCATATGTTCTTGCATGATTATTATATCATGCTAATAAACTTTTTGGAAAAATAAAAGAAGGAATTCCCCTTCTTTTTTATGCTAATATATTAATTTCGCCGGCTTTTTCAAAACAGTTTTTGTTTAATTCATGTAAAAATTCTTCTAAAAATTTTGTTTGAGTCATTACATAGACTACTAATTTCATTTGTTTATCTCCATTTCATAAAAAATAATTATACTCTTAAGATTACATTAGTCAAGCGATTTTTTACAGCAAAAAAGTAGAAATTGGGGAAAGCGCTTTGCCCAATGTTCTTCCGAATGAGTGGCTTGCTCATCAAGAACTTGCAAGATGTTTTCACTTGGCATTCTTTTGATAATATAGTCATGAAATATTTTCTGTTCATTAAAATATAGTTTACTAAAAACCCCGTTTTCCTTGGTGCCCATGTCGTGATAAATTCGAAAAGTATCTTTGATTTCAATATGGTCCATGAAATCATATAGACCTTTTTTTACAATGTAATATGCAGGAGAAAAAGCACCGATACAGGAAAATATATCTTGATATTTTAAACCGAGATAAATACTGATATTTCCACCACAAGAACTGCCGGCCATAAATGTTGATTCAGGTTTTGGATCAGTCTTAAATTCTCTATCGATTAAGGGCTTCAATTCTTCAACAATAAATTTTCCATACAAGTCGCCTTCAGGTTTAATTTCTTCAATATTTAAACGTTTAAGACTTTTGATTGCTGAACGGTTAAGATAGTTGGAGTATTCCATAATTCGGTAATCTTCTCCATTATCAATACCAACAATTATCAATCCTCCGGTTTCTTCATCTAGTCTATCCATAATATTTAATACATCCCAAGAAAAATTGCTAAAAGGGGAGGGATTAACCAAATTTTGTCCGTCGTGCATATATAAAACTGGAAATCGTTTATTTCTGTTATGATAATTTTTAGGCAAAATAATTCTAATAGTTCTTTCGCGATTTAAATTTAGACTTTTAACTTGTTTAATAACTACTCTATCCATAAATATCTTGTATACACATAACTGTAATAATAGTTAGAGTATCGCTTCCTTTCTCTCTATTGTTATAATTAATTTAAGCACTGTGGATT
>DIGF01000007.1:0-4299 GCA_002419505.1 Caryophanales bacterium UBA5729
TGCTTTTCTAAATATTCGAGCATTTCTGCTTTCGAGACTGAAATTGAGTATCTTCCACACATATCAACACCTAAATTCTGCGATTATTTTTTAATATCTACTTAATAAAATAATAATCACTAATAATAAATAAAAATCAGATGGTAGTCATGTATATTATACATTCTATTCCATCTGATTTAAATGCTTGAATCAAAAATTTATCTTACACTTTTCTCTTTGGGTAAAATTTGATTTAATAAGATTCCTACTACCGCAGCTAAGGCTAATCCATAAATTTGAAACTCGCTAAAAACAATTTTAGCATTTCCTAAACCAATGACTAACATCGAAGCGACGATGATAACATTTCTCATTGCTGATAAATTAACTTGGCTTTCAATCAAAACTTTTAAACCGTTCGCTGCAATAAAACCGTATAGGATTATTGACATCCCGCCCATAACCGGAGCTGGAATTGAAGCAACTAATGTGGTAAAAACATTGATGAACGAAAGCATTACTGCAATAACTGCAGCGCCACCAGTAACCCAAACGCTAGCAACTTTTGTCATCCCCACAACTGAAGTGTTTTCTCCATAAGTTGTATTAGCAGGCCCACCGATTAAAGCTGCAAATGCCGTAGCTAAGCCATCACCCATCAAGGTTTTATCAAGACCAGGATCAGTAAAGAAATCTTTATCACAAATTTTTGATAATACCGCATGGTCACCAATATGTTCTGAAGCAGTAACAAAAGCTAAAGGTACAATTGTGATAAGTGCTGCAAAATTCATTTTATAAAAAGTAATATTAGTACCTAAAAAATTAGCAGATCCATCTTTGAATCCCAAGAACATAAATTCAGGTATCTTAAACCAAGTCTTTGGTTCTTCAAGAACAGCAACTACACTGGTAAAATCAACAATTCCTAAAATCACAGCCAGTAAATAACCGCCAATAATCCCACATAAGAATGGGATGATTCTCAAGAAGCCTTTGGCCTTAATCGCGACTAAGATTACAATTACAAAAGAAAAAGACGCTACTAACATCTGTTGCCATGTACCACCAGCTAAGCCTGATGAGCCGATTGCAACACTAGCTAAACTAAGACCGATAATCATAATCATTGGTCCAATAATGACTGGCGGCAATATTTTATGTAACCAACCCGTTCCAACAAACTTGATAACTAAACTTATTACTACATAAGTTAAACCCACAAAAAACAAACCAGTCAGTGCACTTGCATAATGACCTGGATTTGTCTCTGAATAACCACTAACCGCTGCTATTACTCCAATATAAGCAAATGAACTGCCTAAATAAACCGGTACTTTTGCTTTAGTACATAAAATGTAAATAAGCGTTCCTACCCCAGAACTGAACAAAGCGACACTAATTGGTAACCCAGTTAACATTGGCACTAAGATGGTTGCGCCAAACATTGCAAATACATGTTGGAAACTAAGAACTGCCCACTTACCTGCACTTGGTCTTTCTTTAATACCTATAATCATTTTTTCTTGCATAATACCCTCCTATATTTTTTAAAAAAAAGATGGAATAAATTTCCCATCTTTTTTAATGTTTAAAATAATAATAAATATTTGATTACGAAATTGATGATGAACAGCGCCGCTAAAACATACATTACCGGTGAAACTTCTTTTCTTCTATTAGTGACTAGCATCATCAGTGTATAAATGATAAAACCGAAAGCAATTCCTTCAGCAATACTGAAAGAAAGAATCATCATAATTACCACTACAAAAGCACTCGCTACTGAAATATTGTCTTCCCAGTTAATTTCTTTTAAAGAACTAACCATTAAAGCACCAACAAAAATTAAAGCCATTGAGGTAACTGGAGATAGGAATACTCCTTCAGCAATTTGAATTGAGCCAACAAAACTAAACAATGGATAGAATAACAAACTGACAATGAATAATAGTCCAACCACGGTAGATGCTAGACCAGTTCTAGCACCTTGTTTAATGCCTGTAGAGGATTCGATATAAGATGTAACAGTTGAAGTGCCAACGATTGCTCCAACGATTGTACCTGTTGCATCAGCTAATAAAGCTTTTTCGCCATCGATTAACTCGCCATTCTTATCTAATAATCCAGCATCATGACCAACAGCAACAAGCGTTCCAGCTGTGTCAAAGAAATCAACAAACAAGAAAGTAAAGATAACTGCGTAAGCCATTGGATTTGAAAGTAATGATCCCATAGCCCCAAATGCTTTACCAAAGGTTAAACCAATATCGCCGATTCCACCAAGATTAGTCCCGCCTATTACAGGCATACTAGCTGTTAACGATGGGAAGATTACTCCTAATAATACGCCGACAAAACCAGTGACTAAAATTGAAATAATGATGGTAAAACGACTGATTTTTTTATTAAGCGCGTATAAAGAGAACGCTAATAAAACCCCAAAGATCCCAAGTAATACTGTAGGATGTGCTAAGTTGCCTAATTCAACTATTTTTGCTGGATTAGCAACAATAATTCCTGCGTTCTTAAAACCGATAAAAGCGATAAAGAAACCAATCCCTGCTCCCACCGCAAGTTTTAAGTCTTTAGGAACTGCATTGATAACAATTCTTCTCAAACCAGTGATGGAAATAATTAAGAATAAAATCCCACTGATAAGAACTGCCGCTAAAGCTTCTTCCCAAGGAAACTGTAAAGCATCACAAACTGTGTAAGTAAAAAATGCATTTACACCCATACCAGATGCAAGACCTACAGGATAATTAGCATATAGCCCCATAATTAAACTTGCAACTGCTGCTGCAATGGCTGTTGCTGCAAAAACTGCCGCAAAACTCATACCAGTATTTGCTAACATATCCGCATTAACTGGTAGAACATATACCATTGCCAAGAAAATCGTCAATCCTCCAAGGATTTCTTTGGAGATACTAGATCCTCTTTCCTTAATCTTAAAAAATCGATCTAAACCTGAAACTACTTTTTCCACTTCTTTCCTCCTTGTATTTTTTGCAATATCTGGCCATAATAAAAGCCTTAGATTTCTCCAAGGCTAGGCATACAAACAAGTTAAAACTTAGGCAAAGTTTTCAGTTTGAATGAATAGCCGTAGTCTTATCTTTTACGGTGATAAGGTAGAAACTTTCGAACCATATTTTCGAATTTATACGACCAAATATTTACTTATTTTAATTATAAACAGGCATTTGAAATATAACAAGAGCAAATAAGAAGTTTTTTTATGAAAACGCTTTACTTAAAAATCTTTAATCTTAAGTCAATTGATTTTTTAGGTTTAGGATCTGGGTGTTCAAGTAAATTCCCAAAAGGCATCTGTGCTGTTAAATTCCATTTTTCAGGCAAATCTAGCCATGACATAACTTGTTTTTCAATTAACTCATTATAATGTTGAAGACTAGCACCTAAACCTAAAGTCTCCAGTCCAACCCAGACATTTCCTTGTAGCATACCGTTTTGTTCAATTGACCACTTGAGAAAGTTATCCTTATATAAAGGAAATTTTTTTGTCAAACCTTCAGTGATTTCACCATCATCAAAGAACAATACCGTGCCATAACCAGCTTTAAAATTGTTAATTTTTTGTTCTGATTTAACGAAGTCTTCTGGCTTAACTAGTTTTTTTATTTCTTGTTTAACCAAATCCCATAGTTTATCATGATGCTCATTCAACAACAAAACCACCGTCTGACTTTGTGAATTATAAGCTGAAGGCGTGTTTAAAACAGCTTCTTCTAAAATTTCAACTATTTCTTTTTCTTGTATTTTTATTTTCTTGTCTATACTATAGACTGATCGTCTATTTGTTAACGCTTCTATAAATTCCATTTTTTTCATCTTATTCCTTTACAATCCCTTGATTTACTAACTTAACGCCATATGCTAAAGAATCTGAGATTGGACAATTTTGCTCAATAAATTTACCAAACTCTTCTAATTCTTCTACTGAGTTTGATGATTTGAAATGCATTTTAAATCTAATTTCTTGAAAACCGGTCCTTACATCGCTTTTTTGCATAATCCCAGCTAAATCCATATCACCTTCGATATCTAAATAGAATTCGCTAAATTCAATCTTAAACTTTTCGGCGAACATTGCAGCTACAATCGCTTGACAAGCTCCAAGAACGCTTAATAAAGCACTCATAGGATTAATTCCTTTGTTTGTGCCTCCCATTTTTTCTGGTTCGTCAAACAAAATTTTGAAACCTTGTGATTCTGTATCAACTTGCATACCATTTGGTAATTTAGTTGCTTTTGCTTTAAATGTAGTTAACATCTTAAATCCTCCTTTTT
>DIGF01000007.1:4346-8359 GCA_002419505.1 Caryophanales bacterium UBA5729
TTTAAACAGCGATTTTATAATGCTTCAGAAATTGTTTTGCCTTGCATATGTAAGATTAAATAATCCGGTCCTCCAGCTTTAGAGTCAGTTCCACTCATATTAAATCCACCGAAAGGTTGGTAACCAACAATTGCCCCAGTACACTTGCGATTAAAATATAAGTTGCCGACATGGAAATCTTCTCTAGCCATTTCCAAGTGAAGTCGGTTATTAGAAATAACGGCTCCAGTTAAACCGTATTCGGTATTATTGACAACATCTAAACCTTCTTTAAAAGACTTAACTTTCGTTACTCCTAAAACTGGTCCAAAGATTTCTTCTTGCATAATTCTTGAATTTGGATCTAGGTCAATGAAAACAGTTGGGTTAATAAAATATCCGACCTCATTACTAGAAGTACCGCCAGTTAATAATTTGCCTTCTTTTTTGCCGATTTCAATATATTCATTAATCTTGTTAAAAGCTAAGATATCATTAACTGGACCCATATTGTTTTGATAATATTCTGGATTACCAACTTTGATTTCTTCGGTTTTGGTTTTAATTATTTCAACAATTTTATCATAAACTTTTTCATGAATTATTGCTCTAGAACAAGCTGAACATTTTTGTCCAGAAAAACCAAAAGCGCTTTTAACAATTGCATCTGCAGCCATTTCACAATCGATACCTTCATCGACTAAAATCGCATCTTTTCCGCCCATTTCAGCGATTACCCTTTTAAGCCAAATCTGTCCTTTTTGAACTTTCGCTGCATTTTCGTAGATATCTTGACCTACTTGTTTAGAACCAGTAAAAGAAATAAAACGCGTCTTAGGATGTTTAACAATAAAATCTCCAGTTTCACTACCACGTCCAGGAATAAAGTTGACTACCCCTTTTGGCATACCAGCTTCTTCTAAGATTTCCAGTAATTTAAAAGCTATTACTTGAGTGGTTGATGCCGGTTTTAACAGCACGGTATTTCCACTGACGATAGCAGCCGATGTCATACCGGTAAGAATAGCCAAAGGAAAGTTCCATGGTGCAATAACAGCCCCAACTCCCAAAGGGATATAACGGTATTCGTTTCTTTCTAAATCTCTTCTGCTTAAAACGACATCGTCGATACGATCTAATTTCAGCATTTGTCTGCCGTAATACTCTAAAAAGTCAATTGCTTCTGCAGTATCTGCATCAGCTTCAGCCCAAGGTTTGCCAGCCTCTAACGTCATCAAAGCCGATAACTCATGTTTTCTTCTTTTCATGATGTTTGCAGCTTTGAATAAAACATCAGCTCTAACTTTTGGATCTACTTTTTTCCAGTACTCAAATGCTTGGAGCGCTGATTCCATAGCTAGTTCAGCCTCTTTTAAACCGGCTTGACTAATCTCACCAATCACTTCTTTGTGATTTGCTGGGTTCAACGATTTGACGAGTCTATCGGTAAAGATTCTTTCGCCATTGATAATCAAAGGATATTTTTTTCCTAAATAACCTCTAACTTTTGACAAAGCCTCCTGATAAAGTTTTTGTACTTTTAAATCAGTGAAATTTGTCAATTCTTCGGTTCTGTAATCATAAATTGCCATTATAAATCCTTCCTTTCTTTTTATACCACTGAATGTTCATAATCAGTGATTATATTTTCTTTAAATCGATCAATATGCAAATCATGTGCATAATCATCAAGTTCTTTTTCAAGAATAATTTCCGTTAAAAGTTCACCGGTTATCGGAGCGAACATAAATCCATGTCCAGAGAATCCACATGCCATATAAAAGCCTTTTAACTGACTTGTATCGGAAATAATCGGTTGTCGATCAGGACTAACATTATAAGAGCCACCCCAAGTTCTAATCACCCTTAATTTCGCTACTTCAGGTAAAATATCCGAAACTGTCTTAGCCATTTCATCCAAGAACTGCCAAGAGGAACTGATATCGTGACTTGGTAATGCATCCGGATTTGATCTTCCCATCAGAAAACTACCATGAGGAACTTGTTGGCAATAGATGTTCTTAGAAAAACTCATTACCATCGGTCCTTGCATTGCTTTAGTAGGTTCGGTGACTAAAATCTCATGATTTTCCGAGAAAACCGGTATTTCAACTCCAGCCATATCTCCAACTTCTTTTGCATAACCTCCGGCTGCATTTACAACCTTATTTGTAAGATATTCGTTTTTATTGCTGATAACTTTTTTGATAATACCAGCTTCAACGATGATTTCTTTAACTTCTTCATAAAAATGAAAATTTACTCCCAATCTTCTCGCAGCGAAATAATAAGCTTCACTCATTAAGAATGGATTGACATGGCCGTCGGTATTGCAAAAAGTTGCGCTAATAAAACTTTTAGGATTTAAATGCGGAACTATTTTCAAAGCCTCTTCAACCGTAAGTTTTTTTGTAGGAATACCTAAAGAATTCTGCAGTTCAACATTTTTTCTAAATTGGCGGTCTTCATCCTCAGTAGTCGCAAGGATTAAGTATCCTTCCTGTTTAAATTCAATATCTTTATGGTAACTTAACTCTTCATTTGCTCTACCGAAAAACTCGATTGATTTTCTAGCAAGAATGCAGTTAAGTTTTGTCCCCCATTGTTGTCTTACACCAGCTCCACATCTTCCAGTTGCTCCGTTGGTAAAATAACCCTTGTCAATTACATAGATATCTTTCATACCAGCCTTAGCAAGATTATACGCTGTACTCAATCCGCTGATTCCGCCACCGATAATAACGATACTAGCTTTGATCATCGTCTTCACCTCTAGCTTGCTTAGCAATGTCTTCTAAAACAACTCCAGTAATTAAAGGTCTAGTTTTCTGAAATTTGACATCTTCTTTATTAAGATTTAGATATTTAGCGATTTCCGCTTGCACTAAATGTGAACAAGTTTGACCTTGACATGGTCCCATCCCCACTCTTAAAATTCTTTTCAAATCCTCAAAAGTAGTATAACCAGCCTCCAAACATTCATGAATATCTGCTAAACTAACATCTTCACACCGGCAGATAATTATATCTTTTTTATTCATAGCTGCCTCCCTATTGTCACAAATTCATATAAGAAAGGCTGCTCTATTGAAACAGTTACTATCGCTGTTCTATCCGTCTTTTTAGTTTTCATTACATTTTCAATAGTACATGGTTTTGCAAGAACTTCACCATAACGATTTACTCCTTGCCACTTTTCTCCTACTTGTGGTAAAGGCAATAATTCATAAGGAATTTTAAAATAAGCCTTTCCATCTTTAATCATCACAACCATAATCGCAAGTCCTGGACAAGCTGCTATACATGAAGAACAACCAGTACACTTATCAAAATCAATCCGCGGAATTTGATTGATGTCATTGCCGATATATATCGCATCAAACGGACAACTTGTTTCGCAAGGATTACAAGGGATATCTTGATAACATTCAATAATAGCTTTAGGTCTAGTTAAGACATCTTTTCGAGGAAATTTAGACTTAATCATCTCAATAGTCGCAACGCCATCCTTATCAATCATAAACTTCACCCACTTTCTTTAACCCACAACGAATTTTTTCTCCGCAAGGGCCTTGTCTTAAAACGCATAGTTGATTATTTAATTCACTTTCTAGTTCATCATAATTAGGATGAACAAATCCCAAATGTTTAGCTGCCATTAGTCCGGCAATCTTACCTTCCACCATCGCGCTTGACGCTTCTTCAATACCAGTCACATCACCACATGCATATACATGTTCAAGACTGGTTTCATAGTCACAAGTCTTAATCGGAACTAATCCGCCTAATTCATTTACATAGGCCATATTAGCTTCAGCCATTGATAACAGTTGGTGCATCGGACTCAAACCAACGCTGATACATAAAGCGTCACAAGAAATTTCATTTTCAGTTCCTGGAATTTCTTGCCATTTTTCATCAAGTTTCACTGTGATTACTTTTTCTAGTTTTTCCTTACCCACAGCTTTTTTAACTGTAGTATTCGTTATAATTTCTACGCCTAATCTTCTTAATTTTGAAGCATGTACAGCATA
>DIGF01000025.1 GCA_002419505.1 Caryophanales bacterium UBA5729
TCGTTGCGTTTAATCCAAACTCTTCAACGATTCTAATAGCTGTAACGATATCATCTTGTTGATGAGCGTGAATTTTAACTGGAAATCCGGAAAAAACTCTTGCTAAAGAAGCCCATTTCATATTATACTCCGGCTTTTTCGCTTCTTTATTAGCTTGAATATTTAGCTCATACTCATTGAGTTTTTCTTGATAATCTTTTGCTTTTTGCAACGCCTCTCTTATTAAAGCCGCTGTTGCCATTCTTGTTGCAGGAGTCTGACTTTTTGAATTATAGACTCGCTTAGGGTTTTCACCTAAGGCCATTTTCATGGAAGATTCTTGAACAACTACCATATCATCGACAGTTTTTCCGTAAGTCTTTAAGATAGTAAAAGTTCCACCAATGCAATTAGCGCTACCTGGTCCGGTACATACGCTTGTTACACCTGATTCCATTGCTTCTTGAAAAGCTACGTCTTGAGGTTTGATTGCGTCAATCGCTCTTAACTCTGGAGTTATTGGCGAAGTCATTTCGTTACCATCTGACCCTTCAAAACCGATTGCTTCTTCAAATATGCCGATATGACAATGTGGGTCAACAATTCCTGGAGTCACATACATTTCTTTTGCATCGATAACTTTGGCTTTCGGATAATCTAAATCATTGATTTTCCCGATTTTCTTGATGATTTTTCCTTCGACTAAGATATCGGTAATTTGATAATTGATATCCGCCATGCTGATTAAGTTTGCATTTTTTATTAAGTACATTTTTTCATCCTTTCAATACTATATTTATAAATAACTTTGTTCCATTGATTAAAGCTGCTTCATTTAAATTAAATTTGCTGTTGTGAATATTGTGGTTTTCCTGATTTGGATGTTGTACTCCCAACCAAGCTATTGCACCTTTTTTTAAATTTATGTATCGAGAAAAATCTTCTGCCCCCATTGATGCTTCTTCAAGAATGATGATATCCTCAAAGATTTCTTTTCCGGCTTCAATTATTTTATCTACCACTGACTCAGTGTTGATGGTTGCATCATAACCTCTTTGATAGTTAAATTCATAACTGCCCCCGTAGAACAACGCAACAGATGAAGCTAGCGTTTGTATCTCTTTTTCGATTAGATCTCTAACTTCACAATCGAAAGTTCTTACCGTGCCTCTTAAATACGCTTTTTCAGGAATTATGTTAAAAGTCGTACCTGAAGAAACTTCACCGATAGAAACTACCGCTTTGGCAAAAGGATTGACTTTCCGCGAAACAATCGTCTGCAATCTCATAATGAAATCAGCTTGCATTACAATTGGATCTATTCCTAAATGAGGATATGCCGCATGAGTGCCAACTCCTTTAAAACTAATCTCAATGGTATCAGCCGCAGCTAATGCGTCATTATAATTAATTGCTAAAGTATTTGTTTTGAATCCAGGACTGACATGTAGGGCATAAAATTCATCAACGTCGTTTAATAACCCGGATTCAACTAGATAAAAAGCTCCTCCTGGGTCAGGTCCTTCTTCAGCTTCTTGAAAAATAAATTTTACTGTCCCTTGCCACTTATTTTTATTTTCGATTAAGAACTTAACCGCTCCTAAAACCATTGCGGAGTGTGCGTCATGTCCACAAGCGTGCATCACGCCATCATTAATAGAAGCGAACCCTAAGTTCGTTTCTTCTTGAATCTTTAAAGCATCAAAATCCGCTCTAATTCCCAAGGTTTTTCCTTTACCATTAAAAACTGTAGCGATTAAAGAATGCTTGCCAGCTATATCAATTTTATCAACACCTAGTTTTTCCAGTTCGCTTCTAATATATTCACTTGTCTTCTTGCAAGTAAAACCAGTTTCGGGATTTTGATGAAGATATCTGCGCTTTTCTATAATGTATTTTTCGAGACTATCCATTGGCTTTATCCCCCTCGTGTTTAATTAAAAACCTACTGCCGAAATAACCAAAACCTAAAGCGATTAACCCGCCCGCTACTGACCAAATTGAATCGCTGATGAAAGTGAGTAAATCTTTATATATCGGAATTTGTTGGTCAAAACTAGCAGCGGTTGCTGGGTCTTTTATTTCCAAAAACACCCCGATTATGCTCGCTATAATAAAACCTAAAATCGCGAAATAAGTTTCTTTCGGATATTTTCTTAATAACTTTTCGAGAAGCTTACTAAAGAGAACAACCCCAATAATAGCCCCGACAGCGAAAGGAATTATTACCTGTAAATTATAAACGAGATTACTGAAATCAAAAATATTGCCGACCACATTAGAAACAATCGCCGTATAGAACCCTAAGACTAGTAATACAGCTGATCCCGAAATTCCAGGAACAATCATCGTTATCGAGGCTAAGATTCCCAATATCACCAATAAAACATAAGTTCCAAATTTCATATCAAAATAAGCGATACCAGAGCCTGTGTTAACTTTCTCTAATATGATAATCACTAACAAGACAAAGAATGCTATTATGAAGGCGATGATTTTTCTTGAATTAAGCTCTTGTCCCTCAGCTTTATTATAGATATGTCTAACTCCGCCAGCGATTAAGCCGATAAAGAAGAATAAGATGATAACGGAATTCCAATTTAGTAAAATACTGAATAGTTTAGCTAAAGAAACTACGGAAATTGCTATTCCTAAAAATATCGGGAATAAGAATTTTATAGAGTTTTTGAAATCTTTAAAAATATTGCTAATCGCTTCGATCAGTTTTTGGTAGATTCCTAGATAAACAGCTAAAGTTCCGCCACTAACACCGGGGATAATGAAGGCAACTCCCATAATAAACCCTTTAACTAATAAAATTAAAAATGTCATTTCTGCCTCCTACACTAAATCGCCTATTAAATCGTAACCGTAAATAGCAGTAATTTTCACATCTACAAAATCACCAAAGTCAAGATCTTTATTCGCTTGAAAAACAATCATTCCATCGATATCATCAGGTGCAAACGCATATGATCTACCATAATAAAAGTTTGTTTCTGAATCATAATTTTCTACTAAAGTTCGGTGAATTTTTCCTATTTCTAACTTGTTTTTCTTTCTTGATATCTTCTTTTGTAATTTCATTATTTTATCAAGACGATCTTGTTTAACTGCTTCAGAAGTTTCATCTTTCATGTGATAGGCCAGAGTGTCTTCTTCTTTTGAATAAGTAAAAACCCCTAAACGGTCAAACTCAAATTCTTCAGTAAACTCTAAGAGTTTGTCAAAATCCGCTTCAGTTTCATTTGGAAAACCGACAATATAAGTAGTTCTGATAATCGCTTCCGGAATGAGTTTCCTAATTTTATAAAGCAAGTCTTTAATAAATCCTTCATCCCCGCGACGATTCATGGCTTTTAAAACTGGAGTGGAAATATGTTGAATTGGGATGTCGAAATATGGAACAATTTTTTTATTATCCTTAACTGTTTCCAGTAATTCATCAGTCACTTCATCGGGATAAAGATATAAAAATCTAACCATCTCGACACCTTTAATTTGAGCGATTGCTTTTAGTAGTTCCGGCAGCAATGATTTCTTTGACTTATTATTGTCGCTGCCATATCTGCTTGTGTCTTGTGAAATAAGATTGATTTCTTTAGCGCCGTTATTTATCAAATTTTGACATTCCAATATTATTTCATCAAAATCTCTTGAATGGAATTTGCCCCTAATCAGCGGAATCGCACAATATGTGCAGTTGTTGTTACAGCCCTCGCTGATCTTTACATACGGAGAAAAATATGAGGTTGTTAATAACCTGTTTTCATATTTAAGCGGGAAAAACTTCATCCCAGTTTCATTAAAAACTTCATTTAAAATTAAATGAATTTTTGGGTAATCTTTTAAAGTGATAATTCGATCAATATAGGGCATTGATTGTTTTAACTCTTCTTTATATCTTTCCGCGTAACAACCAGTAACAATCAGTTTTTTTCCATACTGGTGCATTTCTTCTATTGTTTCTAAGGTTTCTTTTTTTGCTGGTTCAATAAATCCGCAAGTATTGATAAAAATTGCATCGGCTTCTTCAACATCGCTAACTATATCACAACCAGCCATCTCTAAGATAGCTAGAATCATTTCTGAATCAACTAGGTTTTTTGCACAACCTAAACTAATAAATCCTATTTTCATTTTTCCACCTTCTGTCTTTGTCTATTATACCGTTTTTTTAGTTTTATTAAAAGAAAAAAGAGGAAAATTTCCTCTTTTTATGTTGGTTGATTTAAAAACTGCGAATTGTATAAATCTGCATAAACGCCATTCTTTAACAACAGTTCTTGATGATTGCCTTGTTCAACAATCTTCCCGTGGTTCATTACTAAAATAATGTGAGCTTTTTTAATCGTTGACAAACGGTGAGCGATGACAAAACTGGTTTTTCCTTCCATCATTGATAACATCGCATTTTGAATATAACTTTCAGTTCTAGTATCAACACTTGAAGTAGCTTCATCAAGGATTAGAATTTTCGGATCAAAGAGAATTGCTCTAGCTATTGTCAGTAACTGTTTTTGTCCTTTAGAAATATTGTCTGCATCTTCTTTCAAGACAGTATCATAACCTTTCGGCAAAGTCTCGATATAGTGATGGACATGAGCTTGTTTACAAGCTTGAATTATTTCTTCATCTGTAGCATCAGGTTTTCCATAAGCTACGTTTTCTTTAATTGTTCCTGAGAATAACCAAGTGTCTTGTAGTACCATACCGAATTGCTTTCTAAGGATTGCTCTTGGATAGTCAGTGGATTTGATTCCATCAATAAGAATATTTCCTGCTTTCACCTCATAGAAGCGCATCAACAGATTAACTAAGGTAGTTTTTCCAGCTCCAGTTGGTCCAACGATGGCGATTTGCTTTCCTGGAAAAACTTCAAGATTTAAGTCTGTAATTAGTTCTTGTTCTTCGGAGTAAGAAAAATCAACGTCTTTGAATTCTACATGTCCAACAAAATAACTTTGTTCAACTTCATCTTTATAAAACTCTTGATTTTCCTCTGCTTCATCAAGGATTTCAAAAATTCTTTCAGCACCAGCTATAGTAGATTGTAATTGATTAATGATATTGGCGATGTTTAAGATTGGATTTACAAAGTTCTTTTGGTAGGTAATAAAAATAGTTATATCTCCTACCAATAAAGGATTAGTCGCTCCAGCTAAGATTCCGCCGACGATAACAACCGCTACATAACCGATATTGGAAATAAATTCCATAATTGGTCTAATTAGACCGCTTAAGAATTGAGCACCTTTCATATCTTCAGCTAATTCTTGGTTGATGACTTGGAATTCATTAAATGATTCTTCTTCCTTGCCAAATAATTTAACGATTTTTATCGCAGAAAATGTTTCTTCAACATTACCGTTCAACTTACCTAATCCTTTTTGTTGGCGAATGAATTTAGACTG
>DIGF01000018.1 GCA_002419505.1 Caryophanales bacterium UBA5729
GTTAATCCGGTGGTGGTTGATGAGTTTGAAGATATCGCTAGAATATCAGGACATAAGTTATTTGACCGCAAAAGCATTTTTCATGCTTTGAATCAAAAGGCAATAGCCATTAGATTTGCTAAAGAAATCGGAAAAAAATATGAAGATATTAACGTAATTGTCGTTCATTTAGGCGGGGGAATCTCTGTCGGTTTACACAAAAAAGGTCGAGTAGTGGATGTGAATAACGCCTTAGGTGGCGACGGACCTTTTTCGCCGGAAAGAACTGGCACTATACCTACTTATCCTTTAGTTGATTTGTGTTTTTCTGGACAATATACTAAAGATGAAATAAAGAAACTTTTAGTTGGTAAAGGTGGCATCGCTTCATATTTAAATACTAATGATGCTAGAGTCGTTGAAGAAAGAGTATTAAATGGCGACAAAGAAGCTAAGTTGATTTATGATGCGATGGCTTATACAGTCATCAAGGAAATAGGGGCGATGTATTTTGTTTCTAAGGGTGAAATTGATGGCATTTTACTAACTGGTGGAATAGCTTATAGCAAATACTTCACAAATTATATTAAAGAGCACATCGACCCAATCAAGGAAGTTAGGGTTTACCCTGGTGAAGACGAAATGCAAGCTCTAGTTGAAGGCGCTTTAAGAGTGTTAGTTGACAAAGAAAAAGCTAAGGATTATTAAATAAACACGTTTGAGCAAAGTTTTTAAAAGACTTTGCTTTTTTTTGCGAAAAAAAGGGATTAACTTTGTATATATTAACAGGAAAAGTATTTATGAAGATTTTAAGAAAAATAGATGTTTGAAAATCAAATGAACACATTGTTATAAAAAAACAACTTTAATATGATAGAATAAATCTAAATAGAAAGGTTGTGATACTTTGAATGACAATGAATTAATAGAGAAAATTCTTAGTGGCGATAAAGACTTATACGCACGTTTAATGGATAAGTATCATAACGAAATTTTCAAGTATGTGTATAATATGGTTTACAATTACAATCAGACGGAAGATTTACTACAAGAAATATTTTTTAAACTATATAAAAGCTTAAAAAAGTTTGATTCAACAAAAGCATCTTTTAGAACTTGGCTTTATCGGGTTAGTAAGAATCATGTGATTAACTATTTAAAATCAGCGAACCATAGAATGAATTCTCAAGTTTTTGAATATGATGATAATATCAATCAATCTGAAGAGAATATTGAAGATAGAGCGGTAAATGACAATCAGATAAGTTTAGTTTTAAATGCCATGGAAAGAATCTTGTCCCCTAAGCATTTTGAGATTATGCATTTACATTATTTCAGCAATTTAACTGTTAAGGAAATTAGTGAAACACTAAATATTCCCGATAAAACAGTATATAAAGCAATAAAAGTTAGCGTCGAAAAATTAAAAAAGGAGGTGACATAAAATGGAAAAATTTAGTCGAGAAATTGATGAAAAAAGAATGGGGATTTCAAAAGTTCATACAATTGATAATGTTATGGAGCGAATTAAAAACGAGAAAACAATTTGGTCATTCTTTAAACCAGTAAAGTTTAAACTAATTTTGACTGTGTTTTCTTTAGTTTTATTGATAGTTGTCGTGATTGCAATTAATCCCAGAACTCCAATCGAACCAATTACACTTAGCGAAGTTAAAACAAAAAAATTAGTAGAAACCTCATATATGTCAGCTTCAATCATTTCTAACGCTTTAGCTAACACTCAAACTACAACAATTAGTTTTATCCCTTTAGTTGAAATAGAGACTGAATTTGAAAAAAATATCGATGAATTCAATTACTATTTTAACATGCTCAAAGTATTTATTGATGACGATGCTTTTGTTAACAATGCCATAGTTGAATCATTAACAAATTCAGATTTCGAATATAAAATCAGTTACTTAGTGCAAAATAAAGAGCATATCTTTTACTTAACTATAGATAAAAACGGAATAATTTCTGGTGAAATAATCATCGGGAGTCAAGTTTTTGTTGTTGAAGGCAATATTGAAGAAGATAATGATGAATTTGAATTGGAACTTATAGCGAGAAAAAATAATGATTATATTGAAATTGAGTATTCAAGCGAGTTTGATGACGAGATACAAAAAACATATTACATTAAACAATTTATAAATGGAGTTTTAACAGAAAAAGAAATTACTGTTGAAATTGAAGATGATGAAGTGAAAGTAGAAATAAAACAAGGAAATGATAACTATCTCCTGGAAAAATATTCAGAAAATGGAGTAACAGTATACTTTTTGGAATATGAAGTTAATGGACGCGAAGGGGAAGTTTACATAACTGAGGAAATCGATGCTTTTGGAAAAACCATTTATCGTTACCATATTAGCGAAGGCGATTTAGAAAAAGATCTAGACCTTGAAGATCCTGGTGATGAAGACGATGAAGACGATGATGAAAATGAAGACGATGATGACGATGAAGATTTATACATCAATTACTTTGAAGATATTAAAGAATTATAAAGAAATTTAAAAAGATTCTAAAAAAAAGGAGAAAATTCGTTTTCTCCTTTGTATATATCAATGAAAGCAAAAAAGAAAAGGAGATTATATTATGAAAAAATTATTAAGTGTTTTAGCAATAGCTTTATTAGCATTAGGAATTAGCGCTTGCAGCGTTAAGGAAGAAAAAAATGTATTATCCAGTGAACAATCATTAGCCACTATGGCTTATCTCTCTTCCAATTTTTTAAGTCTCAATAACGATTCACTAACACAAAGTTTATCAGTAAATCTAGCAGACGATGAGTTTGAGATCGATACTGAATTAGAAACTGTGAATGAGTATCTGGAGTTATTAAAAAGTTTTATGGAAGATGGTGCATCTGGTTTTGCTAATATAACAGAAGAACAGTCAGATCGAGAAGAATATGAAAATATGATTACTATTACTGTAGTTGAAGATGTTTATCTTTTATATTATAGTGTTAATAGTGAAACCAAAGAAATTTCAGGAATCTTTATTATTGATGAAGAGGAATATACAATTACAGCTTTTAGTTATTTAGATGATTCTGATGATTTCTATGACGACGATGATGATGACGACGACATGTATGAAGATGACGATGATGATGACGATGACATGTATGAAGATGACGATGATGAAGACGAAGACATGGCATATACTGAATTATCAGAAAACACTGTCTTTGAAGAATCTGAAAGAAAAATGGTTTTGATTGCTAGAAATGGCGACAACTACATCGAAATTGAATATAAAGTAGAAGTTGAAGAAGATGAAACTGAAACTAAGTTCGAAATGAAAACATACATAAATGGAGTTGAAAAAGAAATCGAAATCGAAATAAAGATTGAAGACGATGAGTATAAAATTGAAATTCAAGATGGAGACAATGAATATGAGTTTAAACGCGAAATCGAAGATGATGGAATTAAATATGAGTTAGAGTACAAAGTTAATGGTGTAGAAGGCGAAATTGAAATCTTTGAAACTACAAATGAATTAGGAGAAACGATCTATACTTATAAAATTGAAGAAGAAGGAAGATATAAAGAAATTGAAATTGATGATGATGATGATGATGATGATGATATTAAAACAAGTTTCTTTTAAATAACTATAAAACCAACTAAAAATAATAGTTGGTTTTTTTCTTGTTTGAAATCAATGAAGTTTTACGTTATAATATTTTAAGTAAGGAGTGATGATAATGAAGTTTTTAAAAGATAACACGATAGTTGATATTATGGAAGCTACGCCAGATGATTCAGAAGAGTTATTGACGCTCTTTAAACAGATCGGATCTGAATCAACTTTTTTAATTATGGATAAAAACGGATTAGGTATATCTTTAGAAGAAGAAAAAGAGTATTTAAGAAAAGCAAATGAATCGATAACTACTAAATATTTTGTGGCTAAAGTCAAAGATAAGATCGTTGGGGATTGCGGAATTAAAGGGCATAAAAGCCCCAAAACAAAGCATAATGTTGATTTAGGCATTTCAGTATTGAAAGATTATTGGAATAAGGGCTTAGGGACTATTTTAATGGAGCATACAATTAATTATGCAAGGATTACCGGAGAAATTAAAAATATTTATCTTGAGGTTAGGGAAGATAATGATAATGCAATTAAATTATATGAAAATATGGGTTTTAAGAAAGTTGGCGTTATGCCCGATAAAATATATTTAGATGGTAAGTATTATAACGAATTAATTTTCTTGTTGCAGATTTAATAAAAATGAAAATGTTCATCAGTTAATAATCTTTTAGTTTCAGTTATTGATATTTAAAGTCAACTTAAAATGTTGGCTTTGATTTTTTTATGATATTTCTTAATTTTAGATATAGATTTTAGTGATAAATTTGATATAATAGATTTAACAAATATAAAGGAGGAATTATTAATGAAATATGTTTGTGATGTATGTGGATATATTTATGATCCTGAATTAGGAGATCCAGACGGCGGCATTGAACCGGGAACAGCTTTTGAAGATATTCCTGAAGATTGGGTATGTCCTGAATGTGGAGTGACTAAAGAAAACTTTAGCCCACTAGACTAGAGGTTAATATGGGGAAATTTTTTAAAGAATTTAGAGATTTTATATCTAAAGGTAATGCCTTAGATTTAGCAGTTGGTTTGGTTATCGGTACTGCTTTTAATGCAATTATTAAAAGTTTAGTAGCTGATATTATTACACCATTGATTAGCTTATTGTTTAAAGCCGATCTTTCAAATCTCTATGTTGTTTTACGAGGAACAGCAACTTTTAATCCATTAGATGGAAGCTTAATTTTAAGTCAAGACGCTGTATTGCTTACTTATGGTAGGTTTATTAATTCCATTATTGACTTCGTGATTATTGCTTTAGCTATTTTCTTAACATTAAAAGTCATTACTAAATTTTCAAATAGATTAAAACAAGTAAAAGAAGCAATTGGAAATAAAGAACCAGAAGAAGTTAAGGAATAAGAAATATGAAGATTGTCGATATTAAAAAATGGAATAGGAAAAAGTATTATGAGTATTATAAGAATTATGATAATCCTTGCTTTTCTGTTGATTTGAATATCGATATTGATTTATTGATAAGAATTGTAAAAACAAAAAATTTAAAGTTTTTTCCGACGTTCATATATTGTTTAATGAAAGCGATGAATGATATTGATGAATTTAAGTATCGAGTTAGAGGAGATACTGTGATTCTTCATGATTTTATTCATCCTTCGTTTACTGTGCTTAATGAAACTGATAATTATGTTTTTTGTTATAGCGAATATGTTGAAGATTTTCATGTGTTTTATGAAAATGTTCTAGAAAACATAAAAAAAGCTTTGAATAGTGATAATCTTGAGGATGAACCTGGAAAAGATGATTTAGTTTTTATCTCCTCTTTGCCCTGGTTTAGTTTTAACTCAGTAACTCATCCTTTTTCAAAGGACGATCCGCACAGTATTCCAAGAATCAGTTTTGGAAAATATTTTTTAGAAAATAGTATTTATAAATTACCTTTATCGATTCAGATTCATCACGGTTTATGTGATGGTCTGCATATTGCGAGATTAATTGATGGAATCAATCAATCAGTTAAAGCTCTAGAATCTATATAAAAACTTAATATCGCTAATTACTTAGGTGTATAACAGGGAATTGAGTGAAAATCTCAAGCTGTGCCAGCAACCGTATATCTGTTTACCTTATAGTTTTGCCATTGCTTGACTATCAAGCGAGAAGGTTATAAGGAGTAAAAAGACAAGTCGGGAGACCTACCTAATTAATTAAATACAAAAAAAGGGAGAAACAAAATGAAAGCGTTAAAAAGAATTGTACTGGGCTCTTTACTATTCTTGACGTTGGTGTTATTTGGTGCATGTGACCTAAAAACGACAACCTCAAGTACAGAAGGGTCGAACCAAGTATCCACAACAGCTGAAATCAAATCTTTCACTGTGCAAATCATTGTGACTGGAGACGATCCAGAAACCACAGAAGTAGAAACAGAATATATTTCTGTATCAAAAGTTATCGTTTTTAATGAAACTGATAATTTACTCGAATTATTAAGAGAAAACTTTGTAGTTTATTGCGCAGATGCTAATGGACAAAAGGATGAAACCTGTTCATATAACGGTGGTTTTGGCAGATATTTAGTGGGCATTGATGTTTTAGATGCTACTTCGGTAACAAATGGTTATATTTCTTTCTACATTGATGGAAATTACGCTATGAGCGGAGTAGATGCAACGCCACTAGAAGATGGTAAGGTTTTTAGTTTTAAACTTGAAACCTACTAGAAAAAATACGATTAGAAGCATCACCCTAGCGGGGATGCTTCTAGCCATATTATTTGTTCAGGAACAGCTCTTGGTTCTCGTTCCACAGTTCCAATTCACTGTTGTATTAATAATGGTTTACGCTGCGATTTTTCCCTATCGAATTTTAATGCCTTTAATAGCTGGTTATGTTTTGCTAGATAACATATACATGGGTACATTGAATTATTTGTATTTTATTCCCATGTTAACTGCGTGGCTTTTACTAGCTTTTGTTTCAAGAAAACTAAGATTCAAACCGTTTTACATCCAAACTATTACAGCTATAGCATTTGGTTTTGTTTACGGATGGATTTATTTGCCAGCAAGGATGATTGAGCAAGGTGTGGGGATTTTCTGGTTATATTTGAAAATGGATTTGCCTTTTGAAATCATGATGGCAGCTAGTAATTTTGTAACTGTGCTTTTGGTTTATCAGCCCTTAAGATACAGTCTTGAGAGACTAATCGAAACTGAAATTAAAAAGATGTGACATGTTCACATCTTTTTTTGTTGTTCAATTATAAACTCATCATTTTTAAGCTTAAGAGTATAATCATTATTCGGTTTTATCGATGAGTCAATTATTTTTTTAGCAATTAGTGACTCTAGATGGTGTTGAATGTAACGTTTGATTGGTCGAGCTCCGTAGTTAGGATCATAGGCTTTTTCGAGTATCATAACTTTAACTTCCTCGCTGAAATTAAAATTAAATTTTTGTGCACTTAATCTTTGTTTAAGTTCATCAAGCAGTTTTTCAACAATTTTTACTTGAACATTTTTAGATAAAGCATTAAAAATTATGATTTCATCAATTCGATTGATGAATTCTGGTTTAAAATTTTGACGGACTAGATCCAAGACTTTTTCCTTTGCGCTTTGGTCATTATCGGTTAAGAATTTTGAACCGATATTAGATGTCATAATAATTATTGTGTTTCGGAAATCGACAACTCTCCCTTGATTATCAGTTAATCTACCGTCATCAAGTATTTGTAAAAGAATATTGAAAACTTCACTGTGAGCTTTTTCGATTTCATCAAAAAGTACGATTGAATACGGTTTTCTTCTGATAGCTTCAGTTAATTGACCGCCTTGGTCATAACCAACATACCCAGGGGGAGCACCAATTAATCGCGATACGGAAAATCTTTCCATATATTCACTCATGTCGATTCTGACAATCTGGTTCTCATTAGCGAAAAGTTGTTCAGCTAAGGATTTAGCTAGTTCTGTTTTACCGACACCAGTAGGACCTAAAAACATAAACGAACCGATTGGCCTGTTTTCATTTTTAATTCCCGCTCTTTGGCGAATGATTGCGTCACTGACAAGTTCGATCGCTTGATCTTGTCCGATTACGCGTTTTTTTAGTTCATCAGCGAGATTAATCAATTTTTCCCTGTCGCCTTGCATCAGTTTTGAAACGGGGATATGAGTCCATTTTGAAACCACTTCAGCGATATTTTCTTCATTGACGGTTTCAGAAATCAGTTGGTGATTCGCTGCGTTTGCCAAGTTGTTAATTTCAGTTTCTAGTTTAGGTATGGCAGAATACTGCAATTCAGCGGCTTTTGAATAATCGGAATTATTATAAGCGTTTTGCAGTTCAAGTTTTAGTTGATCAAGTTTTGCTTTTTTATTTTTTACCTCTTCTAATTCAGCTTTTTCTTTTTCCCAAATCTTTCTGATTTCCATTTCCTTAATCTTAAAGTCCTCTAACTCTTGTTTCAAAGTTTTTAGGCGCATTTTAGAACCGCTGTCTGTTTCTTTCTCTAAAGCTCTCTTTTCAATTTCTAGTTGCATTATCTTTCTTGTCACATCATCGAGTTCAGCGGGCATTGAGTCAATTTCTAAACGGATTGAAGCAGAAGCTTCATCGATGAGATCAATTGCTTTATCAGGTAAGAAGCGATCTGTGATATAACGATTTGATAATAAGACTGCAGAAATTATTGCTTCATCATGAATATGAACGCCATGATGAGTTTCGAATTTTTCTTTTAAACCTCTAAGTATCGAAATTGAATCTTCGATGCTCGGTTCATTGATTATGACTTTTTGTAGCCTTCTTTCTAAGGCATTATCTTTTTCGATGTATAAGCGATATTCATTTAAAGTAGTTGCGCCGATGCAGTGAAGCTCACCTCTTGCTAACATTGGTTTTAACATATTCGAAGCATCCATTGCACCTTCAGTCTTTCCTGCGCCGACAATCATGTGAATTTCATCAATAAACATGATTATCTGACCATCTGAAGCTTTGACTTTATTCAATACTGCTTTAAGTCTTTCTTCAAATTCACCGCGGTATTTTGCCCCTGCTACCAAAGCAGCAAGATCAAGTTCATAGATTATTTTATCTTTTAAACCGATTGGAACATCTCTTTCGACGATTCTTGTGGCTAAACCCTCGACGATAGCGGTTTTACCCACTCCAGGTTCACCGATTAAAACCGGATTATTTTTTGTTCTTCTAGAGAGGATTTTAATAATTCTTCTGATTTCTTCATCACGGCCAATAACGGGGTCTATTTTACCTTTTTTGACCGCTTCATTAATATTTCTCCCAAATTTTTCTAGGACATTTTTGTCATTTTCATATTCCGGTGGTTGTTGATACATAATTGGTATACCTCCTTCAATTATTTCTTCCTTATATATTATATAACAAGATATTAGCACTGTCAATATGAGAGTGCTAATATTTAGTGTTAGATGTCATTGATAAGGTTGTAAAGTTAAGAAAAAACTGTTATAATTTCTTGTGGTTGAGAAATGAGGGATAAAATGAGCGAAAAAAGAAAAACTGATTTATTAATCATCGGAGCTGGTCCAGGCGGTTATGTAGCTGCGATATACGCTGCGAAAAAAGGTAAAAAAGTAATTTTAGTTGACGGTAGATGGATTGGCGGAACCTGTCTTAATGAAGGTTGTATTCCTACCAAAGCCCTGGTTAAATCAGCTGAATTATATCAAGATATCATCAATAGTGAAAAACATGGTATAAATGTCGAAAATCCTACTGTAAATCTAGAAAAGATTATTGATAATAAAGATCAAATCAAAGATAAACTTGTTGATGGCATCAAGTTTCTCTTAAGTAAATATAAGGTTGAAGTCATTGAGGGCTATGCTAAATTTTTAAATAATCAAGAAGTTCAGATTGATGAGAAATTAATTGTTACTGCTGATGACATCATTATTGCCACAGGATCTAAAACTAAACACTTGCCAATTGAAGGGATAAACCACGAGAGAGTATTGGATTCGGAAAGAATGCTTAATCATAAAGTTATGCCTAAATCACTTACCGTAATCGGCGGCGGAATTATTGGCATGGAATTCGCTTTTATCTATGCAAATCTTGGTGTTAAAGTAAATGTGGTTGAGTTCTTACCGAGAATTTTACCCAGTGTCGATAAAGAGATTGCTCTTAGATTAATAAGGTTTGCTAAACTGGTTAATATCGATATCATCACTGCAGCGCAAGTTCTAAAAATCGAAGAAAGAGAAACGGGTTTAAGAGTTTATTACAAGAAAAAAGAATTAGAAGAGTTTATTGATTCTGAATATGTTTTAGAAGCGGTTGGCAGAGGCCCGGTCACCGATAATCTTGGGTTAGAAAATACTGATATTGCGTATGATAAACGTCAAGGAATCAAAGTGGATAAAAAGATGAAAACCAATGTAGATAATATTTATGCAATCGGTGATGTAACTAATATTATGCAATTAGCGCATGTTGCCAGTCATCAAGCAATTATCGCGATGGAGAACATCTTAGGAAATAAAAAAGAAATTAATTACGATGTAATTCCATCGGTAATATTCACCTCACCAACGATCGCTTATGTTGGCGTGACTGAAGATTTTGCCAAGGAAAATAACCTTGATTATGAGATGGTTAAAACTCCTTATTCAGCTAATGGAAAAGCTTTGATTTTAGAGTCAGAAACCGGATTTATCAAGTTGCTTCGCGATCCTAAATCGAAGCAACTGATTGGCGCAACTGTTTTTGGTAAAGAAGCTGAAAATTTGATTGCTACCTACACTTTAGCAATTACCAACAACTTTAAAACTGACGAAATTAAAGATACCGTATTTGCTCACCCCACAATCCAAGAACTCGTTCATGAATCCGCTTTAGGTTTGGATAAAGAAGCGATTCATTTTGTCGATTAACAAATGAAAGAAGTGATACAATGATTTATCTTGATTACAGCGCAACTACTCCGGTAGATAAGAAAATCTTAGAACTTTATTTAAAAGATAATGAGTTCTTTTTTGCTAATGCAAATTCTTTACATAAGCTAGGTATCGCAGCCGCTCAACAAATAGATCAAGCGACTGAAGATATCAAAAAGATTTTGCGATTAAATAATCACAATTTCGTTTATACAAGCGGAGCGACAGAAGCAAATAACATCGCGTTAAAAGGCGTAGCTTTATCAAAAAAAAATAAAGGAAACCATATCATCACTTCAGCCTTTGAACATTCAAGCATTACCAACTGTTTAAACTACCTTGCTAAACAAGGTTTTGTGATTGATGTCGTCTCTAGTGATGAAGCTGGATTAATTAATCTAGAAGAACTTAAGAAATTAATTACTGATAAAACAATTTTAGTTACCATTGGTGTTGTAAATTCCGAAACAGGAATTAAACAAGATTTAAGCAAGATTTATCAAGTTGTAAAGGCTAATCCCGAAACTTTGTTTCATAGTGATATGACCCAGGCAATTGGTAAAGTTATCTCTGATTTTAACTATGTTGATTTAGCTAGCTTATCTGCTCATAAAATTTATGGATTAAAAGGGATTGGTGGTTTGATAATTCGCGAAGGAATAAAAATCACCCCATTAATTCATGGCGGAAAATCAACCTCAGCTTTAAGAGCCGGTACTCCGCCTACACCGCTGATCTTATCTTTGAGAAATGCTATTAAGTTTTCTTATGAAGAGTTTGATGAAAAACAAAAGACGATTAAAGAAATTCATGATTATTTACTCAATAAACTTCATAGTTTAACTGAGATTGAATATAATTCTAACTCATATTCGATTAATCAAATTGTTAATGTCTCCTTTTTAGATATCTTAAGCCAAGACTTGCAACAGAAATTATCTAATTTTGATATTTTTGTATCTACATCAACAGCTTGCGCATCTGAAAGACCTATCTCATTGACTATCAAGTATTTGACGGGTTCAATCGAAAGAGCTGAAACTTCAATAAGAATATCGCTATCACATTTAACCACAAAGAGCGAAATTGACGCTTTTATAACCGCAATTAAGGAGATTAGACAAAGTGAAAATAATTAGAATAACAGCGATGTGGTGCATGAGTTGTTTGGTTATGCGTTCGGTTTGGGATAAAGTTTTTAAAGAGTACTCAGATCTTGATATTGTTGATTATGATTTTGATGATGATGAAACCGAAGTGAAAAAACTTAATCCTGGAAAAGTCCTACCGGTTTTAATTATCTATGATAAAGATCAAGAAATTGGACGCATCATCGGAGAAAAATCTAAGAAAGAACTTTTTAAAATCATTAATCGATTAAGAGAAGAAAACCCAACTACCTAAAAAATATTGTGCAAATTTTTTGCACAATTTTTCTTTGCAATATTAAAGCCGGCAAATAGCTTCTGTGATATAATTTAAATGAGGTGTTAAATAATGAAACTAGATAAACCAATTAAAGCAATTAGGGAATCGTATTTAGAAGTGATGATTAAAAAAGATCATTGTTCTTGTAAGATTCCTCAAGAAAAAGAAATAATAAAAATTATAGAACTAACTAAAGAAATCATTTTTCCTGGGTATTTTTCTAATAAACATCTTAGTGAATTGCCGGGTGAAACCCATACAAAAAGAGTGGTAAAAAAACTTCATAAAATCCTTAAAGAACAGATTAAGTATTCTTTGTTATATTTAGCTGATGCTGAAAAATCAAAACAATTAACGGAAAAATCATGCGTCTTGTGTGTTGACTTCATTAAGAAGATTCCGGAAATAAGACAACTGGTCTATCTTGATGCAAAAGCGCATTTTATCAATGATCCGGCTGCTTACAATCATGATCAAGTTATCTTGTCTTATCCTGGGTTATTTGCGATTATGGTCTATCGGATTGCTCATTGTTTAGACAAGATTGGCGTTCAGATTATTCCGAGAATGATGACTGAGTACTCCCATCGTTTAACAGGAATCGATATTAATCCCAAAGCGGTAATTGGTAAAAGTTTCTTTATTGATCATGGTACTGGAGTTGTTATCGGCGAAACAACTTTGATTAAAGACAATGTCAAATTATATCAAGGCGTGACCTTAGGCGCTATGTCGCTTAGAAAAGGGCAAGAATTGAAAGGGAAAAAACGACATCCGACCATTGAAGATAATGTAACAATCTATGCAAATGCATCAATTTTAGGTGGGGAAACGATAATTGGCGAAAATTCAGTTATTGGTTCCAATGTTTTTATCACTAAATCTATTCCGAAAAATATGATTGTAACTTCTAAAGAACCTGAGTTAATCCTTAGGGAGAATAAGAAAAATGTCATTATATAATAATATCCTCGAAACTATCGGTAAAACACCGTTGGTACGATTGAGTAAAATTGAAAAAGTATATAATCTAGATGTTAAGTTATTTGCTAAACTTGAAAGTTTCAATCCCGGTAATAATGTTAAAACCAGACCAGCATTTTACATGATCAAGAATATGTATGAGCAAAAAATCATGGACAAAGATAGTAAAATAGTTGAAGCTTCAAGCGGAAATACAGGCATAGGTTTAGCTTTAGTTGGCGCTTATTATGGCAATGAAGTGATTATTGTTATGCCCGAGAACGTATCAAAAGAACGAATTGATGTACTAAGACATTACGGAGCTACAGTATTGTTAACAGATAAAGAGGAAGGCATTTTGGGTTCAGAAGCAAAGGTTAAAGAAATGCTAGCAAACGATAAAAAAGCTGTGCAACCTAGTCAATTTAAAAACATCAACAATCCGCTTAGCCATTATGAAATGACTGCTAGAGAAATCGATGTTGATTTATCGGGAAAGATAGATTATATCTTTATTACTATCGGTACCGGCGGAACTGTCTCGGGGATAGGAAAGTACTTTAAAGAACATGGACGCAAAACGAAAATCATTGGTATTGAACCGGAATCGGCACCAGTGATAAGTAAAGGCGTCAACGGAAACCATAAAATTCAAGGTATCGGTCCGGGTTTCGTCCCAGAGATATTGGATCTTCAGGTAGTCGATGAAATTATTACAATAAGTGACGAAGCAGCGTGGGAAATGACGAAACTTATTCCAAGAATTGAAGGTATTTCTGCGGGTATTTCTTCTGGAGCAGCTTTAGCTAGCGCTTTAAAGTATTTAAATGACCAACAATTAAAACAAAAAAACATAGTGATTATCTTTCCGGATTCTGGTGAAAAGTATTTCTCAACGACTGTTTTTGATTAAGTAAAGAACCGCAAATAGCGGTTTTTTTATTTTTAGTAAAAAAAATTAAAAAAAATAGCACTCAACACTTGACAGTGCTAATATTTGTGTTATAATATAATTGACACTCGGTACAAGAGAGTGCTAATTTATAAAATATAAAAGGAGGAATTATTATGACAAAATTAGTAAAAAGAAACAATTCTTTATCATTCTTTGATGATTTCTTCGATGATTTCTTTCAACCAACAACCAGAACCATGAACTCAAGTATGAAGACTGATATTCTTGAATTAGAAAAAGGCTATGAATTACAAATTGATGTGCCTGGTTTTGAAAAAGAAGATGTTAAGATTTCTTTGGAAAATGGTTACTTAACAATCGAAGCTAAAAAAGAAAAGGAAGAAGAAAGAAAAGACGTGCATTATGTAAAACGCGAAAGATTCCTTGGTTCATGCGCTAGAAGTTTTTTTGTAGGTGAAGAAATTGCTGAAAAAGATATCAAAGCTGAATATGATAAAGGAACGTTGAAGGTTTTTGTGCCAAAAGAAGGAACTAACGTGAAAGAAAAGAAATACATTGCAATTGAATAACAATAAATTGTAAAAACTCCTGATTTTTCAGGAGTTTTTTTTATATTGAACGATAAAACTCATATTTATCACTTGCCTTTATGAAAAATTTCAACTTAGGTTATAAAGCAGACTGTTTCTTATGTTATAATTATTTAAAAGAGGTCTAAATGGAACTTATAAGAAACATTAAAAACGGATCAATTTTAGTTGCGACTAACCAAGACAAACTAAAAATATTGAGTTATTTAAGCGATAATTCGATTTTTTTAGATTTGGCTTTTTTTGACACTGCACAATCTTTTTCAAGAATCAATAATCTTTACCCATTTTATCTTAATAATGAGTTTAAAATCAAACCGTATCTCAGTGAAAGATTTAAAAAATACTTTGATTATATCGATTTAGATAAAAATTATAAAAATGAAAAGATTATAAATTTACAGCAAATAAAACAAGCCTTAATCAATTCAAATATTTTTATCGAACGAAAGAAAACTTATCCTAATATTTACTCAGTTAATGAACATTTAATACCGAGTTTTTTAACTGGGAATTTAAGTTCAGTTTTTACCAGTAAAACTAGTGAGAAAGATGTAGTTCTTTATCAAACTAAAAATCCTAAAGAACAAGTATATTTTGTTTTTGATCAAGTTTGTGGATTGTTGGAAAAAGGCGTAAATATTGATCAAATTAATATTTTGAATTCTAATGATGAGGATGATTTAAATCTGACAAAATTATTTAAAGACGCTAAAATTCCTTATAACATTAACAAAAATAAGAGTCTTTTAACTTATCCAATTATGCTTGATTTATTAAAAATATTGAATAGTTTTGGCTATGATGAAGCAAAGAATTATCTGTTGTCTTGTGAAAACAATGATATAGTAAATAAAATTATAAGAGCTTTTAACGCTTATGAAAGTTCGCTTGTAAAAAAAGATATTGAAACTTTTATATACGAAATTAAAAAACTTTCCTTCAACGAACTTACTTATCAAAAAGCAATCAACATCATCGCTTTTCAGAACAATGTTTTTAGAAATGATGAGTATTATATATTAATGAATTACTACGATGATTATTTTCCGAAGAAGTATTTGGACAATGATTACTTGAGCGATGAAGAAGTTAAATTGATTAGATATCCTACGTCTTATGAACTAAATATGAATCAAACGAAGATGACCGCGAATATCCTAAATCAAATTGACAATTTAATCCTTGGTTATCCTCTGGAAATTATCGATGAAACAAGACCATCAAGACTTAGGCTAGAAAGAACTATTGTAGTAAAAGATTACGAAAATAAGACCGGTGATATTAGTTATTTAGATGATATGTTATATTTAGATTATGCTAAAAAAAGGTATGATTATTTTAACTATAATTTATTGAGCGAAGATTTAATTAAACTTAATAATATTTATAAAACAAACTATAAAAGATTCGTTCCTTATTTTACTGGTATCGATAAAGAGGTTTTATCAAAACTTTTAACAAAAAACAGGACACTTACTGCCTATAAATTGGAAGCGTTTAATCTTTGTCCTTTTAAATATTATTTAAATTACTTATTAAGATTGGATAACTTTGAAGAGAACATCTATACCTTTATCGGTAATGTAATCCATAAAGCTTTAGAATTAAAGCTTAAACAGGAAAAATTTGATCTAGAAGAAGTATTCAAGATGTATAGTTTTCCGAAGAGTGAAGAATACAAGTTTGAAATCTTTAAAGAGATTATTATCGAAAATGTCGCTGTTATAACTAATATCGTTAAAGAGTTTGAAGAGAACAGCGAATTTAAAACCGTACTATCTGAAGAAAAAATCTATCAGAAGTTTAATGACGATTTCTATCTTAGTGGCGTTATTGATAAGGTGATGATTGATGAAAAGACGAAATATTTCTTAATCATAGATTATAAGTACAGTGATAAAGATTATAAAAGAGATGATTTAAATAAGGAGTATCGTTTACAGTTACCTTTTTATTTAATGAGTTATCAGAAAGCACATTTAGATTTAAAGCCAGCTGGAATGCTTTATCAAAAAACCTCATTAGCAAAAGAAGAAAAGAATGTAAGTGCAAATTATAAGCTTAAGGGTATGGTCATTGATTTAGTTGCTATAGTTGAAAGAATCGATCCGAGCTTTTCGCAAATTCAAGGTGTGAAATTAAAAAAAGATGGCAGTTTGAGAGATAGCCCTAATAATATTATTTCTGAAATTGAATTAACCAAACAAATTTTCAAGATGGAGCAGATTACAAATCAAGTTTCGCAAAAGATACTATTGGGTGACTTTTCGATAAAGCCAATTCTTACTGATAAATCACAAAGAACTAATAACTCAATTTCTTGCGAGTATTGTAATTACAGTTCCATTTGCTATTCGAAAAATAAACTTCTAGGTGGTGAGTAAGATGGCATATACTAAAAATCAGTTAGAAGCGATTAGTTATGAAGGAAAAAATATCTTAGTTAGTGCTAGTGCAGGGTCTGGAAAAACGGGAGTTTTAAAAGAAAGAGTTATTAATAAACTAAAAAACGGAATTGATATTGATAAGTTAGTAGTGTTAACTTTCACAAAAGCTGCAGCTGAAGAAATGAAAAAAAGGATTATCAACGAGCTTGAAAACTTAGGTTTGACTGAGCAAATCACAAAAGTCGATAATGCGATTATCTCGACTTTTGATGCCTTCACCTTAAGATTGGTCACTGAATATCATTACTTGTTGGGCTTGGAAAAGAATATTCAAATCAATGATCCGGTTTTAATTAAAATCAAGAAACAAGAAATGATTGAAAAAGTCTTAAGAGAATATTTCATTAGAAATGAAACTGATTTTAGTCAGTTCTTTAAGCGGTATTTCAATAAAAGTGATAATTGGCTAAATGAAGCGGTTTACAAGGTTGGTGAAGCTTTTAGAAAACTACCTAATTATTTAGAAGTATTGGCTGTTTATGAAGAAAAATATTTAAATATAGATTTCTTAAATGAAAAAGCAAAGATGTATTTAGATGAGCTTATAAACGAGCTAAAGTCAAAATATCTCGAGTTTAAAGATCTCTATATGAATAATATCAATCTATATGAATCTAATTGGCAAGACTACTTGTTGACGATAGCAGAAATCACTCAAAATCTTATTAGTTTTGCAGACTATGATAGTTTTATTAACAAAATATCTGATATTGATTTTCCCCGTAAACCAAAGAATAAAGAATTATCAGTTCCAGAAATAGTTGATCATATTAAAAGTATCAGAAAAGAATTTAATGAGTTGTATATTGTCGATTTTCAAACATTAATAGACAATTTCCAAACTACAAAAGCTTCTGTTTTAGTATTGCTGGAAATCATTGAAGAATACCTTTGTGAATTTAATAAGATAAAAAATGCCGAAAATTTATATTCTTATGAGGATATAATGTTTTTTGCGATTAGGTTGTTTAAGGAATTTCCAGATGTGAAAACTAAATTTAAAGAAAAAACTCATGAGATTTTAATTGATGAATATCAAGACACCAATGATTTGCAAGATGAATTTATCAGTTTGATAGCTAATAATAATGTATTTATGGTTGGAGACGTAAAACAATCGATATATCGTTTCCGTGACGCTAACCCCAAGAATTTTATGCGTATCTATGAAGAATATATATTAAAAGACACAGGAAAAGCAATTTTTCTACAGGAAAACTTCAGAACAAATCGCTTTCTTTTAGACTCAATCAACGATATTTTTACTAAAACGATGAGCAAAGCATTAGGTGGGGTAGATTACAAAGGCGAACAAGTGCTTAAAACTGGTTATAATTTAGATTATTCGTTGCATAAGTTAGAAGCTTTCAAGTTAAAAGTTTACAATTTTGAAGAAATCAAAAGTGAATATCCTGATTTAAGTAAAGAAGAAGTTGAAGCTCATATTTTCTCGCAAACCATTGTGGAAAGAATCAATAACAAAGAAATTATTTTTGATTTAAAAACTCAAACTGAACGAGAGTTGAAATATGAAGATATCTGTATTTTAGTTGACCGAAAAAAAGAATTTCAGACCTATTCAAAGATTATATCTAAATACAATATTCCTATCGACATCTATGATGAAGAGCCTTTCTTTTCCAGTGATGAGATTAGATTCATCTTTCAATACTTATTGCTGATAAATTGTTTTAAACATGAAGAGTATTTTAAGAAATATTTCAAAACCGCTTTTAATTCCGTCGCAAGATCTTTCGTTTATCAAATCAAAGATCAGGTAATAAGCAATTTCTTTCTAGTTGAAGATATTGATGATATTCAAGATTTAAATAAGTTATTGAGATACGATTACATAAAAAAAATCCACCATGATATTAATGATATAATCACTAAATATTGGGATTTACCTCCGAGTTTAATCTTAGAAAAAATCTATGATAAAACTCATATTTATCGTTCAATTGCTAGCCTTGACAATCCTAGACAAAAGGAAGAGAAGTTAGATTTCTTTCTATTAAAAGTTAAGGGGTTCACTCAGTTTTCTTATCAGGATTTAATTGACTATCTAGAGGCCATTATTGAAAATGATGACTTCGATATCGAGTATGCAGAAAAGAAAAAACAAGTTAATGCGGTTAAGCTGATGACGATTCATAAATCTAAAGGATTGCAATTTCCGCTCATCTATTTAATGGGTCTTTATAAGCAATTTAAGAATGCGGAAAATCAAGACTTGTTTGTTTTTAATAAAGCATATGGAATTTTAACTAAAAGTTATGATGAAGGTTTTTTTCCAAACTATATGCAAAAAATGTATTTTAGTGAAATTGAGCAGGAAAACATTTCTGAAAAGATTAGATTGTTATATGTAGCTATGACAAGAGCGATAAATCAGTTATCATTGATAATTGATTATGATGAAGCATTACAGGAAAGAAATAATAAAATTTTAAGTTTTAAGCATTTAATATATAAAAACATCAATATCAATGAAGAAATGGTAGAATCTTTTAGAGTTATTGATTTAGACTATGATGAGCATGATTTACCAAAGACAGATCAGGATATTGAAATCAAAAGTTTTGATTTTGAACATGAACCTTATCAAAGAATCAAATATTCTAAATCGATGTCAAAATTCATCGATGACGATGTGATAGAATTTATTGATGCCGGTAATGAATATCATCATTTGTTAGTAACAGTTGATTTTTTTGATTTAGATAATTCTATTGAAGCTTTTCCGCTTGAATTAAAAACTGCAGTGATGGTATTAGTGAAGACGGATCTATTTAAAGAACTTAAAAAACCACAATTTTTTAAAGAATACGAGTTTTATCAAGACCTGGGAAATCAAATCTATCGAGGGGTTATCGACTTGCTGATAATCGCTGAAGATAATGTTATCGCTTTAGATTATAAACTGAAGAATATCGAAGATGAAGCTTATTATAATCAGTTGAGAGGTTATCAAAATTTTTTAACTACTAAAATCAATAAGCCAATTGAAATTTATTTATATTCACTAATAGATAGAGTATTGAAAAAAGTAGAACTATGATATACTAATAAAAGGAGGGGATTCTTATGGCAAATACAGAAAATATTGATAGAGCGAAATCTCTCTTTTTAGCTAAGGGTTATAAAGAGGCTTTTTCCATATTTAAAAAATTAGCCAAAGATTCATCTGAGGCAGCGTATTATTTGGGCTTGATGTATTATCACGGATATTATGTTGAAGTTGATGATAATCTTGCTTTTAATTATTTTAGAAGTGCTTGGGAAGGGTTATTTGAAGAAGGCATCTTTATGCTGGGAAGAATGTATGAAGAAGGCAGAGGAACAGTTAAAAATTACGAACAAGCCTTTAAACTATATCAGGCTGCTGCTAATAGTCAAAACGCAAAATTGAGATTAGCTAATTTTTATGAATATGGCAAGTATGTAGAAAAATCGATACCAAATGCAATTAAAATTTACAATGAATTACAAAAGCTGGATAATGCTTTTTCAATGTATAAAATCGGAACTTTTTATTTTAGTGGAAATGGCTTAAAAAAAGACTTAAACAACGCTTATAAGTGGTTGAATAAAGCGCTTTTAGTTGGGTCAGTTGAAGCGATGAATCACTTTAGAATTATCGGCACAAAAAGCAAGACGGATTCAAGGAGCACTGAAGAAGTATATGAAACTGGAAATTCATTAGTTAAGAAAATGCAAGTCGAACAAGCTTTACCATATTTAGAAGCTGCAGCTGTAGAGGGAAATTTAAACGCTATAGTTAGGATGTATGAAATATTTAAAGAGGGGATATTCTTAGATAAAGATTTAAAAAGAGCTTATGAGATTTTAGAAAAATATAAAGATCTTAAGTACCCTAGATTATATTATTTGTTAGGAAGAGCTAATGAGTTAGGTGAAGGTGTAGATTCTTCATATGCTAAAGCCGCTAAATTTTATGAGTTAGGTGCTAATTTAAATGATGAAACTTGTAAACTAGCATTGCTTGAGATTAGGGGGTATTGATATGGTTAACCTGCAAACTCCTAAAGAATTAAATCAATCAGGCGACCAATATTTTTATGGGCATGGCGTTGATAAGAATATTGAAGTTGCTTTTACTTATTACAAAAGGGCAGCTGATCAAAATAATCCTGTAGGACTATATAATGTCGGCAAATATTTTCAAGCAAAGAATGACGATAAACAAGCTTTTGATTATTATAAAAAAGCTGGAGATTTAAAATATCCGCTTGCCTTCATTAAGATGTCAGATATGTACTTAAATGGTGTTGGTGTAAAGAAGAATAAGAAGAAAGCTTTTAAATTTTTAGAAATCGCTGTGGAATTAAACGAGGTAGAAGCTTATCACCAATTGGGAAAATACTATTTAAATGGTATTGGTGTCGGCAAAAACGAAGCGAAGGCTTTTGAGTTATTCGAACTTAGTGCTCAGAACAACAATACTGAGGGAATGTATTTACTAGGAAAATTATTGCTTAATGCCAAGAAGATGAAAAATGATTTCGAATCTGCATTTTTCTATTTAGATAAAGCCGCCGTCAACAATAATGTTAATGCGATAAACTTCTTAAAAGAGTTGTATGATGAACCACATCCTTATTTAAAAAAGAGGTCTGATTATTATCGTAAAGAAATGTGGTTTTATTACGATGAAATCCTTGCGAATTTAAGTGATACAGATGCCTTAAGACGATGTGCTTTTGCTTATTACAATGGCAGTGAAACTACGAAAATTAATTATGAAAAAGCCGTTAAATATTTCAAGAACCTCTATGGCTTTGACGATGTCGATGGCTACTTTGGTTTGGGTGTTTGTTACCTATATGGACAAGGTGTTCAAGTTGATTTAGAAAGAGCAAAAGATTATTTGGAAATTGCTGCAAATAGAGATAACAGCAAGGCGAAAAATGCTTTAGGTGATATGTATCGGTTAGGTAAGGGTGTTGATCTTGATTACAGTATGGCTAAAGATTTTTACCTTGAAGCCGCAAAAAACAACGAGGTAGAATCATTAATAAATTTAGGTTTGTTACATTACCGTAAACAGATAAAAAACGCCACTGAAGGCTTAGCGCTTCAATTCATGACAAAGGCTAGTGAAATGGATAATGGTAATGCCTATTATTGGTTAGGTCTTTTTAACGACAAGAGTGTTGGTTGTGAACGAAATTATGAGAAGGCAAGAGAGTGTTACGAGAAGGCAATTGTTCGAGGAAATGTTGGGGCTAAATATAAATTAGCTACAATGATTTATGATGATATTTCAGAACAAAAAATGTCGAAGAAAAAGGCTGATAAAAATTATCAATATATCAAGTCTTTGTTAATTGACTACATTAACAGCCCGCTTAAACAAGATGTCAATACTTTGTATTCAATGCATCTATTAGGCGAAATGTATACTAAAGATAACTTCAGCGATTCTTCAGAAAAAATATCGCGTTATTGGTTTGAAAATGCTGCTGAAAATGGTTTTGCCAAATCGATGGTTAAAATGTATGGTATATTAAAGAATAAAGAACCGAAAAAAGCTTTTTATTGGTTAGAAAAAGCCTGTCAAAATCCAAGTGACGGCGAAGAGCTGTTTGAGATGTCTTTAGTCTATGAAGAAGGCTTGGTTGGTGTCGAAATTGATAAGCTAAAAGCAATTAGATTATTAGAACAATCAGCTAATTTCAACTTTCGTAAAGCAATCCAAAAATTAACGATGAGAAGCAAATAATTACAGGGTAATCCTGTAATTTTTTACTTTTTGACCTATGATATTGTTTTTAAAATAGAAACAAAGTAAAATAACATATACTAGGAGGATTTAAATGATGAGATTTATGGCAACTTCTGATGTTATGCTGATTAAAGAAAGTTGGTGGCTATACCTAATTGGTGCTTTAGTCACGGTTTTTATTATTGGTGGTTCTTTATTTTTTGCTTATAAAGCCTATATTCGCTCAAAAGAACTTGAAATGCCTAAAGAAATGATTAGAAAAACCGTAATTTCCAGTATTAGTTTTTCTATCTTACCTTCAATCGGGATTTTTATTGGTGTAATTACCATGGCTGGCCTTCTAGGAGTTCCCTTGCCTTGGATTAGATTGAGTGTTTTGGGAGCATTACATTATGAACTTATGGCAGTTAGTGTCGCTGCTGATGGAGTTACTGTTGCTACCTTGACAGTGCAAAATTTCGTAACTATTTCCTTTGTTATGACAATCGCGATAGTTTGGGGAAGTTTATTTGCTTTGTTCTTTTTCAAGAAGTATCAAGAAAAAGTTATTGATAAGGTTAAGACCGGTGATAAGAAATCTTTTTCTAACCTAATATTCCAATCAGTTTTTATCGGTTTGATTGCGGCTTATTTTGGTGATGCTTTTTCCAAAATGATTAATTATGAAGTCAAAGAAATAGTTGATGGCACATACACAGGTGCTGTTTTAGATAGAACAACTTTTGTACCTTTGGTTGTTTTTATTAGTTCTTTTGTTTTTATGGCATTTTTCGATTTTCTAGTTCAAAAAAAGAATCAGAAATGGCTTGAGAATTTTCAGTTGTCCTTATCGATGATCTTCGGGATGGGCATCGCTGTTTTATTTGGATTAGGAGGTATTTACTAATGAAAGATTATCGTGCTAAAATGCATAAATACGGGAGGATTTTTACCGTATTAGGTATATTGGTAATGTTTTCTGTTCCTACTTTAATTTCGCTTATTACCGGTGTTGCACCTAATATCAATCAAATGGTTGTCGCAGTTGTAGCTTTATCAGTAATCTTTTTACCAGGCGGGATGATTGAATTGCTAACCTATGGTCCAATTCTAGGAACAAGCGGTACTTATTTAGCTTTTATTACCGGAAATTTAGTAAATTTAAAAATTCCTTGCGTTATGAATGCTAGAGAATTAGTAGGTACTGAAATTAACACTGAAGAAAATGAAATAATCTCAACTGTAGCAGTAAGTTTTTCTTCGATTACTACAGTCGTAATTATGTCTTTAGGAGTTTTATTGTTGATTCCTTTACGACCAGTATTAAATTCCCCGATATTACAACCAGCTTTCAATTGGGTTGTTTCTGCTTTATTTGGAGCCTTAGGTTACAAATATTTTAAACATAATCTTAAACTTGTTATCGCACCGATGGCTTTTGTGATTATACTCAGTGTAATTGCACCAAAATTTGTCTATGGCAATATCGTTATTGTTATTCTTTTGTCAGCGATAGTAGCGATTTTATTTGCAAGAATCTTGTGGAAGAAAAATCTTATTTAGGAGGTTAAATAATGATTTTACTATATATATTACTAGGTTTACTAGGAGTTATAGTTATACTTTTATTAGTTGCTTATGTAAGAATGTTGTTCTTAAAAGCTCCGGTAATTGTTTGTGCGAATGATATTGATTTTACTAAAGCGAATGAATACGGTTTAAAGTTTAGTGAAATGATTAAGATTAAAACTATTTCTTATAATAGCGATGAAGATAATAAAGAACAATTTATCTTGTTAAAAGCAAAGATGAAAGAATTATTTCCTCAGGTTTTTAGTTCAATGGAAATAAAAGAGTTTAAAGGCGAGTCTCTAATTCTTAAATGGAAGGGAAAAAGCGCTGATAAATCGCTAGTTTTAATGAGTCATATCGATGTAGTTCCAGCAGTAGATAGCGAGTGGAAATATCCACCGTTTTCTGGTAAAATAGTAGATGGTGAGATTTTTGGTAGAGGCACTTTGGATACTAAATCAACAGTCTTTGCTTTTTATCAAGCTTGTGAGGAATTAATTGCTTCAGGATACACACCTGAACATGACATTTATTTAGCAAGTTCGACTGATGAAGAAACCAGTGGTTTTGGAGCACAACTTACTGTAGATTGGTTAAGAGAGCAAAATGTTAAACCATTTTTGGTTGTTGATGAAGGCGGAACGGTATTATCTAATTCACTACCATCCGTTTCTCAACCCATGGCAGTTATCGGAATTTTAGAAAAAGGTTATGTTGATATTAAACTTACAGCTAAGTCTTTTGGTGGACATTCATCTACACCACCTAAAAATACACCAATTGCAAGATTATCAGCTTTAGTAAATGATATTGAAAATAATTTTCCTTTAAAAACTAAAATGATTAAAGAAGTTGAGATGATTTTCAAAACTGCAGCGCCTTCAATGAAGGGCATCTATAAATATCTGTTTGGCAATATGTGGCTTTTTAAAGGCTTGCTGACAAAGATCTTACCTAAATTAAGTCCTTTTGGAAGAGCTTTGTTGTCAACTACAATCGCCTTTACGATGATGAAAGGCTCGGATGCAGCTAATGTAATTCCCGCAGAGGCTTATGTAATTGCGAACTTAAGAACTCATCCAATTCAGAATGTTGAAGAAAGTTTTGCTGTTATCAAAAAAATCGCAGAAAAGTATGAAGTAGAAGCTGAAATTATTGATCAAAGAGAAACTTCAAAGATTGTTGATATCAATAACCTTGGATACAAATATTTAGAAAAGATAATCAATAAGGCTTTCCCCGATGCGATTGTAAGTCCTTATATTATGTTAGGTGGGACAGATTGTAGATTTTATTCTGAAATTAGTGACGCCGCTTTAAGGTTTTCACCAATTAGAATGGATAATGAAGAACTTAAAAAAATCCATGGAAATAACGAAACAATTAAGGTTAACAGTTTAGTAGAAGCGATTTGCTTCTATCAAGAGTTAATAAGAAATAATATTTAATTAGGAGGTAGTAATGATTTTTCCAAAGTTAGACTTTAACAAAAAGTCATGTAAAGATGCAAATATTAACAAAGGTTTACTTGTTGATATGTTCAATCGCATCGAGAACGAAAAGTTCAATATTCACTCAATGGTCCTTTTACACGAAGGCTCTGTTGTATTTGATGCTTATGCTTATGGATTTAACCAAAATACAAAGAGTAATGTCTATTCAGTATCTAAATCTTTTACTTCAGTTGCTATTGGGATTTTAATTGACATGGAATTAATTAATTTAGAAAATATTGTGCTTTTCTATTTTACAGAAGATGTAGATTCATATTTAAAAGAATACGAACAACTTAAGATCAAACACCTTTTAACAATGACTGTAGGACAAGAAAAAGATCTCTTTCATGATTTAACGCCGAAAGACAATCCGTTTGAAATCTTTTTTAACCAACCTTTAGTTTCCGAACCTGGAAAAACGTTTTTATATAGCAACTTTGCCAGTTTCATTCTTTCAGCAATTGTTACTAAGGTTACAGGCAAGTCATTAAACGATTTCCTAAACGAGTATTTATATCGAGAAATTAATATGGAAAAACCTAGTTGGGATAGTATTAATGACTATACTTTCGGCTGTAGCGGTTTAAATATAAGTTTACATGACATGGCAAGATTTGGACATTTAATTCTTAATGACGGCAAATGGCAAGATAAGCAAATTGTTTCTAAGGAATACCTTGATGATGCTACTGCAAAACACATACCGGAACCAGGAACACCGATTTTTTACGGTTATCATTTTTGGGTGCATAATTATGTGATGGCTGCCGGCCTTTACAAACAGTACATCATCATCGATAAACGTAATAATTTAGTTTTTGCAATGCAAGCTTATGAAGAAAGAGACGTTTTAGGTCTTTACAATAATTACATTGTCAGAGCGATTGAAGAAGGCTGGGAATATTGTGATTACTCATTAAGAGATTTTACCAGAAAGTTTTATTTAAATTCAAAACCTTTGATTGAAAAAGAAAATGAAGAGCGATATGGATAAATAATCATCAGTAAGAGAGAGTTTTATAGACATCTCTCTTATTTTTTGGTATAATTACTAAAGTAAGAGTTGAGGTAGAAACTATATGCAATTAGGGAAGAACAATCGATTAATAGTCAAAAGAGAAGCGGACATCAGTTATCTTTTAACCGATGGCGAAGTTGAAATATTTCTGCATAAAAAAGAAGCGGAAAGACCATATGTAGTCGGTGAAGAAATCGATGTTTTTCTTTATGATGATAATCAAGGTCGAGTAACGGCTTCTACAAAACCCCCATCATTAATTATCGGTGGAATAGCTCTACTTGAGGTTGTTTCAGTCAATTTTAATTATGGAGCTTTTTTGTATTATGGAATGATAAAAGACTTGTTATTGAGTCTTGATGATTTACCCAAGAATAAAAGATTATGGCCGCAAGCAAATGATAAAATGTTTGTGTCTATGCAAGAAAAAAACAATCGTCTTTTTGCCAAAGTATTAACCAGACATGAATTGACAGAATCTTTTGAAGATTTAGAAGTTTTGGAAAAAGATGAAAAGTATGACGCTTATGTAATGTATCTAATTGAAAATGGATATCTAGCTTATAGTGAAGCAGGACATGAAATTTTTATTCATAAAAATAATATTCGTGAAGAAGCAAGAATCGGAAAAAAGGTTTCTGTTAAAATTATTGCCCAAAATGAGAAAGGTAATTACTCAGGAACTTTAATTGAACAAAAAGAGATAATGTTGGATAAGGACGCTAATATTGTCTTTGAATATCTTGAAAACCATGGCGGAATAATGCCTTATACCGATAAGAGTGATGCTGCAGATATTTCTAAGGTTTTCCATATGTCTAAATCAGCTTTTAAAAGAGCTTTAGGACATTTGTATCATTTAAAGAAAGTTGAGTTAAATAAAGATAATACTAAATTAGTAGGTGAATAATATGGGAAGAGCACATGAGGTAAGAAAAGCGGCGATGGAGAAAACCGCTGCCGTTAAATCAAAACTATATGCTAAGTTCGGCAAAGAAATCTACATGGCTGCTAAAGCTGGTGGACCTGATCCTGACAGCAATTTAAATTTAAAGCGTTTAATAGATAGAGCGAAACAAAATCAAGTTCCAACAGATGTAATTAAAAGAAATATCGATAAATCAAAGGGTGGAGTTGGTGAGGATTACATTCCTACAAGATATGAAGGTTTTGGCCCAGGAGGTTGTACATTAATTGTTGAATGTTTGACTGATAATGTAAATAGAACCTTTGGTGAGGTGAGAAGTTGTTTTACAAAAACTGGTGGCAATCTAGGGGTTCAAAATTCAGTGGTTCACCAGTATAATTATTGCGCTTATATTACCTTTAGCGGGTTATCTGAAGAAGAAGCTTTTGAAGCGCTTTTGGGAAATGATTGCGAAGTTGAAAGCATTGAAGTCGATGGGGATGTTGTTGAAGTGATTGGCAAACCTAGTGATTTAGATCATATAATTGAGAGCTTAAAATCATTGGGGAAAGAACTGGAGTTTTACAGCGATTCAGTGGTTTGGTTACCAAATTCATACATTGATATAACAGATGAAGATATGGCTAGATTTAAGCATTTTCTAGCAATGACAGACGAGATAGATGATGTTCAAGACGTTTATCATAACGTCAATCTATAAGAGGTGAGGTAAAAGATGAATCTACCTAATAAATTAACAATGGTTCGGATTTTTTTAGTTCCGTTAATCATTATCCTTTACATTTTTAGTCCCCAATTGAATGGTGTCATGCAAAACCTAGGTTTTTATTTGATGGGCCTGTTTTTTATCATCGCTTCATTAACCGATTACTTTGACGGTAAAATTGCTAGAAAAAGAAACATCGTCACGACTTTCGGGAAATTCATTGACCCTTTAGCAGATAAATTATTAGTAACAACTACTTTGTTGCTGCTGTCAAATATTTATTACACTAATAATATCGGTGGAATTTATATGTGGATGCCTTTTTGGGTGGTTTTAATTGTTATTACTAGAGATTTAATCGTTACTTCAATTAGATTAGTCGCAATTAACGAAGGCAGGATTGTTGCTGCTAAAATGAGCGGGAAGTTAAAGACGGCTTTTACGATGTTGACCATTGTCTATTACTTCTTTATTATGCCGCTCAACATTCAAGTTATATCTATTATCGGAATTGTTTTAACCGGGATTGTTGTTTTATTGACACTTTGGTCAGCTTACGATTATTTTATGAAAAATCGCGAGATAATATTTAAAGAAATTTAAAGAAAAAAGGCATTTATTTGGTATTATTTTACCAGACTAGGAGGATATGTTTTTTATGGATGATAAGACTAGACAGAAGAATTTAGATTTAGCTTTAAAAAATATTGAAAAAGAATATGGCAAAGGTTCAATTATGATTTTGGGTGATACTCCGATAGTCGATATTGAAACCATCTCAACAGGATCCCTTTCACTAGACCAAGCCTTAGGGGTATTTGGTTATCCGAAAGGCAGAATAGTTGAGATCTATGGTCCAGAGTCAAGCGGAAAAACAACCTTTGCTTTACATGCGATAGCAGAAGCTCAACGAGCTGGTGGTTACGCGGCTTTTATTGATGCAGAACATGCTTTGGATGCAGCTTATGCAAGAAATTTAGGAGTGAATATCGACCAACTGGTTTTATCTCAACCTGATACCGGTGAACAAGCATTAGAAATTGCTGAGGCGTTAATACGTTCTGGAGCTATCGATGTTGTCGTAATCGACAGTGTTGCTGCCTTAGTTCCTGAAGCGGAAATAAGAGGTGAGATGGGAGATTCTCATGTCGGATTGCAAGCTAGATTGATGTCTCAAGCTATGAGAAAATTGTCTGGTGCATTGTCTAAAAGCAAATGTATCGCGATTTTCATTAATCAAATTAGAGAAAAGGTTGGCATCATGTTTGGTAACCCTGAAACAACTCCTGGTGGTCGAGCATTGAAGTTTTATGCTTCTGTTAGACTAGAGATTAGAAAAGGCGAACAAATCAAAGAAGGCATTGATATTGTCGGTAATAAAGCTAAGGTTAAAGTTGTTAAGAATAAAGTAGCTGCTCCATTCAAAACTTGTGAAGTTGATATCGTCTTTGGTCGAGGAATTTCTAAGACCGGTGAGATTGTAGATTTAGCGACAGAAATGGAAATTTTAAACAAGAGTGGCGCATGGTATTCATATAAAAATGGTAAAGTTGGACAAGGTAGAGAAAACGTTAAAAAATATCTTGAAGATAACCCAGAAGTTTACGAAGAAATCTATGCTTTAGTAAAAGCAAATATGAAGAAATAGAGAAACATTTTTTGTTTTCTCTTTTTTTTTATTCATAGAAAAACAAAAAATCGCCAACAAATATCTTTTGACTAAACCTCGAAGATAATATATAATAGAAAGGTAATAAAAATTAAATTAGAAACAAAAAAATTCATATAAAAAAATTAAATCAAAAAGGAGATAATAAAATGCAAGATATTTATATTATTATTATTTCCAGTTTAGTGGGTTTAATTGTTGGTGGACTATTAGGGTTTATTATCAGAGTTGCAGTTGTGGAAAAAGGCTTTCAAACTGCGAAAAATAAATCACAAAGTATAATTGACAAAGCATTATCACAAGCGGAAAGAATTAAAAAAGAAAAATTATTAGAAGCAAAACAAGAGATTCACAATTTAAATTTAGAAAACGATAAAATATTAAAAGAGAAGAAAGCTAGTGTAGCTACTCTTGAGAATAAATTACACCAGAGAGATGAACTGTTAGAACGACGTTCTTCTAATTTGGACAAACGTGAACTGAATTTAGATCGTAAAGAGGAAAATTTAGATCAAAGAAAAACCGCTTTAGATGAAAAGAACCTAGAATTGGAAAACTTAATCAAAGATCAAAATGAAAAACTATTTGAAATTTCAGGGTATTCTGTAGAACAAGCTCGCGAAATTATAATGGGACGCGTTAGGGAGGATATGGTTGGTGAGATTGATCACTTCCTACGTGACGAAGAGGAAAGAGCCAAAAATGAGGCTCAAAAACGAGCAAGAGAAATTATTACCGGTGCAATTCAAAAACTTGCACAAGACGTTACTGCAGAAACAACAGTCAGTGTTGTAACCTTACCAAACGATGAAATGAAAGGTCGTATCATTGGCCGCGAAGGTCGTAATATTAGAACCTTAGAAGCGTTGACCGGAGTTGATTTAATTATTGATGATACTCCAGAAGCAGTAGTTTTATCAGGATTTGATCCAATCAGAAGAGAAATTGCTAAACGTTCACTTGAAGCATTGATTGCGGATGGAAGAATCCATCCAGCAAGAATTGAAGAGATTGTTGACAAGACTCGCGTTGAGGTTGATCAATTTATTCGCGATAAAGGTGATGAAGCGGTATTTGAAACTGGAATAGGCAGAGTTCATCCGGATTTAACAAAGTTAATTGGTAGATTGCATTTCCGTTCATCTTATGGACAAAATGCTTTAAAACATTCTATAGAAACGAGTTTCTTAGCTGGTAAAATGGCAGTAGAACTTGGTGAAAATGAAGTTATTGCCAAACGTGCTGGATTACTCCATGACATCGGTAAAGCTGTTGATCATGAAGTTGAAGGTTCTCATGTTGATATCGGTTTACAATTAGCTAGAAAATATCATGAACCAGAAGCGGTTCTTGATGCAATTTCCACTCATCATGGTGATGCTGAAGCTACAACAGTTATTGGTGTTATCGTAGCTGCTGCTGATGCTTTATCAGCCGCAAGACCTGGAGCTAGATCGGAGTCATTAGAAAACTACATTAATCGTTTAACTCAATTAGAAGAGATTTCTACTCAAGTTAAAGGTGTTGAATCGGCTTTTGCTATTCAAGCGGGTCGTGAAGTTCGGGTTATCGTTAAACCTTCAGAGGTTGACGATCAAAGAGCTTATGTAGTTGCTAGAGATATTAAAACTCAGATTGAAGAAAAACTAAGTTATCCAGGAACTATTAAAGTTACGGTTATTCGTGAGACAAGAGCACAAGATATTGCTAAATAGACTTTATAGCCTTCCTTCATTTAGGAAGGCTTATATTTTAAAAGGAGCATAAATGAAAATATTATTTATTGGAGATGTATATAATGAACTTGGAAAAAAAGCTTTTGATAAGTATTTTTCCCAGGTAAAGGCTGAATATAAGCCGAATTTCATTATCGTAAATGGTGAGAATATCGAGAAAACCAATGGTTTATCCGAACAAACATATAAGGAATACCTAAGTCAAGGAGTTAATGTTTTTACCCTTGGCAATCATGCTTTTTCTCGTCCTGACCATCGCGAAGTTTTAGAACTTCCTTATGTGGTAAGGCCAGCTAACTACGGTAAGAATTCTGCCGGAAAAGAATTTGTCGTAGTTCAGTACAATGATAAAAAGATCGCTGTTGTTAATTTAATCGGCAGAATTTTTATGAATGACCCCACTGATAACCCGTTTACAAAAATGGATGAATTGTTAGGACAAATTGAAGCTGATTATATTATTGTTGATTTTCATGCAGAAGCAACTTCGGAGAAGTATGCTTTTGCTCATTATTTAGATGGTAGAGTAGATGCAATTGTTGGGACGCACACTCATGTTCCTACTGCAGATAACATTATTTTACCTAAAGGGACATTATACATTTCTGATGTTGGGATGACTGGAGCTAAATATGGGATTATTGGCGGTAGTGTTGAACAGGGAATTAGAAAGTTTCTCTCCGGTGTTCCCGAAAGAGTGAAACCGCAAAATGAATCTGCATTGCAATTTAATGCTGTATTACTAGATTTGTATAATAAGAAGATTGAAAGAATCAATATTTATGAATAACAGGAGTAATTATGGAAAGAATTAATCGGCCTAATTTAAATACTGCCAGAAAAAGATCTCAAGAAGCGACAAAGACAATTGTCTATCAAAAGTTTGAAAATATTAAAAACATCGGCAAGGGAAAAAAATATCTAATCCAAACCCATGGTTGTCAAGCGAATGAAGCAGATACTGAAGTTATCAGAGGTTTGCTTGAAGATCAAGGATTTATACCAACTAATGTCTTAGAAGCAGCTGACTTGGTTTTAATCAATACCTGTGCTATTCGTGAAAATGCTGAAAATAAGGTGTTTGGAGAACTGGGGAGATTAAAAAGTTATAAAAAAATCAATCCAGAGATGATTATTGCAGTTAGCGGTTGCATGCCTCAAGAAGAAGCTGTAGTTGAAAGAATCATGAAAAAGTATCAACATGTTGATTTGATTTTTGGAACGCATAATGTAAATAAATTAATTGAATATCTAGATTATGTAATCAGGGAAAAGAAACAATTGATTGAAGTTTATTCCAAAGAGGGAGATATTATTGAAGCCCTGCCTCAAGTTAGAGAAAATCGTTTCAAAGCCTGGGTTAATATCATGTTTGGTTGTGACGAATTTTGCACCTACTGCATCGTACCTTATACTAGAGGCAAAGAAAGATCTCGTCGTAAAGAATATATTTTTGAGGAAGTAAATAACCTGCTTAAACAAGGTTACAAAGAGATTACTCTACTAGGGCAGAACGTCAACTCTTACGGCCTTGATTTTAATGATGAAAAATATAGTTTTGCAAATCTTTTAGAAGATTTAGCACGCCTACCAATCCCAAGAATTAAATTCACAACCTCTCATCCGAAGGATTTTTCTGATGAAATCATTGAGGTAATTGCAAAATACGATAATGTTATACCATATATTCACTTGCCTGTGCAGTCAGGTTCAAATGCTATATTAAAAAAAATGAACCGAAAATACACTAAAGAAAATTACTTGGAATTAGTGAATAAAATTTACGAGAAAGTCCCAAATATAAGCTTAACCACAGATATCATAGTTGGTTTTCCTGGAGAAAGTGAAAATGATTTTCAAGAGACTCTAGATTTAGTTAAAAAAGCTAAATTTGAAGGCGCTTATACCTTTATTTATTCACCTCGTAAAGGAACTCCAGCAGCTGCATATGATAATGATGTCGAACCAGAAGTCGCTAAACAAAGACTTTACACGTTGAATGATTTAGTTAATGATGGGTACTTGAGAGGTAATAAACGCTTTGAAGGGAAAAAAGTGAAAGTTTTAGTTGAAGGTTATTCTAAAACTAAAAACAATGTCTTAAGCGGTTATACTGAAAACAATAAATTAGTAAATTTTAAAGGTCCCGAATCAATAATCGGCGAAATCGTAGAAGTTGTGATTGAAAAGGCTAAAACTTGGTCTTTAGATGGGCAAATTATCGAATAATAAAGAGAAGTTGAACAGACTTCTCTTTTTGTTTAACTATATAAAAATAAAAAAATAATAGGAAATCGCTAAATTTATGAGTAGTTCTATTGAAATTAATTTTCATTTATAGTAAGATTATAATATCTTATAAAAAAAGGGTGATACTATGAGTAAATTTAAAACTAATGAAGAGTTTTTTGATTTTTCGAAACTTTTAGTCGTTATACCTATCGAGGACCTAGTTAGATTACTTGAAAAACATGAAGTTAGATTGCCATTATATGTCCATCGTTTTTTGCTTAAGGAAACTATCAGATCAGAAGTATTTGAGCATAAACTATTTGAAACCTATACTGATGAACAAAAATATCGCTTAAGAGGTTATGATAATTTCTCTATTTATTTGCTAGAAAAAATAATTGTAGATTACAATCTCGATTTTGATTTAGCTAAATATAAAGAAATGCTTTTAAACCTTTTGCATTTAAATAAAGAAGCTTTAGTTATCAAATCTATTTTCTTTGCTGAACTGGAACAGTTAAAGCATAATTATACAGTTGATATTGAAGTTATGAAGTATTCTGATTTTATGAGAATTGCCCATTCAATATTTTATGAACAACCAGGGTTTCTTGATGGTATTGATATTGACGATTGGACAGATGATATGCTCGCTTCATATACACTTGGCGATTTACGCGCTATGGGTGCTAAATATGAGGTTAAAATACCAAGAAGAATCAACAAAGGAAAACTCGTAGAAATCCTTACTGCTAAATTTAAATTATCTGCAGATGAAACTGAACTTTTAGAAACAAAATCAGTTCTTGAGTTAGAAATTTACGCTAAAGAAAAAGGCTTTAAAATTTCTATTGATCTTAAAAAGACTGATATGATCGAATATATAAAATTTGCTCTAGGTATGTATAATAATTATCCAAAAGCTGATTTCTTTGACTATCATATTCCTTTAGTATCTGATGAAGCTCAAATTGAGGAAGATATTCTCGAGGAAATTGAAGAAGTTGAAGAGTATAACATCCCAGAAGAAATCCATGATGAAATAGAAACGGAAACTCTTCAAGAACCTGTGGAAGAGATTTTGCAAGATATCGAGATTACTGAGCCTGAAGAAGTAGCCGTTGAAGAACCGATTAAAGAAGAAGTTGAAGAAGAGTTAAAAATGGAAGAAACTGATGATATTGAGGTTCCTAGCGAACTTGTTAAAGCGCCTTCATTAGCTGATTCATCTTTATTGTCAGCTGAAGAAAAAGAACTTTTGGATGAAAAGATAAATCTTATTATTAAGAAATATTACAAGAAGAGAAAAACGACAAGAGTTATCTTTATAATATTAATTATTTTGGTTTTGGCTGTTGGAGCTTGGGCTGCATATACTTACCTACCGTTTTTTAATAATTAATTTGTTTTATCTTTAAGGAGTAAAGTGTTTTGAAGAATTTTGATGTAAATGACTATACACCGATGATGCAACAATATTTACAGATAAAAAAAGACTATAGCGATTATATAGTCTTTTTTAGACTAGGTGACTTCTACGAGATGTTTTTCCAAGATGCAATTATTGCTTCTAAAGAGTTGGAAATTGTTTTGACTGGTAGAGATGCTGGAGTCGACGAGCGAGTTCCGATGTGTGGAGTGCCTTATCACGCGGTTAATCTATATTTAGAAAAACTCATTGAAAAGCGGTTTAAAGTTGCGATAGTTGAGCAGGTTGAAGATCCCCAAACAGCCAAAGGAATTGTAAAAAGGGAAGTTGTTAAATTAATAACTCCAGGAACGATTATTGAAGACGGAGCTTTGGGACAAAAAGAGAATAATTACATCGTAGCGATTTATGAAAGCCCAGACATCTATATCTTAGCCTATTCTGATTTATCTACGGGGGAAAATTATTTAGAGAAAATCCCTAAAGATACCAATATTCTCTTTAGCGAGATAATGAATTTAAATGTTAAAGAAGTTGTTATATCTTCCGGTTTTAAAAATAAATATTTACGAACTAATCTTAAAAACCAAGAGATTACTTTATCAATATCAGATGATCTTAACTTAAAGAAATACTATCGCAATTTAGTTAACGATGTTTATGATAAGCATCTATTAAACGCTTTTGCTTTATTGGTAAATTATTTGGAATCAACGCAAAAAAAGGAATTGTTGCATTTACAAAAAGTTCAAGTTTTTGAGTCGACAAGTTACCTAAGAATTGATAATAACTCCAAACGAAACTTGGAATTGACTGAGACCTTTATTTCTAAGTCGTCTAGCAACACCTTGTTTTGGCTTTTAGACAAATGTCAAACTGCGATGGGATCAAGATTCTTAAAACAATCAATTTTAAGACCATTGATTGATAAAATTATCATAGCTAAACGCTACAGCTTGACTGAAGCTTTTAATAATAATTTTATTATTAGACAAGAGCTGATTGAGAACTTAAAAAAAGTTTATGATTTAGAGAGAATTGTCGGAAGAATTTCCTTTGGTAACGCGAATGCAAAAGATTTGGTTAATCTTAAGAAATCTTTACTAGCGATTCCGTTAATTAAAGACTTGTTAGTTCAACTCGATAATCCGTATGCATCTGAATTGATTAGTGATATTACTGATTTTACAAGTTTAGCAAAAGAGATTGAAGATGCGCTCATCGATAACCCACCACTTTCGATTAAAGAGGGTAATTTTATTAAACCCGGATTTAGTAATGAATTAGATGAAATCAAAGAAATTCGTAAAAACGCAAAAAAATGGCTTGAAAGTTTTGTAGAAAAAGAAAGAGAAAGAACCAATATTCGCAAACTAAAGGTTGGCTATAACCGAGTTTTTGGTTACTATATTGAAGTTACCAAATCACAGATTGATCTAGTAAAGGATGAGTTCGGTTATGAGCGGAAACAAACCCTCTCTAATTCCGAGCGTTTCATCACCCAAGAACTTAAAGAAAAAGAAGCAATTATCTTAGGTTCTGAAGATGCGATAATCGATTTAGAGTATCAAATATTTGTCGAATTAAGAGAAAAGGTCAAAGAAAGAACTTTTGAATTACAATCTTTAGCAAAAACCATTTCGATGATTGATATGATAATTGCTTTTTCTGTTGTTTCGATGAATAATCGGTTTATCAAACCGGAAATAGTAAATAATAGAAATATTGAAATAATTAATGGTCGACACCCGGTAGTCGAAGCTTTACTGATTGAACCTTATGTAGCAAATTCACTATTTATGGATGAGAAGAATAATATCTTATTAATTACTGGTCCGAACATGAGCGGTAAATCTACCTATATGAGACAGTTAGCAATGATAATTATCTTGGCTCAAGTCGGTTGTTTTGTTCCAGCGGAAAAAGCTAGTTTACCAATATTTGATCAGATATTTACTCGGATTGGGGCAAGCGATGATTTAACTACTGGTAAATCGACTTTTATGGTAGAAATGTTAGAAGTAAACTATGCGCTTAAAAACGCTACCTTAGACAGTTTGATTTTGTTTGATGAAATCGGTAGAGGAACAGCGACATATGACGGCATGGCATTAGCTCAAGCGATTATTGAGTATTGTCACTATAAAATCAAGTGTAAGATTTTATTTTCAACCCATTATCATGAGCTAACTTATTTAGCTGATGGATTGCCGAATTTAACAAATATCCATGTTAAGGCTAAAGAAGAAAAAGGCAACATCGTTTTTCTTCATCAAGTCGAAGCTGGTCCTACAGATAAGAGTTATGGTGTACATGTTGCTAAGTTGGCAAATATGCCAAAAAGTATTATTTCTAGAGCTACTGAAATTTTAGAAGAACTAGAAAAAAATCATGGGAAAAATATCATCAAGCCACAAACGATTGATTTGTTTAATTATCTAGAATCAATTGAAGTATCAGCACAAGAGGAAAAGTATCAATCAATCGTCGATCAAATTAAGCAACTTGATATTCTCGAGTTAACACCGATGAAAGCATTGAACATCCTTAATGACATTATCGAAGAAATTAAAAAAATAGATTAAACTAAGGAATAATTATGGGTATTATTAGAAAATTAGACGCAAATATCGCTAATAAAATCGCAGCTGGCGAGGTTATTGAAAAATTAGCGAATGTTGTGAAAGAATTAGTCGAAAATTCAATCGATGCTGAAGCAACTAAAGTAGATATTAATTTAGTTGACAGCGGCATGAAATCTATCAGCGTCACTGATAACGGTAAAGGCATGGACGAAAGTGATGCTTTTTTGGCGTTTGAAAGACACGCAACCTCTAAGATAAGTAATATCAATGATTTATTTCGAATTCAATCTTTAGGGTTTAGAGGCGAAGCTTTACCTTCCATCGCTGCAATTGCTAGAGTAGATTTAAAAACATCTAATGGCGAAGAGGGAATTAATGTTATCTTTGAAGATGGACGCTTAATTGAAAAGAAAACGGCAGTTATTAACCAGGGAACGAGAATTGAAGTCACTCGGTTGTTTTATTCAACGCCTGCACGTTTTAAATATTTGAAATCACCTCAATATGAATTATCGGTAATAGTTAACTTGGTTAATGGTTTTGCTTTAGCAAATCCCAATATCAGTTTTAAGTTAACAAATGATAATAAATTGCTTTTTGTCTCTCAAGGTAATGACTCTATCCCGAATCTAATTACTCAGATATACGGACCCCAGGTTGCAAGGTCTTTAATTTATTTTGAAGCTGAAAATCGCGATTACCATGTCTACGGATACACAACGAATCCAATCGTCAATCGTTCATCCAAAAATTATATCAATATTGTTGTTAATAACCGGCTTATTAATAATGCGGATATCGTCAATGCTATCAGTGATGCATATGAGCAGTTATTGCCGAAGAATCGCTATCCAATTGCGATTGTTTATGTTGAAGTAGATCCGTTATTGATTGATGTTAATATTCATCCAAGAAAACAAGAAATCAAATTTTCGGAAAAAGATAAACTTATTAAATTAATCAAAAATATTATCTTAGAAAAACTTGAAGTTACCAATATTTATCAAAAGCCTTCAGATGATTTTACACAAACGAAAATGGCTTTTTATGAAGAAAGCATAAAAGATTATGATAAAACAACTCTAGACAAAAAGCCAGTCTTCAATAAAGATAATTTTGAAAGCTCTGGGGAAAAAGCGATACTAGATTTAAAATATATCGGGCAGTATAGCGGAACTTATTTGCTTTGGCAGAATGAAGTTGGGTTATATCTTTTGGATCAGCATGCTGCAGCGGAAAGAATTAGATATGAAAAGTATTTAAAGCAAATGAATGCTAGAAATAACCAAATTCAAGAATTGATGGTTCCTTTGAAATTAGAATTAGGGAATGATGTAGTTATAGTCTTGGAAGAAAATCTTGATATAATTCAAGAACTAGGAATTAAAATAGCTATTGAAGATAATCAAATTCTTGTTTTCGAAGTTCCAAACTGGTTTCCTAAAGGCTTTGAAGAAGTTTATGTAGAAGCAATAATCATGGCTGTTTTAGATGATAAAACTCTTGAAAAATCAATGTTTATCGATGATTTAGCGAAATTGTTAGCCTGTAAACATTCTTTGAAAGCTAATCATTATATCACTAAACTCGAAGCCGAAGAGTTATTGAAAGAACTTAGAAAATGTGAAAGACCTCATACTTGTCCGCACGGTAGACCAATCATCGTCGAAATAAGCATTAAACAAATAGAGTACTGGTTTAATCGGGTGATATAGTGGATATTTTAATGATTGTTGGCCCAACAGCTGTGGGGAAGACAAAGTTAAGCATTGCTTTGGCAAAAGCTTTTAATGGGGAAATTATTAATGGCGACGCCATGCAATTTTATCGAGGGTTAGATATCGGCACCGCTAAGATTAAAACTGAAGAAAAACAAGGTGTTAAGCATCACTTGATAGATATCTTGGAGCCTGAAGATAGTTTTTCAGTTGCTCATTATCAAAAATTAGTTAGGGAAAAAATTGCTGAAATAAAAGTTCAAGGTAAACTGCCAATTGTTGTTGGTGGCAGTGGCTTGTATCTAAACGCCGTGTTATATGATTATCAATTCTTAGGAAATGAAAGATTAAATGATTCTGAAGAAAAATTCGCTGAATTTAGCACTGATCAATTAGCGAAAATCTTGATTGAAAAATCGCCAAAGATTGCTCAAAAAACCGATTTGTCAAATCGCAGAAGAGTAATTAGAGCGTTGGAAAAACAAGAAAGTGATTTACAAGAATCATTTTCACAATATTATGATAGAGCGCTGGTTATTGGCTTAAATCTTGATAGAAAAACCCTTTATCAAAGAATTGATCAAAGGGTTGATTTAATGATAAAAGCAGGGCTTATAGAAGAGGTTAAAAAGCTTCATACAAGCAAAAATAAATCGCAAGCGACTCAAGCTATTGGTTATAAAGAACTTTTTCAATATTTAGATGGAGAAATTACTTTTGAACAAGCGATTGATTTAGTAAAAAGAAATTCTCGAAGATATGCAAAACGGCAATTGACTTGGTTTCGAAATAAAATGGAAGTTAGTTGGTTTGATGTTGATTTAGAAAACTTTGATTTAACCGTAGGTCAAGTGATTGACAAAATAAAAGAAGAAGTTTGACTTCTTCTTTGTCTTTTTTATTAACTACTTTTTAGGAAATGGCCATTCATTAAGACCGCCTATTAAAATATAGACAGGTTTAAAGCCTTTTTTCATCATTTTTTTACCGACATTTTTTACTTTACCATAACTGCTACTTCCATATAGAAAAACTGGTTGGTCTTTCCTAAGCAAATGTAAGCTTTGAAAAATATCGCGATTAGGAAAATTGCGGCTCCCATTAATTTTCTCTTTGGCAAACTCTTCTTTTGTTCTGATGTCGATTAATTGCCCTTTTCTCATGTTTGCACGGAACTCTTCAGCTTCTAAAAAGATTGGTTTGATGTTTCCTGAACTGCGTTTAAAAGCAATCAAAAGCCCAATAGCGATACCTAATGCGATTGGGATAATAAAACTACTAAAATCGATACTTGATAAAAACATACTATCACCTCTATTTAAGTCATTAATATTATAGTAGAGTTGAAATCTATTGTCAATAAAACAATTTTGTATTATAATATCTTTTGTTATATAATATATAGGAGTGAAATAATGATTACAACTAATGATTTTAAAACCGGAATTACAATTGAATACGAAGATAGCATCTATCAAGTTATCGAATTCCAACATGTTAAACCTGGAAAAGGTAGTGCATTTGTAAGAACTAAACTTAGAGATCTGAGAACCGGAGCAGTAATAGATAAGACTTTCAACTCGGGAATAAAGATTGAAACTGCAATGATCGAAAAATCTGAGATGCAATATCTTTATAAAAACAGTGATACGCATGTTTTTATGAATAATGAAACTTATGAGCAAATTGAACTGCACGAGAGCAGATTGGAAAATGAGTTAGTTTATCTAGTAGAGGGAATGAATATTACAATTATTACTTATGGAAATGAAATTTTAGGAATTGAGTTACCTGAGAAAGTGATTTTAGAAGTAGTTGAAACAGCAGGAGGAGCAAAGGGGAACACAACCTCTAACGCTACTAAAGAAGCTGTTACTAATACTGGATTGCGTTTATCTGTGCCTTTATTTATCAATGAAGGCGAAAAAATCGTTGTATCTACAGCAACTGGTAGATATGATACAAGAGCAAAATAGTTTTTAAAGGGAGTGATTTTTTTTGGAAGTTAGTCAGTCGTGGCTATTGTTTCAAGCCGTTACATTTAATCCTGTTTTAATAATTTTAATGATAGGATTGTTGTTATTATCGGCTTTCTTTTCTATGACCGAAACAGCTTATTCATCAGTGGGTAGGTTGAGAATGAAGACTTTGGTTGAACTTAATAAACCCGGTTCAAAAAAAGCTTTATGGATTGTGGAAAATTTTGATAGAACTTTATCAACGCTTTTAGTTGGAAATAATTTAGCTAATATAGCCTTAGCTTCAGTGAGTGTGATTTTGTTCACAGGAATCTTTGGTCAACTTAATAATGCAGATACTGTTATAACTTTGATGAATACCGGTGTTATGACGATTCTCATCTTGATTTTTGGTGAGATTTTACCGAAGAGCATCGCCAAAAGCAATGCTGAAAAAATTTGTTTAGGTGAATCTAAGCTTATTTATTTATTGATTAAAATTATGACGCCAATAACTTATCCGTTTTTATTGTTGAACCGCATGGTTACTTCAAAGATTGATTCTGATAATCGAATCAGTGTTACTGAGTCCGATTTGGAAACAATTATTGGAACTATGGAAGAAGAAGGCTCAATCGATGGTGAAGAAGCTGATATGTTGCAAAAAGTTCTTGATTTATCGGAAATTACTGTAGAAGAGATTATGACTCCTAGAGTTGATATGGTAGCTATTGAAGTTAACGATGATGTTAAAACGATTACTGATACTTTCTTTAAAAACAAGTATTCTCGTTTGCCAGTTTATGATACTAATACCGATAATATTATCGGCGTTTTATCAGAAAGAGATTTCTATACAAAACTCATCAAGGATCAAAACATCAATATCAGAAGAATGGTCAGAGAACCATTGTTCATTCCGACATCAACGAAAGTCGATGCTTTGATTGAGTTGCTTCAAACAAAGAACATGCATTTAGCGATTGTTGTTGATGAATATGGCGGCGTTGACGGAATCGTTACTATGGAAGACGCTTTAGAAGAGCTCGTCGGCGAGATTTATGATGAACACGATGATATCACTGAGACTATCACTAAAAAAGATGATTATACTTATATTGTTAACGCTGATTATGATTTAGAAGATTTATTTGAAGACTTGAATCTTGGTGAGCCACCGGTTTCTGATTCGACAAGTATTGGCGGCTGGTTGTTTGAAATGTTCCAAGATATTCCTGAAGTTGGGGAAGAAGTGGAATATGAAGTAAGATATAATCAAGAGTATGACGAATTAAGTGAATTGATAAATGAAGAAAAAGCAATTTTAGTTTTTAAAATTTTAAGTGTTACAAAAAGACGAATTAAATCAGTAATGATGACAATTAATGTTATTAAGTTTGAAGAGTAAGTGAGGTAATCCTCACTTTTTTATAAAAAAAGGTGGATTAAATGGAAAGACTACAGAAACTGATTCAAAAATCAGGTGTAGCTTCAAGAAGAAAGGCTGAAGAATTAATCGTTCAAGGCCGAGTAAAAGTCAATGGTGTTGTGGTTAAGGAATTAGGTTCCAAAGCTTCTAGCAGTGATGAAATTGAAGTTGACGGTAAGAAAATAAAAATTGAAGACCGCGTTTATTTTGTTTTATATAAACCAAGCGGATTTATCTCTACAACCGATGATCAATTTGATCGAAAGGCTGTAGTTGATTTGTTAGATGTAAAAGAACAAGTATTTCCTGTGGGGAGATTAGACTATGATACTACAGGAGTCTTGATTTTAACTAATGATGGTGATTTTGCGAATATGTTGATGCATCCAAAATTTCATATCGAAAAAGAGTATTATGTTAAAATCAACGGACTTTTAAGAAAAGAGTCTTCAGCGATTTTAAATAAAGGTATCATTATCGATGGTGAAAAGTTAAAACCAGCTAAGGTTAGAAACGTTAAATATGATGAAAAAAAGGAAAATACTTTTCTCAATATAATAATTACTGAAGGTAAATATCATCAGGTAAAATTAATGTTTAAAACTTTAGGACATGAAGTTCTGAAGTTAAAGCGAGTTAGATATGGTTCAATTACTTTAGATGATCTTTATGAGGGTGGTTATCGACCGCTAAAACCCCATGAAATTAAAACTTTATATAATCTTGCAAATAATATTACTAGCAAATAAGTTTATTGACTTTACTAGGTTTTAATAATGGCTATTAAATTATCTTTTTAAGAATATTTTTAGTGGTTAAATTAGAAAAATATGATATAATGTTTAAAGGTTGAGGAGGTAATTATGGTTTATCACGCTTTAGCTATTGATGGACCTGCTGGTGCAGGTAAATCTACAGTCGCTAAAACTTTAGCAAATAAGCTTGGGTATGTCTATATTGACACCGGTGCTATGTATCGTGCCACTACCTATAAGGCTTTGAGTTTAGAAGTAAATCTTAATGACCCTGATGCTTTTGATTTTCTTGACTCGACTGATTTTGAGTTTAAGAAAGGCGAGCTGTTCATGGATTCTGTCAATATGACAAGTCTAAATCGGTTAAAGGAAGTTTCTGACAATGTTTCTTTAGTTGCTTCTCATATACCGGTTCGCAATAAATTGGTTAAACTTCAAAAAGAAATTGCCACTAATAACAATGTGGTAATGGACGGTAGAGATATTGGAACTGTCGTTCTTAAGAAAGCCGATTTAAAGGTTTTTTTGACCGCTTCAGTTGAAGTAAGGGCAAAGCGAAGATATGATGAATTAATTGCCTTAGGCGCAAAAGTTAATTTAAAGGAATTAGAAGATGATATAAAAAGGCGTGATGCTTATGATTCAAGCAGAAAGTATAACCCTTTGAAACAAGCAGAAGATGCGATATATATTGATACTTCAGATAAAAACATCAATGAGGTATCAGAATTATTATACAAAAAATTTATGGAGATAGTTAACGAAGGAGATTTATAGTATGAGCTTTTATGATGATGCAAAATTGTACACCCCTAAAGTAGGAGATATTGTTACCGGTACGGTAGTTATGGTAAATAAAGAAGAAGTATTGGTTGATATCAATTATGCTTGTGAAGGAGTAATCTACAAAAACCATTTATCTTTGGACAAGATTGATAGTGCTGAAGATATTCTTAAAGAAGGTGACAAGATAAAGGTTAAAGTCACTCAATTTAAAAAAGGGGATGAGTCCGATTCGTTATTATTATCACGTATTGACATCCTTAAACAAGAAAAGAATTTGGAAATTAGAAATGATTTAGAAGTAAACAAAGATTATGATTTCTACGTTAAAAAAGGCGTAAGAGGCGGTTTAGTTTTAGATTATCATGGTATCGAAGCGTTTTTACCTGATTCATTAATTTTCGTTCAAGAAGAAAATGGCAATAAAGAAGCTTTGGTTAACAAAACTATTAAAGCAAGAATTATCGAAGTTACAAAAGATAGAAATCGCGATAAAATTGTTGTTAATCGCAAACAATTAGTATACGAAGGCTTAAAAGAAGCTGAAAAGCAAGAAATAGAAAATTTAAAAGTTGATGATGTCATTAAAGTTAGAATTGAAAGAATTTCTGATTTTGGAGCTTTTGCAAAGATTAGCGATCATGTTGATGGATTAATTCATATCTCTGAATTATCTCATTATCACGTTAAAAAAGTGGATGAGGTTGTAAGTGTTGGTGATCAATTAGAAGCGAAAATCATTAAGATTAAGGCTAAGAAAATCAGTTTGTCTTTAAAAGCTTTACAACCAACACCATGGGATTCATTTCTGCAAAATTATAAAGTTGGTCAAAAAGTTGAAGCAAAGATCGTTAGAAAAATGCAATATGGAATGTTGTTAGAGATTGAAAAAGAAGTTGTCGGTTTATTAAATCGCTTTGATTATTCTTGGAATCCTTTAGAAAATCTAGCTGGTACTGTTGAAGTTGGCGATGTTTTAGAAGTTGAAATTACTTCAATTGATACGAAGAAAAAACAATTTACTTTATCTAAAAAACATTTAGAATATAATCCATGGGCAGATTTAAAACTTAAGCAAGGCGAACTAGTCTCAGCTACAGTTAGTAGAATTGAGGAAAAAGGCGCTGTAGTTAAGGTTGAAGATGTTGAAGGGTTCTTGCCAATCAGTGAAATTTCCGGAGAAAGAATCAACCGAGTTGAGGATGTTTTAAAACTTGAACAAATTATTTCTGTTGAAGTTTTAGAGTTTTATCCTAAAGAATGGAAGTTAATTGTTTCGATGAAAAGCATATCTGAAAAGAAGAACCGTGCTGAGTATGAGAGCCAACTTAAAGAAAATGTAAGTGGTAATCAAAGTTTAAAAGAACTTTTCGAAGAATATAAAAAATAAAAAGTTGGTGGTATTATGTTACCAGTAGTTGCGATTGTAGGACGGCCGAACGTCGGTAAATCTACCTTGTTTAACCGGATTGTCGGCGAAAGAAAATCCATCACTGATGACCAACCAGGGATTACCAGAGATCGAATTTATGCTCAGGCTTCTTGGTTAAATAAAAATTTCACATTAATCGACACAGGTGGCATCGAAATAAACGATGCACCTTTTTTGACTGAGATTAAGGCGCAAGCAGAAATTGCAATCAATGAAGCTGATGTAATAATATTTGCCGTTGATGGCAAAACCGGTTTATTGCCAAGTGACAGAGATGTTATGGAAATTCTTTACCAATCGAACAAACCAATTATTGTTGCCGTTAATAAAGTAGATACGCAGAAATATCAGAATTCCCAATATGAATTTTATGAGTTAGGCGCTACTAAGGTAATGAATGTTTCTTCAATTCATGGACTTGGCATTGGTGATTTGCTCGATGAAGTCGTCAGTAATTTTCCAAGCAAACCTATAGTTGAATACGATGATGAAGTAGTAAGAATTTCGGTAATCGGAAGAGCTAATGTTGGAAAATCTTCTTTAACTAATGCTTTATTAGGTTATGAGAGAGTTATAGTGTCGAGTATAGAGGGTACAACTACTGATTCAATTGATACTGAGTTTACTATGGATAACGATAAATACGTCGTTATTGATACTGCAGGGATGAAAAAACGCGGAAAGATTTATGAGAATGTTGACAAGTATGCAAACCTAAGAGCTATGCAAGCGATTGACCGCAGCGATATCTGTTTAATGATCTTAGATGCAACTACAGGAATAATCGCTTTGGATAAGAATATTGCCGGGTACGCAATCGAAAGCAATAAAGCTTTAGTGATAGTTGTAAATAAGTGGGATGCTATTGAAAAAGATGATCATACGATGCATGAATGGGAGAAAAACATCAGAAATGAATTCAGATTCTTGTCCTATATACCAATCATCTTTTTATCAGCAAAAAACAAATCGAGAATCCATACTTTGTTCCCGGTAATAAAAAAGACTTATGAAAATTACTCGAGAAGGGTCTCAACTTCGCTCTTAAACGAAGTTATTCAAGAAGCAATTATCATAACCCCTCCAAAAGAGCATAATCAAAAAATTATCAAAGTTTACTATTCAACTCAAGTTAAGACAAAATGCCCAACTTTCGTGCTTTTTGTTAATGATACGAAAGCGCTGCATTTTTCATATTATCGTTATTTAGAGAACCGTTTAAGGGAGAATTTTGACTTTTTCGGCACTCCAATTTCAATAATTTTGCGAAATCGTGAATAAAAAATATAAAAAAAATGTTTTTTTTCGCTAAATGCCTTGCTTTTTTGATATTTTAGTTTTATAATGGGTTTATCTTTAAAAGGAGGAAAAAAAGAAATGAACAAATCTGAATTAGTTGCAAGAATAGCTGATTTTTCTGATTTATCAAAAAAAGACGCTGAAGCTGCTTTAAACGCTACTGTGTTAGCAATCCAAGAAGCATTAGTAAAAGGTGAAAAAGTTGTATTAACTGGTTTTGGTACTTTTGAAGTAAAACAACGTAAAGCTAGATCTGGACATGATCCAAGAACTGGTGAAACTATCCAAATTCCTGCATTAAATGCACCTACTTTCAAAGCTGGCAAAGTATTAAAAGAAAAAGTTCGTTAATCTTTTTTAACGATAGACTGAGAGTTAATTTTCTCAGTCTTTTTTTTGCAAAAAAAATCCAACTCTTAAATGAATTGGATTTTTATAATATTAATTAATTTTAACCGTAGATGCCGTAGATAGCAAGAACGTAAAGTAGCCAGGACAAGAAGTTGTTTAGGAAATGGACTCCGATGACAACATAGATATTTTTATTTGATTTCCAGTAGATGAAACCAAAGGCTAAGCCCATTAAAACATAGGGAATTGCTTGGACAAAGTCACCGAAAGAAATTACATGCATTAATCCGAAAATTGCACCTGAGAGAATTATCGCAACGATATGATTTGATCTCGGCTCGATAAAATTATATAAGACTTTTCTAAAGATTACCTCTTCAACTATTGGCGTTAAAACGCACAAGAGCATGAATAACAAGAAGAGATTGAGAGGGCTGTCGCTAAACATTGATTGGATCAACATTTCGTTTTGCGAAGTCTCGGTAGTGCCTAGTGTCATTAGAATTATATTAGCAACGATTAAAGAAGCATATACTATCAAAAAACCAGTGAAAATGTTTGAAACGCGCTCTTTCCTCTTTGCTTTAAAATCTTCCCAGTCCCTTTTAAAACTAATTTTATCTACTACGAAAAACAGCAGTGCTAAAGTGGTAACTTGAGCAAGTGATATCAAAGTATATACCATTGACGGGGCGTCTACTTCGATAGAATACTCAATGTCTATTGGTTCATGTGAAGAAACAATTTGTTCATCGAGCGAGAATGTTTCGCCTGGTAAAAAGTTTTCTTTTGTAAAGACTCTCGTACCTATTCTTTCATTGGTGATGTCATAGAAAGTAACAACAACACTGAAAACCGGAATTTCTTTATCGTAGTTATTGGTAAATTCACTAGTAATATTTGTTAAATACGGATAGGTAATATCGATTTCATTGGTGTCTTGATTAATATTGTCTTCAACCGTAAATTCAAGCAAGGTGGTTTCTTCAACATTCTCGATAGCGTCTTTAAGATAAGCGTATTGAGAGTTCATCATAAAACCACCGACAAAGGTAATTATTAAAGAAACAAAAATATAAATCAAAAATAAAAAAGCGTTGCGTTTGTCCTCGTCAGATTGTCGGTATAAATCATTAGCGAAACGATCTTTAGACCGGTTATCTGTATTAAACAAATCATCTTTATCTTCTGGTTTTGGATCAAAAATATCGTCAAATTCATTCATAGTAGTCACCTCATTATTAGTATTATAAACTATAATATAATTTTTGTATAGTAAAAAAGGTCAAATATACAGCTAGTAACATTGACAAACCTTGAAGTTGCGGTATAATTAGATATGTATAGAAAGCGAGGAAAACTATGGCTAAAAAATCCTTTGCAGTTATTGGAGTTGGCCGCTTTGGCATGGCTTTGATTGAGGAGTTAATCGCTCTTGAGGCTGAAGTTCTGGTAATTGATAAAAATTTCGATAAAATTGAAAAGATCGCAAAAATGGTTAATAATGCCGTTTGTCTTGATTCTACTGATATTGAGGCTTTAAAGGAAATCGGAATTAACAATTATGATGTTGTGATTGTCGCAACAGGTATGAATGTTGATAATTCGATTTTGACAACTTTGATTTTAAAAGATTTAGGTGTTAAGGAAGTATATGTAAAGGTTCAAAGTGAATATCA
>DIGF01000021.1 GCA_002419505.1 Caryophanales bacterium UBA5729
TGTTCGTCTTTTTTATAAATCATCTCTATCACCATCTATATTATACCATTTTTCTCAGTAATTGTCTCGCTTATCCGCTATTTTTAGCCATTTAATTTAATTTTGTTTTTAAAATCCATACACCCTTTTATACTTTATATCCTAAAAACAAAAAGCACCCTATTTTCTAAGGTACTTTGTCAACAGTCTGAATAAGGGAAGGCTCAGCCTTTCCTTATTTTTTTCAATAATGAGATATCAGGATCAATATAGATGGTTTTTTGGTTTGTGTAGATGACATTTGAACCAAACTCACCGGGTATTTTTTTAATATGTTTAATTTTTGTGTAATCTACTGGTACAGAAGAAGAATTCTTGCTTTTAGAGTTAAGTGCCGCTAGATTAGCCGCGGCCCTAATTGTTTCTTCTTGCAATTCTTCGTTGCTCATAACTATTACATGTGAACCTGTTTGATTTTGAACATGGAACCACCATTGGTCTTTTTTTGCCAGCTTATGAGTTAAGAAATTATTTTGAAGATTATTCTTGCCAACGACAATTTGATTTTCCATACTATCGAAATAAACATCGTAATTTGGTGTTTTTATTTTAAGTTTACTCTTGCGTTTGCTTAAGTATTTATTATTGATTAATTCTTCTTGGATTTCTTCTAAATCCTTCAAGTTATGAGTGTCGTTAATCTGATTCATAAGTTCATCGAAATAAAGAATTTCTTTTTTTGTTAATTCAATTTGGTTCTCTATGTGTTTAATCGCGGATTTTTGCTTTTTATATCTTGAATAGTATTTATTAGCATTATCAACCGGACAAGACATACGATCAATTTCAATTGTTACATCTTCTTGTAATTCGTAACTGAAGAGTTTGACTTCAGTTTTTGTTTTGTCAATTAAATTGTTATTTTGCAATAATAAATCACCTTTGATTCGGTTGATTTGATTATTTTGCGCTTCGTTCAAATCCTTACTTAATTTTTCAAGTTTGTTGCGATCTTTATCCAGATTATTTTTAACGAATGTGTGCAAATATTTATGGATTTGTTTAACTCGATCTAAACTTGAGAAATCTTCATACTGATTCTCTAAAAGTTCTGAAAGCGTATCAAAATTCTCTTTATCACTTTTGAAAATATCCAAATAATAAAAATATTTGTCACTTTTTGTTGGGTTGGTTTTTTGTTTGTATATATCTAGATATATTTCATACATTGAGGTTGTGTTATATTTAGATTCATCGACAATATATTTAGCTAACAAAGGAGAGACACCGCGAATATTATCAATTATTGATTTATGCGTAATGTTTTCAGTTTGAAAAAATTCTTTAATTTTCTCTAATTCATGCGGATTTAGTTTATTGTCGATTGGTAAAACATAACTTACACCATTAATAATCGTGCGATTATCATTTTCAAAAGGATGAATGTGTTTATAAGCATTGATTATATGACGGTCTTGATTTAAAATTATTAAATTTGCGTATCTGCCAAATAATTCAAAAATAATAAAGTAATTTGTTAAATCGCCAATTTCATTGCGGTTGTTGACTTCAATTTCAATGATACGGTCTGCATTAAGTGATTTGATCTTAATAATAATCCCTTTTTCTATATACTTTCTTAAAAACATGCAAAAACCACCGGGATTACTAAGGTTATCATATTTTTTATTGGTTAGATGAACCCGAGCTAAAGCAGTGGACATGGAAATATAAAGATTAGACTTTCCGCTCAAGAAAAACAAAAAATCAGCTTTACCAAGCTGAGAGATTTTATTAATTCTCACATTTTTTAAGTTATCATTTAATTCATTAGCTAATTTTTCAATAAATCTTCCATCAATACTCATTTTATCACCTAAAATAATTATAACACATTTAAAAACAAAAAAATAATTTTACTATTCATTACTTTTATGATATGATATAGATTAACAAATATCGCATTATTTTGGGATGGAGGGGTTATTCTGAAACTAAACGAACGTGGTTTATTGGTAATAATCAGTGGACCATCCGGAGTTGGCAAAGGGACAATTAGGAAAGCTCTCTTTGGAATTCCTGATAATAATTTTTGTTACTCAGTGTCAATGACAACTAGAAAACCTAGAGCTGGTGAAATTGACGGAGTTGACTATTTTTTTGTTTCTCGTGAAGAGTTCGAAAAAAGAATTAGAAAAAACGGTTTTTTAGAATATGCAGAGTTTGTTGGGGAATACTACGGAACACCAATTGACTATATTGAAACTATGATGGAAAAAGGAAAAGAAGTAATAGTTGAAATTGAAGTTGAAGGTGCTCTCCAAGTTCGTGAAAAAAACCCTGAAGCAGTATTTATTTTTATAGTGCCACCTTCAAGAAATGATCTAATTGAAAGACTGAAGAATCGTGGTACTGATACAACCGAAACTATTAAGAAACGTATTGAAAAAGCTGAAAGAGAATTTCATCTAGCTTATAAATATGACTATATCGTTGTTAATGATGAGGTTTTTAATGCTGCAGACCGGATATATGCGATAATAAGAGCAGAACACGCCAAGACCGAAAGGTCTATTCATAAATATTATAAGCTCCTGGAGGGAAAAGAATGATTAAAAATAAAGACGATTTAAATAAAGAGATTCTTCAAGAATATAAAGAGAAGATTTTAAATGAGCAAGACGATAAAAAGACAATGCATCAAAAGGATTCTGAGCAAAAAACCAATCCTAAATATGATCCTAAAGAATTTAACTTTCAAAGTTATAATTACGGAGATTATGAGACTGGTGAACTAGTACTTGGTGATTCAGATAACGAACCTGCCAATAAACCGATTAATCACGAAGGCTTAAGATATCCTTCAATTGACGATTTATTAGAAGTTGTAGATTCAAAATACAAGCTGGCTTATATAGCGGCTAAACGAGCAAAAATAATAAAGAGCGAAAACTATTCCTCAGTAAATAACAAATGCGTTAAAGCTGTTGGAATGGCTTTAGAAGAGATTCTAGCCGGAAAAGTTACTGCTAAATTTTAAGAAACAGCTTAGGCTGTTTTTTTTAATCTTTTGAGTATTGAACCTTAAAAAAATGGTTTTAATGTGTTATAATAAAACATTATTGGAGATGATATTTTGGATACGATAAAAGCTTTACTAGAGAGACTAGAATTAAAAGACAAGATAATAGAAGAATATTGCCAAATAGAAACAGTTGAAGTAGATAAAGTCAAAGATACTTGGACTTTTTATTTGGTTTTTGAACGTTTAATCCCGATTTTGCATTTTCGTAATTTCATTAAAAAACTACAGAGTTTAACCAACATCTATAAATCACTAAAAATAGTTGATTTTTATGTGAAGTTTATCAATAAAGAAGGTGAGATTCTTGATTATTATGATTTCGCAATTGATTTGATTGCAAAACATGATAAAAGAGTTCTTCCTTTAAAAGAATATGAAAAAGACATTGAAGATAATAAAATCACGGTTTATGTTCCGAAAGGAGCTGTCTCACCGCAAATCTATCGAGTAAATATCGAAGAGCAAATGCGAAAATTAGGTTTCGATATTGAAGTTAGTATTGAGATTGATGAAACTCGAGATTCGATAGAAGAACAAATAAAAAAGACGAACGAATTGTTTGTTCAGGAAAGCAGAGCTTTGCTAAATGCTAATGAAGTCAAGTATCAAAGTTTGAACGGCTCAGATGACTTTTTAGACTTTATGGAAATATCAAATATTCCAAAAACCGAAATGGATTTAGAAGAATTCAAAGAAAAAAATTCTGGAAAAGCTATTATTTATGTGGAAGGCATTGTGGTCGACAATGAGATTAATGATTCCAACAATAACTCAAGCGTAAGGATGATTGTTACTGACGGAGTTGACTCAATTTTTCTAAATAAAAGAAATACTAAAGCTAGCGACTTGGATTTTTTTAAAGAAATAGAACCAGGTATGGGCGTTAAAGCCAAGTGCTATGCTCAAATGGATTCTTATTATGGTGAAGTGACTTTAAATATCTTAAATATCGCTAAATCAATTGGAACAATAGAAAATAATTTAAGGGAAGATCAGTATGAAAATAAGCGAGTAGAATTGCATCTTCATACGAAAATGTCTACTTTAGATGGTGTCAACAATATTGAAGATTATGTCAATCGGGCAATTCGTTATGGACACAAAGCCATTGGTGTCAGCGATCATGGATCGGTTCAAGCTTTTCCTGCTTTTGAAAAGCATGTTAAAGATAAACCGATTAAACCGATTTATGGGTTGGAAATGGTTTATGTCAATGATGAAGAGGTTACCATTACTCGCGGAGAACAAAATGGACTTTTATCAGAATTAACTTATGTTATATTTGATATTGAGACAACAGGATTGTCTTTAAATTATGATACTTTGATTGAAATAGCGGGTATCAAAGTTAAGAATGGAACCATTTTAGGTGAATTTCAGGAATTGATTGATCCAGAGATGACAATATCGAAATTTACCGAAAGCTATACGAAAATTACTAATTCGATGTTGAAAGGCAAAAGGAAATTAAAAGAAGTATTGAAGGATTTTCGCGATTTTTCAAAAGATTGCGTTTTAGTCGCGCATAATGCAGATTTTGATGTCGATTTTTTAGCATATAATTTTCGCGAATTAGGAATTGATAATAAAATAAATCCTTCTATTGACACTTTGATTTTAAGTAAAGTGTTGTTGCCGGATAAATCTAGATTTGATCTTAAGAGTGTTAGTCGCTATTTTAAAGTAAATTTAGATGGACATCATCGTGCGATCAATGATACGAGAGCCTTATTCGAAATCTTTCTCCATTTAATAAAACAATTGAGAAAAGATGGCATAACCCGCTTTCAAGATCTTAATCTGATCATCGACCGCAAGGAAGTGTATAAGTATCCTTATCCAAAACATATAAATTTAGTCGTTAGGGAACAAGAAGGCTTGAGAAATCTATATCAAATCTTGTCAGAAGGCTTGACAACATATTTTGATCGTGACGCCAAGGTCTTGAAAAGTTATTTAGACAAGCATCGGACAGGTTTATTATTATCAAGTGGTTGCTATAACTCTAGTTTCTTTGAGATTGCGTTAAATAAAACCAGAAGAGATTTGGTAAAAGAAGCTAAATATTATGATTACCTTGAGGTTCAACCGCTTAGCTACTTTAAATTCATGGAATCAGAAAGTCCGAATTGGAGAAATGTTATTCAAAGAGTAATTAAAAAAATAGTTGAGGTTGGTAAAGAGTTAAACATACCTGTTGTAGCTACAGGTGATGTCCATCATCTTGATCCAAGCGACTTGAAATATCGCGAAATCATGATCAACACGCCTTTGGTTGGCGGTGGCGGTTTTCATGAATTGTATTATAAAGAGTTTAAACCGAATCAATATTTCATGACTACAGAAGAAATGATGGAAGAATTCAGTTTCTTAGGTTCTGATATCGCTTATGAAATTGTTGTTAAGAATACGCAAATGATAAGCGATATGGTAGATCAGATTACAATCATTCCTAATGAATTATATGCCCCAACTGATGAGTTTTTAGCAGAGCAAGGTGTGCCGTCGATAAAAACAAAAGTTGAGCACATGGTTAGAGAACAAGTGAAAAACTTGTATGGCGAACAACTTCCTAGTATTGTAAAAAACCGAGTTGAAAAAGAATTGGGAAGTATAATAGAACATCAATTTTCTACAATATATTACATTTCTCATTTGCTAGTGAAAAAATCGCTTGATGACGGTTATTTAGTTGGTTCTCGAGGATCAGTAGGGTCTTCATTCGTTGCAACTTTAATGGGTATTACCGAAGTGAATCCTTTGCCCCCACATTATGTTTGCCCTAAATGTCATTTTAGTGCATTTAAGAAAACTGATGAAGAAAAGCAAGCTCACGGTGTTAGCGATTTTGAAAAAGAATATGCAGAAGTATTTGAAAATACCGACTGTGGTTGGGATTTACCAAAAGCTGATTGTCCGATATGTAATACAAGAATGGATCGTGACGGACATGATATTCCGTTTGAAACTTTCTTAGGTTTCAAAGGAGATAAAACTCCAGATATCGACTTAAACTTTTCCGGCGATTATCAAAGTGAAGTTCATGAATATATTCGAAAACTATTTGGCGTCAATTATGCTTTTAGAGCAGGAACAATTGGAACTTGTGCTGCTAAGACTTCATTTGCAATGGTAAAAGATTACTATAGCAAATTAAATCAAAAGCGCAAACGCCAAGGACTTGAACCGATATTTGTCAGAAATGCAGAAATAGCAAGGTTGGCAAAAGGCATTGAAGGCGCAAAAAGAAGTTCGGGTCAACATCCGGGCGGAATAGTTGTTGTGCCAAATACCAAGAGTATTTATGACGTTACACCGATTCAATATCCGGGAGATTCTAAAGATACTTCTTGGAAAACAACGCATTATGAGTATCATTCATTTGAAAACAATTTATTTAAACTTGACGTATTGGGTCATGATGATCCTACCGTTATAAGATATTTGATGGATTTAGTAAAAGAAAGTCCAAATGATTTTCCGTTTGACAACCCCAAAGACATTCCTGTAGACGATAACGATGTTTATAGAATGCTTTCTGGTACTGATGTCTTAGGTCTTACAAGCGATGACATAATGTCTGATGTAGCTTCATATGGAGTTCCAGAATTAGGTACAAATTTTGTTAGAGGTATGTTATCGGAATCTAAACCAAAATCATTCGCAGATTTAGTTAAAATTTCTGGATTATCTCATGGTACGGATGTTTGGTATGGCAATGCTCAAACATTAGTTTTAGGAAAAAATCGTGAATTTGGTCGAGTAGATTTTAAGGATATCATTGGATGTAGAGATGATATTATGGTCCATTTGATATCTTACGGTCTCAATCCGAATTTAGCATTTGAGATTATGGAATTCGTTCGAAAAGGCAAGGCGATATCAAAACCTAATAAATGGGCTGAATATGCTGATGAAATGCGTAAATATCATGTTCCAGAATGGTATATTTGGTCTTGTTCAAAAATAAAATATATGTTCCCTAAAGCCCATGCGACAGCTTACGTTTTAATGGCTATGCGCATTGCCTGGTTCAAACTATATAAACCAATATATTTTTATTCAGCATATTTTTCAAAACGAGCTACAACTTTTGACGTTGATGTTTTCTATCGAGGAGAAACTGCGATAATTGATAAGATTAACGATATCAAAAGTAAAGGTAAAGAAGCAAGTAATCGCGAACAAGACTTGTTGACGGTTTTAGAAGTAGCCTTAGAAATGGTCAAAAGAGGATTTGTATTTGCGCCAATTGACCTGTATAAATCCCAAGTAAAGGATTTTATAATTTCTGAGGATAAGAAATCTTTGATTTTGCCATTTGTAGTTATTGATTCAATGGGAGAAAAAGCTGCTCAATCAATAATAGAAGCGCGCGATGAAAAAGAGTTTATTTCAAAACAAGACATAAAAAATCGGACGAGATTATCCAATGTTTTATTTGATAAGTTAGATGAATTGGCTGTGTTTGAAGGTATGATTGATAAAAATCAAATATCTATTTTTGATTTTTAATCAAATCTTCATATAATCTTCATATATTTAGATTATAATATCTTAGAATTATTAACATTTTTAGGAGGTTGCATATGAGAATGGGTAGTACAAACCCTGTGTTTAAACAGGCTAACAGTTATACGATGGTAAGCGATAAACCAATAACTTACGCAAATGTTGCTATTAAAACTATAACCTTATTAGCAATTGTGGTAGTTTCAGCGTTTTTAACAATTAGTAATTTAGATACTTTAGCTGTCGGCTATGGCCATATCATAGGAGCATCAATAATTGCTTTCATTGCAGTTATAATCGGATCAAGATCAGTTAGATTAGCGCCGTATTTTTCGATTCTTTACGCTGTTTGTGAAGGTTTTATCTTAGGAATTATTTCTTTATTATTCGCTTCATATTATGAGGGCATTGTAACCGCAGCAATTGGAACGACACTTATTGTTTTTACTGTTATGTTGTTGTTATTTTCTACTAATATTATTAAAGTCAATCAAAGATTTGCTTCATTTCTTGTTGTAGCTCTCATTAGCGTTATAATAATGAGTTTGATTTCTTTATTTATCAATATTGGCAGTTTATACTATGTAGTTGTTTTTATTTCTGCAGCATTATCAGCTTTTTTCTTGCTTTGGGATTTTCAACGGATTAAAGATTTTGTTGAAAGCGGAGCTGATCAAAGAGTTGGTTGGATTTTGTCATTGGGATTAATGGTAACAATCATTTGGATATATATTGAAATGCTGCGTTTATTAGCTATTTTTTCAAGAGACTAAGATTGGGTTGCTTTATTTTATTAATTTGCTATAATATAGTTAACACGGTGAAAAAGCAGTAGTAACTAGATAAATCAGCTTTTTTTAGAGAATGACGCCTAGGCTGAAAGCGTTGTAACTGATCCTAGTGAATTCGGCTTTGGAGTGAGACCAATCATCTCCGTAAATCTTGCGTTAAAAGATTAAAAGTGCCAAAACTAAATTTGGAACTAAGGTGGTACCACGGTTATTTATAATCGCCCTTAACCGGGCGATTTTTTTATTTTAATGGAGGATTAATAATGGAAACCAAACTAAAAAGATTAATTTTATCTGCGGAATCAGAAATTCAAAAGACTAAAACCAATAATGAATTACTCGATATAAAAGCGAAATATTTGGGTAAAAAAAGTGAATTCAACGATTTAATGCAAGAAATGAAAAATCTTCCCGCTTCCGAAAGACCACTTTTTGGTAAGCTGATCAATGAAGCTAAACAAGAAATATCAAATTTGATTGATAAACAAAAGCAAATAATGGAAAAAGCACAAATCAATCAAAGATTAGCTTCAGAAGCCATAGATATAACTATGCCAGGAAGACAATTTAAAATCGGTCATAAACATATTCTCACGAAGACAATTGAAGAAATCGAAGATATCTTCATCGGTCTAGGTTATGTTATAAAAGAAGGGCCTGAGATTGAAACTGATAAATATAATTTTGAAATGTTGAATTTGCCAAAAGATCATCCTGCCAGAGAAATGCAAGATTCTTTTTACATAACTGAAGATTTATTGTTAAGAACTCACACTTCTCCGGTTCAGGTAAGAAGTCTTTTAGAAAACGCCCAACAATTGCCTTTAAAAATCATTTGTCCAGGCGTTGTCTATCGCAAAGATGATGATGATCAAACTCATTCTCATCAATTTATGCAAATTGAAGCTTTAGTTGTCGATGAAAAAACGATATTAGCAGACTTAAAAGGCACTCTGCTTCTAGTAGCTAAAAAACTTTTTGGAGAGAATCGTGAAATCCGCTTAAGGCCATCTTATTTTCCTTTTACTGAGCCTTCAGTAGAAGTAGATGTGAGTTGTTTTAAATGTAATGGTACCGGTTGTTCTATGTGCAAGAATTCGGGTTGGATAGAAATTCTTGGAGCAGGTATGGTAAATAATAATGTACTTGAAGCTTGTGGATATGATTCTAGAAAATTTCAAGGTTTTGCCCTAGGAATGGGAATTGAGAGAATTGCAATGTTAAAATATGGAATTGATGATATAAGGTTGTTATATACAAATGATTTAAGATTCAATTCTCAGTTTTAGGAGGTATTTATGAAAATTTCGATAAATTGGTTAAATGAATATTTTAATCAACAAATAGATAAATTAGAACTTGTAAATAAGTTTAACCTGATGAGTCAAGAGGTTGCGGGATTATCTAAACTAGTTGACGTTGAAGGTCTTTTAATTGGTCATGTTAAGTCTTTAGAAAAACATCCTGATGCTGATAAACTTAGCGTCTGTCAAGTTGATGTAAAAAATGAATTATTACAAATTATATGCGGCGCTCCAAACGTTGCTCAAGGGCAAAAAGTCATTGTGGCTAAAACTGGAGTTGTTTTACCTGGCGATTTTAAAATCAAGAAAGTAAAAATTAGAGGAATTGAATCTAACGGGATGATTTGTTCGCTGGCTGAACTGGATGTTCAAGAGTTTGATGTAAAAGAAAAAGGTATTTACGTTTTGCCAGATGATGCTCAAGTCGGTGAAGACCCATTGAAGTATTTAGGTTTAGACGATTATGTGCTTGAATTAGATTTAACTGCCAATCGTTCAGATTTGTTATCAATACGAGGAGTAGCTTATGATACGGCTTGTATGTTAGATTGGGATTTGAATATACCTGATGTAAGAGTTATTCGTGAAGGAGTAGAAAACCCAGTAAATATCTATACTACAACCCGTGATAGCTCTACTTATTACGGACAAGTTGTAGAAAACATAAAAGTAAAAGATAGTCCGTTTTGGCTTAAATCTAGATTGATTTCTGCGGGGATTAGACCTATCAACAATGTTGTTGACGTTACTAATTATGTAATGTTAGAGTATGGTCAACCATTACATGCTTTTGATTATGATAAAATTTCTAGTGATAGAATAATCGTTAGGGAAGCAAAAACTGGAGAAAAAATCGTAACCCTTGATGGCGAAGAAAGAAGCCTTTTAGCAGGTGATGTTGTGATAACAGACGGAACTAAACCAATAGCTTTAGCAGGAGTTATGGGGGGTTTAGAAACGGAAATTGATGAAAAATCGAGTCGAATTTTACTGGAGAGTGCAGTCTTTAATCCTGTGAAAGTAAGAAGAACCGCCAATCGATTAAATTTGAAAAGCGAATCGTCTTCTAGATTTGAAAAAGGCATCGATGCTAGTAAAACTCTTGAGGCATTAAACAGGGCTTGTGAACTTTTAATACAATATGCAAATGCGATTGTTATTGGCAGGCCTTCATTCTATAATACTGCAAATACTAAAGATAAAATTATCAGTTTAAGTTTGGAAAAATTGAATTCTATTGTAGGGTATACGTTTGATGAAGAAACTGTTGAAAATATTTTAACAAGATTAAGGTTCTCATTTAAAAATAAAAGCGGTGAATTTAGAGTTAAAATACCTAATCGAAGACCAATGGAAAGTTACCAAGATCTAGTTGAAGAAATAGTTCGAATTAACGGGTATGACAAGATTCCTTTAAGCATTCCTGAAACACCAACTCAAGGAGGCTTGAGCGATAGACAAAAAACTAAACGTTCAATTAGAAGTTTCTTAGTAAATCGCGGTCTCAATGAGACAAAAACATATTCATTGGTTAACGAAGAAAATGCATGCAAATTTGATTTGAAAGCAACCGAAATCATTAAAATAATGAATCCTTTAACTCAAGAAAGAGAGTGCTTAAGACATTCATTACTGCCTTCATTGACTTCGGTATTAAGTTATAACAAATCAAGAAAAATTGAGGATGTTCAGATTTTTGAAATTGGTAATACTTACTTTAAAGATACTGAGACTGAAAAAATTGCAATTTTACTAAATGGTAGTGCAGATAAGTCAACTTGGCAGAAAGACGAAGGCCAGATTGATTTCTACTATATAAAAGGATTAGTTGAGGCGTTATTCGAACAATTAAATATCAAAAATTATGCTTTCGGTATTCCTAGCGTTAATATTGTAAATCTCCATCCCGGAATAAGTGCAGAGATAGTTATTCAGGGGAAGGTTTGTGGATTCATCGGTAAATTACATCCAGAAGAAGAACATGAAATCGGAGTTAAAGATATCTATGTCTGTGAATTTGAAACTGACAATATCTATAAATCCAAAGGTTTTCATAATACCATCTATCAAGAAATCTCAAAATATCCAAGTATAAAAAGAGATATAGCGATTCTTGTGGATGATGGCGTTCAAGCCCAAAAAATAATTGATGTAATTAAGATAAATGCAAAAAAAACTTTAAAAGCAGTGGAAATATTTGATATTTATCAAGATATTTCTTTGGGAAGCAAAAAATCTATTGCTTTAACTTTAGAGTTCATGAGCGCCGATAGAACTTTAGAAACCAAGGAAGTAGATGATTATCTAGAAAAAATTGTTTCAAGTCTAGAAGAACAATTATCTGCTCAATTAAGAAAATAAATAGCCATTAAGTGGCTATTTATTAATTTTTGCATTGATTATTATTGTCTTTTTTTATAGAATAGTTAATAGTTCATGTTTTTTGCGAGGTAATAAATGTTTAGATATGTTATAAAAAGGATTTTGTTGTTATTGATAAGTATAATTATTGTTTTAATTTTTACTCACATGATTCTAAGTGTTTCTATGCTTATGAAGTGGTCAAGTGTGTCTTTTTTTAAGGCTGTCCCTATTGCGTGGGAACAGTTTAAAATATATTTCATTAATATTGTCACTAACTGGGATTTTGGTGTTTCTTTTCGAGGAGAAGATGTTTGGCAACTGATTGGTAGAAAACTTTTAATTTCGCTAAAGTATAATTTTACTGCGCTTTTCATTTATGTTCCTGTCGGAATTTTTCTCGGTGTTGTAGCCGCAGTAAAAAAGAACAAAATAGCTGATTTAATAATTTCTGCTTTTTCAATGGTTTTCAATGCAATTCCGTCATTTATAGTAATATTCTTTTTGGTTATGTATGTCGGCTATAAATGGGGATGGTTAGTACCCCAAGAACCTTATTACAGCGCGCCATTTTTAAAGCAGTTAGAGGGATTAATTATTCCAGTTACCGCTTTATCAATTGGTCCCATAGGTAAATTTGCGCAAATGATTAGAGGAGAGATTATTGAAAATTTATCTTCTGACCATTTTATTTTATTAAGAGCCAAGGGATTAACGAGGAATCAAGCTGTTAGAAAGCACGCTTTGAGAGAAGCTTTAACTGTAATTATACCAGAAATTATACCAACTTTCGTTTTTGTTTTAGGCATGAGTTTTTTCATTGAGTCAGTTTATAATATCCAAGGTTTAGCAAATTTGTTCATTGATTCAATTGTTATACCTACTGATATGTTTAGTTATATTTATATTGACGTCAATGTTGTCGTTGCAATTGGTATTTTACTATATGGAACGATTATGGTTACTGCTTTGTTTGCTGATATCCTATTGTCGGTGGTGGATCCGAGAATTAGAATAGTTGGCAAGAAGAACCTATATTCAACCTAAAAATATGAGAATAATTCTCATATTTTTTATTATTAATTGTAAAATCATGATTATTTCCAAGGAATATCTTAACCCGAAAAGCTTATCATGATATAATATTTTATGATAATTTTACGGAGGGTATATGGAAAAGATAATTGAGGTAACCAATCTTCGAAAGAGTTATGGAAGTGTAAGTGCAGTAAAAGGAATTGATTTTTATGTTGAAAAAGGGAGTTTATTTGCCTTTCTCGGCCCAAATGGTGCTGGAAAAACGACTACAATCAACATCTTGTCTACTTTGCTTTCTAAAGACGAGGGCGAAGTAACAATAAACGGTGTAAGACTCGGGGAAAATGAAGATTTGATTAGAAATTCAATTGGCATTGTTTTTCAAGAGGGCGTACTGGATCCTTTATTATCCATTAAAGAAAATCTTGAAACTAGAGGTAGTGTATACAGGTTAAAAAAAGACGTTTTACAACAGCAAAGCAACAAAGCTTTAAAAGTCACTGGAATTGAAAACTTAGCCAGCAGAAGATATGGCTCTTTATCTGGCGGCCAAAAACGGAGAGCTGATATTGCAAGAGCCTTAATTCACTCGCCACAGATTCTTTTTTTAGACGAACCAACTACAGGATTAGATCCACAAACTAGAAAAAATGTTTGGAACACTATTATAGAATTGCAAAAAGCAGAAAAAATGACTGTCTTTTTAACCACACATTACATGGAAGAAGCTGACAAAGCTGACTATGTGGTTATTATTGATAATGGTGAGATTGCAGCTAAAGGAACTCCATCATATCTAAAAGACGAGTATTCTAATGACTTATTGAAAATTAAACCTCTTGACAACAAAAAAATACTAGATTATTTAAATACAAAAAATCTTGCTTATTCTCTCGAAATCGATTTGTTTGTTATTAAATTAGAGAACACTTTAGAAAGCGTTAAAATAATCAATGATTTAAAAGGTAACTTGGAATCTTTTCAGGTTTTAAACGGAACTTTAGATGATGCTTTCATTAATATTACTGGTAAGGAGATAAGAGAATGATAATAAGTTTAGTAAAAAGAAATTTGAAACTATATTTTCGTGATCGAGTATCGGTATTCTTCTCTTTTCTTGGAGTAATTATTATAATCGGTGTCTATGTAATGTTTTTAGGAAAGATGATGGAAGGTTATACAGAACAAATAATCGGTGAAAGCGGAAGATATCTAATGATAAGTTGGATAATGGCAGGAGTCGTTTCAGTGACGACTATAACCACTTGTAATGGCGCCTTTGGAATAATGGTTGAAGACACCGCACTTAAAAGAATAAGGGATTTTAAGGTATCGCCGATTAAAAGGTGGCAATTAGTTTTGTCATATGTTTTGGCAGCTATGGTAATAGGGATGATAATGACATTATTGACGCTATTCTTAGGTGAACTTTATATTTATCTTGATGGAGGCACGCTTCTTAGTTTTAGTGTGTTTCTAAAGGTTTTAGGTGTGATTTTATTATCGGTATTTTCTAGCTCGGCATTAATATTTTTTATTATGTCTTTCATCAAAAGTCAAAATGCTTTTGGCACAGCGAGTTCAATAATCGGAACATTAATTGGGTTTTTAACTGGGATATATATCCCGATAGGTAATCTGCCTAATGGTGTACAGGCGTTGATAAAATTTTTCCCTTTATCACATTCAGGAGTTTTACTTAGGCAATTGATGATTGGTGAAATAATGCCATTAGAAAACTTGCCTTTGGAATTCAAACTGTTTTTGGGAATAAATTTTGTGTATAACGAAAACCTTATATCAGTTTTTACACATATTGCTTATCTTTTCATCAGTGGTGTGGTATTCTATTTACTAGCGATTATCGTCGTATCAAAAAAGAGGAGTAAATTGTGAAAAAAATTTTTTATGACTTAACAGTCTCAAGGCTAAAAAACTTATTAGTAGAAAATAATTTTAAAGCTTATAGTGCTGATCAGATTTTTAAATGGGTTTATGAAATCGGAGTGAAAAATCCCGAAGAAATGTCAAATATCTCCAAAGATTTAAAACAGTTTTTAATGGAGAACTTTGAATTTCGAATTTTAAATCTAGTAAACCAACAAACATCAAAAACTGGAACAAATAAATTTTTGTTTCGCCTTTTTGATGGAATAGTAATTGAGGCAGTTCTTATGGAACATGACTATGGTCTTAGCCTTTGTGTAACCTCACAAGCTGGATGTTCTATGGGGTGCAGTTTCTGTGCCTCGGGTTTAATAAGTAAACAAAGAGACTTAACTCCCGGCGAGTTAGTCTTACAAATAGTAAGTGTTCAAGACATTATGAATATAAGGGTTTCTCATATAGTGGTAATGGGCACTGGAGAACCTTTTGATAACTATGATAACGTCATGGATTTTTTGCGAATCATAAATTATAAAAACGGTTTACAAATCGGATCTAGACATATAACTGTTTCGACATGCGGCATAGTTCCGAGAATTTATGATTTTGCCAAAGAAGAAATAAAAGCGAATTTAGCAATAAGTCTACACGCTCCGAACAACTCATTAAGAGATCGGTTGATGAGAATTAATAAAGCTTATCCTCTTAGTGAAGTAATTAAAGCGGCAAAGGATTATTTTGAAATAACGAAAAGACGAGTGACCTTCGAATATATTTTACTTAAAAATGTTAATGATGAAATTGCTCATGCAGATGAATTAAGCGATTTAATTAGAGGGATAAATTGTTATGTAAATCTAATCCCTTATAATCCAGTTAGCGAATTTTATTATCAGAAAACTGATGAGGGTCGTGCTAATCGCTTTTATCAACAATTAGTAAGACGGGGAATTAACGTAACTTTAAGAAAAGAAATGGGTTCAGACATCGATGCGGCTTGTGGTCAGCTAAGATTGAAAGAGAACGATTAACAGTAATTTGAGATTGACTGAGAGACATATTTTTGGTAAAATGATTATGTTTATTTATTAGAAAAAGGTGATTAAAAATGAAAAAAGAAATTAAAAAAATAGCCCTCTTAACGGGAGGGGGAGATTGTTCAGGTTTAAATGCAGTAATTCGTGCTGTAGTTAAATCAGCAATTTTAAAATATAACTATGAAGTTATTGGCTATGTTGGTGGATATCACGGACTATATACAAACGATTATATGAAACTAGATTTAAAAACTGTTGCTGGAATATTTCATCAAGGCGGCACTATTTTGAAGATGAGCAATAAAGATAATCTATTTAATTTTAAAACCGTAGATGAAAAAGGAAAAACAGTTTATAAAGATGTATCTGACATTGCAGTACAAAATTTAAAGAAAAATAACATTGATGCTTTAGTTATAATTGGTGGGGACGGAACCTTAACTTCAGCTAGAGATTTTGCTAGAAAAGGCGTGGATGTGATAGCTATCCCTAAAACTATTGATAATGATGTTCCTGCTACTGAAATTACCTTTGGTTACAGAACTGCATTAGATCATATCATGTTAAGCTTAGATGCGTTGCACACTACCGCATATTCTCACGATAGAGTAATGATTTTAGAAGTTATGGGCAGAAATGCCGGCTGGTTAGCGTTAGAAGGCGGAATTGCAGGTTCAGCTGATGTGATTTTAATCCCAGAAATTCCTTATGATATAAATTCGATTGCACAAACAATATTTGAACGTTATAATCGCGGTTCAAAGTTTAGCATTATTTGTGTTAGCGAAGGCGCAAAACCAATTGATGGTAATGTTACTGTAAAAACGATTGATAAAGACAGCCCTGACTCTGTTAAATTAGGTGGTGTTGGAGATATTTTAGCGGCACAACTCGAAAAAATAATTAAACCTGTAACAGGTCAAGATATCAGAGTTACCAATTTAGGATATGTTCAAAGAGGCGGAGTTACAAATACTTTTGACCGAGTTTTAGGAACTAAGTACGGGTCATACGCCGTTGACATGATTTCAAGAAATGAATTTGGAAGAATGGTTATCATTCAAAACGATCGAATGGATTCTGTGAGAATTGAAGAAGTTGTCGGAGCTGGTAGAACGGGTCAAACAAGTACTGGGGGAACTAGAATTGTCAACCCTCATGGTGATTTAGTTAATTCAGCTAAAGATATTGGAATAACATTTGGAGATTAATGGAGGAAAAATTATGAATTTAAAAGGTAGTAAAACAGAGAAAAATCTACTTGAAGCCTTTGCTGGAGAATCAATGGCTAGAAACAAGTACACATTCTACGCTGACAAAGCTAGAGAAGAAGGTTATGTTGAAATCGCTGAATTTTTTGAAGAAACAGCTATAAACGAAAGAGAACATGGTAAAATTTGGTTTAAATTGTTACATGATGGTGGAATTCCTACTACGGATGTTAATTTGCAAGACGGTGTTGACGGAGAGCATTATGAGTGGACTGACATGTATAAAGGTTTTGCTGAAACGGCTAAAGAAGAAGGATTTAATAAAATCGCCTTTTTATTTGAAAAAGTAGCTGAAATTGAAAAACGACATGAAGAAAGATATCAATCATTGCTAGACCGACTAAAAAGTGATTTAACCTTTATGTCAAACGAAGAATCAGAAGTTTGGATTTGCACTAATTGTGGTCATCTGCATTTTGGCAAAAGAGCGCCAAAGATATGCCCAGTTTGTGATTATCCTCAAGCATATTTCAAAAGACACACCGACAAAATATAAAAAATATAAAGAGATGCTAGATAATTATTATGAATAAGTAAAGAGTTAGTAGAC
>DIGF01000010.1 GCA_002419505.1 Caryophanales bacterium UBA5729
TCTCCTTAGTTTTCAAAAATTGAAATAATCAATAATTATATCTAAATTCTAACATATAATCAATTTTTATTAAATCGCTTATCGAAAACTTCTAATCTTTTTTCAAAACAAGCTTTCATAAATAATTATTATACCACTATAAGCTAATAAAGCCGCCATTATTATATTATAAATGGTGCGATACTTAGTCAGTATTTGTTTAAAAATCTGTCCAAAAAGGCCCCAGATAACAACTGCTAAAAAACATAAAATTGCCATAAGCAAAGTAAACAAAATCAGATAATTGGGACTAAAGTTCAGTTCTAGATAATAAGTAGCTACAGTCAAACCAAAAATAATTGTTTTTGCATTTATAAAATTTAAAATAACTGCCATTAAAAACAATTTATCATTATTTATCAAGAGTTTTTCACTTGAACTTCGGCTAATAAACATCTTAACCGCCAGATATAATATAAATAAACCGCCTAGAACTCCGATTATTTTAGTAATTATTGCAATATTTGTATATAAGTAAAGAGTTATTAAACCTGTTATTAAAAAAACTAAAAATGTCCCTACCAAAATACCGAACATAAACCTCAATGTTTTTTTAAAACCAATTCGCGCAGATGAAGTAGAGGCAAAAATATTATTAGGCCCAGGTGTAAATACTGAAACAAAAATATATGTTATGAACCCTCCCATAAAGAACCTCTCTTTGATTAAATTAAATTATTTTTTTAATATCTTCTAAATTATATATTTTGTAATCTGCATATTTTGATTTTGTAGCATCATTAATCGCTATCGCTAGCATACCAGCTGCATTTGCGGCTTCAATTCCTGACATTGCATCTTCAACAACTGCACATTCATCAGGCAATATGCCTAACTTTTGACTAGCGACTAAAAAAACTTCTGGATTAGGTTTCGATTTAGTTATATCATTTCCGTCGGCTATTGCATCAAATATATTGATGATATCAAGTTGCTCAAGAATTTTTTTTGTATTTCTGCTTGATGATCCAATAGCGACTTTAATTCCTTTATCCTTTAAATATTCGATAATTTCTAAAGAATTCGGTAATAAATCTTTTGGACTTAAATTTTCAAGAAAATCGAGGTAAATTTTATTTTTTAACTCTTGTATAGTTTTTTTCTCATCTTCGTTATATGCTTTTATAGATCTTTTTAAAATTATTTCTAGCGATTCTGACCTAGAGACTCCGCGAAGTTGATTATTAATAACCTTATCAAAAGCAATTCCTTCTTTATCAGCTAATTGTTTCCAGGCCAGATAATGAAATTCATCTGTGCTCACTATTACTCCGTCTAAATCAAAGATTACTGCTTTAATCATAAGTTCCTCCTGTTAAATAGTTTTGTCTATTTATTACATTATACCTAATTTTTTCTTTTTTTTGTAGGACCTCAGAAGAAATGAAAAAATAAAACAATTATATCCAAAACAAAAAAAATAAGCAACCTATTTAGGCTGCTTATATAAATCATCCAGTTCGAACTTGGTCAATCATCGTGCTTATTGAATCAATAATACTTGGTTGTAAAGAAGTTAAAGGATAATAAGTTCTTTCGATTTCCATATTGTAATAAATGCTATTAGCTGTAGCCCAGTTTTTCATTTCTATGTCTTCAGAGTTTAGATAGCTTAAAATTATGTCAAAAGCTTCTTCAAAAGCAACAGCGTAACCAACAACTTCAGCATTTAACGCTGCGTTTTCAGGGTCAAGTAAGAAATTAATAAACTGATGTGCTCCTTCAATATTTTTTGCTGTGTTAGGGATTACCATAGAATCAATAAAAACCATAGTTGTATCAGGAATATAAATATCAAAAGTTGCTCTAACCTCTTCTAAAGTTTTTCCTTCTGATAATTGAATATACAATCTATCTAAATAGTCTCCCGTATAAGTAAATGCCATATCTAGATTATTAGCTTCAATATTTCTTTTTAAAGTATCATTGCCCCACTCAACAAAATTAGAGTTTTGTAATACGGTTTTAGTTTGCGCCAATAAAGCGCTGTTATATTCATTTGGATTATTTCCTAAATACATCATTGCTGAAGCATAAGCGAATTGCGGAACAGCATACATTCCTCGTCTGGCGCTAGAAAAATAATTGTTAGGTTCAAAATAAACTGCCCATCCATGTTCTTCTAAAGCTTCTTCTAGTCCTTCAACGCGGTTATTATAGATAATTCCGAATGTTCCCCAAAAATATGGAACGGCGTAATTATTATAATTTATATTCAGTCCAGAACGCGCAAAAGTTGTTTCAGTCATTGATGCAAAAATTTGATTTACTCCATCCATGTATGTAACTAATGATCTGTTTGGCAATAAACTGTAGTCTAACTGGAGCAACATATTTTCTTCTACCATCTTTTCAATCATATAATCTGAAGGAATAACGATGTCAAAGGCTGTTGTTTTACTTTTAATTTTGGAATAAAATAATTCATTTGAATCAGCCACACTGATTACAATGTCTATTCCATATTCTTTTTCAAATTTTTCTACTACCTCATCATTGATATATTCTCCCCAATTTAGAATTCTAAGTTTAGGTTTAGAATTACATGCGACTAAAACAAAACTAAGACTGAGAAGAAACGCTACTAGTACTATTTTTTTCATTATTTTTCCCTTTCTTTTGCCTTTGCAAAAATTGATATGTTAGTAAGCCTATCATTGTAAATAAAGTTAACAAAGTCGAAAATGCATATACAGAAGGTGTAAGATTTCTTCTGCCGATAACGGCATAAATCCAAATTGATAAATTATCGAATCCAGACCCGGTGTTAAAGTAACTGATTACAAAATCATCAATACTCATTGTTAGAGCAAGCAACATTCCCGAGAAAATTCCGGCTTTAATAGCGGGAATAACTACCTTTATAAGTGCTTTATAAGGTTTAATTCCTAAATCGAGTGCTGCATCCATTAAATTAGGGTCTGTTTCTTTTAATTTAGGCATTACGCTAAGAATAACAAATGGCATCGTGAAGAATAAATGTGCCATTACTAAAGTAAACAAGCCAAATATATTTGGGAATACCACCATTAGTAATCTAAACATTAACATTAAACTAAACCCAGTAACAATATCAGCATTAAGAATTGGAACATTATTTAACAACATCCATAAGACCCTACTTTTTTTACTTAGGGCATATAACCCGATTGCAAAAAATGTTCCTAAAAACGTTGCTAAAACAGTAGCAATTGAACTAACTAGAAAAGTATTTTTTATTGCATTCATAAGTTCCTGTTCACGAACAATATTAAGATACCACTGGAAAGACAGCCTTGTGAATGAAGAAAGGTTTCTGCTCTCGTTAAGCGATTGAATTGCAATAACTATTATGGAGAGATAAAGTCCTAAAACAATAAGGATAACAAGTAGTTTCTTTATTATAGAATAAATCTTATTCAGTTTTGTAAAGTCTCTATAACCATAGTCCTTAATAGACGCATATTGTTTTTCCATTATAATAGAGTTTCTCCTTCCTTATCAAACTTAGTAATAAGCAGGATTGAACCTAAGATAAATATTAGAATAACAACCGCTAATAAGGCGCCATGATTGTAATTAGTGTAAATGAACTTATTGTCAATTATATTTCCGATAAAAACAATCTGCCCTCTTGATAGAATTTTTGGAATTGCAAATCCCGCTAAAGTCGGTAGAAACACCATGATAGATCCTGTCACAACACCTTTTAATGATAAAGGGAAAACTACCTTCCAAAATTTTTTCAGCGGTGTTAAGCCTAAATCTAATGCAGCTTCTTCTAAAGCGAAATCGATTTTTTCTAAAGCGGTATAAACCGATAAAATCATAAACGGCATATAAGTGAATACTAAACCAAACAACACTGCCATCCAAGTTCCGGCGATATTTCCAAAAATATTGAATCCAAGCAAACTCTTCAAAATATTATTCTCAGACATAATGTTTGCTAAACTTTCCGTACGTAGGATTAGATTTGACCACATGGGTAAGATTACTAAAGTTAAAAGCACGAATTTATTTTTGAATTTTGAAAGTTTTATTTCATATGCAATAAAATATCCAAATATAAAACAGATAAAAGTAGTTGCCAAAGCGAAGATTAAACTGTTTCTAAAAGCAATTATAGTTGAACTCTGAGTCAAGATATTAAGATGGCTAAAGGATAAAGAAATCTCACCTATTGAAACTGAGGAATCTAAATTAGAAAACCCAATAAAAATCATAGCCAAAATAGGGAAGAAAACTAAAACGCTTAACCAGACCATATAAGGTCTTGATAAAACTCTAAACTCCTTGTTCACTGTCGTCTACCTTCATCATATGTATTTCATAAGGGTCAATTGTTAGACCTATTGGTTGACCAACTTCATAACTTTCATAAGTATGTACTAACAACTTTTCCATACCTACTTTAACTTCATACTCGTTATGCACGCCTTTAAATAGGCTAAAAACAACTTCACCAACTAATTTTGCTTTTTCTAAATCAACAACATCAAAATCTTCAGGTCTGATAACGACATCTACTTTTTCACCTTCGGCAAACTTATAACCCATGCACTTGAAATCTACGTCTAAAAAGTTAACAAGATCTTTTTTAATATATGTGCCTTTAATTATATTAGTCTCACCAATAAAATTAGCTACATAACGATTTATTGGTTCATTATAAATGCTTTTAGGTGATCCAAGTTGTTGAATTACCCCTTCTTTCATTACGACTATACGATCACTCATAGTCATTGCTTCTTCTTGATCATGAGTAACGAATAAGAAGGTAATTCCAAGGTTCCTTTGCATTTCTTTTAACTCATATTGCATATTTTGTCTAAGTTTTAAATCTAGTGCTGCCAAAGGCTCATCAAGCAGCAGGATTTGCGGTTTGTTAACCAAAGCTCTTGCTAAGGCAACGCGTTGTTGCTGACCTCCTGATAATTGATCAACTTTTCTACTTATAAAACCCTCTAATTTCACTAGTTTTAAAGCTTGTAAAGAATCTTTGTATATAAGATTTTTAATTGCCTTTTTAACAGATATTGGTTTATGTTTGGAAAGTTCTTTAATTTCAGATTCAATTTTTGCTTTTCCGTAAAAATTTTCTAAATAATTCCAAGTACGATTATTTAAACCAAAAGCTACATTGTCAATTACATTTAAATGCGGAAACAAGGCATACTTTTGAAATACTGTGTGAATCGGCCTTGCATATGGAGGTAAATCGTTAAAAACTTTGGCATTGATAATGATTTCTCCTTCCTCCGGTTTAATAAAACCAGCTATCATCCTTAAAATTGTAGTTTTTCCACATCCGGATGGACCAAGTAAAGTTAAGAACTCATTTTCATATATTGTTAAGTCAACATTTTTGACTACTAACTCATCGTCATAGCTTTTACTTATATTTTTAAGCTCAATCAAAGCTTTTTTGTTTTCCATTAAACAACCTCCTAATTTCTTTATGTTAATTACAAGAGATAATTATAGATGTTTTTTTCAAAATTGCAAGTGTTTTTTACTATTATTTTTTAATTTTATTTTCACAGTTTTCGAAATTAACAATAACCGCGTATTTCAGCGATTATAATGGTTTTATTTTTTGCCTATTTTTAGCCATTTATATACGCGTTTTTATAATTTTTTTTATCATATGTTCATTATTGAAATGCAAAAAAAATAAGACTCTAAAATCAGTCTTATTTCATGGTTTTTAAGTACTTATTAATCGCTATTGCTACGTGAGCTCCATCACTAGCGGCTTTAACGACTTGCAATAAACCGCCAATGCAATCGCCTGCAGCAAATAAGCCAGGTACATTAGTCATAAAGTTTTCATCAACCACTATGTAGTTGTTTTCAATGAAAGCTCCAATTCTCAAAGCAAAATCGTTTGCTGAAGGAGTACCAATAGCCAAAAACAAACCATCAACTTCATATTCAGCTTCTTCTGTAACTACTTTCTTGACAACTTCATCACCTTGAATCTCACACAAAGGATCTGTGACAAGTTTTTCTTTAATTTCCTCTTCAATATGAAGCGGAAGACCTAACCCGTTAGTAAATACTGTTATATCTTTAGTGAAGTTTCTAAGCACTTCTAACTCTTCTAACATAAACTCAGCATTACCAATAACCCCAATTTTTTTGTTTCGATAAATGAAGCCATCGCAAATAGCGCAGAAACTAACTCCTTTACCAATATATTCTTTGAAGCCTTTCACTTTGATATTAGGTTTTGCTTGACCTGTTGCTATTAATACAGTTTTTGCTTTATATTCATTTCTAGAAGTTTTAACTAAAAATTCTTCAAATGTTTCAATGCCAATGACTTCTTCTTCCTTAACTTCAACTCCAAGTCTTTCGGCCTGTGCAACTCCTTGTTCAACCAAATATTTTCCGCTTACAGTATTTTCAAAAGCCCAATAATTATCAATATGATTGGTCTTGCCTAAAGTCCCGTGATCTTTCATAATCATCAAAACTTTAAGCCTAAATCTCTGTAAATAAATAGCGGCGGATGCCCCTGCAGGTCCTCCGCCAATCACTATTACATCATACATATTATAGACCTAATTTTTTCAACAAATCATCTTTTCTCATTAAGCCAACAACTTGACTTTTTACTTGACCATTTTCAAATAAATAAACAGTAGGAATGCTTGATACACGGAATTGATTAGCTAAATATCCTTCTTCATCAACATTTACTTTAGCGACTTTAACTTTACCCACTAAATCAGTTGCTATTTCTTCTAATACAGGCGCTAACATTAAACATGGTCTACACCATTGAGCCCAAAAATCAACGATTACTGGAATATCAGATTCTAATACTTCTTTTTTAAATGTTTCTGTAGTTACTTTAACTGGCATAATTATTACCCTCCAAAAATTTTTATTATTCACTAACCTATTTTAACAAAGTCTAAACGTTATTCCAAACGATTTGCTTACAAACTAAAAATCTCTTTCATCAATTCTAAATATTGTCCAATCATCCATTGGTTTAGCGTTTTTTTTCAGATAAAAATCAATTGCATTTTGATTCCAATCTAAACAAACCCATTCCATTCTTCCACAATTATTTTTTTTAGCTTCTTGAACTAAGAACGTGAATAAACTATCGCCTATTCCATTTTTTCTGAATTTTTTAAACACGAATAAATCCTCTAAATAAAGACCTTTTTTGCCTTTAAAAGTTGAATAATTATAGAAGTAAAGCGCAAACCCAGCAGGAACGTTATCAACGAAAGCAATAATAACTTTTGCGCTTTCTTCGACAAAAATGCTATTAAAAATGTCTGTTTCAGTAGCTTCTACTTTTTCGCTTAATTTTTCATATTCAGCAATCCCTTTGATAAATCCCAAAATAAGATTACATTCATTAGGTTTTGCATGTCTAATCACTAAATTCATATTTTCTCCCCATATAATATTCTCATTAAGTATTATAACAAATTATCATGAAAATGTGTCGATTTAAATAAAAAAATCAAGACATAATTAATGTCTTAAATTTCAGTAACTTCAATCGATCTAATCACAAATTCTTGAGGAAAATGAGAAGGATTAGGAGTTTTTCCTAACATTCCGCCTACAGCTAAATTAATTATGAAATAATATGGATGATCAAACGGCCAACCTGATGGCGTTGAATCAAATCCATTTTCTCCTTTAACATAACGGTGTATTTCTATGTCGTCCAATAAGTAAATAAGTTTATCTTCTTCCCAAATTAAAGAATACTTATGAAAACCATTAGTGATTTCAGGACGAACTACACTGTAATAATATTGTTGCTGATTTCGATGATTATATTTTTCTGTATGAATACACAATAAAAGTTGGCCTGGTTCACGGCCTACGTGTTCCATAATATCTATTTCACCGCTTTTTGGCCAATGTCCATAACGGTTGTCATTGCTCATCATCCATAATGCTGGCCACGTGCCGATTCCCAATGGTAGTTTTGCAACAAAATCAATCCTGCCGTATTGAAAATAAAACTTATCTTTAGTATATATTCTGGCGCTTTTGTAAATACCATCTTTATAAGTAGCTTTAATAATTAAACCTTCATCAGAAAAAGAAATATGTTCTGAATCATCAACATATTGTTGAAGTTCCTTGTTAGCCCATTTTTCTCCTACTGCGACGTTAAAAACTGTTTCAGAAAGTTTATTTTCTTTTCTAAAATCAATTTCTAGTAATTTCTTCATTTTTTACTCCAGTCTTTTTACGCTACAGCCTTCTATAAGGTGTCCATCTACTACAATACTTTTACCTGACGAATGGCGTTTTTTCTTATCAATCATTTTCAAAACTTCTCTAGCAGCCGTTTTTCCCATATTTACTGTGTCTTGTTTAATTGTCGTCAATTTCGGGCTAACTATCTGCCCTGCTTCAATGCCATCAAAACCGATAACTGAAAAATCATCAGGAACCTTTTTTCCCGCTTCTTGAATCGCTTGAATAGCTCCAATTGCCATCATATCCGAAGCACAAAAAATAGCGGTTGGTGGTTCTTTTAAAGCTAATAAATTTTGCATAGCCTCATAGCCATTTTCTTTAGAGAAAAACTCTCCCTCTAATAAGTAATCTTGTCTCAATTCTAAACCTAAAGATACAATGCTATCTTCAAAAACTTTTTTTCTTGTACCGCCGATATAGGTGTTTTTTCCCCCATGGATGTTAGCTATTTTTCTGTGCCCTAAATCATATAAATGCTTTACCGCAAGATAAATGCTTTGTTCGTTATTTGATGTTATATTAAGCGTATTTTCTTGTTCAAAATCAATCATTACCACTGGTAAATCGGAATTATACAATTCAATTAATTCATCGCTAAAAAACTCCGCACAAAGCACAAAAATACCTTCTACTTGCTTTCTTAAGGAATGTCTTAAGTATGAACCCATTTTTCCGACATTGCTATGAGACAAGAATAAAAGGTCATAACCTTTGCTTTCAACTTCACTCTTGAACGATTCTAAGATTTTAGAAAATAAAGGATGTTGTAATCCTATCCCACTGATTTCATGAAAGATAATTCCAATAGTAAAAGATTTTTGGGTAACCAAACTTCTTGCTTGAGAATTAGGAATATAATTCATATCTTCGGCTAATTTAAGGATTTTGTTTTTAGTTTTAATCGAAATATCTGAATAATCATTAAGCGCTTTAGAGACTGTAGTAATACTGTATCCAGATATTTTAGAAATATCTTTTATTGTAACCATTAAATCACCTTCTCAAAAGTAAAATAGTTGAGGTTGAACCCTCCAGATACTGCTGTCAAAGTAAAGGTATAAACTCCAGCTTGAAGTTGAAACTCAGAGCTTGTAACATCTGTCCAAACCTGCCAACCGCCAGTGGCATCGATTGCTGTCGTTGTCAAAGTTACGAAACTCATGTTCATTCTAATTTGACCGCCACCATTTTCAGAAGCAACTCGATAAGTTACTCGGTAGGTACCTGCCTCTAAAACTCTTAGTTGATAAGTCAAAAAGTCTCCATCATCGATCCAACCAACATTTTTACCACCACCCTCATCAAGGGTGTCCTGTAATTGAATGCCTGACATTGTTGTATAAAATTCAGCTTGGATCCTATCCAAAACTGTAGGAATTGGCAAAGTCGTAACTATCAAACTTGAGCTATCGCTTCTATTACCCTTAAAATCAACTGTCACTACGTCAATATTATATTCAGTCTCTGGATTGAGTCCAGTTAGAAAAATACCGTTTACAGTTGTAGAAGCTCTTAAAGCGCCATTTAAAAAGATATCATACTGCTTTACCATTACATCATCGGTTGCGTGATTCCATTTAATTTGGATGGAATTATTTGTCACTTCTTGCAAAGTTAAATTGGTAACTGCTGTTGGGTCTGCTTGATCCATTCCAGCATAATCTTTTTGATAAACTCTAACATAATCAACTACCATTGATTGAGGAAAAACGGAATCGTCAACTCCTTGCAAGCCTCCCCAAGTACCACCAACTGCAATATTCATAATTAAATGAAATCTTTGGTCAAAAGGCCAAGCATCAGAGTTACTAATATCAATATTCGCATTAGGGTTATAACCAAAATAAGCAAATTTTATACCATTAACATATAAATCTATTTTACCTGGTTCCCAAATCATTTCATAAATTTGAAATTCTTCTTCAACATCTTGTATAACTTTTGAAAAGCCAATTTGTGTGCCTAAATTATGATTATAAGCTCCGGTATGGATCGTGCCATGAATTTTGTTTTTGTCATAACCAACATACTCCATAATATCGATTTCTCCGCTATATGGCCAACCGCCATATCGCCAATCGGTAGGCAACATCCAAATCGCACTCCAAAGACCTTTTCCTGAAGGCATTTTCGCTCTTATTTGAATTCGTCCATACAGCCAATCTCCACGATACTTACTAACCAGACGAGCTGAAGTATAGTTATTAGATCCTACGGATTCTTTTATTGCGGTAATATATAGATTTCCATCGGTTACTCTTGCATTATCTAAATCAGCTTCAGTGTAATACTGTAATTCTTGGTTTCCCCAACCACCGCCGCCAACATCGTAAGACCACTTAGTTGAGTCTGGTAAACCATCAACATCAAATTCATCGCACCATACCGGCTGCCAATCATCGATATTTTCTAAGAAATCACATGATTCCGGGACCAAGCTTCGATCATCGTAGATAAATTCCGTTGTTGTTACATCAGTTGTCGGAATCTGAGTTGTCGGTTGGTCTGTTGAAGTTATATTCGTTGTCGGTGCTAATGTAGTAGGGTTTGCAGTATTTGTTGTAATATTTGAACAACCAATAACCGTCAAACCTAACATCAGCATTAACAATATTATTAATTTTTTCATAATTTTATTCTCCTGTGATTCCGGTTCTGTCAATACTTTCCACAAACCTTTTTTGCGTAAAGAAATATAATATTAATAGTGGTAAAAGCGTCAATACATTACCTGCAAGCTTAACTGCTTGCATTAACTCTCTAGCTTGCGAACCTTCTGGATAAATACTAGTGTAATTATTAATGTACTGTTCCAATTTTAAAGGTAAGCTCAATAAATCACTTCCTCTTAAATATAAACCAGACAAGTATGTCTCATTATAATACCATACAAAACTAAACAAGAAAACTATAATTATTGATGGTATAGCTAAAGGAATGTAGATTCTTGTGAAAACTTGGAAAGGAGTTGCTCCATCTAGTTGTGCTGATTCATCAAGAGATTTTGGTATCATTCTAAAGAATTGATAGAAAATCAAGATGAATAATGCACCATTAAGTCCTTGTCCTAAAATCGCTGGAAAAACAAAAGCTTTGATAGAACCCAACAATTGATATTTTGAAAACATTCTAAACATCGGCAACATAGTAATTTGTGGCGGAATGATAAATGTCATTAACATCAAAACAAATAGTAATTTTTTTAGAGGAAAATTGAATCTAGCAAAACCATAACCAATAATCGCACTCGATACAGTGGCGCTTAATGCTGGTACGGACGCAAGATAAAATGCATCTAAAAGCGATTTGAAATAGTCTAATTCTACTAAAACAAGGCGATAATTTTCGAAATTAAGCGAAGAAGGAATCCATTTGATTCCAGCATCTATTATATCTTCCATCGTCATGAAACTATTAGTAACTATGTAGAGAATTGGGTATAGATAAACATAACCGAAAGAAAACAATAGAGCATAAATTAAAGTCTTATAGATTAAACCGTCGGTAAACTTAACGCCCATGAAAAGTCTTTTTGTTTTTATTCCTGCGTGAGCAAATTCCTTTTTGATTAATAAACTAAAAATTTCCTTTAAAGATCTAATTAATCTTCTCATGTTCTCGCCTTCTTTCTAATGCTCATCAAGCCGACGAAAATTAAGATAATTAAAACCATGACGATAAAGTAAATCCAAGAAATCGCAGCGGAATAACCATAACCATTAATTAATGCGTCAGTCGATTCTCCCAGCATTACATTTCGAATATAAATAATAACCCTATTCAAACTGAAAACGCTCATAGAAACGACAGTATAGATAATTGCCACTGAGATTAAAGGTTTTATTGAAGGTAAAGTAATTTTCCAAAAAGATGCCCAAGGCCCTGCCCCATCGACCATTGAAGCTTCATAGATTTCTCTGTCGATTTTTTGCAGTCCGGCAAGAAAAATAAGGATTTGGATGCCCGCAAACCAAAGAACTAATAAAATTGTGTCAAACAAAGATTGAATTGGAGCTGCTATTCCCGGATTTATGTTGTTTAATACCATTCTAATCAAGTCATACTCTCTAATCGATGGTAAGGTTGTCGCCCCTTGCCTCATAAGTTCACCAATGACCGGTCCAGAAATAATAATAACAGGAAGGAAAAATATAGTTCGCCAAATGCCCTTACCTTTAATGTCTTGATTAATTAAAAGAGCAATGATTAGAGCGAAAACAATAGTGATTGGTACATTTATAAGAATTTCTATAATGTAGCCAACTAAAATTTCAACAAAGTATGGATCATAAAGGAAAGCTGCCTTAAAATTGTCAATTCCGAGAAAAGTCATATTTAAATTAGCGCCATCTAGTTTCACTTTAAAAAAACTTAAATATAGACTGTAAAAAATTGGATATAATGCAAAAATCAAATAACCGATAATCCAAATCATTATAAAGGATAAACCGATTATACTTTGTCTTCTTTTGTTGGTTATTTTAATTTTTATAAATGAAAAGAATGTCCAGTAATTGCTCGATGAGCGAAAGATAAAATTATGAGATAACGCATATTTAATCTTATCCCAAATAAAACCTATTTTCGCAAATATTTTTCCAATAGCTTTAACCATTATATTCACCTCCTAACGCATAGTTCGAAGGATCGATGGTAATATTATCAATAACTTTAGTTTTTGATGTGTAATTGATGTAGATAACAACGCCATTAGAATATGTATTTTTCACAACACCTTGTTCGATTACTTCTCTCAAAATTAGAGACTCTCCGATTACATGTTTTAAGGCATCGTTAATATAGTTATATTCAAATACTATTGTGTCTTTCCACAAATCAAATTGACTGGTATAGATATATTCTATATCAGTGTTTTTAAGGAGACTTGATTCGTTCATTGTTAATACGTAAGCTGGATAAACATTAAAATCAACCAGTTGCAATAAGAAGGATTGACCATAACTGTTAAAGTTCAAATAACCACTATACATTGGAATTTTACCCATTAAAACAATTTGAAGTATCGGTACCAAATCATCAAAATACTTCAATTGAGAGTTGAACATAGGAGCTTGCATGTAAGCTGAGGTATAAGCAAAAGCATAAGCGTTTGGTGAAATAAAATCAGCTTTACCCTCATACATTTTCATTATTTCCAAATATATGTTTAGGCCATCTTCACGAATATAATAGCCAGAATCATAATAGCTGAAAATAATGTTTCCCAACATCTCAAATAAAACATTTACGTCTAATTTATCATAATTCGAAAAATGATTTTCAGCCAATCTATAAGATGTATTAGGATACAACAAAGATGTGTCTTGATATACACAGGTTGAACAGGTAAGTGTCATTCTAAACCTATTTACACCTTTAGCAATATCACGGCGATCTAAAATCGAATCCGCATTTTCTCCAGCAAAAATATAGTTATTAACCAAAGAAACATCTGAAGACTCTTGTAAAAATTGAATAAGCTCTTCAAAATTGTTTTTTGTGCCTAATGACCTTTCAAAACTAATTGAACTCGGCAAATTACCGCTGTAACCACCTTTGTTCCAACCCATTAAACTAGTATTAAAACTAGATAATCCTTGATCAAGAAAATATTGATGCATTACAAAAACATCATCAACATTGCTCATTTCAATCGCTTTTGTTCCAAAAAGAGCATTTTTTGAATCTGCCATTAAGTAATTTAAATGAATAGGTATATCTTGACCAGTTAAATTATCATTAAAAGTATTGTTATCCTCGAGGTATTCTCTGTATTTGTTAGCTAAACCAACATAATTAGCTGCTTCTTCATCCAAAACTTTATAAAGAATCTTTATATCAGCCTTAGAGGTATCAACCACTCTTAAAGCTCCGCCCGTTCCATCACTTGTAAAACTTTGGCGGTAGGTTTTTCTTATATCAAATTTAGGAAAAATCAAGTTGTAATCTAAATTGTGAGCTCCATTCTGAAACATCAACAATCTCGCAGAATAATCTCCACTTTCAATAATACCAAGCAGTCCGTTTTGATTCACTCCGTGAACCATACCGAAAATCGGCATTGATAAAATATAATTTGTAATCGTTTGATAATTATCTAGCAATCCATAATTAATACCATAAAATTGAGCTCTATAGGGAGATTTAAACCTACCTTCGTTATTTTCGTATCTTACGAGAACTCCAGCCCCATCAGGAATCATCATATATCCAGGTATTTCATCAAGTTTAGTAGCTCCGAGTCCAGGAAACATGATAATGCTTGACAATAAAATTGTTGATTTATTTTCTTCTTTTATTGAGTCATATGGAATTTCAGCTTTAATTCCATCGTCATCCAAAGTAACAATTAAGTCAAAACTCATATTTAACTCTGCAAAACCGAATTCAATCATTTGTTCAAGAGTATAAACTCCCTCAAGATAAAATTCATACATTCTTTTACAGGTTCTACTAGAACAGAAACCACCTAAATCAAGTGATATTTTAATTCCATTCTCTAAAAGTTCAGTTTCTTGGGTAAAGGCAATATCTGTAATACCAACGTTTTCAACTATGTTCATTCCTTTAGTTACTTGAATATATTCTATACCAATCCCACCTGACAGCAAGCCGTTATATGTTCCGGCACTGACTCTATCAATATGAGTAGCAAATACGTACCCATTATGCTTGTTTTCAATTTTAAAAGATACAATTTCATCATTATAATACAGCCTTAAATTTTCGTTTTCAGCTATTAGTTGATCTTTAACTTTAATATCGACATAATATTCAGGGTCAACAATTCTTAGGTCATCAGGTTTTGTGTATCGCGAAGAATCAAGTTTTATCGATTCGATATAACTTGGTTGTTCGATGTCGCCCTCTATTTCACTATTAATAACCGTAATTGTTGCGAATGTCGCAACTGACAATGAAGCTAAGATTAAGATCTTTTTAAAGATATTAAACACGATAATACACCTCCATTATCAGATCATAAATCAATTTAAGCAACTCGTTTAATAAAATATAGACTATAAAAGTTCCTAAAAGCATCAATACCATTGTAAAGAATGAAATGAATATTGATGATAAAGTTTCTTTCACATTGTAAAAATGAGTTTCTTTAACCATAAAGAAGAAATATAATACGGTTACAAAAACTGACAGGAATTGAATTAAAGATATCAGAAATGCTTCATTATATGTTAATCCTTTTGATATTATGGTTAAAATCGGAAGCATCAAAAAATATGGGGCTAAAGCAAAGATTGTTGTTATATATATATCCTTGAATCTTCCTTCTCCTTCTTTGATACTGCCAATCAAATAATTGGCGAAAACAAATAGGATTAAAGGTAAAAATATTTTGATTATTTCTTCCATAATGTTGATGTTTGCTATAACCCGCATATTAAATAAAAAACCAAAACCATAGATATAAACTAAATAAAGTGCAAAATAAATCAACAAGACAATTGTTGCAGGAAAGTAGCCAACTCGATTTTCTCGCTTGATATAATAAGTAGCGTCAGAAGGATTCTTTAGATAGGTGAATAAGTATAAACACTCATCAAGAATTCTGCTTTTCTTTCTCAAGAATTTAACTCCTCGTTTAACTGGAGCAAAAATGTACTTTGAGTAATGTAATTTTAAGTTGATAACATAAGCAATTAAAAAAGTAAAGAAGAAAACAATAACAACCCACACGTTTTCAATTAGATATGCATTTCTGACTTCCCAAAAAGCGTCACTGTAACCATCGCGATCCATTGCTTTCTCATACTCTTGCATCGCTAAGTCATATTCGCCCAAACTATAATAAGCATTACCTAATCCTTTATGAGCTAGGTCGAACATATCATTCATCTTTAAAACTTCAAGCCAGGGATCACGACTTTCAATATAGCGTCCATCTTGGTACAAATATAAAGCGTAATGAACCATATCAGCGAAATCTGTTGGTGTGAAAATCTGCAATTCATTAGCTGAGCCATCTAAAACATATATATTATAAGAGTTATCAACCGCAATAGCTGATGGCACATTAAATAATCCTTGAATTTGATTACTTTCATCTTGACCGCCAAAAGCAAAGAGTAGATTGCCTTCAATATCATACTCGTAAATATATCCGGACTTGCTAATTGTGTAGATATTTCCGATTGGTCCTACATATACATCTTGAAGATCAGGAAGATTGTATACTTCTCCCAACAAATTTTGCCCATTAATATTTAAGCGTTTAACTCCGGTTGAATCTTCTCCCAATGTAACTGTATGAATTAAACCACGATTATCGATTGCGACATTAGAAATTTCAGCAGGAGACAATAGATATAAATTCGACCTTTGTTCTTTGGTAAAGAACATGAATTGTAAAATTGTACGAAGCGACGGTTGAATTGAATTAGTACCAAAATATCCTAAAAACTCATTATCTTGAGTAAATTGTGCTAATCCTCTAGAACCATTATTAAGAATATAAACATTGTCGCTACTGTCGGTCACAATTTTTTTCGGTTGAAAGGCATCATTTCCAAACAATGGTGAAGACGGTTTAGTAAACTCTTGGATAATCACCCCGGATGCATCCAATTTATAAGCCTTATTTCCACCTCTGTCAGCAACATAAATAGATCCATCATTATCAACATAAACGCCAGTAGGATTAACTAAAAAGTCTTGTCCCATTACACTAACGTCTTGATTCATTAAACTAAATTTAATTATTTTCCCAGAATTTGTACTAATATTAGTTGATACGATATAAACGTAATTGTCTTTATCGATGTAAATATCGTTAGGTCGATCAAGTGGCTCTCCATACACCTCTGTTCGATTAGTCAACGCCATATAAGCAGTTTGTGTTGGAACAAACCGCCCGTTTGAAATGGTGAAAGTATCGTATCTTACTCCTGATTCTGCTTCTACAGTTATCGCGAACGAAGAACCTATTAAAAGCGCGAGAATCAGAACAATCATAAATTTTTTCATTATTTGATACCTGAATGAGCCATAGTATTCATGACTTTACCTTGTAAGAATATGAAAATTATAATGTTCGGTAAGAAACTTATAAGTGAAGCTGCGGCCATAATTCCTTGTCCTGCAACAGTATTACCAGTTCTAGCAGCTAAAGTAGAAAAATAGAATGCTAGAGTTTTTAAAGATTCATCATTTACATATAAAGTTGAACCAATTGTATCATTCCAAATAAGTTGGAAAGATAAAATACCGACTGTTGCTAAAGCTGGCGCAACAATAGGAATAATAATTTTTAGGAATATCTGCATTTCACTAGCGCCATCAATCTTCGCAGATTCAATTAATTCATTTGGCGTTTGATCGATGAATTGTTTTACTAAAAACAGTCCTACAGGCATTGCTATAAGCGGTAAAACCAATACCATATAATTATCGATTAAACCAATTCGAGAAATTGTTAAGTAACGAGGAATCGTTACTGCTATTGGAACAAACATCAAAGCTAAATTATTTATTTCAAATAGCGTTTTCTTTCCTTTAAACTTCAGTTTAGAAAGTGAATATGCAGCTAGTGAAGTGATTAAAACGCTTAAGAATACTCCAATTGTCGTCACTAGTAAACTATTAAAGAGATAACGGCTAAAAGGAATTCCTGATTCTGAAGCTAAAAAGAATAAATCTCTAAAGTTATCAAATGTAGGCATTCTTACGAAAAATTTCGGTGGATAAGCAAATAATTCATTGCTAGGTTTAAAAGCATGAGAAATGATAAAAATAATTGGTAAAGCCACAAATAATGTCATCGGAAATAAGAAGAAATAGAATTTGAGTTGGCTTTTATGATATCTACTTGGATTTATCTTCATCCCTTGAAATGATGCCATAATACCGCCTCCTAATCTCTTTCTCCGAAGAGGCTCCAAGTTGCTTTCGAGATTGAATAGATTAAGATCAACAATACAACGCTAATCGCTGATGCATAACCCATCAAATAACGAATGAACCCAAAGTCTTCGATATGATTTACTAGTAATTGTCCGGCGTATTGAGGTGTAGGATTGGCTCCAGAAAGTTGCACACCAATAGCACCAACTTGGAAGGTGCCTACGACCGCCATAACTGCTCCAAATAACATCTGTGGTTTCATAGATGGTATGGTTATATAAAAGATTTCTTGCCAACGATTTCTCAAACCATCTACATATGCTGCTTCATAAAGTGTCGGATCAATATTTAAAATCCCAGCTAACATGGCTAGGAAACCTACCCCCATACTTCCCCATAAACTAACAATAATCATAATTGTCATTAAATAATCTGGCGAAGTTAAAAACTGAATAGGTTCTTCAATTAACCCGATATTTAACAATAAACTATTTAAATAACCGGTTGAATCGCCCGAAAAAAGGACGGTCCAAATAACACCCATTGCTATTCCGGCTGTCATGGATGGGCTGTATAAAATAATCGCTAAAACTGTACGATGTTTATGAGGTATTTGAGATAGCATCCAAGCAAGAATGAAACTCATAAAATACCCAACAGGACCTACAATAAAAGCAAATTTAAATGTGTTTGGTAAAACATATTGCATAAAAACTTCGTCTCTTGTCAAGAGTTCAATATAGTTTCTTAAACCGATTATTGTTGGAGTCTGGATAGTATTAAAATAAGTAAAAGAAAGTACAATAGCTATTACAACAGGGATTATGATAAAGGTTGTGAATAAAACAACGTAAGGAGTGAAAAACCATGCCGGATGATTCATTCTCTTAATCATTTTCATCACGTCCAATCAACCAATAATCTATGTTGTAGATAGTTGGCACTCGATAGTCTTTAACAACAACGCCATCAACTACATAACCGAACTCTTCCATCTTATAGAGAATTTCACGGTTAGCAATTTTAGCGGCTTGATCTAGAGCAATTCTTGGATTAACGTCATCAAATACAATCTTGTTCCAAGCATTGCTAATTTCTCTTTCTACCATGTAAGCCCCAGGAATTCTTGAGGCTTCTAAAGCATATTCCCATTGAGCCAAAATAACAGCGATGTGTTCTTGTGGTAAAGGTAATTCCGCAAAGGCTTCCAAATTTGCAGTATTCCATAAATACTCAATACCGTAAGTCGTTTGAAGTCTCATTGCAAATTGAGATTGAACAGATGTTGACATCCACCATTGCAAGAATTTCCACGCATCTTCAGGTTGGTCGGTGTTAGATAAAATCATTGAGGCTTGAGCCCCGCTTGCAGCCCACCTAACTACTTCACCTCCCGGTTTTTCGACACCAGGATGCAAAGCGATATTCCATTTACCTGCAATTTCTGGTGCAGCAATGGTTAATTGCAAATAAGTGGCTAAATCACTAATACCTATCGGTAAAGTGCCATAACGAAAATGTTGATAAAAATTCGGTACTTCTTTTGGCATATTATAAACAGTAAACAAATCAGTCATTAAACGCATTCCTGCTAAACTTTCCTCACTGTTTATCTCTGTAGCTATACCGTCTTCTCGGTATAAATTTCCATCAAACTGATAGATAAATGGCAAAGTAGCTACGAAAGGTTTAAATCCTCTAAAAAGTGCTAAGGGTTCGTAATAGTTCATGCCATATCTTTGTAGTTTAGGCAAGATCTCAATAACTTCATCCCAAGTATTAGGGACTTCTAAGCCTAATCCATCTATTAAAATATCCTCGCGATAGAATGTTACCCAGAAATTTTGGGTTTCAGGTAATCCGAAAATTCCTTCTTCAAATGCGTAAGGAATCATTGCTCCTCTTGCAAATAAACCAACGGTTTCTGTATAACCTGCAAATTGTCGTAAATCAAGACTTGCCTCTCTAATCGCGAATTCATATGGTATCCAGTGATTAACCCCAACAGCAACATCCGGAGCGTTACCTGCAGCGTTAGCTAATATCAATTTATTTTCGTCAGGCATTAATGATAGTTGTACTTGAATGCCTGTGTTTTCAGTGAAATCACTATCAATCATAATTTGCATGATTTCGATATACTGTCTTGGATGATTAACCCAAACATCAATAACTCCTGATGTTGACTCAGTCACTTGATAATTCGTTTTGCTAAAACTCAAAAAGAATCTCTTAATTGACTCAAAACTTCTAACAAAAATATTTGCTTTAGGTGAAGGAAGTTTATCATCGCCCGTTAAGTATATTGTTTGAATATCCAATCCGTTTTGTAAGAAATTTTGAATCATGCTACCCAACATCTGAGCCGCTGAAGTATTGCCGTCAGCAAGCAACAGCATCTTGCTAGGTATCAAGTCCACATCTTTTCTAAGTTTTGCAAGTTGTGTTGTGGCTAAGTTGAGATTTGTTATTAACCCTGGAGTACTATGATGACTATAATTTTTTAAATGCTCTGAAACTTGATACAGTAGATATATCCATTTATCTAATTTTGTTTCAATATCAGGAATATAGTCTATTAATTTCCAAGTTCGATATTGATCAGGATTATTACCGGTCAATTTTTTTATCTCTAAGCTTAAATCAGTAATTTCGCTCATAATTCCAATAAGAGTTTCATAAGCGTCACGATATGGTTCTAAAACTACCCTTAAAGAAATTTCATTAACTCCTTCTTCTAGATAAAACAAGAAAGGCTCTTCATTTTGGAAGAGAAAGTTTTGATAATCTTTAGTATAGTGAAAAGCAATCATTGCTGCTTCTTTAAAAGGTATTTCTCCATTTATTTTAAGTTCTCTAAATACTGGCATTTGCATTAAATAATCTTGTCGATACTTGACGCCAAGATAATAATAGCCAGTGCTTGGGACATTAATTTCATAAGTAATTAAACTGTTTCCACTCCTAAAACTATAACCATCTATCGCATTGAGTCGCATTGAATCAGTTTCATATATGACCGCTGCAGGATCAGCTTCAGATCTAAGTCTAATTGATGGTGTGTTTTTATATTTCATTTCACTTGCAGAAACAATTATTTGTTCTGGTTGTAGTTCTCCTTGATGAAGATTTAAATAATCCTCATAAGAAATTAAAGCTTGTGGCGGTACGAGTCTAATGGAACCGATATAAATATCTCCATTCTTCATTCCTAAGGTAATTTTATTGGTCCCGGAATTCAATTGATAAATTAAAGGTTCTTGATTTAGTGCGGTTGTATCTTGTAACTTGGTAGTTTGTATTTGTTCAACTTTATTCGAACTAGGCATTACTTCATTACCGTAGCGATCAATTATAAAGTTTTGCGAAGTAAACTGCCATAGTGATGGCATTTTAATCGCTTGAGATTCAGCAAATGGTAAAATATCATTGATTTTAACTGTAATTTCAGCAGGTAAAATTGTTGTTGATAAATCTAAAAAATCAATTTCAATATTGTAAAGCCCACCGGAGCTTACATTAATATTAAAACTAATTTCCTCATTATTTTTTAGGTTACCTAACGGCTGAAAATAGCCATAGTCATCGCCGCTAATGATTGCATCAAAAACAGCATCTGCTGTAATTTCAATACTTTCAGTAGCATTGTTTTCAATATAGTCTTTTTTTACTTGAATATATTTTCCATCAGCATAATCATCATCTAAAACCATGTTTGTTTCGAAGTCTAGATAATCAATTTTTTCTTGTCGATTAACAAACAAAAGTAATACTATTGCAGTTGTAAAAATTGCTGCAATGATGATTTTCTTAACTATGGCTCTTTTTTCTGCCATTAAACTCTCCCCCTTAAATTAACAAAGTTTGAAAAAACTCAAACTTCGTTAAGGTGTAAAATTATTATTTTTAATCTTCCAAAGCGGCCGCTATCATCATATTGATTTGTGCTTCCCATTCGGAAGCAAAAACCTCAGGTGTAACAAGACCTTGATTAATTCTATTCCAATAATCGTTTTCTTCATTACCTACCCATTCCCAAAATGCTTTATATCCAGGCAACCATTTGTCTGTATCTGGTTTTCCGTAAGGTAATAAATCGACGTTTTCAGCTAGACCTTCTACAAAATTAGTAAAGTATTCGATTTCAACCCAAACTTCAGGGATATCAGAGACTGGGAAACGATCGATCATTAAATCTCCTCTATCTTTCATAGCTTGCAATCTAACCATCCAGCCTTCTCTACCAAAAGTCATCCATTTAGCTAATAAATAAGCCGCTTCTGGATGTTCAGTTTGAGAAGAAACCACTTGATAATCTAGAATAGTTGGTGGAAATTGTCCTGCAGCTCCGCCTGGGTAAGGCCAAAATCCTAATTCAATTGCATTATCATTCCACATATCATTAACCATCCAAAGATTCCATGACCCATCAATCTTCATACCGATATAACCTTCATACCAAGGCCAAACATCACCGATAACGCTCATTTCTTGTTCAGTCAACGCCGCTACAACATTTTCTGACATTAATTGTAATTTTAAATTATAAGCATCAATCCAAGCTTGAGATGTGAAATTGAATCTTGTTCCATCCCAAGTATTGTATCCAACCTCTGCATAATCTTGCATTGGGAAAGTTGTTTCAAAATCCAAAGATCCATACCAAGGATCAATCGAGTAAATATAATCATTTTTACCGACTTGACGTAGTTCTCTAGCTATGGAAATGAATTCTGTGTAATCCCAATCATAATCAGGTAAAGGAATATTATATTTATCGAAAATATTTATGTTAATAAAAATACCTTTAATAAATTGGAAAGATGGAACTGCAAAACGTTGTCCGTTATAAATAGCTGTATTAGCAATATTAGGATAAACAAGTTGAGTTTCAGGGTCATTATCCCAATACTCAGTAATATCCAATAACATACCATTGTAATAACCGGTAGGGACATTGTCAATCGCAAATACATCAGGTAAAACTCCAGCAGCTTGTGCATTTAATAAATTACCGGTAAATTCAGCTCCTGTTCCAGTTATATCACGACGTAATTCTACTGTTATATTTGGATACTTAACTTGAAATGCATTAATTAAAATTTGATTTAATTCAGCGTCGCCCCAATCAGCATATGATAACACGATTTCTTGAGTAGGCACATATGTGGTAGTTGATTGTGCCGTCGTGCTTTCTGTTAAACTTATTTGCGTTGTTGGAGCATTGGTTGTTGGCGCTTGTGTTGTCGGTGCTCCGGTGGTATTTGTTGTGGTTGTAACACCACAAGCAGCTAAACCCAAAACAAACAATCCAAAAACCATAAGTATTAGTATTTTTTTCATATTAATTTCCTTTCTTTTTAAAAGGTAAAATATTTTTTTCTACCATGTTTCTAAATGACCAACCAAAGTTTTTAATCGTTGATTGATCGCTTAACTTGTAATTCCAAAAGAACCAACCATCAGCTTCTTCATAAGCTAAAAGCAAAGCGTTTGCTAAAAGTTGATGGTAAGAATCTTTTTGTATTTCATCTTTTGCATATGATAGGGTAGTCGGTGACATCCCAACTGACCATTCGCCAATAATAATTGGCACTAAATCTTTAATTTTCTTAATAACTTCTAATCTTTTTTCAATGACAAATTTAGTTATATCAAAAATATTAGCTTCTCGATTAACTTCGCCAAAAACCTGATACATATGTGTATCTAAATATACATTAAAAAAATTATTCGACTTAAAAAATTCTTCCCATTGATTTAAACGAAAAGCATCATGAAATATCACTGAAATATTATTGCCAAGTTTATTTCTAACAATCTTATATCCTTTTAAGTAGAAATCTTGAATTAATTCCAAATCAATAGATATATGAGGTTCATTCAACAACTCTATTCCCGATAACATTTCCTCTTTGCCATAATTATCGCATAGCTCGGAAATGAATTCCAGTGTTTCAGCAATATTTTTTTTATCTTTATGCCAATCAATAATCCCTGAAAGACCGCCGTTATCAAAACCATTTTGGCATCCTTTGGCAGCGTGCACATCAAGCACAACTGATAAATCGTATTTTTTCGCCCAAATAAAAGCCTTATCGACATAATCTTTAGCTTCAAAATAAGGGTAATCAGCCTTAAATAACCAGTGTCCAACCGGGATTCTAACAGTATTTATTCCATGCTCTTTAATCCATTGAAAATCATTTTCAGTTATAAATGTATCTCGATGTTTTTTTAACATCAATTCGGGCTTAGGTATTACTTTTATAAGATTGAACTCATCTTCGGCATTATATGAATCATATAATTCAGGAGTCATCCACTTTTCTAAAACTAACCAACCGCCTAAATTTAAACCTCTTATTTTTTCCATTAATAACCTCAAGAGAGAGGGGCACAGGCTTGCCCTATGCCCTAAAATAAATTGAATGTAAGTATTTTTTTTAAAAATATTAACTTATTATTATTCTACTATTCCGTAAGCCCAACCATCAAGCACTAAAGTGCCAGAAGCGCTTGGAGTTTGACAGAAAATAATTATTAAGTTTAATCCATCTCGTTGTGATTCGGTTAAACCTGATAAATCAAGAATCAATTCTTGTAAAGCTCCAGTTCCTTCAACTTCTAATTGTACATCAGCTCCGCCACCTTCAATTTTAAATAGATACATATGTCCAGCTTCACCAGTGAAAGTAAAGACTATTGATTCATTTGTACCATCAAAAGGAAGAATTGAACCTTGAGCATTATTGTTCCACCATTCTGTAGGTGTATCAGCATAAGTAATAGTAATTTCTGTTTCAGTTTGCACTACAGTCATACCATATCCAACCCAAACTTCTTCAGTTGGTTCTTCTGGAGCTTCAAATGTATTGAAGTTTCTATAGAACATGATATTTTCAAATGTAATTACTGCAGGGACTGAAGCTTCACTAATATTGCCTAATTCAAAGTCAATCTTGCCTAAAGTAGCGGTGCCATTATAAATAAATGTATAAGTATAAACAGCAAATTCTGTTGTTAAATCAAATGTCTTTCTATTATCAACATTTGAAATCAATACAAAGCTCATATCTCTCTCAACAGATGCTTTAGCAGTAAATACCAGTGTATATACAGCGCCTTCAACTAAAGGAACATTTTCTTGGAATAATTGTACTGACCAGAAAGCTTCACTGATAGATACTACATCAACAACTAATTGACCGTTAATTTGTTCAATCGTAACTTCTCCGACTGTATCCCAATCTTGAGCCCATGTTGACCAACCAACAACTTGTTCGAAGTTTCCATTTACAACTTGATTAGTTCCTTCAACAACAACTTCTGATTCTACTTCTTCAAATAAAATGTCATCAAATGTTATTGATCCGGCTACTGAGTCTCCAATTAATCCTAATTCAAAATCTAATTTTCCTGTTGTAGCAGTTCCATCATATAAGAATTCAAATGTATAAGTTGTCATTGTTTCACTTAAAACAAATGTTTCTACAAATTCTGCGCCATTACCATCAATTAACTTAAAGTTAATTTCTCTTACAGTATCAGCCATTGCATCAAATGTAACTCTATATGTTGTTCCTTCTACTAAAACTAAACCTTCTTGGAATAATTGAATTGCCCAATTTGCATCGCCTAAAAGATCCGTTGTTACAACATATTGACCATCAACTATACCATGAGTAACTGAAGGAACACCATTTCCTTGATCCCAATCTTGAGCCCATACATTCCAACCAGTACTAGTAAATTCACCATTTACAACTAATTCATCTTGAACTAAAATTCCTAATTCAACATCATCAATAGTAATTGTGCTAGGTACATAATTAACCATATTTCCTAACATAAATAAAACTCTTTCAGTATCAGTATACTCGCCTTCGTAAGTGAAGATAAATGAATATGTAGCTGCATCTTGACTTAAAGCAAATGTTTGACCATAATTGTCAGTAACTTTCGCAATGATATCTCTATCAACTGTTGAACTAGCTGTGAAAGTTAATTTGTAAGTTTGACCAGTTACTAATTCAATACCATTTTGTTTAAGCATTACACTCCAGTCAGCTCCGCCAACTGCAGTAACTTCGATTACTGCTGCTTCATCGATTACTGAGAATGTAGCTTCTGCGCCATTCCATCCAGCGACATAATAATACCAAATTTCTGGATCCGTTATATCTGCATAGCCATTTTCTTCAGTATCTTGAATTTCAGCAATAATTTCTGTAGTCGTTTTAAATGATCCATCTGTAATATCATTAGTGTTATTGAATACTAAATCAACAACTGTAACCGTAATAGTAACGGTTGCAACATTTCCAGCTGCATCACTTACAGTATAAGTTACTGAGTAAACGCCAGGATTTGATGTATCAACGTCACTAACATAATGTGTTTCGTCTAAAGTTATTTCTCCGTCAACAACATCATAAGCGCTAACTCCAGCAAGAGGATCATAAACAGCACCTGTTTCAAGAGTTAAATCAACAGCGCCTGATATTACAGGTGCAGTAGTATCTTCATCTGGTGTAGATTCAATCATAACAACATCGTCAAGGTAAACTTTTGTAATTAAAGTACCAGCGTCATCATTAATTGTTCCAAAGTTAAACATAACTTGACCATTTGCGTTTGTAGCTAAATTCATAGTTATTTTAAACGTAAAGGTTTGCCATTCAGTTGTAACTTCGAAAGTTTGATAGTTAAAAGGCATAAAATCAACAAACCAAGGTGCATTAGGAAGTAATTGCCCAACTTGAACCCCGATAACTCTTGCGTCATCAGCCTTAGCTTTAAAACTGATTTCGTATGTTACGCCATTCTCAAATTCGATAAGGTTTGACTCTAAACGCGGAGCAGCTAATCCCCATGAAGGTGATGTAATATTGACTATTCCAACTTCATCAACTACTGAAAAATCAGCAGCAGCGCCTTCAAATAAAGAAAGCTTCCAAATCGCATTTCCTAAACTAAAATCGCCATTTTGTATTAATTCATCGCCGATTAAGCTAGGATCAACTTCTACAGTAACATAACGTGATACTTCTCTCTTGTTTCCAGCGCTATCTGTTACGCTATACTTTAAGAAATAAGTACCTGTTTTTGATGTGTCAACAACACCTGTTACGATGATAGAATCAGTTAAATCGCCATCTTTGTTATCAATCGCGGTAACACCTGCCATTGGATCAAAAATAGTATCTAAATAAACTGTTATATCACCAGCACCGAAAATTTCTGGTGCAATTGTGTCAGCTTCTTCAGTTGAAGAGGTAACTGTTGTTGGCGCCTGTGTTGTTGGCGCTTGTGTTGTTGGCGCTTGTGTCGTTGGTGCTTGTGTCGTTGGCGCCTGTGTCGTTACGCCATTACATGCTGCAAAAGTAAAAACTGCTAAAACCATTAAAAATAAAAACATTACTTTTTTCATAACTTCCTCCTAAATTATTTTATATATATGTGAATTTTTTTGTAATACCCATCTCTGATTTTTGTAGCCTTGTTGCCCTCTAAATATCTATCGTTAATGACGCTTGTTTTATTTAAAGCATCAACTAACTCAAATTTAGCTATTTCGCAACCTTCGTATGTATTATTTCTTTCTTCGTTGTGATAGATAATTTCTGTGTCTTTCATAAATCTGAAACTTACGCAGTTGTTTTCATCAAAGAAAGTTTTGTCTAATACTGGTCTAGGTTGAAATCTCAGATTTTGATTTTGATATATAAACGGTTTTTCTCCAAGCATCATTATTGCCCAAATGTTTAAAACCTCGACAGTTGAGCCGCTTAACCTCGCAAAGAATCCTTGACCATGTATTTTTGGATTCGGATTATTTGAAGTAGCAATGAAACTGGAATTTTCTAATGTACTTCTTCCATAAACTTTAGGGTCCATGAAACAAACAAAATTAGTTTTTAACTCAGCAAAGAACTTTTCATACAGTTTAGCTCTTAATAGACCTAAAAGGTATTTATAATTCATATGCATAAAATTGCTTTCTCTTTCTAACCATCCTGGCGTAAAGGCAACTACTCTGCCTATTTCAAAAGTTTCATTATCCAAAGGTACAGACGTTTTGTATTGCTTTAAAACTTTATCGTACAGATTACTTGATTTAATCATGTCTGTTGATAAGTTAAGTTTAGTCTCATCAAAAACTGTTTTTAATAAGCGAGCCGGAGCTTCAAGGAAAGGTGATATTGCTTTTCGTTTGAATTTGATAGGTTTAACGAACTTGTTATCATCATCAGATTTGTCTGCCTTTTCATATTCATCAACTTGATAAGTTAAATAAGTTGGTATGATACCTTCAAATTCATCAAAGACATTCTCTAAAGTAGTATCGATGTGTTCTTTAATCCTTTGTAATGTTGAAAACACACGTTGAGAGTTAACTTCCTTAAACTCTCCACTCAAACCAGCATAAATAGTTTTACGATATGACTCTCGAGCTTGAACTCGATTTTTATATTCAAAACTGTTGTCTAAATCTTGATATAATCTGTAAACTTCAACAGGCAAATTAACCTCTACATTAGATTTAAAATCAAGCATAAAATCAATAATGCGTTTAAGTTCAATCGTTTCAGATACACCTGAGCCGAAGAGTCCTGGCAATCCATTCATCGCGTCATTCCACCCCGGTTTTCCAGCTTCCATCTCTACCCCAATCCCATCTGGGTCTAGAAGAGAGAATTTATTAATGGCTAAAATTAATAGTTTGGTGAAAAGATTTGATTTATAGTAATCATCTTTGATTTTAACAAAATTTTCTTTTTGGTTTACATGTCTCAAACTGCCGTATTGTCGTACCCCGCCATTTTTACTAATCACTGCTTTTTGATCTTGATTTAAAACGTCAATAGGTGATTGAAAATAAAGGAAAATTTGTTGATTATAATATAAATCTTCAAATTCATCTGGATAAATCGCTAGATATGATTCGATTAAATCTAAGAAATAAGTAAAGTGATCAATCCAATATCCTTCACCAAAATTAGCTTCGATATTTAACTCGCTATTATTAACAGCATCATCTAAATACAAAGTTTCATTAGTAATCACTTCAATATTATTTCTTTCAATGAAATTTACCAAATCTCCTGGTGTAAATTTCTTATTAAAGAAATCGAGTAAAAAACTTTTATTTTGGCCAAAATGTTTATTTATAAAAGAATCTAAGACTTTATTGTTAAGACTATATTTTATTCCATTTACCGATAGAGGATTGTATCCATCTAGTTGAATCAAAGAACCAAATTGAAGAATGTTGAACCACTTAACATCGCGATTAATCATTGAATCAAGTCTACGATTTTGACATACATCACGGAAATTCCCAGGTCCTGTGGAATAATATTCAGGTGCTAAGGAGAAGAAATTATAATCTCTTTCCAAATCACCGTGCTTTCTCGCATAAATATGATAAATTTGATTTCCTATCTTTATAGGATATCCTCCGCGCAATAAATTATCTAAATAGTTTTGTTTGATATACGCATCAAAAATCGGAAAAGCGGTTTTAGTCTCTACATCATTGAGCAAGTTATCAACTTCTAATTTAGCTTCTATTTGTTTTTTGCTAATGTAATCAAAATTAGTCAATTTTAGTAGCATTCCGCGTAAATATTCTAATGAATGAGTGTGTCCAATTAAACTAAAAAATTCATAGTTTTCATTTTTCTGTAATTTAATTTCTAAAGGCAAGAAACCTGAAGGAACTTTGTTTTTTGTAACTTGTTTTAAAGATTTGATTTCTTTTATTGATAACTTCTCAAACATATATGGATAAGATTTAGATGTATCAAAACCAAAAATATTTTCAATATCACCAATTAGGGGAATTCTCTTTGTTTTGTCGAAACCAATATAAAAATTGCCATCTTTTACAACAGAAACCTCAGCGCTATCTCCAGTTGATCCTCTTAATTTATAAAAGCCGAAACCCTCATCAATACAATCTACATCCATCCAACTTTGCAATAAATTAGACATTGATTTAAACTCATCCGTTCTGACTCCGGCTGGTAAAATTTCAGTTAACCCATCAATCAACTCAAAATCAATCTCATGGTCATTTAAATTGATAACTTCTACTTTTCTAACTAAAGCAGCTATCGGTTCATTTGGTAAACCAAAATATGTTACTATCGTCTTTAGATTAATATTATCATTAGTTTCTTCAATGCTCACTTGATGTGCTTCAATGACCATTTTTTGAGTAAAATTACTGCCAATTACAAATGGTTCATATATTTTGTTTTCATGTTTTATAAAGGTTCTAAAACCATCAAATGCAACATTTTGATAAGCTTTATTAGCTGAATGAAATAAAGTAATTGGATGATTTTTGTCTTGCAAACCAAAACTACTAATCAATTGAGCTCGATTAACATAAAAGACCCACAAAGGTATTCCTCTTTTACCAGCTAAACCTGGTAAAAAGTTAGAAAATGTTTTTGCTTTATTATAATTTTCAATAACAAACTTTCCGTTTTCAAAATAATACTTTGTATCTTTCATTAACTTACTCCTCTACTCACCAAGGTTATGATACTTTTTTTCAAACATTTAAATGTCTTTTTATTTTCATTAATATTAAACTGTAAAATATAGTCTTTTTCACTTTCATTTAAAACCACTAAAACAATCGAACCGTCAGGGTTTTGGAAACAGATTTGTTTAATATTTTCAGAGTTGATTTCAGAACTAATTCTTCTCGCTCCTGGTTTTACATGTTTAGAAAAATGTCCAATATGATAATAAGAACTATTAAAAATCAATTTATCATTTATAGTATCTGAAAGAATTGGAGCATCACAATAATTGCCAACATGATTCGGACCGCCTATTTCATTTAAGGTTAAATTCCAATCGATGAAAGCTTCACAATGGTTGCTAAAATCGCCAATTATATTTCTTGAATATCTCTCTCCAGTTTCGTAAACGCCAACATGAGGACCGCCTTCAATACAACCTTCAGAAAAAATGATTTGCTTATTCGGGTACATATCGTGTACTTTGCCGACTTTTTCAAATTCTTCACTTACATACCAATGTAATGCAGTTCCGGCCACAAATTTACTCGCTTCCGGATCATCAAAAATTGCTTTAGCTCTTTCGACAATTAAATCGCGATTATGGTCCCAAATAAAGATTTTAATATCTTTATTCTTACTGTTGATTATCTTAGGACCAAGATGAAATTTAACAAAATCGCGTTCTTCTTCTTTGGTATACAAACATGAATCCCAAGTTTGTTTTGCTGCAGGTTCGTTTTGGACAGTTAATGCAAACGGATGTAATCCGGCTTTTTTAATATCATCAAGAAATCTTAAATAATAGTCTGCCCACAAAGGATAAAACTCTATTAATAACTTTCCGCCGTTATTCATTTCGCCATTTGACTTCATCCAAGCTGGAGGACTCCATGGAGAAACTAATAAATCTATTGTTTGTTTTGCTATTTTTTCAGCCTTTTTTATTGTTGGAATAACGTATTTTTTTTCCCTTGAAATATCAAATGTTTTTAGTTCTAAATCGTTATCTTCAACATAGGTATAATTACCTAGTGCAAAATCAGAACTATTCATATGAATTCTACCTAAATTATAGTTCAATCCATTATCAGGATTAAAATAAGCATTCAATAATTCTTCTTGATTTTTTTGAGAAATTTTTGATAGTGTATAGCATGCTGCTTCAGTAAAAGCGCCGCCAAACCCAAGGATTTTTTGATATTTTATCCCTGGATTAATATTTATTATAAATTCCGGTTGATTATTACAAACAACCGGAAGCGCATGATGACGATAATTTTCATATTTTGAAGTTACATATGTCTCTAGTTTCATCTATAAAAATCTCCTACGAAAACGTTTTCGTTTTTATTATATATAATTATGAAAACGCTGTCAATACTTTTGTATAAAAAAAATCTGCAACTTATGCAGATTTGTAAAAAATTTATTTTGTTAAAATAAAGACAGTTGTTTTCCGTTGATTTTTTTCTTTTCCAATATCAGTAAATAGTCAAAATATATTTTATCTGCCAAGTCGGATAAACTAACATTAGTTGTGTCAATTATTAAATCCAACCCTTCAATTTTCTTAAGGTTAAACTCTTCTCGGTCAGCTTCAATTCTTTTCTTAATATCTTCGGAATTATCTTTTCTAAGTTTCATTCTTTTAATTCTTATGCTTTCTTTTGTTTTAAGATATATAGCTACAATTGGACAATCACTCTTTTCTAAAAACGATTTTAAGCCTTGAGGTTCTAAAATTATGAACTTATCCTCACCTAGTTCGTTTTTTGGCGTTCCATACATATTGTTATTATAAACTGCGGTTTCTAAAAAATAATCACTTTTTTTAAGCTCATTAAATCTTGTTTTTGATAAAAAATGATAATCAAAACCATCAATTTCGTTAATCCTTTGTTTTCTTGTAGTACAAGTAACAACCCTAGATATAGGGTAGCGATTAATCATGATTTTTGCAGATTCAGTTTTACCAGAAGCGCTGGGTCCAATTAAAACTAACATTATTATACCTCGACATTATTATTTACATTTTTATTATAACAAATTAACTTGACTGTTGCCAGTTAGTTTTTGATTTATTAATATTTAAAATTGGTTTGTAAAACGCTTTTCAAAGTAGTATAATATCACCGACATTTTCAATAAATAAGGAGTGTCCATATGAAAAAAAACAAATTATCTCCATTCGCAATAGTGGCAATCAGTTTTCTTGGGATAATTATTATTGGTACAATCTTATTCAAACTTCCTGTTTCAACTCAATCTGCAGAATCTTTATCTTGGGTAGATTCTTTATTTCTCTCAGCTTCTGCAGTTTGTGTAACGGGACTTTCAACAATTCCTAATCTAGCTGAAACTCTTTCAGTTTTTGGAAAGTTTGTTTTGGCAGCATTAATTCAAATTGGTGGTTTAGGAATCGTTACAATTGCTATCTATGTTTTGGTGGTTTTGGGAATTAAGATTGGCGTTACTGAACGTTATGTTCTTAAAGAAGCCCTAAACCAAAAAGGGTTGGGTGGAATGATCAAGTTGGTTCGTTCAATCGTTCTTACAGCACTAGCCATTGAAAGTTTTGGTTTGATTATTAATTTTATCGTATTTATTCAAGAGTTTCCTTTTTGGCAAGCTCTAGGCCATTCTGCTTTTCATGCGATATCGTCTTTTAACAATGCTGGGTTTGATATATTAGGAACTACATCTTTACAAAATTATAGCACGAATATTTTGTTGAATATTAATACTATGGTGATGATTATTATCGGTGGTATCGGCTTTATTGTTATAAGGGATATCTTAGATAAAAAATCTTATAAAGGACTTAGTATATATTCGAAAATCGTCATAAAAACCACTCTGATCTTAATAATTTTAGGAGCTTTAGTAATTAAATTATTTGAGTATAACAATATTACTTGGTTAGAAGCTATATTTACAAGTGTAACCTCGAGAACAGCAGGTTTTTCTACAACCAATATCAGCTTATTTTCTTATACTACTTTAGTCGTTATAATGATTTTTATGTTTATAGGAGCATCACCAAACTCAACAGGTGGTGGTATAAAAACAACTACTCTATTTATAATCTTTAAATCCATTACTTCTTTTTTAGCCGGCAAGCCTTGTATAACCCATAAAAGAGCTGTTGAAGATCAAAACAAAAATAAAGCTTTTGTTTTAATCACTTTATCGTTTTCAGTAACAGTATTTATGTTTTTGATTGTATCATTGATTGAATCAAGAAACACTGCTTACAACATGACATTTATCGATGTTCTATTTGAAACTTTTTCTGCTTTTGGCACAGTAGGTTTATCAACCGGTATTACGCCTTCATTAATGCCGGGTTCAAAAATATTGCTTTCAACTTTAATGTTTATCGGTAGACTGGGTCCTATCACTATTTTTGGAATAATGAATAAAAATTGGGGACACCCAGAAGTTAATCATGTAAGTTATGCAGTTGAAAAAGTATTAGTCGGATAATAGATCAGAGCCAATTAGGCTCTGATTTTTTTTTAAAAAAAAGATCACCTGAGTGATCTTAAGCATGAAATCTTTTCTTAATTTCGTCTTTAATTGATTTAGGAAAGAAAAATATAATGAAAAGTAGTATTGATATAGCTAATCCAAATGCAACTAAAGATGGCCAAATTATTGTAATAACCTTAAAGAAAACTAAAACAATAGGAATTATTGAAAAAATTACAATTGTTAAAAGATATAAAATATAGTCTCGATAATCAATTCTCTTAATTAATATAATTACTGAAATGGCCAAATTACAAACCGTCAACAAAATTGGCATCAAATAGTTATAAGACCAACCTTCACTTAAAGAAGCTTCATCGATTAAGACTAAGAGAGCTATTAACAAAGATGTTAAGGTTGCTAATCTGAAAGCTATATTTGCTTTTGAAAATATCCCGACACTTACTAAAATCCAAAAGTAAAAAATGCTTCCTATCGGAATTAAAGACCAGAGACGCCCGTTATATGTCGCAAAATTGATTACGAGCAATATAATCATCGATACTATGGTCACAAACATAATGATTCTCTTTGTTACAGGATATACTTTTCGGTTGATAGAAATGTACTCAGGATACTTTTCAATTAAGTCATCAGATATTTCTCCTGAAAGTGTTTGTTGGCATAATGGGCAATAAGTTTTTTTTGTATCAATTTTAATTTTACATTTATCACAATATTTCATTTTAGTATTCCTCCACATAATTACTTTCAACTTCAACATCTATCGCGAGATTTGTGAAGTGGCGAAAGAATTCTCTTTCTATAGTTGTTTCAACAATTGACCTAGTAAATGTGATTTTAAGTCGGTCTTTGTAGCTTATTATCGAGCAATTTAGAGTGTTATACCGACCAGAATAAACCGCAGCTGTCACATCTTTAACATAGGGTTCCATAGATTCAGGGAAATCTACTTTACCAATGTTGGTTAAGCTCATTGTATTTAGTTTCACACCTAACATATTGTATCCGATTTTTAAAGCATACTTTTTTAAAAAATAAGGAGTAAATCTCAGAAAAACATTTTTCTCAAAAGCGACATTTTCGCTCATTTTACGAATTAATTCACTTTTTGTCATACCTTTTTTAAATTGTTCTTTAACTAAAGATTTAAGATATTCGAAACTAATATCATCTTGGTTCATAACCAGATCAGTCTTTACGAAATTAGAAAAATTTCTCAATGTGTTAGACGGAAAATGTTTTCTTAAATTAACTGGAACGAATATTTTAACAGGCTTTTGATTGCTAGAAATGTGTCCTCGATACTGAATTTGTGTTACATAAATTATATGCATCATTAGAGCTGCAAAATACTCAGTTATAGTCATATCATTGTTTCGGGATAAATCTATCATCTCTTTTGTAGACATTGTTCCGGAAATTAAACCGGTTAGATCTTCAGATAATGGACTTCCTTTAATCCGATAAGCTCTTTTTTCAGGTACGTGTTTTTTATTTTTTCGATTATAAAATTTTGAATTAGCATCTTCGTATTCTTCGATACTTGGTCGTTGATTTTTCGTTGAAATCAAATTATCCGGTTTCACATCTTTACCTGTAAGCAATAAGTATTCGTAGGTCAAAGCTTTTAATAACATTATGACCCCTGCCCCATCAGCTAAAGAATGAAACATTTCAATTATTATATCGGCGTTTCGATACATTACTCTAAATAAATAGCCGTTGTTTTTTTTCGGGTTAATCTCACCACAAACATAATGTTTTAATTCTTCCACAATAAAAGGTTTGGAATTGTAATCGAAATAACTCCAAAATAATCCTTTCTTCAATTTAACTTTAAACATTGGATATCTAGATAAAATAGTATTAACAGAAAGTTGTAATAAGTCTTTATCTATTTTCTCAGTAAGACTAATCGCTACTCTGAAAACATTTGTTTCGCGATGACTAGAAACTTCAGGAAATATTTTCCCTGAGTTATCTAATCTAAACCAAGTATCATGTTTTGATTCCTTATTCATAATTAACTCCTAATTTGTTTATTCACAAATTCATATATTATTTTCCATGCTTCTTTAGAAGAAGCCATCTTGTTTAATCCAAAGGGAAATACATGAAACATTCCTTCGAAATTATGAACTATGGCATTATTAATTTTAGCTCCAAGATCCATAGTATCAGACTCTATAATTTCATGACTTCCGACAAACATTAAAGTGTCAGTAAATTCTTCGTAGTTTCCATACTTTGGGGAAATATATGGATGATGTAAATCATTGTCTTTAGCATAAGCTTGTTTATCAAGCGGTAGAGTGCCTTTCCCAAAAAAAGGATCTTTTAGTTTGTTTTTTTCATAAGACTCACCTTCATCAGCTAAGTCTGTCCAAGCAGACATTGTTACCAAGGCTTTAGGAAGGTCTATCCCTTTGTCTTTTAGCGCTAAGGCTAAAGCTAAAGTTAATCCTCCTCCAGCTGAATCTCCAACAACGAAAATATGATTATTATCAAAACCTTTAGACAATAGATATAGATATAGATCAATCGATTCTTCCAAAGCTTTGGGGAACGGGTGCTCGGGTGCTAGAGAATAACACAAAGAATAAACCGATAGTTTTTGATTAATCAATAGATATTTTTTTGCAATTCGTCTATAACTGTCATTATAACCGGACACATAAGCTCCACCATGCAATTGAATAATTGCATATTCCGGGTTTGATTCTTTGTAAGTAATTACCTCTGTTTTCGTACCGTTAATATCAATAAATCGATAATCAAACTTTCTGCCATATGAGTAATTTTCAGAAAGTGTGTTTGTAAAAATATACTTGAATTTAAAATTGTAACGCTCTCTTGCCGCTTTGAATCTAAAGGCAAATCTAACTAATCCTACACCAATCTTGTCAGAGAATTTTTGTTTGTGGTAAATATATCTCGCCATTGCTTCACCTCAACTTATTATTATAACATATATTTGTGTTTAACAAGTTATACAAAATCATTTAAATATTATACTTTTTGTTTTATAATACTAGTAAATACTCTAGGAGGTAATTATGAATTTAGTAGAAAGATTTTTAAAATACGTAAAGTACGATACTCAGTCGGATGGTGACTCAAACTCCTATCCATCTACATCAAAACAATTGATTTTACTAAATGAGCTTTTAAACGAGTTAAAAGAACTTAATATTGAGGCAACTATTGACGAATATGGATATGTAATTGGAAGAATAGCATCAAATTCGGATAATAGCACTAAAACAGTAGCTTTAATAGCTCATGTCGACACATCACCTGATGCTAGCGGAAAAAATGTAAAGGCAAAAATTATAAACCATTATAATCTTGAACCTATAGTGTTAAATGAAGAAAAAAACATTATCTTGGATCCGAAAATATTTCCTAATCTTAGTGATAAATTTGGAGATGATTTGATTGTGACTGATGGAACAACTTTACTCGGTGCTGATGACAAACTTGGAGTAGCCGAAATAATGGATTTTGTACAATATGTAGTTGAAAATCCTGAATATAAGCACGGAGAAATTGTAATCGTCTTTACGCCAGACGAAGAGGTAGGAAATGGAACCAAATTTCTTGAAGTAAAAAGTGTCAGAGCTGATTTTGGATACACATTAGACGGATCAAAAGTCGGTGAAATTGCTTATGAGAATTTTAATGCGGCAACCGCTAAAATCATAGTCAATGGTAAATCTGTGCATCCCGGCTCGGCTAAGAATAAAATGCTTAACGCCATTGATGTTGCTTATGAGTTCAACAACCTATTACCAAAACATATGAGGCCTGAAATAACCGAGAATTATGAAGGTTTTAATCACTTGTTACATATTGAGGGAATAGTAGAAAAATGTAACATGACATATATAATAAGAAATCATGATAAAACAATTTTTGAAAATCAAAAAAAGAATTTTTATTTAGCACAAAATTTTATTAATGATAAATATGGAAAAAACACCTTACATATCGACATCACAGACTCATATTATAATATGCGGGAAGTTTTGGATAATAAAATGGAAATAGTTAATATTGCTATTAAAGCGATTAAAGATAACGGGATAGAACCCTTAATTGAACCTATTAGAGGTGGAACTGATGGAGCAAGATTAACTTTCATGGGACTTCCATGTCCAAACCTCGGAACAGGTGGATATAATTTTCACGGGCCTTATGAGTATGCATCAGTAAAAGAAATGCATAAGGCAGTAGAGATTATTAGGAGTATCGTATCAGAAATCTCTAAAATTTAATTTTTCTTAAAAATTTAAAAGCGCTTAATAAGTCTATATTAAGCGCTTTTATATATATCAGTTCTTCTTAAAGCCATTTTTTATACTTAAAAAATCCCAACATTAAAAACAAAGTTACAACGCATATACTCACGAAAATCCAGATGCCATTAGGGTCATTTAGTATCTCCATATTCACGAAGTTCATTCCAAAAACACCAGCCATGAAAGATAGTGGTATGAAAATCGCCGAGAAAATAGTTAATACTTTCATTATAGAGTTAGTTCTTTCATTAATGTTGTTCATATGTAACTCATATAAGGTTTTTACTTCTTCCCAGTTCAAATTCATTCTTTCATTAAGCCGATATAAGTGATCAAGTAAATCCTGATAATACTTTTTTAATTCTAGTACTGGATTAGTTTTAAAAATATCACCTATCATGTCGATTGACTCAACTAAAGAGTTAATATTAGCTTTAGTTACTATAATCTCTTTTCTTATTTGATGTAAGAACTCAATTTGCTTAACTTTTTCATTTACTATTTTATCTTCCCAATCTGCAAGCAGCTCGTTGATTTGATGTTCGAAAACAATATTAACATCAATTAGCATGTCAATAATGGTATAGAAAAGATATTTTGCTGGAAATTTCCTGATTTTACCTTGGCTGTTACTTATTCTATCTTCCACAATATTAAGTATTCCAATAGGTTTCTCGTTAAAAGTAAAAACATAATTGTCTTTGAGGATAATAGAAAAATAATCTCTTACAAAAACATTGTTGTTTATAGTTGATGTTTTGATAATTGCAAAAAAACCATTATCAATTTCTTCGATTTTTGATCTTTGAGTTAAGTTGAAGATATCTTCTATAACAAGACTATCTACATCGGCTTTTTTTAGTTCTTCCGAAATTAAATCAGTTTCAGACAAACCATTTACGCGAATCCAAGCTGTAGAGTTTTCAATAGGCTCATCAACTGAAATTTCATTTTCTGTGTAATAAATTCTCTTAATATTAGTAACGTTTTCTTTATTGCTTGTGTTAAAAATAGTTCCTGGTGGCAAGAATTTCTTTATATCCATTTTTTTACCTTCCTTAATAGATTCATATTTAAAAAAATATGCTATAATACTTTTAGGAGCAACCCTATGAAAAAAAGATACATTTTTATTAGCTTAATTGTTGTGTCGTTTGCATTACACTCAATTTTATATTATTTTGTATTTAATGAAATTATGCCCTTAATTTCATTTCTTTTAACTGTTCCGTTTTATGTAATAGTCTTTGTTTATTACCGAGAAACAAAACTGGTAGTTACGTATTCGTTTATATCAGTTTTTACAACTTTATCCTTTTGGGTTTTTATGAGTTTAATAAATTTCTATAACTTAAGCTCTCCAAATATGCGACTTGTCGGTATGGTTTCATTCTTTGGGTCAATTATAAATCTTATGATTGGTTTTGGAATTGTGCTTCAAGCTAATAAGAATCGCTTTGTCGCTATAAGTTTTCTGCTTTTTGCCATAGTGAATTTCTTCTTTGCTTCGTATTACAATTTCTTTTTAAAAGATCTCATAGCTTCAATTTTCGGACCAATTCAGTCTGATATCAATGACGCGCTTGTTGTTTTAGAAATTTTCTATTTCGCTTTGCAGGTATTAATTGTAATTTCTCAAGCAATTATTATCTATATTTTTGATCGAAATCAAGAATTTAACCGCAAGACATTTGAGGCTAACAAGAATGAACTTAAAGATAATAACTAATGATGAATTCAGATATTGTGTATGAAAAAATATTGGAAAGAATAATGAAAGTGCTTAGTTTGATTCCAGAACATTTATTATAAATCCTTTTAATGTATATATTGTATTCAAACAAGCTAACTGTAAAAACCAATAAAAAGACTGTGTAAAAACTGATTCTTCCAAAAAGCATATTGTGAGCAATCACAACATAAAAATAAAATGGTGCAGTTAATAGCGTTGCAGATAATACTAATTTATAGTTAACAGATTTATAAAATAACGAGAATACGTTTTTGATAAGAGCTACAACAGTAATAAGAATTCCTAATCTAAGAATAAATTCTAAAGAGGGCGTAAGCATTTTAAAAGTCCTCTTTTTTTAATATTACAAGCCCTACAAAGAAAAGTGACAAAACAAACAAAAAGGCTAAAACGAAAGCAATTACAGTTGGAAAAACACTTACAATTAACATTTTTATTTCCTGTAATTTATATGAACTTCTTTGGATACTTCATATAATTTCTCAGCTGACAATAGAGTTATCACACCAAGGCCTAGTTTTGTTTGTTTGTAGAATTTTGTATCTTCATACTTCATTATATACTCATTTTTTATTTCTTCAAAATTATCAAAATCATCGTCGTCAATAAACTTTGTGATTTCTTCTACCGCTTCTATTTCTCCTAAATCATTTAATCTTTTATATTTAAATTTTTGTGTTTTTGAATATGGACTTAAATGTTCAGTCAAATGAATTGACGTGCAACTCTTAAAATCTGTCCCTAGCAAAAGAATCAAACCGCCTTCTACAGCTAGTTTTTTTAGTGCGTTGTCTTCTTTTCTTTCATCTAAGTTATGATTATGCCAAGTTTTATCTTCAGTTTTGTTATAAATCGACATAGCCATCGTAGGATGATTTGTTTTTTCTACACCTTTATATCGGCTAAATAACTAAGCAACTTTGCCTATTCTCTCCGGAACAAAAAGATCTTTATCATAGACTCTTCGATTACTATCAATTATAGAAAACCAAGAAGGCGGTACTGGAGGATTATTCCAGGTTCTTGGATTTGTGAATTCTCCAGTATGAGCCATCATAATTATGACTCCTTCAGTAACGGTTTCAAGCAACGCATCGCATATATCATATTCTTTATTAACAATATAACCAAAACTAGAAACCGAAGCGTGGACTTCTATTTTAGAATTGTTTTTTATCCCTAAGTCTTTAAATGCTTTGATAAAATCCAATTTTGTTAAAGGTAAATTTGTTTTTTCAATTATTTCTGTAAGTTTTTTATACATATCAATCTCCAGTTAATCTTATTTTATCATACTCTGTCTCTAAAAATATAGATAATAAAACAAATTTATGTTATGATAATTATCTAGAGAGGTGCTTGCAGAATGAGAAAAATAATTATCTATATAATATTACTTTTAACTGGAGTTGCAAATATTCTTTTCTACCTAATATACGGTTTGCCAATTCCCATCTTATTTTTTATCTTATATGTTCCGTTTCATGTTATTAGTTTAATCTTTTATCGAGATTCTAAAATGATTACGGCTTATCATATTTTACAAATAATCCATCTTTTTGGGTATTTTATGATTTTTCAAACAAATAGTCAGTATTTCAGATTATTTGGAATTATTTCTTTTTTTGGAGTAATATTAACTGCCATAGTTGCTTTTGGTGTTGTTTTGCAGCATAGAACAGATAAGTTCAATGAGAAGACCATGATGTGGTTAACCATCTATTCTTTAATGTTTTACTCGTTATACGCGCCTTTAATTCTTAATCTTTTTACAAATTTCTTTGGACCAGATCCATTAGCTATTCGTAGAACTGTTGAAGTGTTCCTAATTGTGCAAATGACACTCTATGCGGTTAATATAGTTCTTCAATTAGTTAGTATTCATAATAACGAGATAAATATTTATTTTAAAAAAGAAGCAAAGAGACGCGCAGAAGTTCAAAATCAAAAAATAAAAGACATGCCTTTTTTTGAATAAGAATTTAAGGTGATACCATGAATATATTTTCAAACATAAAACAATCTGTTTATGCAAAAAATGGAGTTGTTGCAACTTCTGAGGGTTTGGCAGCACAGGCTGGATTAGAAATATTAAAAAAAGGCGGAAACGCAATCGATGCTGCAATAGCTACTGCAGCTTGTTTAACCGTTGTAGAACCATGCAGTAATGGTATAGGCAGCGATGCTTTTGCAATAATATATTTTAAAAACAAAATTTACGGACTAAATGCCTCTGGGCGTAGTTCTAGAAACATATCTATTGAAAAAGTTAAAAATTTAAATCATCAAGAAATGCCTAAATATGGTGTAATTCCTATTACAGTGCCTGGCGCACCTAAAGCTTGGGCAAGAATGGTTGAAAGATTTGGTAATCTAAGTTTATCAGAGGTTTTAACACCTGCAATTAGACTTGCAAGAGAGGGTTTTTCAATAGGTCATTATGTAGGTCACTATTTTGAGCATGCAATTAAACACTATGAAGAAAACAATCATGGACCGGAGTTTGAGCACTTCTTTGAAATATTTAAAAATGGGGATGATTTCTATAAAGCTGGAGATATTTTTAGAAGCGAACCTATGGCAAAAACCCTAGAAGAGATTGCTTACACAAATAGCGATAGTTTTTACAAAGGGTTTTTGGCTGATAAGATTGATTCATTCATGAAAAAACATAAAGGGTTTATCGACAAGGAAGATTTGAAAAGTTATGATGTAGAATTTATTGAACCTCTATCTGTTAATTACAAAGGCTACGATATTTTAGAGTTACCTCCTAACGGTCAAGGAATTACAGCTTTGATGGCACTAAATATTCTAAAAGATCAATATTTTAATTATGATGATCCAAGCACTTTTCACAAACAAATAGAAGCAATAAAAATCGCTTTTTCTGACACAATGAAATATGTTACTGATCCACAATTCATGAAAATTAATCCCAATTACTTAATTAGCGATCAATATGCTCAACTTAGAAAAAAAGAAATAACTGATAAAGCTAAAGACTATGAATCGATTGATTATAAAAAAAGCGGAACAGTCTATTTAGCTACTGCTGATAAAGAAGGCAATATGGTTTCTTATATTCAAAGCAATTATATGGGTTTTGGAAGCGGGATTGTAATTGATGATACCGGTATTTCAATGCAAAACCGTGGTCATACTTTTTCATTAGATCCTAATCATGATAATTGTTTAATGCCCTATAAAAAAACTTATCACACAATTATCCCTGGTTTTATCATGAAAGATAAACAACCCATAGGACCTTTTGGTGTGATGGGAGGTTTCATGCAGCCACAAGGTCATCTACAGGTTGTAATGAACATGATTGATTTTAAGATGGATCCTCAAACCGCTTTGGATGCACCTCGATTTAGATGGGATGAACGCAAACAAGTTGCCTTAGAGGCTAATTATCCAGAAAAAATTACTCAGTTCTTAAAAGAAGCTGGACATGAAATAAAGATAGAAAATAGAGTTGGCGGATTCGGAAATGGTCAAATTATCATCAAAAAAGACAATAACTATTTAGCTGGTACTGAAACTAGATGTCAAGGCTACTTAGCATATTATTAAAAAATCTACTCATAAATTTTGAGTAGATTTTTCATTTGCTATTTTATATAACTCTTCAACTGCAAAATGATACTTAGTCACTGATATTTTCTGATCTGTAGGGAATAAATAATATGTATCATCATTTGTAGAAAAACTAATGCAATCACCCTTACCAAAATAATCATATTCGATGTGAACTCCATAATTAGATAATATGGGTTTATGAACTTTAAAGTCTTCCTCTTGAAGTTTGGCTACTAAAAAGAACCCGTTTTCATTATGCGTCAATGTTCCAATACCTAAACGATAATATCCAGAGCTGTTTGGCAATGAATCGATATTTACTTCGACGATAGAATTATACTCACCAGCATTAATCTCTTTTCTTACTTCTGATCTTTGCCAGTCAAACCAATCTGGAATGAAATTAAAAACTCCCATACCCTTAGTTTCATTAAGTCTATTATACTCATCTACATAATAAATATGGTTGCAGTTTTCACAGAAAAGGTTGTTGTTTTCGCTCTTCATACTATAATCAGTTAAACAATGAGGACAACGATACAATACTTTATGAAGATTATTCGCTCGATTATCGCCTTTTATTTTTATATTATTGTTAATTTGATATTCATAATCATTATAATAAAAAGCCGACTGCAATTTTTCGTTAATTTCTTTCAAAGAAAGCACTTCTAAATCATCTTTTGCAAACAAGTATGTCATTACTGATTTGACAGGCACCTTTCTTTTCGCTAAATTCCAAACAGGATCATGTAAATGATGTCCATGTGAAATTAAAGTCACGACTGGATATTTAAACATCTTAATAAGTTTACCAAGACTATCTGGTAAAATTGCAGTTGTGCCTATAAGCGAATATCTTGCTTCTGGATAGATTACTGCTATAGATTTGTTAACTTCTAATGTGTGTTTTAATTGTTTAACTATCGCTGGATCAGAAACAAATTTTCTTTTTCCTAAACAACCAACATTTCTCATTAAACTTTCTCTATTGATGAAACCGTCAACCGCTACAACATAATTTGCTCTTCTAGGAAAAAATGCTCTTGTGGCCACCTTGAAATCAAAGAAACTATTATGATTACAAAGCAAAACATATGGACTTTTGACTTTATCCATATTAATTTTTACAATCTTAACTCTTCGAATATACGTTTCTGGGATACTCAAAAGCCAAGCCAATACTTGTAAATACCATTTCGTTCTTTTCGGCATTGACTTCAAATCAAAACGTTCCATTTGTCTTATTTCTTCTAAAGTTCTATATTCTATGTCACTTATTTTCATTTTTTTGCCTTTCATTAGTTATTTTTTCTTTCCAACAGTAGCACAGTATATAGTGAAGTGTTTTTCTCCATCTACATTAAGTAGATCGTCAACTAAAACTTGATTATAAGCGCAAATAGCACAAACTCCAGAATTTATCACTTCTGCGCTTAATGAGAGATTTTGACAAGCGTGACCAGCTTCCATAGCAATCATTTTATGGGCACAAAATGCATACTTATATTCAGTTCTAGCCGGAATACAAGTAAAAAAAATAACTGCCTGAGCTCCTCTTAACTGTTTAAGCAAAGCATCATTGACCTTTAAATCTAATTGCTTCTCTCTTCTTACTAGAGCTAATTGATGTTTATCTTGTAGGTATAAATATATCCCCGATTTTATTTTCTCTACATTATTGATGAAAACATAAGTTTCCATAGAGTTAGTGGCTCCTGCAGTAGGTATCGTTCGAAAAACTGCGTTATCACGATAGTAATCGACTCGTGAGGTTTCCCAAAGTAGATATGAAATTTCTTCAAAACTAAGAAATGTATCCTTATATTCTCTTAGACTTCTTCTTGAAGCAATACATTCACTCAAGGTTTTTTGTTTTATGCTTGGGAACTCACTAATCAATGAAATTATTTCAGCGTCTTTACCTTGTCGCAAAAATAGTTCTGGTTTTTCTAACCCTTGTCTTTTGGGGGTATTTGCATCATACAAGTCAATCCAGTTAGGTTTTAAAACATCTCTGTTTTTCTTTAATTTGTCTACGATTTTAATCTACCTCCTTGAATATAGATAAATATTGTTTATAACCTCTTTTTTGCATTTCTGTTTTAGGGATAAACTCTAGAGACGCAGAGTTAATACAATATCTCAAATTACCGTTTGGTCCATCATTAAAGACATGACCCAAGTGGATGTTTGCCTCTTTTGACCTGACTTCTGTTCTAATCATACCGTGTGAATAGTCGATTTTTTCGTCAACAACAGTTGGATCAACGGGTTTTATAAATGAAGGCCAGCCACAATGAGAATCAAACTTGTCTTTTGAAGTAAACAATACTTTTTTCGATACTATATCAACATAAATCCCTTCTCTAAATTCTTGATCATAGAGATTATCATAAGGTTTTTCTGTTCCGTTTTTCTGAGTAACATAAAACTGCAATGGTGTTAATTTTTTTATATTATCATCATATTTATCCATAGAATTAAAATGGTAGTTCTTTGTTTAATTGAAGCGTGACATTAATTTCTTTTATATCATTGATACACGCTTCATTCAAAGGAACCCCTTTATCCTTTCTATCCAACCAAGTTAGATATTCTTTTTCACCGGCAGTATATATCTTTTCTTCTCCCGGGGCTTTTTGACTATTTCTTAATGATCTCAAAATATCTCCAGTTGTTTTTTTAAAAGATTCCAATCCCATAAACGCTTCAGTATCGATAGCAATAAAGAAGTGACCTAAGTGATAAGGTTTTAGTTCGCCTTCCTCATCTCTGCCTGATAACATATTTAAAAAACTTCCCGCTTGCAAAGCTGAACTTAAAATCTCAACTACTGTCGCATAGCCGTAACCTTTATATCCAGCTAACTCTTCTCCTATCCCCCCTAAAGGTGCTAGTGCAGCTTCGCCCTTTACTAAATCTTCCAAAATTTGTAAAGAATCGGTTTTTGGCAATCCATCTCTGCCTATTACCATACCTTTTGGAGTTGACAGTCCCATTTTTGCAAAATATTCAATTTTACCCCTTTGAGTAATGCTTGTTGCACAGTCCAAAACAAAAGGAAACTCTTCATCAGTAGGCATTCCAAAAGTCAATGGATTTGTGCCAAGCATATTCTGAACGCCAAAAGTTGGGGCAATAGAAGGTCTAGCATTAGTTCCAGTAATCCCAATCATCCCTTCTTTGCTTGCCATAGTTGCATAGTAACCGGCAATGCCATAATGCGTAGAATTTCTAACAGTTACCATTCCCATACCATATTTTTTTGCTTTTTCTATAGCTAATAACATAGCCTTATAACTAGCTACCATTCCCATACCATCATTAGCATCGAAAACAGCTGTTGTTGGTGTTTCTCTTAAAACATCAATCTTAGTAATAGGTTTTTGTATTCCCGCTTTAATTCTATCAATATATATCGGTTTAAATCGATTAACTCCGTGACTTTCTATTCCTCTTCTATCGCTTTCTATTAACACGTCAGCACATATTTTTGCATCTTCTTGAGGAACTCCCATTTTTTTAAAGGCACTTACCATAAAGTCATCGATAAACTCCCATTTAACATATGTTCTATCATCCATAAAATCACTTCCTTTTATGTAGTAATTATAGCATAGATGACAATGTTTATGTCTAAATCAGAGATTTTTAATTACTAAATTTAATATAATCGTTTTTTTTATTTCATGTTATAATGAATATAAGAATTTAATGAAAGGATGATATCATTATGCCAAAACAAATATTAATGGAAAAATTAGCTAAACTTGCAGTTGAAGTGGGAGCAAATGTACAGAAAGACCAAATTGTTGTAATCAACACACCTACTCAAGCCGCTGAGATAGCTAGAATGGTAACAAAATTTGCTTATGAAGCAGGAGCAAAAAAGGTAATATTCAACTGGAGAGATGAACTTGCCGGAAGATATGCTTATGAATATGAAAGTGTTGAAACATTGCAAGATATTCCTCAATATTCAATCGACAAGATGCACTATGTTGTAGACAAAAATGCCTGCGTAATATCAATTGTATCTCCAATTCCTGGAGCCAACAAAGGTGTAGACCCAATGAAAATTCAAGTATCTGGAGTAGCCGCTAGCAAGGCTTTAGGCTTCTATAGAGAACATATGATGGGTAACCGAAGTCAATGGACTATAATTGCTGCTTCAAACCCTATTTGGGCTAAAAAAGTCTTTCCTGAACTAGAAGAAACAGAAGCTACAGAAGCTCTTTGGGCCGCAATATTTAAAGCATCAAGAGTTAAAGAAGAATCTGACCCAATTAGTGAATGGAACCATCACAACAAAGCGTTGATTTCTCACAATAAGATACTAAATGATTATCAGTTCTCTTCACTACACTTTTCAAATTCAGTTGGAACTGACTTAACGATAAAACTTGTTGACAATCACGTTTGGTCTGGAGGGCAAGAGACTGCTACAACCGGTGTTGTCTTTAACCCAAATATTCCAACTGAAGAAAACTTTACTATGCCGCATAAATATGGAGTCAATGGTAAGGTTGTTGCAACTAAACCACTTGATTACCAAGGAAACTTAATTGAAGATTTTTGGCTAGAATTTAAGGATGGAAAAGTTGTAAATTACGACGCAAAAAAAGAAAAAGCCACTTTAAAAAATCTACTTGAATTTGACGAAGGAAGTTCATATTTGGGCGAAGTAGCCTTAATAGGTCACAATTCACCAATTTCACAAGCTAATATCTTATTCTTTAATACTCTATTTGACGAAAATGCTTCATGCCATCTAGCTTTAGGAAGAGCATATCCAATGAATATTAAAGGTGGAACAGAAATGGAAGTTAAAGACTTAGAAAAATTCGGTTATAATAACTCCATGTCTCATTCCGACTTTATGTTTGGTAGTGATGATATGGATATTGTCGGATTAACAAAAGATGGAACAAAAATTCAAATATTTAAAAATGGAAATTTTGTGATTTAAATAAACAATACATATAATAACTTAAGCGTCCCGCTTAAGTTATTTTATTTATGAATCAATGATTATGGATAATTATTTAAATAACCCAGTTATGGTTTTTACACAATTTTGATGTCTTTGAATAAATATTTGACATTTACAGTAATTTTTCTTATAATTTTATTATTAAGGATGGGTAAAATGAAAACAGAAAAAATGGCTTTTAATATTTACTACATGACAAATGTATCGTTTTCTATCTATGATAATGATACTAAAGTATATGAGACCAATGCGCTTTTATTGCCTGAAACTTTAAGAAATGAAATTGAAGAAGATAAATTAGGAATTGTAATAGAACATAAAGACAATAAAATTTATAGAGTACAAACAAATTATGATATGACGTATTTATCAATTTACTCTAACAACAGAAATATTCTTTTAGGTCCGTTTTTAATAAACGATGATTATGAACAAATAATAGATAGACTTATTCTTTCATTCCGTTTAATAAGCGAGGAAGCAGAAATGATTGAAAACTTCTATCATGGCATGAAAATTCTAAGCGAAACTCAACAAAATATGTTTATTAATTGTTTAGTGTTATCTGATAATCTTAATGAGAACACACCCAGAATTTATAATGTTCATGCTAAAAGAACTGTTGAAAATGACAGCCAATCAACAAAAAGTAATGACTATACGTTAAAAAACATTGAAAATAATATTGAAATTGAAGAAATGTTGTTATCCATAGTTAGAAACGGTGATGTTGAGTCGGCTCAAAACTTAGATTTCCAGAAAATTTCAAATCAACATATAATCTATAAGAATAATTCATTCACTAACATGAAAACGAATTTAATGATTTTTGATGCCTTATGTAATCGTGAAGCAATAAAAGCTGGCGTAGATAAGTTGTTAGCTTACAAAATATCCAATAATATTAAATTCCATATTCACAAATTAAGTGTCTCTAGTGAACTGAAACTCATAGCACAAAAAATTCTCACTACTTATTCAAAAGCGGTCAAAGAATATACATTATTAAATTATAGTAATAACATTAGAAAAATCATTTTATTTGTGAGAAAAAACTTAACAAAGAGTTTTTCTCTCGATGATGTAGCAAAAGAACTGTTTATAACAAAAGAACATCTATCTAGATTATTTAAAAAAGAGGTTGGAATTACAATTTCTGAATACATTATTAAGTCAAAAATTGAAGAAGCCAAATCTTTATTAAGATCAACTGATTATAATATTTTAAATATAGCCACTTTGTTAAACTTCGCGAATAGTTCTCACTTTTCAAACTCATTCAAAAAAGTTACTGGCATTTCGCCAAGTGAATATCGAAAACAACCAAGTGTTTAAGCGCTTGTGACCCGGTGAATTAGAGATTTTCTTAAATCAAGACAAGCTTTCAATGTATATGTTTTAGCGGTTTTAACAATGTTTTTATAATAAAAAAGGCTTAATTTAAATTAAGCCTTTTATGTTTATTCTTCAGTTTTCTCATTAATGACTTCAACATCCATCGCATCTTTTTCTTCAACTTCTGCTTGGTCTTCTTCTGGAATATATTTAGTTTCAGAAACGTTTACTATTGTCTTTTCTAAATCGTCAACCACTTGAATTCCTACAGGAATTATTAGATCTTTAATTTTCAGTGAATCGCCTATTTCGAGATTAGAAACATCTAAATCAATGTGACTAAAATCTTCACCAATTCCATACTCAACTTCCACAGAATCAGTAATGAATTGTACAATTACACCTGGTTTTTCAACTTTATCTTTACCAATTAAATTAATTGGAAGATTAGCTTTAATTAAATCTCCAGCCATGACTTTTAAAAGTTTTACATTAAGAAATTGATTATGATTTACAATATCTCTCTGTACCTCTTTAATATAAACATTGTGTTTTTTTCTACCCAATTTTATCTCAAAGGTTTTAGTCATGCCATATTCTCTATACGCTTCTCTAAAATCTTTTTCATCAACTTGAATTGATTCTGGTTCAATTGATTTCCCAAATAAAACTCCAGGAATTTTATTTCCTTCCCTAACTATTTTTAAGGGTTCTGTTCTCTTTTCTATTTTCATATTAATACTCCTTTGTTTTTTTCTCGTAAGTATTATACCATAAAATTACATTTTAATAAACTTTTGTAAGCAAACAACATTATGAGTTTCGTTATATGCAGTACATTTCATAGCGTAAAATATCTTGTGTAA
>DIGF01000019.1:0-6301 GCA_002419505.1 Caryophanales bacterium UBA5729
GAAGAGTTTGGATTAAACGCAACGATTGAACATGCGACTGAAGGGCATTTAATTGCTGATTACATAAAAAAACACAACCAAAAATTAATCATCGGACCGACTTTATGTTCAAAATCCAAATATGAGTTAAGAAATAAAAGTTTCTCTTCAGCTAAGATTTTGAAGGATCATGGCGTTCAATTCGCAATTATGACCGATCATCCGGTAATTCATTCAGCAAACGCTTTAACTCAAGTAGGAATTTTCGTTAGAGAAGGACTAGAAGAACTAGAAGGCTTTAAAGCGGTAACTATTAACGCTGCCAAAATTAATCAAATTGATCACCGCATTGGTAGTATCGAAGTCGGCAAAGATGCTGATATCGTAATTTGGGATGGGCATCCATTACATTACTTAACTAAAACAAAGATGGTTATGATTAACGGAGAAGTAACTCATAAAAGATAAAAAAATGGATTTAGCTCTTTAAAAGCTAAATCCATTTACTTTAGATAAAATATATTATCGTGAGAGTAATACCATAAACTAGTAAAAAGATTCCGACTAGCCGATTTAAGACAACCTCACTGATCTTGTTGGCAAAGACGCTAGCTAAGTTAGCACCGATAAACGCAGAAACTGAGGCGATAATTACCGGTAATATTTCTGGTTGTTTAATCGCAAAGTGAGTAATAGCTCCAACTAATGCAACAAAAATCATGATAAATACCGAAGTTCCTACAGCTTTTTTGAGATTGAAACCTAAAAGCATGGTCAGTAAAGCCAAGATAGACAGACCACCACCAACGCCAAACATTCCGCTGGTTAAACCGATAATGATGCTGAAAAAGATTGCGGCTATTACTAAAAATGATTTATTTCGCGTTTTAATCAAGTTTGGATTTGTTTTAACTGGATAGAAAATAAATCTTAAACCCAAAAAGATAACTAAGAAATTGACTGAACTACCCAAGAAACCAGGCTTAAGATCAGCGGATATATAGCTGCCGACAAAGGTAAAAATAACAATGATAATAGCAATTAACAAAGCGGCTTTGATGTTGATGTTCTTATTTTTTGTATAGATATAGGCGCTTCCTGAAGAGGCGAAAACATCACTAGCCAAAGCAATGCCAATGGCGATATAAGGATCCATACCTAAAACAGTCACAAACAAGGGCGCGATGATGGTTGCGGCACTTAACCCAACTAAACCAGTCGCTAAACCCGCTAATAAACCGCCGATGATATAAATAGCTATTTCCATAAAAAGCCATCCTTAGTAAAAAAAACACAAGAGATTGTGTTTTATAATTTTTTTGATATCATTTCTGTGTAGCGTCTTTGACAAGCCTCTATTAACTTGATAGCGTCTTTTTTGTTATAGTAATCCAAAACTTTTACATGATGACCTGGTTCAAGAATTTTATAGTTTTCAAAGAAAAGTTTAATCTCTCTTAACTGTAATTCTTTAATGTCTTCGAGATCATGAATATGATCGAATCTCGGATCAGCATCCACGACAGCGATAATCTTTTGATCTCTTTCTCCGGAATCATACATGTCCAAATAACCCACAACTCTTGCATCAACAATGCAACCAGGAAAAGTTTGCGTAGTTGCTAACACTAAAATATCTAAAGGATCTCCATCCTCAGCTAAAGTTCTTTCAATAAAACCGTATTCTGCAGGATAAGTCATTTTTGAGTATAAAACTCGGTTTAACTTAATTTTATTTTGAATCTTATCAACTTCGTACTTGTTCTGAGTTCCCATTGGGATTTCGATTATTGCTTCTATTATACGTGACATATTATCAATTCCTTTCCTAAAAATTATATATTAAATACCTAGTATTTGCAACTTTTATAAGATAAAATATAAATTTATTTCTTTGAATATATTTTTTGTTTTTTTTATGATAAAATATTGAAGAGGTGATAGTATGCAAAACTTCTGGATAAGTTTAGCATTAATCGATTGGCTTAACAATAATTACTGGTGGCCTGTGATATTATTTTTAGCTTCACTAATTATAATTATCAAGATAATGCTTATTCAACCCCAAAAAAAGAGTAGTGTTGACGGTAGTCGCCACACTGATGAAATTATCGTTAACCTTGGTGGAATTGATAATATTGAATCAGTTGGCTTAGATGGTAATCGCATTAAATTTTCACTTAAGGAAATTGAATCAGCGAACCTACAAGCCTTTAAGGATTTAGGTGCCACCGGAGTTTTTATCTCTGGAAAAAACGTGAAGATGGTATTACCTTTTTCTACAAAACCAATAGTTGATAAAATAAATTCAGATATTAATGGAGGAAAGTTATGATTGATAGTAAGTTTAAAATCACTTATGAAAATGGGTTGCATGCAAGACCCGCTACCAAATTGGTTTCAAAAGCTAATAGTTTCCAATCAGAAATGATAATGGAATACCAAGAACAAAAAATTAATATGAAATCAATTATGGGAGTTATGTCATTAGGGATACCAGCAAACAGAACATTTAGAATCATATTTAACGGTCCGGATGAAGATGAAGCTTTTAAAGCAATCACTAGAGTTATAAACGAAATCAATGAGATGAAATAAAAAAGCATGAGAATGCTTTTTTATCTAGAGGGCAGATTATGGCTAATTTAAAAGATTTCCGCTTACAAATCTTTAAATTTGAAATGTATGGGTTTTTAAAGAGCTTAATGTTTTTTGAACCATATTTAATCATCTACTTAACTATTAGTGGTTTAACATTATTTCAAGTTGGGTTATTGATTTCGATTAGAGAAATTATTATATATATCTTTGAAATACCTTCTGGGGTAATTGCGGATATGTACGGTAAAAAAGCAGAATTAATCATGTGTTTTATGTTTTACATAATGTCTTTCTTAATGTTTTTCTTCGCTACAAGTTTTGGTTTATTTGCCGTTGCGATGATTTTATTCGGTCTAGGAGAAGCTTTTAGATCGGGAACCCATAAATCAATGATTATGAGTTTCATAGAAAAAAATGATATCGGTGCTTCAAAGACAAAAGTCTATGGCCAAACAAGAGCGATGTCACTAATCGGTTCAATGGTAATGAGCATTATCGCGATTGTCTTTGTCATTTGGTTGCCGGAAATAAAATACTTATTTCTAATCTCGATAATTCCTTTCTTGCTGAATATGTTGCTGATAGCTTCTTATCCTAAGAGTTTAAATGAAAGAAGAAAGACGAATTTTAATTTGAAGGAATTTTTAAAACAAAATGTTGAAAGCGTTAAATACACTTTTAAAGCTAAGAATGTCAGAAAATTAGTGATTGATGAAGGCTTGTATCAAGCCGGTTATAAGAGCATCAAGGACTACATTCAACCAGTTATTATCGCATTATCAATCACTGCTGGATTAGTTGCTTTTACCAATTTTACTGAAGAAGAAAACTTAAAAATATACATTGGCCTCATCTATGCTTTCATTTATTTAATCAGTTCTCTAGCAAGCAGATATTCTTATAAAGTCGCCAAAAATGTAAACCATTATTCTTTTGTTAATATCATGTGGTTTTTATCAGGGGTAGTCGCGTTAATTTTAAGTTTCTTCTTGAATAATTTAATAATAATATTCTTAAGTTTCATCTTAATCTATGTGTTCTTGAATTTGCGTAAACCAGTGATGATTGAAGAAATCGGCAATAATAGCGATCAAACAAAAAGAGCCAGTGTCCTCAGTATTGAGGCGCAACTGGCATCGATTCTCTTGGTTATTTTCGCTCCGATTATCGGCTTTTTAGCTGATCAAAGCTTGCGACTGATGTTTATAGTTGTTGGGGTGATGATGTTATCAATTTTCTTATTCAATCAAATTTATAACTTTAAATCAGTGCAATCAAAAAAATGATTGCATTTTTTTATTTTCTACCTAAACCGATTTTCTTTTTGCATTTGCGCATTTTCTTGAAAGCATAATCGCTTGCTATCGCTAAGCCGCTGTCGAGGATATCTTGTAGTTCCTGTGATTTAATCAACTCAGCGTGACGATTTTGAATAGGAATTAATAAATCAACCAGTACTTGACCTAAAGCTTCTTTAAAGTCTTTGTAAGATGAATCTTTATATTTATTAACCAGTTCTTCGATACTCATATCAGTAGCGCTGGCATAGATGGTAAGAAGATTTGCGAGTCCCGGTTGATTAATCGGGTCATAATTGATAACGCCTAAGGAATCAGTTACTGCTTGACGAATCTTTCTTCTAATCGAAGCTTCATCATCAAACAAGGAAATATAACCTTTGTCAAACTCATCTGATTTTGACATTTTTTTATTAGGTTCTTGTAAATCCATTATTCTCGAACCGATTTCTGGAATAAGCGGTTCAGGAACCTTAAAGAAATCACCATAATAATTATTGAATCTTAAAGCGATATCTCTTGTTAGTTCTAAATGTTGTTTCTGATCTTCACCAACTGGAACATAATCAGCGTCATATAGCAAAATATCGGCTGCCATTAAAGCTGGATAAGTAAATAAAGAAGAAGTAATCGAAGTGTCTTGTTTTAAAGTTTTGTCTTTATACTGAGTCATTCTTTCTAACTCGCCCATATAAGTGTTAGACTGCAAGATATATCCTAGTTCAGTATGTTCTTTAATCTCGGATTGGATAAATAGAACAGTTCTGGATTTATCTAAACCACAAGCAATATACATCGCAGCGATATCTAGGGTTCTATTTCTTAATTCATGAGGTACTTGTCTTGTGGTTATCGCATGCATATCAGCGACAAACAAGAAGAATTCATCTTCTTTTCTAGTTTGTTGAAGTTTTACGAACTGCTTAATTGCTCCTAAATAATTACCAAGAGTAAGCGTTCCTGTTGGTTTGATACCTGATACAATTCTTTTCATCTTCTAATCCTCCTTCAAATAAATAAAAAAATCGCCCTTAAAAAAGCAAGGACGATTGTATTTAACCGTGGTACCACCTTAGTTCCGAATCAATTTCGGCACTCATATCTTTTAACGCAAGAAGTGCGGATGTTATTAACATCTCTCATTGGTCCATTCACTAATTAATAAACTAAAGGCTCTCACCAATTGCCTTCTCTCTTTTAAAGTTTATCACTTTAGTTACTCTTCCAAATCATTGATTTAAAATATTATAGCATGATTAAGAATTAATGACAATATCTAATTCGTTAACTAATTCTTCTAAGCGATTAACTACTGCTTTAAACGCATTTTCTTTGGTTAAATCCACTCCAGCATTCAACAATTGTTTAACCGGATAATCAGATCCTCCAGATTTCAATAAATTAATATAGTTATCAAACGAACCTGGTTTATTATTTTTTACATCCTCGTAAAGTTTTAATGAAGCGGCGAAACTGGTTGCGTATTGATAGACATAGAAAGGAGTGTAGAAAAGGTGAGGGATATAGGCCCAAACATATTGTTTAGCCCCTTCTTTAGTAATGTCTAAATCATAAAACTCTTTATATAGATCAATCATAATTTGCGATAAATTATCAGCGGTTATCGGTTGATTGTTTTCTGCTAATTTATGAGCTTCTAATTCATAGATTGCAAATAAGGTTTGACGATAAAAAGTTGAAAGGATATCGTCGATTGCTCTTTGCAAAAGCGCGATTTTTTCTTTTTTAGTTGCCTTTGATTCATTGATGATATAATCCAAGAGATTATGCTCGTTAAAAGTAGAGGCGACCTCAGCCACAAAAATTGTGTAATTTTGCAGGGTTGAAGGTTGCGTCTCGGCTGCGTACATCGAGTGGATTGAATGACCAGCTTCATGAGCAACGGTAAAGACGTCAGCTAAGGTTTTTGAATAATTAAGCAAGATGAAAGGATGAAGGTTCGGCATAGAGCTTGAGTAAGCGCCTGTGCGTTTTCCAGGTTGTTCGAACACGTCGACAAAACCGTCTTTAAGCACATCTTCAGCCTTTTTTTGGAAATGTTCAGGCAAGTTTTTTATCGAGTTAAAAAACAATTTTTTGGCATCTTCAAACTCATATTCCTTATCGCTTTTTTCTAAGTCTAAGAAACGATCATAAGTGTGATATTCTTCTAAACCTAAATATTCTTTTCTTATTTTAATGTATTTTTTAATTGCTCCTGTATTTTCTCTAGCAACTTTAGTCAAGCTGTGATAAACGCTTTCAGGAATGTCGTTATTAAATAAATAACTCTCTAAAGAAGAATCATAATTTCTGGTTTTAACTCTAGCCAAATCTGCATCTAACACAGATTTGTAGATTGAAGCATAGGTATTTTTATGGGCTTCATAGTAAGAAAAAACTGCTTCAAAAATATCTTTGCG
>DIGF01000019.1:6418-33525 GCA_002419505.1 Caryophanales bacterium UBA5729
TAATTAGCTAACAGAGCTTCACTTTTGTCATCAAGGATATGCTCTTGTCTTTTAAAGAGTTTTTCCATCGCAAATCTAAATTCCTTTAAATCCTCATCTTTTTCCACGAAACTCATAACTTTTTCTTTGCCTATAGCGATCAATTCAGGCTCTTCAAAAGACAGAGCTTGTTGGAGTTTTACAAAGGCAATTTGAACTTGTTGCAATCTGGCCGAGTTTTCTGAATCTTTCTTGTTTAAATCACTTAATAAAGATGCATATTGATATGTTCTTAGACCGATTTTTTCAAACTCTTTTTGTAATAAGAAAAATTCCTTAAAGGTTAAAAAATCTCCTAATTTCCCTTTGTAACTTCCTAATTTTTCAATAATTTTAACCGACTCTTCATAAGCTTTTTCAAACTCATTTAAATCTTTAAAAAGATAAGTTAAATCCCATTTCATCTGTATTACCTCCAATACATTCTGTTGTTTTCATTATAACACTTTTCCCAAAAAAAACTATTCAAAAAACCTCCGAATATGATATAATTATAAAGAAGCGAGGTAAAATAATGATTACTTTATACACAAGTTCAAGCTGTTCTTCTTGCCGAAAAGCAAAAAAATGGTTAGATACCAATAAAATTCCATATCGCGAAAAAAATATAATTGGCATAAAATTGACGAGAAATGATATTATGAATATGTTGAAATATTCTGAGAATGGTTTTGATGACATTATCTCGACTAGATCAAAGATATTCAAGGAAAGTCAAATAGAACCTGAAGAAATGAAGTTCTCAGAACTTGCTAACTTTATCATCGACAATCCGACAATTTTAAAACGACCAATCATCATCAACGATCAAATTATGCAAACGGGATATAATGAAGATGAAATTCGTGCATTTATTCCAAGAGAGTTTAGAAAATTTGTTGTTTGTGACGAATGCCAAGATGATTGCGAATATAAACAATGCATTAAAAAGGCTATGGAAGACGCAAAAAGAACTTAGATTTATATTTAAAGAGAAGGCGAACTTCTCTTTTTTATTTTTATTACTACAAAAAAACGGATTGAAAACGCTTTAATCGATATAGTTTGTTGAAAAAAAGCGATATTTATTGTAAAATAGCAGTGTATTCTAAAAACATAGGAGGAAACAAAAATGGCAATTAAAGTAGCAATCAATGGTTTCGGAAGAATCGGACGGTTAGCTTTCAGAATCATGTTTGGAAATGATGATTTTGATATCGTCGCTATCAATGATTTGACTGACGCAGAGCAGTTAGCATATTTATTAAAGTACGATAGTTCTCAAGGCAGATATAACAAGAATGTAAGTTTCGAAGGAACTGATATTATTGTTGAAGGAAAGAAAATCCCAGTATTTTCACAAAAAGATCCAGAATTATTACCTTGGAAAGAACACAAAGTAGATGTAGTATTAGAATGTACAGGATTCTTTGTATCTGAAGAAGGAGCTTCTAAACACATTAAAGCAGGAGCTAGAAAAGTTGTAATCTCAGCACCGGCAAAAGGCAATATTCCTACAGTGGTTTATGGTGTTAACCATGAAAGTTTAACTGGTAAAGAAACAATTATCAGTGCGGCTTCATGTACTACTAACTGCTTAGCGCCTATCGCTAAAATTCTTGATGATAACTTCGGGATTGTCAAAGGGTTCATGACTACAGTTCATGCTTACACCAATGACCAAGTTACGCTTGATATTCCTCATAAAAAAGGTATCTATACAAGAAGAGGTAGAGCAGCAGCGGCGAATATCGTTCCTACTTCAACTGGTGCAGCAGCAGCTGTCGGTTTAGTTTTACCTCAACTTAAAGGTAAAATGGACGGTATGGCTTTAAGGGTTCCTGTGATTACAGGTTCTGTAGTTGACTTAGTCGTGGAACTCAAGAGAAATGTTACTGTAGAAGAAGTTAATGCTGCAGTAAAGAAGAACCAATCAGATACAGTTGGTTATACTGAAGACCCAATCGTTTCTTCAGATACTATTGGAATTACTTATGGAACTTTGTTTGACGCATTGTCAACTTCAGTTATTGAAGTAGACGGAAAACAATTAGTCAAGGTATTATCTTGGTATGATAATGAATTCTCATTTACAGCTCAAATGATTAGAGTTTTAAAAGCCTTTGCAGAATAATAATTAAGAATATTAAAAAGCATCTATTTGATGCTTTTTTACTATGAGGATAAGATGAACTGGTTTTATGAATTGCTAGACAATATTAGATTATTAATCCAAAATAATTTCTGGTTAGCCCCTTTTTTCGGGCTTGTTTTACCGTTCATTGAAGCTATTTTACCAACGATTCCCTTAACGGTTATTGTGGCATTTAATCTCAGCATCTTTTCTTCAGCCTTTGGCGCTGTGCAAGGAACCCTCCTGGCAATCATCCTTTCAACTTTAGGATCTTTTATCGGGATGTTTTTAATCTTTTTAATTATCAGGGCGACCTTTGCTGAATATTTTATTAAGAAAGTTAACGAAAATAAATATGGCAAGATTTTCATCAATGCTGTAGAAGGAAAGAATGTTTGGTTAGTTTTAATGCTTTTATCAAATCCTTTTTTACCTTCATCGATTCTAAATTACGCTTTATCATTAACCAAGATTAAGGTTTCTAAATACATCTTCTTAACACTGACTTCTCGTTTAATCATCATTCTATTTCTAGTTTTTTTGGGTTCGATTTTTGATATTCAAAACCATCCACTGAATGTGCTCTGGATGATGATTGTCTACTTTGTCATCTTAGGTTTATGGATCCTTTATATCAGGTCAAGAAGAAACAAAGAACATTCAATATTTAAAGACTCAGATAAATGAGTCTTTTTTTATATTTTTTAAACGCTTTATGATGAATTGATAATCTTATCATGATATAATGTTCTTTAGAGGTGATAGTAATGAACAAGAGCGAATATATTAGTAGAAGAAAAATTCTGATGGATGAGTTAATTGATCAATCCTTCGCTTTATTAGCTTCTGGAGAAGCAATGCACAAAACTTTGGACCAATTTCATAAATTTGTTCCCAATCGTCATTTTTTCTATTTAACTGGCTTGAAAAGAGAAAATTTTATTTTATTCTTGGCTAAAGATCAAGATCAGTATCTAGAGTATATTTTTATTGAAGAACCAAGTGATTATGCGACCAAGTGGTTAGGCAGCAGAATGACTAAAGAAGAAGTAAATGCCGTATCTGGAATTGAAATGAAAAACATTTTGTTCGTACAAGATTTTAAGGATTTTATCGCAAATAGAGTCATGACTGATTCTCGTCAAGCCCTGTTATCAAAAACTCCGCTAAATCTTTATTTGGACCTTTTCCGTTATAAAAAGATGAAGAAGCCAATAAGTTTTACTTATTTCGCTGAGGTTATTGAAAATTACCCTGAAATAGTTATTAAAGACGCTAATGCTTTGATTAGCAATTATCGAAGAATTAAAACAAAACCTGAAATTGATGAAATAAGCAAAGCGATTCTTTATACGAAAGCAGGAATTGAATCGATTCTTAAAAATGCTGGACCTAATGTCAATGAAGCTCATATAGAAGCTTTGTTTGAATATGCCATTAAAATGGCTGGAGCTGATGGTTTAGCTTTCGATACGATTGTCGCTAGCGGAAAAAACGCTACGATTCTTCACTATGTTGAAAACAATCAAAACATAAAAAAAGATGATTTAGTACTCCTTGATTTAGGCGCGTCATCAAATCTCTATTCTGCAGATATAAGCAGGACGTTTCCAATAAGCGGTAATTTTACCGAAAGACAAAAAATGTTTTATCAATTAGTTCTTGATGTAAACAAAGCTACTATCGAAAAAGTTAAACCGGGAATATATGTTAAAGAACTGAATGAATTCGCAAAAAACATGTTAGCCGAAGGTATGATCAAATTAGGCAAAATTAAAGAAAAAACGGAAATTGACAAGTATTATTATCATGGAGTAAGTCATTATCTAGGATTAGATGTACACGATGTTGGAACATATACAGAAACTTTATCGCCAGGAGCGATTATTACTGTTGAACCAGGGATCTATATTGAAGAAGAAGCTATTGGCATTAGAATTGAAGATAATATTTTAGTAACAAAAAACGGTTATGAAAACTTAAGCAAAGATATTATAAAAGAGATTAAAGAAATAGAAGAATTTATGAAATAAGAGGGCTTATGTCATATATAGAAGGCGATATTCAAAGATATTTATTTTATAGCGAGGACACTTCTTATTCAGTAATCAAATTGAGAATCGTTGATACTGATGATCGAGACTTAGTTCATTTTGAACCCACAATTATTGTTTGTGGGTTTTTTCCTAAGTTAGAACATAGCGTAAGATATCGTTTTTATGGCGACATCATTAATCATGCTAAATATGGTATTCAATATAATGCCAATCGATTTGAACGGTTAGTTGACAACACCTATGAAGGATTATTGGACTACTTGTCAAGCGATTTATTTAAAGGGGTCGGTAAAAAGACTGCAGAAAGAATTATCGAAGAATTGGGAATGTCAGCTTTAGACCAAATTGCTGAAGACAAGCATGTACTAGACAAAGTTCCGAAGATTGGCGAAAAACTTCGTGATTCAATTTTTGAGCAAGTTGTAAAAAACAAAGAACTAGAGAATACTTTAGTCTGGTTATATAGTTTTGATATCTCGCCTAAAATGGCGATGAGAATCTACGCTTTTTATGGAGTTAACACTATAAAAACCATTAAAGAAAATCCATATATTTTAATGGATCACATTGAGGGAATTGGTTTTAAAAGAGCTGATGAAATTGGTTTAAAGGTCGGTTTTGAATATGATTCACCTTTGAGAATATCAGCGGTTATCTATTATCTCTTATCTGAATATATGAGCAAATTTGGTGATACTTATTTGGAAAAATCCCAAATGATTGAATTTACTTTAAGTTATTTGAACTCCAATCCGGATTTTAATATCGAACCTACTCTAGTTGAAACACAATTAAAACAACTGTTTGAAACTGGAAAAATCGTTGTTAAAGATAATTTAATTTCGCTAAAATTTGTTTATCAAGCTGAAGAATATATCGCCCAAAAAGTTTTTAAGTTATCGGAGTTAAACTCAGAAACTTATGATTTGCAGACCATTGAAACTTTGATTCAAGATTTAAAAACAGAAAGTTTTATAAACTATACAAAAGCGCAAATTAAAGCAATTTACACGGCTTTGAATAACAACTTTTCCATCATTACTGGCGGACCTGGTACAGGAAAAACGACAGTGATAAAAGGAGTTGTGGATTTATATCGAATGCTTCATAATTACCAAGTCGATAGCGATGACATCAAACTGGCAGCGCCGACTGGTAAGGCTGCGAAAAGATTATCGGAAGCTACCGATTTACCAGCGACGACAATTCATAAATTATTAGGATATGATTACGAAGGCAATTTTAAGTTTGATGACATCAATAAAATTGATGCTAAAATCTTAATTATCGATGAGGCTTCAATGTTAGACTGTTTGCTGGCAAAAAAACTTTTTCAAGCCATAAACATAAACACCAAAGTTGTTTTTGTCGGTGATGCTAATCAATTACCTTCTGTAGGTCCGGGAGATGTGCTAAACAACTTAATAGAATCCGATTTATTCAATGTTGTTAAATTGGATTTAATTCATCGTCAAGCAAGTGATTCGCATATAATATCTTTAGCTTATGATATTTTGAATAAAAACATTAATGAAAACTTCTTCCATAATTATGAAGATAAACAATTCATCGCTGCTAACGATCAATCGATTAGTTTGCGGATAATTGATCGAATTAAATATCTGATCGAAGAAGGTTTCGACTTGCTTAACGATATCCAAGTCTTAATTCCAGTTTACAAAGGCTATAACGGCATTGACAGAATCAATGCCTTAATCCAACAAACTTTTAATGATCAGAATAAAGCTTATCAAGTTAAATATAAAGATAAAGAGTTTTGGTATAACGATAAAGTAATGCAACTGGTAAATCAGCCTGAAGACAATATTATGAACGGTGATCAAGGCGTCGTAATTGGCATAACCGATAATGATGAATTGATAGTTGATTTCTCTGAGAATATTGTAAAATATTCACTTAAAGACCTTGATAATCTTACTCTTGCTTATGCAGTTTCAATTCACAAATCACAGGGATCTGAGTTTAGATCGGTCATTATGCCTTTATCAAAAGCTTACACGATCATGTTAAAAAGAAAACTATTATATACAGGAGTCACCAGGGCTAAGGAAAGGCTATATTTAATCGGTGATTTTGAAGCCTATAAACGCGGTGTCTTGGGTGTTGATCGAAAGCGAAACACAATGCTTAAAAACTTTTTAGAGGATAATTTAAAAACTGATTCCATTAAAGCGGTTAAAATCTCAGATTTTTTGTAATCTATTTGCAATAATGCTCTGAATATTGTATAATATTCTCATAAATCTGGGATGAAGAATAGTAGTAGAGAGTTTATCGAAAATAGAGAGTCTAGGCTTGGTGAAACTAGACATAAATTATCTATGAAGCTGCTTCTGAGAGGTGTAAAAACACACGTTTACTCGCGTTAAGGGGATTAAGTGCTAGCTGTTGGCTAGAATTAAGGTGGTACCGCGATTAATCGTCCTTTTACAAGGGACGGTTTTCTTTTTGTAAAGGAAGAGTGATTATATGAAATACATGACAGGTAATGAAATTAGACAAACTTGGATAAACTTTTTTAAAGATAAGCAGCATGCTGTTGAAGAAGGCGCATCATTGATTCCTAATAATGATCCGACGCTTTTATGGATGAATTCTGGGGTTGCAGCCTTAAAAAAATATTTTGACGGACGAGTAGTTCCAAAAAATCCAAGAATTGTCAACATCCAAAAATGTATTAGAACCAATGATATTGAAAATGTTGGCAATACAGCAAGACACCATACTTTCTTTGAAATGATGGGTAATTTTTCGATTGGCGATTATTTTAGAGATCAAGCGATCGAATTTGGCTTTGAATTGATGACAAGCGATAAGTACTTCGGTTTTCCTTTAGAAAAGCTTTATTTCACATATTATCCGACTGATGAAGAAACAAAAAAACGTTGGCTTGATTTAGGTGTTGAAGAAGAGCATTTAATTTCTTCTGAAGGTAATTTCTGGGAAATAGGTAGCGGTCCTTGTGGTCCATGCACGGAGATCTTCTTTGACAGAGGTGAAGAATTCGGTGATTTTGATACTGATTCAATTAAAAAGGATATTGAAAATGATCGTTATGTTGAGTTGTGGAATATCGTTTTATCTCAATATAACGCCATCGAAGGATTAAAACGAGAAGAATATCCGGAATTACCTTCAAAGAATATTGATACCGGAGCTGGCCTTGAACGTTATGCTTCCGTAATTCAAAATGCAAAAACTAATTTTGAAACTGACCTTTTTTTACCGATTATCAACAAGATAGGTGAAATTTCAAAAACTGAATATCAAGGGCAAAAATCTTTCAAAGTTATCGCAGACCATATTAGAACTGTAACTATGGCTATCAGTGATGGTGCGATGCTGAGCAATGAGGGCAGAGGTTACGTTTTAAGAAGATTGCTTAGAAGAGCAGTTAAATACGGAAAACAACTTAAAATCGAAAAACCTTTCCTAGCTTCTTTAGTTGACGTTGTAGTTGAAATTTTAGTGCCTTTCTATCCTTATATCGTCACTAAAAGCGAAATCGTTAAAAAAATTGTTGAAACAGAAGAAATTAAATTTTTAGAAACTTTAATTGCAGGAGAAAAGAAACTAAATGAAATAATAGCCTTAACTAATAATAAAACCATCAGTGGTCAAGAGGCTTTCTTGCTTTATGACACTTATGGATTCCCGCTTGAATTAACCAGCGAATATGCATTTGAGCAAGGTTATGAAGTTGATTTTAAAGGCTTTAAACAAGAAATGGAAAAACAAAAAGAACGTGCTCGTAACGCAAGAAGTGAAACTGATTCAATGATGGGCCAAAACGAGAGTTACTTGAACTTTCATGAATATAGTGAATTTGTTGGGTATGAAACTTTAAAAACCAAAGCTAAAATCATTAAAGTTTTTCCTGAAGGTTTAATTCTCGATAAAACGCCTTTTTACGCTACTTCTGGAGGTCAATTAGCAGATCAAGGAAGAATTTACAATGATGACATTGAACTTGAGGTTATCGATGTCGAAAAACTACCTAATGGACAATTTATTCATAAAGTCAGTGAAGAATTATCAAGCAATTTAGAACAAACAATTGTGATAGCTGCAGTTGATCAGACTAGAAGAGAATTGACTCAATATCATCATTCGGCAACGCATTTGTTATTTAAAGCCTTAAGAGATATTTTAGGAAACCATGTTTCCCAACAAGGTTCACAAGTGAGTTTTGACGGATTGAGATTTGACTTCAATCACTATCAGTCAATTGATGATGATACGATTTTAAAAATTGAAAAAGCTGTTAATCAAATGATTAACAACAAATATAAAACCACTACTAAAATAGTTTCTGTAGAAGAAGCTAAAAAGTTAGGGGCAATTGCTGAATTTGGGGAAAAATATGCAGATAAAGTTAGAGTTATCGACTTAAAATACACTCTGGATTTATGCGGTGGAACTCATGTAGAAGATGTTAAAGATATTGAAAAATTTGCGATAAAATCGATTTCTTCCATCGGTTCAGGAATCTATCGAATTGAAGCAGTTGCGAATCGCATGGTAGATAAACTTTCTGAAAGTCTTGTTGGTTTAAATCAAGATATTGAAAACCTTTTGAGCAAAGCTGATAAAATTCTTGAACAAGCAAAAGCGGAAAATATTGAGATTAAATTTGGCTTTAGCGTTAACGAAGATAACCTTGGCAGTTATCAAGATGTTGTTAACAAACGCAACACTTTACACGAAGCTCAAATAGCAGTAAAAGAATTAGAAAAAGAATTTAATCGTTTAAAAGAAGCAAAAACAAAGAACAATCTTCAAGACTTATCTGAATTTATTTATGATGATAAAGTTATCGCTAAACTAGAAAACATCAATGGATCGGTTTTAAAACAGATCGCAGACGAGCTCTTCGCTAATGGAAAAATTAAGTTTGTCTTTTTAGCTTCAGTAATTGATGAAAAAATTATCTTCGTAGCTAAAAGCGAAGTTTCAAGTTTAAATGCTGGACAAATAGTAAAAAGTGCAGCGCAAATTTGTGGCGGTAGTGGTGGCGGCAGACCTGATTTTGCTCAAGCTGGCGGAAAAGATATAGCAAAAATTGATGAAGCTATAGCTCATATCAAGGAATTAGTTTTATGAGGTACGTCGGTTTAGACCTAGGTTCAAAAACCTTAGGCGTAGCTATTAGCGACACTTCAAACACAATAGCTACTAAACTTACCACAATAACTTTCACAAATAATGATTTTGAGTATGCAATCAAGCAATTATTTGATATACTAAAGACGACAGAATTTGAATTGTTTGTTTTGGGCTTACCGAAGAATATGGACGGCAGTCTTGGCTTTCAAGCTCAAACATCAATGCAATTTAAAACGATGTTGGAAAATAGTTTTAACAAACAAGTAATTCTTTGGGACGAAAGACTTACTTCAAAAATGGCAGATTCATTAATGATATCTGCTAATCTGAGCCGCAAAAAAAGAAAAACAAAAATTGATTTTGTTGCAGCAACAATAATATTACAAAGCTATCTAGATAGCAGAAAGAGAGATTAATATGCCAGAATTAGACGACAACACATTAATAATTACTGATGAACTAGGACAGGAAATGGAAGCTATAATCATCATGACTTTCGATTCAGAAGAATTTGGAAAATCTTATTTAGTTTATCAATTGAAAGATGATGAAACAGGTGAATACTTTGCCGCTAGTTTCAACCCTGAAGATGGTGAAGAAGGCAACTTAATTCCGATTGAAACAGATGAAGAATGGGATTATGTTGAGGAAGTATTAGAAAGTTTTTTAGAGGATGAAGAAGAAGAACCGCTAGAAGATGAGTAAGTATTTAGATTCATTAAATAACAAAAAACAGCCTGAGATTATTGAGGAAATCCTCACTCAGGCTGAAAGATTTTCAACCCCCACAATAACTGATGCGGGGATAAACTTAATAATTCAAATCTTAGAGTTATCAAAAGCACAAAAAGTACTTGAAATTGGAACGGCTATTGGTTACAGTGCAATTATGATGGCGCTGAATACTGAGGTTGAAATAACAACGATTGAAAGAGAACAAAACGCTTATGAATTAGCTCAAGTAAATATCGCTAAAGCCAAATTGGAAAAACGAATTAATTTGGTTTTTGCTGATGCGCTAGATTATCAAACGACTGAACTGTTCGATCTGATTTTTATTGATGCTGCGAAAGCTCAGTATTTGAAATTTATTGAAAAATATCAGAATAATTTGAAAGTTGGCGGAATTATCATCTGCGATAATTTGTTATTCCATGGATTGGTTGAAAATGACAGTTTGCCAGAGTCAAAAAATTTAAAAAAATTAGTTAAAAAAATACGGGATTTTAACCAAGCTTTAGTTAATCATCCTGATTTTTCTACTTATATTTATCAAATTGGCGATGGGATGAGCATCTCAATAAAGAAGTAGGGTTTATATGAAAATTGTTGCGAGATTAAAAACAATTTCAGAAATAGAAAAACTAATCAACTTAGGCGTTGATGTTTTTTTGGTTGATACTCCACTTGCGGTAAAGAAGATTGAAGATCAGGTTTTTTCATCGTTAGAAGCTATTAAGAAAACCAGTAAAGAAATCTATCTTTTAGCTAATAAAATGATTCATCAAGAAGATTTAGAAGAATTAAGGAAATTGCTGATAATAGCGAAAAAACACCAAATCAATGGAATTGTTGTTGGTGATATAACCGCCATGATTATCGCAAAAGAATTAGGGATAGAAAATAAGATTATCTACCAACCAGGAACCATGAATACTAGCAGTTTTGACAGTGAGTATTTTAAAGAAAAGAGCATTAAAGGAATCACTATCTCTAAAGAAATTACTATAGAAGAGATTGAAAGATTTTTTACGAATAAGCAAATCGAATTATCTTTAATTGGTCACGGATATCTAGATATGTTTTATTCGAAAAGAAAACTCTTAACTAACTATTTTATTTACAAAGGAATCAAAAGAACACTTATTACCGATAATTACTGTTTTAGATTAAAAGAAGAAATCAGAGACAAGAGTAATTATCCGATTTTTGAAGATTATTCGGGAACGCATATTTTTCGTGATAAGGCCTTGGAATCATTTTCAGAATTTAAAGTTTTAAGTAAAGGAATTGACGTTTTTTTCGTTGAGAGAATTTTTCTTACTGATGAAGAATATTATGAAGCTTTAGCTGCTTATAACAATTTAGAAAAAGCTGAAGCATTTTTAAATAAATATGGCGATAATTACAATAAGGGTTTTTATTATCAATACACGGAAAAACTAAAAGGTGATTTAAATGAAAACTGAGTTGTTAGCGCCAGCAGGCAATTTAGAAAAAGCTAAAATTGCGCTTTTTTATGGAGCTGATGCTGTTTATATCGGCGGCAAACAATTTTCTTTAAGAGCAAGAGCATCTAACTTCGATTTAAGTATGATTAAAGAACTGGTAGATTTTGCCCATGGTCTTAAAAAAAATGTTTACGTTACGATGAATATCGTTTTTCACGATGATGATATCTTAGGACTGGATGAATATCTTTTAGAGTTAGCGAAAATCAAAGTAGATGCAATCATCTGTTCCTCAATGATCGTAATTGAAAGAGCAAAAGCCTTAACTGATTTAGAGATACATTTATCTACGCAATTTTCGGTAACGAATTCTGTTCTGGCTGATTATTTTTTTACTGAAGGAATTAAAAGAGTCGTTTTGGCAAGAGAATTGTCACTGAAAGAGATTGAAGAAATCGCCAAGGTATGCAAGCCTGATTTAGAAGTCTTTGTTCATGGTGGAATGTGCGTATCTTATTCTGGTCGATGTACCTTATCAAATTATACCGTGTTAAGAGATGCCAATCGCGGTGGTTGCGCCCATACTTGCAGATGGTTATATGATTTATATGAAAACGACCAAAAAATCTCAAATGATTTTGATTATCAAATGTCTTCTAAAGATCTTGAGGCAACTGAGTTTGTTCCAGAATTATTAAAATTAAATATCAGCTCCTTAAAAATCGAAGGAAGAATGAAATCGATTCATTATATTGCAACAGTGGTTAGCGCATATCGCATGTTAATTGATGATTATTACAATGGAGCAATGAGAAATTTAGAGTTTTATCAAGAAGAAATAAGCAAAGCTGAGAATAGACAAACCTCATCAGGATTTTTCCGCGGAGATACCACCATTGATCAACAGCTATACAATCAAAGAACGGAAATACCTACAAAGGAATTTGTGGGGATTGTAAAGCGCTACGACTACAATCGAAAACAGGTTATCATCGAACAAAGAAATTTCTTTTCAGTCAACGACTATTTAGAAATATTCACACCTAATAAAACTACTTACAGATTTAAGGTTAAAAAGATTTTTAACGAAGATTTAGAAGAACTTGATGCCGCAAGACATCCGCTAGAAACCATAATTATTGACTTACCAATAGCGGTTGATAAATACAGTATGATCAGGAGGGTAAAAGATGAGTAAACCGATTATTATAGCGGTTGCCGGAGGTTCTTCTTCGGGAAAAACCACGGTAGTAAACAAGATAATTGCTAACTTTTCCAATGAAAGAGTTGAAGTGATTAGGCACGATGATTATTATAAAGATCAAAGCGATAAAACCCTCGAAGAAAGAAGAGTCGTAAACTATGACCATCCTTTATCTTTAGACAACGATTTGTTTTTTGAACAAATTTTAGACTTGATTAATAACAGGCCGATCGAAAAACCAACCTATGATTTTGTTGAGTTAAACCGAACAAAAATTACCGAAACGGTTCAACCTTCTGAAATTATAATTCTTGAAGGAATTCTTGTTTTAGAAGACGAAAGAATCAGAAACCTAAGCGATATTAAGATTTTTGTGGAAGCCGACGATGACGTTAGGTTGATAAGAAGAATCAAAAGAGACACCACTGAAAGAGGAAGAACCCTCGACAATGTTTTAACACAATACTTAAATACAGTTAAACCGATGCATCACGCTTTTGTGAAACCGACAAAAAGATATGCTGATATTATCATCCCCAATGATTATTCTCATGATGTAGCTGTTGATTTAATCAAGGCTAAAATATCCACTATCTTAAATAAATAAATTATGATATAATATAATGCGTTAAAAAAGGAGTTATATATGGAAAATACTTATAAATTAACTGAAGCAGGACATGCTCAATTAAGAGAAGAATTAGAAGAATTAAAAGGCGAAAGAAGAACTGCAAATTTAGAGGCTTTAAAAGAAGCTAGAGCTCAAGGCGACTTATCAGAAAACGCTGATTATGACGCTGCTAGAGATGAACAAGCAAGAATTGAAGCGAGAATTAAAGAAATCGAAAACATTCTTAAAAACTCTGAAATTATCAAAGAAAATAACCGTTCGCGTGTTATTGGTATGGGTAAAACTGTAGTTGTTAAGTTCTTGCACAATAACATCGAAACAGAGTTTACTATTGTTGGTAAATTAGAAGCTAACCCAATGCAAAAGCGAGTATCCAATGAATCACCTTTAGGAAAGGCGATAATTGGCACCAAAAAAGGTAAAATCGTAACTTATAAATCGGAAACTGGTCAAGAGATAAATATTGAAATTATTGATGTAAAATAATAAAAAAATCTTAAAACCAGGAGTGATATATATGATTGGAATTATTGGCGCTATTGATTATGAACTAAATTTCTTTTTTCAACATATGATTATTGCCAAGACTGAGATTATCGCTGATAAAACATTTTACGTAGGTAAAATAAAAAATCATAATGTTGTTATAGTAAAATCAGGAATCGGAAAAGTTAACGCTAGTATAACAACAACAATTTTAATTGAAAGATTTAATGTGCGATTAATTATTAACACAGGAGTAGCTGGTGGATTAGAACCGCTTAATGTCGGTGATATAATTATCGCATCGGGAATAGCTTATTTCGATGTATCTTTGACTGAAATTGACGATGTACCTTATGGCAAGATGGGTCAAGACCCTTTGTTGGTTGTTACTAAAGATGATTATGTTAATAAGGCAAAAAAAGTTTTCGACAGATTAGTATATAAATATTTTGTCGGCAATTTAGTCTCAGGAGATAAATTCGTGACTAAACTAAGAGATCTTGCGAAGATAAAAAAGCAAGTCAAAGACATCTTAGGAGTGGAAATGGAAGGAATGGCCATCGCTTTAACAGCCTTTAAATTCAATCGTGACTTTATTTCGATTAGAGGAATTTCTGATATTATCGAATCTTCAAATCAATCTAAATCATACCGCGATGTCGTAAAAGATGTAGCCGCAAAAACCTCAGAGTTTGTCTTAGCTTTTCTTGAGGTTGTAGATGAATAAAATAATACTTGATAATAGAGTCTTGCATTATCAAGTTTTTTTTAAGAAGAATAAAAATCTTTATATGAGAGTAAGAAACAATCTCATCACTATCACCTGTCCCAAAAAATTCAGTATTTCCGAGATTGAAACTTTTATCATTAGGCATCAAGAACAAATCTTGAAACGCATAGAGATAAAAAAAGTTTCACTTTATAACTCTGAAGAGCTTGTTTTATGGGGAAATAAAATATCGATTGCAGATATTGTTGAAACGCTCGATAAAAAAATGAAAAAGAAATTCATTATAAACGAAAACATGATTGAATTTTTTTATAAAACTGAAACAATCAAATACGCTAAAAAATTACTTGATGAAGAGTTTTCTATGCTAAATCATGAATTTAATTTATCCTGTATTACACTAAAATCACAATTAATGCGTTCAAGACTTGGTAGCTGTAATGTAAAAACCAAAAGAATTAATCTCAACAGCGTGCTCGCACGTCTAGACAAGAAATATTTAAGAGCTGTTTTATTACACGAAATAATTCATTTAAAAGAAGCGAATCACCAAAAGGATTTTTATGACTTATTACTTAAATACGAACCGAAATACCGCGAGATTAAAAAAGAACTAAACCAAATAATGAAAAAGTATGAGATATAGACAACAAAGAGATTTGTCTATATTTTTTATTTATCGAATTATCGATGTATTTTCATATAGTACACATTTTAAAAAAAATAGACATTTGTTAATTAATTAGGTATAATAGAATTGATATTTGGGGTGAATACATGATTGAACTACTTTTTAAAAAAAAGAATTTCTATCCCGATGACTACAAAAAAACAGTTTTTGATATTGATTTTTCAAAACTAAAAAGTCTGGGAATCGAGAATATTTTTATTGATTTAGACAACACTTTAATACCGCACGATATTTCCGAAGCGGACGAATTGACTGTAAAATTGTTTGAAAACTTACATAACCTTGGTTTCAAAGTTTTTATAATCTCCAATAACAAGAAACCTCGCGTCAAATTATTTGCAAACATGGTTAAAAGCAGATACGTCTATAGTGCTCAAAAGCCTTTTAGATCAGGTTTTAAAAGAGCATTAAAAAAAGTAGGTTATCCAAACCCAAAAACCGTATGCTTAATCGGAGATCAGTTCATGACCGATGTATTAGGCGGTAAAAGAATGGGATTTTATGTGATTGTTGTGGATGCAATAAAAAGAAACAGTGAAAAATGGTATACCAAACTCAATCGTCATCTAGAAAAAAATATCTTAAAGCGTTTAAAGAAAAATGATTTAGAATTTTACAATAGATTAAATTTACAGGAGAAGAGGTAAACTAATGTCAGATATTTTTTGCAAGGGTTGCGGTGCTTTAATTCAAAACAAAGATGATAAATTACCTGGTTTTGTAAGTGATGATTTATTAAGTTCAAAAAATATCTCGGAGATTGTTTGTCAAAGATGCTTTCGGATAAGGAATTACTCTGAAGTTTTCCCGTATGCAGTATCAAATTCTGATTACTTACAAGTAATCGAAAAAATTAAAGCTGAAGATGCGTTGATACTAAAAATTGTCGACATTTTTGATTTCTCTGGTTCTTTTGTTCCTGCCATTAAAGAGTTAACCGGAAACGAAGATGTCATTTTAGTTGGCAATAAAATGGATCTTCTACCTAAAAATGTGAAGCCTTCAAGAATTTTGGATTGGCTGCAATTGATGTTAAAAGCTCAAGGTTTTACTGTTCTTGACTCGGTCTTATTATCTGCTAAATACGGCGATAATTTCGATGAGTTAATGGCAAAGATCTATCGATATAAAGGCAAAAGAAACGTCTATATTGTGGGATCTTCCAATGTTGGTAAATCAAAGATAGTAAATCAAATACTAAAAAGATATTTAGGTGCTGCTAAAGATATCGTAACCGAATCGTTAACACCACAAACAACCATTGGCACCATCGGTTTTCAACTCTTGGACGGAACCTTTATTTATGACACACCTGGTGTAATCAATAAGCATCAATATATGCATTACTTGACTAGACCTTCTTATAAACTCACCGTGCCTAATCGAGAAATTAAACCAATAGTTTATCAACTGAATGAGGGACAAACTTTATTTTTTGGTGGTCTAGCAAGATTAGATATCATTTCCGGTGAAACCGGTGATGTAGTCAGTGTAGTTACTTATTTTGCTAACACACTAAACATTCATAGAACGAAAACGCTTAAAGCGGATAAATTATATTGCGAAAAACTGTATTCGCTTTTATCACCACCATTTACCAAGGATGAAGACGTCCCTAAGTGGATATACCATGAATTCAGAATCAGAGACAATCAAAAATATGATATCGTATTCTCCGGTTTAGGATTTGTAACTTTAAGAGCGCCTTTCTGTGTTAGGGCTTACGCTCCGTTTGTGGTGGGAGTCTATACTAGGTTAGCTATTATATGATTGAATTGATTGAAAGGTATTTAGAAAAGGTATTTATCAGCGATAAACATCGTTTAGAACATATCCAAAACGTTAAAAAAGTTGCTTTAGAATTAGCGGATATTCATCAAGTTGATAAGAACAAAGTTGTCATCGCGGCACTTTTACACGATGCAACAAAAACCTTATCCTTTAAAGAAAATTCAGCGATAGTAAAGGATTGCTTTGAAAAAGAAGAAATAAGATCTGTTCCTAGATCGTGTCTGCATGCTTACTCAGCATATGTGCTGGCAAAGACTGAATTTGGCATAGAGGATATCGATATCCTAAATGCAATCAAACATCACTGTGCCGGAAGACCGAATATGAGTCAGTTGGAAAAAATTATTTTCGTAAGTGATTTTATTGAAGAAGGAAGAAGTTTTGTTGATGAGAGAGTTAATGAATTAGCAAAGATAGACCTAACAAAAGCTACTTACGAAATTATGTTGCTTACAAGAGAATATTTAATAAAGAACAATCGTAATGTTGCAAAATCTACTGAAACAGCTATTGAAGAATATGGGAAAGAATTGGAGGAAATTAATGACTGAAAGATTGAAGCGTTTATATGAAGCCCTGAAGGCATTGAAATTGAAAGATATAATCATCTATGATTTTCAAGATTTTTCGCCTTTTTTTGACTATCAAGTGATTGCGACAGCCACTAATGAAAGACAGGTCCATGCTTCTATCGAACATGTCAGACAAGCTTTTCCCGAACACTCTCAGATGCACGTTGAAGGCACCGAAGAGAATCGTTGGTTACTAATAGATCTAGAGGACATCATTGTCCATGTAATGCATAAAGACGAACGCGAATTTTATCAAATCGAAAAAATCTTTTTTGAGAGAAAAACCGTGGGGTTTGAGGATGATCGAGATGGAATATGATTTACTGGCCACCTTTTATGATTCTTTCATTGACGAAGTAGTTTATCAAGAATACCTAGATTTAGTAAACAAGTATTCGAGTTTAGGTTCAATGCTCGATATTGGTTGTGGAACTGGTAAACTATCGATTGAATTTGCAAAACTTGGTTATGATGTTGTCGCCACCGATTTATCTGAAGAAATGCTTAACATTGTGGATTATCGCTCTAAAGAAGAAAATGTTGATATTGAAGTAGCTTTATACGATATGTTGGACCCGATAGATTATGAGTTCGATGTGGTAATTGCTTCTATGGATGTGATTAATCACCTTTCTGACTTAGAAGACGTGGAGTTTGGCTTTGCCAATATTTACAATAGCATTAACAATAATGGAATTTTTGTGTTTGACGTATTATCGGTTGAGTTTATTGATGCATTTGACGGTTATACTGAAGATGATGAAGACTATCACTTCCATTGGGGAAGCCATAAAGGCGACCGAGAGCATAGCATAATTCATACCATTACATTGAATATTGAAGATAGCCATGAAGAAGTTAAAATTTATGAACAAACACATGATACTGAAGAATATGAAAAAATCATAAAAAATATCGGCTTTAAAATATTAGAAAAAAAATCTTTACCTGAAAGAACAATTTACGTACTTCAAAAAGAAGAAAATCTGGAATAATTCCAGATTTTTTTAAAAGAAAAAACCTCTTGCTTAAGTAGTATTTATACAAGAGGTGAAAATATGAAAAAATATATCAGTTATGCATTAATTTTAATGGGATTAATTGGGTTTTATGTTTTTAACAAGCAAACAACTGAAGAGATCAAACACGTCTATGAACCTTATAACATCGTTAATACAATTGCCGCTACAGAAAAACAAGTTACAATTTACGCTGAAATTAGAGGTGAAGTCAGATTTCCTGGAGTATATCAAATCCAAGAAAACGAGATCTTAAAAATCTTGATTGATAAAGCCGGTGGTTTAACGGATAAAGCTGATATTTCAGAAATCAATCAGGCACAGGTAGTCATGAAAAATTCGTTAATCCAAATACCTAAAACTAAAGAAGACTTTACTGTGGAATCAAATCAAAATCTGATTTATGTAGATATTAAAGGCGAAATAAAATATCCAGGAGTATATATAGTTCCTGACAATCTTAGAATTTTCGAAATGATTGCAAAAGCCGGTGGTTTAACGGATAAGGCTGATGTTTCAAACATTAATATGTCTCAGAAACTATATGACGGAATCTTAATTACCATTCCTCAAGTTAAAGAAATAGAATTGATTACATGTTATATAGGAGGAGAGGTTATAAAACCAGGATACTATCAATTACCACTCGGCTCAAGAGTCAGTGATCTCATCAGCAAAGCTTCAGGGTTGACTGAATACGCTAATCATGAAAGTTTTAATCTAATAGGCATTTTAAATGACGGCGAGAAAATCATCATTGAAAAACTACCGGAAAAACAAATGATATACGTTTCAATCCAAGGAGAAATTGTTAAGCCTAATGTATATTATGTAGAAGCAAATATCACAGTTATGGAGTTGATAAACTTAGCTGGCGGCTTAACAAAGGACGCTAACCCTAACTTGATACCTTATAATCAAGTTTTAGTCTTAGGGTCAATTGTAATTATTCCTAATTATACTGCCGACGAGTATCAACCTATTCAACAAGAGAATGGTTTGATAAATATTAACACCGCTGGCCTAGACGAACTAATGACTTTAAAAGGTATCGGTGACATTCTTGGTCAAAGAATAATTGATTATCGAATTATCAATGGCTACTTCACTTCACTAGAAGATATCCAACTTGTATCGGGTATCAAAGCTTCAATCTATGAACAGATTAAAGATTACATTACTATCTGATAGTTCAAAATTTATTCATTTAGCAATTACTCAAACGCTTTTTATCTTGTGTAAACACTCATATTTAGCGATAATCCTACTAATATTAGAATTAGTTTTCTTATTTAAAAACAGTAAAAATTTGTTGATATATTCATTCATCTTATTTAGTGTCTTTATTATTAGGTTTGATGATTTCAAGATAATTAATCCGATAAATAATGGAGTGATTATCAAGGTTGAAGACAAACGTTTGTTAGTTAAAAACGAGCATTTGTTTTATCTGTACGTTGATAGTCCTAATCAATATGAGCAAGGGATGAGAATTGAATTTAAACCAATTGTTCTTCAGACCGATTATCAGAACATCGTTAATAACTTTGACTATAAAACTTATCTTTTAAGCAAAAATATTGTCGCTGAGTATTTCGTTGAGGAGATTAAAGTTGTTGATAAAATTTTTGTTATTCAAAGTATTCCTGAAAAAATTAAGGAATACTTTTCTTCTAAATATAATCCTAAAATTGCTAATTACTTAAATTTATTCGTTTTAGGCGATAGATCTTCAGTAGAAGATGAAATCTATTTTAAAACAACTAAACTCGGAATAAACCATTTGTTTGCGATATCAGGAATGCATATTGGACTTTTAGTTGGATTTTTAAACCTCTTGATGAGTCGCATTTATTTAAGGGTTAGAACTCATCGAAGAATAATAATTACTTTTTTGGTTTGTTATAATCTTATCACCGGTTTTTCGATTACAATTTTACGAGCTTCATTACTCAGTATAAGTGTTTTCTACTTAAAGGAAAATTCATTTACGAAATTAGACATCTTAAGTTTTATTCTTATTGCTTTTTTGCTTTATAATCCTTACTATATCTTTAACATTGGCTTTGCTTTATCGTTTTTAATTAGCTTTTCAATAATTTTAGGTAAGAAATTCTGGTTTAGCGAGAAAAAGTCACTTCAAGTTTTTAAAATTGGCTGTTTAGCATATCTAACGAGTTTACCGATAATTTTAAAACTTAGTGGAGAGATTGGCGTTTTCAATTTATTTTATAATGTTTTCTTTGTATATTTTGTCTCTTATTTGTTTCTACCTTTAAGTTTCTTAACTGTTGTTTTTCCATTCTTTGGTAGTATTTTAGAAGTTGTTATCATCAGCTTTGAAAATATGACCCTTTTTGCGAGTGAGTTCAATATTTACTGGTCTTTTCAATTTAGCAATGAGTTTTTCATATTTTTTTATTGGTTGGCCATCATTTTTTTCTTTTTTTCAAAAACAGTGCATAAAGTAAAAATTACGATTGCCTTGATGATCTTGCTGGTGTTTTTTAATAACAATTTTCACATGTTAAATACTTACGCTTATGTCAGAATTCTCGATGTTAATCAAGGAGATGCAATTCATCTTCATCACGGTAGTTGTGATATCTTAATCGATACTGGCAACAAGGATGATTACGATACGATTATTAACTATTTTAGAAAGTTGAATATCAATGATTTAGATCTGTTAATTCTAACTCACTATCATTTTGATCACTATGGCGAAGCTTTAGATTTGCTCAAGGAAATGGAAGTAAAGGAGTTAATTGTAAATCAGGTTAATGCTGATTTTATTAAGTATAATCAAAGGGTCGCTGAAGAAGGGAAAATCCTTTATTGTGGGGATTTTAAACTGCAAGTGTTAAATGCCTACAACGGTGATAATGAGAATAACAACTCAATAGTTTTATACACAAATATTTATGGGGATAACTGGTTATTCACAGGTGATATTGAAAGTGAAATCGAAACTTTGTTAATAAAGAAGTATCAGTTAGAAATTGATTATCTTAAGGTTGCACATCATGGTTCAAACACCTCTTCAACTAATGATTTTTTAGACCAAATTAATCCGAAAATCGCTTTTATTTCAGTCGGCAAAAATAGTTATGGCCATCCCGCAAAAGAGATTATTGACAGATATTACAATTTTGGTGTAGAAATATTTCGAACTGATGAACAGGGGAGTATCACGTTTTATTATGAAAAAATTTCTTCAGCAAAAATTATTGAAACTTATCTTTTTGGCGAGAGAAAAAAATATCGATTTATAAATTAAGAGCGATGGTATAATTCGCTCTTTTTTGTTATAATAACATTATAAAAATTAAGGATTGGTGAAGAATGAATCGAAACTGTTATCTTTTTTATGGAAACGATAATTTTTTAATAAAAAAAGAAACCGATTTAGTTTTCCAAGAAAATGAAATCGATTTAGCTTATATTGAAGTATATGACGCTGAAGAAGAAGGAATTGATCAAGCGATAACTAACGCTATGACTATGCCTTTTTTAGCTGATAAAAAAGGCGTCGTTATCAAAAACGCAACTTTTTTAGAAGAAGCACAAAAAATTGAAGATCAAGAGATTGAAAAAATTGTTAGTTTTTGCGAAATGCGATCTGAACAGACGATTTTAGTTATTCAAGTTGCATCTGATAACCTTGATTTTAAAAGCAAATTAGTTAAATATCTCACTAAAAATATTATTACCAAGAAATTTGTCAATGAAGATAAAAACTTTGATCCCTATGATTTTGTAAAAAAAGAGTTAGCAAAGCATAATTTAAAGATTCAACCTTTTGCGCTAACTCAGTTTATTAATCGTGCTAACACTAACCACGAAAACCTAAACAATGAATTGCAGAAACTAATCTATTATTCATATAAGTTAAAGGAAATCGATGCCAATGCCGTGTTTGAAGTAGTTAATCGTGAAATTGAAGATAATGTTTTTGATTTGGTTAATGCGCTTTTAGAAAATGACCGCGACAAAGTTTTTAAAGTTTATGAGGATTTAATTATCCACAATGTAAAAAGCACGCAAATATTAGCGGTAGTAGCCAATAAATTCTTAGAAATTCTGTATACAAAAGCTTTGATTTACTCCGGTTACAGTAAAGCCGATATCGAGAAGTTTTTTGGTTACTCTAGTGGTAGAGTTTACTATATGATAAAAAACGCTCAAGAGACCAGCGATGATGTTCTTTATGAGAATATATCCAAGTTAGAAGAATTAGATTTTCAAATTAAATCCGGAAAGATTGACAAGGACTTGGGACCGCAATTGTTTTTCATTGCTGGCAAATAAAAAAAAGCCATTCGGCTTTTTTCTTACAGAGTATTTACTTTATCTGATAATCGTGATTTTTGTCTATTAGCATAGTTTTTATGATGAATGCCTTTAGAAACGCTTTTATCAAGTTTTTTGTAAGCTAAGTTCAACGCTTCAACAGCTTTTTCTTTTTCACCACTCTTAACTGCAGTTTCTACATTCTTCAAAGCAGTCTTCAAAGATGATTTGAAAGAAGAATTAATTAGTCGTTGTTTTTCGTTTTGAGTGTTACGTTTGTTTTGTTGTTTGTTATTAGCCATTATTTCACCTCCATTAGTAATCGCGTTAATATTGTAACAAATAAGCGAAAAAAAAGCAACAAATAAAATTTGAAATTTGATACTTTCAAGCTAATAAGGACAATTATCTGGTCTTTGGTTAAGTTTATTTAAATTATTCGATATAATAATCTATCTTGTGAGAACTTTATCTTTAAGTTATAATAAAAATAGCAGTTTCTTTAGGAGGCAAATATGGCAGTTATTAAGGTTAATGGTTTTGATCTTGACAATCTTGAATCATTAAATAATAAATATGTATTGGCTAATGGTTATTTGGGTATTGCGGGTATCATGGATGAATTACGCCAAGAAGATTTCGCTCAACTAAAAATTAATCATTTAGTAAAAAAAGAAAGACATAGACAACATTACATTTCTGTGTTTAACCCACTATACACATTAGTTATCGCCAACGGTGTTGCTCTGCATCCAAAAAGCCTCGCGCCAAAAACCCATCAGCAAATCTTGGATTTAGATAATGGGCTCTATTCTAGAACAACTGTTTATGAAGTAGATGATATCGAGGTAAAGATTTATAGCGAAAGATTTGTCGATCAACGAAATTTATCTTTAATCTATTCTAAATATATCGTTTTTACAAACAAAGAAGTCAATTTAGAAATTATCCAAGGAATCGATACAGAACAGACAATTCCTTTTCAAGAGAGTTTTAATCCTTTGGAAATTGAAAACGGTGATATGCTGGTTTTGCGCACCAAAGAAAAGAATACGGAAAAACCTTTAAATATCGTTTGTGATTATAATAAAAACTTTCGGTTTAAAAACAGAAATAAAAAACACGACGGTATCGAAAAATATATTTTTAAAGCTGAAGCTAATCGCGAATATGAAATCATTAAATATGTTGCTGTAAGCACTGACAATAGAAAGAATGTCGAAGCATTAAGCAAGTGGTTAAATAAGGTGAAAAAAGACGGTTATGACCTCTGTCTGCAACGCAACACAGAAGCTTGGACAAAATTTTGGAAAATAGCCAAAATAGACATTTTCAACAATGATTTAATCGAACGCTATACTCAATATAATATCTTTCAATTAATCAGTCATCGCCCTTTTAGCGATCAGGTGTATGTTTCAAGATATGGTTTGACTGGAAAAGATATTTGTCATGATTTTACCATTGATATGTATTTGTTCAAGTTTTATTTGAATACCAGTTATGAAACTGCACGAAGAATGTTGATGCATCGAGTCAAATCGTTGAGTGAAGCTCAAGAAAATGCTAAAAAACTTCATAAAAAAGGCGCACTATATACTGATGACAAAGATAATTTTCACATTAACGCTTTAATAGTCATTAATCTCGTCGAATACATTCAAAGAACCATGGATAAAAGTGTCCTAGAAGCCGGCGGCTTGACTATGGCTTTAGAAATTTCAAAATTCTACTTAAGCATCACTAAAGCTAATGATAAAAAAACCAATTATCAAGTGTTGAATACTCATACAATTGATAATGAAATTGATGAGATTGACAACAATGCTTTACTTAATTCTTTAATTAAAGATTGCTTTGGTAAGACAGCGAACCTAGTAGCTTTGGCTAAGGTGGGAAAACGTAAAGAAGTGGAAGCTTTTTTAGCTGAACACAAGTATGAAAAGATGATTGATGAAATTAGAGAAGTGAGAAGAAAACTTTATTTGCATCAACCGAATGTTAATTTTCTAATTCAAGCTTTTGACAAGTATTTTAAAACTGAAGATACTTTGACATATCCTGATGTTCTTAACCTTTTTTTCCTGTATCCTTTTGAGTTTAAAGAAAGAGAAAAACGAGAGAATTACTTGTATTACTCTAAATTCACTAAGCCGAACGCCTTAGGAAATTTCCTTCTTGCTTTAATAGGAATGGACCAAGATTTTGAAAAAGAAGCGAACAAATATTTTAAAGCCTTCTTACCCTTAAATTTGTTTGATAATGCCAATAAATATAATCATGTGCAAAACTTCTTGGATTTAGGACAGAGTGCAGCTATCTATATTTATTTAATCTATGGTATGGCAAGGGTAAGACACGACGGCTTCTTAGTTATGGCAGACTCCTTAATTCCTAGTGATATTAGGAGATTGGAATTTAACCTTAAGGTTGCTAGAAACATGGCGAGAGTAAAAATAAAAAGAAACAGCGCTAATGTTGGTTGGAATGAAGATCAGGTCAGCATTGACGATATAGAGAATCAATAAAATATTTTATAATAGGAGGTTTATATGAAAAACAAGAATATAATCGGCATTATGTTAATCGTCTTAGGTGCGATATTTCTCTTAAATAAGTTAGAGGTATTTTCATTTAACATTTTCTTTGATGGTTGGTGGACTTTATTTTTGATAATTCCCGCTTTGCTGTCAATGTCCAAACAAGGAGTTACTACTGGAAATACGATTTTGTTACTGCTGGGAGGATTGTTTTTGTTAAAGGAAAACGGTTTAGATTTCAAAGGGTTGTTAGTCCCGATTGTTTTAATTATCTTGGGCGTTAGTTTATTTATGCAGAAATGAACTGTTTGTTCTGCGAGTTAAAAACCAAAGAAAAAAATATAATTTATCAAGATAAATTAGTCTATTGTATCTATGATAACTTTCCTGTAGGAAAAGGCCATATTTTGGTAATTACTAAAAGACATATCTCGGATTACTTTAAAGCTACACAAGCAGAAATTACTGCGATTGACAAAGCTTTAAGGCATTGCAAAGAACTACTTGATAAAAACTATCAACCAACTGGTTATAATATTGGCGTTAATAACGGCGTAAGTGCAGGACAGACAATCATGCATCTTCATGTACATTTAATTCCAAGATATGATAACGATTGTAAGAATCCTCATGGTGGTGTAAGAGGAGTTATTCCGGAGAAACAAGCTTACTAGTTTCTCCTTTTTTTATTTTAGTAATTTAAAACTTCTAAGTTTATAGTATAATAGACATGAGATAAGGGAGGATTATATGAAAAGAAAAACGAAAATCGTATGTACAATTGGTCCGGCAATCGATTCGCCAAAAATGATTGAAAAAATTATCAATGCTGGCATGAATGTTGCCAGATTGAATTTTTCTCATGGAAGTCGAGAAGAACATAAAAATAGAATTGAGATGATTAGGGATATTTCGAAAAAACTGGAAAGATATATTGGAGTTATGGCGGATACTAAAGGTCCGGAAATAAGAACAGGCATTTTTAAAGATAATCAAGCTAGTTTTAAAACTGGCGATCAAGTTTTAGTTACTAAAGAAGAAATTATTGGTACTAAAGAGGCTTTTCATATATCTTGTCCTGAACTGTTCGAAGATATAAAAGTTGGTGACTTTTTGTTAATTGATGACGGAAAAATGCGCTTAACAGTTATAGAAAAGAAAGTTGACGAATTTGTTTGTGTTGTTAATAATTCCGGCGTTATCAAGAGTAGAAAAGGTGTCAATGTACCTAATGTTAAATTGACAATGCCATTTATCTCTCAAAAAGACGATGAAGATATTCGCTTCGCTTGTAAGAATAAATTCGATATGATTGCTTTATCTTTTGTAAGAAGAAAAGAAGATGTCTTAGCAGTTAGAGAAATATTAAAAGAAGAAAATTCAGAGACCATTGAATTGATTTCAAAAATAGAAAATCAAGAAGGTGTTGACAACCTTGACGAAATTTTAGAAGTTTCTGACGGCATCATGGTGGCACGAGGGGATTTGGGTGTCGAGGTTTCTACCCAATTAGTCCCAATCTATCAAAAGAAAATCATTCATAAAGCAAATGAAATGGGTAAACCAGTTATAACCGCAACCCATATGCTTGAATCAATGATGCTTTCTCCAAGACCAACCAGAGCCGAAGCTAGTGATGTAGC
>DIGF01000019.1:33650-34535 GCA_002419505.1 Caryophanales bacterium UBA5729
TCTCATCCAACAGTTAATGATGCAATCGGAATAGCTGTTAGTCAAACAGTCTTAACTTTACCTAAAGCTGAAGTAATCATTGCTTTTACGGAAACCGGTGGTACCGCAAAAAGAATGTGTAAATTTAGACCTGGTGTTCCGATTATCGCTATCACAAATAGCGTTGAAACTTGTCAGAGACTATCTTATTATTGGGGTGTTTTCGCTACTAGAGAAGAAAACGTTACTGATTTCAGATATCACGACGTAGTTGCCAGAAAAGTAGCGTTAGATTTCGGATTTAAAAAAGGCGCAACCTTGGTTATTACCTCAGGTTGGGGCCAACAGCATGGTTCTACGAACACAATGAGAATTATTGATATAGAATAAAGAAAAGCCAGGAAAATTTTCCTGGCTTTACATTATTTTAAGATAACGTTTAATCTCCCATTCGGTAACGGTTTTTCTAAATTCATCCCACTCACGGGTTTTATATTCGATGAACTTATTAAAGATATGTTCGCCTAATGTTTCTTTCATTAATTTATCTTGTTTAAGCAACTCAATCGCTTCCTTTAAATTATCGGGAAGATTTTCTACACCGAGATTTTTTCTTTCGGTTTCATTTAATTCAAATAGATTTAAATTAATTGGCTCTATCAATGGCGAATCATTTTCAATCGCGTCCAAACCGGAAGCGAGAATAACTGCAACAGCTAAGTAAGGATTGGCAGCGGTATCAACCGATCTGATCTCAGTTCTTGTAGTTCTTCCCCTAGTTGCAGGAATCCGAATCATCACTGAGCGATTGTGTTCTGACCAAGACACATAACAAGGAGCCTCATAACCTGGAACTAAACGTTTATATGAATTTACCGTTGGATTGGTAATAGCGCAGAAAAAACG
>DIGF01000002.1 GCA_002419505.1 Caryophanales bacterium UBA5729
TGACTTATTATAGTAAGTCTCCTTTACCAAATTATACTATAAATCATGAAAATTAAGCGCGATTTTTAAGAAAATAGGTTATAATAAAGAAAAGGAGTGTGCATATGAAAAGAGCATTTAAAATTTTAACGATATTGATTGTGGTTGTTTTGATTTTTTTAGCAGGATTTATTACAACGCTTTGGATATTCGAATATCGGCCCGCTGAAGTTACAGCACTTGAAATCGTGGATAATTATCAAAATGTAGAGGATTATTATATCGATACTAGTGAAAATTTGACAGTTTTAACCTTCAATATCGGTTATGCTTCTTTAAGTGAAACCGAGGACTTCGCAATGGACGGTGGCAACAAAGGAAGAATGGATTCTAAAGCTGAAGTTGAAGCGAATATTATTGGGATTACCGATATTTTAAACAATAATCCCGCCAACATTTACCTTCTCCAAGAGGTTGATGTTGATAGTAATAGATCATACAATATCAACCAATTAATTCATTTTCAAGATGTTTTGGGTAAAAGTTCAGTTTTAGCTTATAATTATCGATGCATATTCGTTCCGTTTCCGCTAAGTTTTACCCAAATGATGGGTAAAGTTAATTCTGGAATTGTTACTTTTAGCGATTATTATGCGGATACTGCTGAAAGACATCAATTGCCTGGTAGTTTTGCTTGGCCATTAAGATTAGCAAATCTTAAAAGGGCGATGTTAATTACCAGATATCCGATTAAAGATAGCGATAAATATCTTGTAGTAATAAATGTTCATTTATCAGCTTATGACGACGGAACAATGAGACTTGAAGAAATGGAAGCTCTTAAAACGATTATGAAATTGGAATATGATTTGGGTAATTACGTTTTAGTTGGTGGCGATTTCAATCAAACTTTTCCTCAAGCCATAACCCAAATTGATGAGTTTAATTACGAATATTATTATGAACTCAAGGATGCAAAATTATGGGAAGCGTATCTTATGGAAAATGAATGGTTTATTGACAATGACTTCACTTTTGGAGTAGATATTACAACGCCTACTTGTCGACTTTTAAACCAGGCTTATGATTCCGAAAATACAGAAAATAATCAATATTATGTAATCGACGGTTTTATCGTTTCCAATAATTTAGTTATTAATACAGTAATCACTTTGAATGAAAATTTTGTTTATAGCGACCATAATCCAGTTTTAATAAATCTTACTTTCAATTAAATTAATGCAAAACCCCATTTATTCTGGGGTTTTGCTTTATATAACTATCATTTATTTTTAGCAGTTTTCATCATATCTATAGAAAAAGATTTTTTTAATATGATATAATTACTATTAAGGTGAGATAATGAAGAATTTTTTCAGTAAAGTTTTCAATAAATTCAAATCTCTAATCTTACATTACGGATGGTTAACTCTAATAATTATTCCTATTTTAGCTTTAGTAAACTTAAGCTATTTTTCAGTTATAACCTCTGAAAAAGAATCATTAAAAACGCAACAAATTGCTTTAGCCAATGAAAAAGTTAATATGATTGACTTCATTATCTCCAACGCAATATCTAATACCCATAACGATATGAGAGTAATGTTAGGCGCAGATGAAATGAATGAATATTTAAATGATGAGAGTCAATTAAATATGGATAAAGTTGAACAACTGATTTATCGAATCACTAATAACAAACCTGAATTTTCTAGTGTAGAATTTTTAGATTTATCTGGCAATCAGATAATATTTTTAAAAAGACAAAATGATAATTTAATGATTGTTGATGAAACCGAACTTGTAAATAAATCTGAGGAAGATTATTATCCTGTGATTAGTAATTTATCTGTCAATCAATTTTATATTTTTCCCATTCATATAATTGAAATTATTACCGACTCAGGAACCATCAATAAACCGATGACAAGTTTTGGTTCTGCAGTTTTCGATACGCAAAATAATAAAAAGGGTTACTTAATTATTAACTATGATGCTAATCATTTGCTATCACTCTTTAATCAATATGTCAGTACAGAAACGCAGTTTACCGAATTAGGTATTATCAATCAAGATCAATACTGGGGCATTACTAGTGGTTTTTATGATCTAATTCAATATGATGATGAACTGATTGACTTATATCCAGAAAACGATGATTCAATCATCTCTAGCATTGTAAATATAAATCCTAGTATTAAAGAAAACATCTATAATGAAGAAGATTTTTTACAAATATTTGCCTTAATTAACTTCGAAGCTGTTTTTAAAGAATACGGTAATTTATTTGTTAGATTTCCAATTTTTATATATATCTTAAATTTGTTCACAATAATAGGCACTTACTTATTAGCTTCAACTCTTAAGAACAGAAGTGATAATCGAATTTTGCTAAATGCAAATATGTATCTTTCCGATAAAAACAATGATGGAGTGTTAATAACAAATGAATATGGTGAAATCACCTATGCCAATCAAGCATTTGAAGATTTGTATAGTTTTAAGTTGGATCAAATAAAAGGAAAAAATCCTAGCAAAATTCTTGGCGGGTTAAACTATAGTTTGAAAGGTACAGGCCTTAAATCTAATGAAGTGTTTGCAAAGAATGTTTGGAATGTTAACAATAAAGGCATTCATATATTAAAGCATTTACGTGTAAAACCGGAAACTAACGCTAATGGAAACGTAAAGCATTTCATGGGTATTTATTCTAGTCCTCAAATAGATATTGAGTCACTGGCGTTCTCTTCTAATTTTGATGCAATAGAATCATATAAATTATTTGCTAGAGCATTTGAGGATGATGATTTAACTGTTAAGAAATCCTGTGCAATGGTTATTAGAACTTACAACGAAAAAAGCAAAAAAATGTTTGGAAGCCGGACTAAAACAAACTTAAGTCCTTTAGCTTTCTCAGCATTTTTAAATTTAAATCTTGGCTCAAGTTTTAAGATTGCAGTTCCTGCCGATAATTATGTGTTAATATTCGTATCGCTTGCTGAAATTGATGATAGTTTAAGCGAAACCATTGATAGAATTGATAATTTGATTGAAAAATATAAACATCAACCGAATATTAATTCTACTTTAGAGTATAATTTTGGAATCGCTTTAGCAGATAATAAAACTATCACTAAAGCTGAGTTAATTGAAAATGCTTTTATCGCCCTGCAAATGTCAAAGACGCAAAAGAATATTAAGCATTTGATTTATACCGAAGAAATTAAACAAGTAATTAAAAGAGAAAAAGATATTTATGCTCAGTTAGAACATGGTTTTAATTTTGATGAGTTTTTTCTTCAATATCAAATTCAAAAAGACATTAAAAGAAATTCTTATACTGGAGTTGAAGCTTTGCTTAGATGGAACAATTCATTCTTAGGAAACATATCTCCTGTTCACTTTATAAGCATTATCGAAAACTCATTCTTCATTAATCGTTTAAGTTTAATGGTCATGAGTAAAGTTATTAAAGATTTCACTCCTTACATCGAATATATAAACCCTAATTTTAGAATTTCCATCAATTTAACTTATTTTGATTTCTTCAATGAAAATATCATCCATAATTTAGTGGGCATGATTGAAAAAAGTCCTTTATCAACAAAGAACTTTTGTTTTGAGATTACTGAAAGTGGATACTTAGAAAACAAAGAAAAAACTAATAACATCATTAAATACCTACATTCAAAAAATATCATTGTCGCAATCGATGATTTCGGTACAGGATTCTCATCTTTAGAAGTTTTAAAGAACATTCATGTCGATAAAGTAAAAATTGATCGATCATTTATCAAAGATTATCCTGAAAAAGATAATGGAATAATGTTTAAAACCATTGTTAGTCTAGTTCAATCGATGAATTTAGGCATTCTGGTTGAAGGAACTGAAACCAAAGAACAAGTAGATTTCGCTTTAGAATGTGGTTGTGATGAAATTCAAGGTTATTTTATATCCCAACCTATATATATAGAAAATCTAGTAAGAAAATTTCTAAATAAAAAATCGGACTTCTAAAATAAATTGAAGTCCGTTTTTATTATAAAATATTATTTCTTTTCGTGCTTAAAGCACATAAACCAATCTAGGCAATACGTATCGTCAGATTTTGTTTCCATTCTTTCTTTAGCTGTACCACACGATCCAGCTGTAGGAATAATGACGTCTTGACCTGGTCGCCAATCTGCAGGAGTGGCAACATGATCCTTATCAGCTTTTTGTAATGCTAAAATGATACGCTTAATTTCATCAAAGTTCCTTCCAGTTGATAAAGGATAGTAAAGAATTGTTCTAATTATCCCTTTTGGGTCAATTATGAAGACAGCTCTAACTGCTTGAGCAGAACTTTGATTTGGCTGAATCATGCCAAATTTTTCTGCAACATCCATCTTAATATCTTCAATTAGAGGAAATGTAACATCAATATTCTTAAGGCCATTCCATTCTAGTTCTTGAATCTTGCGCAACCAGGCAATATGAGCGTACAGAGAATCTACTGATAAGCCAATTAGTTCTGTATTCAACGCTTTGAATTCGGCATTCATGCTTGCAAAAGTCATAAATTCAGTTGTACAAACCGGTGTAAAGTCAGCGGGATGAGAGAATAAAATCACCCATTTCCCTTCATAGTCCTTTGGAAAATTAATTGTTCCCTGAGTAGTTACTGCTGTAAAACTTGGTGCTTTGTCGCCAATTAATGGCATAGTATAAACTTTTTCTTCCATTTTAAAATCCTCCTTTTTTAATATATTTTTTCATCAATAAAATTATAACAAATAGGATTTCTTTTTCAAGAAAAGTGCTTAATGATTATGCCCTTGGTGTTCATTACAGACACTATCACTAGTGATCAGTGTGTCTTCTAAGTAACATTTAAGTACTTCAATTGGGGTTCCTTTAACTCCTCTTAAAGTTTTTATATTAAATTCCTCTAAACCCTTCACGGCCATTTCGCCGATATTACCGGTTATTAAAACGTCAATCTTTCTCTCGCTTAAAAAGTTTGGCAAATACCCTTTCACGTGTGGAGGGTTTTTTATTTGTTCTTCTTTGATTACTTCTTTTCCATCAATTTCATAAACATTAAAATGATCACAATGACCAAAATGCTCTGCTATTGAGTCTCTAGTTATCGCTATTGCTATTCTCATACTATCTCATTTAGTCCCTTCTGTTTCCTCTTCTTTGTCTCATCCTTAGAGGCTCTATACATTCAACACAATCGTTTTCGCAGAGTTTAAAATCTCCGCCTTCGATAACAATCATTTTTCCTTCTATCAATGAGTCTGATAATTTTTTCCTAGCGTCATTATATATTCTTTGTACTGTTGTTCTAGCCACATTCATCTGTAAAGCGGCTTCTTCTTGGTTATAACCTAAATAATCGATTAATCTAATAGTTTCCAACTCATCCAGCATCATGGTTATTTTAGCAGCATTATTTGCTCTATGGCCTTTAGGTCCGAAGACTAAATACTTTGGCATATGGCATATATTTCTTGGTTTTTGGGGTCTAGGCATATTTATTCTCCTCCCCTTTATTGTATGATATTTATTGGCATATGTCAATATCAAACAATGATTTCGACATCATCGGATTTTTTTAATTTTTCCCTAATCTCTGTAACTATTCGATCATAATATTCTTCAGTAATAATAAATTTTTTCTTAAATATTAAAAGCGTTAAAAGAATTAAAATTATTGGAATAATAGTAATCGCTATTCTTAAGCCAAATCTCATCTGTCCAGTGGCCTTATTTTTAAAAGCAAAGTCAGCTGCGTCATTTATTACCATTTTTTCTTTGCTTGTTTTCTCATCAAATTCATATTCAACTAGAGCAAGAGCATCATATATAGCTTCCTTTTGAGCGTCTTCCATTTCTAAATCGTCAAGTATGTTATTTCTTAGCGTTATATTACTTTTATATTCTATTTGTTCAGAGATTGACATCATATCAAAATAATTCTTTTGAGCTTCTAGTTGCGAAACATTTTGGCTTAGAACATAAATACCAAATACTATCAACACTAATGTAGTAATGCCTTGTTGAAAAGCGCTAGCAAGCTTAACCACAAAAGGTCTAAGTGAAAATAAAATAGCCTCATTTCTTTTGCCAGTTTTATACTCATTATACTCAATAGTATTGGTCATGCTAATAATGATTGTCATATAAAGTATTGCTTGTCCACCAAAACACAGTGCGCCAAAGATACATACAGTAATAATGTTAATGGGAATGAAACTTAGATATCCCATTAAGAAAAATAAGGTATATCCAATTACAATGATAATAACACTGGTTACCATTAATTTTGATCTGGTAAAGCGTTTGGCTAATTTAGCATAGAAACTTTGAACCAAAATGGTGACTGTACCAAATGTAGCAACAAAGATTAAAACCAAAGTTCCATCATAACCTAACTCAATGTAAAAGAAGTTATAACCTAAAGCAACTAAGATTCCGCTTCCAACAGTATAAAGCAATAAAGCCAGGGTTACCCATAATAACTGATCGTTATTTTTTATGGAACTAAACATTTGTTTGATAGTAACTTTATCTTCTTCATAAGGATTAATCATTTTTGGTTCTTTAACACCAAAAAGAGTTAAACCACTGCAAATCATAAAAAATACAACAAAACTAATTGAAATAACCCTATAGCCTGCGACCGCATTTCCAACGGTATATAAACTAACGATTGCATTTGCTAAAAAGGCTCCTACGGCAGCGAAAACAACAACCATTGAAGTTATTTGATCTCGACGTTTTTTTGTTCTAGAAAGGTTCGGCAAAAGTGACCAATAAGGGATATCGTTTAGTGTCCATGATATCTCCCATAAAAAATATATTACTCCAAAAAATATTACATAATTCCATCCGCTGGGGCGATAATTAAACATTAATAAAACGACAATACTTGTTAAAACCGCTCCAACTAAAATCCATGGTTTGAATTTCCCCCATCTACTCACGGTGTTTTCAACAATCCCACCCATGATTGGATCATTGATTCCATCCCAAATTCTCCCAACCACAAGTATAATTCCGATAACTGAGAATTGAGCTGCAGTTAGGTTTAAACCAGAAAATTGTACATAAGTGATAAAAAATGTTGCAACCAAAGTATACATCATATCTCTACCAATGCCACTTACACTATAAGTCCATTTATTTCTTTGATAAATTTTGTATTCAAGTCTATCTACTTCGTTCATATTACCCTCCGTGTTTTCATTGATTAAATTATAGCAGTTTTTTATTTTTATATATATGTTTCATTAAAAATTTTAATAAATTGATGTATAATACTTTGTAGTGAGGTCAGAAATGGATAAAATTAATACTTACGAAGATTTTCTTAAAATTATAAAACAAGATATGGTTGTTGTTATTGCAAAGACAAAAACTTGTGTTGTCTGTAAGCCACTTTCAGAGAAACTGAGTAATTTCATGGTTAACTACCCTTCCATACCTGCATTTGAGATATATCTGGAAGATGTTGAATTGTTTCAAGGGCAACATCTAGTTTTCACTGTACCCACTATTATTGTTTTCAGCAACGAAAAAGAAATTCTAAGAGAATCAAGATTTATTGATTTTTCAAAAATAGAACGTTTATTTTCTTTATATCTTAGTTAATATTTACATAATACAGGAGAATTAATTATGATTCTAAGTCTAGGTTTAATAATTTTATTGGGTTTGTGCTTAAATGCAATTTTAGTAAAATTTAGAATCCCAAGTTTAATTGCGTACATTTTAACAGGGATTTTACTGGGCCCCTATGTAATTGATATGCTAGATCCCGATCTTTTAAACATTTCAGCGGATTTAAGAAGAATCGCTTTGATTGTAATTTTATTAAGAGCTGGGTTGACCCTTGATATAAAGGATCTAAAAATAGTCGGTCGAGGAGCGATATTACTCAGTTTTCTTCCGGCAACGATAGAAATCATCGCCGTTGCATTTCTATCTACTTGGTTATTCAGCATCAGTTTCGTTGAGGGGCTTATTTTAGGCTCAGTTGTAGCCGCTGTTTCTCCAGCAGTCGTTGTTCCTAGAATGATTGAATTAATCGAAAAAAAACGAGGAACAAAGAAATCTATTCCTCAGATGGTTTTAGCAGCTAGTTCAGTTGATGATATTTATGTAATTGTTTTATTTTCGATTTTTATCCAACTACAACTAACTCAAACTTTTTATATTATAGATATATTATTATTCCCACTATCAATAATTTTGGGTGTTTTATCGGGTATAATTATTGGTATCTTCCTTGTACGCATATTCAAAAAGTTTCATATGCGAGACACTGTTAAGGTTCTAATAATCTTTGGTGTAGCATTTATACTTAGTTTTATAGAAGATTACTTAACTGGAATAATTCCTTATTCATCGCTATTAGGAGTATTAGCTTTAGGTATTGTAATATTGAAAACCTACCCTATTTTAGCAGAAAGACTTACCCAAAAATTCTCAAAAATATGGGTCTTTTCTGAAATGTTACTTTTTGTTTTAATTGGTGCCCTAGTCAATCTTTCGGTTATAAAAACCATTGGTATTAGTTCTGTGGTCCTTATTGTTTTAGCCATGATAATTAGGTTTGGGTCTGTTTTTATTTCCACTTTTAAACTTAACCTAAATCTAAAAGAAAGAGTATTTGTATTTTTCTCATATTTGCCAAAAGCAACTGTTCAAGCCGCTATTGGAGCGATACCTTTATCTTTAGGAATTCCAGGTGGAGAAATAATTCTCGGTATATCTGTATTGTCGATTTTCATTACCGCGCCTGCAGGAGCAATTTTAATCGACTTAACTCAAGAAAAACTTCTGACAACAGAAAACTAAAGCGACTTTTAAGAAGTCGCTTATTTTTTTGGGTTTTCTCCATGATATTGATAATATGTTGTCTTAATTTTTCCGTTATATAATTTTCTGCGCCGATCAGCAACTCGGCCAAAGACATTCTCAAAATCGTCATCGGAGGTTATAAAATACATGGACCACGTTTTTAATTTATTTAGTTTTTTACCCATCACTTTATATAAATCCAAGACTTGATTTTTTTCAGAAACTCTTTCTCCGTAAGGTGGGTTAGTAATTAAGATTGAATAATCTTCTTCTGGTTCAAAATTAAGAAAATCTTTTTCTTCAAACTGAATGCAATCTAAAACTCCAGCATCATCTGCATTTTCAGTAGCTGCAGAGATGTATTCGTTGGAAATATCATAAGCATATATTTTAATTTCTGTATCTTGATCAATTAGCGAGTAAGCTTCTCTAGTTGCCTCTCGATAAATATCTTCGCTAATTATCGGCCATTTTTTAAAGACAAAGTCTCGATTAAGTCCTGGAGCGATGTTTCTTCCTATCATTGCAGCTTCAATCGGAATTGTTCCTGACCCGGTAAATGGATCGACAAGAATTCTATCTTTACTCCAATAGCTTAAGTATATTAATGCTGCAGCAAGCGTTTCTTTAATCGGTGCAGCTACAGCATTTTTTCGATATCCACGTTTGTGCAATGCCACTCCTGAAGTGTCGATTGTCAGTGTTGCAATATCTTTTAATATTGAAACTTTTACATTAAAAACTGGTCCGTTTTCTGGAAACCATTCTAGCTTGTACTTTTCTTTTAAACTTTCTATTATTGCCTTTTTTACAATTGCCTGACTATCCGAAATAGAAAAAAGCGTTGATTTAACTGATTGACCATCAACTGGAATTTTCCCGTCTTTTGGGATTAAATCTCCCCAATTAATTGCTTTAGTTTGATCAAATAATTCATCAAATGTTACAGCTTTAAATTCACCGATTTTAAGCAAAACTCTATCGGCACATCTCAGCCATAAATTTGCTTTAACAATATCTTTTTCGTCGCCCAAAAAAGTCACTTTCCCATTTTCGGTACTCAATACTTCTAATCCTAGGTTTAGTACTTCTCGCTTGACAACCGCTTCTAAGCCGAAGGTTGTTGTTGCGATTAATTCGTATTTTTTCATTTAATCATCTCTTTCCAAAATCCATTATATCAAAATTGTCCATTTTTATAAATATTAACAAAATAAAAAGCTCCAATGTAATGGAGCCTAAGAATTATTCAAACTCAACTATTAAGTTCACTTTTGCAGATCTAGCAACTAATTCATGAATAGAACAGTACTTAGTTCCTAATTCAGCAGCTTTCAGGATTTTTTCTTGGTCGCTAGGATTTTTTATAATCATCTTCATATCAACAACTTCAATAATCTTTGAATCCGGGTCGTTTTTTGAACCTGAGACTTCTATTTTCGCTGCATCAAATTCTAAACGCATTTTTAAAGCTATTGATAAAAAAGTTGAGTAAAAACACGAACCAATTGCGCCAAAAAATAAATGATATGGATATAAGCCTTCATCATGATCACCCAATTTTGTCGTTCCTGTTGGCGAAAATAATTCTCCTTTAAAATCCATATCCCATTTTAAAACTACTCTATCATAAGCCATAATATCACCTCAATAAAAATTATACTATAAAAATAACATATTTACTAATATTAAGTATTAAATATATTATAATCTACATTTCGGCAATTTGGTGTTTATTTGTAAGCGCTTTAGTGTTATAATTTATGTGTGGATTTTTTTTGTAAAAATATCAAAATCAAACAATTTTTCTTAGGAGGTTTTATAATGAAATACAATTATTTTGGTAGAAGTTTTTTAACGCTGTTGGATTTTAATAAAGAGGAAATTTCTGAGTTATTAACCTTATCTGCAAAGCTAAAAGCAAAGAAACATGCTGGATTAGAATGTCAACCATTAAAAGGTAAAAATGTTGTTCTTCTCTTTGAAAAAGACTCAACAAGAACTAGATGTGCTTTTGAAGCAGGAGCTTATGATCTAGGCATGAATGTAACTTATCTTGGACCAACCGGTTCTCAGATGGGGAAAAAAGAGAGTATTAAAGATACTGCAAGAGTTTTAGGTAGAATGTATGATGGAATTGAGTATCGAGGATTTAAACAAGAAACTGTAGAAATACTAGCCCAATACTCTGGGGTTCCTGTGTGGAATGGCTTAACTGATAAATATCATCCTACTCAAATTCTCGCAGACTTTTTAACAATAATAGAAAAATTTGGACATCTAGAAGGAATTAACTTCACATATTTTGGTGACGCAAGAAATAATATGGGCAATTCTTTAATGATTGGGTCCGCTATCATGGGAATGAATTTTACCGCATGTGCACCAAGCGATTTGTGGCCAAATCAAGAATTGATAGAAAAATGTTACGAATTAGCTCAAGTATCTGGAGCAAAACTTAAATTTACTGAAGATATCTCAGAAGGAGCTAAAAACGCTGATGTAATCTACACTGACGTTTGGGTTTCTATGGGAGAACCTGATTCAGTTTGGAAAGATCGAATTAAAAAATTAGCTCCATATCAAGTTAATAAGGCTGTTATGGAAAAGGCTAATGAGGCTGCGATATTTATGCATTGTTTACCTGCATTTCATAATCGTGAAACTGCAATGGGTGAAGATACTTATAAAAAATTTGGATTAGAAGCTCTAGAAGTTACTGAAGAAGTTTTTGAATCAAAACAATCTGTTGTTTTTGATGAAGCAGAAAATAGATTACATACAATAAAGGCTGTAATGTATGCAACTCTCAAGGAGGAAAAATGAGAAAAATAGTTGTTGCTCTAGGTGGAAATGCACTCGGACATAATTCCTTAGATCAAATAAAAAAAGTACAACATGCAGTTAAACCAATAGTTGAGCTAGTTGAACAAGGTAACGAAGTTATCTTAGCTCATGGTAATGGGCCTCAAGTAGGGATGATAAATTTAGCTTTTGAGACAAGTTACAATGTTTCAAATAAAAATCCTGACATGCCTTTCCCTGAATGTGGTGCTATGTCTCAAGGATATATCGGTTATCATTTGCAAAATGCTTTGTTAACTGAACTAAAAAACAGAGGACTAAAACAACAAGTTGCAACAATAATAACTCAAGTCGAAGTTGATGAAAATGATAAAGCTTTTATGAATCCTAGCAAACCAATTGGCGCTTTTTACGATTTTGAAACTGCGGAAAAATTTCGTAAAGAAAAAGGTTATGTTATGGTCGAAGATGCTTCTAGAGGATATAGGCGAGTTGTTCCAAGCCCTTTACCTTTAAACATTGTAGAATTAGATATAATTAAAACTCTAGTTAAAGCTGGTCATTTAGTTATAACCGTTGGTGGTGGCGGAATTCCCGTAATGAAAAAGGGAAATCAATACATCGGAGTACCTGCAGTTATAGATAAAGATTTCGCTAGTGCCCGTTTAGCGGATTTATTAGATGTTGATATGTTAGTTATTTTAACCGCTGTCAACAAGGTTAAAATAAATTTCAGTACACCTGAAGAGAGAGATTTAGATCATATTACTATTAAAGAAATTGATGAACTCATTTCTCAAGGACATTTTCTTAAAGGTTCAATGTTACCTAAAATAGAAGCCGCAAGGGCTTTTGTTAGCGGCAAAAAACATCGAACCGCTATTATAGCGTCTTTAGAAGAAGCAAAAGAAGCTTTGTTAGGTCACACTGGAACGAGGATTACAAACTAATGAGAACAGAAAAAATTAAAGTTGTTATTTGGGGCTTTGGAGCAATGGGCTTTGGAATGGCAAAAATGATTCTTAAAAAAAAGGGATTTGAGATTGTTGGCGTGTGCGACGTTTATGAAGGCTTTGTTGGCAAAAGCATTTTTGAATTATTGACAATAGAAAACCCTTATGAAAAAGCTGTTAAAGTAAAAAATGATATTGATGAAATCCTCCAAAATAATAAGGTTGATATCGTCCTTTTGGCTACTGATTCCTATACTGCAAACGCTTATCCTAAAATAAAGAAAATAGTTGAGTACGGAGTAAATGTAATTTCTACTGCTGAAGAAATGGCTTATCCAAAAGCTAATGAGCCTGAACTTTCTAAAAAAATGAATGAACTGGCAATAAAACACAATGTTACTATTTTGGGAACAGGTGTTAACCCGGGGATGATGATGGATTTATTAGCTATTTGCATAAGTGGTGTAGTGGAAGATATTGAAAGTTTTGAGATTTCTAGAATAAATTCTCTCTCTCCTTTTGGCAAAACTGTAATGGAAGAACAAGGCGTCGGATTAACTCTTAAAGATTTTAATGAAAAAATGAGTAAAGATGAAATAGCAGGACATGTTGGGTTTAAAGAATCCGCTTATATGCTCGCAGATGCAATGGGCTTAGCTGTGAAAGACTTTTCTCAAAGTATGAAACCGATTATAACTAACGTAGATCGTAAAAGTCCTCATGGATTTGCAAAAAAAGGTGATGTATGCGGAGTGGAAATGAGCTCTGAGGTCATTTTAGAAAACGGAATTAAAATAAAACTCTATCATCCTCAACAAATTGAACCCGAAATGGTTGGTGTAAAGACGGGTGATTATATTAAAATAAATGGGAAGCCCGGTATTAACCTTGCTAATGCACCTGAAGTTGAAGGCGGAATCGGGACAATTGCTATCTGTGTGAATATGATTCCACATGTTTTAAATGCAAAAGCTGGACTAGTTACAATGATTGATTTGCCAGTTCCTAGAGCAATAATTGGAGATGTACGAAAACTTATTAAGGAGGACTAGTTATCTTGATTAAGACTGGTAGTTGGGTTCAAATTAAAAAAGTCGTTTTACAACCTGATGAGAGAGCGGTTAATCTACCCGAAGCCACAAAAAATGTTCCGCTTCTTCTTTGGGTTAAAGGTTATCTATTGAAGGATGCAAATATTGGTGACGAAACTGAAATAAGGACTTTAACAGGAAGGATTGAAACTGGCACGTTGATTGCCGTTAATCCTTTTTATACGCATAGTTTCGGAACTTTTGTTCCTGAAATTTTAAAAATTGATGATATCGTAAAATCGACACTTTATGAAGGTAATCAGTGATGGATAACTCCTATGAAAGTGTAATGTTAAGAAAAAATGCAATAATGAGACAATCAGTTGGCATTAATTATGATAAATATGAAGCTGATTACATTAATTTTGATTACGAAGCTATGTTAAAAGAAGGCGACTTTACCCTTGAACAAATTCGTGAAATACAAATCAATAGCGGAGTTGGAAATACACCTCTAAAAGAATGTAAAAATATTACACAACTGGTAAGAAAAGTTTCTAAACCCGGCTTTGGAGCTAGAATTTTTATTAAAGATGAGGCTTTAAATGACTCAGGAAGTTTTAAAGCTAGAAGAGCTAGTATATCTTGCTATCAAGCCAAAAAAATGGGTTTTAAAGGCGTTATAGCTGCTACAAGCGGAAATTATGGTGCTGCAGTAGCGTCACAAGCTGCTAAATATGGTTTGAAATGCATTATTGTGCAAGAATGTTATGATTCTAAAGGTATCGGTCAACCAGAAATAATTGAAAAAGCAAGAGCTTGCGAAGCATATGGAGCTGAAGTCGTTCAATTAAGCGTTGGACCTGAATTATTTTATAAGTTTCTTTTGTTATTGGAAGAAACTGGATATTTTAACGCATCGCTCTATACTCCCTATGGAATTATGGGTATCGAGTCATTGGGTCAAGAACTTGTAGAAGATTGTTTAAAATTAACTGGGCAAGTACCCAACATGGTTGTATGTACTAATGCTGGTGGCGGAAATTTAACCGGTACTGCAAGAGGAATTAAAAAAACTACTGAAAAGAAAGTTGAAATTGTTGGCGCTAGTGTTAATCTGAAAGGATTGCATATGGCTGATGATCATGATTTCAATTTAAAATCATTTACTACAGGTCACACTGGTTTTGGTCTTCCTTTTATTATGAATCCAGATAGAAGTGATGTTCCGCGTTCAGCAGCTAGACCCTTAAGATATATTGATAGATATGTTACAGTTACTCAAGGAGAAGTTTTCTTTATGACTGAAACATTAGCGATTCTTGAAGGTATTGAGAGGGGACCCGCTGGAAACACTTCATTAGCAGCGGCTTTTGCCTTAGCTAAAGAAATGGAAAAAGATAAAATTATTATTGTACAAGAAAGTGAGTATACTTCTGCTGGCAAGCATCATCAAGCCCAATTATCATTTGCTAAAGAGAATGGTATATCTTTATATTTTGGCGATCCTCAAGAAGAAATACCCGGTAAATCAATTGTTTTTCCAAAATCAGTAGATATGATTAAAGTCGTAGATATTGATCTTGAAATTATTAAAAAGAAATATATTCAAAACCAAATATTTAAAACAAAGAAAATATCAGAAAATGATGTTGATTTTTTAGTTGCAGAGACAAACTCTAACAAGGATTTTGTTCTCAATGAAATCAAAAAATATAAAGTAACTTTGGAGGGTGAACATGAATAGTAAAAGATTTCGTGAAGATGATTATTTAGAAAGAAGAAAGCATCTCGCTAATTTGAATGAGCAAGAATTAAAGGAAACATTTTGGGCTTTAGCAGAAAAAGCTGTTTCTCCTCTAGTTGATCTCGCATATAAAAACACCTCGCCTGCCATTGAAAGAAGTGTTCTTTTAAGAATGGGGTTTTCAAGTCTCGAAGCAAAAGATTTAGTTGAAAAAACTATAAATCACGGTTTAATAAGCAAAGGTGCTGGTCATGTTGTGTATCGACTATCGAAATTAGAAAATCTAAGTATCAGAGATGCTGGTTTAAAATTAATTAAAAATTACGGCTGGGATATTGTTAAGTCAAGCTTTGGGGTAAAAGAACATGAATAAAAACGAGAAGCTTAATATTCTTGAAATATTAAAAGACTTAGATAAGTATGAGCCTAGACGTAGAGGTTGGACTTGGCGAGAACCGGTAAAGGATTTAAACCTAGCTGGAAACATCTATTCCGATGCTTCTAAACCATTAAAAAATAGCACGCCTTTACCAGCTGCTAAATATTTTGAAAATATTGACCCTCAACCTATCCAAGTTATTACTTCAGAAATTGCTAGTGGAAGATTTGAAGATGATATTAGAAGAATGAGAATGGCTGCTTGGCATGGCGCAGACCATCTAATGGTAATCCGCACAGCGGGACAGTCTCATTTTGATGGTTTAATTGAAGGAACTCCTCAAGGTGTTGGTGGTGTTCCTATTACCAGAAAACAAGTTAGAGCTCAAAGAAAGGCTCTAGACATTATCGAAGATGAAGTTGGACGTCCAATCAACTATCACTCATATGTCAGCGGAGTAGCAGGTCCTGATATCGCTGTAATGTTCGCTGAAGAAGGTGTTAATGGCGCTCATCAAGATCCGCAATACAACGTTTTATATCGTAACATCAACATGGTTAGATCTTTTGTAGACGCGGCTGAAAGCAAGAAGATTATGGCTTGGGCTGACATTTTACAAATAGACGGAGCACATAATGCTAATGCTACGGCTATGGTAGCTTGGAAAGTTATGCCTGAATTAATGGTTCAACACGCTATTAATAGCCTTTTTTCAGAAAAAGTGGGTATAAAAAAAGAAAACATCGCTTTATCCACAGTTCCTCCTACTGCTGTTCCAGCACCAGATTTAAAAATTAATTTACCTTATGCTAAAGCTCTAAGAGATTTCTTTAGCGATTACAAAATGCGTGCGCAAATGAACACAAAATATATGGAGTCTTCTACTAGAGAAGCTACGGTTACCCATGTTTTGAACATGATGATATCTAAGCTTACTTCTGCAGACATTCAATCAACAATAACTCCAGACGAAGGAAGAAATGTTCCTTGGCACATGTATAACGTTGAAGCTTGTGACACAGCAAAACAAGCGCTTATCGGCATGGACGGTTTATTAGAAATGGTTCAGTTAAAGGAAGATGGTTACCTACCAGAAAAAGTAAGAGAACTTAAAGAAAGAGCAATATTATTCTTTGAAGAGCTCCTTGAAGTTGGAGGTTATTTTCAAGCTGTCGAAGACGGTTTTTTCATTGATTCAGGAATCTATCCAGAAAGAAATTATGATGGTATTAGCAGAAAAATTAATGGTGGAATCGGAGCTAACACTGTCTACGAACGAGATGATGACTATTTCGCTCCCGTAACTGCACATTATGGATACAACAATATAAAACAATATGGTCTTAAATCAGGAGATTCTCCTTCGACTTTAATAGATGGTTCTACTTTTGAAGTTAGAAGCAAAATTCAATATATTGATGAACTTGATGAAGAAGACAATGTTAACGTGAGATTAAAAGAAACGAAAAAATATATTAATTCAAAAATTATTAAACCTGAAGTTGAGTGGGCTGGAGATGGATTTTTGGTTATAGATGTAACTTTGCCAACTTCTGTTCGTTATGCTGAAGCTGCAGCTTTAGTGATTGCTAAAAGAATGAATCTTATTGATCCTGAAGTAATTCACCGAGAAATCTTACAAGACGCTGAAGCTACAAGAATCCAGGTTAAAGGAAAACTTGACATTGAAATCAATCTAGATGAATTAACTTTGGCAAAAGAGCCTGATTTGTTAAGCGATAGCGAAATAAAGGATTATATTAACAATCACCCAATTACCATCATTGCAGGAACAGTTGGAGAAGATGAACATTCTGTGGGTCTAAGAGAAATCATTGATATTAAACACGGCGGTATTGAAAAATACGGTATTAATTGCATATATTTAGGTACCTCTGTTCCGATTACAAAATTAGTTGATGCGGCAATTGAAACAAACGCTGATGCAATTTTGATGTCTACGATAATCTCTCATGATGATGTACATTACAAGAATATGAAAAAAACTCATGAATACGCAATTGAAAAGGGAGTAAGGGATAAATTAATCATTATAGCAGGTGGCACTCAAGTTATACCAGAGACAGCAGAAAAAAATGGTGTAGACGCAGGATTTAGCCGCGGAACAAAAGGCCATCATGTCGCTTCTTTTATCGTTAAGAAAAAGGTAGAAATGAATGGAAATTGATGCTTTAGTAGCAGAAATTGGTTCAACCACAACCATCATAAATGCTTTCGATCGGCTAGATACTAATAACCCGATTTTTTTAGGTAGCGGTTTTGCGCCAACTTCAGTATTAGAAGGCGATGTTTTAGTAGGCCTTAATAGAGCTAAAGTCGATTTAATGATTAATTTAGGTGTATCTGAACTCACCGCAAAAGAAACCTTTGCTAGTTCTAGCGCTGCCGGCGGTTTAAAAATGAGTGTTCATGGTTTAGTTTATGACATGACAGTAAAAGCAGCTAAAGAAGCTGCTTTAGGCGCTGGAGCCAATATCAAAATGATTACATCTGGAATACTTGATGAATTTCAAATAGATGAAATTAAAAACGAAAAACTTAACATCATTATGGTTTCTGGCGGAGTAGATTACGGTGAAAGAAAAACAGCATTAGAAAATGCTAAAAAAATTGCGGAACTTAAGCTTAATATTCCTGTAATCTATGCAGGTAATATTCAAAACCATTCTTTAGTTAAAAAATATTTCTCTGATAACTTTCAACAAGATTATTTGTTTATAAGTGATAATGTATATCCGAAAATTGACTGTTTAGAAGTGGAAAACACAAGGAAGATTATTCAAGACGTGTTTGAAAAACATATTATACAAGCCCCAGGGATGGAAAGAGTAAAAGAGATGATTTTAGGTAACATTATCCCTACTCCCGGTGCTGTGATGGAAGCTTCAAAACTTCTACAGGAAGCGATTGGGGATTTAATTACAGTTGATATCGGCGGAGCAACTACCGATATACATTCAGTAACTATGGGTAAAGATGAAATCAGTAAAATACTAATTGCTCCTGAACCTTTTGCTAAAAGAACGGTTGAAGGCGATCTTGGTGTTTTCATTAATAAAAACAATCTATTAAATATCATCGGTGAAGAGAATATAATTAAAGATTTAAATATTGACAAGAATCAACTACAAGAAATAATTGATAATTATCAAGCGATTCCAGATAAAAAGCAATTACCATTGACGGAGCGACTTACATTAGAAGCGTTTAATGTGGCTTTAAAAAGACATGCTGGTAAGATTATATATCTTTATAATAGCTCAGGAAAAACGGCTTATGCAGAAGGAAAAGATTTAACAAATATCAAATATATAATAGGTACTGGAGGCGCTTTAACTAGATTAAAAATGGGGAAAGAAATCATCAAAACTGTTATTGAAAAACAAAACGATTTGATATTAACGCCTAATTCTAAAGTTAAAGTTTTGATAGACAAAAACTATATAATGGCATCCTTAGGCGTATTATCAAAAAAACATCCTAAAGCGGCACTAAAGATATTAAAAGAAAGTTTGGAGATTAAATAAAGATGTATCCAAAAGTGATTATTAATCTAGAAGAATTAAAAGAAAATTGTCTTTTAATGAAGAAACTTGCAAAAGAAAATGGCATAGATATCGTTATGCCAATTGTTAAGGTTGCTTGTGGAGATGAAAAAGTTGCTGCGATTTTTTCTGAATGCGGATTTAAATACTTAGGGGACTCAAGAATTCAAAATCTCAGAAAATTCGTAAAATTTAATATCAAAAAAATGCTTGTAAGGTTACCGATGTTATCAGAAATACATGAGGTAATCCTTTACAGTGATTTATCATTAAACAGTGAAATTAAAACTATAATAGCCCTAGATTTAGAGGCTGAAAGGCAAAATAAAAAACACGAGATTATTTTTATGTATGACCTTGGAGACCTGAGAGAAGGAACTTTTTATAAAGAAAATTATCTTAGTGAAATAATAGAGATATTGAAACTAAAAAACATTGTACTAAAAGGTATCGGTACAAATTTAACTTGTTATGGGGGTTTAGTTCCAAGTAAAAAAATCCTTAATAGGCTCGTTGATATAAAAAATACTATAAAAGAAAAATTCAATCTGCAATTAGACATAATTTCTGGTGGAAATTCTTCTTCCGTATTTCTTTTTGGTAAAAATGAAATTCCTAAAGAAATTAACAGTTTAAGAATTGGAGAAGCTATTTTCTTTGGTAAAGAGACGGCTTATTCTACAAATATTCAAGGTTTCAATCACGATATATTTGCTTTGGAAGCCGAAATAATTGAGTGTAAGATTAAACCATCTTATCCGGATGGAGACATCTCTATAAATTCATTTGGCGAAAAGGTTGAAATTGAAGACAAAGGGATTATGAAAAGAGCAATTTTAGCTATAGGTAAACAAGATGTTATCGTAGCTAACATTAGACCTTTTGATAATAGAATCAATATTATTGGAGCAAGTTCAGATCACTTGATTCTTGATGTAAGTAATACAGATTATCAAGTCGGAGACATTATTAAATTCAAATTGAACTATCCTGGTTTATTGCATTTGATGAATTCTCCATATGTAAGTAAAGAATACAAATAAAAAAAGCCATCGCTGGCTTGTGATTATTTTTTGTTTCTTATATAACTAACTGTAGCTAATTTTTTTACTTCAAATTCCTTCATCTTTTCAAAGAAGGCCAGTATCCTAATATTGTCTCCATAATTTCGCGGATGAAATCCAGGGAACTTCTTTTGTAGGAGTTGAGCAATTAAACTCCAATACGCCCAGCCATCATCTTCAAGATTAGCATTTATGATATTGGTCAATTCTTCTTTTATCCTTCTAAGAGGAGTGATTGAACTAATAGTTTTCGTTGTTGTTTTAGGGGTTTTTTTCTTTACTTCTTTATCTTTAACTTCAACAACTTCTTCTTCCTCATTGACGGGTACTGCTTTTAGCATTTTATCTAAATAGGCAAAAGTTTCACAAGAATTAACTAGTGAAATTGGGGTTTTTGATTCTCCCATACCAAAGACAAACATATTGTCTTCTCTTAACCTCGTTACCAATTTAGTAAAATCGCTATCACTTGAAACTATACAGAAACTGTTAACTTTTTCAGAATAAAGAATATCCATAGCGTCAATTATTAACGTAAAGTCAGAAGAATTTTTCCCGGATGTGTAAGCATACTGTTGAACAGGAGTCAATCCGAACTCGCTAATTTTGCTCTTCCATGGGTTAAGTTGTGGAGTAGTCCAATCTCCGTAGACTCTTCGATAGTTAATCGTTCCATATTTATTTGCTTCATCAATAATAATTTCAATATAACTTGGACTGATATTTTCAGCATCTATTAGTAAAGCAATACTTTTATTTTTTATTTCCATTAAAACACCTCACAATAACATTATAACAAAAATTTGTCAGAGATAGGCAAATTATTTATAAAAAACAAACAAAGGAGTACAAAATGACAAAAAACAATGCACTAAATGCTTGGATTGAAGAAATTGGCAACCATACTAATCCAGATAATATAATAATCTGGTCTGGAAGTCAAAATGAATATGACTTATTAGCTGAAGAAATGGTTAAAACAAAAAAAGCAATTAGACTCAATCCAAAAAAAAGACCAAGATCACTTTTATTTAGATCAGACCCCTCTGATGTTGCTAGAGTTGAAAAGAGAACTTTTATTTCTACAACTCACCAAGAAAGTGCTGGTCCAACAAATAATTGGATAGCTAAGGAACAGCTTATGCCAATTATGTGGGAACTTTTTAAAAGCTCAATGACCGGTAGAACAATGTATGTAATACCTTTTTCAATGGGTCCTATTGGCGAAGAAATGTCAAGATTTGGCGTTGAAATTACCGATAGTCCCTATGTAGTTTTAAATATGCACATCATGACGAGAACAGGTAATAAAGTACTCGAATTGATTGAAAAAGGTAGTGATTTTGTTAAGTGCCTTCATTCTGTTGGTTATCCATTAATGCCAGGTGACGAAGATCCGAATTGGCCATGCGCTCCAATTGAGCAAAAGTATATCACTCAATTCCCTGAAGAAAGAATGATTTGGTCCTATGGTTCAGGTTATGGTGGTAATGCATTATTAGGAAAAAAATGTTTTGCATTAAGAATCGCTTCTGCTATTGCCAAAGATGAAGGTTGGTTAGCTGAACACATGTTAATTCTAAAACTTACTAACCCAGAAAAAGAAGTTAAATATATTACCGGTGCTTTCCCTAGTGCTTGTGGCAAAACTAATCTAGCTATGATTAATCCATCTTTGGAAGGTTGGAAAGCAGAAACTTTAGGAGATGATATAGCCTGGATTAAAGTAAAAGAAGACGGAAAAATGTATGCGATAAATCCAGAAGCAGGATTTTTTGGAGTTACTTCTGGCACTTCTTACAAAACAAACCCTATTGCTATGGAATCAATTAAACATGACACTATTTTCACTAACGTCGCTCTTACTGATGATGGTGATGTTTGGTGGGAAGGAAAAGATGAAGCTCCAGAACACCTTATTGATTGGCATGGAAATGATTGGTATAAAGGCAATCACATGCGACCAGATCATCCTAACGCAAGGTTCACATCTCCTTTAACTAATTGTCCGTCGCTTGCAAAAGAATATGAAACACCAGTACCGATTTCAGCAATGCTCTTTGGCGGAAGACGACCTTCAACAATTCCATTAATTCACCAGAGTTATAATTTTCAACACGGTATTTTTTTCGGTTCAATTATGGGGTCGGAAATAACTGCAGCTGCGATTGACGAAAACATCGGAAAAGTTAGAAGAGATCCCTTTGCAATGTTACCTTTTATTGGGTATAACATTTATGATTATATCAATCATTGGCTTGAAGTTTCGAAACAAACACAAGAAGAAAAATTACCAAAAATTTTCTTTGTTAACTGGTTCAGAAAAGAAAATAATAAATTTCTATGGCCAGGTTTTGGCGAAAACAGCAGGGTTTTAAAGTGGATATTTGAAAGAACAAATGATGTTCAAAACTTCATTAAAACTCCAATAGGACTAATCCCTAATCTTACTAAATTTGACTTAAGCAATTTAGATATTTCAAAAAACAAGTTATCAACACTATTTGAAGTTGATAAAAATGATTGGGCTGTTGAGATAGAGGAAATCAGAAAATATTACTATAATTTGTTTGGAGAAAATACCCCCATCATTTTGAAAGAACAATTGTCGTCATTGATTCAAAGATTCGGTAACTAATATTATTTGCAGACAACAATCTTGTTGTCTGCTTTTAAACAAATTGTTTTAATTTTTGTATTATTTAAGTTATAATATATGCGTTTAATGAGGTGCTTAATGAAAAGACCAGTAGTTACTCTTATTCTTTTATTTTTTATCCAAGGAGTTATACATAACTTAGGACATCCAGTTACTCCAGCTTTTGTAAGGAGTTTAGAAATACCAGATTATATGTTTGGTTTTTTTTACGCTACTATGAGTTTTGGTCTTATGGTCGCGGCTCCTCTTTGGGGAATTCTAGCTGATAAAGGAAAAAAGAATCACATAATGTTTCTAGGCTTAATCATTTATAGCATTGGTCAATTTGGCTTTGGTTATGCTAATAACATGTATTTGATGGTAATGTTTAGATTTATCAGTGGTTTTGGAGTCGCTGCAAGCATGACGCTTTTCATTTCACATATGATTGAGGTTAGCGAATCGAATAACCGCGCTAAACACTTAGCTTGGCTTGCTGCTGGCCTAGGATTAGGTGCTAGCATTGGTTATGCAATAGGTGGTTTCATAAGCACTAATGAACTCTTTGTTAATCTTTTAAAAACTAGTGATTTAAGAGTCGTTTTTTTAATCCAAGGCTTCTTGAATATAATTCATTCGATTAACGTATTACTTTTCGTTAAGGAGAAAGACGTAATTAATAAAGCTATTAAAAAGCCAACATTTATTGAAAGTTTCAAAAATATCAAAAATATTAATTTTAATCTGTTGTTATTTATGATTTCATTGACATTTATAAGTATATCAATTACTAATTTGTCCAAATATTTAGATGTATATTTTGATGATTTAGGTTATAGTTCTGGAGATATCGGCAATTTTGTTTTTGTTACAGGAATTGTTTCTTTAGTAACTTCTATTTTTATCGTTCCTTTGATAACCAGATTGCGAAGAAGTCTATTGATTATGATTATTAGTCAAATAGTCAGTATAATAGCTATTTTTATCGTGTTTAGAGCAAGTAACTTCATTTTGTATGTTTATACCTTGTATATGCTTTATATTGTCAGTAGGGCAATTTATCAACCTCTCGAACAAAACTTTATTGCGGACAATGCTAATGATGGTTTTTATAGTTCAATTATGGGTATAAGACAGTCATTCTACTCTATTGGTATGATTATCGGACCTCTAATTGGTGGTTTTTTATATGAAATAGCCCCAATTTACGTTTTTGATTTCGCAAATTTAATGATTGGAATTGGATTGATATTAATGATTGTTATATATATAAGATTAAAAAAGAATAATAATATTATAAATTCTTAATCATATCAATAGTAAACCAGGCTTTTTAATGTTAAAATATAGTTAAAAAGGAGTGTTATTATGTCAGTATACGATTATTCAATTAAGAACATCGAACGCGAAGATATTAAACTGGAAAAATATAAAGACAAAGTTATCCTAATCTTTAACTCGGCAACAAAATGTGGATATACTCCGCAATATGAAGGCATTCAAAAACTTTATGAAAAATATCATGATAAAGGACTGGAAATTATCGATTTACCGTGCAACCAATTTCTTGGTCAAGCACCTGGAAGCGACGAAGAGATAGCTAGTTTTTGCCAAGCAAATTATCACACAACTTTTGAAACTTTTGCTAAAATTGATGTTAATGGGGATAATGCAATAGAACTTTACAATTATTTAAAAAAGGAAAAACCATATGATGAAGAGCCGGGCTTAGAAAGCAAAAAACCATCGATTATTGATAAATTGAGCAGTTCCAAAATTAAGTGGAATTTCACAAAATTCATCATCGATAGAGATGGTTCAGTTTATGGAAGATATGGTTCTAAAATAACACCTGAAGAACTTGTAATAGTTATAGAAAAGTTACTATAATAAACAAAAGAGACAATGATTGTCTCTTTTTTTATAACAAATATTTAAGTTCTTGGTTTTCTATAAATCTTTTGATATTTTCTTTTGTTAAATTAAATAACCTTTCCTTCATATAAGGACTACTTGAAGCATTATGGGGTGTTATATAAACATTGTCCAATGTCCACAATTCATGTTCTTTAGGCAGGGGTTCTGGACTAGTCACATCAAGTCCAGCACCTCTAATTTTTTTTGATTTAAGATGTTCAATCAAAGCTTCTTGATCAATTATATCACCTCTAGCAACATTAATTAAAACCGCACTTTCTTTCAATAATTGTAATTTTTCCTTATTAATCATTTTATAAGTTTCCTCTGTTAGCGGTAGAGCAATTATAAAATAATCAGCTTGCCGGATTATTTTATTTAAACCATCATTATCTGTATATATTTCATCAAAATTAGGAACCTCAGAATATGTTCTTTTATAACCTAATATTTTTTTTGCCCCAAAAGCTTTAAGTCTTTTGGCTAGTTCTTGGCCTATTGAACCTGTACCCAAAATGGATACCACTGAGCCAAATATTTCTGGTTCTTTACTAATAGGTTTCCATTCTTGATTTTGCATAGATTTTATGTAAAAATCTGTATTGCGATTAAAAAATAGCATTTTAGAAATGACATCTTCTGCTATAGTAATAGAAAAAATATCCCTGGCATTACTAACGGTAATTCCTTTATGTTTTAGTCCTTCGACGTCAACATTGTCATAACCGGCCATCAATAGTTGAATCCATTTAAGTTTTGGAAATTCATCTACATCAATGGTTTTCAATGTTGAATTCATAATAACCATTGCTTCTATATCTTTTGCATCAAAATTGTTAACAATTTCGATTTCAGGAAATTCAGAAATTAAAAGGGGATAGTTTTTTCTACCCATCATTCGTTCTTCAACGTAAATTTTCATCATATCTCACCTCGATTTTATTATAACATAGTTTAAGTTTTTTATCGGTATTTAAGGATTAAAAAATGCATGGATTATCCATACATTTTTTTTATTATATAGTTGATAAATCGTTTCGGTAATAACCTTTTCATAAACACAAATAATTTATATTTAAAACCAACAGTTTTTGACACTGGCATTTTTTTCTTATTCGCAAGTTTATAAATGACTTTGGAAACAATAAGCGGACTCATTCCCCGTTCTTCATCTTTTGCCATTCTTGCTAAAGAATTCTTGATTCTTTCAGAATAGACATCATTTTCTAGTACATCAGGCATTTGTCTGTTTTTTGTAAAGTCAGTTTTTATATCCCCTGGCAATACTGTTGTAACTTGGATATTAAACGGTTCAAGTTCAATTCTTAAACCTTCAGAAAAACTGTTTATAGCTGATTTTGTCATTGAATAAAAAGTTTGAAATGGGATGGTTAATTCTCCCGCAACAGAACCAATATTAATTATTTTTGCGTTAGCAGATTTTCTTAAGAAAGGAAGAAGGCTTTTGGTGAGCAAGAATTGTCCAAAAACATTAACATCAAATATCTTTTTAATTTCTTCTAGACTACTATATTCTACAGCGCCTGAAACACCCATACCTGCACAATTAACAAGAACATCAATTTTATCAATTTTAGAGCTTATTTGTTTAACAAGATTTGTGACTTGTTCCTGATTGGAGATATCACAAAGATAATAATCAAAATTATATGTATCTTTAGGATACTTTCTAGAAACACCAATAACGTGAAATCCTTTTTCAGAAAAATATTTAGCTGTCGAAAATCCTATTCCACTTGATGCTCCACTAATTAAAACAACCTTATTCATTTTTATTTTCTAATAAAGCCATGAGCGATTCTTGATCTTCAGGTAAATTATTTAATACAGTTGCAATTATTTCTATAGCTTCATCCATTAATTTTTTAGTGTGTGTAGAAGTGTAAGATGTTCTAATTAAACATTCTCCCTCAGGAGTTGCTGGTGGTAATACAGGATTTACATAAACTCCTTTTTCGTAAAGAACTTTACAAGCAATTATTGTTCTTAACATTGAATATGTATATATTGGAATAATCGGGACTATTGAATTTTCAATAATAGTCAAGCCTTTTGCTTTTAGCCCTTCTCGAACATATTTAGCTATATCAAGCAAAGCTTTTGGTCTCTCAGGCTCGGCTTTTAATATGCGCAATGCTTCAAGTGCAGTTGCAGCATTAGCGGGTGTAATCGCTGCACAAAAAATGAATGGTCTTGATTTATGTTTAACATATTCAACCACTTGCTCATTTGCAACCATATATCCACCTAAGCTAGCCAAAGATTTCGAAAAAGTTCCCATGATAATATCTACTTCATCTTCAAGATTAAAGTATTCTGCAGTACCGCGTCCACGTTTTCCTAATACACCAAGCCCATGTGCATCATCGACCATTACTCTAGCATTATATTTTTTTGCTAATCTTACTATTTCTGGTAAATTGCAAATATCTCCACTCATAGAAAAAACTCCATCAGTAACGATTAATTTGCCTTTACTTGGGTCGGCTTTTTGAAGTTTTCTTTCCAAATCTTCCATATCATTATGATGATATCTTATCATTTCTGCATAAGATAATCTCGCTCCATCATAAATCGATGCGTGATTTTCTCTATCGCAAAAAATTAAATCATTTCTTCCAGCAATTGCGGAAATTATCCCTAAATTGCTTTGAAAGCCGGTTGAGAAAGTAACACAAGCTTCTTTATTAAGAAACTCAGCTAATTCTTTTTCTAAGATCAAATGAGTAGTTAGCGTTCCATTTAAAAATCTTGAACCCGAAACTCCGGATCCAAATTCCTTCATCGCTTTAACTCCAGCTTCAATAACTCTTTCATCACCAGTAAGCCCTAAATAATTATTAGAGCCAATCATAATTCTTCTTTTTCCTTCCATCATCACTTCAATATCTTGCTTAGTTTCTAAAGCGTGAAAATAAGGATAGATTCCTAATTTTTTATATTCTTCAGCTAAAGTAAATTCTTCGCATTTTTTAAACAAGTCCATAAAAATTCCCCCTTAAAAAAATATATGGCATAACACTTAGTATCTAAGCAATTATACCATATATGATTGTTTTTGTATATTGGTTATTTTCTCTTTTTATTCGGTTCTTAACGCAATTACTGGGTCTTTTTTCGCTGCCATCCTTGAAGGAATTAAACCAGCTATATATGCCAAGAAAACACTTATAAGCACAAGAGAAATCATGTGATATGCAGAAAGTTTTGCGACATTAGGTATGTCAGCTAAATTTTCTATAATCAAATTTATCGGAATGATCAATAACAAACTAACTGTGATACCGACTAACCCGGCCGCAAGACCAATAAGAAGATTTTCTGAATTAAATACTCTAGATATATCTTTCTTTCGAGCTCCTAAAGCCCTTAATACGCCAATCTCTTTAGTTCTTTCTATAACAGAAATATAAGTTATGATCGCAATCATTATTGAAGAAACTACCAAAGATATCGCCGCAAAAGCAATTAGAACGATTGAAATTGTATCAATAACTCCGCCTATCATTGATGTAATTGCAGCTGCTTGATCCACATATTCAACTTTATCTTCATTAGATTTCCCAACGTTATAACCATCTAGATATGTTTTAACTAATTCTTTATCTTCAAAATTATTAGGATATAACGAGATTGTTTTGATACCCCCTACATCGTCAGGAAAGTTTGTGTAGATATAATCAGCCAATTCTGATGAATAGCCTAAGCCATTGAATAATAATGATACATTTGAGCCTTCTTTCGCTCTGATTATCCCAGAAATTTTCAAATCAATAGCTTGACTAACATCACTTCCGAGAATGTTATATTCTCCCATGAAAAGTTTGAATTCCGTTCCGATTATATCATCAAAACTAAATGTAGCATCATTTTCAGTATCGAAACCAAGAATTTGTAATGTTGTTTTATAAATCCTATTATATTCATCCACTACTAATACTACTTCAAACAAACCTTCTTCAGTATTTTGAACAGGTATTTCACCATAAATCAACTCATAATTATTATTGTAAACATCTCCGTCTGGCAAAAGAGTAAAGAATGAAAATGAAAAACCAAATGCTTCAGCCGGATTCGATGGCTCGTTATTGTCTATTGTTTCTGAATAAATGGGGACATACCCACTACCGACACCGGGTATTGACAAATATTTAAGGAGAGACATATTTGTTTTGCGTTCGTACTTCACACCACTTAAGGTTTTTTGACCATCTGACTCGACATAGTCACGAATAAACTGGATGTAATCATCAGTAATATTATTAGGAGTTAGAAAACTTTGGAACCGATTTTCATCATACATAGTAGCAAAATCTTGAGAAGGATACATTTCAAGATCTGTTTCTCCAGCTCGGCGCATTTTTTCAAAATCAACACGAGATTCTGTAACTGTAATCGGATAACCTGATAAAGTGTCTCGCTCAAACTTATCAATTTCCTGTTCTAATCCATTTGACAAAGACAATATTAAAGCTATCCCAATTATACCGATACTTCCAGCAAAAGCCGTTAATAAAGTTCTACCCAATTTAGTTCTAATATTATTTAAAGATGATATTAATGCCATCTTAAAAGACATAGCCGTTTTCTTTAAATCTAATTTAGCATTATCTTTTATTGTTTGATTAACTGGATCTGAATCATCAATTATTTTTCCATCTTTTAATTTAATGATTCTGGAAGCATATCTATATGCCATTTCCGAATCATGAGTAACCATAATGACTAATTTATCTTTTGCAATCTCTTTGATTAAATCTAGTATTTGTATCGAGGTTTCTGAATCGAGTGACCCTGTGGGTTCATCAGCCAAAATAACATCTGGATTATTGGCAAGAGCCCTAGCTATCGCAACTCTTTGGCTTTGGCCGCCAGACAATTGATTTGGTTTTTTGTGCAGATGATCTATCAATCCAACACGATCAAGAACTTCAATAGCTCGTTTTTTGGCTTCGCTTTGCGAAACTCCGCTTAATGATAAACCTATTTCTACATTTTGAAGTACGCTTAAATGCGAAATTAAGTTATGCGATTGAAATATAAAACCAATGGAATTATTTCTATACATATCCCATTCTTGGTCTGTAAAATTTTTTGTTGATGAATCATTTATTATTAAGTCACCTTTATCAGCATGATCGAGCCCACCAATAACGTTTAACATCGTTGTTTTACCACAGCCTGATGGCCCTAAGACAGTAACAAATTCTGCCTTTCTAAATTCTACTGAAATATCATCTAGTGCATTTTGTCTGAAATCACCAATAATATATGTTTTTGAAATATTTTTTAATTTAAGCATTTTTAATTCCTCCCATATCCTTCTTTTAAAATTTGCATGTAACTTTCTAGCAATTCTCTAGAATCATTATACGAGAGTTTATGAATGACGCTTGTAAACAACACGTTATTAAGGATTGCTAATGATATATCAACTGTTTTATTAATCATAATTACTGAATCAAATTTGAACTGCTCCATATCTAGAACCTCTAAAAGTTTACTGTGGTCAGTTGGAAAATGATGTTTATCTTTAATTCTTGATATTTCATCTTCGGGTCTTCCGAAAAAATAAATTAATATATTGGCTAAAAACTTTTTGTATATCTCATCAGCACACAAATCAAAAAAATGGTGATGAATTGTAAAAACTATTTCTTCCAATTCTAATTTTTTTCCAGGATGAATCACATATAGATTAGAAATGAGTTTTTCTCTAAACAGTTCAAGTAAATAAGTCAATAATTCATATTTATCCGCGAAATACGTATAAAAACTGCCTCTTGAAATTTCTGCATTTTTTATAATTTTATTTATAGAAGCCTCCGAAAAAGGTTGGGAAGCAAATTCTTTAATTGCAGATTTAATTATTTTATCTTTCTTTTCTTTAGATAGATTTAAAAATGTTTGAGTTGGCATATTTTTACCTCTAGTCTATTTTATATGACAACTTGTCAGTTGTCAAACATTATGTCTTATCATCATAAAAACTACATAAAAAAAGGGAGTGGTTAAACTCCCTCATAATTTCATTATTTTTTCTAATTCTAATAAACAATACCTTTTATCAGAATCTTTTTCTATTGTCATAATTGCAGCTTTGGCTTTCTTTAACATTAAATCACGATGAGTATAGTCTTTTAAAAGATGATAAACTCTTACATTAGCTTCATAAGCAAAGAATAGATCAAAATCTTGTAAATTAAGTTTGATGGAATCGTCTAGCACTTTTTTAGCAAAATAAAGCGATGCCTCCAACAAATTCGCTTCAGCAAAAACTCTTGATACTTGCCAGTTACTTCTAATGAAATTCACTTGATTGCCTACCAATGACCAATAATATTTTGACTTGAAAGTTAAGTCAATCATTCTTAAAGTCTCCTCAACTGTTCGGGTTTCCTTTTCGATGTAATCCCAAGTTTGATTAAAGGTTTGTTTGGCTAGATTTCTAATCTCATCATTCATCATAATTTATTTTTCCGCTGCCTCTCTAAAAATTTTAAGTCCCTTATCTGTCAATTCGTGCTTAACCATTAATTTAAGAACATTGTAAGGAATTGTGGCTATATCAGCACCGGCTTTTACAGATTGTTCCACATGTGCAATATTCCTAATTGAAGCGGCAATAATCTGAGTTTTAAAATTGTATGTTTTAAATAAATCCTTGATATCTTTCACCAATTTATAGCCAGCATCATCAGTTTTCGTTAAATCATCGAGTCTACCTAAAAACGGCGAGACGTAAGTTGCTCCTGCTGAAGCGGCCATTAAAGCCTGAGAAACAGTGAAAACAAGAGTTACATTTATTTTAATACCCATTGAACTTAATTTTTTTACAGCTTTAACCCCTTCAATAGTCATTGGAATTTTTATTACAATATTTTTATGCATCACTGCATAGGTTTTTGCTTCTTCAACCATATCTTCCGAGTTACCTTCTTGAACTTCAGCACTGATTGGTCCATCAACCAAATCAACTATCTTTTTAATAGCATCAACTAAAGGTATCCCTGATTTCGCTATTAAAGAAGGGTTAGTAGTAACACCTGAAATGATACCCCATTTTGAAACTTCTTCAATTTCGCTTATAATCGCGGTGTCTGCAAATATTTTCATATATTCTCTCCCTTTATTTTAGTAGATACTTTATCTCTTCTAGCAAAGAATCTTTTAAGTTATTGGCTTCAAAAATAATGTCACTGATCGTTTTCTCGTATTCTTTTTTAAGTTTTTCGTCACTTAACCCAGGCAAATTAATTAACACATTCATTGCTGCCCCTTCAATAGCTGAGTATAGCATCAAAACACTAACACCCTGATCAGAAACAGTATTCTTATTGGAGTATTCTATCATACTCTCCAATAATCTTAAAGTCTCTAGAGCAATCACGGTTACTTTCATAGGAATTTTAATACAGCCCAAGGTTGCCTTCTCAATTTCAACACTTCTAATTGCAATTTCCTCTTCACTATTTTTTGGGAGTTTAAAAGCATCCATTAGAAAAGTAAAAGCTTCAGTGTCAAGATCAATCAATTCCACAAAAGAACTCTTATTTCTCGAAAAAATATCCAAATAATCTAAATATTGTTTTTGAATAGATTCATCATAAGCTTTGAACTTCTTTTTATTTATTGTTAAATTACCAACCATAATCATCAAAGCACAGCCGTTGGCAGCGGCTAATGCGCTTACACTTCCTCCACCAGGTGCTGGAGAATTCGATGCCAGTTCATCTAAAAAATTCTTTACTTCCATTTCAACTAATTTCATACTATTTACTCTCCTATTAATTTCCTGTTATTAACAACCAATTTACCTTTTTTGAAAACAGATAAAGTATGGTTGATTCCATAATGATAAATAAAATAATCAAGATTTTTCGATTTAAGTAATAAAAGATCTGCATCTTTACCAACTTCAATACTACCTAGCCTATCGCTTATATCCAAACTGTAAGCAGGATTAATTGTCGCAGCGGTTAAAATTTCATTAGGCATCATTTTCAACTTATTTCCAGATATTTGTAGGGTTAACTGGTAATTTTCTGAAGGTGTTGAACCAGGATTATAATCACTAGACACGCTGACAGCGGCGCCGCTATCTATAAGTTTCCTTGCAGGAGCATATTCTTTATTCAGAAAGAAAGATGTCGAAGGTAAAAGATTAGCTATTGTATTTGTTTTAGCGATTTTTTTAATATCTTCGTTAGTAACAGCCATTAAGTGATCAATCGTTTTAGCCCCTAATTTTAAAGCTACTTCAGTGCCGCCTATTGACTCAATTTCATCTGTGTGAACTCTAAGTTTAAAACCCAAATCCTTTGCTCTATTTAAGATTCTAAATGTTTCTTCAGCGGTAAAAACACCCGTTTCACAAAAAACATCAGCATACTCAGCGAGATCTTGTTCTTTAATAAATTCTAAATCAGAGAGTATTTTTTCAATAAATTCTTCTCTATTATTCTTATATTTTTTTGGAAGAGCGTGGGCGCCTAGATAGGTTGAATGTATTTCAATCGGGTGATTTTCATTCAATTTTTTTAATACTTTCAAAGTTTTAACTTCTGTTTCCAACTCTAACCCATAACCTGATTTTGCTTCTAAAGTAGTGACTCCAAAAAGAAGCATTTCATCTAAAGATTCTCTTGCTTGTTGGTATAATTCATCAAAACTAGCTTTTTTTGTTTGTTCAACAGTACTTAATATTCCTCCGCCACTCTTTAAAATTTCTAAATAATCAACACCAGATATTTTCTTTGCGAATTCATTTTCGCGAGAACCACCAAAGACCAGGTGTGTATGACTATCTATTAATCCCGGGACACAGATAGATTGTTTTGCATCAAACAACTCAGTACTTTGATTTACATGATGATTATAGTCGTCATTGTCAACGATTGTTATCAATCCATCATCAACAACTATATAAGCGTCTTTAATCTGCGTGACATCACTCATAAGACTACCTTTTGCAGGTGGTTTGTTGTTGTTTGTATATACAGTTTTAATATTATGGATAATTAACCTTTTCATTAACCCACCTATAAAAAATATTCGATAATTTTATCAGCAGTAAAATCTCTTAAATTTAAATATTTTTTGCTTGCCTCAACAATTTCATCAAGAGTAATATCCTTAGGAAAATTAAGACCATTAATGGCATAATAATACTTCAAAGACTCTACAACAGCATCTTTTGGAATCAATCCAACTATCTCTGCGCTTGGAACATCAACACCATATCTCTTAGCTTCCATCTTAACGGTCTCAAAAATCCTGTAAATTGGATTTTTCTTAAAATTTAAAATGTTCATTGTGACCTGTGTGTGGCCCCTTTTCTCCAAAAAGACAGGCCCAGCTTGAACATATTGAAAGCCTCCACTTGATTGTCTAATAGCCCTGGCAAATTTACCTGTAATTTTCTCATCTTCTGTAAGAATATCAATATTATAAGCTATAAGAAAATCTCTTGCGCCTACGCCAATAACTCCAAAGGTTGGATGGATTTCAGCCTTGCCATAATCCGGTTTCCATTCTGGTAATTTAATCTTTTCCTTCATTCCTTCAAATTCACCTTTACGAATATTTGGCAGCAAGATTCTTTTTTCTTCGTTTGCTGCTTCAGCATACATGAAACAAGGAATATCAAACTGGTCTGATATTCTTTTCGCTAAAGCGTTAGCGTAGGCAACGCATTCCTTAATGTCTATTTCTTTAACCGGTATAAATGGTATAACGTCGACAGCCCCCATTCTTGCATGTTCGCCACTATGTTTATTCAAATCAATTTCTTTAATACAAACTTCCACAAGAGCTAACAAAGCTTCAATCATCTCATCAGCGTCGCCAATTAAAGTCACAACTGTCCTATTATAATCTGCATCTGCTTCATAATTAATTAATTTTACTTTTTGATATTTATCAAATACACTTATTATTCTCGCGATTTTTTCTAAATCTCTACCTTCAGAAAAATTTGGAACACATTCAACTATTTTTGCCATTATTTTCCGCCTTTCACGTATTTTTTTTCTACTAATTTATTTATTGATTCTTCGTCGCAAAGATTTGGTAAAGTCACTAGAGAGTTATTATCCTTACCATTATACTCTTCTACGGTTGAAATCGAGTTTTTCTGTCTAGCCCAAGCTCTTCTAGAAACTCCTGCCATAACATCAAATAACATTGCTGTTTTTAATATCTCATCTACTCTAGTTGAACCATCCAAAACCATACCATAACCGCCATTAAGGACTTTGCCAATTCCTACTCCTCCGCCATTGTGAAGCGTCACTAAAGACATTCCTCTGGCAGCGTTGCCTAACGCCACATGTGTAGCCATATCTGCCATTATATTTGAACCGTCTTTAATATTTGAAGTTTCTCTAAACGGAGAGTCAGTTCCACCGGTATCGTGATGATCTCTTCCTAACATAACCGGACCGATTTCCTTATTTCTAACCATCTCGTTAAATTTTAATGCGATTTTAAGTCTTCCATAAGCATCTTGATATAAAATTCTTGCTTTAGTTCCAACAACTAAACCATTTTTCTTTGCATCTCTAATCCAATTGTGATTATCTAAATCTTGAAATCTTCGGTTTTTATCGATACAATCCATTGCGGCTTTATCCGTTTTATCTAAATCTTCATCTTTTCGGCTTAAACATACCCATCTAAAAGGGCCATAACCATAATCAAATAATACAGGTCCCATTATATCTTCCACATAGGACGGCCAGATAAAACCATCTAGATCATTTACACCATTTTTACAAATTTCCTTGATTCCACTATCGCTTATAGCCTTCATAAATGAATTCCCATAATCAAAAAAGTATGTTCCGTTATCAGTTATTTTTTTTATGGCTTGATAGTGTCTTTTTAAAGTATAATCAACTAATTTATTAAATTTTTGTTTGTCATTTTTTAGCAAATATGTTCTTTCATCAAAACTAATTCCCACCGGACAATATCCGCCATCATATACAGCATGACAACTTGTTTGATCACTTAATAAGTCAATGTGAATATTATTAGCGATTGCATATTCCAATAAATCAACAATATTTCCGTGATAAGCAATCGCTCTAGGCATTTTCATAGAAATGTATTTTTGGGCTAAAACAAAAGTATCATGGGGTTCTTCAGTTATATCGTCAATCCAGCCTTGAGATTTTCTGGTTTCCACTCTTGAATAATCAACTTCCGCAATAATTCCTATAGCACCAGCAATTACAGCCGCTTTGCCTTGAGCCCCGCTCATTCCACCTAAACCTGATGAGACAAATAATTTGCCAGCTAAATTATCTTTTTCGGGAATTCCTAATTTCATCCTGCCTGCATTGAGCAAAGTTGAATACGTGCCATGAACAATGCCTTGTGGACCTATATACATCCAACCCCCAGCAGTCATTTGCCCATAATTAGCAACCCCTAGTGCTGATGCCCGATTAAAATTATTAAGATTATCAAATTCTCCTATCATAAGTCCATTGGTAATAATCACTCTAGTTGATTGCTTGCTTGAAACAAATAAACCCAAGGGATGTCCTGACATAATAACCAATGTTTGTTCATCATTCATTATTTCCAAATACCTCATGACAAGATTATACTGCATCCAATTTTGAAATACACTTCCTGTCTCCCCGTAGGTAACTAATTCATATGGATAAAGTGCAATGTCAAAATCAAGGTTATTATCAATCATTACTTGAAAAGCCTTACCTTCGATACAATTACCCTTATATTCATTTATAGGTTTACCGAAAAGATTTCCTTCCGGCCTAAAACGATATCCATATATTTTTCCTAAACTCAAAAGTTCTTCAAGAAATTCTTCAGCTAACTCATCATGCCATTTTTTAGGAATGTATCTTAGCGCGTTTTTTAAAGCTAGTTCAGTTTCTTCTTTAGATAAAGTAAATTCACGTTTAGGAGCCCTTCGAATTCCTTTTTGAAAAGTTTTTTTGGGCGGTAAGTCAGAAAATATATTTTCTATATTAACTTGCTCAAACATCTAATTCACCTCTTAAAATATCATTAAAATCTTCTCTTTTTGTGATTTTTTTGATTTTATGTATCTCTTTATACATTATTATGTCATCTTCTACAAAAGCAATATCTTTACGAATGTAATCATAAACCCTTTTTGTGCTAAGACTCATATTATCAGGATTTCTAAACTCCACAGCTTGCAAACCGGTCATTAATTCCATAGCTAAAACACCATTGACATTATCAGCGATTTCTTTTGCTTTTCTAGCCGAAATTGTTCCCATGGAAACGTGATCTTCTTGATTAGCTGAAGAAGGAATAGAATCAACACTAGCGGGATGAGCTAAAACTTTATTCTCGCTAACTAATGATGCAGCGCTATATTGAACAATCATAAAACCTGAATTTATTCCTGGATTTTTAACTAAAAAAGGCGGCAAACCATTACTTAAGTTTGCATTTACAAGTCTTTCAAGTCTTCTTTCGGAGATATTAGCTAATTCACTTAAAGCTATACCAAGAAAATCCATTGCTAAAGCCACTGGTTGACCGTGAAAGTTCCCAGCACTGACAACCTTAGAATCTTCCACAAAAACTAAGGGATTATCGGTTGCGGCATTCATTTCGCGTTCTAAAATATTTTTTGCGTATTCAATAACATCTAGTGAAGCTCCGATTACCTGCGGTGAACATCTAAGGGAATAAGCGTCTTGAACTCTCTTTTCGCCTTGTTTGGTAGTTAGTTTTGAATTTTCAAGAATTTTCTTCATCAATTTAGCTATTTTAATCTGTCCAATTTGATTTCTAACTTCATGAATTTTACCATCAAAAACATCAGTTATGCCGTTCAAAGCTTCCATTGTTATCGCCAGATTAAACATAGATAGGTTAATAAGATCGTATGCCTCTAGTAGAGTTAGTACACCTACAGAAGTCATTGCTTGTGTTCCGTTTATCAGCGATAATCCTTCTTTAGCTTCTAAGCATTCAAGCGGTTTAATTTTCGCTAGTTTCAATGCGTCTTTTGCAGCCATGATTTTTCCTTCAAACATAGCTTCACCCAAACCAATTATCGGTAAAGCCATATGGCTTAATGGAGCTAAATCGCCACTTGCTCCTAAACTACCTTTTGAATAAACAACGGGTATCATATCTTTATTTAAAAATTCGACCATTTTTTCTATTACTTCTAGCCTAATTCCACTATTACCTTTTATAAGAGCGTTCACTCTTAGTAAAAGCATTCCTCTAACTATTTCTTTATCGAAAACTTCTCCTACACCACAAGCATGACTTTTTATTAAGTTTTCCTGTAATTTACTTAAATTTTCTTTATCTATCGAAACATCTGATAATCTACCAAAACCGGTGTTAATTCCATAAGTTGGTATTTCAGATTCAATAACTTTTTCTACATAATCACGAGCAACATTTACTTTTGCTTTACTAGATTCATCAATTTCTACCTTTTCATAATTTAAGACAATTTTTTTAAAACCCAATAAATCTAAATTTGAACCGTTAATAACCATCATCTAATATCCGACTAGAAAAAATACTAATCAGTACTCCTTTCATAAGCTCTTTCTCTACCATCTATTATAAAAGTTTATAGGTTTAAAGTAAAGCGTTTTCAGGACAAAGAAAAAATAAAAAGCGACTAAAAAAGTCGCTAATAAACATATGGTGCGCCATCACGGACTCGAACCGGGGACCCAATGATTAAGAGTCATTTGCTCTACCAACTGAGCTAATGGCGCATGCATAAATATCATAAACTAAAAGATGATTTTTGTAAACAAAAAATTATTGGTTTTTAATAAATTTTTCAACATTTTCATATCTTACAAAATGAATTCCGTTAACCTTGTCTTCTTCTTTAACTATAACCGTATCACTTTCATTAAGATAATGAATTATTCTTTTACAGGAAGGATAGATCACAACAATCTTTACTAAATTGCTTAATTCATCTTTAAGATCGATAAATTCCTTTGAATTATCAATAAAAATCGGTTTAGTCTTCCTTGTCCATTGCTGAGGTGATTGATTAACTATCCATTTTTCTGAATTAGTGATAATAAATTCATATTCTGCTTTTGATTTCACGATTTTCAATAAGTATTTAAGATGCGAATCGCAGATTTCAATATGGTAAATCTCGTCACGGCCAAAAACCTTAAATTCCGACTCTGGCTTTAATTGTTGTAAACTCTTTGCAATTTTTTTTATCGAATTAAAATATTCTGCTTTAACTAAAACACTGGCCAAAGCTACTAAAACAGCAAATATACCGGCTCCAATAAGAAATATTTCAAAATTTCCCATAATACAACTCCTCTACGTTTTTAAATATAATAACTTTAAATATATTTTTAGTCAAGAAATTAGAAAAGAAAAGAAAAAAGTTGTTGATTCCTCAACAACTTTTATACTGTATTAAGTTTTAATTATTCAGCCATTTTTGCAAATAAATCTGCAAGTAAATTATAATAACTTTGTGAACGTACTGTTACACCAGCTAAATCATCAAGTAAAGTAGTTCCATCTAATGTAGCACCACGATCGTTAAGAGCTGCTAAATTTTCATTCCAACCATTTGCTTCTACCCATTCAGTAACCAAAGCAACTTGTTGAAACCATTCTAATTTGTTGTTTTCTTCTAACCAAGTTTGGTATTCTTCGATTGTTGGAGTTTCATCAACAGCGATGTATGCTGCCCAATGCATCTTATATTCGAAACCTAATTCTTGTTTAGTTTGTTCTCTCCATGCAAATGTTCCAGCAGTTGTATCAGGAGTTCCCTGAAGAACGTCGATCAATAAATCCGAGAAATTTCCATCAGCATCAACAGTCATAGTCGCGATGTATAGATCGTCTTGAGATGTGTAGATAGCTTGCATTTTTCCTTCAATTGCTAATTGAACTGCAGCAGCCGCTAAAGCTGTATACCCACCGTCTTTAATAGTGACGCCACTAACGTTGTCAATAAAGTTTGAAGCATCAACTGTAACAGAATCAACACCATTTTCTAACAAGTAAGCTTCAATTAAAGCAGCTTGTTGATGCCATTCGTTTTTGTTGTTAGCAGTTAACCACGCTTGATACTCTTCAATCGTTGGTGTTTCATCGATAGCTGCATATGCTGACCAATGCATCTTGTATTCGAAACCTAAGTCTTTCTTGCTTAAAGCATTGAAATTGAAAGAATAAACTAAAGTCTCAGCATTTTGAGTTCTTGTCCCTTGAATACAATCGATAAAGAAACCTACGATTTCATCATTTTCAATTGTAACAGTGACAGTGGTAACCATAGGTGTATTGTAGTGAACACCAACTTCGTAAGCTGTGAATTCTCCGTCTGCTACGAATTCTCTAGGAGCTTCTGTTGTAGGTGCTTGTGTTGTTGGCGCCTGTGTTGTTGGCGCTAAAGTTGTATTGCCGTTACATCCAGCTACGACTGCAAGTGTAACTAAGGCAACAAATAATAACATAAATTTTTTCATTTTATATCTCCTCCATTTCTTTTCATCGTAAGATGTAAATTATAACGTAAAATCGCAAATTAAACAACCATTATTTTTCAAATGAAAGCGATTTTTTACTTATTTTTAAAATAATTATCTAAATATTCTTGAAGTGCTGGGACAGCTTCTTTTTTTATCGGTTTACAATCCAAAATTTTACTTTCTTTATTCAATAAACTAATAGCCATCTCTTTACAACCCGGATGTCCGCAAGCTCCGCAATTATATCTTGGCAAAAGATTTACCACTTCATCGATTGAAGGATCTTCTTCTACATAGAAAACTTTAGCAACTAGATTGATTAATATTCCTAAAACAAAACCTAAAGCGGATAGTACAATCGCTGGCAAAAGTATTTCCATTAGATTATTCCTCCGAATCTAGAGAAAATAATTGCTAAAATTGCCGCAATAATTAGCGCTATAGGAGCTCCTTTAAACGCTTTTGGAACTGGAGAATAATCAAGTTTTTCTCTCATCATTGAGAAAATATACATTACAAATAAGAAACCTAGTCCGATAAAAGTAGTATAAACAAGCATTTCAATAAAATTATGTTCTTTAGAAATATTTAATATCGCAACCCCTAAAACCGCACAGTTTGTAGTTATTAAAGGTAAGTAAATACCCAAAGCTTTATAAAGTGCAGGGGACACTTTTTTAAGGAATATCTCCACCATTTGCACTAGAGAAGCGATTACTAAAATAAACATTATCGTTCTCATATATTGAATGTTGAAAGCCTCTAAAACATACTTATAAAGCAACCAAGTCACTGAACTAGATATTAACATGACAAAGATAACAGCCATACCCATTCCTAGAGCAGAACTCCTTTTTGTAGATACTCCTAAGAAAGGACAAATACCTAAGAACTGGGTTAAGATAATATTTTCGATTATAAATGCTGAGAAAGCTATCATTATCAAATTATCCATTATTTGTCACTTCCTTTGCTAATTTATTTTTATGATTATTTGCAATTGCAGTAATTGCAGCAAGGATTAATCCGAATGACAAGAATGCTCCTACAGGTTGAACAAACATTGCAATTGGTTGTATTTTTAAAAAGTCAAATACGAAAACAAGATTAAGTTGTAGGTTACCCCAAATGGTGAGTGTACCTTTTCCTAAAAATTCTCTAAATACGCTAATTAACATGATTGCAAAACCGTAACCTAATGCCATTCCCGCTCCATCTATCAAAGAGTCAACCGGTTTATTTTCAGATGCAAAGGCTTCTGCTCTTCCGAGAATTATACAGTTAACAACAATCAAAGGAATGAAAACACCTAATGAACGGTATAAGTCAATAACATAAGCGTTCATAACCATTTCAACAATTGTAACTAAAGTTGCTATAACAACAATATAAACAGGGATTCTAACAGGTTTCACAAGTTCTGATAACTTCTTATTGCTCATTATTAGTGAAATAATAAAGTTTGATAATACGAGAACAAAGAAAACCGCTAAAGTCATTCCAATTGCATTTTCTAAAGATGTAGTAACAGCAAGTGAAGGACAAAGCCCTAATAAAGCAACAAATAGAGGGTTTTCTTTAATAATACCTTTTAGAAAATTATCTCTTTTATTCACCTAAACCACCCCCAAAATCTGATTCCACTCTTTGACTTACTAAAGTAAAGCATTGTTTAATAGCATTCGATGTGACTGTCACACCGGCAACTGAATCGAAATTTGAAAGATCGAGTATTTCTGACACTTTGAAATCATTATCAACAATATCAGCTCCAAAACCAGTACTTTCTTGGTGATTTACTACCTTGTATCCCTCAACGCTTAAATCATTGTTTACAGCAATTAGCATTTGCACATCAGTGCTTGAACTATATCCTGAAGCTGCAACGGTATAAACTAGCGATAAGATTGTGTCAGTACCTTTTTCTTTTAAAATATAAATTGTACCAAACGCTCCATTACCTTGAACTTCTGATAAGTCATAATTTTCTAAAGCATAAAACTCAGCTAACGCAGCGTATTTAATTTTATTTTCTTCTTCAGCAATTTTTGGTGCTGTGAAGTAATTTACTACGGCTAATAATAATCCACAGACAAGACCAATGGTAAGAAGTACTAAACCGGAAATAAGACCTTTATTCATATTAGTTACCTCCCCCGTTCCATGCTTCTAAAACATCATCCATAAGTGTAAAAATTCTAATTAAACCATTGCCAGTTATAGTCGCTCCAGCAATCGAATCATGATAAGTTCCGTCACTTAAATATTGATTTCGATAAGCGTTCTCCACAGCTGGTGCAGGAGCTCCGGCATATAAGTCGTTATAATCACTATCATATGTTTGTGTTGAAGTTATTAATATTCCGGTAACGCTATCTAAATTTTCATTTAATTCAAACTCAACGCTTACTGTCATGCCACCATAGGCTTTTGTATCTATTACAATCTTTCTTGTAACTTCATCATAAGATCTAATGAAAGTTTTCATATCCGCAAAAGTCGTTGTTGGTAAATCATTTTTAAACAAATCTAGATATGTTTGATCTGGCATATTACCCGAAATAATTTCTACTAAATTATATTGATTGTCAAAATACGCTTCTAAGATATTGTTTTCAGGACCATATGTTATATTTACGATAAATGGTTTTTCAACAAAAGTTTCTAAATCGAAGTTTCTGATAACAGAATTGATTTCATAAACAATGTTCGGAATCTCGAAGCCATAATCTCGAGCATATAATTCTCGAGCGTAATTCATACCCGCATCGAAAGCAAGAGATGAATATGTAGAACCTGAAACAGCATCGATTGTAAAAACAACATCATCGAAAGTTTTATTTTCAAATTGATCGTAAAAACCAAAATCAAGGGTTCTAAAGTATGCAGGTGTTTCTTTATTGCTAATAACCAAAACATCAATAAGTGTATCTGTCTCAATATTTATAGCATATGCCACTTCAACTCCGTCATATCTTCCAACAGTAATAATGATATAAATCACAGCCACTTCAATATTATTTTCATCCAATATTTTATATGAGCCACTTAACTCGGGATTATAGGTAAGATTGGCAAACCCTGGAACCAAGTATTCTTTCTCCATATCTTCATAAGCAGCCTCAACAACCTTAGATCCCATTCCTGCAAGATTGATTAAACTTTGATTAAATTGAGCAATAGCTTGTTCTTCGGCGTGTACTTCGATTTGACTTGTCATGTAACGAGAATAAATTCCGCCGAAGACAAATGCTAATACTAATAGTAATGAGAATATAGTTATTTGTAAGTATTTTTTCATAAATATTTTCATCTTATATCACCCACCCAATAAAAGGAATCTGAAAAGCCGTATACATGCTGCCAGCTTTTACCAAGGTGTAAACAGCTAAAAGAATTACTAAAACAGTTAAAATACCAAAGTAAAGCCCGCCTGGTTTTGAAAATCTTTTAGTTCTTATTACAGCGGTGAACTTATCTATCGGTATTGCAAAGATGTTTAAAAATATAAGTGATGTTCCAACTCCTTCAGGTAAATTGCCGACAAATCTAAATAGAACTGTTAGCACACCTAAGAATAAGGCGAAGAAAACTTTTCCAATTACGTTCGTTGGAGTAGTTACTGGCTCGGTCGCCATAAAAACAGCAGCAAACATAACACCACCAGTTAAAATTGAATAAGTAGGAAACCATAAACCTGTTTCTCCACTTAAGGCACCTATCATCCACGATAAAACAAAAACTGTACCAACATAGATTACTGGAGTATACCACTTTATAACCTTACGGATAACTAAATATAATCCGCCAAACAATATTGCTAAGGCACTTGTTTCCCCAAGCGCTCCAGGAATAGTTCCAATAAAGAAATTTGATAAAGTTCCATATGGTTTTACCAAAATATTATAGTCAATTTCTTTACCAGAAGCTAAGACACCTAAAGGAGTAGCTCCTGCATAAGAATCAATTAATACTTCAGAAGCATTAAATACTCCGCCTGCGGCATTAACAACACCCATCAAAGTAAAACCAACTACAGCATAACCTAATAAAGCTGGATTAAAGATGTTATGACCAAAACCACCGAAGATCATCTTCCCGATTATTGTTGCTACGAAGGCTGCAAAAATTAAAACCCAAATTGGTGTATATAGCGGTAATAGCAAAGCAAGAATAAGCCCAGGTATAGCCGCAAATGACAAAGATAATTTTTGCGAAATTTCTTTAGCGCCCCTATGTTCCTTGTCGGTAACGTAGAAAAATATACCTTCCATGGTTGTAGAAATAATTGCTCCCATCAAGATAAAAAATAATGGATACAACATTTCTAAAAAGTTAATATTACCATCAAGATAAACTTGAATTCCGTTTTTATACCAAGCAAAAAGAATAACAGGTACAAGAGCAATAATAAAATCTTTCATGATGACTTGTGTTCCGTAATCTTTTTCATCATACTTTCTTAAGAATGGAGCTTTACCCCCAGCAAATCTAGCCATTATTGCCCTCCTTTCCTTAACATGGTTTTTCCCTTAACGACCGCTTCAGTTATTTCAATATGAGAAGGGCAAATATAAGAACACAAACCACACTCTATACATTTATTAGAATTCAAATCGCCTAAAAGCTTAATATCTTTTCTTTCCATAGCTTTTTTTATTTCAGTTGGTGTTAAGTAAACCGGACAAACATCAGCACATTTGCCGCAACCCAAACATTCTGGGTATAATCCTTCTATAACTGGTTTTACAATGACAGCGCCTAACGTATCATTAACAACTAAATCATCAATAAAAATAGCTTTACCAGTCATAGGACCACCAGCAATATAATGATACTTGATTGGATCTAGTCCTTTGATATAGCCACCACTCATTTCAACTAATTCACTCACTTTTGTTCCGATTGGAACAAAGAAAGTACTTGGTTTAGTGATGCCTTCACCTGTAATAGTTATTGGTCTTGCTATCAAAGGTATGTTGTTTTCAACGATATCAGCGTATGCAATTGCTGTTGCTGAATTATTTACAATCGCCCCAGCTTCAGCAGGCAGTCCCGTATAAGTCTTTTTTGTAATTTGTTCCACTATATATTTTTCCCATCCTGCTGGATAGACATTTTTTACAGGGAACAACTTAACATTGGGATATTTCGGTAAAAATGGTTGTAAAGCTTCTCTAATTTGTTTGTTATAAATCTTATAAGCTATAACCACTTCATTAGCTTCAGCGGCTCTCATTAAATATGTTGCGCCTTTTAAAAGCTTTTCTGGATAACTAATAATAAAATGATAATCACAAGTCAAATAAGGCTCACATTCAACTGCATTAATGATAACTGAGTTGATTTTAGCCTTTGTTTTATATTTGATGTGTGTTGGAAAACCTGCTCCGCCAAGTCCTGTTAACCCTGCAAGTTCCATTTTATTGATTAGTTGTTCTCTAGTTAATGAATCTACATTTTTTTCTTCTTTAATGGTCTCAGCTAATTGATTCTTAAAATCATTTTCAATCTCGATTGCATCAACCATTTTTCCGCTTGAGTGCCAAACTTTCTTGATAGCAGTTATCTTACCGCTAACACTAGCATGGACTCTAATATTAAATTGTTGTTGATTGGTTGCTACGACTTGCCCTATTTTCACTTCATCTCCGACTTTTACTTGAGACTCTAAGTTGCAGGCTCTTTGAAGTAAAGGTATGTAAACATACTTGGGGCTTAAATACTCTTTTAGTGGATTTATCTTGCACATTCCTTTTCTGCCTTCAATATAAATCCCTTTAGCTTTTTGAAAAATCATCTATTGTCCTCCGTCTTAAAATTAAACCAAAATAATTATAACATAATCAACTTAGCAAACCAATACTTTCTTTAAAAAGAAAGCCATGATAAAACTAGCTAAAAAAATCTTTAACATAACCAATTGCTTTTGTTATTTCCTCCTTACTTACGTCATAATGTGTAACAAATCTAAATGAACCTTCATACGGTAATATCTTAACTCCTTTTGATAGCAAATAACTGTCTAATTTATATTTTCTATCATCATCAATATCAAAGAAAACCATGTTGATATCCAACTGAGTTTCATCAATTATTATTCCGGGGATATCTCTTAATAGTTTTTCCATAAATCTTGCGTTTTGATGGTCTTCTTCTAATCTCTTACTCATCTTTTTAATCGCAACGAAACCACAAGCGGCTAAAATTCCCACCTGTCGCATTCCACCACCCATAATTTTGCGATTTAATCGCGCCTTATCAATGAAATCTTTAGGTCCGACTAAAATTGTGCCAACAGGAGCGCCTAAAGCTTTTGATAAACACACACTAACAGTATCTGCATGCTGTGCAATATCTTTAACCTCAACTTTTAAAGCGGTTGCGGCATTGAAGATTCTTGCGCCATCTAGATGCACTGCCAGGCTATTTCTTTTAGCGATTTTGAAGACTTTTTCCATATAGTCAAGTGGAAGCACCTTTCCATTGAATGAATTCTCAATACAAATTAATTTTGTCCTTGTTGTTGAGATGGTTCTCACCTTAATCATTCGCTCAAGCTTTTCTAGATTCCAAATTCCGTTATCACTTTCAAGAGTAAACAATTGAACTCCAGATATTATCGGCGATGCACCAGATTCATGTTGTACTATATGCGCGAATTGATCCACTATAACTTCATCGCCTTGATTACAATGAGTAAATAAAGCCAACTGATTTGAAAATGTACCAGAAGGCACAAAAACTGAAGCTTCTTTACCAAATAATTTCGCAGTGTACTCTTCCAAAGCATTCATTGTTGGATCATCACTAAATACATCATCACCCACTTCAGCTTTTATCATCTCATCTTTCATCTCGCTTGTTAATTTTGTAACTGTATCGCTTCTTAAATCAATATATTTCATAACATTACTTGTATACTCAAAACTGTAATAATAGATTGAGTATAGCTTCCTTTCCCTCTATTGTTATAATTAAATCAAGCACTGTGGATTTGTACCATTTT
>DIGF01000006.1 GCA_002419505.1 Caryophanales bacterium UBA5729
GTCTACTAACTCTTTACTTATTCAGATAAGATTTAACTCATCAGTTCTTTTTGTTTAATTTTAAATTTAATCAACTACATCGACAATTCTAATTATTGTAGTACTGTTACCTAATTCGTCATAAACGACATAAGTAATTGTATAGGTACCGATGGTGTTGGTATCAACTGTACCATGGAATGCAACGAAATAATTATCAAAGTAATTGTCTTCTGCTGTTACTCCAGCATCAATCCAAGTGCCTCCTACTTTAATAGTATCAATTCCTGGATTAAGGAAAGCTACCGGAGGGGTAGTGTCAAGCACTACGACAATTCTAATGATTTCGATTTCTAATTCATTATAACTCGCCAAATACTTGATGTAATAAGCACCGACAACATCAACATCAACTGTGTTTTCAACGCTTCTTACCACTAGTTCAAGATCTCCGTAAAAAGCTCTAGCTCCAGCATCGATAAACTCAGTATTCACTTCAATTGTATCAACTCCTGGGTTAAGCGCAATCCTTAGATTTCCATCCTGCGTAGATGATACGGTTGTTTGAGTGGTTTGTGAAGTTATGCCACTAGTAGTAATATCAGTTGTTGGTAAAGTTGTATTACCATTGCAACTAAGGGCGAATAAAGCAATAATAATTGCGATAATTAATAACCAAAGTCTTCTCATTATTCTTCATCCTCCTTTCCGTAAACCTGCGGAATAATAGCATTAATGTTTGTTAAGTCCATACCGGCATTATAAACAATGACGTAGCGGTATTTTGAATAAGTATTGTCACCAATCACTACTTGGTATTCAATAATATAGAAACCGGCTTTTGAAGTATCGACATTGCCGATAACAACTACCGTTCCCTCACTGGAAGTAGCTCCAGCTTCAACGTAAGCGTCACCGATAAATAATGTGGATATCCCTGGATTTAAAGTAATGATTACTGGATCACGTGGTTTTTCAATCACTCTGACAACTCTCTTAACTTCAGCGATTGGATTACCGTTAACCTCAAGGACATAGACGATTAAGTAACTGCCTATTTCACTAGTATCAACCTCACCGATAACATAATAACTGATATTCGGATTATCATAGTCCATTCCCGCATCAATCCAATCACTATCTTGGTAAATAGTATCGACTCCTGGAGCCAAGCTATAAACATAGGTTATAGGAGTTTGGCTATAGATTGGATAAATATCTAAAGGTCCGATAATAAAACTAAAATCTTCTGACCAATACAAGAACTGATATTCATAAACTCCATCACTTGGTTTTTCTGGCGCAACTGGTGCAGTTGCTGAAGAGCCATATGGAACCATTTCTTCTTTTATCATCACACCATTGTGGTCATAGAATTTAATCGAATATTGATTGATAACTTCTAGATAACTGGCAAAAATAAATAATTCTTGGGTAACAAAATCATATTCGCCAACCCAACCCGTAAAGATGTAAGAATATTGTGCATCACCAAGTTTTGTTGGTTCTTCAGGCGGAGTTGCACCTTCTCCATAAGGAACCATTTCTTCTTTTAATAACGTACCATCTTCATCGAAGAAACTAACTTTATACTCATTAATAACTTCTACAAAAATTGGATAAATATTTAAATTACTTTCTATAAAACTATAATCTTCACTCCAACCGCTAAAGATATATGAATATTGAGCAGTCGGCATTTTCGTTGGCTCTTCAGGCGGAGTAGCACTTTCGCCATAAGGTAAATGCTCTGATTTTATCTCACTGCCATCAGCGTTGAAGAAAGTAACAGTGTAGTAATTAAGATCTGCATAATATGTCGCTCTAATATCTAAATCTTGTGTAATATAATTATAACTTTCATCCCAGCCAATAAAGGTATAAGTAAACTCAGCAGTTGCTTCTTTAAATGGATTTTCTGGCGGAGTAGCATCTGCGCCATGTTCAACAATTTCTTCTTTTAGAACCGTACCGTCATCATCTAGGAATCTTACGGTATAAGTTTTTATTTCCCAATGAGGATAAAGAATTGTATCTTGAGTTAATTCAAAATCAACTTCAACTGGTTGAGTAAAATCATAATCGTAGAACCAACCTAGGAAATTATGCGTATCTTGGGATAATGTCGGTAAGATTATTTCATCGCCATAACTGTAAAGATATTGTCCGACATCGAAGTTGTTAAAAGTCATTAACGTTGGATTTAAAATATCACGGTTTGAATAAACTCCGACTTGCCCGTAGTTATTCATTCCGAAGCCATAAAGCTTACCGCTTGAGGTTTGGACAAAGCCGTTGTAATTAGCAGTTTTTACCATAGTAATTGAATCTTCACCTAGATTGAAATACCCGGTGATGTCTAAAACTGGGTTATAATCTTTTCTATTGCCATTTGCTAATGTACCATAAGCTCCATACCCCCATCCGAGCAAGCGATTATTGGATGTGAGTGCATAACCGTGAGCAAAACCTAAAATTATTTCTTCGACGAATTCGCCCGTTTGAAGATTAAAGTTTGAAGTAACATCAGTCGGAAGCGGGAAGTTACTTATACCTCCAGTGGATAAATTGCCGTTATAGCCACCGCCCCAAGCAAATATTCTGTGTTCGCTAGTAAGCGCAAAGCCATAACCATCATGAAGTTTAACTGTTGTTAAGAATTCTCCAGGGTTTAAAGCGAAATTAGCGGTGATGTCATTCGGTTGTTCGTGATGATCGAAGGTATTGTCTGCTAATTGTCCCTGATTGAATCCCCAGAGATAAAGTTTGCCTAGGCTGGTAAATACACCGCTATATAGTTGTCCTGCTCCGACATGCTCAATTGTTTCACCGACAGCTAAAGTAAAACTAGCGGTTACATCAGTCGGTAAAGTTCTACTAACAGTGTCACCGGTTCCTAGTTGTCCGTAACTATTTTGTCCCCAAGCAAAGAGACGTCCTTGGTTACTTAAAGCCAATATATGCGTTTCACCGATTGTAACGTAAATTAATGTTTCATCTGGATTGAAATTGAAATTAGCGGTAATATCTGTCGGATAATTAGCACTGGAACCGGAACTACCGATACCCAACTGACCTTCTGTATTACTACCAGCTGCGAAAACTCTACCCTCGCTTGTTAAAATGATTGAATTTGTATGTCCAAGATAAATTTTAACTATTAATTCACCTGGATTCAAATTATAAGCTGCGGTTACATCGATCGGATAATTCGTTTGATTAAATTGATCGCTCCCGAGCATACCAAAGTTATTACTTCCTACTCCGTAGAGACGGTTTTGATCATCCAAGATCAGTGACGAGTATTGACCGCCAGCGATAGCTATGATATTGACCTGTTCAATATCATTGTAAATTAAAGTTAAAACACTTTCAGTTTGAGCGTAGATCGGATAAACATGTAATTCTGTGTAAACCACAGCTAAATCTTCACTCCAACCGATAAAGATATATCCACCAATTTCTTCCGCAACCGGAGGTGTGACACTATCGCCTTCATAGACATCGGTGCGGTAAATTTCATTACCATAGAAATTATAGAAGAATACCGTTACTAAATTAGCTTCTCTAATCGGATAAACATCGATGTCTTTAACAACATAAGTAAAATCGTCTGACCATGCTTTAAAGACGTGCAATGGTTTATCCGGCAAGTAAGGCTCAGTTGCCGATAAGCCATAACCTACTGATTGTGTATCTAAAACTTCTCCTTCCCAATCATAGAAAACTACTTGATATTCAACTAAAGTTCTTTCATAAATGGCTTCAACTACCAGGTCTTTTTGAACATTAGTGAAATCTTGATTCCAACCGGTAAAGAGATAAGTATATTTAGGGTTAGCTGCTCTTTCCGTATTAATTGGCGCTGTAGCAGCTTCGCCGTAAAGCACATAATCTGTACCAATTATTTCTTTAGTATAAGGATCGATAAACTTAACTTCAAATTCTCTTAATGTTTCCGCAAAAATTGGATAAGTATATAAATTATCGGTAATATCGATTCTTGATTTGTCCCAACCGACAAATAGATACATTGTCATCAAGAATGGACTCTTGGTAAATTCACCTGCGAAAGTTCCGTCTTCACCATTTCTAACTGTTTCAATAAAGATTTCCAATACTTCTTGATTTAGATAAGCTAGATAATACTTATCAGCTATCTCGATATCAATGAACATATTACTAGCATAATCGATAACTGCAGTTTGGGTTGATGACAAAACTAAATTAGGAAGTTTTGAAAATTCATCTCCTAAAGGTGAAAAGCCTATATAGTAATAACCATAATCCTTAAACATAAAAGCTGTACTAGCTATTTGAACTAAAGGATTATTTAAAATCAATTCTTCGAAAGAAATCGCATTGTAAAAAGCATATTCGCCAATAAACTCAATCTCAGTCGATAAATAAATATATTTTAATGCTGGATTAGCAAAAAAAGCTCCACTTGGAATTTCGGTAATCAATTCCGATTTAAAAACTACCGCTTTTAAACTATCGCAATAACTGAAAGAACCTCGAACATAGATTTCATCAAAAATCATTTGCGGAAATTTAGTCAAGGTTGAAGGTAAAATCACATATTCAAGCTCTTGGAGTTCTTCAAACCCATCCATAGTTAAGACGCCTTCATGAACATCAATGGATTTCAAATAGCGGAATTGATGATTTAATAAAGGAATATGCGTGACGAATTTTGGAAAAGATAAATGAATGATGTCATTGCTGTGATAATAAGTGAGATGTGGTCTGACATCATACATATTATCAGCGATAATCGTTAAGAACTCATTGCTTTCGTTAAAGCCTAATATCGGATTATCAAATTCATCACTTGAAGGATAGTTGACATATTCTGCATTAGTACTGGTGCTAACGATGATTTGATCGATAATCACCATATGCTGATCTTCTAAAACATCAGTAATCGGTCTGATTTGAATATCGATTACGAGGTCTTCTAAAACCCTAACCCAGTAACTCCTGCCATGGTTAACGATATACTGACCGTTAACTTTAATTTCATAAACCATATTGCCTTCAAGTACATCAAGTTCAAAATGGAATAATTCTTGATCTTGGAATTGAGCAGGAGGGCTTTCAAGTAATGTGGCTGGTCCATTGATATTGAAAACAATATTATGAAGTTCGACAGTTCGGTCAAGATCAACAAAATCAAAACCGTTATTAAGCGCGTAGGCATGAGCTACTGAACCTTCGTGAGCATGTACTACATAACCGGAAGTAGAAAACAATATTTCCAGTTCGGTAGTCATACCATAAACATAAATATGAGGAGTGAATAAGGATTCTCCTTCAATTATTACTTTTTCTGTTACTTCATTTATAACAATTTCTTGAAGTCTTGAACCCCAAGACGCCACAAGTAAAACTTCCTTAGCTGAACCAAAATCAATTTTTCTGGTAATGTCATAGAGGCCTGACATTCTGATACAATCAATTTGCGTTGCGCTTTCCGGGAAGATAATTTCTTCCATACTCGTGACATCGAACGCGGTATCGCCAATAATTTCTAGATTAGGTAACATTTCTTCTAAATCTACTGTTGATAAAGCATGAGCGCCTACTATTCTAACTCCATCAGGAATGTAGATTTCTTTTAATAAAACACAACCGATAAAGCCCCAACCTTCAATGATTTCAACGGTCTCAGGCAGAATAATTTTTTCCACTCCGCTCGCCACAAAAGCAGCGCCACCGATAATTCTTAGATTTTCTGGGAAAGTTACGTTCTTGAGCGCAATATTGCGGTCGAATGTTCCGTTAGGAAGTTTTTCTAGATCTTTTGGTAAAACTACTGTTGTCAAACCATAAGCGCGTTGGAAAACATATTCTCCCATGGTTTTAACATTATCCGGAATAATAATTTCCTTTAATTCAAGCGCTTCATAAAAAGCTTGATTAGGTATATGGGTAATCGTTTCATTAAGATAAATATTTGTGAATTTAGCGTTAGAAAAAGCTCCTTCAAAAATATATTCTATCTCTTGAGGCATTGTATAGATATTGTTAGTATTGTAAGGGAAATACCAAACTAAAGCTTTTTGATCAGCGGTGTATAATACTTCATTTATAATTGTGAAATGAGTGTTATTTACGTTTAACGTAATATTTTCTACAAAAGCACAACCAATAAACGCGCCTTGGCCAATACTGATTAATTCAGCGCCAAAATTAACTTCCGTGATATAAGCCGCCATACCGAAGGCATAACTGTAAATCGCTTTTAAACTGTTTGGAAGATTAAGCGCGGTTATCCCGGAATTATAGAAAGCATAATCAGCAATAGTTTCCAAATTACTAGGAAAGACAAAATTATGCAGACTAAAGGTATTTTCAAAAGCGGATCTTTGAATAACCGTGATCGAATTAGGTAAAGTTACTGAAGAAAGATTTGTCGCAGATGTGAAGGTATGTTCAGCGAGATAGGTTAAATTCTCGCTTTGTATTTCCACAGTTGCAAGCGTACTATCACCTAGGAATAATGCTATACCCATAGTTTCTAATCCTGTACCGATTGTAATAGTTTCAATCGCTGTCATATAAGCAAAAGCAAAATCACCGATTTCGGTTACTGAATCAGGGATAGTTAATGAGGTGATATTTTGGTTAAATATGAAAGCGCCACTGCTGATTTCAACAACTGGTAAACCATAAATCTCATTAGGGACAATAACCTCTCCTCCTGGCCCGAAATAGCTGAGGATGGTGATGGTGTCATCTATATTAATCAAGAAATCATAGTCATCAGGATAAGTTGATTCGCCTTCTTCATATTTTGCGTAGAGAGTGATATCTTCATAGATTACTTCGTTTTCAAAATCAAAGCGTTCTAGTAAAGTTTCGTCTTTATACCAACCGGCAAAATAATGTCCTTCTAGAGTTGGTCGGTCCGAGATGAAAAAGTTTCTGCCTTCTGCAACATATTTATCTGGGAGAGGACTGCCTAAGAATGTTTCAAGTGTTACCTTCCTTAAGGTTATTGTTAAACCATCATGAGCATTGGCTAAACCAACGCCATAAAAACTATCTTTACCAAAGGTGCCTAAATCGTCGGCACTGGCATAAAGATAGTTAAGGACCATATCAATGGTTTCTGTATCATAATAACTTAAAAGTAAAGCGATGACCCCGGCAATATATGGTGAAGAAAAACTAGTTCCGGAAACTGTACCATAAGTATTCCCGGGGACAGTGGTCAAGATTGCTTCTCCTGGGGCGCTGATATCAACTTCACTGTTGAAGTTAGAAAAGCTGGCTTTTTCTTTCGTGTTAGTGGTCGCGCCAACTGAGATAACTGAGGAATAACTTGCTGGATAATTAAGAATCGGTAAACCGTCATTACCAGCTGCAGCAACAACAATCACCCCTTGAGACAAAGCGTAATCACAAGCTGTTTCCATGATTGAATCAGGATAAGCTCCGCCTAAACTCATATTAATGATATGAGCGCCATTATCAACAGCATAATAGATCCCGTCAGCGATTGCGCTTGTCGAGAAATAGCCTTCGTTATCAACATTAGCTTTAATTACTAAAAGTTCAGCCGCTGGAGCGATACCGCTGATACCGATACCGTTGTTTTGAGTTGCGGCGATTACTCCCGCAACCATCGTTCCATGACCAACGTCATCGTTTACAGCTTCATAACCGACAACTTGATGAGCGGAATTATAAGATAAAGCGGAAATATTCGTAGTGAATTCATCATGATTATAGTCAATTCCGGTATCGATAATTGCGACTAAGACATCTTCACCTAGTGAATACTGCCAAGCAAGGTAAGCATCAAGATGATCGAGGGCAAATTGTTGCGGCGCACCCGGATCATCGATTATTACTTCTTGCGTATAATAGAGATAATTAGGCTGAAAATCAGGATTATCCTGTCCGTGCTTAAGCAAGCTAATTGGGCTTTGATAACCATAAAACAAAGCGATTCCATATTTAGAAACGCTTTTTAAGACAAGACCATTGCTTAAAGCAATGTTCATCGCTTCTTCTTGTGATTCAACCTTTACCAGCCACTCATTTTCAAGATAGTCTTTTCTAATTTCTTCTTGAGTAGGTTGATTTAATAAATCTTCTTGATTTTGTTGTAAGTTAACATTGATTTTGCTGAACAATAGTAAAAATAAAGAAAAACTGCAAACAAACGCGAGAATTATTTTCTTCTTCATTAGTTAATCCCTTCCTTGTTATTTAATAACAATCCGTATATAAAAATAAATGATTAAATTTTAAAGATTGGCATCAGATGTATTTTTTAAAAAAAACGCTAACTTCACATGGTTTTCTTTCCTCCTTTAGGAATTTTCTATATTATAATTTTTAAAAATTTCAATAAAAAAATAAAAATATGGCAAGCTGATGTTCACCATATTCTGCGCTTTATATAATTATCATTTTTATCTTATCATTATTTGTCATTTTTTAATATAATTCATAAAAAAATAGTTAAAAAAATACTCACTAAATGTGAGTAAAGTTTTTAAATATTAACGCCCAAAATCTTTTCAATCCCGATACCGATTAAAAATGATAATCCGGCAACACTTAAAGATATATTAGCCATCTGTAAGAATCTTTTCTTGAAGTTGAGGTTTTTCGCAATTGAGATGTAAAGATTAAAGACAATGAAAATGCCTCCATTAAAGAAGGCATTTTCATTTCCTTGGAGAGGATCTTCTCAATCATGACTGATTAAAAAGAATAGTATCTAACAAAAGTCTTGATGTTTTTTTAATATTTTGATGAAAGCCGGTATCTATTAACTTCAGAGTAACGATCAAATGCTTTGCTTTTAAAACCACCGATAACATGAGTGTTGATTATTTCAATTTCGCTATCTTCTGAAGGATACTGAAAGCCATCCAGTTCCACCGTTAGCAGATTATAACACTCACATTGGATCGTTGTTTTCCCATAATGAAAAAGTGCTTTGCCTAATTCTCTTTCTTCACGGGCAATAACATTTAGTCTTACCTCGACTTCGTGAATTCTTTTACAGAAATCACATTCTACAGAAACCTTATACATTCAGCTCACCTTCTTTTTTCGTCAACTTGAAGTTTCTTTATTAAAATTATACTAATCCTACTTGGGTTTTCTTCTTTTTAATCGAATTTTTGTTAAAAATGAAAGATATCGGTTTTAAGCTATTTTCTCGCGTTGTTTGCGTAGACTTGCCCAATTATACTTGAATTATAACCTAAGTTTAAAAATTATAAAACAGCGGATATGTCATATCTTTCCTTGCAATCAATATTTTCTTATTTATTATTTGGCAATTATCTTTTAGATAGTGATATACCCAAGTATTGATACTGTAATAAAAATCTGTTATCACCTGAATCTAAAATTAGAACTTACATCAAAAACAAAAACTCCTATCCGTTGGCATGATAATTTGTTAACCTTTGATTCATCTTTATTAGGTAGTTTGTTATTTTTATTTATTAAAGTAAGTTTCATAAATATGAAACTTTTGTTAATCAAGACTAAACAAAACCCATTAAATCTAGAATTTTTTGAGAAAAGCTCGGTGAAAACCTTGCCATTTTTGTTTTTCAATGATTACTTTCTCAAGCTCATGATATAATATTTATGCGAAATGGAGTTTAACATGAATAATAACATTGGATTAAACATCAAAAAATTACGGTTAGATAACAATCTTTCCCAAAAAGAATTTGGAAAGATTTTTCATGTGACTAACTCAACTGTCAGTTATTGGGAAAAAGGTGAAAGAGAGATTAATCACGACACCTTAAGAGAGATTGCTAGTTATTTCAACGTTTCTCTCGATTCGATTTATGGCAATGACAGTCTAATCAATAATGATCATCAAGCAATCTATAAAGAAGTAAAACTTTATGACTTTTTACATGAAACAAGTAAAATAAGTCTTTATTTAAGGTTAGCTTATATCTTCTTGCCCGTTGTCTTAAACTTGATTTTCGCTAAAGGAAGTATCGTAATTTTCATCTTGTTTGTCTTAGCTAGTTTTGCTTTTTTAATCTATGATTTATATTATCTGTTTATCGCTCCTAGTAAACACATTAGAAGTTATAACCTGAGAATGAATAAAGATTTTCAATACGTCAGTTCTTTAGATAATAAAAAGAATAAGAGTATAAATCTTTTAGGATTAATCACAATAATCATTTTGGTAATTACTAGTTGGTTTATTTATCCTTTTGTTTATTATGTCTTTTTTGAGACAACTGGAGATGTAAATATTCTCAATGAAGTTGGTTATATAATTATTTTTATGACTTTAGTTCATTTTGCCTTAGTCTTTGTGGAAATTAAGAATAAGGAATATAAAGGTGATTTAAATTTTAAATCAAGAAATTTAAGATTTAATTACTTCTTTAATAAGTTAGCGTTTATTTCCAGTTATGTAATTTACATTTATGTTTTTATGAGTGTCAGTTTTTATGGGAGAAACTACTTCGCTCATGAGTTACTTTATGTTTTGTTAATCTATTTACCGATACTATTATTTTTTAGTTATTCAAGATTTCATGCTAAGATGAGTTATTATGCCAGCCTTGATATTGAAGTGATTTAAAATTAATGATTTGACAAATTGTTGAATTTCTTGACTCTTGAAGAAAATCACTTTTTTTATTGAAAACTTAGGATTAAAATGTGGTGAATAAAAATATATTTTAAAGGAGAAAGCCATGCCATATTTAGTCATTGCAGGAATTATTGTCATAACTTTGTTATTTTTTAAAAGCGCAACAGGAAAAGGTATTTTAGGAGAGTTGGATGTAAGAGTCGTTTTAGGCAGCAACAAAGAAAAGAAAAATAAGTATGTCGTCAACAATTTAACTTTTTTCGATGGGAAAAAGTCAGTTCAGATTGATCATATCTTAATTAATCCTCAGGGGATTCATGTGATTGAAACTAAGAATTATGCCGGAAGAATCTATGGGCGCGAACAAGATGAGGAATGGACTCAAGTTTTAGCTTATGGAAAAGTTAAGAATAAGTTTTATAATCCCGTCAGGCAGAATGCTGGTCATATTTATGCACTTAAACAGGTATTAAATTTAGATTATAATTATTATTCTTATGTGGTCTTCACAAAAAAAGCCGAACTAAAAGTTAGTTCGACTAATACCTTAGTTCTTCCTTCATATTTATTAAGAAGGAATATTAATAAAAGAGCAACTGATAAAGTATTAAAATCAGAAGAGGTTGTTTTTATCTATAATAAATTATTAGATTTAAAGAAAGGTAATACGATTACTAAAAGAGAACATGTTAGAAGTATTAATGAAAGAATTGCTAGGAGAAATAATGAGAAGAATTAAAAAAAAGCAGAGAAAATTTTCTCTGCTTTAAATTTAATCATTAAGAATTACGTTAATTGCGGTTATTAAAGTATCACTTTCATTATAGGTGATAGCTATCATAAAAATAACATTTGTTCGATCAGGGTTTTCTGTAATTTTATCATCAAAGAATTCATGATTAATCGTTAGGGTCCTGTTATTGAAACTGTATTGATTAGTCTCAATACCTCCAGTTGTTGAGATAGAGGAAATGCCCTTACCAAAGGTTTCGATGATAACTTCAACATCTTGATTTTCTTGATAATTAATGTTATTGGTGCCGATGATATAAGGCTTAAAATCATTAACTAATTCTAAAGAGATGTTAACATAACCCAAGGTTGTTAGAACTCTTAAATTATAATTTCCTGGAGCTAAACTGTTTAAGTAAGCATGATTAATAAAGATCTTGTTGCTGGTAGAACTAAGATTACTTACAGCTATTTCATTACCATCTACCTTAAATTCATATAAGTTAAGAGTACTGCTTGTTTCAATAAAAGGGTCATGATCAACATTAACATTATGATATAAATTTAGGGTTAAATAGTCTTCAGTAATATATCCGCTATCAGTAGTTGGTAAAGTTGTTGTGGTTGTGGTAGTAGTATTAGAATTACAACCTTGTAATAATATTACTAACATTAAGATTAACAATATTTTTTTCATATTTTAAGCCTCCGGAATTTTATCATGATCAAACCAAATCAGTTCAACAAAATGCGGATAATCGACAAATGGATTACGATTATTCTGATAAGAGTATATCACATTATTACGATTAATTTCAAAACTATCTGGTAAATCTTGATAATGGAATTCTATAAAAGCAGAAAGCAGTCCTAAATCGGTATGATCGAAGTGATAAGTATCAGAATTAATCATCTGGGTTAAATCATCAGTTAGATTCAACCAATCATACATAACACTCATATAAAATGTTGATCTAGCAACATCTCCTACGTCACTTCTACTATCTACTCGATTATAATCAGGATACCAATATGTTCCATTTTCATAATCAAAGAACAGATTACCTCGACTTGAATTGATACTAGCGTTGATTGGTCTTAAGTTATGCGCATCACTTGCGGCGTTTCTTCCCGTTTCAGAAACCCTTAAAATTCCTAATCTTGAATTTGGCCAGATATGTTCTCGGTCCCATTCTCTAGCCGGATCCCAAGCTCCAACGACACTTTGTCCAGTATAGATATGGATAACATTACTTGAGTTATTCGGATCACGATCAGTAACTTCCAAGATACTTTTAATTTCAGTATAGCTTGGCATGCTGATGTTAATCCATAAAATTTCTCTTAAAGCAAGCATTAACTCTTCGCCATATAAACCTGAAACCGAACTATAATAACCATTATAATCATTTAAAGTTAAATCTAGTAAAGATTTATCTTTCAATACAGCAATCTCTTTTCGATATTCAGCTGCTGTTCCATTGCTGTCAGTAGCTGTATAGGTAATTAAATAAGATCCTCTTACATTAGTATCAACACTACCATTAATAGCACAACTTACTTCTCCCGCTATTGCATCTGTAGCTGTACAAATATTAGGATTCCAAGTGTCACCTAATTGATAAACATCACTTAATTCTTGATCAAGTGTAAAGGTTAATATGTTACTTTCATGATTATATAATGGATATCCAACAAAGTTATTATAAGTATATATTTTGATATCATCGATATTAATCTTAGCATTTGTTTGAGTTCCTACTCCAAGATTAACAAATCGAAAATAAAAGTCTGTGTTTTCATCAATATTGTAATTCATCCATAAGGTTAATAAATCCATATCATATTCAAAATAAGCTGAACCTGATAAAGGTGTATCTAAATCAACTAGATTATGCCAAGATAATCCATTAGTTGAAAACTGCATTCTTAGTGTTGAAGCTGCTTCTGTACCAAATGTTTCAAAAAAGAACGAAACCTTTGAAGGATTATTAACACTAAATTTTGTGGAGATAAAACCGCCATTATCAAGTTTAAACGATCTAGTTCCATTAATGACAGTCGATGTTTCAACTAATGATTGGTAAGAAAACCAAGTACGACTCGATGTTGTAAAATCACCTAAAGCATAACTTGATTTTGAGGCGTCTTCAAAACCTGTTGAATAGAATAATGTTCCTTCTTCTTGATAAATGGCTCTTAATTGATGAACATCATTAACATAAAAAGTAGTTACTTGTTCATAAGAAAATACATGTTCTGTTTTTAAGTCTTTCCAATATAAGAATTCATAGCCAATTACCGAATCAGCGGTTAAAGTAACTTCTTCATTATATTCATAAGGTCCATCGTTAGAAATACTCACATATTGATTGTTAATATTAGCATCATAGATTACATCCAATTGTTGACCAGAGCCATCAACATATACCGCCTTAAGGAAAGTATCATTATTGATGTAGAAACTGTAATTTGGTGAGTAGCTGATAGTGTTTCCTGTAACGTAATCTTCCCAGTGAGAGAAACTAAGAGTAGCATGATTTCCCGCAGTAACTGTAAGTTGAGTATTTGGTTGGTAAAACGGTCCTACGACAGATACACTTATATCAACATTTTCATCGCTGATTAATTGAAGTAGATATCCATCAAAAACTGATTCTTCAATAATATGTTTAATACTAACATCATAAACACCAATATTACCAGTGGTTTTTGTAAATGTCATTCTCACTTTAGTAACATCTAAATCAGTTATGGTGAAGGAAATAGTATGGATTGAATTATTTAAGATGTTAGTCTCTGTATGGATGACATTTCCTAACTGATCAGTAAAGGTTAAAGTTCCACCATCACCACTTAAGGAATTTCCTTTTATTGTTACTGTGAAAATTGCTGGCTTTAGCAATTCAAAAGCTGAAGTCTGTATGTAGTCTCCTGTACTGTCTAATCTCGATGATTTATCAGCATACATTGCACCTGTGCCACTAAAAACCCAGCCTGCAGGAGCAACATTATTAAGATTTGTTAAATCTTGATATAATACCAATTCTTCAATTTCTTGTTCTTCGCTATAAACAACTAATAATTCATT
>DIGF01000022.1 GCA_002419505.1 Caryophanales bacterium UBA5729
TCTTTAGCAAGTGCAAAAGTCAGGTGAGGTTGTGCCTTGGTCAATTGCTAAAATATATTTTTTCATCATAACCTCCGAATTAATTATATCAAATCAGGTTTAAAAATAAAATGTTAAATGATATAATTACTATATATAATTTAAGGAGATGGCTATGAAACAATTTACCCTTAATGATTACCACGGTAATCATATTCATATTTATCAATATGAACCAACAGATGAGATTAAAGGTGTTATTCACATTATTCATGGAGCATCCGAACATTTTGCCCGTTATGGCATTTTCTCTGAATTTCTTGCGAATGCCGGTTATTTAGTGGTCGGTTGCGATATTATTGGTCATGGTTTATCTACTGATAATTACGAGTATGTACATTTTGCCGATAAGCATGGTGATTTATTAGCTTATGAATCAGTTCTTTTAGTTAAAGAATATATTGAAAAGAACTTTGCTGGACAAAAATATTACTTAATCGGTCACTCGATGGGTTCTTTTATCGCGCGAAAGTTACTTTTAGATTTCCCTGACTTTTATACTAAAGCGGTGCTTTCTGGTTCTGCTTTTACCTCAAAGTTATTAATTAATTTTGGGATTTTATTAACCAAACTTATCATAACCTTCAAAGGTCCTAGGTACGTTTCTAAACTAGTTCAGGATATGAGTATTGACGCCAATCAAAAAAAGATGCGCAAAGACGGGATAATTTCTGGAATCAATGAAGAATGGTTAACTAGAGATTCTTTAATTCAACAGTATTACCATAAATCGCAGATGTGTGGACAACCTTTTACAGTCAGTGCTAATTTAGATATGTTTAAATGGTTGAAGTTTGTCAATGACAAGAAGAATATTGCGACCGGAAATCTTGACCTACCACATTTCTTCATTTCGGGTGGTCATGATGCTTTGAGCAATTATGGTAAAGAAATTATTAAACTAGTTGAAACTATGCAAAGTATCGGTTATCAAGATGTTAGTTATAAAATCTATCCTGAAGCAAGACATGAAGTTTTAAATGAAATTAATAAAACCGAGGTTTTCAACGATATCTTAGAATTTATCAATAAATAAAAAAAATTAGCCACTTCCTCAAAGGAAAGTGGCTTTTTTCTTGTTTGATTCATATTGAATTATTGAAAGAAAAGCATTTTCACCAATAATGATGTGATCAAGCACTTTAATCTGCAAAAGTTTTCCGGCGTCTTGAAATATTTTAGTAATTTCTAAATCATGACTTGAGGGATTAGGATCACCAGAAGGATGATTATGAACTAAGATAATTTGAAAGGCTGAGTACTTAACAGCGTACTTAAAAACTTCTCGCGGATGAACTAAGGATTGATTTAAACTGCCTTTAAAAACGGTTTTCTTGGCAATTAAATTGTTCTTTAAGTCAAGAAAAAGCACTATCAAAACTTCTTGTTTTAAAGCCGCTAACTCGTATTTTAACAAATCATAAACATTTTCTGGAGAAAGTATTTGCGTTTTCTCTCGATTTGGTAAATTGACTCTTTCCCCTAATTCTAGAGCAGCTAAGATAGTTATTGCTTTGGTTTTGCCAATGCCCTTTATCTGTGATAACTCATCGATGGTCATATCTTTTAAATCCGCAAGGTTGTTAAGACTATTTACCAGTTGTTTTGCAAGGTCAATCACTGATTGACCTTGATTGCCAACTCTTAAGATAATCGCCAACAATTCGTAGGAACTTAAGCTTTTTGGACCGAAGTGCAACAACCGTTCTCTAGGCCGCTCGATTTTCGGCATATCTTTAATTAAATACATAAATTTTCTATCACCCTAAGTAATAATACTTATGAGTTTTTAGTTTTCTTTAATTTATTAGCATTTTTCTAATTTCAGAGATAAAATACAAAGATCCGGTAACTATTAAAACCTCATCATCATTTAAATTGCGCAATTGATTAAATATCGCTTGATAATCTTTATGGAAGGATTTATGGTAATGGGTCGATTCTAAAAACAATTCTTCAGCGTCAGCTCTTCGTTGATACTTAAATTCTGTAAAATATAGTTCATCACAGAAATTATCTAATTCCTCAATCATTTTCCGATGTTCTTTATCACGCATCACGGAAAATAAGCACTTAAGGTGTTTTTTAGGGTAAACGGATTTAACGCTTTTGACTAAAGCTTGGATTCCATCGATATTATGCGCGCCGTCGATAACGATATTATGGTTGAAGATTTCAAATCGTCCTGGCCATCTTGTGGTTTTCAAACCTTCATAGATGTCGTTTTCTGTGATTTTTACATTATTAATCATTCTTAACAACCGAATAACTTCAATCGCTAGCATCGCGTTTTTTACTTGATGATATCCGGTTAAATTTAAAGTATATCGATTTTCATTGTATTTGAAAGTCGTTTGTTCTTTAACCTCAATTTCGGTAACTAAATCAAAATTAAGGATTTTTAAACGGCTATTATGCTTTGCGGTTACTTCAGCGAACAAGGGAAAAAGATTGATATTTTCAATGGCAGTAACTAAGGGCACATTGTCTTTAACAATTCCTAATTTATTGATAGCAATCGATTCTAAGGTGTTTCCTAGTTGTTTCATGTGGTCATAGGAGATATTAGTAATAACTGATATTTCAGGGATAATCACGTTGGTTGCGTCCAATAAACCGCCTAAACCGACTTCAATAATCGCGTAATCGACTTGTTGATCGCGGAAATAGAGAAATGCCATTAAAGTTAAGACTTCAAAGAAAGTGACTGTTTCATCATCTTCTAGCATTTGTTCAGTTAGCGGGTAAAGTTGATTAGAATAAAAAATGATTTCTTCATCAGTGATATAATTATCACCAATCCCGATTCTTTCATTAAATTCAACAACATATGGTGATGTGTAGATTCCCACCTTATATCCAGCATGATTGAGGATGTTTTTTAAGTAAGTTGAGGTAGAGCCTTTTCCATTTGTTCCCCCAACATGAATTGATTTAAAACTTTTTTCCGGATGGCCAAGAATTTCAGTAACTTTTTCCATCCGTTTCAAATCCAGTTTTGAGCCGAATCTTTTAATATTTTCAATCCAATTTTGCGCTTCTTCTAGAGTTTTAAACATTTTAATTCGTTAGCTCCTTAATGCGGGTGTTTACCTCTTTATAGTTTTCTTGATACTTCGTTAATTTTTCTTTTTCTTCGACAATTTTTGCTTGTGGTGCCTTGTTTATAAAATTAGGATTATTAAGCATTTTTTCACAGCGAGATATTTCCATAGCTAAAACTTTAAGCTGGTCTTTAAGTTTATTAACTTCTTCATCGAGATTAACTAGAGCGCCAAGCGGAATAAAAATCTGAGCGTCCGCTAGGATAATCGAAACTGCATTATCCATTTTAGCAATGTCTGTGGCGATTACTAATTTCTCCGGGTTAAGGAAACGCTTGATATATTCTTCATTTGCTTCTAAGAACTTTTGGTTAGTTTCATTGGTTTGAATATACATATCAACTGGTTTAGTCCAAGAAACTTGATAGTCGTTTCTCAAAGTTCTAATTTCTTTAATCAGTTCAAAGAACCAGTCTTTATCCATGGCTTCATCAAAGATCATTTCATTATTTAACGGCCAAGGACTGATCATAATTGACAGTTCTTTTTGCCCGAGTTTTTGGAAGATCTCTTCAGTGACGAAAGGCATGAATGGATGTAATAACTTAATGACGTTGGTCAAAACATAAACCAGTATTGACTTGGTGGTTTCGCTGTTGGAAATTTTCGCCATTTCGACATACCAAGAGGCGAAATCGTGCCAAGAGAAATTGTAGATTAGCCTAGCGGCTTCCCCAAATTCATAGCGTTCGTAAAAAGCATCAACTTGAGTGATTAGTTTGTTTAGTTTCGTCATAATCCACTTGTCAGGAAAACTAAATTTTTCTGGAGTTAAGACCAACGGCTTAGATAAGACATCTTCACAGTTAGTGATAACATAACGACTAATGTTCCAAATTTTATTGATATAGTTCCAACTAGAAAGGACTTTTTCTTCTTCATATCTCAAGTCTTGTCCTGGACTGGAATTGGTGGTGATGAAATACCTGAGTGCATCGGCACCATAGGTACTGATCACGTCAATTGGGTCAACCCCATTTCCCAGTGATTTAGACATTTTTTTGCCGTCCTTATCGCGGATTAAACCGTGAATTAAACATTCTTTAAACGGTGATACACCAGTAAATTCCAAGGCTTGAAAAATCATTCTCGCCACCCAAAAAAAGATAATATCATAACCGGTAACCATTAGATCGTTGGGATAATAACGTTTTAAATCTGCAGTGTCATTTGGCCAACCTAGGGTTGAAAACGGCCAAAGTGCAGAAGAAAACCAAGTATCTAAAACATCTTCATCTTGTTTCCAGCCCGCTGTTGTTGGCGCTTCTTCACCACAGTAAATCTCTTCACCTCTATACCAAACTGGAATACGATGTCCCCACCATAATTGTCTGGAAATACACCAATCTTCAATTCCCTCCATCCAGTTTTTAAAAATCTTTTCAAAACGTTCAGGAAAAAATTCAACAATTGATTTATCTAAAGCGTTTTTAGCTAATTCATCCATCTTTACAAACCATTGTGCAGATAATCTAGGCTCGACGATTACATTGGTTCTTTCACTGTGACCAACGTTATGAACAATCGGTTCGATTTTCGCTAATAAGTTTAACTGTTTCAAGTCTTTAATTACTCGAGCGCGGCATTCAAACCGGTCTAAGCCTTCATACATATAAGCTAAGTGGTTCATTGTACCGTCTTCATTCATGCATAGAGGACTTTCAAGGTTATGTCGTTTCCCAACTAGGAAGTCGTTAGGGTCATGGGCTGGGGTAACTTTAACAATTCCCGTACCAAAATCTTTATCGACATAAGGATCGGTGATGATTTGTATTTTAGTTTGCGTGGTTGGAATATAAACAAATTTTCCTTGGAGATCAAAAAATCTTTCATCGTCAGGATGAACCATTATCGCTGAATCACCGAACATCGTTTCCGGTCTGGTTGTAGCAACAGTCACGCCACCTTCGCCTTCAACAAATGGATAGGTAATATAATATAAAGCAGCATTAGTTTCAATATGTTCAATTTCAATATTAGATAAAGCCGTTTTAGCTTCAACGTCCCAATTGATGATTCTTTCGCCACGATAGATTAAACCTTTTTTATAAAGTTCGATAAACACTTTATTTACGGCATTAGATAAGCCTTCATCAAGCGTAAACCGCTCTTTAGAGTAATCTAAAGAAAGACCCATCGTTTTCCACTGTTCGCGAATAAAAGCCGAATATTCTTCCTTCCAACTCCAAGCGATCTTTAAATACTCTTCACGTCCTAGTTCATAGCGATTGATGCCCTTAGCTTTCAAAGCCGCATCAATCTTTGCTTGAGTCGCGATTCCGGCATGATCCATACCCGGAAGATAAAGCGCGTCATAGCCTTGCATTCTTTTTCTTCTGATGACGATATCTTGTAAAGTGTTATCCCAAGTATGGCCTAAATGTAACTTTCCGGTTATATTTGGCGGCGGAATCACAATCGTAAATGGTTGTTTTGACAAGTCGCCGCTCGCAAATAAATTATTGTCTAGCCAAAATTCATATTTACCAGTTTCAACGGCTTGGGGATTATATTTTTTATCCATCATATTTTTCACCTTCTATAATTTCAAATTTGTTATGGTAATAAGCGTTAATTATTTCCAAATTATCCATGGAATGAATCTCTGGGAGGTTTTCAAAACTAAAATATTTCAGTTCAGTTGACTCGGTATCATTGACCATAAGTTCACCACCGACAATTTCAGCTAAAAATGCAAAACTGTAGATTTTCGCTAGATCTTTTTCGCGCCAACGCATGAAAGGATTAACAAAAATGCCAATAAATCTTTTTAAAACAATATCGAGATTAGTTTCTTCTTTTACTTCTCGAATCGCCGCTTCTTGAATGGTTTCATTGAGTTCCATCAGTCCTCCGGGCAAGCCCCATAAACCATTATCGCTGCGCTTTTGCAAGAGCACTTCATTTTTCTCGTTGACTACTACCACTGCACATGCATTTAACATGAGATATTCATCACCAACAAGCGCCCTGATTTTAGCGATATATGACTTATTCATCGTTCTGCACCTCTTTCTCTTATAAAAAAAATCGTCCTTAAAATAAGGACGATTATCTAATTAACCGTGGTACCACCTTTGTTCTAGAAAAAATTCTTCTAGCACTTAACTCTCTTAACGCAAGAGACTACGGACTGAACTACTACTATTTCATCCAACCTACTCCATGGCTACCTTCATCACTTGAGAAGTAAACTTCCACCAAACGTTTACTCGCTTTTTTTCCCGGGGTGACTACTCTTCCACTTCACTGTATTTGACTTGTATTTTACCAAAGTATCTTCGAATTGTAAAGAACTTTCATATAATTTCTCAACGATGATGATTCCCGTATAAACATTCACTTCCATAAAACTTAAATCATAATTATCGTCGATTCTCTCCAAGATTTCTTCGTAGACATGATAATTGAGTCCAGGGATCTCATATTTATCATCGGATTTTAAGAATTTTTCTTTATTTTCCTGACTATAGAACATCACATCTCCGATTAAAAGTTTGCCAAACGGTGCTAAGTGTTTTCTAAATAAATCGATGAAATAAAGAATGAATTCAAAGTCAAAATGCATAAAAACATAGGAAATAACGATAAAGTCAAACCTTTCATTTTTCAATTCCTCAGGCAAGCCTTTTTTAATGTTAAAATTAATCAATCTTGCTTCAGGGCATCTTAATTTAGCGATTTCCAGCATTGCTTCACAGTTATCAATTCCGACAAGATCAAGCTTCTCAGGTATGATTTTTTCATATAATGATGCAGTGCCAATGCCGATGTCTAAAACTTTAACCCTATTGTCATTGTTTCTTTCAGAAATATACTCAGCGATAATATCGTGAACTAAGTAATGTTCAGAATAGGGAAATTGATAATTTTCTACATCCTTATTAATCATAGCGTCGTAATCTTTAGCCAAATCATCATAACACTTATTACTCATTATTCTCAACTGCCTTTTCTAAAATTTCCCAAAGCTTATCTTGGTTCTCTTTTGTTTGCGTTGAATAGGTGATTAAAAAGTCTGTTTCTATTGTCGGTAAAGTTTGTTTTATCAGTTTCTTTTGTTTTAAGATTTGATTCTTTGATAATTTATCTGCTTTAGTTAAAACGATTAAAGTCTTAATTCCCGTGGTTTTAAAATAATCATACATCAATAAGTCATCCTCGGAAGGAATTCTGCGGATGTCTAATAATAATATTGCTAGAGCAATTTGGGGATTTTGGAGGTATTCATCAATCATCCCAGCAAACTTGAGGATTTCGGTTTTACTGACATTGGCATAGCCATATCCGGGGATATCGACAAAATAGAATTTTTCGTTGATCAAAAAGAAATTAATCAGGCGAGTTTTACCAGGTGTTTGGCTAACTTTAGCAATCTTTTTCATATTTAACATTGAGTTTATAAAAGAAGATTTACCTACATTAGACCGGCCGGCAAAAACAATATGCGGTAAAATATCTTGAGGATAGCCGTCTTTAGTTACAGCTGAGGTTATGAATTTTACACTTCTGATAATCATGATTTCACCAACTTAATATTTATTATATCATTTTATTTTGCGATTGTTAAGGCTGTTGTAGATACTCGACGAGATAAATGTTATTTTTCTTAAAAATATCTAAATAAATCTGTAAATCAGGTAACTTGATACTTTTAGACTTTTCAACAAAAGAAAAAATATCAACCTCGTCCATCAGCATCTTTTTGACTAAATAATGGGTTTTTTTGACGTCATCAAAAGCCTTTATTGATCTACCAATTTCTCCGCGCTGATAAGCTTTAAAAACTTTTTCATCGAGCATTAACTCCGGTAAATTAGTTAAATATTCCATCAGGGTTTTAATGAATAACTTCGGCTTTTTGGTCTCGATTGAAATATTGAAGAATCCATAATCATCTTCGATTACCGGAGCGGCTGAAAAACTATAATTATAGAGATTCTTGCTTTTTAAGATCCGGTACAAAAGCGATGAATTGCCAAAAACCAAAGAGAAAAACGGACTAGTCAAAAGATTATGTTCTAGCGTTTTATCCCTAAAGACTATTTCTGGAATCTTCACCCCAATTTCCACGATATTAGTGTCGAGGTTAGGTTTGATCTTTTTGAAATGACGGCCACTTTTGTCGCTGATGTCAATCATTCGCTTAATCGGTTGATAAGTTTGCCATTTTTTTGTATTGAAAGGATGATTTTTTAACAGTTCAAGAACTTTTATCGCATTAACATTCCCAGTTATCAACAAACTCATATTTTGCGGATGATAAAAATGAGTTACTGCTTGATTTAATACTGCCTTATTGATTGATTTGATTGAGGTTTTACTGCCACCGATATCTTGATAGATTGAGCGGTCCTTATACATTAAGCGCAATAGCGATTTATAGGCTTTTTCTTCATCAGAATCATCACTCATTGCTAGTTCTTGGCTAATGATGTTTCGTTCTTTTTTAATGGTTTTTTCTGAAAAATCATAGTCGATAAAATTATCTAACAAACTGGCCAATAATGCGTCGAAATTATTTTGCGTAGAAAAATAATAAGAGGTTATTCTTCGCGAAGTAAAAGCATTAATATCAGCATTATTCTTAATAAAGAAATCGCTTAAAGTATTGCCATTGTTTTCAAAGAGCATATGTTCGAGGAAATGAGCTGTACCTTCCGGCAACGTATAATCTTGATCAGCAATTTGGTACTTATAATCTCTGCCGCCAAAATTCACTTGGAGCGATGCCAATGACTGCACAAACTTATTTTTAGGATGAATATAAACTTTCAAGCCGTTTTCTAGGATTTCTTCGATGATTGCTTCATCTTCCATTATTAGTTTTTCTTCCATTTTTTCGCCTCGCTAGTGTAGATATAGATCGTATCGACGTTAATCTTTTGAATTAAGTCGATTAAATCCGCTTTCGTCAATTCCTGAATCTCGGCAATGCGTTTCTCTAAATTAAAGACATCTTCGTATTTGAAGAAGGAAATAATATTTGAAAGTAATAATCTGGTTTGTGAATCCATAGTTCGTTCTAGTCTGTTGATGATATTGTTTTTTGCTTGATTAAATAACTCATCATCAATCTCACCCATTTTACATGCTTGTAATTGTTTTTCTACTTCTTTGATAGCAACCGCTTCTTTTTCTTTGGTAGTTTCTAAACCGACGTAGAACATGTTGCTGTCTTCATTATATTTTGAATAGACATAGTAAGATAGGTTAAGATTTTCTCTAATTGAAGCAAAAAGTTTGGCTTTTTCAAATCCTCCAAACAATTCGTCGAATAAGCCCATCAAACGAATGTTTTTCAAACTGTGTTCAAATCCTAAATCATAACCGATGTAAATTCGGGTTTGGCCATTAGAAGTTTTCTCAATTACTTCGTTTACGCTTTGGTTAGGAATGAATTTAGAGGTGAAATCAAGCGGTAATTTTGGTCGTTCAATAACAAAACTGAGTTTTTCCGCGATTAGTTCATCCATAACTTGAAAATCAAAATTGCCAGCGATAAAAACATAGAGTTCGTCATCCGTAACCATTTGCTTATAGGTAGAACTTAGGGTCAAATGATTGATTTTATCAATGTTTTTAATATCAGGGAAAAAACCAAACTCTGCTTGGTTGTTTTTAGTGTATTCATTCATGAACTGATAATAACTGTAAGAGTTCTTATTTTGCTTAATACTCATAATCAGTTCTTCTGTTTGAACTTTCAACTCTTTTACGCTTTTCTTGGAAAAATACCCTCGATGAATTTTGGGGTTATAGATAACTTCTAGACATAAATCTAAAGTTTTTGCAAAAACATCATCTTGATTAAGGTATTTGTCATTGACGGTTCTAAACAAAAAGGTGGTTAAGCCAACATCGCCGATAGTGTGATAATTACTGATTTTATCTAGACCATATAAGTTATCGCAGACTAGATTGAATTTTTCAGGATTATTGTATTTCTTAGTTGATTCCAATAAGATATCAACCAAGAAATTGCGTTCGTTAATCTTTACAGGATCCATTTTATTAACAAACACAAAGGCGATTTCAACCGTTTTAAATTTTTTGTTTGGCAGGTAATAGAGGTTTAAGTTCTTGATGTCGCGTTTAATGATTTTCATTTATTCACCTCAAAAAAAAGGTTTGAATAAACCCTTTTTATTCAGCCATTTCTAAGGCGATCTTCATCATATTAGTAAAGGCAGTCTGTCTTTCTTCTGGAGTCGTGCTTTCTTGAGTAACTAGGGAATCAGATACTGTCAATAAACAAGCAGCTTGTTTGTTGGTTACATGAGCATTATGGAATAATGCAAATGATTCCATTTCTACTCCTAACAAATCTCTAGCTTGGGCGATTTTTAAGATTTCTTCTGGATATTCACGGTAAAAAACATCACTAGAGTGAATTTTGCCTTTAACGATTTTAATCTTCAGTTTATCAGCAAAAACTTCTAGTTGTTGGTTGAGTGTTAATGAAGCTGGTAATGTATCAAGGTCGCATTTGTTTTGAGCATAAGCAAAACTTGACTCAGAGTAAGCTTCAGTCACTAAGATCGTGTCATATAATTTTAGATTTTTTGTATAAGCTCCACATGAGCCGATTCTAATAATGTTATCGACGTCGTAAAATTTGAACAATTCATAAGAATAAATGCCGATTGAAGGCATGCCCATACCTGAACCCATAACGGAGATTTTTTTGCCATTATAGAAGCCGGTATAACCAAACATATTTCTGACCGAGTTAAATTGTTTAACATTGGTTAAGAAAGTATCAGCAATATATTTAGCTCTTAAAGGATCGCCAGGCATCAGTACGGTTTTAGCAATTTCATTGTTTTTAGCGCTGATATGAGGGGTTGACATCGTTACACTCCTTTTACTCTTTGATCGATTTTTTGAATAATTTCGGGAACATTAGCAAGTGAAAACTTATAATTGGTATCCATTAGGAAACTTTCGAATAAATAGACTTTGCCGGCTTTATCGATTTGACTGCCGGTGATATTGAAGTCTTTTCCGTATCTAACGGTAATGCTATCTTGCTTATCGCGTTTTGAACTAGTTTGTTTAAAGGCTTCTAAATAAAGCTCGTCATTTTTAAAATAAAGTGCGGTTTTCTTTAAAAAGCAACCTTGGTAGTTGCGTTCTAAAACGGGAATGAAGATTTCAACTTCCGGGTCTTTATCGATTAAGTATTGATAGAAGCGATCTAAAGTTTTGATTGAGTATCTAGCTATCATATAGTCCCTAATGAAACTGTAAAGCAAAGATAAAATCAAAACAAAAACCGTATTATACCAATCCAACATTGAAAGAATTAATAAAATGACGATGATTACGGTTACTGAGACAAAAAAGTAAAGTAAAAATCTCATTAAGTTAAAGCGTTTGATTAAATTTTTTGATTCTGTAAAGATTTGTTCTTGTAGTTTATCCATTAGTATTCATTTCCTTCTCTGTCATTCATCAAACTAACGCCGTTTGATGTGCCGATTCTTGTTGCGCCAGCTTCAATCATTGCGTCCAAATCTTCTTTAGTCTTGACGCCACCAGCGGCTTTTACTTCTTTGCCGTTAACGTTATCTTTCATGATTTTTACCGCAGCTTTAGTCGCACCTGAAGTTCCAAAACCAGTCGATGTTTTAATGAAATTCGCTTTGGTTTTTCCGACGATTTCACTGACTTTTTTAATTTCTTCATCATCAAGATAACAAATTTCGACGATTACTTTCACTAATCTACCATTAGCCGCGTTAACAACTTCATTAATTTCAGTTTCGATGTAATCATAGTCTTTATCTTTAAACCTGCCGATATTGATCACCATATCAATCTCATCTGCGCCATTAGCTACGGCATTTAGAGTTTCAAAAACTTTGGCTTCGAGCGTATTGGCTCCTAAAGGAAAGCCAATCACCGTGCAGGTTAAAACTTCAGTCCCCGCTAACTGCTCACTGCAGTACTTGACATGAGTCGGATTGACACAAACGCTTTTAAAATTATATTTTTTTGCTTCTTCTAATAATTTATCGATATCTTTTTTACTGCCGAACGCTTTTAAATAAGTGTGGTCGATCAATTTATTTATTTCCATAGTTTCCTCCAATAGTTTATTAATTAATTATACAATGAATTGGTCTAAGTGTCAATTAATGCTAATGATAGAAACAAGCCGAATAATCGGCTTGTTATTTATTCGCTTATCACATTTTCGCAACGCGGACAAATACCGTCAACGTTTACTTCAGGTACAACTTGCCAACAGCGTTCACAAGTATGTCCCAAAGCTTTTAAAACATCGATTGAGACATCTTGGCCTTTATAAGCTCCAAATCCGTCTTTAGCGATTTCAAACTTCGAAACAATGAATAACTGGGCAAAATTAACATTCATTTTCTGCAGTAGATTTTCAATCTTTGGTTTAGGAAAAACCACTAAATGAGCATTTAAACTCTTGCCGATTACTTTTTCGTTTCTCGCGTTTTCTAACGCCTTCATCACATCTTCTCTAAATTCCATAAAATCGTCAAAAGTCTTTTCAATTTTAGTATCGAGATTTTCTACCCCCGGCATATCCAAGAGATAAACATCCAATTCCTTGCGATTAGGCAGATAAGAGTATGCTTCTGAAGTAGTATGCGGTAAGATTGGCGTTAGCAGTTTCAAGATGCTGTCAAGGATTTTATAGATTACCGTTTGAATGCTTCTTCTCGCTAAAGAGTCAGCTTTTTCAATATAGAGGACATCTTTAGCGAAATCAAGATAAAAGGAAGAAATAAAGGTAACGAAGTTGGTGATTTTTCGGTAAACAATATCAAAACGGAAATCATCATAAGCTTCTAAAACGTCTTTTATAAGTTTATCATTTTTAATTAAGATATATTTGTCAATGTCATTTAGTTCTGAGAATGCCACTCGGTTTTTATCGTCTTCATAATCAAAGATGTTGCCTAATAAAAACTTGATGGTATTTCTAATTTTACGGTATGATTCAGAGACTTGAGCAATTAGATTATCCGATAATCTCACATCTGCTTGATAATCAACTGAAGCTACCCAAAGCCTAAAGATATCCGCACCTAAATTATTGGCGATTTTGTTAGGGTCAACGACATTTCCTTCAGATTTAGACATTTTCCGGCCATCGCCGTCTAAAACAAACCCGTGAGAAACTAAAGTTTTATAAGGTGATTTACCTTCAGTAGCAACTCCGGTAATTAAACTGGAATTAAACCAACCGCGGTATTGGTCAGATCCTTCTAAATAAAGGTCAGCGGGATAACCATACCCGAGATCTTTCATCGCGCCATGATGTGAAGTTCCGGAATCAAACCAAACATCCATAATATCGGTTTCTTTTCTAAAGATACCGTTTGGTGAATCTGGATGGGTATATCCAGGTGGCAATAATTCTTTAGCATCGCGAATGAACCAGGCGTTTGAGCCTTCTTGTTCAAAGATATCGGCAACGTAGTCAATTACTTCAGGATCTAAGATAGCAGTATCGTTTTCTGTATAAAAAGCCGGGATCGGTACCCCCCAAGTTCTTTGGCGGGAAATACACCATGAACCGCGATCTTTAACCATATTGCTCAGTCTAACATCTCCCCAAGCGGGATACCATTTAATTGTTTGGATTTCTCTTAAGATATCTTCTTTAAGTTTATCGATTGAAGCAAACCATTGACTGGTTGCCCGGAAAATAACTGGTTTTTGCGTGCGCCAGTCATGAGGATAGGAGTGAGTAAAGTCAAATCGGCCTAAGAGGTTTCCACCTTCAAATAAGGCTTTAATGACTTCTTCACTGCAATCTTCAACGTATAGTCCGGCAAATCTTTCTCCGGCTTCTTCCATCATGATTCCTTTAGAATCAACTGGGCAGTAAACATCTAAATTATATTTCTTACCGACGATAAAGTCATCTTCTCCGTGTCCTGGAGCGATATGGACTAAACCAGTACCGTCTTCAACATTAACGTGCTCAGAGATGATCACCGGTGAAACGCGGTTATAGAGAGGATGTTTATAAGTCATGCCTTCTAATTCCCAACCGAAGATATTTTGTGCTTCAGTAGCGTTTCTCCAACCGAGTAAATCGATTAATTTATTTAAGAGAGTTTTACCAACTAGATAGTTGTTGTTTTTATGTTTAACTAAGACATATTCAATATCAGACCCGACCGCAATTGCTAAATTGGCTGGTATGGTCCAAGGAGTGGTTGTCCAAATTAAGAAGGAAGTATTCTTGGGTAATTTATTCAAAGTATCAACAGCAGGCATCGCCACATAGATTGACGGCGAAACGACATCGTAATATTCAATTTCCGCTTCAGCTAGAGCAGTTTCGCTTGATGGTGACCAATAAACCGGTTTTAAGCCTTTATAGATTAAACCTTTTTTTACCATTTCATTGAAAACTCTGATTTGCGAAGCTTCATATTCTTTATTTAAAGTGATATAAGGTTTGTCCCACAAACCTAAAATACCCAATCTTTTAAATTGGTCTCTTTGAGTATCGACTTGTTCAAGTGCATATTTTTCGCAAAGTTCTCTGAATTCCGATAACTCTAGTTCTTTACGATTGACTTTCTTGCTTTTAGAAAGCGCATTTTCAATTGGTAAACCATGAGTATCCCAACCAGGAAGATAAGGAGCTTTGAAACCAGACATATTCTTATATCTGATCACAAAATCCTTTAAGATCTTGTTTAGCGCATGACCAGCATGAATTGACCCGTTTGCGTAGGGTGGTCCATCATGAAGAATATAGCTAGGTCTTTCTTTATTCTTAGCCATGATTTTTTCATATAACTCAAGTTTTTCCCATTCTGCTTGGATTACGGGTTCTTTATTTCCTAAATTCCCACGCATCGGAAACTCGGTGTTAGGCATTAGTAAAGTATCTTTATAACTCAATTTATCCATAATATTCCTTGTATACTCAATACTGTAATGATAGATTGAGTAATTCCTTTCTTTGTATTGTTATAATATTTTTAGACACTGTGGATTTGTACCATTTAAATGTAGCTTGACTACTATAGGAGGCTCCTACCACAGTTCCTATTTTTTTAACCATCAATAAGTTAGTTAGCGCTAGACGCTTCATCACAAGGTTATGGTAAATAGGATCTCGTGTCAAACGACAGTGCCAAAATCAATGGAGGTGATTCACATGTACTTAGTTGGAATTGATATTTCTAAGTACAAGCACAACTGTTTCATAGCTACAAAATCAGGTGTGCCACTCAAAGAATTTGTCTTTGAGAATGATTCTGAAGGTTTTAAACTGTTTCATAAGGTGTTATCTGAACTCAATCAAGACCAAGAAATAAGAATAGGTCTTGAGTCAACAGGACACTATGGAACAAATTTAAAACAGTTTATCGTGGCATCTGGATATACCTATCTAGAGTTTAATCCCTACTTAACGCATCAGTTTTCCAAGGCTATGTCGTTACGTAGGACAAAAACAGATAAAGTTGACGCCAAAACTATTTCGAATATGCTAGGTTCTGTTGACTACAAGACCTTACATACTCAATTTTATCACATCAGTGAGTTAAAGCAACTCGTTAGAGATCGTGATGATATACTTACGAATCGTTCTAAAACATTGGTAAAGCTCACTAATTTGTTGGACATCATATTTCCAGAGTTTAAACCCTTCTTTAGCAACAAATTAGGTGTTACTGCACGATTTATACTTAAAAAGTACAAATCACCCACAAGAATTTCAAAGTTTGTCATGCAAGATTATGAATGCTTACGGACGGTCTCTAATGGTCGGTTAACCTATCCCAAATTTAGTCGACTTAAGTCTCTCGCAAAAGATACCATAGGTGTTCAGTCTGAGATCTACAACAAGCGCATGCAGGCTCTCATAGGCGCATATGAATACTTTGATAAGTCTCTCGATGAGATCGATCAAGACATTATTGATCTCTTTAGTGCGGCGAAAACTAAACTAAGAACGATTCCTGGACTCGGTATCATCCAAGCAGCAACCATTTACGCTGAGATTGGAGATATCCATTTATTCTCAAATCCTCAAAAACTCATCGCTTATGTCGGTTTTGACGTTTCAATTAATCAATCAGGAATGAGTGAGCACCGTGGAAGAATCGTAAAACGCGGTTCTCCATTACTTAGGAAAGCAATATGGATTTATGCCTTACCTTCTTTAAGATTTATTCCAACTCTAAATGATTATTATCATAAAAAGAAGGCTGAGGGTAAGCACCACAAAGTCGCATTGACTCATGTATGTAGAAAACTTATTCGTATGATTTATCATATTGAATATAATCAAATCGATTTTAATCATACGCAAATCAAATAATTAGATCCATAATGTAGCTTATTGAAATCTAATTCATATCCATTTAGACTTCCTTTGGAGGTCTTTTAGCATTTAGTAGTTATTTATGCTTGACTTCTAATAGTTAGTCTCCTTGATGCTTAATAAAAAAATCCTTAATCAATTGATTAAGGACGAATGTACCGCGGTGCCACCTTAGTTCTAGTAGTAAATACTAGCTCTTTAAAATCGTTAACGCCGATTATACGTAACTGCCTACATTATCGGCAATTCTCTCTTAGGTGATAATACTAAACCGCTTTTATCTGTTTTCACCAAATACAGATTCTCTATAAAAAAGTTTAGATTTAGTATCTTGTCCCAATCATCGATTATCTCCTAGAGATTATACACAATTTCTCAGGTTTTTTCAAGTGTTAATATTTAAATGGCTCTGGCAATGACCGATAACATGAATTGGTAGAGCAGTAACCCTAACATTGGGGTGAAATCAATGTTGGAAAAAACAATCCAACCTCTAAAAATTCCCAAGTATGGTTCTACTATTCTGCCAAGGATAAAATAAAAACGGCTTTGTCTGATTGATGGTACCCAACTGAATAATACATAGACGATCATGATATAAAAATAGGCTTGCAAGACATAGAAAGCAATTATTAAAAACTCACGCATAAATATCCCTATTGTTTCCTGTAATCGTTAATGAATTTTGTTAAAGTTGGTCCTAACAAATCGCTTTTTTGAGCCATTAAATAGATCTTGTCTTGTATTTTTACAATTTCGCCGTCGCAAGCATATAAAACCCCAGTTAAAAACATTAAGACTTCATTAGCTTCCGAGATTAAACAATCGGTGAAATTAAGCACGATCGGAAAACGATGCATGATTATTTCCGCATATTTATAGACATCTTTATTGTCATTAACCTTCACAAATGTCAAATCTTCAAAATCAACATTTGTCGGTATGATTTTTTTCTTTCCTAATAATCCCATATTAATCCTCTTTCTTAAATAGTAATGATCCAATTCTTAAATGTGTCGCACCTAATTCCATCGCAATTTTATAGTCATTAGACATGCCCATCGATAAAAACATTATTTCATTATCATTATTTTGATTAAGTTCATTTTTAAGTTCAACAAGTTTTTTAAACTGATTGCGTATCACTGATTCATCATCAGTTAAAGACGCCATTCCCATCAAACCTACTACTCCTATTTTATCATAGTTTTGCATTTTTTTATAGAAAGATACAACTTCAGCGTAATCTAAACCATATTTAGAGTCCTCTTCAGCGATATTTACTTCAATAAAGCATTTTAAGGGCAGTAATCGGTGTTTTTGAATCTCTTCAGCTAAAGAAATCCGGTCAAGTGAATGCAAATAATCAACTTTTTGAATTACTTGCTTAACCTTTTTCGATTGAAGATGACCGATAAAATGCCAAGTGATATCTAAATCGTGTAAAAGATCATACTTTTCTAAAAAAACTTTGACGCGGTTTTCGCCGATATGGGTTATCCCTTGGTCAAATAGATCCTTAACATCAAACTCATCGCCATATTTAGTTGCGGCGACAATTATTCGTCCCTCAGTTTCTTGCAAAAGCTGGGCGACATTTTCCTCATTAATCATTAAAATTTCACATCCTTAATTTTTTTTGCGGCTTATAAAAGAAAAGATCGATGAAAAAATCACCAAGTATAAGCCTAAGAGAATTTTTAGTAGCGTGTTTTCTAAAACAAAACCAATCACTAGGATTACGGCTACCATATTAACAACATAAATTAACAGAAAGATTATGCTATTTTTGGACAATTTGACTCACCTTTTTTCTTAAGTCTTTTAAGCCTGCTTCGGTTTGATTAGCAAATTTTAAAGGGGTAATTGAAATATAGCCATTGTTTACAGCGAAAAGGTCGGTTTCAGGAATAAAGTCATATTCAGAGAAATTACGTTTAGTCGTGAAGTGATCCCCTTCTTCGACATAGTAGTGTTCGGTTGGTCTAAAGCCTAAATCAGTTATCATGATGCCTTTAGATTTTTTAAAGTCTCGAGCGATAAAATTGACATTGAGCAAGTATTTGTTAGTTAGAAGATTATTATCGAAGATAAAGTCTAAGACTTTAGGCAAATCCTTTTTCGCCGGTTGAAAATGATTGTAATCGGCGGAAAAAGCAATTGCAGGAATATTTGCTTTCAAAGCTTCCATCGCCGCTCCTACTGTTCCTGAATAAACCGTGTCCGCGCCGATATTTAAGCCGTTGTTCATTCCGGAGATAACAACATCGGGGCGAAAGTTTAAACCGTGCAGCGCTAAAGCAACTGCGTCTGCGGGGGTGCCTTCGATCGAGTAGATATCTTCTTGGTGTTTATGCACTTTGACTTTAGTCCAAAACACGCGTGAGACTGAAGCGCCTGACATATGATCGTGAGGTGCGACTAGTAAAACATCGCCGTATTTTTTTAGTTCTTTATAGAGTAAGGTAATTCCTTCGCTATTATAGCCATCATCGTTAGTAAGTAAGATTTTCATTTTAAAACAATCCTATTCTTTAAGTTATAGTTTGCCTTATATAATAATAAGACTCTGCCGATTCGATAGACAACGTAGATTCTGTTTTCCCCAAGTTTGATGATGATATCATTGATATCTTCAGGGCATGATTTTAAAACCGAAACCCTGCCGACTTCATGTTTGGTTAAATTATCAATAATGTTGTTTAAAACCGTTTCCGTCAAACCAGCCATGCCGATTTGAAACATGATTGGTCTTTCGTTAGCCAAGGCTCTAAGCTTAGCTTTTTGTTTACCTGTATAGTCCATATTTTTGCCTCCTATTGAAATAACGGTAAGAGAATAATTAAACTGATTGAATAATAGATGGTTAAAGTTATTATATCAGAAATGGTGGTGATAAATGGTCCAGAAGCAACTGCTGGGTCAATTTTAAGTTTAAACATGATTAACGGGATTACTGCGCCTAAAGTTGTCGAAACCATTAAGGCTACGGCGATGGAACCTGCGGTCACAATCGCATACATTTGGTTTTCATAAGTAATGCTGGTATAGACGATATTATTGGTGATGGTAATCATCAAGAAGATTAAAGTCCCAATCAAGAGACCTTGAGCAATTCCAGTACGGAACTCTCTGGTGATATGTCTTTTGATTTGTTTATTGTCTATTTCTGGATTTTTAGTTAAATACCTAATCATAACCGCTAGGCTTTGGGTTCCGGTATTACCGCCCATATCTAAAATCAACGGTAAATAGATTGCTAGGCGGGAAGCTAAAATTCTTGCGCCGTCGGTATGGGTAAAACTGCCTTCAAAAATTGATAAGATTACGGTGGTTATCATACTGAGACCCAAAAGGATAGTTAACCACGGTAATCTCGATTTAACGGAGCGTCTTAAAGTTTGACTTTCTAAATCGATTTCAATATCCCCTAAACCGGCAAATCTAGTATAGTCTTCTTCTTGGGCTACTGCGATGATATCCATCAGATCATCATGGGTGATAATCCCTTCAATTACACCTAAGTCATTGATGACGGGAATTGAAGATTCACTTGTTTCTTGCATCATATGTGCAACATATTCTTTATCATCAGTTGGATAGACTTTGGGAAAACGCGTACGCATAATGTCTTCGATTATCTCATCTGCGCGGGCAACGATTAGTTCTTTTAGTTTGATATAACCAACTAAGACGTTTTGTTCGTCAACAACATAGATGATTGAGATATAATCAACGTCATGAGCTTCACTGGTAACGTGGCGCATTGCTTGTTTAACGGTTGAATTCTTATTAATGGTTAAGAAACTATCAGTGATATAAGCTCCGATTTCATCTTCATCATAAAGCATTAACTTTAAGAGTTCTTTGCGTTGTTCAGCGTCGATTTTCTTAAGAATCCGCATTCCGACTTTTTTCATGTATTTAATTAAATCTACCGCATCATCCATTTCCATTTCGGAAATGATTTTCGCACTTTTTTCATCGCCGATAATCTCGACAATATTTAAAGCTTCTTCTTCATCTAGATATTCAAAGATCTCAGCAGCGTAATCGGTGCTAACAGTGGTAAAGAAGATTTTAATCGTGTCTGGTTCTAAATTGATGACTTCTCTAGACACGTCATAAAGATGGAATTCTTCTAGAAGTGATTCCAAATTGGTGTTGTCAATATTTTCTTGTATTGTTATTAAGATATCACTGCGAAAATCATAAGTTTTTTCATTTAACTCATCCATTGGAAGTCACCTCCTTTATGCTAATGCAGTTATTAATAAACTTGCCAAACCAAAATAGATCAACAATGATAAAATATCGTTGATTGTGGTAATAAATGGTCCAGAAGCTACTGCTGGGTCAATTTTTATTGAATTGATAAATAATGGTACTAAAGTTCCAGCTAAAGTCGAAACAATTAAAGCGATAGTAATTGATGTACCAACCACTAAAGCAAAGTTTAGGCCTGTCGCTAAGTCATTACCCCTAACGGCATTAAAGATTAAAACCATAATGAAAAGACCAACACCGATAAAAAGGCCATTGATTAAACCGGTGAAGAATTCATTGGTAATATGTTTAATCACCGCTTTTTTACGGTTTAGTTGATTAGTTGCGAATAAACGGATAATAATCCCTAAACTTTGGGTTCCAGAATTACCGGCCATATTCAAGATTAACGGCATAAAAACCGCTAGAGTTGGTAAAAGAATTAATTCAGCTTCAAACCCAGAAATAATCGTTGAAGTGATTAAATTAATAAATAAAAGAATAATTAACCATGGTAAACGTTTTTTTATCGATGAAAAAACAGTTTCGTTTTCCGTTATATCTACTTCAGTAAGACCAGCTAAACGCGAGTAGTCAACATCTGATTCTTCATTTAAAGCTTCTAAGATATCATCGTAAGAAACAATCCCAATCATTTTTTGATAGCGATCTATTACTGGAAGTAATAAGAAGTCATAGTTCTTCATAATTTCAATCGCATCTTCAATATGCGAAGTTGGGGTAACATAGATTAAGTTAGTAGACATCAAGTCTTCTACTTTTTGACTTTGATTATATCCGGCGGAGATTAGTTCTTTTAAAGAGAGAACCCCTTCTAAAATACCATTTTCATCAACGATATAAACATTATGGATAAACTCAATCTCAGGAGCTAAACTAACTGTTTTGGCAATTGCTTGTTTTACTGTGAAATCCCTAGATAAACCAACAAATTCATTATTCATAATTGAACCGACTAAACTAGAATCAAAGTTTATTAATGACTTAATTGCGATTCTTTTTTTAGCTTCAATTAAAGAAAGATAGGTTAGTTGATCTTCTTTGTCTTCGATGACATCGATGATATCAACTAAGTCATCGGTTTCCATTTCTTTAAATACTCTTAAAACCACTTCAATACTAGTATCTTTCAAAATAGAAAAAGCGTCTTCAGGAGATAGTTCTTCAAAGACTTCAGTTAGTTTTCTAATTGGTAATAGTCGATAGAGTTTTTTACGTGTTTCAATGTCAAGAATGATTAAAGCTTTAGCAATCTCATAGTCATGATACATGTCAAGTTTTTCACGCAATAGTTCTTCTTCAAGATCTAGTGATAGCAGTTCAACTATTTCTTCTTCTGGTAGTATTTCTCTTTCAAAGTCTTCCATGAACTTAACCTCCTTTCTTCTTAAAAATTGTATCATTTTTGCATTAAAATTACAATTATATAAACTAAAATCTCATTTTTTAGATATTTCTTAAATAAAAGACAAAAAGACTGGAAAATCAGTCCTTTTTTAAAACAATTTCTATTTGTATTTGTTTTTCATATTGACTTAAATCCCAAACATGTTTCGGGAAATCTTTAAATTACTGGAAAAATAATTACAATTATTTGTTATAAACAAAAATTATTTATGTAACAGTTAGCAAAAGAAAAAGAAGGACCTTAGTCCTTCAATCCCCTCCCAGTTAGCCAGGAGAATTTTATTACTTTTACATTTTATCATATTCTAACTAATGTGTAAACAACATTGCAACAAATTGTTAATTTATTTGCAAGAAAAATTTCCCATTAATTCCTGTATAATCAAAATATTTATTATTTCTCGAAAAAACATTATACTTAGATTTAATTTTTTCTATTTTAACTTTTTTTGATTGAATGTTTATTGATCTTATTGCACTATCTAATTTATTATATTTCATGAAAAAATCTCTTTTATATGGTTTTTTATTTTCAATTCTATCAAAAGTATCACGAACATTAATTTTAATTTTAGCCAAATCATTAATCATTTCTACTAACTTGGAAACAGATTCATAATCGGATATATTGTATCTATATTCAGTTAAAATAATATTATACTTAACAAATAAATTCTTTATCTCTAGATAAAAAGTTGTATTGGAATCAATATGAACAATTATTTTATACATAAAATAAATCATAAATGATAAATTTATATTTCTATTATAGTTATTTCTATTAAAACTATCTGGTCCAAAAAATTCTTGCAATTTATACATTAATGATGCATTAATTTTATATTGCTCAGTTACAGATTTGGTTTTAGGAAGTGTATAACTTATATTTGGATAAGATTCCAAGCAAAAATCTTTAACATTATATGAATAAATTGGCTGATTATGGGCTAAAATATTTCTAAATTCTCCAATGTATGAAAGTATAGACTTAAAGACATCAATTTGTTCGTTTATTTGAATATACGGTTTAGAATTTGGTGTATGTAAGTTTAAATCTACATTTAAATGAGTAAAATAATTCATGCACTCCTGAAAAATTAGTCTTTCCATGTTTGGTTTTAAGTTATTAATTGCATGATAAGTTTGATTCATTGCTAATTCATTAATTAAGATCCAATAAGGTATTGGTAAATTTTGTTTCCTTTTCCTTTTTATTGGCATTGAATGATCATTGGTATGTTTATCAACAATTAATTTGAGAGTTTTTAAAGCACTGTTATTATTCATATCTGTATTGTAGCTATTCATATTTGTTAAGTAATTTGCATTTATTTCTTTTGAATCATTAAGACACCTTATGAAAATATTCTTCATATTTTCTTCAATTATAAGGGTATATTTCAATAAAACTGATCTTAGTTCGTGTTCAAATTTATACATTCTTACAAAATCACTATATTTAGCGTTTGAATTATAAACATGACGCAAATATGATATTTGATTTATTTTGCTTTCCAATTCTTTGATAGTTGAATTTTTATTATATAGTATTTCATATTTTTTGCAAATTGCTTTACAAACTTGTTCCTGTAAATTTTGAACATTTGAGTAACTCTTTATTTTATAATACTTAGTGTAGTCAACTAAATTAATACCTGCACTAATATTTTGCAATATTTTGTTAATGTCTTCAATGTCATCAACAAACAAACTTTTGTAAGCATTAAGCGTTTGAAAATAAGAATATTTTTTAAATATACTCCTATCACCTCGTTGAGTTTTAATATTTTTTATTTCAAGTATTTTAAACAATTCATTTGTTTTATATGTTTTCATACACCCTCCACAAAGATGAAATGATTTCTTTATTAATATACTTTATATATATTTTTTTTACAATACAATCTCCAAATAATTTTAGTTTTGTTAATAATAACATTAATTTTAACTTATATTTCAACAGGAAAATATAATATTTGATTCGTAGTTAATAAATTTTTAAATAATAATATCCTTGTTTAAAAATATAAATTTTGCAATAATAAAAATAAATAAATAAACAATAATAAAAAATTTATTATCACTTTTTTTCACAAAAATATAATTTTAACTAAATTATTTCAAGTATTTTTTTAACAGATTTAATTTGAATTTCAATCTTTCTATTTTCTTCAACCCATTCAAGGTTTTCATTAAATAAACTTAAGTCATCTTTGTTAAGTGTTATAGTAACAACTTTACTTTCATTAGGTTTAAGATGAATTTTTTTAAATCCTTTTAAAGACTTTAAAGGTCTTGTGACTGATGCATATTTATCCTCTAAATATAATTGGACAACTTCTTCACCTTCATATTTACCGATATTCTTAACTTCGACAGTTACAATACAATCATCATCTAAATGAATTTGATCTTTTGCGTGTAAGTTAGAATATTCAAACTCAGTATAACTTAAACCATAACCAAAGGGATAAAGCGGTTCATATCTTGTGAATATTTCACCACCTGTGTATTTTCTAGCATTATAGACAATTGGAATTTGATTTCCATCTCTTGGGAATGTAACTGCAAATTTTCCAGATGGATTATAATCGCCAAATAAGACATCAGTAATCGCATCTGCTCCTTCAGAGCCAGGAAGATAAGCCCAAACAATTGAGGATAGATGTTCTTGTGGCCAAAGCATATTTACAGGTCGACCAATTACTGAGACCATTACTTGAGGGATATTTGTTTGATTAGCCGCTTTAAGTAAGTCAAGTTCTTCTTGTTCTATAGCTAAATCAAAAGAATCGCCTAGCCATTCAGAATGTGGGGTTTCCCCAACTATAGAAATACATATATCAAATTGTTCTTTTTCAATATTTAGAGCTTCTAATTCATTTATATCTTTAGCATAAGTTATCTTGCAATTAGGAAGTTTATTATGTAATGATTCTAGAATCGTTAAAAAGTCTAAATCTTCTTCTTTTGCGATGTCCCAACCAAGGGTCCAACCACCACATAAACGGTTTTTGCTAGAAGCAGTTTTTCCGGTCACAAGAATTGATTTTATTGTTTTTGCTAATGGTAAGAGATTATTTTCGTTTTTTAATAAAGTCATTGATTCTAAAGATACTTGTTTAGCTATTCTTTTGCTTTGAGGATTGCCGCTAAATTCAATAGCCTTTTCAACATCAATTTCATCTTTCTCAAACATTCCTAGTTCACATTTGACTCTTAAGACTCTTGTGACTGCTTCGTCGAGTCTTTCTAAGGAAATTTTCTTTTCATTTACTAATTGTTCCATAATTTCTAGTGTTTCTACATCAGCAACCATCATGTTTAAGTCTAGTCCGGCATTAAATGCTTTCATGATCGCTTCTTTTTTGGTACAGGCAATATGATGGTTTTTATATAAGCGTAATACATCGTCCCAATCAGATAAAACAATACCTTTAAAGCCTAGTTTATTTCTTAAAACATCGGTTAAGAGTTTTTTGTTGGCTGTCATAGGCGTGCCATTAACATCACCACCACTAACCATAATCGCTTTTACGCCTGAGTTTATCGCTGCTTGAAATGGCGGAATATGGGTTTCCCAGATGTTTCTCTCGGAAATATCTGCAGGCGTCCTATCCATGCCATTACTAGCTTCACCATAGCCAAGATAATGTTTCGCACAAGCAGCAACCTCGCCATTATCTTGCATACCTAACACTAATGCTTCACTCATTTTTGATGCTAAGAAAGGATCTTCGCCTAAAGATTCATATACTCTTCCCCAGCGTTGATCTCTAGCAACATCAACTCCAGGTGCAAAATTGATATTTATCCCTAGGGTTTCAAGTTCTTTTCCGACGATAGCAGCATATTCTTTTGCTAAGTCTAAGTTCCAAGTTGAAACGACTCCCAAATTATGAGAAAAGTATGTAGTTCCTTTAATGAAGTTAGCACCATGAACAGCATCCACTCCAAAAAACAAAGGAATGTTAAGTCTTGTGGTTTGATTATACTGATTAATCTTTTTAATAAAACTAGCCCACATCTTTGCCTCATCATTACCGAGACTAGAAATCCCGCCAAATAGCAAGAAACCAATCTGATATTCGTTCAATAGCTTATCAAGAAAGCGTTCATCTAACAAGTCAGTATAAGGTTCTTTCTCTAATTTATTTAACTTTTCAAACAAAAAGAAAGGTTCAATCATGTGGCATTGACCAATCTTTTCTTTAATTGTCATTTTTGATAATAATTTATTTATTTTTTGTTCAATATGATCCATGTGTTGGCTCCATCCTTGCATATGATTATAAATCATATTTACAAAATATTATATATATTACTAATAACTTTTTTATAATTTTTTTAGACAATACATAAATAGGCGGTGTTATTAAAAACCTAGTTGTTGCCTTGCAGTTCCGTAAGCAATATAATAGAGAACTATCCAAAGCGGTAAGAATAGATATAATGTCAATTTCTTGTATAAAGTACTAATAGGTAGTGTCAAGAATTATGTGTA
>DIGF01000009.1 GCA_002419505.1 Caryophanales bacterium UBA5729
TGTAGGAAATCCTAAGATTTTACCAATGCCTTTACCTTTGATTACCTGTCCGGTAATCGTATATTCTCTGCCTAAAAGAAAATTAGCTTCTTTTAAATCGCCTTCATTTAAATCTTCTCTGATTCTACTTGAACCAACCTTGACACCATGATAGGTAATTTCTTTAATGACAACTGTTTCAAAATACTTGCATGCTTGCAAGGTTTGGACATTACCTTTACTGCGATAACCAAAGCTAAAATCTTCACCAGCCACACAGACTTTTATATTTTTTAAGAACTGCTCGATAAAGCCTTCCGGAGAATAACTGATTAGATCGTAGGAGACTCTCATAACGTAGAGGATATCGACGTCGAATTTTTTTAGGATTTCCGCCTTATCTTCCACTGAGGTTAAAAAATAAAACGGTTTATTCTGCATAAAGAGTTTGATGCTCTTATCAAAGGTTAAAACCGCTAACTTAAGTTTGCGTTCTTCTTTGATTATTTGCGCCTTTTTTATCAAAGCTTGATGAGCTTTATGTAAACCGTCAAAAAAACCTAGACAAAGGATTAGATTATCTTCTTCAATTTTGTCTAAATAGTCTAAATACTTGATTTCTAGCACCATTTCACCGACATTCTCATAGTTTCTTTCTTTTCATCGTAATAATAGATGGCAAGCGGTTCATTAGCTTTTGAGTAAAGGATTGTTTCGGTTTTTTCCGGGAATAACTCCGGATCTAAAAACCTGCCGTTGTCGATATAACTTTTCACAGCATCATCCACAACAATCCTCGGCAATTGCAGATAATCAAAAGCGTTTCTTATCTGATATTTACCTTGATTTAATTCATCAATTGTAATACTTTCCGAAATATCGATTTGATCAACTCTGGTTCGGTTTAATTCATGAAGACAACCGTAGTTATCCAGTTTTTCACCTAAATCACGGGCAATCGATCTAATATAAGTCCCTTTGGAAACTTCAATTTCCATTTTTATCCAGACTTCATTGGTTTTAAACTCAATCTCTAGTTTATCAATGCGATGAATTTCGACATCGCGAGAACCTTTATCTCCAATTTCGATATTTTTTCGTGCTAACTCATAAAGTTTTTTTCCGTTGATTTTCACAGCTGAATAATCTGGTGGCGTTTGTTTTTGCGTTCCGATAAAGGCTAAAACCGCTGTTGTTACTTTTTCAACAGTTAAATCATCAACGGATTTTGCAGCGATTAATTTTCCGGTAGTATCATCCGTATCATAGCTTTTGCCAATGATGATTGTTGCTTGATAAGTTTTGCGGTTGTTGGAAAAATACTTAACCAGTTTTGTGGCTTTTCCAATACACAATACTAAAATACCAGTTGCATTAGGATCAAGCGTGCCTGTATGGCCAATCTTTTTTGTACCTAATACTCCTCTGGCGATATTTACGACATCATGAGAAGTCATATTTGTTGGTTTATCGATAAAAAGTAATCCGTCCATTAGTTACTATCCCCTTTTATCAATTCTAAAATATCTGCTTCGAGAATTAATCCTTCCAGTCGTTTGATTTCTACGTCATTGTTATAATAGATTAATGTTGGAACTACATCAAGCTTTAAAGAGCGAGCTTTAGCACGTTCCACATCAATATCACGGTAAATAATCTCTACAGACGCTAATTGATCTTTTATGTCACTTAAACGTCTTTTTAAACCACGGCAGGTTCCGCAGTATCTAGCGGTATAGATTTCAAATTTTTTCATATTCTTTTAGTATCGAAAATTTTTCTTTAATATGCCGTTATTAGCAGATTTAGAAAGAATTCAAAATACTTCCCCCTTTTCTTTAAAACTTGTATCCATTATCTTTAAAAAATTAATTACAGATCCTTTACCAAGGCAAAGGCTGGTCTTTAATTAACTCATCGTAAAGTTTGATGAATTTTTGTTTGATAGTTTCTGATAAATTAAAACTAGCGGCCTCGAGATTGCTGATTAATTGTTGCTGGTTTTTAGTGCCGGGAATAACTGTTGTTACTGCTGGAAAACTCAAGATGAACGCTAAGGCGTACTTAACTAAATCATCGCTTTTGGTAATCGCTTTAAGCTCTTTAACTAAAGCAGCTCGGCGCTTGATAATTTCTGGGCTCCAACGATCTCTAATCCCGGAAAAAACTGCGGTTTCATCATATTTACCGCTTAACCAGCCGGAATCTAGTGGCACTTTGACAATCAAGGTAATTTGCTTCTTTCTTGCTAAATCAAACAGCTTGCTCGGAGCTTGAAAAAAGATATTGAATAAGATTTCCACGACTTGACAATCGGTGTTTGTTAAAACCGCTCTCAACTCATTTTCGGTGTCAATACTCACGCCATAAGCTTTGATTAAGCCTAAGTCCTGAATTTTTCTAAGTTCTTCAAAATGCTTGGTTTTCCCCGAAAGAATCGCAAAATCAGGATTGTGCAAGAGTACGCTGTCCAAATATGAAGTGTTGAGTCTTACAAGGCTTGCTTCGATTTGTGACTTTAAGGACTCCACGCTAAAATCCGTACTACCATCAGCCAAATGGCCAATTTTGGAATTGATTATTAACTGGTCACGATTGTTTTTAATCGCCGCACCAATAATCATTTCACTCATTCCCTCAGCGTAACCTGGAGCAGTATCAAAGAAAGTAATACCCTGCTTAATCGCAGCTTGGACTAAGGAAACTCCAGAGTCGAAATCCATATCGCCCCAAAAGGTCTTGTTGCCTAATTGCCAACCGCCAAAGCCTAATCTGCTAGCTTGTTTATTCGAAGCTCCAAAGTTTTGATATTCCATTAACAGCCTTCCTTAACCAACAAAATGTTTGAATCTATTTAAATTGATAGACGCTCACACCTAAGCCGCCTTCGCCTTCAGTCCCCCGACGACAACTCTTAATTTGCGGGTTGTTCTTTGCGTATTTCTCAACGCCTTTTTTTAACGCCCCTGTACCAATACCGTGAACAATATAAGCAAATTCAAGATTGTTAAGTAAACAATCATCCACAAACTTATCTAATTCCAGCATTGCTTCTTCATATCTTTTGCCATGGAGGTCTAATTCGACTTTGACAGTGCGCACTCCATCTCCTTGATTATGCTTATAAGTTTTTTGTTCGGCTTGCACTTCCCGAGAAACAAATTCGATTTCTTCTTCTTTGACCGTAAGTGCAAGTGTACCCATCGCGACTTCAAACTGATTGTTTTTCAATTCTTTAGTAACGGTGGCGTTTCTTTGATATTGCAAGACTTTAACTAAATCACCAATTTGAATATTTCGATTACTGGTTTTCTGATAGTTCGGATTGTGATAAAAAACCGTCTTGACGTCGTGTTTGATTCTCGCCAATTCATGTTCTTTAAACTTTGCGGTTTTCTTCAGTTCATCCAACTCTTCAATTAAGGCTTGAGCTTTCTTTAGGTAAAGTTCTTGTTTTTCCTTTTGTTCTTTTTCAAAAGTTTTGATCGCTTCGTTTTGGCGATTAATTTCCGCTTTCTGTAGGTCAATTAATTGTTTTTGTTCCTGTTCCAAACTTTTGATTTTTGTTTTATATTCGATGATTTCTTTTTCTAATTCTAAACTTTGCTTTTCTAGTTTAGCAATCAGTTTGGAAACATCGGTATCAAAAGACAAGGATACTGATTCTGCTTGTTTACAAATCGATTCGTCCAGTCCTAATCTTCTTGCAATCGAGATGGCATTAGAAGTTCCAGGAACGCCGATTCTCAGGCGATAAGTCGGCTTTAAGGTTTCAATATTAAATTCCACTGAAGCATTGATTGTATTATCAAGATTATATGCATAAGTTTTTAGTTCAGGGTAATGGGTTGTTACCATCGAATAGAGTTTCTTGCTGCGTAAATTATCAATGATTGATATCGCTAGCGAAGCTCCTTCTTTAGGATCGGTTCCTGAGCCGATTTCATCTAATAAAACCAAAGAGTTATCTGTGGCTCTTTTGATGATTTTCGTGATATTTTCAATATGCGAGGAAAATGTCGATAATGATTGTTCAATCGATTGTTCATCACCGATATCCGCAAAGATATTGCTGAAGATGATGGTTTGACTGTTTTCGTCAACTGGGATTAACATCCCCGCTTGAACCATCAGACTTAATAAGCCTAAGGTTTTTAATGCAACGGTTTTTCCGCCGGTATTAGGACCGGTAATTATAATATGGTGATAATCATGAAAGACAATATTATTGCCAACCACGACTGATTTTTCAATTAACGGGTGTCTAGCGTTTACAAGCGAAATTTTATCTTTTGTTATCACCGGTTTACTACAATCTAAAAACAAAGCATATTTTGCTTTTGCATAACAGATGTCGAGGTGGGTAAACAGGCTAAGATTCGAAATTAAATCATCGGCATTTTCGCTGACTTTAGCAGTAAGAACTGCTAATATTCTTTCAATTTCATTGCGTTCTTCCACAAAAAATCGCGCTAAATCATTATTTAAATCAACACAGCTAATCGGTTCAACAAAGACCGTTTCTCCAGATGAGGAGGTATCGTGAACGATTCCCTTAAAAGCATTTTTATATTCTAGTTTGACCGGTAAAACCAAACGGTTGTTTCTAATCGTAATAATCGCATCGGTCAATTTGCTTTGTTCGCTTTTTAGTAGCGATGCCATTTTTGCGTTAATTCGTTCATCGGTAACTTTGAGTTTCTTTCTGATTTCCGCTAACTTGGAACTAGCATTATCGTAGATGTCACCTTTTTTATCGATAACTAAATCAATCGCGTTCTTTAAATGCGCTAAATTGATTAAGCGGTTATAGTATTCGCTGAGGTGGGTAAAATCGATCTCTAAAGCCGTTACTTTCTTAAGATAAGATAAAGACCTCGCAACCGCTTCTTGGTGCGAGACAATACGAATTAACTCGTCAACGCCTAAAACTGAACCAATATTAGCTTTTTTAACAATCTCGGTAATATCCAAAACTCCGGTTAAGGGTGTTCCGTCATAACGTTCGATAGCAGTCTTAGCTTCTTCAACTTCAAAAAGCAATCTTTGGATCGACTCTAAATGAACTAAAGGCATAATTTCTAAAACTTGTTTTTTGCCTAAATCTGTTTGAGCATAAGATTGCAATATTTTTAAAATTTTATCGAATTCTAGTTTTTTTGTCTCAGCATACATATTCGTCTCTCCACTCCTTCTATTTTAACACAAATTATGCTAAAATAGAATGAGGAGTTGAGACAATGAACTATGTTTTTACCATCAATGACAAATATTTGGAGAAATTCAAAGAATATTATCACAAAATCATGCTGGATACCGATAATCCTAGTCATAAATATCTCTTTAAAGAAGCTGATTTAACCATCACTGTCTATAATACTAATAAGGTGATGTTTCAAGGCGTTAAAGCCTTGGAAGAGTACAATAACTGGGCAAAGATAATAGGCTATGAACCAATTGTCGAAGAATTAATCTTAAATGATTATTTCAATCAATATTTCTCATTAAGAGTAATCGGTTCCGATGAAGTTGGGACTGGTGATTTTTTTGGTCCGGTAGTTGTTTGCGCTGCTTATGTAACGCCTGATGATTATCCATTTCTCGAGGACTTAAATATCCAAGATTCAAAAAAGATTACCGACGAGCAGATTAGAATCATCGGGGAGAAGTTAGTTAATCGCATTAGTCATCACGTGCTTGTGACCAATAACGAAAAATACAATGAATTAACCAAACAAGGTTTCAATCTCAATAAGATTAAAGCCTATTTACACAATCATGCTTTAAAGAAGTTAGTAAATAAACATCCCGATTACCAAAAAATTATCCAAGACAAATTCTGTTCGGAGGTCAACTACTTCGGTTACTTACAGAGTGAAGAAAGCATTAAAGATATTGATTTTTTAACCCAAGCAGAATCAATTCATAAAGCTGTGGCGGTGGCGGCGATAATTGCTAGATATAAGTTTTTACTGGAGTTCGATCGTTTAAATCAAGAAATTGGCATCGTCTTACCTAAAGGTGCGGGACCCGCAACTGATGCCATCGCTCAAGTAATTTTGCTAAAGTACGGACCGGAGATCTTTACCAAAATTGCGAAACTGAATTTTAAAAATTACGAAAACTTAATGAAATTAAAAAAGAATTAAAAACTAAGCGAAGTTTTTAATTCTTTTATTTTCTAAATATTCTTGAAAATACTCGGGTATGTCACAACTGAACTCCAACCATTCGTGAGTTCTTGGGTGAGTAAAGCCAATGGTTTGAGCATGTAGAAATTGTCCAAACTCATTCGGTTTTGCCGTTCCATAAACAAAATCATTGACTAATGGGTGATTAATATAGCGCATATGCACTCTAATTTGATGGGTTCTTCCTGTTTCTAAAGTGCATTTAACTAAGGTTGAATCATCAAAAACTTCTAAAACTTCAAAATTAGTAATGGCTTCTTTACCCGATCCGGTAACATCCATTTTCAAACGATTGTTTTTATCTCTGCCAATCGGCGCATCGATTCTTCCGCGCTTGTTGACAATAATTCCTTCAACTAAGGCAAGATATTCTCTTTTTGTCTTTTTTTCTTGCAATTCTCTAGCTAAAATCTCGTGAGCCCAATTGTTTTTTGCAACCATTAACAACCCACTGGTATCCTTATCTATTCTGTGAACAATTCCGGGTCTTAATTCACCGTTAATATTTGAGAGGTGATTAATATGCCATAGTAAACCGTTGACCAAAGTGTCTTGATAATGGCCTGGGGCTGGATGAACCACCATGCCTGAAGGTTTGTTAACAACCAACACATCATCGTCTTCATAGACGATATCTAAATCCATCTCCACCGGTTGAATTTCGGTTTCAACCAGCTCAACATCAACTACTTCAATTAAATCGTCAACTTTTAAAGTGTAACTAGCTTTAACCGGTCTTTGATTAACCAAGACTTTGTTTTCGATAATCAGTTTCTTTATTGTCGAACGACTTAAGTTTTCAATTCGTTCTGCCAAAAACCGGTCAATTCTGTCTAATTCATCGGTTTCAACCACAAGATATTCTAAAAATAAATCATCCATTGTTTTCAACTCTTTTCTTTTCTAAAAAGAAGATATCGATAAAGAAAAAGAAGATTCCCACATTTAAGAAGACATCGGCAAAATTAAATATATATGCCCAGATTCCGTTAAAATCAATGAAGTCGATGACTGCATGATCGATTTGCAACAAACGATCAATCGCATTACCTAAGGTTCCCGCAATCAATAAACTTAAGGCAAAACGGTAGACAAAGGTTCTTTTATCTTTAAAGTCGCTTTTAACGAACATATATCCAAAAACTCCTACCGCAATTACGGCGAAGATGAGAAACACCCAGTAATACTGAGCTGCAGTTCCTTGTAAACCACCAAATAACACTCCGGTATTTCTAGTATAAGTTATATGGAAAAAATCCCTGATTACAGGGATGGTATCACCTTGAGACATGGTGGAAGAAACCCAGATTTTAGTCCCTTGGTCTATTCCTAACAATAATAAAATAAAAAGAATCCATTTTGTCATATTCTTCTCCTACACAATCAACGCGGGGATAATTACTAAGATAAAAAGCAAGCCGATAATCACGATAAAGACATTGATTATCATTTGGTTAATTAAAAACAAAGCCTTAACATTAGTAGTGGTCTCAGGGTGCTTTAAGTAGAGCGCCTTCTTCCACCAATAATGCAATAAGAAATTTAATAAAATCACAATGATTATAATTAATACAACCCACAATGTCAATCTAAACATGTAAATCGAGATGATTTGGGCCATTGCCAGTAAAGCGGGAATTGCGATTAATAAGTCATAAAGCAACGCTCCAAAAAAAGCATCGATGATTTGACTGTTGCTAAATTCTTTTTTTAGGTCTTGCCATAACAAGAAATATTTTTTCATCATTATTCCACCCCATTCAGATAGTCAAGAACATCAGCGAAAGAAGAGACCGGAATTAACCAACCAGTCGGGTCGATTCCATATTTTTCACAGGCTCTCAAGGCTTCCATATAATTATCATAATAATAGTTTGGATCATGGAAAGGAATAAAGAACAAATCAACTTTATTTAAATAAGCAGTGGTAATTTTTTGTTCAGTGCCGCCGATATAACCAACAGTACCATCATAATTAATTGTTCCAGTACCAGCGATTTTTAAGCCCTTGGTTACATCTTGTTCAACCAACATGTTATAAATCGCTAAGGTTTGCATTAACCCGCCACTAGGACCACCGATATTCGAAGGTCTTTCCTGATAGTTGGGGAAAGTGTTTTCTTTATTAACTAGAAGATAGCGTTTAAAAGTAATCCCAAATTTATTCTCTTCTTCATCTAGTTCCAAAATTCTTGTATATTCACCATTTTTGTTTTTAAAGGTGAATTCATAAGCGGTTGCTTCACCGATATTATTACCTATTTGCAAGAAATCGACAACTTCAACGCCACCGTCACCAATCATTTTGATAAATTCGTCGCCGAAGTTAATATCGTTATAATGCGAGAGATATGGGGCTTTCCCAAAAACTAAAACGATTGGATAATAATCGATGATGATTTCCGAGTTAATCATTCCAGCTTGTTGGTATGCGACAATTATTGAAGCATCAACGCTCGTGGCTTTATCGAGATAACTAATTTGATTAATTTCTTCATTCGTATAATTGGAATAACTGCCGGTAATTACATTTGAGTAGGTATAATCGGAAAACTCACTAATCATAAACTGAAAAAATGTTGGCCGATTAATCGACATGATATAAGTTGATGAAATTGAGCCTTCAATGACTTTATCTTCATTATATTCGATGGTTATTAAACTTTCTACTTCGACTATGCCCCCAGGAGCGTGAACGTAATATTCAATTGGATATAAAAGCACAAACATAAAAAACAGATAAGGAAAAATTAAAAGTCTGATGAAAGGCCAAAATTTGTTAGTTAACTCATTCATCTTTAATCACCCGCAATTTATAGTTTTCTAGTTGTCTCACCTTTATTTTTGCTAGATTAAACAGTCTTCTTGAAGCCTCAAAAATCGGATTTTCAGGATATTTATGTTCTAGGTAAATCACTTCTTTAATCCCTGATTGAATAATAAGTTTAGCGCATTCGTTACAAGGATAAAGCGTTACATAAATTCTTGATCCTTCTAAATCAACCGATGAATTTAAAATTGCATTTGGTTCAGCGTGAACCACATAGGCATATTTTGAGTCGAGAAAATTATCGCTTTTATCCCAAGGTAACTCATCATCCGCGCAACCGATTGGAAACCCGTTATAACCGATACCGACAATCCGGTTCTTTTGATTTACAATACAAGCTCCAACTTGAGAACTATCGTCTTTAGAACGCATAGCTGATAGGTGTGCTACACCCATAAAGTATTCGTCCCAACTAATATAGTCTTTTCTTTTCATATGTTTACACCTCGATTATTTACATTTTTTTCTTATTCAAAATATTTTTTATCAATCTCATCTACTAAACTTAGGTCAATATGGCAATAACCACAGGGGTTCTTTTTTAAGTACTTTTGATGATATTTTTCAGCAGGATAAAATTCCATCACCGCTTTAACTTCAGTTCTAATTGGCTTTGTATATTCAGGTTTGATTCTTTCAATATAGCCGTTAATTATCAGTTTATCTTCATCATTATAATAGTAAATAGCTGAACGATATTGTTTACCAACATCATTTCCTTGACGATTAATTGTCGTTGGGTCGACGATTTGAAAAAAATGTTCTAATAAGCGCTCAAGCGGTACTAAAGTTTCATCATACTCAATTTTTACAGCTTCAGCATGATTAGAGCCGTTACAAACTTGTTCATAAGTCGGATTTGGAAAATCACCGTCAATATATCCTACTTCAGTTGCTTTGACACCTTTGACTTTATCGTAATACGCCTCGACTCCCCAAAAGCAGCCGCCAGCTAAAATTATTTTTTTCATCTTATACTACTCCTATCAGTTTATTTACTACATGGGCAGCCATTATTAATCCGGCCGCACTTGGGCAATAAGCATTTGAACCTAAAACATGTTTTTCTAAAGTAACAGCGGGTTTTTCTTCGGAGTATACGACTTCGAAGTTCATGCTGTAGCCTGCTAATTTAAGTTTTTTTCGCAAAGCTTTGGCCAGAGGACAAACTTGCGTTTGATTTAACTTGGCAATTTTGATTAGTTCCGGTTTGAACTTGTTAGCGAATCCCATTGCCGCTAAAAAATCTATCTGATTGTCGTTGCAGTATTTAGCAAGTTCGAATTTCGCGCTTAGATCGTCAACACAGTCTAAGACATAATCAAAACCTTGGTCAAGAATTTCTTTAATCGTATCGCGATCAGCCTTAACTTTATAAGCGACACATTTTAATTTAGGATTGATATCCAAAGCCCGTTTTTTAAAGACATCTACCTTATACTCACCGATGGTTGAATTTAAAGCTATCAACTGACGATTGATATTGGTGATTTCAACTTGATCATAATCGACCACATATACGGTTTGAATTCCGCTTCTTACCAAAGCTTCTGCAGCGAAAGAACCGACTCCACCTAAACCAAAAACAATGAGGCGTTTTTGTTTTAATTCCGCAAATTTTTCTTTACCTATCATATTTACTAAACGATCAAATTGCATTTTCACACTCCTAGAAAATAAGGCTGCTTAGCAGCCATCATTTTTTCTTTCGATAATCAAAATTAAAGAACTTGCGTCCTAATCTTAAAAGAATATAAACAAATACCGCTACCAATAAAATTAGAATATTGGCGATATATTGGCGGTTTCCGCCGAGATAATCAAAAAGCACGACAATGCCCAATAAACCAAAAACAGTGATCGCGACTAGATAATAAAATTCAACCATATAAGTCGCTTTAACGTGACGTTGCAGTTGATCTTTTTTAATTAATAACCAAACGGAACCGATAATAGTTAGTGCTAAGGTAGAAATCATTAAGTAGAACAAAAACGAGTTGATATTCAAAACGTATTCAATATCAAAAACGTAAGTAAAAACCAAAACTAAAGGCATAAATAAAATCATCGTTCCGTAAAACATAATTGAATTTATCTCATATTTAGAATAGATTTTAGGTCTTACTTTCTTTATCATGAACCAGTCGCCTCGGCTAAACTATTCCTAAGTTTTTCTTTTCTTAAATCAGAGAAGAAACGATAAATTACTCTGATTGATGCGGCGATTGGTGAGGCAAATATTACCCCTAAAGCCCCAAACAAAGAACCAAAGAATAGAATGGAAATTATAATCACAATTGGATGAATTGATAATTGATGAGACATAATCAATGGTTGGAAGATATTTCCTTCAAAGAACTGCAAGACAACATTGACGCCTAAAACCAGCAAAGGTCCGGGACCGCTTGTAGCGATGAAGGTATAGATAATTGGTGGTACAGCTGCAATGATCATCCCGAAGTAAGGAATGATATTGGTCACACCAACCAAAAAGCCAAACAAGAAGTAATATTTCAAGCCGATCAATTTATAAACAATGGTCGCAACTGCGCCTAAAGCAATCATTAAAATCAATTGTCCTCTTAAATACGCTCCGACAGTTTGATTTAATCTAGAGCCAAGTTCAGCGACATTTTTTTCGTGTCGCGGCGGAATGATTGTTCTGATGTTTTCACTAATGGATTCATAATCATTCAAGTAAAATATCAATAAAATTGGCAAGAGTGCAAAAGCAGTAAGTAGCGGCAAGAGCGAGTTCGTGACAGTAGCGATTAAACGCGGCACAAAAGCATCTAAAGTCTCGCTAATAATATTTGTTTCATTGACATACTCGAAGATTTTATCATAAAGATCGGTACCTAAGATAAACTCATCGCGCAAATCATTGTTGATATAGTTGACGATTACTTGGAAATCATCGGTGAAGAAATTTTTAATTTCATTAACAATTAAAGGGGTGAGAAAATAAAACGCTGAGAAAATTAACCCGACACTTAAGACAAAAACAATCCCTAAAGAGAAAAACCTTGGGCCAACTCCCTTTTTTTCCAGGAATTTTACCAAAGGAAAGATAATTAACGCGCCTAAATAAGCTAGTCCTACGGGAACGATAACGGCTTTAATAGCATTGAGTATCCAACCCCAAAAACTAGAAAATTGAATGGCTAAAAGCATAATACCAAAACCTAAGAATATTATACCCATATATTTGATAATGCGATTTAAGGATTCATCAGATACAGGTCTTTTTTTCATTTCACCAACTCCTAAAGATAATTATATCACGAAAGCGCGATTTATAAACACTTAATCAATAAATTAACAGCCATCACAAGAATCGCAGCCACCGCCGCAATTGCGGTTGGAAATTCCGTTAATTAAATACTGATAGAGATTGTTGACATCAACTTCTACTTGTTCTTTGGTATCTTGACGTTTTACATTAACAACTTGTTTTTTCGCTTCTTCATCACCATAAATCAATAGATAAACAGGATTCAAACGATCAGCTTGTTTAAACTGCGCTTTCAGGTTTTTATTGAAGAAATCATAATCGACAATCAAACCTCCGTGACGCAAGTCATTGATGATCTTTAAAGCATCTGTTTGGAAGATGTCGCTGAGGTTGATGAAATAGCAATGGATATAATCATTAACCGGCTCTTGGTTGATAGCCTCTAAGGCTAGCAGTAATCTCTCCACACCAAAGGCAAAACCCATAGCGGGAAGATCCGGCCCTGCTAATGAAGCGTATAAATTATTATATCTACCGCCACCGACTAAGGTCGATTGCGCCCCTAAAGTTTCTAAATCACTGTCGATTTCAAAAACCGTGTGGGTATAATAATCTAAGCCTCTCACGAGATTTTCGTCAATTTGATAATCTAAGCCTAAACTATCCAAAGCCATGGTAACTTGATCAAAATGAATCTTGGCTTTATCAGATAAATAATTGATTGGTTTTGGAGCATTAATTAAAGTTTCGCTGCCTTTATCAACTTTGCAATCCAAAACGCGCAAAGGATTTTCTTGATAGCGTCGATTGCAATCATCACAAAGGTGTTGAATGTTTTTTTCCAAATATTCATTTAAAGCTTTTTGATATTCTTCCTTAGATTCAGCGTCGCCTAAAGTGTTAATTCTGATATTGATGTTTTTTATTTTAAGCGCTTCTAAAAAAGTCGCAGCGAAATTGATTACTTCAGCATCTACTAAAGGTGAATCAGAACCGATAATCTCAGCACCAAACTGATGAAATTGTCGCTGACGGCCTTTTTGTGGTCTTTCGTAACGGAACATTGGCCCGTAATAATAAAGCTTTAACGGCAGATTAGGATCAGCGTATAACTTGTTTTCAATTACACTCCTGACCACACTAGCAGTTCCTTCCGGTCTTAAGGTATTCATTCTTTTACCGCGATCTTCAAAGTCATAGGTTTCTTTTTTTACAATATCAGTAGTTTCACCTACTGAACGATGAAAAAGCTCCGAAGCTTCAAACATCGGGGTTCTGATTTCTTGGAAATTAAATAACTTAGAAACATTGCGAATAACTGCTTCTAACTCGTGCCACTTGCCGATTTCATCGGGTAAAATATCATATGTTCCTTTAATTTTTCTAATCATTTACAACTACTCCTTTTTTTAAAAAATCGCCCTTTTTATAAAAGGACGATATCCATTCAAGTTATTGGTTACTTTTTAGTCAAAATAACTGTCGCTAACTTGATTAGTAACATAATCAACCAAGTCCTTAACATCTTTCATATCTGTAGCCGCTTCATCGGAAATGGTAATTAAAAACTCGCTTTCTATTTGATTGAATAATTCTAATGCATCTAGAGAATCTGCACCAAAATCTTCAGCTAAACCAGCATCCATAGTAACTACCTCTGGTTTTACACCTAATTCTTGGACGATCATTTCTTTTATCTTAACAAAGACTTTTTCTTTCTTTTCCATAATTTCCTCCTGATTTATATATAGTTATTATATTAGATTTTTTAAGTTTAGTCAAATAGGATTAACTAATCTTTTTCGATTATTATCGTTACTGGTCCATGATTGATTAGCGAAATTTCCATCTCTTCACCAAAAAGACCTTCCTTAACTGGCAAATTATATTCTTTTCTTAAAATTTCATTGAACTTTAGATAGAGTTCTTCTGCCTGTTGATAAGCTAAAGCTTTGGTAAAACTTGGACGATTACTTTTGACTGTGTCTCCGTAAACTGTGAATTGAGAAATCGATAAAATACTGCCACCGACTTCTTTAATATCTAAGTTTAACTGTTGATTCTCATCTGCGAAGATGCGTAAACGCGCAATCTTTCTCGCCATATATTCAATTTGTTTAAGCCCGTCACCTTCAGTAAAGCCGACTAACAATAAAAAGCCTAAACCGATTTCCGAAACCAGTTGGTTATTTACTGAGACACTCGCAGCTTTAACTCTTTGAACGACAACTTTCATTAGCCTAACCTCTCAATTGAATAAACGTTCTTTACCTTTTGAATATTAGCAACAACATTATCAAGTTCCAGGACGCTGCCAATTTCGATTTTCATTCTAATCGTACCTTCCTTGATCTCGTTAGATTGGGCGGAGACTTGAACGATTTTCGCTTTAGAAGACGTCGCAGCGTTGATGATTTCCGCTAAGATATTATCGCGATTTTGGACACCAATTTTTATATTAGTCACATATTTCTTAGTGATATTATTTCCCCAAAATACTTCAATCAAACGATTTTCATCAAAGTTTTCAACATTTTTACATTCTTTACGGTGAACTACGATTCCATAACTCTTGGTAATATAACCAAGGATTTCATCCCCCAAAATCGGGTTGCAACAATTGCCTAATTTTACCGAAGGTTTATCAAGACCCTCAACAATCACGTTGATATCGGAATGAAGGTAACGCTGTTTCTTTTCATCTTGTTCTTTAGAATATTTATCAATTAAATCTTGTTCGGTAACTTCCGGTTTACCAATAATCACATTGGTTGCGCCTATTGGCGAAATCACGTTTTTACCAATTTCATAATAAAGGTCATCTAGTGATTTTACGCCTTTATTCTCAAAAAACTTTATTGCTTCTTTATCGGTTAGAGTAATAGCTAAATGCCTGTTCGCTATTTCTCGATCCATTTCTTCTTTCCCTTTTTCAATTAAAAACTCGCGCCTTTGTTTATTTAAGAAGTTTTTAATCTTACTTCTTGCATTCGACGTTTTAGCAATTTTCAGCCAGTTATCGTTAGGACCAACAGAGTTTGGTGAAGTCTTGATTTCAACCAAATCTCCAGTTTTTAAAGTGTAGTCTAAAGGTCTGATTTTTCCGTTTACAATCGCACCAACAGTTTTTTCACCAATTTTGGTATGGATTCTAAAAGCAAAATCCAAAGGTGTCGCGCCGGCGGTTAAGTCAATAATTTCTCCCTTAGGCGTAAAGACATAAACGTTGGCTTTCAAGATATCATCAGTGAAGATATCTAAGATTTCTTCATCAGTATTAGATTCTTCGGTATATTTAACCAATTCTGAGTACCATCTCAATTTTGAAGAAACAATATCCTCAATATTCTTACGGCTTGTTGCACCCTTAGCTTCTTTGTAAGCCCAGTGTGCCGCAACCCCTTTTTCCGCAATTTCATCCATTTCTTTAGTTCTAATTTGAATTTCAAAGATTTTGCCTTTATTGACAACTGTCGTATGTAAGGATTGGTACATATTCGGTTTTGGCATGGCGATATAATCCTTAAAGCGACCAGGAACAGGAATAAAGCGCGAATGGACAATTCCAATCGCCTTATAACAGTCACTGATTGAATTAACGATTATTCTCAAAGCTAAAAGATCATGAATTTCTTCAAAATCAATTCTTTTAACTTTCATTTTATTATAAACGGAATGAATGTTTTTAATTCTTCCCTTCACATCAAAATCAAATTTCTCTTCAGCTAAAAGTTTAGCCAAAGACTGTTTCATTTGTTCAACGTCGTATTCACGACTACCTTTTTTATCTCTTAATAATTTAGCAATCTTTTGATATTCAAAAGGGTAGAGATACTTAAAAGATAAATCCTCTAATTCGGCTTTTAAGCGGTACATCCCTAAACGATGCGCAATTGGCGCAAAAATATCTAGGGTTTCTCTGGATATTCTAGTTCTTCTTTCGTCATCTAAAAATGATAAGGTCCGCATATTATTAAGTCTGTCAGCGAGTTTAACAAATATAACTCGGATATCTCTTGCCATCGCTAAAACCATTTTTTGATGGTTTTTAACTTGTTGAGCAGCTTTTGTGCCTTGGTAATGCAATTGCTCTAATTTAGTTAAACCTTCTACAATATCGGCAACTTCTTCGCCAAACAACTCTTTTATTTCGTTATAATCAGTTTCCGTATCTTCGATAATATCATGCAATAATCCGGCAACGACAGTATTGGGATCAACTTGATATTCTGCTAAAGTGATCGCAACATCACGAGGATGGACGATATATGGTTCTCCAGATTTTCTTAATTGCCCTTGGTGTTTTGATTCCGCATAGTCAAAAGCGCTCCTAATAAAATCTAGGTGCTTAGGTTGCGAAAGATATTTACTTAACTCTCTTAATAAGGGCTTAAAATAATCTGTTTCAGGCACAAATGTTCTCCTTAATATTGCATTAAAACTTTAATCGGAAAATCCTGTAATTTTTCTCTGCCTTTTAAAGCAACTAACTCAATCATAAAACCTAAACCGACAACTGTTCCCCCAGCGGTTTCAACGAGTTTAATTGTCGCTTCCATAGTTCCACCAGTAGCTAAAAGATCATCAATAATTACTACTCGATCACCTTTTTTTATCGCGTCTTTATGCATACATAGAGTATTTTTACCATATTCAAGTTCATAGTCATAGGTAATTACTTCGCGAGGTAATTTTCCTGGTTTTCTCACAGGAATAAAAGCGGCTTTTAAAGCATAAGCCACTGGGGCTCCGATGATGAAACCTCTAGCGTCTGGGCCGATGACTTTATTAGTATTTAATTCTTTCGAAAAAGCTGTTAATTCATCAATTGCTGCTCTAAAAGCATCACCGTCGCCAATCAGCGGTGTAATGTCTTTAAATTGGATGCCAGCAATCGGGAAGTTTGGAACATTTTTAATATAATCCGGATATTTCATTTTTATTCCTCCAATATTTGCATAAAATAGGTTTTTAGTTTCGGTAAATCATTTTGATAAACATAGGTAATATGATGATATTTCTCTAAGGTCTTTTGATAAATCTTTGAGGAATTTAAGTCAATTTTAACAGAATTAAGTTTAATTTGATAGCGATTTTCATTTAAAGTAATCAATCCTAGCTCTAAGAAAATTCCCAAAGCGGTGTTTAGAGTAAACTCGTCGAACTTTTCCTGGTTTATATCGCTGAGTTTAAAAGTCTTTAACTTTTCTAAATACCGATAAATTTTACCTAACTCCACGCGATCAACAATTTGATTTAAATTATATTTTTTAGTTTTCGGTAAAAGCGCAATCGCCTTATCTTGAGTGATTTTTTTTAAGTAATCGTCATTCTCGATAACGAAATCATCGGAGTAATGCACAATATATTCATAGAGATTATCAAGGTTTTGATCATAACTATTGCGATAATCATAAACTTGAAACTCATCTGTTTTAATATCTTTAATCATAATTTGCAAGTGGTCTTTATTTCGGTAACTATTGATGTTTAACCCGCCACAGATATCGACTCGATCGCCAAGATTAAGATTATAATAAAACTCTAAGTTATTGAAGTCAAGAGCATCGAAGAAATATCCGTCGATTTCTAAAGTTAATTTTGTGTGTTTAACTTTAAGAATTTGCTTTTTAGCAACGCGCAAGTTTCTCATGATATAAGTTGCGGTAAAAAATGATTTATCTTGAATATTCTTGATTGTTTCAACTTTGATATCAGGTAAATAGATTTCCATATCGGCCTTTAAGACGGGATTAACTTCACTGACATGCAAATGATTTAATCCATTTCTCAACTTCTCAATATTTTCCACACTTAGCTGTAACCCGCAAGCTTGAGAATGACCGCCATAACGATCGATGAACTCGGAGTTTTGGTTGAGCATTTCCAAAATGTTGGCATCGCCAAACGATCTAGCTGAGCCTTTGGCGTTATGGTCTTTATCAATAGTGATTACTATCGTCGATTTTTGATATTTTTCTACTAACCTTTGGGCACAAATTCCGATAACCCCTTCGTGTAGTTTCTCAGAAGCCACTACCAATACTAAATCATCAGGATTAACTAATTCCTCGCAGACAAGAAAAGCTTCTTCGGTCAACTGTTTGCGGAGATGATGATTTTTTTCGATATCAAGAATTAACTCATTGGCACGCTTGATATCTTCGGTAATTAATAACTCAACTGCTTCTTTAGCTTTGTTTAAGCGACCGCTGCTATTAATTTTAGGCGCAATCTTAAAAGCAATTGCAGTGACGTTGATAATATCTAAATTACTGAAACTAATTAATTTGCGCAAACCGATATTAGTAGTTGTTTTAATTCTTTCAATTCCTAAGTTCACCATCGCTTGATTTTCGTTTTCTAAAGGCATTAAATCGGCAATTGTGCCAACCATTGCCAAATCAATCAACTCATCCAAGTAATCACTGGTAAGCGCTGAGGCAAGCTTATAAGCAACCATAACGCCAGCGATTTCCTTAAAAGGATAGTTAGGACTTAACTTTGGATGGACAATGGCAAAGGCTTGAGGTAAAATCTCACCCGGTTCATGATGATCGGTAATAATCGTGTCAATGCCGGCGTCAGAAAGCGCTTTGACTTCATCAACGCAAGTGATGCCGTTATCAACGGTAATCACTAATTTGACAGCGCTCGAAATAATATCTTTTACAGCTCTTTCATTCAAACCGTAACCTTCAGAAAAACGGTCAGGTAAATCATAATCAACCAAAGCTCCAGCTTTGGTTAAAGCACGAAAAAGCAGTGCTATTGAACTGATGCCATCACAATCATAATCACCAAAAATCATAATCTTTTCTTGATTTTGAATTGCGGTTCTTATTCGGTTGACGGCTTTTTCCATATCATTGAGCAAGAAGGGATTATGCAACTTTTCTTTTCCCATCGAGAAGAAAGTTTCATAATCTCGAATTTTTCGGTTTTCTAGTAAAACCTTAAAAATTTCATTATCACTTACAATGCCTTTTTCTGGTATTTTCCAAATGTATTTGCCTTTTATCAAAATTACTAACCCCTATCTAAAGCTTTAAAATTTCAAACTGATGTCCATTGATTTATAGGAATGGGTTAAGCCACCAACACTGATGAAATCGACACCAGTCTGAGCGACCGACCTAATGCGCTCAAGCGTCATATTGCCGCTTGCTTCCAACATTTTTTTGCCTTGGTTTAGTTGCACGCATTTACTCATATCCTCATTGCTCATATTATCCAACATGATAATATCGCAATCGCTTTGCAAAGCTTCATGAAATTGTTCGAGATTTTCAACTTCGACCTCAATTTTATAAGCTTTACCTAAATTTTCTCTGACTTTATCTACAGCAGCAATAATAGATTTAGCTGCGTGCAGATGATTATCCTTAAGCATAACCATATCTGAAAGATTCATACGGTGATTCATTCCGCCGCCATGAATAACGGCTTGTTTTTCCAAAGCTCTTAATAAAGGTGTGGTTTTTCTCGTGTCAAGAATTTTTGTTTGCGAGCCTTGACATTGATCGACAAAGGCTTTGGTCATCGTCGCAATTCCCGACATTCTCTGTAAAAAATTAAGGCCTACTCTTTCCGCGGCTAAAATTGATTTTGTCAAACCTTTTACCGTAGCGATAATTTCACCTTTTTGAACCACTTCACTATCATTTCTAATGATATTGAATTCTAAGGTAGGATCTATTTGAAAAAACACTTCTTTACAGACTAACATCCCCGAGATTACTCCCGCTTCTTTAGCGATGAATCTGCCGAAAGCTGTTTCATCGGTAAACAAGTATTCACTTGAGATATCTTGGTTAGGTATATCTTCTGCCAAAGCCATCGCAATTATTTTTTTTACTGCTTCATTCATTTTTTATCACCTAAATCCATCATGATTTGTCCTTCAAATTTAACCTTTTTATCCTTGGCGACAATCCTAACCCATTTAGCGCTTCTACCAGAACCGATCGAGCGGATGATATTATCTTCTTGTAACCTGCTTAAGGTACGGTTAATGGTCGAATCAGATACTGAAGGATGTTTTTTTCTAATGTCTGCCTTCGAAAAAACTTCTGGTAATTTCAAGATGGTATTTTCAATATAATCGGTTTTGTTGATTGCCAAATCTTGATCATATTTATAATCCCGAGAAAATTCTTCTAAATCTCCATACATGGTATTGAAAATATTGATAAAGAAACGCATCAGCGGCATTAAATTCGGGACATCTTGCTCGCTTTGCATTTTGACTAATCTAATTATATCTTGATAATCTTGTTTATAATAAAGCAGTTTAGCAAAAAAAGATACATAATTTGCAGCATCAAAATTGTTTTCTAAAATCAAAATATAAAAAATTAAGATTCCCAAACTTTCATTATAAGGCATGTTAAAGACTTCCATATTAATGAAATCAACCAAGAAGTTGACATAGAGGAAAACCGGTTCAATTTCTTTCTTTCGGTCGTTTTTATTTATCGCTTCAAGATAGGCTTCAAGCTCTTCTCTCATCGATGAAGACTCCGAGATTAGCATCCCTTTTTTCTTGCCAGTTGAGCGGTATTTTAGTTTTTCCGGCGGTAAAACATTATTAAATAGAATCCGCGTTAAATCTTGGATTTCTCCTAATAACAGATTAAATGGCTCGCCACTCTCAACATGAATTTTTCGAAACACGTCTACGATGTTTCGGTATAAGTGTTCTGATTGATTCTTTGGGGTTGAGGAGTCGAGTAATAAGGTTCTAAAGCGGCTATCACGAACTTGAAAATCACTAAAAAACAGCTTAAAAAAACTCTCAGCGTTTTTATGAGCAACTTCTAATTTGATATGGTCTAAATCAGCTTTAAACAATTGTTTATAATAGTGATTTTTCCCCATTTCATAGTATAAATTTGTAGTTTTGAGCAAAACCTCATGAGTGACCAAATTCAGTTTTATTCGATCTAGACACCTCATAATTTCATTCCTTTCATTGCGATTGTAGTTGGATGATGCGGTTGATAAAATCAAGCTCCCAGCCTAATGTATCGATAAACCAATCTTGATCAAGAAGCAATTCTTGATTTACCTTGCCTTCACTGTCCGAAAAATCATTACTGCTGCTAAAGTAAGAATTAGTAATCGCGCTAATGCCAAATACCCGACCAGTAAAAGCAGTGCTGATTTGCTCGATTTCGTGGGTTGGTGTTCCTGTTAGTTCACCTGCAACGACATTATCAGTGAAATCGCTATTCCAGTTCTCGCCGACAAACAAAGACCAATAGCCATAATCGCCTTCAGCTTCGATTGCGGTTAAAACAAAATTATCTTTTAAGTCACCAAAGTAATTGTAGCCAACTAACCCGCCAACATAGGCTTTTAATGTTGTAGCCACAACATTAATTTCACTTTTAACGAGATTATTTTGAACAAAAAGATTCTTAGCAATCCGATTATCTTCATAACCGCTAGCGACACCTTGATAGTTATGGCCGATTAACCCACCTACAAAAGCTGAGCTTTCTTCGGTTGTGACAGTTAGTATTGTTTCAACGTAATTATCTTTGACAATCGTATTAAAGTTTTTTCCTAACAGCCCACCTACAAAAGCAATTTTATTAGCAGTGACGTTAATTTCGCCTTCTGCTTCCACATTTGCGATAGTTGCAGGCACAAAATCTTCGGCTTTTTGATAGAGGTTAACTTGTTTTTGACTAGTACCTGCCAAAAGCCCAGCAAAGACGTTGCTTTCAGTACTCGTCACGTCAATTGCGCCACTAACCTTAACATTTTCCACGCTGCCTTCGATAATTCCTGCTAATCCACCGATAAAGCTCAGATTATTAGTTTGATAAGCGATGTTAAAATTACTGATGATTAAGTTTTTAACATCACCTTTTACAAAGGTAAAAAGCCCATTGATATCGGTATTTTTCTGAGTAATGCTCAAATTTGATATGGTATAATTATTGCCATCAAAAACGCCTAAATAAGGTTGGTTATAACTGCCTAATGGCTCCCACTCTAAACCAGATAAATCAAGATTTTGGGTTAAAATATATGATTTATTCATTTCGATATTCTTTAAGTCATCGACAGAGGAAATCTCGATGAAATTTTCTGTATCGATAACCTGCGGTTCAGCCGTCGTTTGTTCGGCAGCGAAATTACAACCCACCAGGAATAAACTGAGTATCATCACTAAAAATATTTTCTTCATAAAACCATCCTATCTAAAATAAGGTTTGCTGAACAACGTTATCATCTAAATCATCATCTTCTTCGTCTTCGTCATCTTCAGCATCATCGTCATAATCTCTTTCAACTTCTTCAATTTCATCATCGCTATAATCATCTTCTTCTGAAACTTTTGTGCTTGAAATTATTTTTTCTAGCTCACTCATCATTTCATCAGACTCATCTACTTCTACAACTTCATCGTTATCAATTAGGCTTAGTAAGATTTGTTTGTTCAAATTATAATTATCAATCTCTAACATCAGTCTAAATGGTTGGTCAACTTTATCAAGATAAGGAATACCATTTTCATAACGATCCGGTTGAATTTCTACTGCTGGAAAACTTAAATCACGTTTTTTTGCTAACAATCTAATCGTTAATACTTCCTTTAACCTAAAGACGTTCTCACAAGCCATACTGACAATTTGATAAGGGTTGCTCTTGACCGTTTTTAAATACCGCTTACCTTTTGCCGGACGATGACTAAAGTCGATGTTAGCGACAAACTCGCGTTTTAATCCGCCGCGATTAGTCAACATCAACACTTCATCTTTATTGATTCTTGTAGTAAACTTTGCGCCTACTAAATTATCATCCCTAAGATTTATCCCTTTGACTCCCTTAGCGTTCAAAGATTGCAAAGGCACCTCATCTAACTCATACTTAAGCACATATCCGTTTTCTGATACTAAAGTAATATCACGATCATATTCTTCGCGCAAATCCACACTCACCAGTTGGTTTAATCGATTCGCCGGCAAGACATTGAAGGTCCGATTAATTCGAGATTTTTGGAATTCATTCAGCAGAATCCTCTTGATTTGACCGTCTTGATTAGCAACTAAAATATCGCGTTTATCATCGAACTCATCAATCACTAAATAATCGATTACCGATTCTTTATCCATAAGTTGAGCATAATTACCAATAAAATCGCCTAAATCTTTCCACTTTAAATCAGGGATTTTATAGACTGGTAAAGCGATAAAGTTACCGTAATTAGTGAAAAACAATAAAGTTTCTCTCGTATTGACTTCTGATTTCTTTAATACCATATCCCCATCTTTTAAGCCAGTTTCGGTTATCGTTGCCTGATAGGATTTGAAAGAAGAACGTTTAATATAACCATCTTTTGAGATGACAAACATTACATTTTCATTTTCAATTAATTCTTGTTCGTCAATTTCCACTTTTTGAATTTGACCGCTGATTACTGTTCTTCTTGGTGAAGGATAATTATCCAAAATCTCTTGTAGTTCTTGGACAACAGCATTTTCCAACTCCAATTCATTAGTTAAAATCTTTTGGAGACGATTAATAGTAAAACTTAATTCTTGAGACTCTTTGCGCATCTGCGTAACATCAGTTGTTGATAAGCGATATAATTGTAATGAAACAATTGCATCCGCTTGAGTTTCAGAAAACTCAAACTTTTCCATCAATTTATTAATCGCATCTTTTTTGCCCATTGATTCTCTGATCATCGCAATTACTTCATCCAAGATACTGACCATTTTTAAAAATCCCAAAACGATGTGTTTACGTTTTTCTGTTTGGGTAAGTTCATAATTTGAGCGGTTGCGAATCATATCTTTTTGATGTTGAATATATTCGTTTAAAATATCCTCTAAAGACAATAATTTCGGGCTTCTTTGACAAATTGCCACGATATTGTAATTATAAGCAACACTTAAATCAGTATTCTTATAAAGGTAAGCCAAAACAACTTCTGAGGGAATTTCTTTTTTTAACTTGATTGAAATTCTTATTCCGTCGCGATCAGATAAATCATTAACTTCTAAGATTCCGTCAATTTTCTTTTGGATTCTAATTTCATCAATTTTTCTAACCAAATCTGCTTTATTAACCTCATAAGGAATCTCGGTGATAACCAATGATGTATCTTCTATTTCTGCTTTAGCCTTAATAATGATTTTTCCCTTGCCGGTTTGAAAAGCTTTCTTAATTTCTTTTGTGCCTTCAACAATAGCTCCGGTAGGAAAATCCGGTCCAGGCATAATTTCTAATAATTCATCAATGTCAGCTTGAGGATGTTTGATTTTGTGAATTGTCGCTCTTAAAACCTCGCTTAAGTTGTGAGGTGGAATATTTGTCGCATAACCGGTTGCCATTCCTTGGCCACCGTTAACTAAAAGATTAGGAAATTTCGCCGGTAAAACTACCGGTTCAAGTTCACAATCATCAAAGTTAGGAATAAAATTTACGGTTTTCTTATTAATGTCTTTTAATAAAGCTTCAGCAAAAACCGTAAGTCTCGCTTCGGTATAACGCATTGCCGCAGCTGGGTCATTATCGACTGACCCATTATTTCCGTGCATATCGATTAAAAGCGTACCCATCTTCCAGTGCTGTGACATTCTCACCATAGCGTCATAAACACTAGTATCACCGTGAGGATGATACTTACCGATTACTTCACCGACGATTCTCGCCGATTTCTTAAACGGTTTGTTTGACCCCATGCCCAGTTCATTCATCGCAAAGAGAATTCTTCTTTGGACTGGCTTTAAACCATCTCTAACGTCAGGAAGTGCACGATCTTGAATGATGTATTTGGAATATCTGCCAAAGCGATCACCAACGATTTCTTCAAGATTTATAGGAATAATTTTTTCTTCTAAATATTCATCTATTTTATTTTTTACCGATTTAGCCACCAATAACACCTTCAATCATAAAATCATCATCTTCGTTTTCAAAGGAGACATTATTGTCAATCCATTCTTTTCTCGGTTCTACTTTATCGCCCATAAGTACAGATATTCTTAAATCTGCTTCGGCTAAATCTTCGATTCTCACTTGAATTAAAGTTCTGGATTTTGGATTCATGGTAGTTTCCCAAAGTTGACCGGAGTTCATTTCCCCTAAACCTTTATATCTTTGAATCGAATAAGTTTTAAATTTTTGACAAATGCTTTCTCGTTGCTCTTCATCCCAAGCGTAAATCGCTTCATTTCTACTTGAAGTTATCTTATATAAAGGCGGTTGCGCCAAATATAATTTACCTGCTAGGATTAATTCTGGCATGTATCTAAAGAAGAAGGTTATCAACAAGACTTGAATATGCGCACCGTCGGTATCGGCGTCAGTCATAATAATTACTTTATGATAATTAGATTTGCTGACATCAAACTCACTGCCGATTCCCGCGCCAATCGTTGAAATAATCGTTGAAATTTCTTCGTTTTTAAACACTTCTTCCATTCTTTGTTTTTCCGAGTTAATTACCTTACCTCTAAGCGGTAAGATCGCTTGAAAAACGCGATCGCGACCTTGCTTAGCTGAACCGCCAGCGGAATCACCTTCGACGAGAAATAATTCTTTAATTTCAGCGTTTTTAGAACTTGCAGGAGCTAATTTTCCAGAAAGAATCGTTTCTTTCTTTTTAATTTTTTTAACTAGCCTCGCGTCGTCTCTTGCTTTTCTTGCGGCTTCCCAAGCATTCCTAGCATCAACTGCTTTTTCAATTAGGCTGCTGGCAACTTTAGGGTTTTCAGTTAAATAAATGTTCAGTTTATCAGCGACGATCGCTTCAACGGCGGGACGTGCTTCTGGCGAACCTAACTTGTTCTTAGTTTGGCCTTCAAATTGTAATAAATCTTCAGGAATCCTAATTGAGATAATCGCTGTTAACCCTTCGCGAACATGAGTGCCTTCGAGTGAATCATCGCGTTCTTTGATCAGATTCATTCTTCGACCATAGTCGTTGAAAATTTTTGTAAAAGCTGACTTAAACCCCGTTTCATGAGTTCCGCCATCTTTAGTTCTTACGTTATTGACAAATGAAATAATATTTTCGTTAAAAGCTTTGGTAAAACCAAAGGCCACCTCGACTTCAATCTTAGATTGGGTTCCATGAAAATAAACCGGCTCATGTAAAGCGCCTTTACCTTTATTGATATAATGAATATATTCTTTGATACCTTTTTCAAAAACAAAGGTCTGTCTTTGTTTTGAACGGTTATCAATTAATTGCATTTTTAAACCTTTAATTAAAAAGGCGCTTTCTCTAATTCTTTCCTCAAGTGTTTGATAATTAAACAAAGTACTAGAAAAAACTTTTTGATCTGGTTTAAACCAGACTTCAGTTCCCGTTTTTCTCGTTTCGCCTACCACAACCAAGTCTTGAACTTTCTTGCCGCCGTTTTCAAAGCGCATCTGATAAATTTTTCCGTTACGGTGAATGCTAACTTGTAAAAACTCGCTTAAAGCATTAACAACTGAAGCTCCAACACCATGCAACCCTCCAGCAACTTTATAAGCGCCATCCGCAGAAAACTTTCCGCCTGCATGAAGTTTAGTGAAGATAACCTCTACACCAGTTATCCCGGATGAATGCATATCAACTGGCATTCCTCTGCCGTCATCAGTTACTAAAACTGAATTATCTTCTTTGACCTCAACTTTAATAAAAGTTCCATATCCTGCCAAAACTTCATCAATTGAGTTATCAATAATTTCCCATACTAAATGATGAAGGCCTCTAGCGTCAGTAGACCCCACGTACATCCCCGGTCTTTTTCTAACAGCTTCTAAGCCTTCAAGAATTTGTAACGATTCTGAATCATATTTTTTGTCTTTGATTGCCATAATCATGCTCCTTGTTAAACCTATATTCATTATAACAAATTTTATTTGATTTTTCTTTATTTTTTCGTTTTTTTTTGGTATAATTTTCAAAGAATCAGGAGGTTTTCGATGACTAAGTACATATTTATATTAATTGCTTATTTAGTGGGGTCCATCCCTTTCTCATATTTATTAGGAAAATACATAAAAAAAGATGACATTAGAAAAAAAGGTAGTGGCAATTTAGGCACCACAAATGCTTTTAGAGTTTTCGGCGCAGTAATCGGCGTCGCCGTTTTAGTCCTCGATACCTTAAAGAGCGGTTTGTTTGTATTAATTATCCGTCATACTGACTGGATCCAAGCCGAGATGTTTCCGTCATTAATCTATGGAGCTGTTGCTGTAGTTGGACACGTTTTTCCGATTTGGATGAAATTTAAAGGTGGTAAAGGCGTTGCTTCTTCATTTGGTTTACTGATCTTTTATTACTGGCCGATACCAATCGCTTTGCTACCGGTGTTTATCGGCACACTCTTAATCTCAAAATATGCCTCTTTAGCTTCAACTTTAGTTACGATCTCAATTTTCATTACCGGACTTGTTCTTTATACCTTTGGCGTCATTCCTAACACCATCAATTTGTTATATGTAGTTGTGACCGGCTTATTAATGCTTTTGATTTTATTTAAACATCGAACTAATTATGCAAGAATTTACCACGGCACTGAAAATAAAATAGAATTTAAGAAAAAAAAGGTAAAAAAAGATGGTCTCGACTGAGACCATTTTTATTTTGCTTGTTTCATTGAAGCCATAACTTGTCTAACTTGTTTTTCAGAAGGTTTACGACCCATCTGAGACATCATAGCTCTAATCATTTGTTCGTTGATTGGCGGATTCTTTTCGAGATAATTTTTAAAATATTTTCTTGCAAAGAAAAATCCTCCAATTGCACCAGCTAATATTGCTACAACTAATAATACAATAAATAACCAAATCGCAATATCCATCATCATTCACACACTCCTTTAGATAACAATGATATTTTATCAAATAAAACCCTTGATTTCAAGGAAATAATTTTACAATGTATTTTTAAGATTTATTATTTACAAAAACCTAAAAGATTGTTAATATATATATGTATAAAAAAGGTCTTTTTAAGGAGGAAAAAAATGCCTAGAGTTATCTTAGATACTTGTATTGCTTGTGGTACCTGTAAAGAAAATTGCCCAGTTGATTGTATTGCCGAAGGGGATATTTACGTTATCGACCAAGATGCTTGCATCGATTGCGGAGTTTGTGAAGTAAACTGTCCAGTTGATTGTATCATAATCGCTGACTAATTTAAAAAAATAGCGGAATCTTCCGCTATTTTTTTTATCTATTTTTTGAAATAAGTAGAGAGTTTTTCTAAAGATTCTATTAGAAGTTGATCTTTTTCTAATTCTAAATCCTCAAAGATTGAATCAATCATTTCTTTATGAAAAGCATCGTGCTCATCCAAAACTTCAATTGCCTTAGTCGTCAGACCCACCATTACTTTTCTGCGGTCTTCTGCATCACGATCTCGAGAAACATAGCCTTTTTGATACAAAGTGTTAATTGCCGTTGTCAAAGAGCCGATTGTTATTCCCAATCGTTTAGCAATATTGGACATAATTGGTTCTTCTGACAATTCAATAGCTTCAAGAACATGAACTTCACTCATTGAGAGTTTTATCCCCTTATCTTTAAGGTTTTGACCTTCAATAGCGAGAATACGGTTAAATATTTCCACAAGAAGTTCATTAATTATCTCTCTAGCCTCATGACGGCTATACTTTTTCAATATATCCTACCCCCATGGTTCCTGGTCCGGCGTGACAACCAACAACAGGTGTTAATGGAATAAGTAATACGTTCTTTAAACCTGATTCTTCAAGCTCATCTTTTAAGTCTAACATTTCTGCCATATTGTTGGTATAAACGATAAACGTTATTACGTCTTTCCCTTGAACTTCGCTTAAGATTCTTTGTTTCAATTCTTCTCTTGCTTTAGCAGTAGTTCTGATTTTTGCAATAGTATCTACTTTGCCTTCTTTGCTCAAATGCAATAACGGACGTAACTTTAAAAGTGAACCTAAAGCTCCGGCAACTCCTGATAGGCGTCCGTTTTTAATTAAATACTTTAAGGTATCAACAGTGATATACACATGATTATTATCGCGAATTTTATCTAGTTGTGTCAGGATTTCTTCAGCTGTTTTTTTCTCATCTGCCATTTTTTTAGCTGTCATCGCCATTAAGGCTTCAACGTAAGTCAATGATAATGAATCGTAAACGATAACTTCCATATCAATCATTTTCGCTGCTAAAACAGCATTTTGATAAGTCCCGCTCAATAATTTTGAAATAGTTATAACAATTAACTTCGTATAACCTGCAGTTCTCATTTCTTCATACATTTCCAAAATCTTGCCAGTTGAAGTTTGGGCAGTGGAAATATCCAAATTAGGATTCTTAACTAAACGACTGTAAAAATCATCACTGTTAATTTCGATAAAATCTTCATACTCTTTCTTTTCAATGTTTAATAAAGACCTAAAAATTCTAATTTCCTTGTCATGGACTAAATAATCAATCCCTGAATTACCACATACTGCTACGCCAATTTTTTCCATAATACACCCCATAGTTTAATTTTAAATTCAAATTGTTTGAACTTCAAAACATATTCTAACACATGATTAAACATTTGACAAGAAAAAAAGAGCAAATTTGCTCTTTAAATATTTTGATATGGATTTGTGTCAATTTCCGATTTGATAAACTCAATTTCCGGAAATTGTTTTTTTAAATCTCGAGCCACAGCAGCGACGAAAATCTTCTCCGCATGATGGCCGATATCAAGCAGGGTTATCCCCAAAGCTTGCGCATCTAAAGCCGTATGATAAGTGACATCCCCGGTCAAGTAAATATCACAACCTCGCATTTTGGCTTGATACATATGTTTAGAACCAGAACCGCCAGAAATGCCTACTCGCGTAATCATTCGATCAGTTCTCCCGATGATTTTAACCGTTTCAACGTTTAAACTGGTTTTGATATTCTTAATAAAAGTCAAGGTATCAATCGCTTCAATATCGCCATAACGACCAATGCCGTCAACTTCATCTAACAGACCAACATTCTGTAATTTTAAAATTTTTGCAAATTCATCATTCATTCCACCCTCAGCCAAATCGTAATTGGTATGAGCTGAATAAACCGTGATATTATGTTTGATTAAATTTTTAATCATCCAACCTCTCGGAGTATCAAAGATAATCTTGTCAAGCGGATTAAAAAGCAAAGGATGATGAGAAATGATGAGATTAACCTTTTTATCAATCGCTTCCTTAATCACTTCTTTGGTTACGTCTAAGGTTACTAATACCTTATTGGCAACGATATTCAAAGTCCCGACTTGAATGCCGACGTTATCCCATTCATATGCTAATTCTTTGGGATATTTAGTTTCAAAATATTTGATAATTTCAACTAGGTTCATGTAATTACCTCCTCAAGAATTTTTATCCGTGTTTTAATTGTTTCTTTGGCTTCAGCAGTTTTGGTTTGAACTAGCGCTTTATTTAGTTTCTTAACTAAATTTTCAATCATTTCCATAAACGGTTTGGTTTTTGCTTTAATGATTAACGGACCAAACTCTTTTTCAATTGCCGTTAAACTCATCTTGCCTTTTTCCAAAACCATTAACTGGTAGTATTTATTGCGGTCTTTAATCAACTCTTCAGCGATAATTTTCCACTGCGATTTTTCTAAAAAATCTCGCAAGAGGTAATTTTCTGAATTAGCGCTTAAAACCAAGCGTTTAACTGCGGTTAAATCAGCAGTTTCTAAAATGGAAACGATTAACCTACCGCCCATACCTAAGATGGAGACAATATCGACTTCAGTGCTGAGATAATCTAAACCATCAGCTAAAATAGGAATCACATAACCATTAAGTTCTGCTTTGGCAATATTAGCAGTCGCGTTTTCCAAAGGACCGATTTTATTATCTGAAGCATAAGCTTTAGCAACTAAACCCGATTTTACACAAAAGATGGGTAGTTTAGCGTGATCAGTACCGCAATCGGCCAAACAGTTAAATCCCTTTGTATAAGCACTGGCTTTTAATAATCTGTTCGAGATCATTGATGTGAGCCGTTATGAAAATCCTTTAATTTTTTGGAACGATTGGGACTTCTTAATTTTCTAATCGCTTTCGCTTCAATTTGTCTGATTCTTTCTCGTGTAACATTGAATTCTTTACCAACTTCTTCAAGCGTTCTGCTTTTGCCATCCAATAAGCCAAAACGCATTCTTAAGACTTTTTCTTCTCTGTCAGTCAAAGTTTCTAAAGCTGCATCTAATTCACGTTTCAGCATTTCTTTAGATGTGAATTCATATGGAGTTAATATATCATTATCGGGAATAAAATCACCTAAACTTGAATCTTCTTCTTCGCCAACAGGTGATTCTAAAGAAATCGGTTCTTGAGCGGTTTTTTGAATCCCTTGAACTCTTTCAACGGTAATACCCATTCTTTCAGCAACTTCTTCAGGAGTCGGTTCTCTTTCTAACTCTTGCGTTAAGGTTCTTTGGGTTCTAACCATTTTATTGATAGTTTCTACCATGTGCACTGGAATTCTTATCGTTCTCGCTTGATCAGCAATCGCTCTTGTGATTGCTTGGCGAATCCACCAAGTTGCATAGGTAGAAAATTTATAGCCTTTGGTATAATCAAACTTGCCAACAGCTTTCATCAAGCCCATATTGCCTTCTTGAATCAAATCAAGAAATTGCAAGCCTCGAGAAACATATTTTTTCGCAATTGAAACCACCAATCTCAGATTGGCTTCAACTAATTTTTTGCTGGAGAACTCGCCTTTTTTAAAGATATCTTCATATTCAGCTAATTCTTCAGCCGAAAAACTATCCCCGATTTTCAAACGATAATCATATTCTTCTCGGACTTTTTTAGCGCGATCGATTAAGGTTGCGAGTTCATATTCTTCTTCTCCAGTAAGCAAATCGACTCTCCCAATTTCCTTGAGATACATTCTTACTGGGTCATCTACTTTAATGGAAACGGAAGAATCAAAGACTTTTTCTCGCATTAATTCTTCTTCGATCTCTTTTGAATAGTCTTTCATCATATCAATATCACTAGGCTTGATATCATCGTCGCTTAAATCATCAAGACTAATTTGATCTTCATCTTTTTCTTTAATGAAATCAAAAATCTCATCCGGTAAAATACCTTGATTAGCTAACTCAGTTATTACCTCAGTAAAATAAGGACTATCTTTTCGGATATTCGCAAAAAAATCTTTTACCGATATTACTTTTTTCTCATGATAAATCGCTGTTAACTTATCAATTATTTGTTTTTTTGACATTTCTTTTCCTCCTAATATAATTTATATCGTCTTGGAGCTTAAAATATTTGCGTAATTTGTCATCGCGTTCTTCTATGGTTAAATTCCCATAATCAACTTCTTTTTTCAATTCAATTTGATCATGGAGGCATTTACTAATAATTAATGTTTCAAGACAATCTAAAAGTTCTTTTTCAACGAAAGGCTTGTTCTTTTTAACTTTGAATAACTCCAGTTCCTCTTCGTTTAAATCAAAAAAGTCACGTTTTATCGTCATTTCATTAATAATACCTTCATTCTTATAAAGTGCAGTCAACGCCATTAACAATTCTCGGTAGCGTTTATCGCTTAAGCGAATATGGTCAATCTTTGCATTGATGATATCGCGAGATTCTTCAAAAAGCGCATAATAGCTAATCACGGTTTTGCTGGCAAGGATGAAATCTTTTTGATCTTTTACTAAAATTTTATCCTGCGGTTGAAATTTATCCTTGTTTTGTTTAATAACTCTTATCTTTGCGTTATCAATTTGAAAATGATGGTAATCCGCTAAAATATCTTCATAATTTACCTTTGTATCATTACTAAATTTCTTTAAATATATTTCACGAATCGTTGAACTGGCTGCTTTATCTAAATACTCAAATAAAGCCAGTTTCGCTTTTTCGATTTCTGCTGGTTTGGTCAAATCTTTCTTTAATACGATCACTTCATAAACAAAATCATATTGATCGAGCAATTTGTTTTTTAAAACTGAACGGAAACTCTCTTTGGAATTTTTGCGAATAAAATCATCTGGGTCGAGATTATCTGGCATCAAAGCCACTTTTACATCAAGCCCAACTTGAGATAACAAAATTAAAGCTTTATAAGTAGCTCTAATTCCAGCATCATCTCCGTCATAACAAATTACAACATTGTCAGTATGCTTTTTGATTAACCGCGCTTGATTTAAAGTTAAGGCCGTTCCCATCGAGCATACCGCTTCTTTTACATCAGCCGTATAAGCGCTGATTACATCAAAGAAGCCCTCCATTAAAACTAACCGTTTGTTTTGATTAATGAAAGGAATTGCCTTATCAAGATTGTATAAGACATCTGATTTTGTAAAAAGATCTGTTTGGGCGGAATTGACGTATTTAGCTGTATTATCCTCATTATTGAAGATTCTCCCGCTAAAACCGACAACTTTGCCAGCCTCATTTTTAATCGGAAAGATAATGCGATTTCTAAAGACATCAAAATACTCTTCCTGACTTTTGGTGACTAAGCCGAGATTGAGCAACTCGTAATCATGAAAATCTTTTGATAAACTTTCCCAAAGCGCATTCTTTTGTTTTGTCGCATAGCCGATTTCAAAGTAATTGAGAATTTGTTCATCTAGCCCTCGTGATTTTAAGTACTTAAGCGCTTCAGTTCCGGTTTCTAAATTCAATAATTGCAGCGAATAAAATTGTTTAGCCAATTCATTGATGCGAAAGTACTTTTCACTATGGTCGCTTTTTGCGAAAGTATCGTTTTGATCAGGTTCAATCCCATATTTATCAGCTAAATATTTTAGAGCTTCACCATATTCTAAATGCTTATATTTAGAGATAAATTGAATAGCATTCCCCTTTTCACCACAACCAAAACAGTTGAAAAGTTGCCTTTCCTTACTTACAAAGAAGGATGGCGTTTTTTCATTATGAAAAGGGCAAAGACCTTTCATGTTTTTGCCCGCAGGTTGTAAGGATACAAATTCAGATACAACATCGACAATGTCTGCCGCTTGCTTAATCTCTTCGACTTTTTGGGTGCTGAATCTCGCCATTTATTGCCTTTCTTTTTTATTAATTCTTAAACAAATTATCTAAATGTTTATTAAGTTCTTCTAGTTTAACACGAATTTGTGCCATCGAATCTCGTTCTCTAATAGTAACTGTATCATCCACTAAGGTTTGATCATCGATTGTTACGCAATAAGGCGTACCAATCGCATCAGCGCGACGGTAACGTCTGCCAATGTTTCCCGCATCATCATAAAAAGCCACGAACTCTTTGATTAATTGTTCATAAACAGCTTCTGCCTTTTCCGTGTGATATTTTTTTACCAGCGGCAAAACGTTGACTTGGTAAGGAGCCAGTTCCTTGTTGATTTTTAACAAAGTTCTCGTTTCGTTGTTCTCTAAAGTTTCTTCTTCTAGATTATCGAGCAGCACAGCTAAAAATAGTCTTTCAACTCCCAGAGAAGGTTCAATAACAAAGGGAAGATAAGTTTCATTAGTTACTGGATCTTGATACTCAAGATTTTCACCCGAATATTTCTGATGTGATTTTAAATCATAATCCGTTCTTGAGGCAATCCCCCAAAGTTCATCAAATCCCCATGGGAAAGCATAAAGAATATCGGTAGTAGCGTTAGAATAGAAAGAAAGTTTTTCTTGGGGATGATCATAAAACTTAATACTTTCCGGCTTTAAACCAACTTCAATCAGAAAATCTTTCGAAAATTGACGCCAGTAATCAAACCACTCTAATTCAGTTCCGGGAATACAGAAAAACTCCAATTCCATTTGTTCGAATTCTCGGGTACGAAAAACGAAATTTCCTGGTGTAATTTCATTTCTGAATGATTTACCAATTTGTCCGATACCAAAAGGAACTTTTTTCCTTGAAGTTCGTACAACATTTTTAAAGTTCAAAAAAATGCCTTGAGCGGTCTCAGGACGAAGATAAATTTCATTGTTATTTTCTGCAGTAACTCCTTGTGAAGTCTTAAACATCAAATTGAATTCTCTAATTTCCGTATAATCAAAACCACCGCAATTTGGACATTTAATCTTATGTTCAATTATATAATCATACATCTTCTGATAATCCCATCCGTCTGCGTCGACGGTATGTTTTGTCGCTTGAGCAATCAAATTGTCGGCGCGATGTCTGGTCTTACAACTTTTACAATCCATCAACGGATCTTTAAAACCGCTGACATGACCTGTAGCTTCCCAAGTTTTTGGGTTTAATAGGATCGATGAATCAATACCAACATTGTATTTATTCTGCGAAACAAACCTTTTCCACCATAGCTGCTTTAAGTTATTCTTTAAACTTACGCCTAACGGACCATAATCCCAAGTATTAGCCAGTCCTCCGTAGATTTCTGACCCTTGATAAACAAATCCATAACGTTTAGCGTAAGCATTTAACTGTTCAATCGTATATTTCAAAGCAATATCCTCCATTTTTTCGCATACTAACTCAGTATAATTATACTCTTTTAGTGCTTTTTAGTCAAACTGATAACCAACTAAAATTAAGAAAAAGAACTCATTAATAACCAATAAGTCCCTTTAGCATTTTTCTCGCTTTTGAATGATAGTTCAAATGGTAATCATAATACTCATCTAAGAGCTTTCTAATCTCTGGTAAGACACGTGAATTAATCTCAATTTCCCTAGTTTTTTCCAAATCAAAATAGTATAGTTGTTTAACCGCTTCTAAAACCTCATTGCTGAAATAGTCGTCTGGAAGATGATTCTTACAAAAGCAACTTCCATCCTTGACCGAAAACACCAATTCCTTAGTTTCGTCACAGCTTAAACAAGTTTTTAGATTAGGATTAACCCCTAATAGATAAAGCAATTTTAACTCCAACATATAAATATAGGGAATATAATCTGCTCTAGCTTTAATTTCCGGAATGATTTTTAGGATAAAACCTAATAATTTATCATGATCATGCTCGTGTGTAGCGAAATAATAGATTAATTCTACCATATGCGTCACATAAGTATATTTTTCTAAATCTGTAACTATTGAAGTGTTATTTTCAATAATTTCCGCGTCTCGCAAGACTTTTAAATTTTTACCGCTGACAAAGACCTTAACATAATTCAAAACTTTCGTTAAATTTAAAAAAGGACTTTTCATTTTTTTACTGCCATGAACTAAAACACCAATTAAACCATCTAAAGTATATAAATAGATGATTTCAGAACTCTCTTTATAACTGATTTTTTTAAGGATAATTCCGGTGTATTCTTCCAAGATTACCTGCCTCTATTCAAGATTGCGATATCCGTAATTCTTAAGATAAAACTCGCGGTTTCGCCAATTTTCTTCTACTTTGCAAAATAGTTCTAAATAAACTTTTGCGCCTAAAAGAACTTCGATATCTTTTCGAGCTTCACTGCCGATTCTTTTTAACATCGAACCGTTCTTGCCAATGATAATTCCTTTTTGCGATTTTCTCTCTACTACTACAACCGCCATGATTTCAATAATTTTCTTTTTATTAGTGAAAGACTCCAAATAAACCATTACCGAATGAGGAACTTCTTCATGAGTAAATTCTAAAATCTTCTCCCGAATAAATTCTTGAACCAAAAAGGTTTCCGGTCGATCGGAGATTTCACCGTCAAGGTAAAATTTAGGGCCTTCACTTAAAAGATTTTTAATATCTAGCAAAAGCAAATCAACATTATCACCTTTAAGTGCTGAAATGCCAAAAACACCCGCAAAATCATAGGCTTGTTTATAGGCTTCGATTGCTTGATTCAAGCGTTCGAAGTCAGTAATGGTATCGAGCTTATTAATAATCAAAAAGATTGGGGTTTTTACGCCTTTTAAACTCTCCATTATTTTCAAATTGTATTCTTTAACATCATCATAAGCATTGATCATAAACAAAACTAAATCAACTGTTTTGACAGTTGATAAAGCTGCAGAAGTCATGTATTCTCCCAGTTTCGTCTTAGCTTGATGAATTCCTGGAGTATCTAAAAAGATAATTTGCGAATCGTCATCATTATATATCCCTGAAAAAACATTTCTTGTGGTTTGGGGCTTGCTGGAAACGATCGCGACTTTTTGCTTTAAAACCTGGTTTAAAAACGTTGATTTACCAACGTTTGGTTCGCCAATGATTGAAACAAAACCTGATTTAAACATTACAAATCCTCTTGAGAAAAACCATATGGTAGTAGCTCTTCATTTAATAATTCTTTTATTTCGCCTTTACTGTTAGCGAAGTAAACTTTGGCTTGTGGTTCCATTAACTCTTTCATTACTTGTCGACATGCTCCGCAAGGTGAAACAAAATATTCTTTATCGGTATAAACTAAAATCGATTTGATATCTTCTTTTCTGATTCCTTGTGAATAAGCGGCGAATAAAGCTGATCTTTCAGCGCAATTTGACAAGCCGAAAGAAGCGTTTTCGACATTTATTCCTTTAATTGTTTCCCCATTTTTAAGTTCTAATACAGCGGATACTCTAAAATGGGAATAAGGTACATAAGCGTTCTTGATATTTTCTTTAGCGATTTCATATAGTTTTTTCATGAATTCCTCCTATATTTTGAATTATCTAAAATTTGTTTTTGTAAATCAAACATTACTTCTTCATCGTTCTTATTTAAATGGTCATAACCTAAACAGTGTAAAAACCCGTGAACTGAGAGAAACGCTAATTCTCTTTCGAAGCTATGCTCGTAGTCTTTGGCTTGTTCTTTAGCTTTATCAATGGAAATGAAGATATCACCGATTTCTGCTAGTCCTTGATCGTTTTCAAAACTTAAAACGTCAGTTTCATTGTCGATTTTGCGGTATTGACTGTTTAGCTCTTTTATTTTTTCATTATCAACTAAAATAATATTAGCTATCATTTTTTCTTTAATTTTCAAGTTTTTATACGCTCTTTTAAGAATATAATTAACAACGCGGTTATAAGTTTTATCTTCATTGTAGTAATTATAAATATTAATCTTTAGCATTTTCAAACCTCTTAATGATAGTTTGAACTAATGGATGTCTCACCACATCTAGTTCATCAAAATACATGATGTAAATATCATCAACATTCTTTAAAATATAAGATGCTTTAACAAGTCCTGACAAAACTTGAGCCGGAAGATCGCTCTGGGTGATATCACCCGTCACAATCATCTTGGAACCAAAACCTAAACGCGTTAAAAACAATTTCATTTGATTGATAGTCGTATTTTGCGCTTCATCTAAAATAACATAAGCGTTTTCTAAGGTTCTTCCGCGCATATAGGCTAAAGGCGCGATTTCGATTATACCTTTTTCAATATATTCTGTGCTTTGTTTAACCCCTAACACCTCATACATCGCATCGTATAAAGGTCTTAAATAAGGATCGATTTTTTCTTTTAAATCACCTGGTAAAAATCCTAATTTTTCTCCCGCTTCTACTGCTGGTCTAGTTAGGATGATTTTTTTAATTTTATTATCTTTAAGCTTTTTTAAAGCTGACAAAACCGCTAGGTATGTTTTACCTGTTCCCGCTGGACCAATACCTAGAATAATTGTATTGTTTTCGATGGCGTCCAAGTATTTTTTTTGATTGATGGTTTTGGGATAAACAGGATTACCGCTATAGGTCTTGATAATTTCTTTACGACTCAAAAATAACGAGAGTATCTCGGAATTATCAAACTTTTCAATTGAATGGAAAAGATAAATAATATCTCGCTCGTTAAAAACAATATTATTTTTGATTAAAGTCATCAAAACTGCAAAGATATTTTTAAGTTTAAGAATTTTTACTTCATCTTCACTATCAATTAGTATTTCCTGATTATTAGAATAGATATTTGCTTGAAAGAGCTTCGCGAGAAGTTTAATATTTTTATCATTAACTCCTAATAAATTAACCATTTCATGAAGATCATGAATTTGCGGTTCTAATTGAACGATATTTGTCACTAAGATTAATCTCTCCTATCTCTTTAAATAATATTATATACTTTTAAGATTTTTAAGTAATTCAGAATAAACAGCGATTGCCAATCTTGTTTTGCGATTGCAAAAGCTTCAGGAAAACTATCCCAAGTCCAGGTAATGTCCCAAACGCCTTCGAGATTTAAGTGTTCCAAAATCATTGAAGCTTCTTTTTTGATTAAATCTTGATACTTATCATAACCATAAACTGTAGGCTTGTCAAAAAACTGCAACGGCCTCACACAATAAGCTTTAAACCAAAGATCAGCGTTTTTTTCTAGATTATGATCAATTTGCTTGAGCAGTAAACCTAAGAATTGTTCGGAATTATTAAACTTTTTAAAGTCAGCAATAAACCCAATCATATCTAAAAAACATTTAATTTCATGCATGTTATTAGATGGACCGGCAATGAAATCATTGATCGCTCTTTGAATGGTAGTAACTGCGAACTCTTTAGCCTCTTTAGTTTCTCCATATTTATACAAAAAACCAGCAATTGCTGCAGTGGGATTATAACCCCAAACTGAGCCTTCAGCGGTATAAGTCCACCATGGTGCGCGTGGATAGATATTGTTGGAAGGAATCGTAGCTAAATAGAATCCATCCTTTTTTTGCGCATAATTCAATAAGTAATCAACAGTTTTTGTAATTAAACTGTGGTCCTTAGGTAGATTTAGTTCCTCAATAAAATCAAAGGCAAACCATGTCTGTACTGGGGCTGAAAAAGGATTTTGTGAATCTGGCTCGAAACCATGTCCGAAACCACCATCGGGGTTTTGAAAACTTTCTAGAGTTCTAATATATGTCTCTTTACTTCTATTCAAAAATAGATATTCATATCTCGCTACATCTATTGGTCTACCATGTCGATATAACCAATCAATTGCACGCTTTAAACGCAAATCCATAAAACCACCTCCAATTAGATAAAATGCTTATTAATTACAAATTTATTATATCATAAAATCGGATAAAAAAACTTGTGCGAAAAAAATAATGACAACTCAGAATTGAATTGTCATGATTTTTGTGTTAGTACATTATTTTTTACGAGTTTTACTCGCACGTAACTTAAGTTTTTTGGTAACGCTTGGTTTTTCATAAAACTCTTTTTTACGGGCTTGAGCAAGATTTCCCGACCTTGAAACGTCACGTTTAAAACGTCTAAGTGCATCTTCAATTGTCTCGTTTTCTCTAACGACAGTCTTAGCCATTGCTTTCACCCCTTTTCTTACTATGTAGTATTATACTAAATTATTAAGTAAATGTAAACTTATTTTTTTTGAAAATATGTTTAAATACCTAGGTGTTTGTGATAAAATTATAGCAACTAGATTTTATTTATCAACTTATCCATTTTTATTGAAAGGAAATCATTATGATTAGCAGTTTAAAGTTCCTAGCTCTCGATACAACCGGAATAATTATTATCACGATTGCTGCTATTTTAGCAATCGGTTTATTAGTTATAATCATTAACAATCGCAAGTATAAAAGGCGTTATCGCAAGTTTTATAAACACCTTGATAAAACCATTAACAAAAAATACAATGGCAATATGTTGATTGAAAATCTTATCAATAAACACACCATTGACAATACCAATACCTTTAAATCTTTAAAAAGCAAAGGCAAAAGCTTAACCAAGAAATATTTGGATTATTACGTTAAAAAACTTCCCGAACAAGTGTTATTGAAAAGTTTTACTTCTGCTGATAAAAATCGCAGCGAATTAGTAATTTACGTGTTAGATGAAAATGATCGCGTTTTGTATCAATGGGAAAAAGAAAAGAAAGTCAAAGGGTTAATTAAAGCCATCAATAAATACCAGATGTTAACACCAATGATTGCTTTCTTATACGAACTCCCTTTAAGCATTAACGAAAATAATGCTTATCGCTTAACTAATCATGAAAATGATAATATCTTAGCTTATGATATTGTAAAAAACAGTAAAAAACTGCAAAAGCAATATAAAGAGCGAAAAATCAAGGACAAAAAGAAGAAAAAGAAGAAAAAATAATATGCTCGCCTGAGCATATTTTTTTTATACGATAACTCCTAAATTATAAGGTTTTTCTGCAGCGATTAACTTCACCAGTACTTCCTGGCCTATAAGTTCAATATCGCCGGTAAATTTTATCGCAATATAATCGCGAGAATGCCCGACCAGCATTCCGTCTTTTGCTTGTTCAGCAATCACATAATGCAATGAACCGAGATTTTCTTGAATATGATTTGCCATCAATTCATCGCTTAAATCAAGCAACTGCTTGACTCTAGCTTTCTTCACTAAACCGTCAATTTGCTGAGGCATCTTATCTGCAGGCGTACCCTTTCTGCGAGAATAAGGAAAAACATGGAGTTCTTGAAAACCAACTTGTTTGATAAAGTTATAAGCTTCAAGAAAATGTGCTTCAGTTTCTCCAGGAAAACCAACAATAACATCTGTGGTGAAAGCAACATCAGGAATAAACGCTCTAATCTGATTAATCATCGACAGATATTGCTCAGTGGTATATTTGCGATTCATCAGTTTTAAAATTTCGTTAGCGCCGCTTTGTAACGGTACATGCAGGTGATGAACGATTTTTTTCGATTGGGCTATCACCGATAAAATCCTCTCATCAATTTCCGTGATTTCAATCGAGGAAATTCTAATTCTTTTTAATCCCGAAATTTTTTCTAAATCCTTAAGAAGTTCCACAAAACCATAATCTGCTAAATCCTCTCCATAGCCACCGGTATGAATCCCGGTTAACACTACTTCGATATGACCATTAGCTACTAAATGCCTAACCTCATCAAGAATGATTTCTTTTGATTTAGATCTAATTCTCCCGCGGGTATAAGGAATGATGCAATATGTACAAAAATTATTGCAACCATCTTGAATCTTTAAAAAAGCACGCTTATGGGTTTTAAAATCAATAATCGCTAAAGGATCATATGCTTCGAATTTTTCCAAAGGTGAAACTTTGTTTAACGGCTGTTTATGTTCGAGATATTCCTCGAGATAATCCACTATCTTATCGCGATTTTTGGTCCCTAAAACAATTTTCACACCTTCAATTTCAAGAATTTCTTGAGCTTTTAACTGCGATAAACAACCCATAACGATTGTAATTGCATTTTTGTTGTGATGAAGGGGTCTTCTAATAATTTGTTTCGACTTTTTTTCACCAGCATTAGTTACCATGCAAGAATTAATCACATAGATATCGCTTAGTTCATCGTAATCGACAACTTGATAGCCTTTCTGTAAAAAAATTTCCAAAACCGCTTCAGTTTCATAGGAATTGACTTTACATCCTAAAGTATAAAAAGCTACTTTCATCAATTTCACCCCCAATGGTGCCTAAAAACGGAAGCAACATAGATTGCCGCTGTTTCTGCTCTAAGAATTGTTTTACCTAAAGAGATGCTGATAAAACCGGATGATTTTAACTTGTTAATCTCTTTCTCGGAAAAACCCCCTTCAGGGCCTATTATAACTAAGACTTTCTCGCTTTTTTTGATGGTTTGAATCTGGGTTTTTAAACTGACTTCATCTTCGCGCTCATAAGCAAAAAACCGATAATCGTAAGCATTACTGTCTAACTGTTCTAAATCGGTATAGTTAGAGATAATCGGCATTACCGTTCGTTCTGATTGTTCGCTAGCTTCTTTACAAATCAATTCATATCTGGTTTTCTTTTTCGCATAATCATCAATTTTTATAATCGATCTTTCGGTTTGTAAAGGAATAATTTTTCTAACGCCCAGCTCAGTTATTTTTTGTAAGGCCAGTTCAAAATTATCTTTTTTAATCAACGTTAAACCTAAATCTAAATTAAGCGGTTGATAATCATTAACCAAAGCTTTGACAAACTCTAGTTTTGCTTGTTTTTTCTCAAAAGCCACAATCTTGGCTTCAAAGCATAAACCTGCAAAAGTATTGACGATTACTAAATCATTAACGGCCAAACGCATCACATTTTTGATGTGATGAGAATCTTCAGGATTCATTAAAACCTCTTGATTGACAATTAAATCTTGATCGATAAAGTATCTTTGCATAATATCACCATAATTATCATATCACACAAATTTAATCTTTGCGAAAAAAACAACCGAAAAAATTCGGTTGTTATAAATCAGTTTTTAATACTTCATAAGCTCGAGCGTTTTTTCCGTCCCTTAAAGTCACGATTGTTGTATCTGTATATTTTGATAGGACTTCCATTTTTTGCGGTGGTGTAGCTAATATTATTTGGACCGGCAATTGTTTGATGAATTTCATCATCGCTTTAATTCTCGATGTATCCATCTTATCAAACACTTCGTCAAATAAGATTAAACCGATGGAATCATGGCTTACACCTCTTTGGGCTTGTTCGAAAACGCGAACAAACGATGCTAGTGTCGCCACATAGAAAGGAACTTGTGTTTCTCCACCTGATTTTTCTTTAAACACTTTCGAATAAAGATATCTTGCGCCTTCAGTATTAGTTATTGCAATATCATAATCCATATAAGTTCGGTAATCTGTAAACTTATTGACAGTACCTTGAGAATTTAAGTCTTCAGAAGCGAGATTAACGAATAGTTCTTCTAGTTGTCTTTGATATTTCATCTCAAAATCGTAATTGAAGATTTCTTCACCAGTCTTCATTGATTCATCGCTTAATACCATATCATAATAGTCGCCATATTCTTTACTCTTAGGGAAGGTGAATTCGTAAGTATCTTCACCGAAATGAATATTTTTAAGCGTTGCGTTAATCTTGCTAATTTCATCTTGTGCCGAAACAATATAATTTCTTAGTTTAGCGATGAAGTCCTCTTTAAATAATCTTTCTGCAGTTTCTCTTGCTTCTCTAACTTTAGTTTCGTATTTTACTAACTCAGATTTTACCAATTTATCCAATTCGTCAAGATACTCTTGCATATAATCAATTCCATAGAGATAACTAAGATTATATTTACTGGTATAACGAATTTGTTTAGATTTTAAAGAATCTTCTAGATTGATAATATTATTCAATTCTGATTGAATTTTAGCTTGATATTCTTCAAAAATATTGTTGATATTGCTAGTTTTCTTAAGTTCTAGTTCATATAATTCTCTAGCTTCTTTTTTAACGACAACATTTTCGTTTTTGGCTAAATCTTTATTGAATTCAGTAATTGCCTTTTCAATTTCTAGTAATTCTTCGTGGCACTTGAGTTCATCGCTTTCCAATTTACCTTGTTTGAGATAAGCTTTTTGTCTATTGGTATTGTATTCTCTGATTTCTTCTTTAACTTCTTCATATTCAACTCTGAGTTCAGTTAAACTTTCTTGTGGAATACTCTTCTTCTTTGCTACCAAAGCTTTGCGTTTTTCTTTCAAACTATCTACAGAATAGTAGTTCTTAAGCATATTGATAAAGCCTTCGAGATTCAAACTTATTAAAGCGTTATTTTCCTCGGTAATTAATTGAACCCGATTAGAGAGAACTTGATGTTTATCCTTTAATTCTCTGGCTTTAATCCGCCAATTATCCAACTGCGAACTCTTAGCTTTTTTACCAATAAATGGTTTTTCGGTTTTATTATACAGTGATCTAACCGTGTAAGAACGATAAACCATGCCGCTTTTAGTTATCGCTTGAGGATAGTTTTCTAACTCGTTAACATCATCAACCATAATTAGATTTCCGCAGATCATATTGATATAGTGTTCAGCATCGATATTTTCTGATGTGATGATTGAAGCTAAGGATTTTTCTCGATAATTAGTGAAATGTTGAATCTTTTTCGTGTTAACTAACCCAATGCCATAAATGTCTAAAGAATCTTTGATTTGGTTATAAACATTTAAGGCTTCATCGAAATATCTTGGTTCAACAATCAAATTGAATCTTTGTTGTCCTAAGTAATCTTCAATGGTATCAGCCCAATCTTCATCAGTTATTTCTAATAATTCACATAGAATATGAACTTTGACTTCTTTACCATAACGCTTTAAAACGCCTTCTTCGATTTTTGTCTGTAAACGCTTAATCATTGGATTGTAACGCAATTGGTTGTTTTCTAAATCTTTTAGCGTTTGGTATACTTCATTGATTTCTCTAACAACTTCATCAAGCAAATGCTTTTGTTTCCCCAAGTTTACTTTATTATCATCTTCAATTTGATTAATCGTTTTATTAACAGTAATCAATTTTAATTTTTGTTCTTCATAGTTGGTGTCGTTAATGTTGTCTAAATCAATTTTTGCTAATTCATTGTAAACTTTATTATCAAATTCGGTTTTCAATTCATTGATAATTTGTTTCATTTTTTTGATTCTGTTAGTGGAGTAATTACGCAATTCGACTTGTTGATCAATTTTTCGCGTTAACTCATTAATTTCTTTATCATAAATTTCGTTAGCTTTAAAAGTATCGTTGTTAGATAGCATCGAATAAATTTTTTTAGATCTTTCATCCAGGATATCTAGTTGTGCATTAATTTCATCAATTAGTTCTTGGTTTTGTTCTTTGGAAATCTTGATTTTCTCTTGTTTTTTATTGACGCCATCGATTTTACTCTTAAGTGATTCGACTTCCAATAATTTTAAGAAATATTCATAAAACTCTTTTTGATCATGATTGTTTTTAATTTCTTCATGAATATGTTTTATTTCATCTAAATCTTTAATTTTTTCTTTGATTATTTTTAAGGTTGCTTCTAAATCTCGATAAGCATGAATCGATTCTTTAATTGATTCAACGTCCAATTCTTTTTCTTCAAGCAAGTAACGGTAAATAAAGTCTTTAACATCTGGTATCGGCTTAAATGCAAGTGCTTTTGGCAATAAGGAAAAGTAATTTTCATTGACAGAACCAAACAGCGAACGGAAGGCTAATTTGGCTTCTCTTCTAGTTAAAAAGATTTTTTTAGCTTGCTTAGTTTTCTTGAAATTCACCGTCGTGTGAATCTTTCCTTCATTGTCAATAAACAACGTTTCTTCCATTGGCCCATCGATTTCATAAAAGATAACTTTTGGTGTTAAAATTTCCCCAAAAACATCAATTACCGTCCCGATTGTAAAATATTTTTCTTTAGTTTCGTCATAGAATTCCAATGCCACATGTCCAGTAGTGTCGGTGTCGCGAAGATATTCTTGGGTATCGGTTCCTAGTTTACACTTAACATAACCTCTTAAATCACGTTTGCTTTTTTCATTAGCTGCGATGTTAAAAATTTGATCACCCGCAGTTAGGACAAAGGCAATAGCATCCACGATGGTTGATTTGCCAGTAGCGTTTTGACCGGTTATCAAGGTGTTGTTTTTTATATGAATGGTTTCATTGGCAAAATAGTGCCAATTCACTAACCTAACTTTAGTCAGTTTCTTCATTTTCATCACCTTCATTTCTTTCTTCCATATTAGCAATCAAATTATAGACATCGTTTATCGCTTGAGTATTAATTGCCAGTAAAACTGTTGGATAAATAATAATTTTAGTATTCGCTTTAGTAATATCGCCTAAGGCTTCAATAAGGTTTAATCTGCGGTATATTCTCAAGATTTTAATCAAATCCGTTTTGTTGATTTTCTTTTTTAATTCTAGCGAATCATAGTATTGGTGAATTTCATCCACTCTGATTACCACATTATCATTAATTGAAGTTTTCATTAAATGTTGATGATAAAGGATTCTTAAAATAAGGAGTACCAAAGTTTCTTCTTTTTTTAGTCTCAGCAAGTTATTGCCTTCGCGATGAATTAGTTGAACAGCACCTAGCTCACGGTCAAGGACTATTTCAAAATCCATTACATCGAAATATTGATCGAAATAACTTTTAAAGCTCAGCAAAAAGTAATACATTTCTTTATTATCTTCTTTGTCGCGAGCAATAAAGCTGTTCTGCAGCAATTTTAGACAGGTTTTTGCAAAAAGTTGCTTCTGTCCCGTATTAAACTCATCATATTTTTCTAATATCATTCTTGATACCCCCTTAATATTTCAAAATCATCTAGTTCAAAGCGTTTATTGTTTATTTTTTCATAAAGTGGATTGATTGTATAATCTAGTTCTTCTCCGGCATAGACTAAAATATATAGCAGTCTGATAATTGATTCGTCACTCATATCATCTCTTAAGATTTCTGAAGCCTTGATAATGCTGTGATGGAGGAAATATGCTTTAAGATATTTGGCAATCACATCTTCAGAGTAAAATGTTTCAAACTCATCATAAAACTCTTCTTGAAGTCGACGATCTGGTGCTCCGTTATTTTCTGCTAAGTATTGAGCGTCAGCGTGTTTGTAAATTCCCCTTGGTGTATAAACTGATCTTTGCGAAAGTTGTTGATATGAATTGATGTTAAACAGCGGTCCAATGTCATTCATGATTTTTGCAGTGCGATGATTTTTAATTCCTTCGGCAGTATACCTAAGAATGCGGCTTAACTTGGTGATGACATTTTCATCATCTGATAACAGAAATTTGATCTTGGCAATCGTTGTATTAACATAGATTTTATTCTTGTTATCAATTTCATCAATAATATAGGAAATTGAGTTATAGATGTCAATAATATCATCTATCTTTTTATTTGCCTTTAGCATTGCGATTTCTGGGTCATTTTGATTTTTAATTAGGTATTCTTTAGAAATCATTTCCATAATCAACGGATTTTGTTGATATTCTTCTAGTTTTTTAACGATATTATTACGGTATTTATTGATGTTATCACTGGTTTTTAAACGGCGATAAGCTTGATCAACCAATTCGACTTTATAGTTTACTAGTAAGTTAATTAAGTCTTTGATTTCTGAATTATCGATTATCGACTTAATATAATATTTCAATCTTGAATCTAGTTTTCTAATTTCTCTGACAAAAGCAATCGTATTTTTATAGACTTGATCAAGAGTTAAGGCATATTCACCATGATCGTTACTTAAAAGAGTATATACAGTAAAAATATAACCCCTAAATTCATGAACTTCACTTTCTTCACCATAGTAGCTATCATTTGAAATCTCTTTAAGCGCTTCAATTATTGTGATTGCATAATCACGGAAATTCAAAATTTCTTCATAATCATTATTAACATCAACATCTATCCATTCACATTCTTCAAATCTACGTAAGATTTGATTAGCGCGATCACGATTGGTTAATAACAGCTCGTCTTCTTCAACTTCTAATTCCTCATCTAGAGGATTTACGTCTAAATAATCTACCAGAGCTTGGCGGGCGATATTTTTATCGATACCTAAAATTGATCCTTGTTCATAGACTTTAAACAACTCGATTAAACAAGCAACGTATACTCGATGATTTTTACTAGATAGAATGCTAAAAAACTGCTTTGGTACAATATCAAAAATATTCATATCATCACTCCTAACTTTCTCGATAATAGTCAAAGTTACCACCAACTAGGGTTGATAACGTATTTTCAATCATAACCCAATCCTTACGGAAATCTTTAATCGACTTTTTTCCTTTAGGCGTGATTTGATAATAACGTCTACTCATGCCTTTTTTATTTTTGCCGGTATAAGTTGTAATCTTGCCATCATTTAGTAATCTTTTTAGGGCGATATAAAGGGCGGCTTCAGTAAGTTGAATATTATTTTCACTTACAAACTCAATGATTCGGGACATTTCATAGCCATAACTATCAAACTTTGATAAGATTGATAGAACAATATAGTCTGTAAAACCACGAATAAATTCGCCAGAGTTAGTCATTATCTCACCCCCTTTATATAATCTGATTATATATTGTTTATTTATGTATTATCTCTTTATAGTCTCTTTGTTTATATATAACATGTTTATATTATACCTCTTTACACAATTGATGTAAATATTATTTTTGAAAATTTTTTAAAAAGATTTTGCGCAATAAAAAAGGCAGCGTTTAGCTGCCTAGTTTTAAGGTCGGTTGAAGTTGGACTTAAATCGGTCCCACCAGTTCTTTGGTGCATCTACTTCGTCTTCGATACGAAGTAATTCTTCAAAAACTTTCCTTTGTTGATTATTTAGTTTTTGCGGTGTCATTACCGAAACAATTACATGTTGATCACCTAGTTGTTTAGTTCTAACATTAGGTGCACCTTTACCTTTGAGTCTAAACTTTGCTTCTGACTGTGTGCCAGGAGGAATTTTAAACATTACCGGTCCATAAACTGTGTCTACTTTCAGTTCCGTACCTAAAGCTGCTTGAGCAAAAGTAATTGGAATGTTAACAATAATATCATCACCCTCACGGATATATTTTTCTGAAGGTTTAACTTCAAATACAATATATAAATCACCGTTAGGTCCACCACTTGAGCCTTTATTACCATATCCTTCTAAACGAATTTGTTGTCCGGTTTCAATTCCTTTAGGAACCCGAATCTCAACTTCTTTATTAATCTTTTCTACGCCCTCGCCATTGCAGTTCGAGCATTTATTGATAATTTCTTTACCCGTTCCCTTACAGGTCGGGCAAGCAGCACGAGCCTGAGTTCTGCCAAATAAAGTTTGTTGTTCAATTATCACTGACCCTGAGCCGCCGCATTGAGAACAAACCTTGATATCTTTTCTGCTTTCGGCTCCTAGACCATGACAAACATGACATTCATCATATACCGGTACTTTAATTTTTTCAGTTTTACCAAAAATTGATTCTTCAAAACTTATCGTCATGCGTCTTTGGATATCCGAACCTTTTCGTGGTCTATTTGTCGGTCGAGATGTTCTTTGATTGCCACCGAAAAAAGCACTAAATATATCCCCAAAATCAAAGCCTTCAAAACCAGCTCCACCAAAACCGCCAGCGCCAAAACCTGCATTAGCTGCTTGATGACCAAATTGATCATATTGTGATCTTTTCGTTTGATCGCTCAAAACATCGTAAGCTTCTTGGACTTCTTTAAATTTTGCTTCTGCATTAGTTTCTGTGGAAACATCTGGGTGATATTTCTTTGCAAGTTTTCGATATGCTTTTTTAATGTCTTCGTCAGAGGCTGTTTTGCTTATACCTAAGACTTCATAATAATCTCTTTTATCCATTAAACCACCTCAAGCTGTGGCAAAAATCATTGCCGGTTTTATACTTCTTTGTAATCCGCATCAAAAACCTCATCATCTTGGTCTTTATCATCATCTTCTGGGTTTTCGGTTTGTGATTGTTGATTTTGTGCGGCTTGTTGTTCCTTATAAACTTTTTCCGACAAAGATTGAGCGGTTTTTTCTAGATCTTCCTTGGCGGTTTTAATGCGATCTAAATCTTCACCCTTCAGTGCTTCTTCGAGATCTTTAATTTTCGTTTCAGCATCTTTCTTTTCTGAATCAGAAACTTTATCTCCTAAGTCAGTAATAGCTTTCTTAGTCATAAAAATCATTTGGTCAGCTTCATTTCTAAGATCGGCTTCCTCACGTTTTTTCTTGTCAGCTTCAGCGTTTTCTTCAGCTTCTTTAACTAAACGGTCAATTTCAGCATCAGATAGACTTGTGCTTGATTGGATGGTAATTGAGTTAGCTTTTCCCGTTGCCATATTTTTAGCAGATACGTTAACAATCCCATTAGCGTCAATATCAAATTTAACTTCAATTTGTGGAACCCCTCTTGGTGCTGGTGGTATATCTGTTAATTGGAAGTTTCCAATCGTTTTATTATCTCTCGCCATTGATCTTTCACCTTGTAAAACGTGAATATCAACAGTAGGTTGATTATCGGCTGCAGTAGAGAAAATCTGTGATTTTGATGTAGGAATTGTTGTATTTCTTTCAATTAATTTAGTGAATACTCCACCTAGGGTTTCAATCCCTAATGAAAGTGGGGTAACATCTAACAATAAGACATCTTTAACATCGCCTTGTAAAACTCCACCTTGAATAGCAGCGCCCATTGCGACAACTTCATCTGGGTTAATTGAACGATTTGGTTCTTTGCCAAGAATTTTTTTAACTGCGTCTTGAACCGCCGGCGTTCTAGTAGAACCCCCAACCAACAATACTTCATCAATATCATTAGCTGTCATTTTCGCGTCTCTTAAAGCTCTTCTTACCGGTTCCACTGTTCTTTCAACTAAGTCAGAAGTCAATTCATTGAATTTCGCTCTGGTTAAAGTTTTTTCCAAATGGACTGGTCCGCTAGCATTCATCGAAATGAATGGCAACGAAATATTGGTAGAAGTTATGCTGGAAAGTTCTTTCTTAGCCTTTTCAGCAGCGTCTCTTAGTCGTTGATAAGCCATTTTATCTTTACTTAAATCAACGCTTTGTTCTTTCTTAAATTCAGAAATTAGCCAGTCAACGACTTTTGCATCAAAGTCGTCGCCACCTAAATGATTATCACCACTAGTAGAAATAACTTCAAAAGTTCCATCGCTTAACTCAAGAATAGAAACGTCAAAAGTTCCGCCACCCAAGTCATAAACTAATACTGTTTGTTCCTTTGATTTTTTATCAATACCATAAGCTAAAGCCGCCGCTGTGGGTTCATTGATAATTCTCTTTACTTCTAAGCCAGCGATTTTGCCAGCATCTTTGGTCGCTTGTCTTTGAGCATCATTAAAGTAAGCCGGTACAGTAATTACCGCTTCAGTAACTTTTCCTCCAAGATATGCTTCGGCTGACTCTTTTAAATTTCTTAAAATCATCGCACTGATTTCTTGTGGCGTATATGATTTTTCATTAATCTTTACTTTTTCACTAGTTCCCATTTTACGTTTAATTGAATAAACCGTATTTGGGTTAGTGATTACTTGGCGTTTTGCAACTTCACCAACTTGGATTTCATCATCTTTAAACGCAACAACTGATGGTGTTGTTCTGTTACCATCAAGGTTGGGAATAACCTTAGCCTCTGATCCTTCCATCACAGAAACACATGAGTTTGTTGTACCTAAGTCAATACCTATAATTTTCATTTTATCTACCTCTCTTATCCTTCAATATTTTCTTCATTTTCATTATTTTCTTCTATTTCTTCATTTGGTTTTATATTAATTATGACCGTAGTCGGTCTTAATATTCTTTCTTTAAACTTATAACCTTTTTTTACAACTTTCAAAATCGTGTTTTCTGGTTTATCTTCCGCATAGTCAATGTCCATTGCCTCATGAATATTAGGATCGAAATCATCGCCTGCTTTTGTTTCGATTAACATAACCCCTTCGTCCTTTAAAGCGTTAAAAATCATTTCCTTAATCATTTTAAAGCCGTATAGGAAATTCTTAAGATTATTATCTTCAGTTTCCATATTTAGCGCTTGGTCAAATACTTCAACGGTATCGATTAATTTATCCGCCAAAGCCATCGCGGAATATTTGCGTTCCTTTTTCAAATCCTCGATCATGCGTTTTTTATAGTTTTCCATCTCTGCTAAAGCGCGATAATACTTGTCCTTAACAATGTTTAATTCTTCTTGGATTGTATCTAATTGATCTTCCAACTTGGTTTTCTTCTTTTTCTTAACTTTTTCTTCTTGATTTGTTTCCTCTTGAATTTCCTCTTCAAGAATCATCTCTTTTTCATTGTCACTCATGTTTTTTACTCCTCTTCATATAATTTTTGGATGTGTTTAGCAAGATATTTCATCAACGGTATAACTCTTCGATAATCCATTCTCGTCGGTCCAACCAAAGAGATGGTTCCTTTTTCACCGTCTAAAGTATCGTAAGTCGATGAGATAACCGTGCAATCATGCATTGATGTAACTTGATTTTCTGTACCAATTTTTACGCTTATACCATCAGTATCAGTTTCAACTATTTTAAAAATTTCATTATTATCAATGGTTGAAAGAAATTGTCTTAATTTTTGAATATCGTTAAACTCAGGTTGGTAAAGCATGTTTGATTGACCAGTTAAATAATACTTGGTCTGAGCAAATTTGGAAAATGCTTCGATAAATGAATCCACAATTGTTTCTCGATACTTCAATAATTCTTTGATGTGGCTGTGTTGAATCTCGTAATGCAGTTTTTCAGATACTTTAGAGATTGGTGTATCAACCAATAACTCGTTTAGCAAATCAATTACTTTAATTAATTCCTCGGTGTCAACTTGCGAGTTGATATTGATTTGTTTTGATTCAACATGTCCGAAATTGGTGATTACTAAAATTAAAGCTTGATGACTAGAAATTGGGACTAACTGAACTTTCTTTACCTTTGAGTTATAAGCATTTGGACCCAAAGATATTGCCGTACAATTAGTTGCTTGTGATAATAAATCGATAGCTTCTTTGATGATTTGATCGCGTTCTTGTTCCTTATGAGAAAACAATTCTTCAAACTCAAAAAAACCATCCGTTTCTTCCTCGAGGTTTTTGATTATTGTTTCAATATAATAACGATAACCTTTTTCTGAAGGTACTCGACCAGAAGATGTATGGGTTTTTTCAATATAACCAAAATCTTCTAAGATTCCCATTTCATTTCTAATTGTAGCAGAAGAAACATTAAGCATTTCCGCCAGCATTTTCGAACCAATCGGTTCAGCTGATTTGACGAATTCATCTACAATTAACTTAAGTATCATTTCTTGTCTTTTTGTCATATAATCACCCTTTAGCACTCAAAGATTTCGAATGCTAATGATATTATACTAAACCCTCTTAGCAATGTCAAGACAAGAGTGCCAGTTTTTTAAATAAAAATCAAAGAAAAAGCCAAGAATTTCTTGGCTATTAACTATTTATTTAGATAAGGATTAATTAGCATGATTTCTTTTAATTTCCCGCCTTTACCATGTCCAGGATAGACAATCGTGTTCATTGAAAAGGTCTTCTTGATTTTATTTAATGAAGTAAATATCTTAACATGATTGCCTGTTGGCAAATCAGTTCTACCGATACTATCAAAAAATAAAGTATCGCCGGAAAAGAAATGTTGATTATAAATTATTCCTATCGAACCTTTTGTATGCCCAGGCAAATGAACTATCTTCAATTTTTCCGATGCAAAATTAACAGTCTCTCCATCCTCAAGCAACTGCAGCTCATAGTTTTGATCAAAGACGAGATTTTCCCTAAACATTGAAGAAAGATTTAAATTCGGGTCGTATAAAAAGGCTTTTTCATCCTGATGAATGAAGATTCGCGGTCTTTTATCTATCAACATTGCCAAATCCTTAATATGGTCATAATGACCGTGAGTAAGAACTATCATTTCAATCATTAACTGATGATTTTGACAATGAAGTAAAATCTTCTCTCCATTAAAACCCGGGTCAATAATTAACGCTTTACCATCTTTTGCAAGAACATAGCTATTGACATCCATATTCTTACTAGAGTATTTAGTAATATTTATCATTTTATTAAATAACACGCTCCAAACATTCCGGCTTGATTGCCTAAAGTCGCTATACTAAAATTTGTATGATTAATAAACGGCTTAACTAAAGGATAATAATGTTTTTCAATTTCTTTGATAATAAAGTTGCCGGCGTTGGAGATTCCGCCACCGATTATGAAAATATCCGGATTAATTATATAAGTAACTTTAGCTAAAACTTTAGCCAAATACTCCATCGATTTACTGATGATTTCTTTAGCTAATTCATCACCGGCTTTAGCTAAGTCAATGACTATTTTTGCACTGAAATATTCAAATTTCCTTAGCTTTGAAGGCCTGTCTGACAGTTTTAAATATTCCTTCGCAAGTCTGACAATTCCCGTAGCTGAAGCTACAGTCTCCAAGCAACCTTTCTTTCCGCAATTGCATTCGAGATTATGGATGTCATCAATGTGAGTATGACCGATTTCACCAGCGACACCGTTAATGCCATCAACGACTCTTCCGTCGATTATCACACCGCCACCAATACCAGTCCCTAAAGTAACCATAAAAGCATTGATATACCCGCTTGCTACACCTTTATAGATTTCTCCCGCAGCTGCTAAATTTGCATCGTTACCGACTCTAACCAAAAGATTTTCATCATTGAGCAATTGTTTGATTTCTTTAACTATATCTTTTTGTCCCCAGCCGAGATTAACACAACTATAAATAATGTTTTTCGATACCGGTCCCGGAACACCAAATCCTAAAGCTCTGATCTCAGAAACATCTATTTTCGTTTTAATTGAATTTGCAATATCGGCTAGAATCAAACTGCCATTACTATGCTTGTTAGTTTTGACATTCCAAACATCCAATAAATCGTCATCCAAATTAAAAAGACCAATTTTAATTGATGTGCCACCGATATCAATTCCTAAATTATATTTTCTCATTGTTGAACCTCTCTAACTAGTGGATAAATAAAGAAAAAGTATCCTAGATGGATACCAAATCAACTGATTATTTTTTCTCTTTGTGTACAGTTTGTTTGCGACACGTTGGGCAGTATTTTTTTACTTCCATCTTATCTGGGTGTGTCTTTTTATTTTTCGATAGTTGATAATTTTCTGAATTACATTCAGTACATTTCAAAGTAAATTGAACTCTCATAAACAATCCTCCATTCAATACTACTCTATTCTATAATTTATGACCGAAAAAATCAAGCATTTTCGACTTGAAAATCTCATTTAATCTTATCAATTGTTTGATAGTAATTAATTTTGAAAAAATAAAGCGTCTGAAGATTAAAAAATCCAGACGCCATCAATGTTAAATCACTCTTACTTTATTAATTCCATCCACTTTTTCCAAAGCGTTGATTATCGCTTTATCAATATCACCGTCAATATCAAAAGCATAAAAAGCATAATTATCTCTCACTTTGGAAACTTTAGCTTTGACAAGATCATCGATACTTAAGAAAATCTTAGCTATCTCTCTAGCAATGCTAGGTTGATTGTTCGCAAGAATAATCATTCTTTGTTTTGCTTCACAACTATCCAACTTAACATTAGGGTAGTTAACGGAATTGATAATCTCTCCTTTTTCAACGAAAGCCATCAATTGTTTAGCGGCCATAATAGCACAGTTATCTTCTGATTCTTCAGTTGAAGCTCCCAAATGTGGAAAAGCAATCACATTTTCTAAATTAGCGACAAAATGATTTGGAAAATCGGTAACGTATTTTCCTACAGTTTTTGCTTCTAAAGCTACTTTTAAATCACTATCATTAACCAATTGATCACGGCTAAAGTTTAATAATACCACGCCAGGTTTAACTTGTCCAAAAATCGTTTTATCAAACATTTCTTTAGTTGTATCTAAAAGTGGTATATGTAAACTGATAAAATCAGCGATTGGATAAGATTCTTCAAGATTATTGTTGATTTCGATGCCAGGGTTAAGTAATGCTTTTGCTTCATCGCTAAGATAAGGATCATAGCCGATAACTTTAAGCCCTAAACAATCACAAGCATTAGCGACTTTACCACCAATTGCTCCTAAACCGACAACTAACATGGTTTTTCCTAATATTTCAGTACCGGCAAAAGCGCTTTTAGCTTTTTCAATGGTTTTTAAGATATTTACATCGTCACGGTTGTTTTTAATCCAATTATTTCCACCGATTAAATCTCTAGCAGCCATTAACATTCCCGCAATAACCAATTCTTTAACACCGTTAGCGTTAGCCCCAGGAGTATTAAAGACTACCACTCCAGCATCACCCATTTTTTCAAGGGGAATATTATTAACACCGGCACCAGCTCTTGCTACAGCTATTAAATTAGGTCCGATTTCTACTTCGTGCATATTAAAACTACGAACCATTAATAATTCGCTATTTATGATATCTTCACTAATCTCATAGTTTTTATTGAAAGTATTTAAACCAAATTGAGATATTTTATTTAAACAACTAACTTTCATTGAAAAACCTTCCTTTCAAACTCACTCATAAAATCAACTAAAGCGGTCACGCCTTCAATTGACATGGCATTATAAATTGAAGCTCTCATGCCGCCGACAGAGCGATGACCCTTAAGATTTACTAAACCAGCTTCAGTAGCTGCTTTGATAAATGCAGCATCAGTTTCTTCACTATTGCTAACGAAAGTAACATTCATTAAAGAGCGGTCTTTCTTTTCTACAGTGCCTTTGAAAAGTTTAGATTGATCTAAATAATCATAAATTATTCTTGCTTTTTCTAAGTTCTTTTTATACATTGCTTCTATCCCACCATTTTCCAATAGATGCTTAAATACTAGACCGCAAATATAGATTCCATAGGTAGGTGGTGTGTTGTATAAAGATTCTTTATCAGCATGGACTTTATAACTTAGCATAGTTGGACAATATTCTGGCAACTGGTCAGTTAATAAATCTTCACGAATAATTACAATTGTGGTTCCTGCAGGTCCAATATTTTTTTGAGCACCAGCAAAAATCAAAGCATATTTACTGACATCGATTGGTTCAGATAAAATGCAAGAAGACATATCAGAAACTAAATCTTTTCCTTTTGTGTCTGGCAATTCGTTAAACTTCGTCCCAAAAATCGTATTGTTTTCACAGATGAAAACATAATCAGCTTGAGGGTCAAGGTCTAAATTTTTCAAATCAGGAATGTAAGTGAAATTACGATCTTCAGAACTAGCAACCTTATTAGCTTTTAGATATTTTCCAGCTTCTTTTATCGCTTTTTTCGCCCATTCACCAGTAACTAAATAATCCGCAACTTTATTTTTCATCAAGTTAATCGGCACCATTGAAAATTGTAAATGTCCGCCACCTTGTAAAAATAAAACTTTGTAATTATTAGGAATATTCATTAATTTTCTTAGGTCAGCTTCTGCTTCTTTGATAATTTTATCAAAAACTTTGGAACGATGTGACATTTCCATAACTGACATGCCACTATTTTCATAATTAAGCATTTGATCAGCGGCTTTTTGTAACACTTCAACCGGTAATGTAGCAGGTCCAGCTGAGAAATTATAAACTCTTTTCATAAATATCACCTCTTTATAATATTTTCTTGCCTTCTAAATAATAACGTTTTTCTTCCGCTTCACCTAAGGAAAAAGACTTTCTTGGAAGAACACCGTTTTCTCTAATATAAGGCAGTAATTTGTCTCTTTCTAAAGCTGGCATGGTAATCCCCATGCAATCTTCATTAGTTTTGACTATCTTCTTTAAGCTCTCGATTCCATGTACAAAATCAATTTCTACGTACTTGTTTCTTTCCAAATATTCATCAATAATTGTTTGAATCTCTTTGATTGCAATAAAAGGATTTTTAGGAACGGCAATTTTATAGATTTCACTGTTAAAATAAATTTCTAACTCACCATCGCCCTTTAGTCTTGACTCTAAAACTCTTATCAAGCTTCTATCGGTATTAAATAGCACACGATGTATCGGTTCAAAAGTTAATCCTTCGTCATAAAGACTAATCAGTTCTACTAAAGCATATTTAGCAGGATGATTTTTTCTGGCTTCATCAGTTAAATTAACTTTAATTTTTTCCCAACACACTTTCGCTGAGGCTAAAGAATGATTGCCATCGCCGACAATTAAATTCAAGTCATTTGGCAAAGAGTCAATCGCTTCGATTATTGGTTTTGTGTTTTTTATTTCAAAACCTTTAATATAGCCGCCATTCATATTTAATTTAAAATCATAGATCTTAAGAAAATTATTTTTGTTTTTATAGAGATTTTTAATAATATTTTGACTACCATCATCGATTAAAACCAAAACATGCGGCAATTCGATTGGGGCATTTTCTCTAATTTTAACTCTTGGGGGAATTCTCTCCGGCACTGTTTCTTCAGTAGTGGCGATTCTGCCTTTTTTTCCTGGTTGGTATTCGTACTCATCCAAATCAATCGCTAATACTAAACCTAATCTTCTCTTAACATGTGGCGTCTGTCTTTCAACGAGAATCATCGCTTCATGCTCATCAAACAGATTATTTCGAAGATATAGATCCATATTATAATTGACTTTATCAATTTTATGCTTAATTTCATCATCAAGATAAGCTTCAGGCAAAATTAAGTGATATGTTGAAGGAACATTATCAACATAAGCTTTTATTTTATCCCAATATTCTGGTTCAGACGTAAACTGATCACAAGCAATTACTGCCCATTTTTCTTTTTCAATCGAATTAATGGGCAATAATATTTTCGGTGTAACAACCACAGACATTAAACGATACCCTGTTCTAGCATTGCATGATAAATTCTCATAAAGCCAGCAATATTAGCTCCAACAACTAGATTACGATGATCAGTATATTTTCTTGCTTCTGTGTAAGCTTTCTTAAAGATTTCAGCCATAATATCTTGAAGTTTTTCATCAACTTCTTTATATGTCCAAGGATAATGCATAGCATTTTGAGTCATTTCCAAACCAGAAACTGCAACTCCACCAGCATTTGCTGCTTTACCAGGAGCGAACAGAATATCAGCGTGTTGCAAATATTTGGTTGCGTCGATAGTTGTTGGCATATTTGCACCTTCCGCAACTAAATAACAACCGTTCTCAACTAAAGCTTGAGCAGATTCCAAAGGTAATTCATTTTGCGTTGCACAAGGCAAAGCTATATCGCAAGGAACATTCCAAATATTTGTTGGGTTTGAATCATAGATAGCTGATGGGCGATATTGTAAATAATCGGTAGAAAATTCCGGGTTTTTAGCAGTTAACATTTTAACGATATTTAAGTCTAATCCATTTTCATCAAAAACAAAACCGTTAATATCAGATAAAGCAATAACTTTAGCACCCATTTCTGAAGCTTTTAAAGCTGCATGCATCCCAACCTTACCAGATCCAGAGATAATAACTCTTTTACCTTCAATTGTTTCATTTCGATAAACTTTTAACATTTCTCTAACAAAGTACAATAACCCGTGTCCTGTGGCTTCAGCTCTACCTAAAGAACCTCCATATGAAATTCCTTTACCTGTTAAGACACCGGTAGATTCGTTTTTAATTTTCTTATACATTCCATACATATAACCAACTTCTCTATAACCAACGCCAATATCCCCAGCCGGAACATCTGTGTCCGCACCAAGATGACGGTACATTTCTAACATGAAATTTTGACAAAAGCGCATAATTTCGGCGTCTGAACGTCCTCTCGGATTAAAGTCAGAACCGCCTTTTCCACCACCTAATGGCAGACCGGTTAATGCGTTCTTAAATGTTTGTTCGAATCCTAAAAATTTTAAAATAGACTCATTAACAGATGGATGAAAACGTAATCCGCCTTTATAAGGCCCAATCGCTGAGTTGAATTGAATTCTGTAACCGCGATTTACATTTACCTTACCTTGATCATCAACCCAGGTGACTCTAAATTTAACTACTCTTTCAGGTTCGATAATTCTTTCCATAATTCCGTTTTTTTGAATGTTCGGATCATTTTCAACGATAAAATTCATCGCTTCAAAAAACTCTTCAACCGCTTGAAGATATTCTGGTTGAGAACCATTTCTTTCTTTGGTAATCTCAAACAGGCTGTTTAAATACTCATTTGTAAACAATTTACTCGCCTCACTTCTATTATTTTTTCGATTTTTATATCGATTATCATTGTATCTTACGTAAAAAAAAGCATAGAAAATGCTATTATATTTTAAATTGGTGTAAGTCGGTTTTTATATAATAAAACCACCAATTATCAACACTATTGATTATACAATGAAAGCGCTTTTAAAACAAGGACAAATTTCTTTTTTTGCCGTTTTGTTTCAGAAAATATCTTCATTTTTTTCGCTAGTGTTAAAAAGCAAAATGCGAGTTAAAAAACTCGCAATTTTTTACTCAATTATTGTTATCCAACCTGCTGGAGCCTCTACATCACCAAAGTAAATGCCAATTAATAAATCATATAATTTTTTTGTAATTGGTCCAACTTCAGTTTCGCTGAAGAATACATGTTTATCTCCATTATAGTCAATTCTGCCTATAGGAGTTATCGCCGCTGCTGTTCCACAGGCACCAGCTTCTTTTAAATCATCTAGTTTATCGATATAGATATCTCTAAACTCAGCTTTTAAATCTAGGTAATGTTCTGCGATATACATTAAACTTTTTTTAGTAATACTGGGTAATATGCTAGATGAACTTGGAGTTACAAAAACATTGTCATTAGTTATTCCAAAAAAGTTAGCCGCTCCTACCTCATCAATTTTTGAATGGGTAAGCGGATCTAAATAAATACAATCAGCATAACCTGCTGCTTGAGCTTCTTCATGTGGCATTAAACTAGCGGCATAATTTCCACCAACTTTAACGTCTCCAGTTCCATGAGGTGCAGCTCTATCTAATTGTGTAACTCTAAAATTAACTGGAGCTAACCCGCTTCTAAAGTAACTGCCAACGGGTGAACACAACACTCCGAAAATATATTCGGGAGCTGGTCTTACCCCAAGGTTTCTCCCAACACCAATGATATATGGTCTTAAATATAAAGAAGCGCCATATCCATACGGTGGAATTAAATCTTCATTTGCTTTAACAACTTGAATTACAGCATCAATAAATTTCTCAGTTGAAATTTCTGGCATCAAGAGTCGTTCACATGATCTTTGTAATCTTTTTGCGTTTTCATCTATTCGAAATATTTGAATTTTGCCATCTTTTCTTCGATAAGCTTTTAAACCTTCAAAAGCTTCCTGACCATAGTGTAAAGATGTAGAAAACGCAGATATTGTAACAGTGTCTTCTTTTCTTAATTTACCTTCATCCCATTTTCCCTCTTTGTAATAAGAAATATAATTGGCATGGGTGTCTCTAACTTTAAAACCTAAATTTTTGTAATCAATTTCAGTCAAAACTCTACCTCCGAATTATTTAAGACATCAATTATATTATAATCGATGTAAGCCCTTTCTTCAACCATAAAAAAACTTTATTTTCAAAATCATCGATAATCTTTTTTTTCGTTGATGACTAAAAAACTTTTTTAAATCGATAGTATAGAGATTGGGGTATTTTATAACTTTTCCTTCCCAAGCATTAATCAAAATATCTTATTTTCCTTGAGAAATTAAGTTTTGTGGCAATATCGGAGTTTTACTCGCACCTACGAGTGCGTTTACGATATGAGTCGGAATTTCCCGCCCTGAAGTAAAGCTTCTTAAGTGTAATGTTATTTCTAAACCATTATTGATTGAAGTGCTAAAGTGCGTTGTTTTTTTAAAATTTTGATTTAATAATGTAACGATCAAATATCAATAATATCTGCGGTAGTAATACTAGAACAAATAGTAAGGAAATGAATGCACCAACAGCTATTAATAAGCCTATTTGCGAAATTGAAGTTATTGACGATATAACCGCAATGGTCAAACCAGCAACTATAAACAATAAAGCTGAGGTAATAATCGATGGTGATGTTTGTAAGGAGGCGTTTCTTACGCTGATAATCTTATCCTTTTGAAGCCTTTCTTCCATATATCTTTTTGAAAACAAAATTGCATAATCAATAGTTGCACCTAAGAGAATTGTCGTTACAATTAAATAAGCCAGAAAAACTAAATTTTCATCAAAAAGATTCAACAAGCTCATCGACATAAACACAGCTACTTCAATGACTGTTGTCAAAATTATCGGAATTAAAAAGTTTTTGAAACTGATAAAAATAATCAAAACAACTGCTATCACCGCGATAATCAATACCCAAGTAAAATCTCTGAGGACTATTTCTTTCAAATTATACGATACTGCTGTTTCTCCAATAATATGCACTTCTTCAAAACCAATTTCGTCAACTAAAACTACTAAATTTTCATACTCTTCAAAACTAGCAGTTGACTCAACCTCAGAGTTAGTGATTATTTCAAATAAAGCGTAGTTATCGGAGTATAACTCTTGAGTAATATATGCAACAATTAACGGATCGTCAATCATCATTTTATAATATATTCCCGCATTAACCCGATTAATATTGGCTTTCGCCATTAATTTTTGATACAATTCAGTTTCTAAAGCATCATTTTTTTCAACTAAAACCAAATAGGTGTTATTTCTGCCAAATGTTTCATCGATGTGAATGCTATCTTCATAATAAACTGTCCCTTCAGTGGCAGAAAAACCGCTAATACCATAAGTGAATTCATTTTGAGATTGAAAATAGATTACCGGCGTAATAATCAGGATTAAAAAAGCTAAGAAAAAATAGCGATATTTGGTTGCTTTTGCTGCAAATTTTGAGAAGATTCCAAAATTCAAAAATTTTGTAGATTTCCGGGTTCTGTCAATATATTTACTAAAAACTTTAATTAATATTGGCAACAAAAAGATTGTGGTCAATAAACTAATGAATATCGCTTTTGCAAAGACAATACCAATATCAAACCCAATGGTAAACTTCATTACCAGTAAAGCTAAGAAACTTACGCCTGTAGTCAAAGCTGATGCGATAACCGGTCTTCTAGTCTTTTTTAAGGCTTGTTCGAGAGCTTTATCAACATCATGACCTAAACTTCTTTCAAAATGGTAAGAACTCAGCATGAATATAATATAGTCCAGTGATATCGCAAGTTGAAGAGCGATTGCCATAGATTGTGTAATATACGATATATTTGGCAGCAAAGCATTTGTTCCTAAGTTAATAACTATAGCTACTCCAGCAATTATCGCAAACAGAATTAAATCAAATACTGACTTACTCATTAAAATCAAAATCGCTAGGATAATCGGAATAATAATTATTGTTATAATTAACGTTTCCTTAGTAATAGTATCTTTAGTAAACTGAGCGCTTGCTGCATCGCCTTTGATATGATAGGTGTAAGCTTTCTCTTCTAATAAAAGCCTGATTGAATCTAAACCCTCTTCAGTCAATGAACTAGTCGTCCCCTCAGTAAAGATGACTTGAACTAAAACCTCTTCATCACTTACATATGCGTTGTAAAGTCCTTGAATTTCCATTTTTACATCCACAGGAAAATACACTGAAATCGCAAAAAGAGCTTCCGCATATGTTTTACCAGCCATCAACTCGCTTGTTAGTAAACTATCTAAAATTGGTTGTTGTTCCTCTGGGGTTTGATTACGAATTATTGAATATGTCAATTCATTTAAATAATCATCCACAAAAAGGACAGTTTTGACTCCTGACAAAGCTTTTATCTGTTCTTTAATTAAGATAACTTCAGTGAAATTAGTTTCATCAAAGCTAATGTAGGAAAAGGAAGCTTCACCGAAGTTTTCTTTATAAATTTCAAGACTTTTGGTAATTTCTGAATCCTTTGGCAAATAGTCGGCTAAATTGTAGTTAATATCCACCTTAGGAATCATTATCAAACTAAAAACAAAAAGCAATAAAAAACACAATATAATAAATACCTTTTTCATTTTTCCCCCCCCATTAATAAACAACTGTTTATTTTAGTGTATTCCTATATTGTGATATTTGCGTGTCAAATAAAAGAAAAGTGAATGCTATTTAATCATTCACTAATTAATACAACTTTTCCAGTCAATCCGTCGATCACTAAGTAATCTGTAGCTTGTATTTTATTGATGTCAGCCCCTAAGCCAATCACAACCGGTATGTTCTTCGACTTGGCTATGATAACTCCGTGAGCGAACATCGAACCTTTTTTTACGACAATCCCTCGCAAGTATTCCTGAGGATAATCATAGATGGTTGTCGGCAGTAAATCATCGCAGATCAAGATAAAATTTTTATTTATCCCTTTAAACTTTTTTTGTTTGGTCAAACTCTGTAACAAGCGCTCAAAAATATCTTCAACATCTAAAGCTTTTGAATTGAAAACTTCATTTTCCATGTTAGAAAACTGATTAAAATATTTGTTTTTCACGGTTTTTATCGCTTTAGTAAGGTCACAATTATTATCTAGTTCTTCAAAGATATTTTTTTCAACCTCAGGATCATTTAAAATCAATTGATGAGCAATCAAAATATCTTTTTCTTCATAATCTCGACAGATATCGATTAAAGTTTGAATTTCGGCTAAAGCTAATTCTCTGATTTCATAGAAAACTTCTTTAGCCTCGTTTTCTATATATTTTTCGTGAGTTTTAACTGAAGTTCTTTTATGTATTATTGCGATTCCGCTACCTTTACCATTGGTAGCACCAATCCCTTGGAAACTTAACATATTTCACCTCTTATTATCTATATTTTACCATATTTAAGGAAAAAATAGTTTATTTGCTAAAACATCTTAATTCATAGTATAATTATTAATGAGATTTCTTTTGAGGTGATTATTATGTACACAAGGGATATAACCAAAAAAATAAGCGTAGGGAACATTACAATTGGCGGCGACGAATCAGTTGTTATTCAATCAATGACAAACACAAAAACCAAAGATATTGCAGCTACCGTAACCCAAATATTAGCTTTAGAAGCTATTGGTTGTCAGCTGGTTAGAGTAGCTGTATTAGATATGGAAGACGCCTCAGCTTTAAAAACTATTAAAAACGCCATTAATGTGCCTTTGGTCGCAGACATTCACTTTGATTATCGTTTAGCATTAAAAGCAATTGAAGCTGGCGTTGATAAAATCAGAATCAACCCCGGAAATATCGGTGATGACGAGAAGATTAAACTAGTTGTCGATGCGGCAAATCAAAAAAATATTCCGATAAGAATCGGAATTAACTCAGGTTCACTTGAAAAACATATTCTGGAAAAATATCATAAACCTAGTCCTGAAGCTATGGTAGCTTCTGCTAAGTATCATGTAGAATTATTAGAAAAATTCGGTTTTAACAATATTATAATCTCGTTAAAATCATCAAACGTTCAAGATACAATAAAAGCTAACTTATTGGCGGCCGAAACTTTCCCTTATCCTTTACATTTAGGGGTAACTGAGGCAGGCACAAACTACGGTGGGGTAATTGCTTCTTCCATTGGTTTGGGCACTCTGTTATTTCATAAAATCGGTTCAACAATTAGGGTTTCACTAACGGCTAACCCGGTAGAAGAAATCAAGGCAGCTAAAGAAATCCTTGCAAACTTTAAACTATACAAAAAACCAAAATTAATATCTTGTCCTACCTGTGGAAGAATCCAATATGATATGATTCCGATCGTTACTGAGATTGAAAAATTTCTGGAAAATATTAACAAGGAGATTACGGTCGCAATCATGGGTTGTGTCGTCAACGGTCCAGGTGAAGCTAAAGAGGCAAATATTGCTATTGCTGGAGGAAAAAATGAAGCTTTATTATTTGTTGACGGAAAGAAAATAAAAAAAGTAAGTCAAGAAGATTTAATTGAAACACTGAAGAAAATTATAATTGAATATTAAAAAAGTTCAGCTTAACTCAAGCTGAACTTTTACTTTATATAATTGCTACAAAAACATTGACTATATGTTTTAAAACATTATTGTCATACAACCACTTGGATAGCCGGAAATGTTCGTTATCCAATTGCATATCAACAATCAAAAAATCGCCTAAAAATTCATTAACCGCTGGGACAGTGATTAATAAGCCCAAGGCAAATAACAAAACATAGATCAAGAAAGCTGCTTTAAATAAGCCGAAAATCGCTCCTAAGAATTTATCAATTTGTTTGATTATTGGTAAGGAAGTAATCATCTTTGCTAAAATTTTGAACAATAAAAAAACTAACATTGAACCGAAGAACAAGACAACAAAAGCAATTAATATCAATATCAAAGACTTAATTAAGGGTGTCACTGCATTGATAAATGATTGAATGGTTTCTTCTGCGTTTACAGTATTGACGATCCAATCAACAATAAATTTCGGTAAAGCCATACCTTCAAAGGCTTCACGGATATTTTCTTCAGTCGCTAATACATTCCCATTTCCAATTCTTGTGGTTAAATAGGTTTCAATTTTGGTATAAATACCTTCACCAAACCATTTGTCTAAAACCGTTGAAAACGGTCTAGCTAGGATGATTGAGGCAATTAAGCCAAACAAGCTTGAAGCTAACTTTATGATTTTTAGCAAAAAGCCGCTTTTCCAACCTAAAACTATCAAACCAACAACTGTTAATACAATTAATACATCCAGAATCCCAAACAAATTTAATATATTCATTTTTTATCCCCTGTTTTGTATATATTCTAAATAATCTTTATATGAAAAAATCATCATTTTGGCTGCAAAAACTTCATCTGTTCTTCTAATTGGCGTTTTAGTAGGAGCTTGTTTAAGTTTATCAGGGTCCTCTTTCGCTTCAATCGCAATTTTATGCATAACATTAATGAAATCATCGATAGTTTCTTTAGACTCTGTTTCAGTTGGCTCAATCATGATGGACTGTGGAAATAATAATGGGAAATATATTGTGGGTGCGTGCATACCAAAATCCAGCAACCTCTTGGCAATATCTAAAGTTCTAACATCGGTGTCTTTATTGGTTAAACCATTAAAGACTACCTCATGCATACAGTAACCCGGTATCGGTAAATCATAGGCCGTTTTCAACGCATTAGAAATATAATTAGCGTTTAACGTGGCATAAGGTCCTACCAATTTTAAGTTTTCTTTTCCTAATGTTCTAATATAAGCATAAGCTCTTAAAGCCACAAGGTAATTACCAAAGTAACTGGAAATTTGGCCTAGAGCTTCACCGCTATTTTCGATAAAATAATAATCATCAATTTTTTTAACTCGAGGATTTGGTAAATATTTAGCGAGTTCTTCAGTTACTCCAACTGGTCCAGATCCTGGACCGCCACCACCGTGCGGTGTAGAAAAAGTCTTATGAAGATTGATATGCATAACGTCAAATCCCATGTCTCCTGGCCTAACTTTACCGAGAAGTGCGTTTAAGTTAGCGCCATCATAATACATTAACCCACCAGCTTCATGAATCAATTTTGTGATTTCGCATATATCATTTTCAAAGATTCCCAACGTGTTAGGATTAGTCAACATCATTCCGGAAACTTCATCATTGAGCACAGCTTTTAAACTTTCTAAATCAACTCGACCTAATGAATTTGATTTTATTTCAACAACATCCATACCGCAGACAACAGTCGAAGCGGGATTGGTACCATGAGCTGAATCGGGAATGATAATTTTCTTGCGTTTAAAATCTTTTCTTTCTTCATGATAGGCTTTGATAATCATTAAGCCTACTAGTTCGCCATGAGCTCCTGCATAAGGGTTTAAAGAAAACTCATGTAAACCTGAAATGGTAGAAAGGTATTCCTGCAACTGATAATAAACTTCCAATGCACCCTGGACAGTTGAAGCGGGTTGCAGTGGATGCAATGACCTAAAAGCTTTGTTTGCGGCCATCTCTTCATTAATTTTTGGATTGTATTTCATGGTACATGATCCTAAAGGATAAAAACCGTTTTCAACCCCAAAATTTTTATTAGAAATATTGGTAAAATGTCTTAAACAATCAAGCTCAGACACTTCCGGTAACAAAAGTTCAGCGTTTCTAAGATATTTCTTATCTAAAGCTTCTACATTATAATCAGTAAATCTTTGTTTTGGTAAAGAATAACCGATTCTGCCAGGATTTGATAGTTCAAAGATCATGCGATTGTAATTAATCATGATAATCCCTCCACAATCTCAAGCAATTTGTCGATTTCTGCTTTTGTTCTTTTTTCAGTAACTGAAAAATTAATTAATCCTTGATATTTTTCACCATAGATATCTAAACTAATCCCACCCAAAATACCATTTTCTAGGAAAGCAGTTTGAATAGTTTCTTTGGGAATCATCGTTTCTAAAGTGAATTCTTTTAAAAATGGTTGATTGAAAGGATCCCTGAATTTTTTTGTTTTCAATAATTGATCATAGAGATAATGGGCGCCTTGATAAGAAAGATTATTGACTTCTTTCAAACCGTTTTTACCCATTAAAGTTAAATAAACCGTGACAAACAATGCCATTAAAGATTGATTTGAACAGATATTGCTGTTAGCTTTGCTTCTTCTGATATGTTGTTCACGAGCTTGTAAAGTTAAAACAAAGGCTCTTTTACCTTCTAAATCATGTGTATATCCGCAGATTCTTCCTGGCATCTTTCTAACATGAGTTTTTTCTGAAGCCAAGTAACCTAAAGTTGGTCCGCCAAAGGCTGGTGGCATTCCTAGACTTTGACAATCGCCACAAGCAATATCGGCACCATCTTCTTTTGGCGATTTTAAGACACCTAAAGTTGAAATATCAGCATTTATTATAAATAAAGATTTATTTTCTTTAATTAACTCTGAAAAACCGTCGTATCCTTCAATAATCCCATAAAGATTGGTTTTTTGCACAACCACTCCAGCAACATCTTTATCTAATTTTGTCTTTAAATCTTCAAGATCGATAACTCCAGATTTTTCATCAATAAAATCCCAGACTAAATCTTTGTATTTCAAGTAAGTTTTTATAACATTTGCAGTATTTGGATTTAAAGTGCTGGAAATTAATATTTTATTTCTTTTAGTTACTGCACAAGCCATAAAACAAGCTTCAGCTGTTGCAGTTGAGCCATCATACATCGAAGCATTAGAAACTTCCATGCCAGTTAAGGTTTGAATCATGCTTTGATACTCAAAAATATATTGCAAAGTTCCTTGAGAAATCTCTGGTTGATATGGCGTATATGAAGTCATAAATTCTTGTCTTGATGTAATCGCATCAATGACAGCGGGTTGATAATGGTCGTAAATCCCTAAACCTGAAAAAAGAGTTAATTCTTGATTCTTTTTGCCTAATTCAGCAAAATGATTTCTTAACTCCGATTCCGACATAAAGCTTGGAACATCGTAATCACTGTTAAAAATGACTGATTGAGGAATATCCTTAAATAACTCATCTATGGATGTCACATTCAGCGTTTCTAACATCGAATCAATGTCAGCTTTAGTATGGGGAAAATATTTAAACAATTAATTCACCTACTTGATGAACGCTTCGTATTCTTCTATGTTTAGAAGTTCGCTTAATTCATCAGGATTTTCTAATTTAACTTTCAAAAGCCAGTTTTTGTATGGGTCCTTGTTTAAAAGCTCAGGTTCTCCAACTAACTCATCATTTACTTCGAGAATTTCACCGCTGATAGGAGCGATTAAATCGGAAGCTGCTTTAACTGATTCAACAGCACCAAATTCCACTTCTGCACTGACAGTATCTCCCACTTCAGGAAGATCAACGAAAACTACATCCCCCAATTCTGATTGTGCAAAATCAGTAATCCCAACTAAAACAACATCATCTTCTAATGGTTTTACCCATTCATGACTTTTAGAATAATAAAGTCCTTCTACTAATTTACTCATTTCTTATTCTCCCTTCTTTATTTTGCGTATTTCTTATCTAAAAATTTCTTATCTCTAGTCAATCCTGGAACCATTTTATTCCGAACCTTGACCATAATTTCTGTATTCTTTTTTGTATATGGACGATTAATCATTGCCATCGCAATTGGCTTATCCAAGGATATGCTTAGATAACCAGTGGTAATATAGCCGATTTCTTGATTATCTTTATAAACTAAATAACCTTCTCTTGGAATCGATTTCTCGGTTAGTTCTATGCCAACAACTCTTCTGGCAAGATTTTCTTCTTGTTCTTTTAAAGCCTGCTTACCAATAAAATCAATATCACTGTCTAATTTAACAAAATATTTCAGACCCGCTTCTAAAGGCGATATTTTGTCTGAAATCTCATGACCGTAAAATGGTAATGCCGCTTCAAATCTCAATGTATCTCTTGCTCCTAATCCACAAGGTACAACATCATTGTTGTATAGCAAATCCCAAATCTCACTAATAGCCTCTTCGCTAGCGTAGATTTCAAATCCATCTTCACCAGTGTAACCAGTTCTTGATATCAACAAATGATGGTGATTATATTCATAATTAGCAAAGTAAAAAAACTCCAAAGCACTTAAATCAATATCCAAAACCATTTTTATGGTATTTTCAGCTTCAGGCCCTTGAACGGCAATTTCTTGATAATCATCGCTAACGTTTTGAATCAAAACGTCAAAATTCGCGCTTTGTTCGACAATCCAATTATAATCTTTAGCAACATTACTAGCATTGACAACTAAGAGGAAATACTCAGAATTTAGTCGATAAACCAATAAATCGTCAACCACAGTTCCGTTATCATAAAGCAGCATACCGTACATTACTTGACCGTCATTAAGCGTTTCGACAGTATTGGTAAAAATATATTCAACAAACTTCAGGGCATCTTTCCCTTTAACGATGACCTCACCCATATGAGACACATCAAACATCCCGACATTATTACGAACTGCCAGATGCTCAGTTTTAATATTTTGATATAGTATTGGCATGTTAAAACCAGCAAATTCCTCCATTTTGGCTCCGAGTTGAATATGCTTTTCATGCAGACAAGTTTTCTTTAAATTTTCCATTTTCCACCTCAAAATTATTATAACATAATTTCACAGTTTAAAATAAGATTTGTAAAAAATCTTCGTCGTTAATATTATAGATGAAATCTTTGATTTTAATATTTTCTAAAACTGCTGTAAAACTTTCTTTTGTGAAAGGAATATTCTTGAAATTGTTTAAAAATTCATCTTCATCGCCGATTAAAAAATAGTCACCTAACATGTTGATTTTCTTAACAATGTTATTTTTTAATTCTAATGAAATTTCGATTAAACCTGCTTCGACTTTCCCTTTTTTCTTTATTGTATAATTTGGGTTTTTTCCATAAATGAATTCGTCTTTTAAATACATTTTCTCGATTTGTTCGATTTTTTTTACATCTTCAAATGACAAGGTAATATCGCTATCTGCAATATTGTCACGGATATATTTTTTGAAATCTTCAATCGTTATATCTAGATGGTCCTTAATATTTGTTACTCTTTTTCTAACAGAGTCAATTCCCTTTGAGATTAGTTTTTCATTATCTGGCGTAATCGATTTAACCATAACGCTGAGATCAGTATTGTATAACGTCGTTCCATGAACAATGGAGCGAGAATTTACTTGGTAAAACGCATTCCCTGAAACCTTTAAACCATCAATTAAAATGTCATTTCTACCCGATACGTAAGCTTTTAGTCCTAAACCCTGTAAAATGCTTGCAACTCTATTCAGATAAGTGCTAAAGACAAAATCTTTATTAAAATTAGGCGTGATAAAAGAAAACATAATATTGGAGAAATCGGCATAAACACATCCTCCTCCTGATTTTCTTCGATAATACTGAATGTTATTTTCTTTGACATAGTTCATGTTGACTTCATTCTCAATAAGTTGGTTTCTACCGAAAATAACTGTGGGGTTAACTTGCCACATAAAAAAGTATTCATCTTCGGGATAGTTTTTCGCTAAAAACTCCTCTGTAGCAAGATAAAAACTTAATCTTTTAATCTCCTTGAAAGGATAATTTACATATTTCATTTCTTACACCTCGCAATAAAAAGAGAGAATTAATCTCTCTCCATGAATTCTTTGATTCTAATAATTTCTAATTCAGCCAAAAATTCAGTGAACGGCTCGATTTTTTTATTTATTTTATATTCGTCAATATTTTTGAAATATAGATCTCTTTGATCTTTGGTGATTGAAACTGGCAAATAGCCATCTAACTCAAGTTGATAGTTTAGCAGCAATCTTGCTAGCCTACCATTAGCATCCATAAAAGGATAAATCTTCAATAATTGCAAATGAGCAAAAGCAGCTTTTTCCAAACCTTTTAGCTCAGGGTCATTAAGGTCAGAAAAGTATTGATCCATCTTTTTGAATATTTTTAAATAAGTTGGTGGTACGTGTTTAGCACCCAAAATAAATAAATCCCTTGTGCGGTAAACTCCTCCGGTGATAATTCCATCTACCAATAGTTGGTGTAAATCTTTTACGATAGTTTCATTAAGTTCTTGACCTTTTCCAGCAAGTTGATGGACCATATTAATGGCATGATAATTATTAATTATAGCCTTTCTACGGTTAGGTTTTTTGTCAGGAAACTCTCTTGAATGATCTTCCAACAAGAAACAAACATCTTCAAATGTAAAATCATCATTTTCAAAGCTCGTCGACTCGTAAATAAATTTCTTATCAAATTCTTCACATATTTCTTGAAGTTGAGCTTTTGTCAGCGTTTTTTTCTTGTTGATTAGTTGCTCTTTAAGCGCTTCTACCTCTTCTAATTTCATATTTAATCACCTCTATTTTATAATATCATAGAAACAGTTTTCCTTCAATTGCTTTGATTAAAAAAGCAAAAAAAAGCAACTTTAAAAAGTTGCTTAATTATTGTAATTATTGTGAGCGGTTTTAACAATACTATAGATTACTTCCTTAGGAATATCTCCATAATTATTTGCTTTAAACCACAGTTCATCCTTTGTAGATTTGTTCTTAGAAATCGTTGGATATTTAATAATTAATCTAATGCCTTGTTCTAAATCATATTTAAAAGCCATACGATAGTAGTTTCCAAAGTTCATCAACACTAAGAATGGTTTTCTATCAACATAAAATGTAATTCTATCTTCATCAAGTTTAGTAACAACTTGAGGTAATTCTCTCACATAGGAAACTAAATCATCAAAACTCGGATCTAACGGTTTAAACATTTTTGGTTTTTCAATATAATATTCAATTGAGTTGGCTTGGTTTGTCTGATTTGACATTTTTGAAAATTCAGGATCGACTTCAACATCTTCGAAAACAATATTTGTAGGATCAACATCATCTTTCAGGGAACTGATGTTTTGTTCTCTTGGAACAATCATCGTCTTTTTTCCATCCTCTAGAGTCTTTAATGAAGCATCTTTACCCGGTCTACCCATTTCCTTTTCAAGGGCTTCTTCACTTAACTTGCTCTTATGACTTTTAGCAGACAACACTACATATATGAAATACATTAACACAAATATTGGTATTAGAAGAATCATATATCTTGTGCTGATATTAGTGTAAGCATCTCCAACTCTATAAGCCAAATGCCAATATGTGATTCCAGCAGTTCCTAATGCTAATTCGATTAAAAAGATTGTTCGGAAAAATCTACCAGCATTAGTTGTCTTTTTGTATTCAGAAATTAATAAGTAACCTAGAAAAAATAATGTTAATATTACTCCAGCACTACCAACAAGTATTAGTAACTGAGCTAAGCTAGGAATTATATTCGTATACACTGAGTATGCTAAATAAGCTGTAAATGCCATTGTTGCTAGAGAATAACCAAATATAGGTAAAACGGCGGTATTTCTTGTGGAGTTGGAAACTAATCCATTATCTCTATACTCTTTGTTGCTAACAAATAAGAAAATTATTGAAATGATTATAACTAAAGCACCGATTCCACCTTTAATTATCATCTCATTTTCAGTAAGAAAAGGAACAGCAAATCCCCACTGCTCTATTTTGTTCCATGGAACAGCAACAACACTGACCAAAAGCACTGAAAGTAATAGAATTGTGTTATTGAATATTTTTTTCATATGGTCACCTCACAGTATATGAAAATTATATAACTAATCCCTATATATGTCAATAAACTAACAATTTTTATATATATTTATTAAAAATAAATCAAATGATTAATAAATTAGTATAAAATCATGTTATAACTCATTTTATTCATGAAGAATTTTGCGATTTTAGTCCTTAATATTTTCATTAAAAGATTCGCGTTTAAAAATTATGTGTTCAATTAATAATTATTTGTATTTATATAACATTTTTTCGTTTTTTTTCATTAAAGCGTTGGTTATTTACCTATAGTGATATATAATAAAGTTAAGTCATTAAGTGTTTCCTAAAATTTACTATTAGCATAATGACCAAACTTTATAAAGGAGGTTGAAAAGATGCAAGTATTGAAAGAAAGTGTTCGCAACGCGATTGTTGAAAGTGCAATATTGGAGTTTTTTGAGTATGGCTTTCAAAACGCTAACATGAGAAGAATTGCTGATCGAGCTAATATTACTGTCGGTAATATCTACCGTTACTACAAGAACAAAGAAACACTATTCAAAGAGATACTACTACCTGCTGAAAGAGCTATTGATGATTTAGAGAGATTCGACCGAGACTTAAATATCACATCTATTAAAACAATAGATGACGTTAACCAAATAGTCACCTATGTGATGAGTGTTTTAAAGCCTTATACTAGAGAAATCTATATCATGACCTTAGATTCTTCTGGTTCTCATTATCTCAAAATAAAAAACCAAATTGAAGCAATGATTATCAATAAAGTAAATTCATATTATCCTAAGAAATTTGATCGTTACTTCCTTAAAGTGGTTTCAGCAAGTTATGTAAAAGCTGTATTTACGATTTTTAGAGATAACATCAATAACATTCGCAGAATTCAGGAAATGATTACTCAGATAACAGTTTTCTATTTTCGCGATATGGATCAAAGATTATTCCAATATTAACAAAAGTAAAGTGGAGAGATTTTCTCCACTTTTTTTTACATTTTTTCTAGCTCAATTATATTGACTTTTCCAATTTCTGTTTTCGGTAATCGTTTTAACTCAACAATTTCTTTAGGAACTGCATACGTTCCTAAATTCATTTTTATGATTTCTTTTAATTTATTATAATCAATTTTCTCTTTGTTTGGATGCCAAACAATAAACAATTTAACCATATTTCCCTTATCTTCGTCAGGGATGCCAATTGCTGCAACCTCGCTAATACTTTCATAACTCATCAAAAGATTTTCGATTTCAGCTGGCAAAACAGGAATTCCCGAAACTTTGATTATTCTTTTAAGCCTTTGTTTAAAGTGAACGTATCCATCTTCATCAATAAATCCTAAATCTCCTGTCAAAATCCATTTTTTATCATTTTCTATTAAGGTTGCTTCTTTAGTCGCTTCAGGGTCGTTGAGATATCCATTCATCATCGTCGGACCAGAAACTGCAATTATTCCGTTTTTATTTGGCCCTAAAAACACTTTTGTATCCACATCAACTATCGCCATATCTATACCAGGTAGGGCTTTGCCAACAGAAGTTTGTTTTTGATATTTTATTGTATTAACTGAACATACAGTAACTACTTCAGTTAATCCATATCCCTCTAACAATCTTGCACTAGACCCCACTAAATCCATCGCTTTGTTAAAGCGATTTTTTAAGTCGAGAGCTACATAGTCTCCACCCACAAAAGCTTGCTCAATATTTTTGATATTCGGATGAGAAAACTCTGGATTTTTTAGTAAAGCTTCAAAAAGTGAAGGTACGCCTATTATGTAATTAATTTGATTGTTTTTAATAAGTTTAATAGTTTCATCTGCATTAAATTTTGGCATTAATGTGCATACACCACCAACCATAAGCACCCCATGAATGCCCGTACATAAGCCAAAACCGTGAAACATCGGCAACACTCCTAACATATGCTTGTCAAGAAAATCATTTTTCCCTAAAATGTAACTAGCCTTTCCAGCAAGATAATTAATTGAGTATGAGGATAGTTCAATGGTTTTAGGTTCACCTGAAGTACCACCGCTATGAAGATAAACAGATGTTTTCATTGGATCTTTTGGTATTTCGGATATATAAGGTTTTTCTATATATAATGAACTAAATTTGATGATGTTTTCACCATATTTAATGGCTTTCAATCTTTTGCGATTTATAACTCGATAACCAATTTTCTTAATCAAACCAAATTCATCTACTGGTGATATCAAGATGATTTTTATGCCATCTTTAAGCAACTCTTGATAATGTTCAAAAAAAGTGTCCAACACTATCAAGAACTTGCTGTTCGTTGTTTGCATGAATTTTCGCATTTGCATTATAGGGGTAATTGGATGGACCATATGTCCCACGATTCCTAGTTTATTAGTTGCGTAAAAACTATAAATCGCTTCAAAAACATTAGGTAAAGCCATAGTTATTACTTCATCTTTCTTTAAGCCAAGGCTGTTAATACCATTAGCAAAAAGATCAATTTTATTCACTAGTTGCTCATAGGTTATATATTTTCCCATAAAAAGTAAAGCCCTAGCATTAGGGTATTGATTTTTTGTTTCTACAACTGCGCGATATAAATTATTACTAGATTCCATATTTCCCTCCTATTAGTAACGATAACCAAAAATAAAACCTATAATATAAATCAAAGCAATTAGCACTATTTGGTGAGTAATGAATATTAATAAGGATCTTCTGCCAGCAATCATAACTATGTTCTTCTCAGGAATATTAACTTGCGGTATTAAACTTTGTCTATTGCTGTAGAAAGCTTTACCCAAAACTGTACCAAGCAAAATAAATCCAAAATATGGGATAAGTCCAAAATAATCAGCTCCATAAGCGTTGATTCCAATTATTATTTTCCAAAGTTCTGCCCAAGAAAACGAAGCGAGAAAAACGGGATTGTAGAATTTGATTAAAAAACCTACAAAGATAACAATTAAAGATATCACCAAAATCACGATCTCATTTTTAATTAATTTCCTAATCAAATAAGTTAAAATTATTGATAGGGCATAGAGGTGAATTATTCCAAAAACAATTATCATTTCCATGCTAAGAAAATAATCCAGCGCAAAGGTAACAAGTGTAATTAAAATTGCCACGATGCTCAGTTTTAAACCGCGTGAAAGATTATTCTTGCTAAAGGTAAAACTAATCCCGGATATTATCAAAAATAATGCAACAAAAAAGAAATGGCCAAAAAACCTAAGACCAGATAGCCAATATGACAAGCCCATGTCGCTTAACCAGTTAAAGGTTGGATTGTCTACTTGATTAAAATTGCTGAAAAATACTGGCATATACATAAAATCATACATCAGATGATCAAATATCATCATGATAATCGCAAAACCTCTAAGGAAATCTAATTCCCAAATTCTTCTTTTCATTACCGGACCACCTAGATAAATATATGATATTATACCATTAAAGATTATTTAGTTTAAATATTTTAAATAAAATTCCAATAAATTGCATAAGTTTTACGTATAGATAATAGAAAAGGCTCCAGCAAATGTATTTTATGATATAATTTAATCGAGGTGAGACAATGCAGATTAATTTCGAGGATTATATCGACTTACTAATTAAGAAAGATAACGAAGCCTTTCGGATAGTGTACGAAAATACCAAAAAAGGCGTTTTTTCGATGATAATATCAATTGTAAAAAACAAAGCAGCTACTGAAGATTTAATGCAAGATACCTATATTAAAATGATAGAAAAAATTCATACCTACAAAAAAGGACGAAATTTTAATGCTTGGTTATTGCAAATTGCAAAGAACACGGCTTTGGATTATTATCGTAAATACCATAAGGAAATTATTTATGACCCGCAAGAACAATCTTATTATCACGATAAGTTAAAAACAGAAGCCGTAACTTACACTGTTCAAGATTTAGTTGAGCCGCTGGATGAAATTGAAAAGCAAATCGTGCTTCTAAGAACAGTAAATGAAATGAAGTTTAAAGATATCGCACAGGTTGTCGACAAGCCTTTAGGCACAGTGCTTTGGTTATATAATAAGGCTATTAACACTCTTAAGAAATACCTAGAGGTGGAGGTGAAAAAATGAAAAAGATTGAAATTGAAGCAAGAATAAGAGCTGAGGCTCTTAAAGAAATCCCAGATATTTATGAAAAAATTGATCTAAATAGAATTGTCATTGAACCAAAAACTAAAAGAGTTTGGAATTTTAACTTTGCGAAATCATTGAAACTAGCATTAACTTCCATTTTCGTTTTAGTCAGTGGGTTTTTTGTTTTTAATTATTTCTTTTCACCAGACTCTAGCACCAACACGCCATTAGCCTCAGAAACTGAACTCTTGGGTTTCCAAACCGTTTCAGCCGCAGTATTGTTAGAACAAGTTGATGTGGTCGAAATGAGTTATTCAAGTAGTTATGATTCAGAAATCTTATATTTCGGAGCTAACGAAAATCTTAATATCGATGATTATCTTAACGACATTAACCCTTTCATTAACCTAATGGAAACAATCCTTAATACTGACAGCAATATTCAATATACTAGTTTTGTTTCCGATTTAGCTGAATATGAGTTTGCTTTCACTTATAGCTCTAAAGATTTGGCTAAAGAAGCTATATCCTATAAAATATATTACAATAAAGATCCTTTTTCCGGAATCATCATTCACAAAAATCTTACATATGCTTTTACCCATGATAATCTGCAAACCACAGTATACTTGAATAATGAAAATTATATAAGTGTAACGAATAATTCCGATGAAACCCAACAAAAATTTGCTTATCAGTTTTATTTTAACAACCAATTGCAACAAGAAAATGAAATTGAAGTTTATCGCGTCCAAAGAACGATTCAAGTAAGAGCAACAATCAATAAAAGTGGTGCAACAATGAGACTTTACTTCCAAAGAAAATTTTACAGCAATTTGGATGAAATCGAAATTGATTATGAAATTGAAGACAATAACCAATCAATCAATGGCAAGTTTCAAGTAAATCTTGAGTTCGACCAACAAATGAATATGTATCGTTATCGTTATGTAATCTCAAAAGATGAGATTTTAAACCGCCCAAGAGGGCCGTTTTCTAATCCCGCATCTAATTTTCCACCAAGATTTAACACAATTTTATAATTTTCACCAATAAAAACCTCCTTAAGCTCGTATATATAGTAGAGAAAAAACTTAAGGAGGTTTTTTATATGAAAAAATTTGTTTTGTTTTTATTAGTAATAGGTTTAGGGGTTGCTTTACTAGGCTGTGATTTATCTGTTCAAAAAGAGATTGAATCAGAAGAACAATTATTTACTTTACAAGCTTTATCATCTTCTGCTTTATTGAATTATAATCAAATTGGTGTAACTGAAACTAGTTATGTACCATTAGCTGAAGTTGATGAAGAAGAACCAATCATCAATGATGATGTCAAGGACATTGACTACTATATTGAAATTATGGAAATGTTTCTTGGAAATGCCAATCTCGGTGTAGTAACTGAAGATTCTGACAATCCAGAATATGAGTTTAAAACTACTTATACCGTTACAAGCATTAGTGGTGAAGAAATTGTCTATACTTTCTACTACAATGAATTTGATTTAGAAAATGAAGGTGAACCTTTATCAGAAACAACTGAAGAAGGAACACAAAACCGTAGATTCTTCTTTGAAGATAACGACGATTCACAAGCAGTTAAGGGTTTAGAAGGCGTGTTAACTTATGGAGAAAACGTTTATAATATCGAAGGCAAAAAAATAGTTAATGCTAAAATGGAAATCTATCGTCTAAGATCATTTATTGATGAAGACAATTACGTAGTTGTAAATTATCAAAATGACATTACCGACCGTGATCGTGAAAAATTCTTTTTCAAAATGGTTGAAGATGGCGAAATTGTCAATGAAGCAAAAGTTATGGTCTTTACTAGAAATAGAATGACTCATGTAAAACTAGAGTTCATCGAAGGTGAAAATTATGCAAATTATATTTTCAACATTAGAACTCAAGGCGACACACAATATATCATGATTAATTATGAAATAAAAGTCAATGATGAATTAGTTGAATCCGGCAACGTGAGAATCACTGCCGAAACTGATCCTGATACGGGAGAAATAGTTTATAGTTACACAACTGCTCCTAAAAATTTTGGTAAAGAATTTCAACATACATTTAGACATGGGCTTGAAAACCGACCAGGAAATATGATTCAAAAACGATAATTAGATTTTCTTAAAAAATACAGTTCAAAAAACTGTATTTTTTTTTAGATAGTGATATAATTAAATCTACAACTTTGGAGGAATTTATGAAAAGAATATTAATATTTAGTTTTATCATTTTGATAGTGGTCAGTTTTGCCGGCTGTAATTTCTTTTCGCAATCTACAACTACTGCTATTACTAATAACTCAACCACAGGCCAAATTAGTACGGTTGAATCAACAACCACTACCAGCGAAGCGACAACGCAAACTCAAAGCACAACTACTGAGATAACTAGCATTATCTCTACAACCACACAAACAAGTATAACGTCATCAGAAGCTACTACTACTGGAATGACAACTACACAAAACACTACTGAACCAGTAATTAACGAACCAATTATTCCCAGCGGTTATTCACTTTTACAGGATGAACTTGATTACATTGGGATTCCCGCTATCGGAGATGTTAAAATATTGGTTTTTGTGGTAGATTTCCCTGACAATCTTATAGCTGACAGCAATCAGGTTTTAGCTGATGTTGAACTAGCTTTTAATGGTCAATCTCAAGATTTAACTTTTGAGTCATTAAGAAGTTATTATCAAAAGAGTTCATATAATAAATTAAACCTTACTGCGGACATCTTCGGCGTTTATACCACTGAGTTAACAGCATCTGATTATGAAATTGCTAATGATCAGTTTTACGCAACTGATCCAGTAACAGGCGAGTATTTATATCCGGATGCAACTCATCCTGACAGCGATATCATCTTCGAAGTATTATCATATTATGACGATGTAATTGATTATCGTGATTATGATAGCAATAATGATGGTTTTATCGATGGAATTTATATAATGTATAATCATGAAATCAGTTATGTTAGCGGTTCTGATCTTTGGTGGGCTTATCAATATTATTACTATTACCAAGATAGTTTTGATGGTGTTTCTCCTGATTATTACGTCTGGTCAGGAATTGATTTCTTTGACGAAGGTAACGAAGGCGTCAACGCAAGAACTATCATTCATGAAACAGGCCATATGTTAGGCCTTGAAGATTATTACGATTATTATCCAGATGATTCAGTCAACAGTGGTGGATTAGGTACTTTTATGATGGATTACACAATCGGTGATCATGATGCTTTTTCGAAAATTCTTTTGGGCTGGATTACCCCAATTGTCATTGAAAAATCAATGACTATCGATATTTTACCCCATATTGAAAACGGCGATGTTTTACTAATCATTGATGAATGGCAAAACACGATATTTGATGAGTATTTATTAATAATGTTTTACACTCCGGAAGGATTAAATGAGTTAGATAGCGATTATATCTTTACTATCCCGGGAATTATTATCTTTCACATCAGCGCACAAATCGATGATGGTTATAATCCGAATTATTATTACTACTCAATTTTCAACAACAACAATACTGATAGCCCTAATAAATTGATAAAAATTATTGAGGCTGATATGGGTAATGATATCGATAAATATGCAATAGTTGAGGATTCAGACTTGTTCCAACCAGGGATGATTTTTGGAGACAACATTCATGAAAATTATCGTTGGTATGATGGCAGTTTAATTAACTTGACCATTAATATAATCTCTTTAGATGGCGGTTTTGCTGCTATTAAAATTAATTTTAATTAAAAAAAGCAGTTTAGTTTTTTGAAGAAAACTAAACTGCTTTATTTTTTTTGATTGGAAAGTATATTTGTTCTTTTCCGTCGCTAGTATAAGCTAAATATGGAAAAGCTGGCATATGCATAGAAACATTATGTAATCTACAGTAATCATCAATTTCCTTACTGAATTGTTCTTGAGTAATTTTATCATCTTCAAGCATTTTCTGGTAAAGCACTTTCTCAATCTTGACAGTAAGATATGGTCCCGCCTCTACAGCAATTAGCTGAATTTCGCTCTTTTCAAAATCAGTAAAGAAATCTACCGCTTCAGTGTAAAGAAAAACTACTCTACTTTGCATAGTTCTAATTTCCGCATGATAAATTTTGGCATCGCGGATGTTTTTTTCTCCTGCAGTTAAATATTTTTTAATTCGCGCATGAGCTTCTTTATAACTGGTCGCAATCGTATATGCTAATGTAAGTTGAGGCAAATCAACCTGTTGAATGAATAGATTCATAACCTTACCTTCTTTCTATTCTTTTTATAAAATAATTATACACTATTTTCTTAGTTTTTTACAATCTAATGTTGATGGTGGTGATGATCCGGGACTTCTAGATCATCACAATCGGCTTCAGAACATTGATTTTTACTGAACTCGATTTGTATTGTCGAGTGATTTATTCCCATTTCTTCTAATTTCCGTTTTAAAGAAAGGGTTACTTTTTCTATTTGATTAGCATTAAGATGTTTACTGATTACTGCATGCAAAGTTATAATTGGCACATTGCCTTCAATAGTCCAAAGATGAACATGATGAACGTCTTCAACGCTTGGGTCTTCGGTTAATGTCTTTTTGATTTTATCGATAGAAAACCCTTTAGGAGCTTTTTCTAAGAAAACTTCAAGGATTATTTTTAAGTTTCTAAAGACATGATAAAGTATGAAAACGGTAAATAGCAAAGATAAAATCGCATCTAAAATATCAATATCATAAAAATTCATGATAATCGCTGCGATTAATAAAGCTAGCCAGCCAAAGACATCTTCTAATAGGTGCAAAGAAATAACCTTTTCATTAGCGCTTTTTCCTTTAGAAACGTTTAATGCAGCTATTCCGTTGACAATAACCCCCACAATAGCAAAATAAATCATCAATTCTGCGTCTATAGGCTGGGGATTCAGTATTCTTTTTACCGCTTCAATTACGATTATAAAGGAACCGACAATTAAAATAACTGAGGTTGTTAGTCCTCCCAATAATGAAAAACGATAATATCCATAAGTGTATTTATAATCCGGTTTTTGTTTTGATTTTTTCTCTAAAAATATCGCAATAGCCATGGAAATAGTATCGCCAAAATCATGAATGCTATCTGAGATTAAGGCGATGGAATTGGTTATTAGTCCTCCGATAAACTCAAAGATTGTGAAAAGGAAATTTAAGATTAAGGAAATTAACATCCTTTTTTCTGATTTCACCTTACTTAACCTCCAATAATAACTCATTGCGATTTTCAACAGCCGCGATGACCATAAAGAAAATAATCATAAATTGTGGCATATAATAAACGTTGTCAACCATACCATGAATATTGGCTCCAATTAAGGCGATTGCTAGGATTGCTACCTCGGAATCGATTTTTTTTATGAATATTTTAATTATTTCTATAAATTGCCAAATTAAAGACGCTAAACCAACAAGCCCCAAAGTCGCTAAGGTATGAAAGACGGTATTATGGTAGAAACCAAAATAATCGTTATTCACTCTAGCAAATAAACCGGCACCTAATAAAGGATGATTTATAAACTTTTCAAAAGCTTGCTCCCACAAATCAAAACGCCCGTTGTTAAAGAAAAAATCATTTGATAGTCGCTGATAAATTGCAATGAAATAATCAGTTCTAAAATATACAAAAATTCCTACTAATAGTAAAGCAAAGAGAATATTCAAGGTTAAATTTAGCTTCTTTTCATATCCATGGTATAGATAAAAAATCAATAAAATAAAGGTGAAAGCAAAAGCGAAAATTCCTCCGCGAGAAAGTGTGAAGAACAGCATAACGATTTCAAAGGTTGCTAGAGAAGTCCAAAAAATATGCAGTTTATACTTTTTGATAAAATACACCATTGCTGAAATAAACATGATCAAATAAGTTGCCACAAAATTTGATATTCCCCAACCTAAATCAAGATTTTTTGTCTCCAAAGCTAGGACAACATCCTCAACTCTAAAATAATATATGAGGACTTGTAATGCTATCAACAGCCCTAAAATCGCAAATGTTTTGATGATAAAGACTAAGTTGTCGCCTTTTATACTTCCTCTAAAAAAGAAATAAACAAACAAGTAAAACAACCCGATGAAACAGTAATATAGATAGTTGATGTCAATGACTTCAACATTAACGCTTGACATCAACATCGCTGAAAACATCAGAAGCAAAGGTAACACTAGCTTTCCTTCTAGCAATTTGATTTTAAATCTTATAAGATGAATGATAAAACCTACCAATAAAAGCAACGGTAAAACGAACAAATATAGCGGTATTGTATTTAAAGACCATTCTGTTTGTGAAATCATAAAAAGCATATTTAGAAAAAACGGCATAGCTACAATACCGTTTTTGTTAAAAATTAATAGAAAAAACACTACTATCGTAAAGATAGTTAAGCCAATACTTTCCCAACCCAACCACCAAAAACCTAAAGTCAGACCGGAAAGCAATGATAAATATCCTACACTTTGAAAAAACTTAGATTTACTCATGTTCTTCTCACCAAATATATTATACTTTAAAAATACATTAAAATCATTAAATTAAACTTATTTTTCATCGCTTTGAAAAATCATTCGATCATAAATATGTTTAAATCCCATTTTTTTATAAAGTTTTTTTGCGTTTTTATTATCTAAATCAACATGCAAAGAAATGTTTCCATTCGTAAGATTAATTGCTTCTTTTATGAGTTCAGAGCCAATTCCTCTGCCTTTACTATTGGGATTAATTCCAATATATGCCAAATGGTATGTTGGTATAAACTTATCGAATCCCATATGAACAATTACTACAACCCCATCTATCACAGAACCGCTTGAAGCTGTCAAAATATAACCCTTATTGACCGCTTGTTCAATCGCTTCTTTTGTTTCGGTTTTACTATCAGAGTAGCGATCTAAGTAATTATCAACATAGTCTATCAATTGTTTTTTGCTTATCGACGAGAAGTCTTCTATCTGATTAATACTTACCTTAGTTCTCGCGCAATCGAGGATGATAATATGTCTACCTGTTTTAACTTTATTTAATTTAATCTGTTCCAAAAACCCAGCAAAAGCGATTGCGTCGCAATCCTTAATTTTAAGATGTTCAAGCTTTTGTAAAAGTAGAGCTGATGTTTTTATCAATGACTCATTAACATTGTTTACGTTTTGATTTTCTAGAACCGCTTTTTTCTTTTCTTTCACCCCAAAAACCTGAGGAATCCTGGACCGGTTAATAATATTAGCTTTTAAAAAAGCATTATTATAAGCAGCTTCAGTATAGTCGTTATCTTTATAAAAAAAGACAGTCTCAATCTCATTTTCATACCTAGAAATCAACTCTTCGCCAATTTCTTCATAACTTAGAAGTGATAGTCGATTGATAACTTCGTCTTTCAAGAACATAAATGCGTTGTTTTCTTGTTGCAAATTGTCATAGATAACTTCTAAAGCTTTCTTCTTTACATCAATCAAATCAACGACTTTTTCTCCAAGCAAATTAACTTTCCATTTCTCGCCTTTATGCATTGGCACCAATAAATTAATCCTTTGATCTTCACACAAATTATTCAATGCTTTTATAAAGAACTTATCGCCATCAGCGATTATGGTTTTATTGTAACTAGCTAAAGCAGCGCTTATCACAGTTTTTGCTAAACGATCGTACTTACTTCGATTGGGATTATTGCCTTCTAACTTTAAGTATATCTTTTTGATTCCTAAATGTTTTTCTAAATTTCTCGCTCTTAAAAGCGGTGTTTTACCAATATTTTTCATAATATCCCTACTCCCATTAAAAAATGATGACATTGTGTCATCATCTAATTATAACATATTTTAGCCATGATATCAAAATTCACGACTCTTCAAATTCATCTCTTAGTCTTTTTTCGCCATTAATTTCTCTAAAGCGAGTAATATCTTGAGACACTTCTAAAACTCCGAGATAATGATTATTTTCATCTCTAATTGCATAGTAACTAATATAAAGAAGTTTTCCTCTAAATTCAATCCAGAACTCTTCAAAATCCTTTTTACCAGACTTAAAATCGCTGATAATAGCCTCTACTACATGCACGCTTTTGGGTGGATGACAATTTTTAACTAGTCTACCGATCACTGAAGGGGTTCGAGGAAAATGACGATTTTTATTATCGTTGTAATAACAGACATAATCGTCTTTATCAACGAATGTTATATCAAAGGGTAAAGTGTTCAACATTGAGGTTAATTGTTCAAAACTAACTTTTCCGGTTTCAGTCATAAAGAAACCTAAGTTTTTTGCCATAGAATCTGTTGTTATCGGTTCTAAGTCGTTTTCACAAAAAACATAGCCGATTTCTAAAGTTTCATTATAAATTCTATTTAGTTCATTATCATCCAAAATTTGATTAGCTACTGGCAAAAGAATTATCTCTTCTTTTTGATTAATGCCAAAAATTAGATAATGATAAGTTCCAATATCTTTGATTAATCGCTCGATATCGAGCGATTTACTATTAAGCGACTTAATAATTTCCTTTAGCATAACTCTAGCATCATCATGTAGTTCCCATAAGACTTCCAGTGGTTTAGTTGAAGGTAATTTTTGTTCAAGATTCGGAAAAATAATATTCTCAAATTTAATGAATTTATTTTCAAAAGCAAGACATTTTTCAAATATTCTTAAAAGTTCAGCTTTATACGAAAGGATTTCATCGCGATTATAATACTGTTTAATTTGTGCTAAAGTTGTTTCCATTCTTCTGTTTTCTGCTAAAAGCTCATTAAAAAGCGCGTGATCTCTTAATTTCGAATGTTTATTGATGCCGTTGTGGAAAACATTTACAAACCGATTTGCCGAATCCTTTATCTCTTTGATTGAAAGATTTGAATTATTGCTATAAAAATCTAGATAAAAGATATCCAAAGGATTTAGTTCTAAAATATCCTTTTCATACTCCTTAAAAATCTTTACTTTTTCATCGGTGTTGCTCGCTGCCAATAATTTCTTCATAAACACATTAATGCGCGTTACACGTTTTTCATCATATTTAAATACTTCCATCATCTACTCCTTTTCTTATTTCTTAAAAAATCTTCAAGATATATTAGATAACCAATAATCACAATAAAGGCAATCACCAAGAGGAAATAACCAAACCCAGCCTCATTAAAATTCATGAAAAAATATGGATAATTCGATTCATTGTTTGTTGTGTTAAAATTCCCGCCTAAGAATACAAAGACAACTGTGAAAAGCCAATATAATAGCGGATAAACAAGCCAAAAGAACGGGTCGTATACTCTGATATTACCTTTTTCGTTGAAAAGAATTCGATCAAAAATAACTAATAAAGGTGTTAAACTATGAAGCAAAACATCAGAAAAGTTATTGGGATTATAAACATTCGCATCAATAGCTGGTCTCAGCATAATATTAAATACCAATCCTGTTAATACTATCGCTACTACAACTTGGTTTTCAATAATATTTAGAGTTCGATTTCTTGTTTTTTTAAAAATCAAAACAAGATATATTATCCCTACTAGAAGATTAGATTGAAGCGTAAAATATGTGAATTTTTGTAATGGATTACCAAAACTGATAATATGAGCTAAAATGCCTATAAAAGCTGATAGTACAATGGCAATTTTAAGAAGTTTATTATAATCAAATTTCATTTTGCTTGGTCTCCTAGTATCCTGTTATTTTAAATGTCATAAATATTATATCATAAGATTTTCAGGGTTTTAATCAAGCAAAAAGAAAAACTTACTCATACCGAGTAAGTTTTATAAATATTTTGCTAATAAAGTTACTGCTACCGCTCCATCAGAAACGCTAGAGACGATTTGTCTTAAATGGGTATCGCGAACATCACCTACAGCATAGACGCCCTTGACGTTCGTTTCTAAACAGGAATCGGTTTTTATCCAGTTACCTTCAATTAATTCAACGGTGTCACCAAGAAAATCAACGTTAGGTTTATACCCTACCGCCATAAAAACTCCGTTAACTTCAATTTTCTCAATTTCCTCAGTTATCTTATTTTTAATAACGATTCCTTCGACAAAATCCTTACCTGTTATTTCTTCTACAGTCGAATTCCATTTAACTTCGACATTGGCAATTTTTAACATTCTTTCTTGAAGTGATTTCACTGCTCTTAGTTCATCTCTACGATGAACTAAAATTACTTTTTCGACAATTCTTGATAAGTAAATGGCATCTTCAACAGCTACATCTCCACCACCGACCACAGCTACTGTTTTTCCTTTGTATAAGAAACCGTCACAGGTGGCACAATAAGTTACGCCAAAACCGTTTAAACGATTTTCGCCAGTTACCCCAAGTTTTTTAGCGCTGGCACCTGATGCAATAATAACGGTTTTTGCCAAATAACTTGTATTTTCGGTAATGATTTTTTTTGTATCTTGAGTAAAATCAACACTTTGAACCGAATCTAACGTAATCTCAATGCCTAAATCGTAAACATGTTTTACCATTTTATCAGCTAGTTCCATTCCGCTCAGACGGTTTAGCCCTATATAGTTTTCCACTTCAAAAGTATTTGCAATTTCACCGCCAGGTAACCATTTTTCTAAAATCAGAAAATCTAGCATGGCTCTTTTTGCATAAATAGCTGCGCTTAATCCCCCTGGCCCAGCACCAATAATTATTAAATCATATATGTGTTCCATCAAATCACCTCATAAAATATGTCCGTTAAATATTATACTATAAATCTATTCTTTTAAAAGTAATTTCCTCGATGGATTACATGTTTTTTATTTCTTGATCTTTACGTATCGATAAAAATACCAATGCTTAAACAAAAACAGTACGATTATAACTATTCTGAGAAACAGGCTATTGATACTGATAAAACTTATCAACAACATCAAATCAACCGCAATTAAAAGCACCCATTTTTGTTTTCTTGTCATGGTTTTATTGGTTATAAAATCTTCAAGATGATTCTTATAGATTTTAGAAGATTTAAATCTATCATTGATTTTGTCCGATGATTTAGAGTAAAAATACGCTGATAAAATTAAGAATGGCGTTGTTGGTAAAACTGGTAAGATTATCCCAGCAAACCCAAAGCCCAAAGAAACTGTTCCCAATAACATAAAAATAATTTTCATTATTTGGAAACTAACCTTTTTTCTCCGGAAAGATCTTGAATCGGTTTGATGTCTTCAGTTATTTCTAATGTTCCTAGATAATTATTATCTTTATCTCTAACAGCGTAGTATCTGATAAGCACGAGCATTCCCTTCATATTAATCCAAAAATCTTCATTATCTTTTTCGCCGGATTTAAAACTGTTGATTATCTCCTCGACCACATGTACACTTTGAGGCGGATGACATAAAGTTACATGTCTACCAATTATCGTCTTTGGTCGCTCAAAAATTCTCTCTTTACCTTGAGTAAAAAACTTAACATATCCTTCTTTATCAACAAAAGTTAAATCCAAAGGTAAGGTATTGAAAATGGCGTTGATTTCTACAGCATCTAAAGCTCCTGCATCAAACTTTACGTCTCCAGCATATTCAGCTTCTTCTTCAACTGTGGTTTGTTCTTGCTTTTTCCAACTTTCTTTTGGTTTTTCAAGAAAATATCCAAGTTCATCAGAACCTTGATCTGCCATGATCCAATCATAGAAACTCATAATATCAACTAATTTAGGTAAAAGAATATTTTCTTCTTTGATTACCATATCTTTAACTCTTTCAACAACAAGTCTAATCGCTGATTTTGTTTCTTCAAAATCAGCATCTTGATTATCAAGCATTTTGTTAATGCGCTTTAAATCAGCTCTAATTTCATCGTCAACGCCCCACATAACTTTTGGTATAGATGATATTCCCTTCTTCTCCAAAGCGGGGAAAAACAGATATTCCTTTCTTGCATAGTGCTTGGAAATATTCAACAATCGGTCAATACCTATTCTCAACATTAAATATGCAGTTTTATCACTGCGATCAAGATAAGCTTCTAATTCTTCTTCAACTAATGCGAGAATTTGTTTATTCTCATCAGAAAACACTTTTGCAGGATGTCCTGGGATGCTAGTGATATCTTTAGGTTTGTGAATATCAGTAATATTTTGATTAAATACTGCAGCGTGGACATCACATAAACTTTGAATTTCTTCAACTTCCATTCCTTCGTCGACTAATTCTTGTTCTAAAGCAACAATCTCTTCTGTAGTAATTTGTTTAAATTCTCTAATAAATTCACTTTTAGCCTCATCTAAAGGCATGCCTCCGTGAATTTTTTTTATTAAAATTTTCAGTTGTTCTTTTCTTGTTTTTGAATTATTTATTAATTCGCTCATAAAAAAACCTCCTTTTTATTATATTTTAACAAAAAGGAGACGCGTTGTATGTGATTTAAATCACATAGTTTAGGATATATGTATTTTTTTCAAATTTGATAATATTTTCTGCTTGAAGTTGCGCTAGGTTTCTTGATAAAGTTTCTCTTTTAATTCCAACTAAATTAGCCAAAACAGTTTTTGAAAATGGTAATTCTAAGATATGTTGATTATCATAAACATAGCCAAATTTTTCAAATAACGAATTAAAGGTATTGATAATCTTATCTTTCGATTGAAGACTTGCCGACTGAACTAAGTAATTTTGAAATTGGTTTGATCTAGTCACTGCGCAGTTTAAACAGCTTTCACGAAAGAATTCATTGCTTTGATATGATTCCAATATTTTCTTGACTGGAATTCTCTTTATAATTACCCTAGTTAAACTTTCTGCAGTTGCTAGATATTGATCTTTATTTTGAAGACAAGCTAATAAAGCTATATAATCTCCTGGTCCCATAATTCCAATAATTTTTTCATCGCCATTTTCTAAATATCTTACCATTTTTATATAACCTTCATTAATGAAGTAAACATATTCCAATCGTTCATTCATAAAGAAAACAAATTGTTTTTCCATTAAGGTGAGTATCTCTCCTGATAAATAATTATACTGGCAATTCTTACATATCTTTTCCATTCTCATACCTCATTAATATTATACAACATTCCTTCTTAAACATAAAATTATAAACATTTGTAATTTACATCCTTACGAACGGGTGTTAGAATTTATATATAAAGAGGGTGAAACCATGAAAATCATTATTATCCAAAATACCGTCAAAAAAGTGCTGAAAGCAAGCATCGAAAATGTTAAGCAGTTAATAAAGCAAAAATCTTTTGAAAATCTAGATTTTATCGTTTTACCGGAAATGTTTACAACTCCTTATCAAATTGACCTTTTCCACGAGTATCAACAAGATAATCATTCTGAGGTGATTAAGTTTTTAAGTGAATTAGCAATCGAATACCATGCTTATGTTATCGGCGGAAGCGTCGTCGAAGTTTCAAGGGGAAAATTATATAACACTTCTTATATCTTCAATCGCCAAGGAAAGGTTATTAAAAAATATCGCAAAATTAAGCTTTTTTCTGTAATTTACCCAGATGGCACGAGTTTTGATGAGGGTGAAGTACTTGAAGCAGGTCAAGATCTTGGTATTTTTGAAACAGAATTCGGAATGATGGGAATCATGATTTGTTTTGATATAAGATTTCCAACATTAGCCTTAAGTTTAATGAAGAAACAGGCTAAAGTTATTTTCGTCCCTGGTGCCTTCAATCAATTTACCGGCCCGTTACATTGGCAGACTACTTTCAGAGCTAGAGCAATTGATAATCAGTTATTTATGGTGGGAGCTAGTCCAAGCAATGAGTCATACGGAACTTATAAAACATATGGTCATTCTTTGATTGTTGATCCTTGGGGTAAAATAATTAAAGAGCTTGATGGGAATAGCGGATTTATCGAAGTTGAAATTGACTTGAATTTAATTGATGAAGTTAGAGAAAAATTACCAATTGTAAAAAACATAAAGTAAAAGAGCAAAGTTTTGCTCTTTTATATTTCATTATTTTTGATTTTTATTGCCAATTCTTCCAAAGTTCCTCTTTCGAACTGAGTAATATCAACATTTGCTTTATTATTAAGACAGTCGGTTACTAAAAATGTTTTAATCCCCAGATCTTGAGCGACCATGTCTTCTACCGCGTCGTTACCGATCATTATCGTTTCATCGGGATCCAAGAGATTTTTCACTAGAATCGATTCATAGTAATAAGTGCTAGGTTTAGCGAAATAACTATTTTCGTAAGTGGTAATATAATCAAAATCATCGACTTCTAATCCCGCCCACTTGATGCGCTGATGTGTAGCGATTGAAGGAAAGATTGGATTTGAAGCAAGAATAATTTTTTTGCCTTTTTTCTTTAAATCATCGATGATTTCTTTTGCGTGTTTAGAGGGTTTAGCAGATTCAATTACTTTAGCAAATTCAGTGCGATAGAAATCTTCCAAATGTTTTTTTAAGACATCGCGATTATTTTCTTCTGGATGGAAAATCTCCCAAAACACGACCTCATTAGTCACTTTGCCGGTGTTTTCTATCATCGCTCTAGTTCCTAACCACAGTCTTTTAATCATCATTTCAGGATCAAGACCTAACTGAGCAAACTTCTCAGCTAAAAATCCAAAATACTTTTTCACAAAAGCTTCTTCGTCTAGTGGCAACAAAGTTCCATCTAAATCAAATAAGTAATTTTTTATCATCATGCTCATTCTCCTTATGCGTAATTTAACATGTTAATATTCTAATTGCTTTAATTTTAAATGTCAACTAAAGAAATCATTCATTCACTTCAGTTGTAGGAATATTTCTTTGATGTTACAATATAATTAATTTGAGGAGGAAATAAAAATGAAACACCTGAACATGAATGATTTAGTTTTTACACTAAACAAATATAACATCAATGCTAGAACTTTAGTGGATCATGACAACGCCACTATCAAGAATTTGTTTTTAAATAAAGGTGAAAGAATTCCTGATCATAAAGTTCCCATGGATGTTACCTTCTTTATTCTTGAAGGATATGGTTCAATTACTATCGGTGATGAAACGGAAAGGGTAAAACCTTATGATGCTTTATTATGTCCACCTAACACTTTTATGTCTGTCCAGGCTGATAAAGATTCTAATTTATCGTTTTTAAACATTAAAACTCCGGGTTTAAAATAATAAAAGCAAACCTACATGGTTTGTTTTTATTTTGATCTATTTTGAAAATAAAGAATCAGTGAAGCGACCAAAGAGCCAATAAATGCACCAGCCGCTAGTGAAGCGATAATTAAATACCCTAAAGCGCTCCAATCGTTAGCAAGCAACCCTAAGGCTCCAAAAACTATTGTTACAACCAGCATTATTCCAGGAATTAAGAAGACTAATTTTAAATCTTTTTTTGCGATAGCTCTAGAGATAAAATAACTAAATAAACCAAATGCCAAAACAAAAATTATTGCCGGTAAGTTTTGCGTGAAAATATTTGTTTCCAGAAAAAGCATAAACTATCCTCCTTCATTTTTTTTATTATATCACGCCTGATGATTTCAATTTAATTTAATTACTTTTTACAAAAAATAACTGCATTTTGATGATAATATTATGTTATTTGCGCTTGAAAGATTGGTGATTTTGCTTAAATATGGTAAAATTATAGAAGGTGATAAGTGTGACTAATATTTTAAAAACTTTTAAAAACTTAATTGGCTTTAATTTCAAGAAACTCATTGTATTTGAAATATTGATGAGACTTTTTGGTATTTTTATTATTTTTCCTTTATTTAGATTAGGTTTATTCATCGCTATTCGTTTATCTGGTTATCCCTATATAACCAATGCAATTTTATTCGATTTCTTGTTTAAGCCCACTACCATTATTGTAATTTTAATCTTCTTAATCATATTTTCTATTTATTTAGCAATAGAATATGTATTCTTAAGTATTCTTTTTGATTACTCTCATCAACGAAAGACTATCACCTACAAAGATTTTCTATTTTTAGGGTTTAAAAAGAGCTTAAAACTAATAAAAAAATACCATGTTTTTATCTTGTTACCAATCTTAGCTTTCGTTTTGTTCATTGAAATTGGTCAAATCGCTTTCTTTTCCTCTTCACTTAAACTACCTGATGAACTAATCAATAATATCGAACCGTTTTTCCATTTTGAAATTTATTTTATATTGATTTTCATAATATTAATCATTATATTCCTTGAGTTTATCTTCTTCGTCCACGAGTTTATATTTACTGACAAAACAATCAAAGATGCCTTTAAAGCAAAGACTTCTTTAATAAAAAAGAAAAGATTTGGTGTCTTATACCGATTCATCATTGTCAATGTATTCCTTAATATTGTGATGTTTTTACTTTATTTTCTGGCGATTTTTATTATGAGTTTCATCGTTGGCAAGTTAAGAGGTGTTGAGGTTGTTTTGAGTATTGTCATTACATCTGCTTACACTTTATATTGGATGATAGGTGTGTTTTTCTCAATCATTATTTTGCCGATAAACGTCGGTTTAATATCAAGCATCTATTATAATCTTAAAGACATTACGCCAGCCATTGTGCTTGTGGAAGAAACAAAAGCAACTAAGTTTCAAAAGAATCGATGGTTAATCAGATTAGGTATTGCTACTTTTATTATTTTCTTTTCTTTAAACATTGTAAGTATTTCAAGATCTGTGAAAACGATAACTAATCAGACCCAATTTTTAAAACAAGAAGAAATTATCGCTCATCGCGGCGCTTCTTACTACGCTCCTGAAAACACTATCGCTGCAATTCAAACAGCTATTAACCAGGGCGTTGATGGCGTGGAATTTGATGTTTGGGGAACAAAAGACGACATTCCTGTATTACTTCATGACGCAACGCTTACAAGAACAACAAATACTATAAGCAATAAAAAAATCTGGGATTTAACCTATGACGAAATTAAAGATTTAGATGCCGGTAGTTGGTTCTCTTCAGATTTTGTCGGAGAAAGAATTCCGACATTTGAAGAAGCTATTTTAACGCTTAAAGGTAAAGCTGTGGCTTTCATCGATATGAAAACTGGCAGTAGAGCAGTTGAAAGCGAAGTCTATCGAATCATTTTAGAAAACAATATGGTAAATGACGTTAGAATTATGTCTTTCAGCGTTAACCAACTATATCGATTCAAAGAGTTTAACCCTAATCTTACTACTATTTTGCTTGTTGGATCATCAACTTATGATATCTACGATCATCTTGAAGATGATCGCGTTGATCATTTCGCAATTGAAATAAACATCATAAATAACAATCCAAAAATGGTTTCTACCATTCATCGATACCAAAAGAAAGCTTATGCTTGGGTTGTCGATGATCAAAGAGCTATCTACATTGGCATGAACGCCGATGTTGATGGTTTCATCACTAAAAGACCAATAATTGCTAGAGAAATCGCATATTCAAAAAATACATCCGATTCATTTAAAGGCTTTTTAGAATTATTATTTCATCGTTAACCACGAGGTTTATATGAAAAGTAAAGATCTATTTGATGCTTTTAAAAAGCAATTTGATGTTGTAGGTGTTATAAAATCAACAACCTATATTAAAAGTGTCGATAAAATTCAAGTAAGCGAAATTAAACCACCATATCCAACTATGGTGGTTTTAGGGCTTGTTTACCCTAAAAGAATTCTTAGTTCCAATCAGGAACAAGCAGTCACATCTTTTTATACTTTTGGCACTGATTACCATCAAGTTTTGAAAAAAAGAGCCGATAAGGTCATGCAAGATATAAAAGTCGCTTATACCATAGGTATCGATAACCACCCATATGACGAAAGATTGGCCGCACAAATTGCCGGTATTGGTTTTTTTGGAAAAAACCAGCTAATTATTAATGAAGATTATGGTTCTTATCTGTTTTTAGGAATAGTATTTGTCAATATCGAAATAACTGAAGAAATCACTCATAAAGTGACTGATTCTTGTGGGGATTGTCGCAAGTGTATTGTTGCCTGCCCTATGAATGCCTTGACAGATTCAGGTTATGAAATGACTAAGTGTATCAGTTATTATAATCAAGAAAAACAATTGCTGACACATGACCAGACCACTCATAACTATTGTCTGTTCGGTTGTGATATCTGCCAGTTGGTTTGTCCAAAAAATATTGGTAAAGGTAGTTTTATTCATCCGGAATTTGAGATGTCCGGTAAAGAAAAAGTCAAATTTGAAGATTTATTTGGCTTATCCAGCAAAGACTTTAATTTGAAATATCAAAACATGGCTTATTTATGGAAGGGTAAAACTGTTTTAATGAGAAATGGTTTAACTTTGCTAATAAATGATAAAAATCATCGTTATGACCACCTGATTGAAGACTCAATTAATAAAGTTAAAGCCCCCTGGTATGAAGCTTTAGCAAGAGAATTTATTAAAAAATAAGGATAAAGCTTTTGCTTCATCCTTTTGTTTTAAATTGTTTTCAAAATCGACTATTCTAAGGGAATAGGTTCTTCTATGCAGATAGTTTCTGTGCATCTGCTAATTACTAGATTTGATCCTATTATTTCATATTGATATTCATAATTTTCCGGAGCATTAAGAGTAAAGATTTTCTCGCTAAAAAGAAAGTTCTTTTTTTTATAGATATTCATAATTCTATTTTCAGTAGAATTGTCAATTTCTACAATTATTTCGTAATTTTCAGATCTTACCAACTTATATTGGCTAGGTTTGATTATGATAAAGAAAATAAACATGAATATTGCTAGTAAAACAGCTAAACCTGCACCTAATTTTAAAAAACCAATATCTGCAAAAAGCATTCTAATGGCAGTTAAAAGAATTAATACCCAAAAAGTAAGAGTAATTATAGACAAATCAATAAATGCTTGAAATCTTAAGATTTGACCAAAGCTATTTTGAATAGTTAAGATAAAAAAGATTATTAACAAAAATATAACAACAAAATTTAATTTTTTCATAATTTTCCTCAGTGTACTGAGATAATTATACCAAAGGTGGAGAATTAATCAATAGCTGATTAGTTAATCATCTTGAGCAAATCACTTGATTTGTAATACCCCATGGGGTATTATATTTACTATAAAGGAGAGATGTGCTATGAAATGTAACGATTCTTTAAAAAATCGAATTAAAAGAGCTCAAGGCCAAATGAATGGCGTTCTTAAAATGATGGATAATGATTCAACTTGCGTTGATATTTTGAATCAACTAAAGGCTATTCGCGCAAGCGTTGACAAAGCTATCGGCGTTTTAACTACATCTAATCTCATACAGTTAATCGAAGAGACAAATGACATTAAAATTAGTAATCTAGATGAGGCTATTAATTTAGTTGTTAATGGCATCAAATAAAGAAGGTGAGAACTATGTTTAATTTTAATATTGAGAAAAAAGTTGAAAGCAATGAATTCGCTCGCGATAAATTATGGGACTTAATAATAATTGGCGGTGGCCCAGCGGGTTTAAATGCTGGACTCTATGCTAAAAGAAAAGGTCTAGAAGTGTTAATAATCGCTAATGAAATTGGTGGCCAACTCCACAACACTACTGCTGTTGATAATTATTTAGGATTTAAGTTGATAACTGGCAAAGCTTTATCAGATCAATTTTACAATCATTTGGAAAATCTTGAAGTGCAATTTCTAACGGGAAAAAGTGTAAAAAAAGTTGAAAAATTTGACTATGATTTTAGTCTAACGCTTTCGGACGGAAAAATTCTAACAAGCAAAACCATACTTGTATCTACCGGCGGTTCTTCAAGAAAGTTAGAAGTCAAAGGTGAAAATAAATATGCAAACAAAGGTGTCTCATATTGCACAATCTGCGATGCGCCGTTTTTTAAAGATAAGCACGTTATTATTGCTGGAGGCGGCAATAGTGCTGCTGAAGCAGTTTTAGATTTAGTTCCATGGGCAAAGAAAATCACAGTTGTCCACCGCAGTAATTGGCGTGCAGATCAAATTTTACTTGATAAATTAAACAAAGTAGACAATTTAACTATTTATTTGAATACTCAAATTCTGGAAATTCTAGGTGCTGAACAAATGACCGGAGTAAAAGTATTAGATAAAACGGATAATTCAATTAAAAATATTGAAGCTGATGGGTTGTTCATCGAAATTGGCACAGTCCCAAACAGTAATCTGATAAAAGATTTAGTTAAAACAAATGAAAGATTGGAAGTTATAGTTGATGAAATGCAAATGACATCGTTAGAAGGGCTGTTTGCAGCTGGCGATATAACTGCTCAACCATATAAACAAATTATTATTTCAGCAGCTGAAGGCGCAAAAGCAGCTTTAGCTGTAAACCAATATTTAAATCACAATTATAAAGGAGATAAAAAAATATGAATCAATTATTAAACCAAGAAGTAAAAGAACAAATTAAAGAATTTCTAAACCCTATGAGTAATGAAGTTACGTTTTTACTATTCACCAAAGATGGTCATTGTGAAACGTGTCTAGAAACTAGAATGTTATTAAGCGAAGTTGCTGAACTCAATCATAAAATTGCTTTTATCGAAAAAAATATAGTAAAAGATAATGAAGAAGCTAAAAAGTATGGTATTACTTTAACACCAAGTTTTGTTATCCTTGATAAAGATAATAATTATAAAGGTGTTAAATTTAATGGTATTCCTGCTGGCCACGAAATCAATTCGTTTTTAACGGCTATCTTAGATATGTCAGGATTAAGTTTCGAACTTGATCAAGAAACACTAGATCGAATTCAAAAAATCAATAAAAAAGTTAATATCAAAGTGTTTGTTACACTCAGTTGTCCTCACTGTCCTGGAGCTGTATCTAAAGCCCATAGATTAGCCATGCTAAACCAAAATATCGAAGCAGAAATGATTGAGGCGCAAACATTTCCGGATATGTCAAGAAAGTATAAAGTCTCTGGTGTGCCAAAGATTGTCATTAATGAAAAACATGAACTGGTTGGCAATCAACCGCTAGAAGCCTTCTTAAACGAATTAGAAAATTTATAAAGAAAAAAGGATTGAAAAATCCTTTTCAGACTGTTGACAAAGTACCTTAGAAAATAGGGTACTTTTTGTTTTTAGGATATAAAGTATAAAAGGGTGTATGGATTTTAAAAACAAAATTAAATTAAATGGCTAAAAATAGCGGATAAGCGAGACAATTACTGAGAAAAATGGTATAATATAGATGGTGATAGAGATGATTTATAAAAAAG
>DIGF01000004.1 GCA_002419505.1 Caryophanales bacterium UBA5729
GTTCGAATCCCGTACGGGTCACCAGCTTAAAAATCAAGGTTTATCTCCGTCTAGAGATAGACTTTTTCTTTTTTTTAGTCTTCATTTTTATGTTATAATAAAAAGATTTTTATAGAGGAACAAACATTTAATAAATTTTAATATAAAATCAAACATATCGAGGGGGAGAATGAATTTTTTAATAGGTATTGGCTGTCTTATTTTGGAGTTTTTTATCATATTTTATCCAGATTTAATTTTACTAAAAAAGACTTAAAGTCTAGTTAATTTTTTCAAATTCCACCAGCGCATTGTTATTTATTTTTTTAAATAGTATAATAAATAATGAAATAGGCATGCTGCTCGAAAAATTAATTAAATTCGAATAAATATCAAATGATTTTAAAAAAATTGAATATATAATTAAATTAATGAGATTACTTGAGTTTCCGGAGCCTGTTTTGCATACAGATTATTGGTTTGTTGGCTGGTTCACCGACAAAGAGGGAACAAACATCTATCACGATTATTTCCTTGAATTGATTACTGGAGAAAAAAAGGAATACTATCCCGAGACTTATGATGAAGCACTGGTTATTTATGGTATTTATCAATTTTTGGAAAGAGTTATCACAGCAGATTTTCAGGTATATTCTGGGGTTGTTAGTGAAATTACAAGCGAGGGCTTTCTTATAACATTTGACACCGAAGTTAATATAACTGAACTTAGTATTGAAATATTTGTTTCAACCTATCCTTATGGAACGTATTATCCGATAGAAGATGGTTTATATGGTATTGTATATGAAGAATATAATATATTATATCAATCAATTACCGAAGGTACAGAACCAAACAGTTATTACATAGAAGTGAATTTAACCAATTACTATATTATTTTAGTTCAAATATTTGACAAATAAAGGTTAATATTTAAAAAAACAAGGTAAAGTCTTAATACTCAGCTCATTTATTCTTTAAACATACGGATGATTGTGTAAACACATACGGGTCAAGAGCTTAAAAGCCTAAAGTTAGCGATTTTCGCTAACTTTTTTTTGGAGCTTATTATTTTCTATTCTCGCTTATTGTTTGGAGCTTAGTAAGAGGTTTTAAAGATTCAAATATAACCTTAATTTTTTTACTTTGAAATGATTGCTTCAATATTTTATTTGTTAAAGGATATTGATTATTTGTTTGTTTAGTAGTAATATGACACCATGATAATTATGTAATTTACCAAAGCGGGCAACGAGATTTTTTACTAAATCTTGTTGCTCTATATTTTTTTAAATAAGGAGTGATTTAGATGTAATTCAAGCTCAATATCAAGTTACTGATATTATTTTTACTGATTTTGCTATTTACTCTTATCGGTTGTAATGATTCTTCAACCACGCAAACAACAACAGCTGGAACTACTCAATTAACCACTACATTGCAACCAACTACTACATCGCAATCAACTACAACTTCACAAACTGCAACCACTACAGAAAAAACGCTAATTGGGGTTACAATTGATGAAGAAAGCCTAATGGAATACTATGATATAACTGATTTTGATATCAGTGACATTTTTCTGTATTTAAGTTATTCAGATGATACGCATGATCGAGTTCCGATTAACCCAGAAATGCTGTCAACCGGAGACATTGACCTGCTAAGTCAAGCTGGCGTTCATACGATTAACTTTACCTATCAAGACTTTCCTATTAATCTTATTTTGGATTTAAGGGATACCAGAATCTTTCAAGTTGTTTTTAGAGACTATAATAACTATATAATCGATATTCAATTTGTCGGTTATGGTGAAGCGGCCATTTCACCTAATGTACCTGAACGTGAAGGCTATACTTTCTTAAATTGGGACATAGACTTTTCTTCAGTTGTTGAAAATATGGTTGTATACGCACTCTATCAGCCAATTGAGTATCTAGTAACATTTGATAGCAGCGGTGGCAGTGAGTGTGCGCCGATAAATAATGTAATTTACAATACGACTATTGACCTACCAACATCAACCAAAGAAGGATATAATTTCTTAGGCTGGTTCTATGGAATAGAACTAGGAAGCAAGATGTTTTATAACGATTCATTAGTTACAAAAGACTTGATTCTTTATGCTCATTGGGAAGAAATAATTTATGACTTCACATATTTAGAGTTAGATGAAGAAATTGTTATTACTGGTCTATACTTATTTACAAATCAATTGATTATTCCTTCAACAATTAAAGGTAAACCAGTTGTCGGTATTGCAGATAAGGCCTTTCTTAATAACGTTAATCTTTCAAGTGTCACTCTTCCAGATACTCTTGAATATATTGGTGATTATGCTTTTTATGGAAATGAAAATTTAATAAGTGTCAGTTTTAGCTCAGGACTCTTAAGCATCGGGATAGGGGCTTTTTATGGTTGCAGAAGAGTCGAATCCATTATTTTACCTGAAGGAATAACTTCATTAGGAAATTCAGCCTTCGCTTTTATGAGCAACTTAAGGGAAATCGTGATTCCTTTTAGCGCTAAAGATATCGGCAGAAATCTTTTGAAAGGCTGTAATCTCCTTGAAACAATGACCATCCCGCTTCAAGAAGAAAACATTCTTGGTAAGTTCAGCTTTATCGCCTATTATTTTGGTGCTCTTCATTATGATAATCACAATGTGATTCCGAATTCGTTAAGAACTGTTATCATTACTGAAGGAGTAGAACGGATTCCTGAATATGCTTTTTATTACTGTCGATATGTCATAGAATTTATTATCCCTGATACGGTAATTACAATCGGTGATTATAGTTTTATGAACTGCATGGCTGTATCAACTTATATTTTACCTGAGGGATTAACAAGTATCGGCTATGGAGCTTTTTCTTATAATAACAGTTTATACTCAATTAATCTGCCGGATAGCTTAACTGAATTAGGAAGCGAAGCTTTTAATTCATGTTTTTCTCTAGTTTCTATAAATATTCCTGAGGGCATCAAGATAATTAAATATGCGACTTTTGCAAATTGTGATCATTTAGGCTCTGTTAAATTCCCTTCTACCCTTGAAGTGATTGAAAACTCCGCTTTTAATTACGGATACAGCAATACAATCTTGACTTTACCTGAAGGTTTGACTTCAATTGGAGCCTCCGCTTTTGCCAGTACCTGGATAAATATTCTTAACATTCCAGATTCAGTTTATAAAATTGGTGTTGGTGCATTTCTAAATACTCAATGGTATAACGCTCAACCGGAAGGTTTAGTATATGCCGGAAAAGTGGTTATCGGATATAAAGGCACAATGGTTACTGATCAAATCATTGTTCTAAGTTCAGATACTACCGGTATCGCTAGCAATAGTTTTATCAATAATAGTTATATGGCGGGAGTAGTGATGCCAAATACAGTACTATACATTGGTGAGAATGCTTTTAGGAATAATTCTAATCTAGGTTCTGTCACCATGTCAAATAGTATCATTGAAATCGGTAATTATGCTTTTGCCCATTGCCCAAAAATACAAAGCATATCCTTAGCTAGCACGATTACAAAGATTGGTGATGCTGCTTTTTATAATGCCGATTTAGGTTCAGTATTCTTACCAGATAACTTAGAAACTATTGGGGTTGGTGCTTTTGGCAGCAATGATAATCTTTCGGTTCTTGTATTTAACGATTCATTGATAAGTATAGGTAATAATGCTTTTGAAGACTGTATATCACTCACGGAACTCGTCTTCCCAGATTCTCTTGAAACAATTGGCTCTAATGCCTTTAAGAATAACGCTTCACTTGTAAGTGTAACATTCGGTTCCAACCTAAACACAATTAAAACCAGAGCTTTTCTAAACTGTAGTTTATTGGAAACAATTGTTTTTTCAAACGGTTTAATTTATATTGGTGAAGCTGCTTTTAATACCACTAAATGGTATACTAATCAAGCGGACAATAGCCTTATATATGCGGGAAAAGTTGTTCTAGGATATAAGGGATCAATGCCGATTGGTTATATTGCCATACTGGCAACGGATACTGTCGCTATCGCTGATAGAGCATTTATATCCCAAGCCAATTTAGCAGGCGTTGTTATCCCTGATGGATTGATTAGTGTTGGTGATTTAGCCTTTTTTAATTGTACTGGATTGCTGGAAGTAGTTATTCCTCATAGTGTTACTTATTTAGGTATTAGAGCGTTTGATGGTTGTAGCTCATTAGTATCCGCGGAAATTAATGCTAATATCACTTATTTACCATATGGAATTTTTTGGCATTGCACTAGTTTGATTGATGTGATAATTCCTAATGATATAACAGAAATTGAAGGTTATGCTTTTGGTGGTTGTACTAGTCTTGAGAGTTTTGTAATACCAGACACAGTAACATATATCGCCGATTATGCTTTTTCAGGCACCTCAAGTCTTTCCAGCCTTACCATTGGCAGCGGATTAACAGTTATAAATTTCAGCGTTTTTTCTTATATGACTGGACTTGTCAACTTAGTTATCCCAGATACAGTAGTCAAAATTGACGGTTATGCTTTCCACGGGTGCACAAATCTGCAAACTCTAATTTTAAGTAAAAATTTAGAAATAATAAATTATGGGGCTTTTCTGGAATGTACACATTTAACAGAACTGATAATTCCAGACAAAGTTAGTTATATTGGCAATTTCGCTTTCAAAGGTTGCACATTACTCACTGAAGTTGTTTTTCCTGAGTCGATTACTTTCATTGCAAACGAAAGTTTTAAGAATTGTTTAAGTTTAAAAGATGTTTATTTTGAAGGATATGTACCACCAACAATTTTTGCGGAAAGTTTTCAATCAACTCACTCAACTTTTAAAATTTGGGTAGATAGTTGTAGCTATATAAAATATTTTATCAGTTCAGAGTGGTTGACTTATCAACAAATTCTTAACGTTATTGAATAGTAATTTCTTTATTAAATACATAACTATAATATTTATATACAGTATTTACATAGAGCAATCAACAAGATGATTGCTCTTTTTCTTTGTTTCTTTTTTTGAATTTAAAGAAAAACATTGCTAAATATATCTTGATTGAATTTATATTTTAGCAGTATAATTAAAGTGAAAGAAGGTGTTTTTGATGCGAAAAGAAGATTGGCTTTTTTCAGGGATAGCTTCACTAATCTTACTTGGTATGATTGCCAGCAATATTTTGTTGATGACGTTCTTTTTATCACAAAAAACTTTACTAATTGTTCTTTATATATTAGGAATTATTTTAATCTTGTTTTGGATGACTTATTATCGTGCTCGCGAATTAAAAAATCTTCCAGTTTTTGAAACTAATTGGATCACTAACAATCTTTTGTTTTGGGTAATGACCGATTTTCATACAATCATTATCATCAGCCGCTACCTTTTCCCTAATGAACGTCAGGGAGGATTATTGCCAGAGCTTTTTTTCCTAATTCATCTCTGCTTTATTTTAGTTGTATTGCTGTCTCGTAAACTCAATTTTCGCCAGAAACATCAATTAGAATTCAATTTTTTGCTTCATGTAATCATTTATGGGCTGATTTCTTACAGTTTCATTCAATTTGTGATTCAAACAATGCAATAAAAAGTATAATAACGAATTTTAATAAATAAATATTAAATAATAGGATAATTAATTTTACTTAATCGAAGAGTTAACTCACTTAAAAACAATTGCAAATCTTCTCAATTAGGTGTATGATTAATTTATGTTTTTGACTCAATGGATAATGAAAGTTATAAAAGCTTCCGACAAGTCGCGTGTTTGTAACGACGACTTGTTTTATTTTAGTGAAGATGCTAATTATTCAGTTTAAATATTCATAGTTTTATGAAGGTGGTTTTATTATGAAAAGAATTGAAATTCTAGCTCCTGCTGGCAATAGAGAATCTCTAGTTGGTGCTATCAATGCCAAAGCCGATGCAATCTATCTAGCGGGCAGGAAATTTGGTGCTAGAGCCTATGCAAACAACTTTGAAGATCCGGATTTATTTGAAACAATCAACTACGCTCATCTTCGTGGTGTTTTAGTTTACGTTACTGTTAATACCTTGATTTTTGATGAAGAAATTGAAGAACTTATCGCCTATACTGATCAATTGGTTGAACACGGTGTTGATGCCTTAATCATCCAAGATTTAGGCGTTATTGATATTTTAACAAAACGCTATCCCGATACGGATATTCACGCCTCAACCCAGATGAATACCTTAAATGTACACCAAGCTTTATTTCTAAAAAATCTTGGCGTTAAACGGATTGTCGCTGCGAGAGAAACACCGATTGAAATCATCAAGCAGATTAAGAAGCAAGTTGATATTGAAGTCGAAGTTTTTGTTCATGGTGCCTTATGCGTTTCTTATTCAGGAAACTGTCTAATGAGTTCGATGTTAAGCGCAAGGTCGGGAAATAGAGGAGAGTGTGCTCAACCATGTAGATTAGCGTATTCGCTACTAAAAGAAGATGAGTTAGTGAGCGAAGAAAGTTACTTGTTATCCATGAAAGACCTAATGACTATAGAATACCTCGACCAATTGATTGAAGCGGGTGTTGATTCCTTAAAAATCGAAGGCAGAATGAGAAAACCGGAATACGTGATTCAAACCGTTCTTTCTTATCGTCAAGCCATACTGGCATATTATGAACATCAAGAAATTAACTATAGCACCGAAATAGTTAAACTCAAAAAAGTCTTTAATCGCGAGTTTACTAAAGGATATCTTTTCAATGAACAGAAGAATATTATAGTTCATGATTTTAGACCTAATCATATGGGTGTCGCTCTTGGCGAAGTCATTGATTATAAAGCTCATAAGGCTATGATAAAATTAACTGATTCGTTAGAAATAAACGACGGATATCGCATTGTTGGTAATAGGGATTATGGCGATACTGTCTCAAGAATTATCAAGGGCGAAGCAATCGTTAAAAAAGCTTTTTTTGGAGATACAATTAAACTTGATATTAAGGACAAAGTCGAAATAGGATCAAAGGTTATCAAAACCTCAGACCATCAATTAGAACTATCTTTAGCAAAGTTTCTTGATGAAAACTATAAATCAATTCCCTTAACAGCCCATGTCATTGCTAAAGCAAATCAGCATTTAACGCTTTCAATAAGCGATAAGGTCAATTCGGTGACAGTTGCTTCTCAAGAAGTACTAGAAGCAGCGATTTCTCGGCCTGTCCAAAAAAGCCAAATTATTGAGCAGATTTCTAAACTTGGAAATACACCGTTCTATTTTGAAACATTGACAATTGATACTGATGAAGATGCGTTTATTGCGATTAAAGATTTAAATGTCTTAAGAAGAGAAGCTTTAGCGAAAATAATGATTTTAAGAACTGTTATTGGCAATAAAAAGATAATCAAAGAAAAGATAATTTTTGCTAATGAAATGGATTATGAACCAAAACTAACAGTCAAAGTTACAACTCTAAATCAATTAAGAACAGTTCTTTCAGCCGGAGTTGATTTAATCTATTACGAAGATACTATAAAAGATATTATTCCGACTGAAACCTTGATTCCGAGTAAGAAAAGAATTCAAATGCAGCCTGAAAAATGGCTGACATCCGAACTCGTTTCTGAAATTGGTTCCATTCAAACCCATGATTTCAAACATAAGCTTTATACTGATGAATTTATGAATGTTACCAATATTCATACAGTCCGGTTTTTATCAAGTAAAAACATTTCAAAAGTTACGCTCTCTCCAGAGTTATCAAAAGACAGGGTTTATAACCTTATGAGAAACTATCAAAAAACTTATAATAAAATTCCCGGATTAGAGCTTGTAGTTTATGGAGCAGTTGATTTGATGATTACCAAGTATTGTCCGATTGCCAAAACATTTAAAACCAAACCAGATTGTCATTTATGTGAAATAAATCAATACTATCTTAAGGATCGTTTTGGACTTAAATTCCCTCTAATCCACGACGGTAACTGCAATTTGAGAATATTGAATCATAAACCATTGAATTTAATGGAGTATGCCAAAGAAATCATCGATTTAGGAATTTCGCTTAGGTTGCATTTTACTACCGAGACTGACCTAGAAGTCATAGAGATAATAAAAGCTTTTAAAGCGGCAATTAAAGGAGAATTAGAGCCGGTTTCTTATAAAAAATATACCCTTGGCAGGTTCGTTTCAAAGCCGTAAAAAACAGATTTAAAAAGCGAATTTTTAAACTAAAATTTTTATAACAAAAAAATGATATTCTTTTACTATTTACAGCATTATCCTATTGTAATTTGCGATGATTAAGCGTATGATAAAGGTGAGTTTTAAGAAACTCTATTTGTCAAGCATTAGATGGTGCTAGACATCCGATTAAGTATCATGACGAAACAAAAAAATGCCATTTTTATTCAGTCGCCTTTTAACACCATTTGGTTATGTTTCAAATAACTTTGAAAGATAGGTGAAAATTATGGAAAACAAAAAAACTGCTCCAAAGGCTCAACCAGCTAAACCAGCTCCAAAGGCTCAACCAACCAAACCTACAGGCAAAAAATAAAAAGATAAGACTATAAAAAAGTATTTTCAAGTCGCTAAATAAACAGCGACTTGTTTTGATTTTTAAAAGGCTTAATAATTAATTATATTTTAGTTATTACCAAGCAAAATTTTTTTAGATAAACAAGGATAATTAGATTTATTAAAGAAGTAAATAGCATATTATGATATAATATAAAATGAGTTTTAAGTAACTTGTTTTATAATAATAATTTTATAAGGAAAAGCTATTTATATTCGTGTTGGAGTCTTATGAATTTTACAACTGAGGAATTAATTGTTCTTAAAAAAAACGAAACTAAATCTTTTATAATCCAAGTTATTGGTTCAATCGCAATGGCTTTTTTCTTATTATCAATATTTTCACTATTAAACTATAATATAACTCGAAACTATTATGATCTTACAAGTATTGTTTTAAAAGAACTGCTAGGATTATTTCCCTTATTTTTAATATTTTTATATCTTTCATTTTTTATAGTTAGAAAACTGATTGCTTCTAAACTAGAGTTGATTCTTGCGGTTATCTGGGTCTTATTCCTATTGATATTTGCCTATTACGCTCCAGTTAAGTCATTAGTAGTCGGAGCGATAATATTTGCCCTTCCTGCCATCTATGGCACGATATCTGAAAATATCAACGCAATAAAGCAAAAGTCTTGGTTTAACCGAATTGTTTTAATCCTTAATTCTTTAATGTTTTTTGGTTTAGTATATCTTTATCATCTTAAAAGCAAAATAATCTATATCGAACCCGAAGGACTTAACGGTTCACAAATCAGCAATGACATCATCTATGCTGAGGTAATGCAATCGCGTTGGAAAATTGCTTTTATGATTTTTGCGGGCGTGTTATTGCTATATTTAATAATTAATGTTCTTAACGGTTTCTTTAATTTCCTGAAAAAGAAACCGCTGCTAATCATCGGTTATGTAATCGTTGTGGCAATAATTGTTTTACAAGTATATTATTTCTCAACGATGATGGTTTATCGGGTCAAAATTTTAAATATCTCCACCTATGATTTTGGTATCTTCAGTCAAATGTTTTACAATATGCGATCATTTAACGGCATGGTCACAACCTTAGAAAGAAGTATTGTTTTATCGCATAACGCTGTGCATTTTTCACCGATTTATTATTTGATGTTGCCGGCATTTATGATCTTTCCCACTCTTGAAACCTTACAAATTTTACAAGTATTAATCATTGCCTCTGGAGTAATTCCTCTATATTTGATAATGAAGGAATTCAAAACTAATAAATTAATGCAGATGCTCGTATACATTATTTATATCGCCAGTCCGGCGTTAATTACCAGCGGTTTTTATGATCTTCATGAAAACTGTTTCTTACCCCCATTATTACTATTTGTAATCTACTTTTTAATTAAGGGTAAGATCTTCCCTTTGATTATCTTTGCTGGGCTAACGCTTTTAGTCAAAGAAGATGCCGGGTTGTACTTAGTCTTTATCGGTTTATATTTTCTTTTTAGTTCCTTCTTTAACAAAGAAGAATCAAAAAAAGCTCTTACAACGATAATTTTAAGTATCGGCTTAATTGTTGTGTCATTAGGTTATTTTTACTTCGTTACCAAATACCTTAATGAGTTTGGTGACGGAGCGATGTTTTGGCGCTATCGAAATATTAATGCTTATGAAGAGTTTGGTTTATACGGCATCATACTTAGCGCTTTCCAAAATCCTTCATTTTTCTTAGCGACCTTTTTCTCGCCAGCTAAAATCAACACGATGATTTTAATTTTAGCAACGACCGGATTTTTACCTTTATTTATGAAGAACAAAGCTGCTTATTTTTTGGCAATACCAGCAGTGATTATGAATTATTTAAGCATCTATCAATATCAATACCAGTTCGGCTATCAATATTTTTTCGGTTCAGCGACTTTGTTGATATTTATGGTGCTCTTGGCTGAAAAAGACAACTCAAAAAAACCGCTTTTTAAAGGGCGATTTAAAGGTATTTCTTTAGTAAGTATCTTGGCGATATTCGGAAGTATAGCCGCAATGGTGCACAGCGCAAGCTATATCGGTGATCGCATCTCAAATTACCAATATTTTTATAGTGAAAACCAAGAAATGTATGATGAAATGCGCCTCACCTTAGAAAGTATACCAAAAGATAAACGCGTAGTGGCTACCGGTTATTTAACACCTTACTTAAGCGATCGTTTTTATCTTTATGATTATTTTTATTATGATATATTAACTACAGAAGAAACGATTGATTATATCATTATTGATTTAAGAATTAGAGAAGAACTCTTGAACTCAATAAAAGCTAAATGCGAATGGGCCGGTTTTGTTGAAAGCGATTTGTCTACTGATTATATTTTGATTTATGAACCTGGTGAATAAAATACTTTAATAAAAGCAAAAGAACTTCAAGAAAAAAATAGAGTTTAGATAAAATTTAATACTATTAATATGGTTTTTAAATATCACTTTCCCGGTGATATTTTTTATTTTTTTGAAGAATTTCTCAATTTTATTTATTTGTGCAATTGATTATTATGAAATTTAGCAGTAAAATACAAATTGTAAAGAAGGGGTTAAAATATGTTTAAAAATATTTCTAAAGCATTAATTATATCTATAGCTTTAGGTACTGCCTACTTAATTTACTTAATTATTACTTATTCGACAATTGATATTAACGAAGAAGATGCACCGGCATTTTTGATAATTTTCATGACTTTGAGTTTGCCGCATCTATATCTAACCGGTTTTGCTTGTTTAATTGGATTAGTTGCAATTATCACTAAAAAACCAGCTTTAGCGCTTATTTCCGCTCTTTCATTCTTTGGTGCAGCGATAATCTTTCCGCTTTATGCAATCTTTTTATTGCCGTCAATTCTTTTTGGCTTTATCGGTTATCGCAATCAAAAAAGATTAGTAATTTCTGAATAATTTTTAAAACATAAAAAAAAAACAGGAACTTATTTTTTTAGTTCCTGTTTTTGTTTTGTTATTAATTATTAATTCACGAACTGTACTTCAACGTCACCATTAGAGCTCTTCAACTCAACGCTATTAGCTTTATCAGCATTGATAATGCCGGATTCAATTCTTAAATCGCCAAGAATTCGATGGCCATTAGTAGTGTTTAAAACGATTCTATAGTTGTTTTGTTCACCCTGAATAGATAGAAAGATTTCGCCGTTAGAAGAATCAAGTTTAACGTTATTAGCCCGAATATTTTCAGCTTTTACTTTTCCATTTGATGTCTTCATTTCAATTTTATCAGCGCTAATGTTATTTAAAGTAACTCTTCCGTTTGATGTATCGCCCTTTAAGTTAGTCTCAACTGTAACATCAGTCATTTTAATCTCACCATTAGAAGTTTTTAAATTAATAACTCTTGCTTCAATGTTATTAACTTCAATTTCGCCATTAGATGTTTCTAAGTTGATGCTGTCACAAGCACCGATACCGTCTAGGATAATCTTGCCGTTTGAAGTATCGATATCAAATGAGTAATCTAGTAAACTGCTAGGAAGATATAGGTAAACTTCAAAATATTTAGTATTGGTAAAATTGAATAACGAGAAGTTTAAATACCATTTCCTTGTGATTGACAATGACATTTCCACAGTTTCATCATCAAAGGCACTTTCATCTTTTTCGTGTAAATAATAACTCAAGCGGATTTTATCATCTGTGCTTTCGTAGATATAGACTCTGCGATTATCAAAATCAAAAGCAAATGACGAAAATGTATCTGCAGCGTATTCTTCCTCATAATATGTGTAGTATTCTTCACCGTTTTGAAAAATTTCTGAGCCAGAAGTTACCGATACAATCGCAACTAAACCAATGCCGATTAGGATTAAAGCTAATCCAATTTTTAATCCTCTAGTCATCTTAGTTCCCCTCCTTTTTTTTTAAATAAATACTTAGTTTTTCTTATTATATATAATTTTATTTCTCTACTAGCTTCAAATATCTTTTTAATAATTGAGAAGCTAACCAACAATAACCCAACTGCAATGATTACTAAACCTAACAATATCCAAGTATCTGATGGCAAGGTAGAGTCAAATGCAAAATATATTATCGCTTGAAATAATGTTCCAATCCCCGCTGCGAACAAGGAGAAACACACGATTGCAATGATAAACAAAGCGAAATAATAGACGATCAAAGAAATGATTTTTACCGCTGAACCAATCAGCGAAACCAGTGAGTTTTCATTAGCTTTTTTTACTTTGTAAATAAAGCTTTCATCACCAGTAATATTTCTGACAATCTCTTCAATATTACCGAGCTCTGCGATAAACTGTCTTTCAATATGACCAGCGTCTACGGCATCTTGAATCATTTCGTCATAGTAATAAATGATTTCTTCAGAATCGATTTTCTTATATACTTTTAATTGTTTTTTTAATTCAGATAAAAATTCTTTTCTATTCATTTTCCGTTACCTCTTAATAAAATCATACATCAGTTTAATATCATCAAAGTCCTCAATCACTGTCTTAAGTTTTTCTTTACCGAGACTATTGATTTGATAATACTTTCTGATTCTTGAGTTATATGTTGTGTTATAGGTTTTAACTAGCTTTTGTTTCTCTAGTCTTTTTAAGATTGGGTATAAGGTTGATTCGCTGATGTCGATAATCGAGGAGATATCTTGAATTATCTTATAACCATATGAATCTTCATATTTGATTGAAGCTAAGATCATTAATTCTAAAATGCCTTTTTTCAACTGGATATCCATGTTATACCTCCTTATGCATATTACTACACAATACATAGTATAAGTTGTCAATACTTTTTTTATTTTTTTTAATCATTAATTAAATATTGTAGATATTTGATACTTGATATAAGACAAATATAGTACGATATTGATAATTTTCTCTGTAAAGTCTTACTTTATATATTGTGTATTCATTTCTTTATTGTAATATGATATAATAACCTAATATTTTTTTTTACTATATCTTACATATGAGGAAGAAGTTTAAATGACAAAAATTACAGCTATTCTCTACATCTTTTTATCCTTCTTTTCACCAGTTACGCTTAATGCTACAAATATTAATTATGAAGATTTATTTGAGAATCATCAATCAGTAATGTTGATAATTAACCCAGATACCGGAATGATTTACTATGGTAACCAAGCAGCTGTTGATTTTTACGGATACTCTCAAGAACAATTATTATCAATGTCGATTGATAATATAAATACTTTAACGCCAGAAGAAATCGCTGCCGAAAGAGATAAAGCAGTACTTGAAGAAAGAAATTTCTTCGTTTTTAAACATCGTTTGGCAAATGGCGATATCAAAACAGTTCATGTTTACTCATATCCAGTTGAAATCGATGGAGAAACTTATCTCTATTCGATTATCATTGATCAAACTTTATATGCGAATGCAGAATTGACAAATAAGATATTATCTGGAGTGATTATTGGCTTGCTAGCAATTATTGCTGGTACCTTTACTTATTTGTTCTTTAGGGTTTCACGCAAAAAAAGGGTTATTGAAGAAACTAAAAATTATCTACAAGAGCAAGAATGGATAAAAACTAAACTTATCAGCAATCTTCCCGGGGTAGCCTATAGATGCTTAGATGATAAAGATTATACGATGCTTTATCTATCAGACAAAATTGAGGATTTAACTGGGTATACACCTTTGGATTTTTACAGCGGTATAATACAATATACCGATCTAATTTACGCAAATGACTATCAAGGAGTTAGAGCTGCTTTTTTTGAAGCTCATAGGAATAAAACTTCAGTTGATATTGTTTATCAAATCAAGACAAAAGACAATAAATTTCGATGGATTAATGAAACAGCACATTTTTCAAAAACTTCTGAAGATGGTCAAGAAGTAATAGAAGGCTTTATCCAGGATATCACAGACAAACGCCAAGCTAATCTTGATGCTATGTATTATAAAGACTTCTTGCAATATATTATTTCCAACAGCAACCAAGGCATAGCTGTTCTAGATAAAAACTTTAATTTTGTATACATAAGCGAAGCTTTCTTAGAAATGTACGGCGTTGAAAATAATAACATTATTGGAAAAAATCATTATGAAGTATTTCCTGATTTGCCGCAAAAATGGCGTGATGTGCATGTCAGATGTCTTGCGGGTGAAGTTCTTAGCGGAAACCGCGATAAGTATATTAGAGAAGATGGCATGGTTTATTATACTAAGTGGTTATGTAGGCCTTGGCGAGGAAAAGACGGAAAGATTTCGGGTATTATTATTTATACAGAAACAATTAATGACTTAATTGTTGCTGAAAAAGAATTGCAATCTTCTCAGGAACAATTACAATTGGTTATGGAAAACTTACCGATCGGGATTGCATTAGTTGATATTACACCTCCGTTTTCCATAAAATACATGAATGATATGCTTCCGTTGATATATGGGACAACTCGAGAAGAAACGAAACAAAAAGAAACTTTTTGGGAAGCTTTTTATGAAGACCCTGAATTTAGAAAAAAAATGCGAAAACAAGTCACTGATGATGTCTTAAGCAAAAATCCAAATAGAATGATTTGGACCGATGTACCAATAACTAAAAACGGAAAAATCGTCAGGTATCTTAATGCTTATGCAACTCCAATTCCCAATACAAATCTTTTGATATCTACCGCAGTAGACGTTACTGATCGTAAACTTAATGAACAAGAGATTATTTTTACTAGTAAACATGACTATTTAACTAGCCTCCCAAATCGAAGGTTCTTTGAGGAGCAATTAGTTGAACTCGATATCGAAGAAAATTACCCGATTGCTATTTTAATGATGGATTATGACGGTTTGAAAATTATAAATGATGCATATGGCCATGATTATGGCAATATCGCTTTACAAAGAATTTCCTACTTGCTAAAGAATATTAAACGAGAAAATGATTTCGTCGCAAGAATTGGCGGAGATGAATTTGTGATGATTTGTCCGAAAACTTCTGAGGAAAGTGCAAGAGAAATTAAATTTAGAATTCTTGATGAGATTGAAAAAATCGAAATTGAAGAACTTAAATTCTCGATGTCAATCGGTTATGCATTGAAAGATAATTTTGATCAAGTTTTCACAGATATTCTCAAAGAAGCAGAAAACAATATGTATTCTAAAAAAATTCTTCACGGACAAAGCGCTAGAAATGAATCGGTTATGTCGATTTTTCAAACCTTAAAAGAAAAATATGATTCAGAGAAAATTCACTCTGATCGAGTGGCTACATACTGTAGGATGATGGGTGAAAAACTAGATTTAAGCAGTGATGAAGTTAGAGAACTAGAATTGGCAGGTTTAATGCATGATATTGGTAAGATTACCATTCCTGATAAGATTCTAGAAAAACCCGGTTCTTTGACCACTGAAGAATGGCAAATCATGAGAAAACATGTAATTAACGGTTATCAGATATTGCGCTCTGCAGATAAATATTCAAGACTTGCGGAATATGCCTTAACTCATCATGAAAGAATTGATGGTAAAGGCTATCCTAATGGCATTAAAGGCGATAATATACCTTTATTTTCCAGAGTTATCGCGATATGTGATGCTTATGAAGCAATGACTTCAGATCGGCCTTATCGCAAATCTTTGGGTAAAAAAGTTGCTATTGACCGCTTGTTAGCAAATTCAGGAACGCAATTTGATTCGGAATTAGTGAATTTATTTATTAATGAGATAATTGTAACTGAAGAGTAAAAATATTCTTAAAAACTAATTGTAAATATAATTAAATAGTTGTATTATAAATCCATAAAAATAAAACAAAAATTTGCAACGAGGACTTTGCTCTCTTGTTGCATTTTTGTTTATTAAAAAAGGAGGTCAAAAACATGATATTACGAAAAACAATGAGAGCATTAATAGTAATGTTACTGCTAGTAGGAGTTATCTCTTGTGCTGGCAAGACGACCGAATCTAAGATTGTATCTATCGAAGTAGATGCAGAAACGATTATAGATGATTTTGATTTAGATGATTTTGAACTATCTCAAATCAAAATTATTCTCACATATTCTGATGGGACAAGTTCAAAGATTCCTTTGACAGCAGCGATGCTGTCAACTGCAGGCTTAGCAAAACTTGCAACCATAGGTACTCATACCATTACCGTTACTTATGAAGAATTAAATACGAGGTTTACAATTACTTTAGCTTACCCAGAAGTTAAAATGAAAATGTATCTTATTTATCAGTTAGCTGTTTCTTCAAGTGCCACCACCCTTACCTTTGACGAATGGATTGAATCGATTAAAGGCGAAGATGGCATCGGTATTATTGATGCTTATATTGATATTTACGGCCATTTGGTTCTTGTTAATTCTGAATACGATGAAAACGATGTCGGCAGAGTTGTTGGTGAAGATGGTAAACAAGTTGTCTTTAGAATTAACGCTGATTATCTCCAATGGAAGTATGAAGATGATATTTCATGGCTTAATTTATTAAGTTTGGATGAGTTAAAAGGAGAAACAGGACTTGGGATTGCTAGTATCGAGATTGGTGATAATGGGGAAATCATTGTTACTTATACCGATGATAGCGTCGCTAACCTCGGCAATCTTTATCAAGCATATACTGTTCAGTTTAAAGATATACAGGGTTTTGTTATTGACACGCAATTAGTCTTAAGAAATCATAGTGCTATAGCTCCTGAAGCTCCAGATCTTTACGGTTATATTTTTGCCGGTTGGAATAAGAATTTTGATAATATTACCGAAGATTTAGTTGTTACGGCTATCTACTTGCCGATTAACTTCAGCATTACGTTTGAACCTGGAGCTGAAATCACTGTTCATTCAATTTATGATATACCATATAACACTTCAGTAATTTTGCCAATTCCTGAGAATCCTGGTTATGTATTCTTAGGTTGGTTTTTAGGAGAAGAACCTAATTCAATGCAATTCTTTAATGAGAGTTTAGTTACTCAAGATTTAGTGCTTTTTGCTAAATGGGCTTTGGCCGATCATATGGTTACTTTCCTTGATTATGATCAAACAGTTTTAAAAATAGAATATGTAACTCATAACGCTAGCGCTGCTGCGCCACCGAACCCTAGTCGTTTGGGTTACAACTTCACAGGTTGGGACATACCGTTCATTCAGGTTACATCTGATTTAACAGTTGCTGCTCAATATACACTGGGTATTTACACTGTCTATTTCGCTGTTGATGGTGGTAATCTGTTACAAGATTTCATTGATGCGCCTTATGGTTCAACAATTACCTTGCCTGTGCCTACTAGACAAGATTATGATTTTGTCGGTTGGAGTTATCAAGGAGCAATCTATACTGATGAATTTATTGTGCCGCCATTTAATTGCCAGCTCTATGCCGTCTGGGCCGACCATATTTATCATATCAACTTTGATGCTAATACTGGTAATCCTGTAGACGCTTATGATGTAGTTCGCTTCACAGAAATTACTAGTTTACCAACAGCGACTAAAACCGGCTTTACTTTTGAAGGTTGGTTGTTAGATGGTGAACTTGTTACTTTACCGTTTACTTTCACTTATGATTACGATATCACATTAACCGCTTTGTGGTCAGGTACAGTAAACTATCTTAGTTATTTCTTAATGGATGGTTATGCGGTGATTGCTGGGTATTCGGGATCATTCTCGAATTTAACTTTACCTGATATGATTGAAGGTATTCCCATAACTCACATCAATGATCAAGTATTTGCCAGTAAAACCTTACTCGCCAATGTTGTTGTCGGACAATACGTTACTCATATAGGAAACGAAGCCTTTAAAAATTGTAGTTCACTTACTACCATAGCCTTGCCAGCAAGCGCAACAGTTTTAGGGACATCGCTTTTTTATGGCGCTAATAATCTTTCAACCATTACCCTATCGCCATTGCAACCAAATGAACTGAAATATCTCTTTGGCGGCAATATTGCTAATGTTCCTGCATCACTAACAAAAATCATCTTTGCTTCAGGAACAACCGATATTAATAAAACCATATTACAAGGAAATTTATTAGGAATAACTATTCAAACAGCGGCTGACATGCCATATATTCCTAATGATTATTTTAAAGATTGTACATCTTTAACTTCAGTCATTTTAACGCCGGGAATTACCGCTATTGGCAGTAACGCTTTTGTCAATACTCAGATAACTTCAATTCTAATACCTAATTCTGTCGGTTATATCAATAATGCGGCATTTAGGTATTTGACAACCTTAACTAGCGTTGAGTTTGAATCAGAAAGCACCTTAACTTCGATCGGTTATCAAGCCTTTGAAGGGGTTTCAAACCTAATGGAGATTACTTTACCAGCCTCATTAACGAGTATTGGTAGTTCAGCTTTTGCCAACTGTTCTAATCTAAGGGCTGTTTATTTAGAGGAAGATAATCTGCTTTCCATAATTAACGGCAGTGCATTCATGAATGATATGTTATTAGATTATTTCGGCTATGCACCTAATTTAACCTCAATTGGGGGTTCAGCTTTTTTCAATTGTGATGAGCTAGAATACATCTTTATTCCTGATACAGTAACTTATATTGGTCTTAGCGCCTTTTCGCTTTGTTATGATTTAGTAATTTTTGCAGGTCCTGAAAGCATGCCTACTGGTTGGAATTCGGGTATGAATCCATCAGGAAGACCAATTTATTGGGGATATGAGAGCGTGTATGAAGATGATGATTTCAAATATGTATTATTTAAAACTGGTCAAGCAGGTGTATTTAGATTACAAGTTGACAACCTTGATATTGATTTAGTTTTTCCTAATTCAGTCAACGGTTATTTAGTAACACATACTATCGCTAGATCTTTTATCGATAATACCAATATCCAGACCATCACCTTGCCTTATACAATCCATGAAATTGGACAGTATTCATTCTACGGCAACAGTAATTTAACAGACGTCTACTTTTCTGGAACCAGCAATTTAAAAAATATTGGTCATTATGCTTTCTATTTTGCAACCAGTCTAACCAACTTTACTTTTCCTGCTGGATTAGAGTCAATTGGCATTTATGCATTTAGAAATGCGTCTATAACTGAAATTTTTATTCCTAATACGGTGACTGTATTAAATAACGGTGCTTTTGCAGATTGTTCTGACATCACTTCTATAATTTTTGAAGCTGACAGTTCCTTAACGAAAATTGGTTTATTTGCTTTTCAATCTGCAAAGTTTGAATATATTGAAATTCCTGATAGCGTAACTGAAATTGGTAATTATGCCTTTGCAAATAATACTAGTTTAACCAGTATAATAATTCCTAGTGCAGTTACGACAATTGGGCTTCGTGCTTTCTCTGATTGTTATAATTTAAATATTTACGCAGAAGCTTTATCAGCACCTGCTGGTTGGCACGAAGAATGGAACTTATATAATTGCCCAATCGCTTGGGGAGTAGGAGATGCTGTTGTTGATGGCAATCTAAGAGCGATATTGCTGGCTGATCAAACTTACGCGGTTATTCAAGTGCTTGATAGATCAGTCACCAGTCAACTTATTCCTTCCTATATCAATATTTATCCGGTAACAAGCATTTCAAAAGCTTTATTGCGCAATATGCCTAATTTAGTTAATTTAACTACGCCTTTTGTTGGTGGCGAAATCAATGCTAGTGGACCTGATGGACTATTAGGGTATATGTTTGGTAGTACTTCATACACCGGTTCAACATCCAGAGTTCAATACTTTAATGATAGTACTTATGGCGTTTACTTCATTCCTACATCCTTAAGTTCCGTTAATGTAACTGACACTACAACAATTTATTACGGTGCTTTTAGTAACTGTACAAATCTGACAACGATAATTTTTAATGCAGGAATTACCTATGTTGGCAAAAATGCAGTTGTTGGTTGCTTAAACGCTACTATCTATTCACATGCTGCAGAAGAGCCAGAAGGATGGGATCCTTTGTGGAATCCTGATTCACGTCCAGTTGTTTGGGGTTACTAGGTAATATTTATAATTGTAATATTTAAATAAAAAAAACAAGGACTAGTAAAACCGCTAGTCCTTGTTATTAATATTAATTTAATTATCATCGTAAATGTTATGATGCGGTCTATCAAACAAATATCCGTTTAGGTAAAAGCCATGAAGATGAATGATAATTTCAGTTTCTGTTTGATAATCGGTTTTATCCATTGAAATAACAAACGAATAAGGTTGCCAATCACAAGTCATCATCGTTGAAATTGCGGAAAAATCAACACTGATTTCAAGTAAGTTTTCTTTTAAATAAAACAAATCTGAAACGCCTTCAATAACCATTGAACCGGAATGACCAAATCTGCCATAAACTAACAACTTTGAATCGAAAAAGCTTTCTTCAAGGCTAAAATCATTTTCAGGATAGATATTTAAATACTCACTATAATTATCAATGACAGAAGCTCCAACAAGATCAATCAAATCATCGTATAAGTCATAGTCCGCAATGGTTTCAGAAAATTTTAATATCTCAAAATCGATTGAATCATAGGTAATTTCGGAAAAAAAATATTTCTCCGTTAAAGCAAAAATATCCGTACTAATAGTTTCTTCATTTATTCGTATTTGTTCGCCGACAGTGTTTAAGTAAATATTTGGACTAGATATATAACCATTTAAATAAGCATTCTTAATCAAATCGAAGTCCTGAATGAAACCTTCCTTGGTTACATAAGTTAATGAGCCGAAAGGAGATAGCGTAGATAAATAGTATCGATCAAAATTCCCCCCAGCCTCTAATCCGCTTTGGCCAAACAACTCTTGGTTATTAGTTTCATAATATTCTCTCGCTCTACTGAGATCATAATAAGAAGAACTGAAATCTTCATAGACAAAATAGATCATTACCTCCGCATAGAAAAAACTTTCGTCAACAGGATAATCCGGATATCTAATTCCTGTTAAATTAAGGTAATAATTTGTTGTGGTCATAACTTGACTTTCAGAATCCGTAGTAATATCGCGAGAATTCAAGTCACATCCAAAGAATAGAAGTGAGATGAATAAAAAGAATATTGTTAATAATAACTTTTTCATATTAGTACCCCCTTATTAATATAACATATTCAAAGTTAATTTTGTTGGAAAAATATGAAAATGTTAGATATTAATTGAGTAAATGCCTTAACGAAAAGAATACCCATAATTTATTACTTTTTTTAAAATTCAGCAAGAAAAATTATATGTAACTGGGAGCATTTTGATTACATTAGTTTTCCTTAGTTTATTGAACAACAATGATATCTATGATATTATTTTTATATAAATAAATGTGAGGGAGATGAGCATGTTTTCGAAAAGACTGATTATGATGCTGGGAAGTGGCATCTTTGTAATTGCTATGACATTAGTTTTAACTTTAACTTTAGTAAACAAAAAATTTAGAGTAACTTTCGATTCTTTAGGTGGTACTAACCATGAAGAACTAATTTTATCAAAGGGTGATGAAATCGTTCTTCCAACTCCGGAAAAAGAAGGTTATTTTTTTATTGAGTGGTATTATCTTGAAGGTGAAACAGAAATTATTTTTACAGAAGATACACAAATAAGCAAAAATATAACGCTTTATGCCAGGTGGCAGATATTAACTTATCGAATTGACTTTAACTCCAATGGCGGAACATTGGTGTCGGTTGTCGTCAATGATTTCTTTGTTGTGCCAGAAGAACCTGATATTCCAGAAAAACTTGGATATGTTTTTGAGGGTTGGTATCTTGATGAGAATTTAACTGTTCTTTTTGATTTTTCATCAATCCCTGATGAGGATTTAACACTCTATGCTAAATGGGAACCGATTTATTATCAGATTAACTATATTTTAAACGGTGGAGAAAACAATCCTAATAATCTAGCAACTTATACTATTGAGTCGGGAACAATAAATCTTGATGAGCCTTCTCGTAGCGGTTATAGTTTTTTAGGTTGGCATGAAGATGAAGATTTTTCTCTAGGAGCGATTGCATCCTTCTCTAGCAATAGTCTCACTGATGTAAATCTTTATGCCCAGTGGCAAATCAATCAATATAAAATTTTTGATGGATCAAATAATCAAGTTCTCTTTGAGCTAGATTATAATGAAACAATACCCGATTTTAACATTCCTTTAAAATTCGGTTATGATTTTTTAGGATATTATCTAGACGAAGAGTTTTCTCAATTATTTAACTATATTGAGATGCCCGCAGAAGACTTAATTGTTTATCCACGATTTGAACCGACGGTATACAGCATCACTTATCACCTTGACGGTGGGGTTAATTCTTTAAACAATCCAAGTAACTTTACGGTCGAAGACGGAGAAATCATCCTTGAAGAACCAACAAAAACCGGATATACTTTTAAAGGTTGGTTTTTAGATCAAAGTTTTTCAGGACTGGCGATTACAAGTCTAAATTTCAACAGTCTCTTAGATAGAAATCTCTATGCAAAATGGGAACTAAATCTCTATAGCATTGAATTCGTAACCAATGGCGGAAACACTCTTGAAGAACTTGGAGTCTATTATGATTTTGATATTCCCTTATTCCCGGAAACCGCTAAAGAAGGATATACTTTCGTCGGCTGGTTTATAGATGAGTTGTTAGAAAATGAATTTAATTATCAAACAATGCCAGCTGAGAATTTAACTCTTTTTGCGAAGTGGGAAATTAATCAATATAGAATCGATTACTATCGTTTTGAATCAGATGCTGAATATTTTGCAGCTTATCTTGAACTTGATGAAACAGTCAATAACATTTTCAGCGGAATATATTCAACGGTTTTTTTAACCACTGATAATCGAATTTTCGTTAGCGGTAGAAATCAAGGTTATGGCGCTTCAGCTTGGTCTTCAACACCAGTGGATATGACAGCTTGGTTTAATCTTGAAGAAGATGAGTATATTATCAAAGTAGATTGTGCAACTGCTAATATGGCTGCTTTAACAAATATAGGTAGAGTATTCACTTGGGGACAAAACACTTATGGGCAGTTAGGTGACGGGACAACTTTGGATAAAGATAAACCAGTGGATATAACAGATAATTTTAATCTTAATGAAAATGAAAAGATTAAACTTTTAAGCATCGGTTTAAATCACGGAGTTGTCATAACTAATGAAAACCGGATTTTCACTTGGGGAAGAAACAATTATAGTCAATTAGGCGATAATTCTACCAACGACAGTCTCTTGCCAATTAATATTAATACTTTAGTGTTTTTAAATCCGGGAGAAGAGATCGTTGAAGTCGATTCCGGTTTATTTCATAACGGTTTTGTGACCAGTGAACAAAGGGTTTTTACATGGGGAAGAAACCAATATGGACAATTAGGAAATAATACTACTTCGATCGGGGCTTTTCCTCAGTCGATGACCGGTTTGCTTAACCTTGGCATTGAAGAGGAAGTTATAAAAATATCAATGGATGGAGATTCTTCGGGTATATTGACCTCGCTTGGCAGAGTCATAGTATTTGGAACTAATCAAAGCGGTCAACTTGGCGAGTATACAGCCGGAAACTATCTTTCACCAAGTGATGTGACGTCTCGGTTTGGTTTAGAGACAGAAGATAAAATGATTGATATAAGTATTGGGCTTTCTCACTCAATATTTTTGACGGATACAGGAAAAGTTTTTGTGGTTGGTTCAAATTTCTACGGTCAGTTTGGCAATGAGACTTCAAGTGCCGATATAACCTTAGCACCATTAGAGATAACTAGTTTTATTAATTTAAAAGCGAATGATAAAATCATCGCTATTGCTAGAGGCGCTTATCATAATCATTTGTTGACCGAACAGGCAATGGTGATTGGTTTTGGATATAATGAATATGGGCAATTGGGAGATGGCTATAGTTCAAATCGCTTATCACCAATAGTTTTGCCATTTAAATTATTGGTTTATTTAGATCATACTGATTTTTTTAATTACAATGAAGAGATTTCTCTTTATGAATTTGAAAGACCTGGATATTATTTCTTAGGTTGGAAAATCGATAAAGAACAAACAACTAACTTCAATTATACCTTGATGCCAGCTAATGATTTAATCGTTTATGATTCTTGGAATTTAATCTTCTATACCATTCACTATCATCTTAATGGTGGGCTTAATACAGTTTATAATCCCTATGGATTCAACGTTGAATCTGATGAAATTCAACTTCGGGACCCAACTAAAGAAAACCATGTCTTTGGCGGTTGGTATGATAACGAAGATTTCTTAGGTGAAAGAATTTATGTTATACCATCCGGGACTATTGGCGATGTTCACTTATATGCCTTATGGATTAGCGTAATTGATAATGTTGAAGCGCAGATGGTACAAGTAGGAGAACTAGAGACCACTTATACAATGCCAACCGGATTTAATGATTCTCAAACTGCCGATATTGATGGAGGTTATTATATAGCCGCAACCGAAACAACTTATGAAACTTGGTATTGGGTTACTATTTGGGCGCTAGATAATGGATATGATTTTCAAAATTTAGGAACAGAAGGCTATTATGGCGTTGAAGGAGAAGCGCCGACAACCTCAGATCAACCGGTAGTAAATATCAGTTGGCGAGATACGGTCGTATGGTTAAACGCTTTTTCGGAAATGAGCGGATTGAATCCAGTTTATCGAACCGGTTCAGATGAAATTATCAAAGACTCACGAGACGCAAATGCCGTTTTAGTTGATAATGCGATTCAAACAAATAACAATGGTTACCGTTTACCCAAGGCTTTAGAATGGGAGATGGCAGCTAGGTGGACTAACGATGAAGAAAGTGTCAATGGCTCAATTTTAGTTGGTGGTAGATACTGGACGCCAGGAAATTATGCAAGCGGCTCAATCTCTAACTTAAGAACAGATTTCCTTGATGTTGCTTGGTATTATCACAGCATTCCTTATGGTGGTCCATATATAGCAATGCCAGTTAGAGGTAAGTTGCCAAATGCATTAGGTCTATATGATATGAGTGGGAATGTTGATGAGATGTGCTTTGATTTAGGTTCTAGAAGCAATACTAGAATTACTAAAGGCGGAAGCGTTCAAACGCAAATGGATTCTCAAATATCTGTTAGCTATGAATTATCATCTTCAGTAGTCACTGGGGGTTATGGTAATACCGGATTTAGAATTGTTAGGAACGGATAAAAATGTAAAGATAGCGGTTTTGATATGATACCTCTAAAGTAGACACTATAAAAAAAGAAAGTAATCTTTTAAGAAAAAAGGTTATGAGTAAAAGATTATAGTAAGATACTTTGGAGGTATTTTTATATGGGAAGAAATGGTAGTTACAGTAATAACATAAAGATGGAGATAGTTACAAGATATCAAAATGGAGAGTCAGCATCTAAGTTGGCAAACGAATATGGGATAAAAGGTAAAAATGGAGATATAATCATATATAGATGGGTAAGAAGATATATAGCTTTAGGTGAATTAATTTTTAAGAATGAGAAAAGTAATCGAAGTTATAGTAAAGAGCTTAAAGCAAAAGCCATACAAGACTACATAAATAACGAAGGGAGCTATGAAGCAATAGCAAATAAATATGGAATATGCACGGGAGAAATAGTAAGTCGGTGGGTAAAGAGATATAATAGACATATGGAAATAGAGGATTATGATCCTAAACCGGAGGTCTATATGTCAAAATCAAGAAGAACAACGTATAAAGAAAGAATAGAAATAGTTGAGTATTGTATAACCAACAACAAGAACTATAAAGTCGCAGCAAAAAAATATAGCGTAAATTACGCTCAAGTTTATACATGGGTAAAGAAATATATAGAGTTCGGTGAAGATAAGCTGAAAGATAAGAGGGGTCGCAAAAAAACCGAAGAAGAATTAACCGAAATAGAAAAGCTAAAGTTAGAGAATAAGAAATTACTAGCAAGAAACAAGTATTTAGAAATGGAATCTGAAGTATTAAAAAAAGTGAAAGAAATAGAAAGAGAGATGGTAAGAGAAAAAACCAAGATAATAAATACGAAGCGATAGCAAGATTAAAAGATAAATACCCAATTAGAGCGATGTGTAGAATATTAGATTTGCCTCACAGTTCATATTACAAGTGGTTAAAAGTAAAAGATAAAGTTAACTTAGAAGATCAAAAGATAGAAGAAAGCATTAAAAATTATCATGAACTGTTTAATCATATATTGGGATATAGAAGGATGACATTATGGTTAAACATCATTAATGGAACAAACTATAATGTTAAAAGAATCAGAAGACATATGAGGTTGCTTTATATAGCTTCAGCCATTAGAAGAAAGAAAACAAATTACTTAAGATATAAACCGGAACAAGTAGGGATGAATGTGCTGGAAAGAGAGTTTTCAGCAACTAAACCAAACGAGAAATGGTTAACAGACGTCACAGAATTCAAAATTATAGGATCTTCTAAAAAGCTATATTTAAGTGCAATTTTAGACCTCTATGATAATAGTATAGTAGCTTATAAAATGGGTTTATGTAATAACAATGATTTGGTTTTTAGAACTTTTGATAAAGCTGTACAAGCAAATCCTGGTATACAACAGATACTATTTCATAGTGATAGAGGATTTCAATACACCAACAGAATCTTCAAGAAAAAATTGGATAATAATAAGTTTATTCAAAGCATGTCTAGAGTAGGAAAATGCATAGACAATGGTCCTATGGAATCTTTTTGGGGCACTTTAAAATGTGAGATGTACCATCTTAGAAAATTTTACAGTATTGAGGATCTTAAGCAAGGCATTGAAGATTACATTAAGTTTTATAATGAAATTAGATTTCAAACAAAACTAAAAGGCTCAACTCCTATAAATTTTAGGAACCAAGCCTTAGTCAATTAAATATTTTATTTTTTTATGGTGTCCACTTGACAGGGACTAGTTCATTTTCCGCTATCTTTTTCTTTTAGTTCATGTTAGAATTATTTAGATCAAGGAGAAAAGGTATGAAGATAATCATTTCGCCATCAAAAAATCAAAATCGACCAAATCAACTTATTCAACCTGAGATTCTTAATTTCAATAAAACAGTTAATTTGTTTAAAACAATCAAGAATTTAAAAACAAATGAGTTGCAAACTCTATTTAAAATCAAAGACAATTTACTTGAAGAAGTTGAACAATTGTATCATGGTTTTAATGTAAGTAACCATACATCTCAGGCAATTGAAATTTATAGTGGTGTTGTTTTTGAACAGATTAAACACGATGAATATAATCAATTTCAAACTAAATATCTTAATGAAAATCTCATTATCTTATCAGCGATGTATGGAGTGCTTAAGCCAAGAACATTTATCTGGCCTTACCGTTTAGATTTCACCATCAAACCAAACAAAATTAATCTTTACCATTATTGGCAGGAAGATATAGAAAATTTTTTTGATAAGGAAGAACTGATTATTAATTTAGCTTCGAACGAGTTCTCTAAACTTTTGACTAAACATCAAGAACATATAATCAATATCAATTTCTTTGAAGAACAAAAAGATAAAAGTTTGAAAGTAATCAGTTATAACGCCAAAAAAGCTAGAGGGATAATGGTAAATGAATTAATCTTAAATCTAGTGAAAGATATCAATCAAATCAAAGAGTTTAACATTGATGGTTACATCTTTAGTCAGGAACAATCCGATGACAAAAACTTTTGCTTTATAAAAAAATATAATAAATAAAAAAACATCTTTGGTATGATAGACCAGAGATGTTTTTTCTATAATTAGATGAATTTTCTTGTTGGTTTTTTAATAAAGAGCGATAAAGCTAAAGTAACAAAAGTGAAGATCATCATTCCGAAAATCGCATAATTATAATTGCCGGTTAAATCATAGGAAAGCCCGAAAGGTAGAGGGCCTAAGGCGCTACCTAAAACCATGAATACCGTTGCGGCTCCGCGAATACTGCCGAGGTTATTTCTTCCGAAGTAATTAGGCCACAAGACGTTTAAAGACACGTTTTGAATGGCGATAGCTAAACCGTAAAACAGGATAAAACTAATTGCAGTAAATTGATTGATTACTCCAAAAATTAAGAAAACCATGCTGATGATAACCATCATCAAAGTAATTGATAAAGTATACTTAACTGGATATTTATCAATCACTCCTCTAGCGATAAACGGAATGAAGAAAGCGGGAAAAGCAATCAAACCAATGATTAAAGCAGCTGAGTCTTCACCTACCGATCTCAACTCCATAATCTTGAAAAAGTGAAAAGTTAATCCAGTAGAAAACATCGAAGGCACCATCGATATCAATCCTGCAAACCAAAAGTCTTTAGTAGCGACAGCTTCTTTTAATGTAAAACTATCTAATTCAACCTGTCTTAAAGATTTTTCTAATTCATGTTTATCCAAGTCTTTTTCATTCTCAACAGCAATATTATAATCTTCAGGCTTATTGCCGATAAAGACATAAACCAAAGGTAAGAACACGACAATTAAAATTATACTCCATACTCGCCAAGCCATCTGCCAACCGATTGAATGAATTAACCAAAGATTAAAAGTCGGTATTAATAAAGTGCCTAATAAACTTCCAATCCCACTTAGACTAATTGCTAAAGCTCTTTTTTTAGAAAACCATTGCGGTACTAATGAGTTAGGGATTAAGGTTAATGAACCTTGTCCGAAATACCTTAACAAGAAGAAACCGATTGAAATCATTAAGATACTCGAAACAAAACTATTATAAAAGGCTGTTAAAGCTAATAAAAGCCCGACTATAAGCATCATTCTTCTTTGACCAACCTTATCAACGGCTCTACCCATAAATATCAGCAACAACCCGCTTATCGTCGTTGCGATACTATAAGCACTTGATATCAAAGTAGAAGAAAAATTGAACTCTTTATTATACTCATTGATAAAAACACTGATTGAATATGTTTGTCCAGGCGAACTCATAAATAAAGCGATACCACTGACAAAAACAATTATCCAACCATAGTAAACATATTTATTAATTTTTATAATTAGATTCTTCATAATAACACCTCTGCACAAGCAAAGATTATAACATATTGAATTATTTTTTTATAGTAAAACAACATATTATTTTTTTCCATCAAATTGAAATTAGAATTAAAAAATCAATTCTAATTTCAATTAACTTGACAAAATGAAATTAAAAATCTATAATTAAATAGTAATTTCATTTGGGAGGTGATTAAATGAGTCGCTCAGGCACATATCGAAATAATCTTTCTGGAGCATTATTATATAGATCTTTTATTCCTAGTGACCTATTGCCAGAAAATCCGCCGATTATTATCGACTATAATTTGGATATAAAAATAAAAGAAGCTTTTAAACTTTTAGGCAAGCTTGATGGAATCGCTAATTCAATACCGAGTAAAGAATTGTTCATTTATATGTATATTAGAAAAGAAGCTTTGATTTCCAGTCAGATAGAAGGAACTCAAGCTACTTTAGATGATATGTTTGATCCTTATATTGAGATAAATATGAATAATGACGTTGAAGAAGTCGTCAATTACCTTAAAGCGCTATCACTAGCTAATGATTTACTTAAAACTTTACCAATTTCCTTAAGGTATATTAAAGAGATACATAAAACTTTATTGACGGGTCAAAGAGGTTCGGAATTTCAACCAGGTGAGTTTAGACAAAGTCAAAATTGGATTGGAAGTTATAATAGCACGATAAAAACTGCAAAGTTCATTCCACCCAATCTGGAAGACATGCATAAATCTCTGGCTAATTTAGAGTTATTTATTCATAATGATGATCCAATTGACTCTTTATTAAAAATAGCACTTATCCACTACCAATTTGAGACGATACACCCCTTTTTAGATGGCAATGGTAGAATTGGCAGGTTGTTGATAAATGTTTTGTTGAAGGAATATGGTTTGATTAATTACGATGTATTATATTTGTCTTATTACTTTAAAAAAAATCAAGCCAAATACTATGAAACTTTGAATAATGTCAGATTAAATAATGATTATGAGGGGTGGCTTTTATTCTTTATCGAAGGAATTATTGAAACCAGTAATCACGCAATAAATTCTATCCACTTGATTCTTGATTTAAGAAGTAAGAATATTAAAAAAATAACTCAACTCAAGATTAAACAGAAGAATACAGTTATCGAATTATTTGAATATCTGGAATCTCATCCGATTATCGATATTAAAAGTGCAAGTAGAGATTTAAATAAAGCGTTTAACACCATCTCCAGCAGTATTGATATTTTAGTTGACTTAGGTATTTTAAAACAAGTTCAAGGAAAACAAAGATATCGTGCCTTTGCTTATGATGAATATCTAGAAATTTTAAGAGACGGAACCCTTGTAATGAGCAAATAAAAAAACCTTTGACATAAAAAATCAAAGGTTTTGTTTTTGTTAACTTGATATTGTATTAAAATCCTTTAGTCCTTGAGCATATAATTGAAAATCAACAAATCTTTGTGTTCCTCTTAAAACTGGATAGAATGTCGATGTTTGCCAGTTATTTGTCCAATCTAAAGTTGTCATATTAGTTTGAGCTGCAGCACCTTGCATTGATGAAGTTGCTAAACCGATAACAATTGCTCCATCAGCAGCGGTTCCGCTTCCGCTTCCTAATAAAGTTCCATTCAAGCTACTATTCCAGTAAGCGTTATATACAGGATTACGTCCGCCAGTTGAATCGATTCTACCAATTAACACTCCTACAGCGGTGCTATTAGGTGCTGTTACAGTTGCGGCAGAATAAGAATTATGTAAGGTTCCTCGTATAATGTTACAACCAGCTAATCCGCCAATTTTTTCATATAATCTTGTAGTAGTGTTACGACTAGGGTCATTATCTACTCCTTAAACATTGACTTTAGCAAAACTTCTAGAAATTACTGGATTACGGTCAGCGGCACCGGTGGTTGTTCGTAAATTTCTCTCTTTTTGGTGTCCATAGTATCAAGCCTCTTTAATTTTTTAAGATGTATTATAAATAAACAGACATACTATTTAATATAAATAGGTGTAATATATTCCGATATAAAATGATAAAATTTCAGCAAAATGTTAAAAAAAGCAGATATCTAAATCAAATCTATAAAACAATTAATCTTCATGATATAATATTAATGATTTCAGGAGGGCAAAACTTGAACTATCGTGAACTTAGAAGCAAGATTATCAACGACGCTGCTAAAGCTAATATTCCCGTCCTAGGTGAGTTTGAATTAACATCTCACTGCAATTTAGCGTGCAAAATGTGTTATGTTGCGGATAATTCAACTAAAGACTTAAGCACTAAAGAATGGAAAAAGATTTTCTTTGATGCTTTTAACTCAGGACTTTTATTTGCGCTTCTAACTGGTGGCGAAATCTTTGTTCGCAAAGACTTCATTGAACTCTACAACTATCTCTATGATCTAGGGGTAAGAATCACTCTTTTTACCAACGGGATGTTTATCAGTGATGAAATCATTGAAACTTTAAAGAAACGACCACCGGAATATCTCGCTATTACCGTCTATGGCGGTACTAATGAAACTTATGAACTCATAACTTGTGACAAAACCGGTTTTACTAAATTAAATAATACTTTAGATAAACTTATTAGAAATCAAATTAATACCATTATTAGAACCATCCCTTTAAAACCGATTTTTAATGAAATTGATTTGATTATCAATTGGTCAAAAACTAGAAATTTAAAACTATATCACGCTCAGTATATTGGGCCGACCAGAACCGGAGAGTTTTTACATGAAGGCTTAAGATTAGAGCCTAAAGATTTATTGACCTTTACCCGAAAAATTGAAGAAGCTTTTGGAATAGAATCTAAAACCACCGAAACTACCAGTGTTGATTATAAAACCTGTGCAGCTTTAAGAAGTGGATACTTCATTAACTATGAAGGTTTAATGATGCCCTGTGCTATGGCTTATAAACCAGCGAAATCAGTTTTAGGAGAAGAATCCTTATTAGAAGTATTCCAAACCTTAGGTAAAGAACTAAAAAACTTAGAAGCCGATATAGAATGTCTAACTTGTAAATATAACAATGCTTGTATCCAATGTTATGCAAGAAGAATGTTAGAAGGTAATTCTCATACTTGTGCTAGTTATTTAAAAGAATATGCAAAAGTAAAAGGGGCATTTAAAATATGAGACAGTATTTAATTGCTGGAATAAAATTAAATTTTTCTTATCAATATGACGACTACTTTAAAAACAATATTGAAAAATATGAAATTCAAAATCAAGAAGAACCTGAGTACAATTTAATCGTAAAAACTGTTGAGACTATTCAAGAACCTAAAGCGGAATTATTATTTAAATTTAAGAGTCGTAGTGTTTTTCGAGATAAAGAAAATAAGTATATTGTTGCTTATCATGAAGATGATTCAATTAAATTATTAATGAAACACTCTTTGGATTATAAAAACTATGAAATCTTGTTAACGCCAGTTTACGGAGATCGTCTTTCAGAAATGGAATATGTTTTTAGCGGTTTAGCCTTTATGGGCATTGCCTTAAAAGAAAATCGCCTTTCACTTCACGCTTCCGCAATTGAGGTTAACAACAAAGCAATTCTTTTCTCAGCTTCAAGCGGTGGTGGGAAAACCACCCACGTTAAAAACTGGGAAAAGATCGGCGTCAACCTGAAGATTATCAACGATGATAAGCCATTAATCTATAAAAAGGATGGTCTATATTATGTTGCGGGATCGCCTTGGTCAGGAAAAGAAGTATTGAATAATAATATTGAAGCGCCTTTACATGCGATTGTTTTTTTAGAACAAGCAGAAGAAAATCATATCGAGACTCTAGATAAAAAACAAGCTTTGATCGAGTTGTTAAAAAACACCCATCGAGCAGAAGAACCAGAACTTTATACTGACACTTTAAAAATCATCGAAGAACTAATTGCTTCAACTATTTTATTTAAACTTAAAGCGACAAAAGATGCTTCTAGTGCCTTGTTTCTATATAATATTTTGTTATAGGAGAATAATAAAATGAAAATTAAAAAAGACTTTGTTTTAAGAACAGTAGCTGGTCAACATCTTGTTGTGCCAGTAGGTGAAGCGGGTGTAAATTTCAATGGAGTAATTACTCTGAATAACTCCGGTAAATTGCTATTTGAAGCCATGTTAGAAGATATTAAGAAAGAAGATTTAGTAGAGCTATTGCTTGATAAATATGAAGTGACAATAGAACAAGCTACACTTGATGTTGAAAAATTTATCAAGACTTTAGATACTAAAAAACTTATCGAATATTAATGAAAACTGTTAGTTTAAATTCAGAAGATTTACTACCTTTAATTGAAGAAACTTTAAAATTAGACTCAAGCTTTAACCTCAAAGTTAAAGGCAACAGCATGCGTCCTTTTTTGCGTAATGATCTTTCAAAAGTATTGTTAGTTAAACCAGAAGATTTAAGAAAAAATGATATCTGTCTTTTTAAGTATCAAGATAAAGTTGTCCTCCACCGCTTAAGAAAAATTGATGAAGATAAGTTTTATTTTGTTGGTGATGCTCAGAAACATTACGAAATAGTAAGTAAAGAAAATATCATTGCTAAAGTTGAAGTTATCAACAATAAAAATAAAGAAGTATTAACAAAAAACAAATGCTATCTTTTTAAAGTAAAGCTCTGGTATTTTTTAAAACCATTCAGAAGAATCCTATTAAAAGTCTTGCCGAGGTAAACGATGCTAGAATCTAAAATTGCTCTATTTGAATCAGTTAAATGCGTTTTAAATAAAACGTCTTTTAACAATGAAATAACTGATGATAAACATTTTTATATCTTAGCTAGAGAAAACGGTTTGTCAGGAATGATTTTTAATGCACTAGATAAAACTTTAATAAGTGAAGAAGTTTATCTAAGGTTTAAAAAAGATTTCTTCTTATTCAACTCTCAACATGAAAAACAAGTAGTTTTAATTAAGAAGATGGAACAATTATTAAATGAAAATAAAATCGAACATATCTTCTTAAAAGGTACTTCATTAAAAGCCTATTATCCAGAAAGTTATATGCGTTCAATGGGGGATATTGATCTTTTAGTTAAAAAAGAAAAAATGAAAGAAGTTTTTCAGGTCTTTAAGGCAAATAAAATTAGTCTTATTGCAAAATCAAGTGCTCATGATAATTATGAAGATAATCAAGGGTTATCAATTGAAGTTCATCCGGAAATCTCAAGAGAGATTCAAACTAAGTATGATGATATTTCCAATCATACTTGGGAAGAAAGCATTAATGTATATGAATCAAGATATCAGTTAAATCCTGAGTATGAACTCTGTTATTTATTAGTACATATGATTAAACATTTTTATTCTAGTGGCGTTGGTTTAAGATCTGTCTTAGACATTGGTTTATTTGTTAGAGAGAATCTTGAGATTATTGATGAAAAGGAATTAAGAAGACAATTAGATCAATATCAACTTAATCAATTTTTTCTTAATATACTTTACTTAAACAAAGTTTACTTTGACATTAATCCTTTACCAAAAATGTTAGATGATTTTATTATGAAAGAAGAAGTATATAATTCATTAACTGATTATATCTTAACCTCAGGAGTTCATGGTCATGGAATTAGTTTTAATCGTTTTATTGGTAGATTAGGAAGCAATCAGCTACAAAACAAGAGTAGATTATCTTTAATATTTAGTATCGTATTTCCTGGATATCAAGCGATGAAAGGCATGTATCCTTGGTTAAAATATCTACCTTTCTTGTTACCTTTAACTTGGATGATCAGATGGTTTAAGATCATGATTTTGAAATTTAAAATATCAATAAAAAAGATTAGAAAATTATTTACTAAAAAATCAGAAATTGATGAAATAAGCAATCTCTATAAAGAAATCGGACTGTAAACGTTACATGTTTTTATTTTGATTTGTAAAATTTTATTATTATTTAAAAAAACAGGTATTTTATTAATTATATTATGGTATAATTACCAAGAAATATTTGTTTTTTTTTATTTAAGGGGAGGATTTTGTATGAACAAAAGAAGAGAAGAATATGAGACGCCGGTAGCTGAAGTAATTGAATTTGAACTTAATGACAATATTGCGATGAGTACGGATATGGGTTCTGATTTAATTTGTAGCGAAGGCTTGTTTTAGTAGGGGGATGTGAAGATGAAGAAAATATTATTTTTTATAGTCGCATTATTCTCTATAGCAATCATTAGTGTTAATTTAATTAACGCTGAAGGGATTACTGAAACATTTGATGTAACTTTTACTGCTAATTATAATTCTACAAACGCTGGTATAGCGCTTGAAGCAAAACCAACAAATGCTTATGGTGATAGAGTTAATCTTCAATCTGATATTAGTGGTTATGATTTTGCATTTTGGATTGTTAATGGTGTCGTTAGATATGATTTAGCAGTAGACCATGAGTTTATCGTAACTGAGGATTTAGATATCGTTGCCGTTTTTGATAATGCAACTGAGAATCCAGTTGTCTTTATGGATGCTAATGGTAAATTATTAAAAACTGAGTATGTCGCTAATGAAGGAACTGCAACACCACCAACAACATTACCAGCAAAACCAGGTTATGTAACTAATGGTTGGAATGGAAGTTATGAAGGTGTTACAGAACCAACAGTTGTAGTTTTGCAATACACAATTTCAGAAACAACTCAATTTACTTTAACAGTAGATGGTGGAACTGGTAGTGGCACTTACTTATATAATACAATCGTCACTGTAGAGCCTAACGAATCTGAATTATTGTTTAGTCATTGGGAAGTAAATGGAGTAGTAGCAAGTTATAAAAGCGCTTATTCATTTACAATGCTAGAAAATAGAACAGTCACAGCAGTATATCAAGAAACAGCCGAGACACCAACTCCTATTATTACCTTAAGTGGAGATTTAGGGTTGCATTTAGATAAACAATCATTTGTTGGTCAGTTTGAATTTCCGGTTGGATATACATTAATAGATTATGGTATGATTTCTTCTTTGACTGCTGGTCCCATTGAGTTAGGACAAGCGGGAGTAGTTAAACACACTGGCTTTAAGATTGTTGGACAGACTAATGAGTTTTTAATGACTTTTAGTGAAAATTATAGAGTTTTTAGTTCTTACTTGGTTTTAGAAGATTCTTTAGGAACTTTAGAATATTATTATAGTAGCAATTTATATTTCCCTGATGAAATGATTGAAATAGGTTTTGAAGATGCTACAAAAAATTCTTATACTTCTGGATCTGTGACTTTATCCGGACATAGTTGGACTTTAAATGATGCGCTCATAGGCACCTCAGCGACAGATAAAAAAATAGATTATAGAAGTTTAAGAATGCAAGCTTCAGGATACATATCATCTGATTTCGTTTTTCCAGAAGGTATTGAAAACATTCATTTTTTATATGCAAGATATGGAACTGATGCAGCTTGTACATTGTATTTACAGTATGCTTTGGAATCAGATCCATTAACTTGGCTTAATGTTATGGATGGTGAAAACCCATTGAGCATTGATGTATCCAACACCACATTTTTACCAGCAAATATTTCTTTAAATATTACAGATGCTGTATATTTTAGAATTATTAAATCAGGTGGTAATAGAGTAAATATAGATAGTTTGATAGTAAATTATTCAGGATATATTGATGATGTTAATCCTGTTATTCAAGCGCCATCAACAGTTACAATATCACAAGGGGATATTTTAGATCCGCTTAATAATGTTTCAGCTGTCGACAATTTTGATGGTGATATAATAAGTGGCATAACTTATGTGGTTAAGAATTCCAGTGATGAAGTTGTTAGCACAGAAGATTTTAGCGACTTACCTGCAGGAGAATACACTATAAATTATTTTGTTGAAGATTCAAGTTTAAATCAAGCTACAGCTACTACTGATTTAAGCATTATTGGGATTAGTTGGAATTACATGGAGACTTTTACAACATGGAACCCTTCAAGTTATGCCGATAATACTCCATATTTAGGAATATATAATATTGTTTGGTCACATAATCAAGCAACCAAAGCAGGAACCACTGAATCTATTGAGGGCACAAGCGTTCAACTAAATACTAAATCTAACAATGCTTGGATTTCAGCGGAAATTCCAAATGGATTAAATGATTTAAGTATTGATTTCAAGAAGCCATTCAGTGGTGACACCCAAATAGAGATTGAAATCAATGGCGCATCATATTATTCTAGTATTATTACGATTACAGGCGACACCTTAACTTTTATTTTGAGAGATCTAGCTCTTGAAGGGTTTGTTAATCTGACAATTAAGAGTAATTTAAATCAAACAATAGTTGATAATATTTCTTGGACGTCATTTGGTAATCCAACGGGTCACAGGCCAGTGATTTCAGGTGCAACTAATCAGACAATAACTAAAGGTGATAGTTTTGATCCTCTTAATGGAATAACAGCGTCAGATTTTGAAGATGGTAATTTAACATCATCAATTCAATATTCAGTTTATAACAGTGAAGAAGTTCAAATAACAGAACCAATAGATTTTACTTCATTAAATGCGGGTGAGTACACAATAGTTTACAGTGTTTTAGATTTTGATAATAACGAATCATCAACAACCATTACTTTGACCATTAATCCTCTCGTAACAGGATTGACTTTATTATATCAAAGTGATTTCGGACTTACTAACAGCACTAATTCAACTTATGCTAACTTTTATATTGATACAGTTCTTAATGGAGCTTCAGATCCAAATCCATCTGGTTCACAAGAATATAGTAGAGCTGGTGGTAATTATAATAATACATTATGGGACTATATTGCTCTGGGTCAAAAGAGCGTTGAGGCTAGGTTGGGTGATTTTGTAACTGATAACACCACTTCAAATACTGTTGTAGATGCATCTGATCCTAATGTGTATCTAGCAACTAGATTTACTATTTCCAATCTAGATTCGATTGTCATTAAGTTTTATACATTACGTGCCGGAACCACAATATATGTTCAGGAATCTCTTGATGGTGTAAATTGGACAGCAAACGCTCAATTTACCCAATCTACAGCAATAACCTCAGCTACTGACATAACTATTGATATTAATAACGGCAACATTAATACCTATTATCGAATTGTCTTTGTTAATTCTTCATATACTTCAAGCAATGGATGGCTAGGGCAAATAAAAACAATATCATATTATGTTGCAACACAAAATTAGTTAAGAGATAAAAAATTCAAGCAAAAAAAAGATTTTATTTTTTGTTATCAGAATTATTATTCAAAAGGGATAGTTAAAACTTCTTCTAATAGTTTGCTATCTCTTTTTTATGTTTTGAATAATTGTATAAGTTGGCAATTGATTGTTTATAAATATCGCTAGACTTTTTTCGTTTACGATTTTTGATTTTTAATGTATAATATTTTTACAATATATAATTATAGCGAGGTATTTATGAAAAAGTTTAGTTTTCTTATATTTTTAATATTCACATCATTGTTTTTATTTGTCGAAATAAAAGCAAATGTCCCTTATACAACCATTAATGTTAGTATTACTTCTATTTTTAATGAAGAAAATAATCAAATAGAAATGTTATTAGAAGATCAAATATATGGATCTAAAATAACTGTTGATAGTATTTTTAATAATATCGAAGGAAATACCTTTGCTTTTTGGGTTGTTAATGGAGCGATTAGATATGATTTACCTTTAAATCATGAATTTTTAGTAACTTCTAAATTAACCTTACAAGCAGTATTTAGTCCCGATGACAAACATGTGGTTTTATTTATGGACTCCAATGGATTATTATTGGATGTAAAATTTGTTGCTAATGGAGCAACTGTTACTTTTACAGGAACAATTCCTTCTAAACCAGGAATGGTTGTATCTAGTAATATGTGGAGTGGAAGTTTAACTAATGTTACTAACGATAAAGTATTAGTATTGCAATACGAGTTATTAGTAGATCAAGTATATGAAATAAATGTTATTAATGGTAGTGGTAGTGGAGAATATCAATTCAATTCTTTCGTAACAGCAACCGCAAATCCAGCTGCTGAAGGGCAATACTTTAACTATTGGTTAGTTAATGGTGACATTGTAAGTTATGATGAACAATTAATCTTCTCAGCTTTAGAAAATTCTGCTGTAGAGGCAGTTTTCAGCAATTCTCCAATATTTAAAAAACCGATAGTAACTATGAGTGGAAATCTTAATTTACCTGATAGAGAAGGTTATATGTCTTTTAAAGGTAAGTTTTATATTCCTGAACATTATGAACTTGTTGAATACGGAATGATTGCTAGTGATGTTTATACAGACATGGTATTAGGTAATCCGTTAGTAGAAGTGAAACAAGGGCTACAACATACAGAATCTTCTAATGAATGGTTAATGAGTTTTAGTGAATTAAGTTATTCTTATGTTAGGGCTTATTTAGTTGTAAGAAATACTCAGAATGAATTATTAGTTGTTTATAGCG
>DIGF01000037.1 GCA_002419505.1 Caryophanales bacterium UBA5729
AGGTCGTTGCCAGGCTGTTTCTTTCTAACTAAAAAACAAATTCTTGATATGTTATTTTATCGAGAATTTTTTTATTATATACAAAAAATGATTTATTAATGACCTAAAAAATTAAAAAATGTATAAATAGAACATAAATAATGATATAATTATAAGAGTATCGTTTTACATATCCAGACAATTTCTTGGGAGAGGAAAAATATGGAAAAAATGATTTATCTATATATTTTTGCTTTAGCCATCCTAGTAACTATCTATTGTAGTTTAAGGAGTTTAAAACAAAACAAAAAACAGGCGAATAAACTTTTTAAGTTAATCGTCGGTTTAGCTATTGCTATGTTATTAATCGATATTACCCACGAATATTTAAATTCGCTACCGGGACTTTTTAACGCGATAATCATGAGACTTTTATCTGTTTTTATTTTTGGTTTACCATCTTTTGTCGCGGTAATTTGGTTCAACTATTCACATTTGATGCTATATCGAAGACTACCAAAAAGAAATATTTACTACTATCTATTGTTATTGCCGCTATTAGTTAATACTCTTCTTGCTTTAGCAAGTTTAATATGGCCTTTATACTTCGTCATTGATGCAAGCAATACTTATTCGCGAGGTAATATTTTCTTTTTATCAATCATTCTGCAATATTTTTATTTAATTGTACCGATAATTATGGTTCTTGCTAGAAGAAGCAAAATCAACGATGATCAATTTTATCCTTTAGTATTTTTTACAATTCCGCCAATGGTAGGAGGATTAATCCAAGCATATAGCTACGGCTTATTATTAGTTCTACCGACCTTAGCTTTTTCCGTCTTCATTGCTTATATTTTCATCCAGTCACGATTAATAGCCACTGATTTTCTTACTGGGCTTAGAAATAAGGGAGCATTAGAAAACCATGTTGAAAACCTCAATGTTATTAATAAGAAAGGTCAAACTCTATCGGCAGTAGTATTAGATTTAGACGGCTTAAAACTTATTAATGATACCTATGGTCATTTAATTGGCGACCAAATTCTCAGCGCTTTTTCAGAAGCTTTAACCACCAGCTTTGATAGAAATGATTTTACCGCAAGAATTGGTGGCGATGAATTTATCGTTATCAAATATGTCACTAATAAACAAGAACTCGACCAAGCTATAAATGCTTTAATTGATAACTTAAACAAAATTAATAACGCTGAAGTTTTTCCGTCGGAAATAAGTTTTAGTTATGGTTATAAAGTTTATAAGGAAGCCTCATATCGCAGCATTAAAGAATTCCTTGAAGCCGTTGATCAGATGATGTATGAACAAAAAGCGATTAAAGGACGTAAAACAAAAAAGTTTTAAACAGGAGACAAAATGAGCAAAATCAAAAGTTTTAGCGCCTTACCCAAGGATTATCAAGAAGCTTTTTCAGTTGATTTATTAAAAGATAAAAAGATGCTGTTAATGATAAATTTGCTATCATTACTAATGTTGCTACCGGTGGCACTGGTTTATTATTTGATAATAAAATATACTGACAAGGTCTTAATTATAGAAGGCACGATAACTGAACTCTGGAAATATATAGTATTTATCATATCAATGGTATTATATATAATAATTCATGAATTAATCCATGCAGTATTTTTTAAGTTAGCAACCAAAGAAAAAGTAAAATTTAGGTTTCATGGCATTATGGCTTCGGCCTCAGTTCCCGGAATTTATTTTTATAAAAAACCTTATTTGATCGTTGGTTTAGCACCGGCTGTGATTATGTCAATAGTATTGATTATTCCCGGGTTTTTCCTCGATGGGATTGATTTATTGCTTTTGACTATGATATTTGCTGTTCATTTTAGTGGCTGTGTCGGCGATTTTTATATTTCTCTTAAATTAGTTAAATATCCTCGCGAAACGCTGATTGAAGATACCGGAACGGGAATGAAATTTTATATAATTAAATGACAACGAAATTATCGTTGTCTTTTTCTTTCTACAGTTATAAAACTAATCACAAGGTGCTATAATTATTTTATCGGAGGTTATAGATATGAATGTAATTGGATGGATGTTAGATTCAGATGTTTTTTTACAATATTTGGTAAAAAAAGATCTTCTTGATACAAAAAGTTCTGAGTTAAGCGTTTTGAGAAAGCGAATATTAACAGAAGGTTATGCGAAAAAAATGATTGAAAAACAAGATCTAAGTACTTATCGCTGGGCAGAGGGAGTTTACTCGCCAAAATACATATCAACTCATTATACTTTGCTTGAACTTTGCCAATTAAATGCGCCAATAACTGAAGAAAGATTTGTTAAAGCAGTAGAGATATTATTTGATAATCTCTGGGTTGAAAATGGAAAAGTCAACAATTACCGACATCAAGATATCTGTGTTGTCGCGATGATGGTTAGAATAGCAACTCAAACTTCGATAAAGAATCCAAAAATAGAAGCGATGATTGATTATATTCTTGCGCACCAAATGTCAGACGGTGGATTTAACTGTGCCTGGGAAAGAAAACCTTATCCAAAACAATCCTCTTTACATACAACTATCAGTGTTTTGGAAGCTTTTGATAATTACCGAAAACAAGGATATAAATATCGTTTGGATGAAATTAATAATATTATCCCTCAAGCAGTTGAGTATCTATTAACTAAAAGTTTATTCCGGTCAGTTAGAACTAAGAACATTATTCATAAGGATATGTTAAGTTTTCCTTTTCCTTATGGCTGGAAGTATGATATTCTCCGAGCTTTGTTTATTATGGCTGAACTAGATATACCCTATGATTACAGGATGCAAGAAGCTTTAGATATTATCAAGAATCGACTAGATATGTTCGGAAGAATCAAAGCTGATAAAAAACCGCCTAGTCTACATCATTTTCGTTTTACAAGCACTAATAAACCATGTCCATTTAACACCTATCGCGTGTTGAGAGTATTAAAATACTATGAACCAAGGGTTTATCAAGAATATCTAACCAAAGAAATTGAATGACAATAAAAAAAAGAGATTGATAAAATCTCTTTTTTAGTGGGCTTTTACTTTATCACTAACTCTTCTTGGGTTTACAATTGCATCCGTAATCACAAAATCCAAACCGATAAGAATCAACGCTAAGCCAACCATTGTACTTATGTATAGCGGCTTAGAGATCTCGATTAGAAATTGAAATGGTGAACCTGTACCTCTATTTAACATCATAAAATCTTTATCTAAAAGATTATTCATCGTAATTGCCATTAATGCAAAGATAATTGCGATTATCACAACATTTTTATAATCGGAAATCATGAAATTATAAATATGGGATTTCAATAAATAAATCGAAGTAAAGATCATAAAACCGTGATAGATGAATGATAGTATCGGTAAAATGTTTTCTGATAACGGAAACCAATTGATGTCATTACCAATTATTGTAGTTGGCATCGCTAAGGCCATAACTCCTGCTAGAAGTACGATGGTATAAGCGGCGGGTTTAATAAATCTTTCAACTACTAAACCTGGTTTTAAAAACATCATCAGCGGATATAAATAAAGGGGAATACTACACATATGAAATGGTAATTGATAAATTGGAAATGAACCGTCTTCAATAGTGATGTATGTCAATTTTATTATTTCCAAAACAAAAAAAACGATCATAAAACCTAATAATATTTTTTTATTGCTCAAATTTCTTTTATTCAAAAATCCGCCAACTGTTAAATATAGTAATAAAACAAAAACTAACCCAATAAAATGTTTCTCGCCAAATAGTGGCGCAGCCAAAAAACTCATGTTGAATAACCTCTTTTCCTTCATCTAAGATTGTATCATTGTTTCTCGAAAAAATAAAGATATTTTCTTAAAAATGGTACAATAAATAAACAAATATAGCCGTTGTTTTGTTGGCGAAATATTACTTTTTAAAAAAAAGAAAACTAAAAAAACTAGTATAAATAAAGTTGAAACCAATATATACTTTAATGATTATCCTTTCTTATAAAAAAATCTGATTTATTCATAGTTATTTAGATATTTTTACCTACTCAGGTTTCATTTTTAAATCTTTAGTGATAAAATATTCACAAAATATATTAATTGCGCGAGGATAAAAATGAGCAAATACTTTGTAGAGCAAACAAACGAGTTTAATTTAGAAAAATTGACCCAAGTCTATCATTTAGACAAATTGGTTTACTCAGAAGCAATGGCAGGAAACATTGAGAGTGATTCAAAAAGATTTAGAAAAGTTCCCGAATCATTTTTATTGTTACATGAAGGAGAAAAAATTATTGGCTATATTTGTTTTTTTCCAGTTACTGAAGTTTTTTATCAAGGGATGTTAGAAAGCGAAATGCTATATGACAACAATATCGTCCCTATTGATATGGAAAGTTTTCAAAAAGGTAATAATCATCATATTTTTATTATTTCCATGGTGATAAATCCAGAATACAAAGGCCAAGGCCTATTTAGATTGCTTACAGAGGCTTTTAAAGACAGAATGAAGAAATACCATGAGGATGGGTTTTATATCTCGGATATCTCCGGCTACGCAGTCAGCGGCGCAGGAGAACATATCTTAAAAAGTTTTGGCTGCAAGATTATTAAAGAGATTTACGATGAAGAAGAGGGCGATGCAAAACTATACATCGGTACTTATCAAGATTTCTTAAGGAGTTATAACAATGAAAAGTGATATCTTTATTTTAATTCCTTGTCATGTGGAAAAGTCATTTTTACATCTAAAAGAAATCAGTAACAATCTAGTTGATGAATATGCCAAGAACTATATTGTAAATTTAAGGGATATTGCCGAATCGGAATTAGTTGATAGAGTCTCAAATTTTTTTGAGAGATACTATCTAGGAGAATATCCTTTACCGATTTTAGGCGATGCTTTAAGAGGTGATGAAGTAATTGACAAACCGCAAATTAAACTCTTCATCACGGCTTGCGAAAGAACTAAATTAGGGGTATTAACCGGTGTGATTTGTGATTATGAAGGCAACGCTACTAACATTTTGGATCAAGTTACTCGGGAACAATTAATCTTAGAACTAGAAGGGCAGCATAGATACCTAAGGGAATTTCTTCAATTTAAGTTTGGAATTATTAAAAACGGTGAAGCTAAAACTTGCTTAATTCAAAACGAAAAAGCTCCAGTAGATGATATTTTATATTATATGGCTAATGAAACTAATGATTCAAAGTTAGTTGAAACTAAAATTATCTCTGATAAATATAAAAAACTAGCGATGGATAATTTAGCTGTTTACGATTTTAGTGATATTTTTGTTTCCGAAGCGACAATCTATCAAGTGTTGCATGACGAAGAAGGTGACGATAAGCTTCAATACGAAGGCTTGTTGATATTTATTGTCGAATTATTGGTAATGCAGTTAAGTGCTGTTTATCGCACTAATAATAAAGTGGCATTGGCTTTAGAAGAAAACCAAAGTATCAATGTTAAAGAATATGAAAAATTAAGCAATGAGTTTGCAAATACCTTATCGATCTGGCAAATAAACATTTATCGCTATAAAGGCGCTCAAACCATTGCGAACGCAATCGCTTGTCGTTTTGAAATTGACAAGGTTAGAAAAAACTATAAAGAGAATGATGAATTTTTACAAAATATTATTAATACGAGAAATGTTCAAAGCGCTATAACGGAATCTAATATTTTATTCTATGTAGCAATTCTCTTGTTTATCAAAGATTTCTATCTAATAATTAAGAATATTTACTTTTTCATTTTAGGTTCTCAAGAACTAACTTCAGGCGATATTTTTAGTTTTCCAATCTCATTTTTAGTGCTTTTGATTGTAATAGTAATCTATCATCGAAGAAATTTAAAGCTAGGAAGGAAAAAGTAGTTTATTCAATTTGAATTTGAAACCGTTATCTTAGACAATTCTTTAAAAAATCAGGTAAATTGAGAAACTTTTTACTTGATTTTTTTGTTTAATAATATATAATATTAGAGGTTAAATATTTGTTCACCAGAAAAACTTGACACACCTAGTATAGTGGTGTATAATAAAAACGCTTTAAATATTGAAATCCTGAGGTTGCGTGAGCAACCCTATAAAAATGAGACAAGCGCACCTCCCGGGTGTGTGGGTATGAAAGGAGGAAAGCACATGCCAACTATTAACCAGTTAATCAAAAAAGGACGCCAAGATAAAATAAAAAAATCAAAGTCTCCACAATTGAACATTGGCTTTAACAGCTTGCAAAAGAAATATACCGATGTAAGTTCTCCGCAAAAGCGTGGTGTTTGTGTCAGAGTTGCAACAATGACTCCAAAGAAACCAAACTCAGCATTGAGAAAGTATGCTCGTGTTCGTTTATCAAATGGTGGTGAAGTTAACGCATATATTCCTGGTATTGGACACTCTTTACAGGAACACAGCGTTGTATTGATTCGTGGTGGACGTGTTAAAGACTTACCTGGTGTTCGTTATCATATAATTAGAGGAACACTAGATACAACAGCTGTTGACAAAAGAATGCAAAGTCGTTCTAAATACGGAGCTAAAAGACCTAAAAAGTAATTTTTTAAAAAATAATAAGTTAAGAATTTTGAAAGGAGGAATTACTTATGCCTCGTAAAGGTAAAATAGTTAAGAGAGATGTCTTGCCAGATCCAATTTATAATTCAAAATTAGTTACTAAACTAATTAACGGAATAATGTTAGACGGGAAAAAGAATGTTGCACAAAATATTTTATATAATGCATTTACTCGAGTGAATGAAATCACTGGTAAAGAACCAATGGAAGTATTCAATGAAGCTATAAATAACATCATGCCTGTTTTAGAAGTTAGAAGCCGCCGTATCGGTGGACAAAACTATCAAGTTCCAGGAGAAGTTAAAGCAGATAGAAGAACCACTTTAGGACTTAGATGGCTAGTTCAATATTCTCGTTCTCGTAATGAAAAAACGATGGAAGAAAGACTAGCTAAAGAAATTGTTGATGCAAGTAATAATATAGGAGCATCAGTTAAGAAAAAAGAAGATATGCACAGAATGGCAGAAGCTAATAAAGCTTTCGCACATTATAGATTTTAATTAAAGGAAGGAATTAATGTTATGGCACGTGAATATACATTAGACAAAACACGTAATATCGGTATCATGGCACATATCGATGCTGGTAAAACCACAACTACGGAAAGAGTATTATTCCACACCGGAAGAATCCATAAAATGGGTGAAACTCATGATGGCGCAAGTCAAATGGACTGGATGGAACAAGAACAAGAACGTGGAATTACCATTACCGCCGCAGCGACTACAGCTTTCTGGAAAAATCACAGAGTAAATATCATTGATACCCCGGGACATGTTGACTTCACTGTGGAAGTGTCTAGATCTTTACGTGTGTTAGATGGTGCTGTAACGGTATTAGATGCGCAAGCTGGGGTGGAACCTCAAACGGAAACAGTTTGGAGACAAGCTAACGAATATAAGGTTCCAAGATTAGTTTTCGCTAATAAAATGGATAAGGTTGGTGCTGATTTTGCTGCAGCGATAGATTCTTTACATAAACGTTTAGGTGAAAAAGCAGAAGCAATTCAATGGCCAATCGGAGCTGAAGATGATTTTACAGGAATTATTGATTTAGTTGAAATGAAGGCTTACCATTTCGATGGTGGTCCGGAAGAAGACTACGAAGAAATAGAAATTCCTAGTTATTTAAAGAAAGAAGTTATCATTAAAAGAAACAAACTAGTAGAAATCTTATGTGATTTCGATGAAGAACTAATGTTAAGTTTCTTAGAAGGTGAAGAAATCAGTCCTGAAATGCTTCATAAAGCAATCAGAACTGCAACTTTAACAGTTAAATTCTTCCCGGTATTATGTGGTTCAGCTTTCAAAAATAAAGGTATTAAATTTATGCTTGATGCAGTTATTAAATACCTACCTTCACCAGTTGAAGTTCAACAAATCAAAGGTTTAAACAAAAACGAGGAAGAAGTAACCGTCTTCCACGATGACAATAAAGAATTCGTTGCCTTGGCTTTTAAGGTGATGACCGACCCGTTCGTAGGTCGAGTTACCTTCTTTAGAGTTTATTCCGGAGTTGCTAAAAAAGGCTCATATATTGTTAATACTTCAAAGGGGAAAAAAGAAAGATTAGGTAGAATCTTACAAATGCACGCTAACTCAAGAACTGAAATCGATGAGGTTTATTCAGGAGATATCGCCGCTGCTGTAGGTTTTAAAGATACCATTACCGGAGATACGCTTTGTTCAGAAAAAACTCATGTGGTTTTAGAATCAATGAAGTTCCCTGAACCAGTTATCTCAGTCGCAATTGAACCAAAAACTAAAAAAGACCAAGAAAAAATGGGTGTTGCTCTTCAAAAACTTAGTGAAGAAGATCCAACATTTAGAACCTATACCGATCAAGAAACTTCACAAACAATTATTTCCGGTATGGGAGAATTACATCTAGAAATCATTGTTGATCGTATGAAAAGAGAATTTAAAGTTGAAGCTACAGTTGGTAATCCGCAGGTTTCATACCGCGAAACGCTGACAAAAGGAGCTGAGTGCGAAGGAAAATTCATTCGTCAATCTGGTGGTAGAGGTCAATATGGACATGTTTGGGTTAGATTCGAACCAAATCCTGGTAAGGGATATGAGTTCGTAGACAAAATTGTTGGTGGAACTGTACCGAGAGAATATGTCTCAGTAGTTGACAAAGGTATTCAAGAATCACTTTCTGGTGGCGTTATTGCTGGATATCCTTTATTAGATGTTAAAGCTACACTTTATGATGGTTCATATCATGAGGTTGACTCAAGTGAAATGGCTTTTAAAATAGCTGCTTCAATTGCCCTTAAACAAACTAAAGACAAATGTGCTCCAACCTTGTTAGAACCGATAATGAGCGTTGATGTAGTAACACCTGAAGATTATATCGGGAATGTCATCGGCGATTTAACCTCAAGAAGAGGTAGAATTGAAGGTCAAGAAAAACAAGGTAATGCTCAAAAGGTATCCGCAAAAGTACCGTTATCAGAAATGTTTGGATATGCAACATCCTTAAGATCAAACTCTCAGGGACGAGCAAACTTCACAATGCAATTTTCGCATTATGATCGCTGTCCAAAATCAATTGCTGAAGAAATTATTACTAGAAGAAACAATTAATCGTCAATAATTTTTATTTATTGCAAAAAAAAGGATATTGTTATAAAATAATATCGATAAACATATGCTAAAAAGCGAAAAATTATAATAAAAGGAGAAATATAAAAATGGCTAAAGCTAAATTTGAACGTACAAAACCACATGTTAATATTGGTACTATCGGTCACGTTGACCATGGTAAAACAACATTAACTGCTGCTATTACAGTTGTACTAGCAAGAAAAGGCCTTTCTGAAATTAGAGATTATGCTTCAATTGACTCAGCTCCAGAAGAAAAGGCAAGAGGTATTACTATTAATACTGCTCACATTGAATACTCAACAGAAAACCGTCATTACGCACATGTTGACTGCCCAGGGCATGCCGACTATGTAAAAAATATGATTACTGGTGCTGCACAAATGGACGGAGCGATCTTAGTTGTTTCTGCAGCTGATGGCGCTATGCCTCAAACTAGAGAACACATCTTACTTTCTCGTCAAGTTGGGGTTCCAAAAATCGTTGTATTCTTAAACAAAGCAGACATGGTTGATGATGATGAATTAATCGAATTAGTAGATATGGAAATTCGTGAATTACTAGATGAATATGGATTCCCAGGAGATGAAACTCCAATTATCGTTGGTTCTGCATTAAAAGCATTAAATGGAGATCCAGAACAAGAAGAAGTAATCTTAAAATTAATGCAAGCTGTAGACGATTACATTCCACTACCTGAAAGACCAGTTGACAAACCATTCATGATGCCTGTTGAAGACGTATTCACAATCACGGGACGTGGAACAGTTGTTACTGGTAGAGTTGACCGTGGTCAAATCAAAGTTAATGAAAAAATCGAAATCATTGGTATTAGAGAAACTAAAGAAGCGGTTGTTACTGGAGTTGAAATGTTCCGTAAATTATTAGACTACGCTCAAGCTGGAGATAATGTAGGTTTATTATTACGTGGTATTTCTAGAGAAATGGTTCAACGTGGACAAGTTATCGCTAAACCAAAGAGTGTTACACCTCATACAAAATTTACTGCACAAGTATACGTGCTAAGTCACGACGAAGGTGGACGTCATACTCCATTCTTCTCAAATTATCGCCCACAATTCTATTTCCGTACAACTGATATCACAGGTGTTATTCAATTACCTAAGGGTGTTGAAATGGTTATGCCTGGAGATAACATTGAAATGGAAGTTGAATTAATTCACCCTATCGCTCTAGAACAAGGAACTAAGTTCTCAATTCGTGAAGGCGGACATACTGTAGGCGCTGGTTCAGTAGTTACTATTTTAGAATAATTTTATTTACTAAGAAATTTATTAAATTTAAGCATCCCTTTGGATGCTTTTTTTTATAATATCATTTCACTAGGTAGATAAGTATTGAGTGAAAGAGTCATGTTTAAGATGGAAACACTTATTAAAATCAAATTGGCTTAAATTGTAATATTTAAAAAAAATTCAAGATATTTAACAAGAATTATAGATTTAATTTAAAGGTAGTGATATAATCATTTTCGCTGTGTTTATATAAATTAAATATTTTTGAAAAGGGTTAAGGTGTATCTTATTATGAGTATTGCTTTAGAAAGAAGAACAAGTAATTATATTTTAATTTTTGCTTTATTAGGTATTATCTTTTATTTTTTGCATGTTGTGCTTGGCACAATTAACTATCCTGGGTATGACTCTTTATCACAACCTGTTAGTGATTTAACTGGTGATAATTCACCTTCTAAAGTAATAGCTAGAGTCTTTAGTAGCTTTTATGGAGTCTTTAGCAGCTTGGTTTCAATTGGATTAATCTATTCTTTTAGAGGTGAAAAGAATAAACTATTAAGATTTGGTGTTTACTTTTTAAGCATAATGTATTTAGTGTCGGCTATTGGTTATGCAATATTCCCTTTAGCTAGCAGCAATGATATCACTGATATTCAAAATATCATGCATATTGTTGTTACTGGTTTAGTTGTGTTTTTAACGGTAATTGCTTTATCTTTGTTAATAATTAGTTTCTTTAAGTCGAAGTTAAGATTATATTTCATAATTAGTTTAATTACTTTTTTAGTTTTAATGTCAGGAGCATTGTTAATGAATGCTGCTCCTGTTGAGTATTTTGGTCTTTTTGAAAGGTTTAGTGTTTATAGCGTTGTTATCTATTTGGGAGTCATTTCTTATTATAATTATGATTATCATAAGAAAGTAGGTTAGAGATAATGGATTTAAGTTTTGAAGGTAATAAAAAACTAATTAATATTACGAAATATATGATTCTAGCAATGATTTTAATCATACCGATTCAGTTATTAATATTCAGTTTAACGCCTTTACCAGTTGACGCTTTAGCTTGGCTAGAGCTCTTCAAGGATAAACCAATATTAGGATTATTGCATATGGATTTTTTATATATTATCAATAATCCTTTTTTAATTTTCTTTTATTTCGTTTTATATATTACACTTAAAAAAGAAAATAATTCAATTTTGAATATTGCACTTATTACTGGTATTATTGGGGCTGTTCTATATTATGTAAGCAATAGAAGTATTGAGATGCTTTATTTAGCTAATCGTTATTACGGAACAACTGAATCAGGTTTTAGAATTGCTTATTTAGCTACAGCAGACATGTATTTGGATATTTGGAAAGGGACATCATTTAATATTTATTATGTCTTAAGTGCTATCTCATTAATTGGCTTTTGTTTTGTTATGATCAAAGACAATTTTTATTCAAAGAAAACAGCTGTTTTCGGAATGGTTTCTGGAGTTTTAATGATTATACCTTCTAGTGTTGGTATGGTGGGGATTATATTTGCAATACTATCACTTATACCATGGATTGGTTTTTCTATTTTGGTGACTATAAGATTGTTTAAATTAGATATCTAGATAAAGACAAATATAATCAAATACATTAATTCAGTACTTGACTTAAAAAATAAGAGGAATATAATTTTAAATGAGGGTAAATATACAAAGACATTTAAAAGGGGTTTTAGTTAATCATGCATGATTTTTTTTACGGAGATCTTACTCAACCGATTGAATGGTTTGGGTTAACGCATTTATTATTAATTTTAGGCTTTGCAGCAACCTTAGTTTTATTATGGGCATATGGTCCGAAGTTAATAAATACTAAATATGAGAAATGGTTTAGATATTTCTTGATTGTTTTGGTATTTATTTTTGAATGGAAAGTATTTGAAAACAGGATTTTGAATGGATCAATCTTTAGAATCCCTCTCTGTGGGATTGCTTTATATGGATTAACTTATTCAGTCGCTTTTAAGAAACAAAAAGTATTTAAGATTTTTTATTTTTATTGGTTTGGGACAATTCTTACTTATTTTTTCTTTGATACGCTTTGGGGATTGGATAGATGGGGCGCTTGGACATATTTTGGTGCCCATGCATCAATCGGTTGGTTAGCTGTTTATGGATATAGAGTATTAGGTTTCAAACTGACAAGGAATGATCTATATAATTCAATGTTTGTTTTAGCAATCTATAGTTTTATATCTGGATATGCTACTTATAAGTACGGTGGTTCTGATGAATTATTCTTAATGAATCCACCTGTTGATTTCATGAATGTTTTTAAAGAAGTTCATCAGATTTTTTATGTGTTTATGATGGTGTTTCTTGCTGCTGTATTAATGCATTTAATGTATTTACCCATCTACTTCAATGAGAAGATGAAAAACGGAAATTTAAATTCATCAAAAAATAAGAATAGATATATATTTAGATAAAAAAATGGGACAGATTAACTTCTGTCCTTTTGTTTTCGGGAGCGAATATCAATGCGGGAAGTGTAACTGAAAGATATGGAATTGGTAAAGAAAATGCTGTGAGATATCATTCTGATAAGCGCGGAATAGAATTAAATTTTAAGGTCATGTCTAACGTCCATGTTTTAAGAATGAATAAAAAGATTGATAAAAACTGGAGTAATTCTATTAAAACTGATTATAATGCAAGAAAAAAAGGAAATTAAAAAATTTCCTTTTTATTTTTATGAAGTCTTATCTTAACGCTTATTTGTATAGTGAGTATGTAGCAACTCATGTGCGATAGAACTGCTGGGGTTACCCAAGAAACTGGTATAAAGATTTGAAACAGCAGGATTGTCATGTGCTTTTCTGATTTTAGACAATCTATCAACTTGATATAAAGAATGCATTCTTTCCCTAGCTTTTGCATGAGTTGTGCCATACGGTTGTCCACCGCCACCAACACATCCACCTGGACAAGCCATTATCTCGATGAATGAATAAGGTGAATTTCCGGTTTTCACTTGTTCGGCAATTTCTCTAGCGCTACCGAGTGTATTAACGATTGCAACTTTATAGGTTGCACCATTAATTTCAACATCAGCATGACGAATATGTTCAGTTCCTCTTACTTGTTCAAAATCAAGAATCTTCAATGGCTTATTTTCTAAGACTTCTTTCACGGTTCTTAGTGCAGCTTCCATTACACCGCCTGAAGCACCAAAAATAGCGCCCGCCCCACTAGTTACTTCATCAGGCTTATCAAAATTACTTTCTCTTAAATTATTAAAATCAATACCCATTTGTTTAATCATTTTAGCTAATTCTCTAGTGGTTAATACTGTGTCAACATCAGGATCTTCATTGTTAACTGACATCTCAGGTCGTCTAGCTTCGGTTTTTTTAGCAGTACAAGGCATTATTGATACTACATAGATATCCTTTGGATCAATATTTTCTCTCTTTGCATAGTAAGTTTTAGCCAAAGCTCCAAACATTTGTTGAGGCGACTTACAAGTTGAAAGATTGTCAATGAGTTCAGGATATTCGTGTTCAGCAAAATTTATCCAAGCTGGACAACAAGACGTTATTAACGGCAAAACCCCCTTATTACTAATACGATTAATTAATTCATGGCCTTCTTCAATAACGGTCAAGTCAGCAGTAAAGTTAGTGTCAAACACTTTTGAAAAACCAAGCATTTTAAGTGCTGAAATTAGTTTCCCAGTCACAATGCTACCTAAAGGTAGCCCTAAATCTTCACCTAGAGAAACCCTTATTGCTGGCGCTACTTGAACAATCACGTGTTTTGAATGAGCGTCTAAAGCTTTCCACACTTCATCGGTATCGTCTTTTTCTGTTATAGCGCCAACTGGGCAAACGCTTGAACACTGTCCACAGTAAGTGCAAAATACATCAGCGATAAGTTTTCCGTAAGCAGGAGATACTACTGATTCTCTACCTCTACCAATTATTTCTAACACGCTGACACTTTGAACAGATTGACAGACATCGATACATCTACCACATTTTATACAACGATTAGGATTTCTAACTAGAGAATATGAAGAAGTATCAATTGCTTTTGGTTCCAAAATATTCTCATATCTTGTGGCATCAATACCAAGATTATCAGCTAATGTCTGTAATTCGCAATTTAGATTTCTAATACATGTTGTACAATGAGCGTCATGATTAGCTAAAATCATCTCAGTTATAGTTCTTCGTGCATTTAAGGCCCTTGGCGAATTAACTTTAATATCCATACCATCTTTAACCGGTGTTGAGCAAGCGGTTACTAACCCCTTTTGCCCTACAATCTCAACTGAACATATCCGGCAGTCACTATTAATGTGCAAATCTGGATAGTAACATAAAGTAGGAATGTTTATATTATGCTCTTTCGCGGCTTCAAGAATTGTTGAACCTGGATCCGCAAAAATTTCGAGATTATTTATCTTAATTTTTGGCATAAATTCTATCCTCCTGACTTAAAGACGCTTCAATACGTTTTTGGAAAGTCCCTCTAAAATAATGCAAGGCAGATATTATCGCAGTAGGGGCCGATTGTCCTAAACCACACAATGAAGTGTGATGGAGAACCATTGCGGTATTTTCTAATAAGTTCATATCTTTCTCGGTCGCGCAATAATTAACGAAGCGATCAATTATTTTTAATAAATGATAATTGCCCTCACGACACGGAATGCACTTTCCACAGGACTCGTGAGTAAAAAATTCTGAGATTCTTTTGAGAATTTCAAAAAAGTCGAATCGGTCATCGATAACAATTAATGCTCCTGCTCCAGTTTTTGATTCGAATTCTTCAAATCTTTCAAAGTCAATTACCATATCCAGCATATACTCAGGGATTATCGGACCACATTCACCACCTAATTGTACCATTCGAATCTTTCTTCCATTCTCAACTCCACCACCTAGTTCATTGATGATTTTTCTCATCGAAATACCAAAAGGCACTTCATATACGCCCTTTTTAAGAACGTTACCAGAAATGCTAATCAATTTTGTTCCAGTTGATGAAGCAGTACCAATTTTTGCATATTCTTTACCTCCGATGTCAATGATGACAGGTAAAGTTGCAAAAGTTTCTACATTATTAATTAGTGTGGGTTTATTAAATAACCCTCTAGAAGTTGGAAAAGGTGGCTTAACTCTCGTTCTTCCGGCTTTGCCTTCTAGTGATTCTAAAAGTGCAAATTCTTCTCCACAGACATAAGAACCAGCGCCAGATCTTACTTCCAAGTCAAATGAAAAATCTGTACCTAAAATTGCTTCCCCTAGATAGTTTTTTTCCCTTGCTTGTTTAATCGCGTTTTTCATAATATCAATCTGCAAACTATATTCTCCGCGAATATAGATATATCCTGTTTTAGCGTTGGTCATGTAAGCGGCGATTAACATTCCTTCAATAATTGAATGCGGATCTTTCTCTAAAATATATCTATCTTTGAAATTACCTGGTTCACCTTCATCAGCATTGCAAATAACATATTTTGGTTGAGAGATTTCCTTTGCCAAAGCCATTATTTTAATAGCTACGGGAAAACCAGCACCACCTCTACCTCTCAGTTTAGAATTCTCAATCTCATCCAATAAGTCCAATTTATCGGCTTTTAAAGCTTTTTTTAACGCTTGATAACCTTTATTTGCTATAAAGTCATCTATTGAGTAAGGGTCAATTAAGCCAAAACGCTTACTTACAAGTTTCATTTCAAGCATTTTCTTTCTCCTTACACTCAGCGACAATTGCTTTCAATTTGTTCAAAGAAAGACTGCCGTGAATTTTGTCATTTACCCTAATAGCGGGTGATTTATCACAATGTCCTAAGCAACTAGTGTACTCTAATGTAAATAATCCGTCTTGGGTTGTTTCTCCGACTTTAATACCCAAAATCATCTGGATTGATGAGAGTAAATCAAAGTTATCATTTAATTGACAAGGCAAATCACGGCAAATTTGAAAAATATATTTGCCTCTAGGTTCTGTTGAAAAAAAAGTATAAAATCCGACAACGCTGCAAACTCGACTCTCCGGAATATTCAAATAGTTTGCAATCTCTTTTAACTCATGTTCTTCAAAATGATGCGTTTCTTTTTGTTTTTGATACTCGAGTAAAATTTCAATTAAGTATTCTTTCTTTTTTGGAAATCTTTTTAAAACTTCTGCTAAAATCATTAACTGCTCCTTTCTAAATTTTATATGTTTCCTTCTAAGTTTAAATTATATTAGAAAATCTAGATAATTACAATACTGCGAGTAAAAATAGACTGATACGAAATATACTGAATAATAATTTTGATTCTGAGAATATTTAAGAAAACGTTATCATTAAAAAAAATATTTTTTCGCGTTGTCAGAAGAGTTTTAATATGGTAAGATACTCGCAAAATAAATTTTCAAGAGGTAAAAAGAATGTTTATACAACTTAGCGGTTATTTTTATCATATGTGGCAAAATCGAGGTTTGGATATTAGTTTTTAAGAAAACTAATAGACAAGCTCGTTTCTTCATACATATGCTTGTCTATAACTTAACCTAAGAATAAACTATTTAATATTAGGCGTTGTAGTTCAAGCTACAACGCTATTTTTTTATCTTAATAATTGAAAATAACTAAAAGGAGAAAAGCAAATGAAAGTCCCAACAAAGAAGTTTGGAATATTTACAGCGATTGCAATGGTAGTTGGAATTGTAATTGGTAGTGGTGTGTTCAAAAGTGCAGGAGATGTGTTAGCTCGTGCTGGCGGTAGTCTTCCAACAGCTATTTTAGCTTGGCTAATTGGTGGCGGAATTATTATTTTCTCAACGCTAGCCTTTAGTATTGTAGCGTTGAAGCAAGCTAAAAAATCCGGTATAATCGATTTCGTTGAAGAAGTAGTGGGAGAGAAAACAGCATATTTAGTCGGCTGGTTCATTAACTTTGTTTACTTCCCAATTTTAGTAGGGGTGCTTTCTTGGTTAGCTGGAAGTATTACTAATACTTTAGTAGGTTTAGATGGCGATTACACTTGGGGGTTTGCGATTATTTATTTTATTGGTTCATATGCATTAAATATCTTTGGACCGGTTTTTGCAGGAAGATGGCAAGTTAGTGCCACTGGTATAAAGTTAGTTCCCCTAATTTTAATAGCAGTAGTTGGTTTGGTTGTAGGTTTGGTTAACGGCACAACAATTGAATCTTTTACAATTCCAGCAACTGTTGTTAGTTCTGCTGGAACTGGTTTGGCCGCTGCAGTTGCAGTAACAGCTTTTGCCTACGATGGTTGGATAACGGCGTTAGCTATCACTCAAGAGTTAAAAGATCCAAAAAGGAATTTGTCTAGAGCTTTATTAGGCGGAGCTTTAATCGTTGTCTTTTGTTATGTATTATTTTTCATCGGATTATCTGGAGTAATAACTAATAATGAAGCTATTGGTTTGGCAGGCTCCTTGGATACTTCAGTATTAGCTGCAAGCAGATTATTTGGTAATTTCTTTGGTTCAGTTGTTTCGGTTTTAATCCTGGTTTCAGTATTAGGAACTCTAAATGGCTTAACCTTAGGTGCGGTTAGAGGCATGTATCAAATCAGTGTTAAGGGTGTAGGACCGGCTCCGGAACTTTTCACGAACTTAGGAAAGAAAGATCAACCTTATGCTTCAGGATTATTAAGTTTTGTCCTCGCTTTTTTCTGGGGTATTATTTGGTATGGTAATTTCCAAGGATTCTGGGGAGGATTTATGGATACTTCAGTATTAACAATCGTCTTTCTTTATGCGTCATTTATTTTAGTGTATTTCAATATTGTTAAAAATTTTACCGAACTAAATATATTTAAACGTTATATTGTACCTTCAATTGCAACAATTGGCGCACTTTACTTAATCTATGGAGCTTTTGTTTCCGATCCAAGAATGTTTGTTTATTTTAGCATTATTGTTATTATATTTTTGTTAGTAGGTCTATTGACTTATAAACAAAAAACAATTGTGGTTGAAGCGAAAAGTGAAGTTTAGAATCAACTGAATATTAAGTTTATGAAATAACCTTGAAAAGTAAAAATTTGAGGTTATTTTTTAATTGATTTAGGCGAAGTTTTTTCTCAATACAAACTCTTTCTTTAGTCTTTTTATCGGACGATAACTGTGATATAATATTCATGTTAATAAATTATTATTAAGGCAGGTGAAATAATGGATAAATCAATTCAAACAATTAGATTTTTGGGCTTGGATATGATTAACAAAGCTAACTCTGGTCATCCAGGGATTGTTTTAGGTGCAGCAGGAGTTGTTTATAATCTTTACACAAAATTCTTAAATGCCTTTCCAGAAGAACCGATGTGGTTTAATCGTGATCGTTTCTTTTTAGCGGCGGGTCACGGCAGTGCTTTATTATATGCTACATTGCATTTGGCCGGTTATGATTTAAGTATTGAAGAACTAAAAAATTTCAGGCAATTAGGAAGCACAACGCCTGGACATCCCGAGTACCGTCATACGCCAGGGGTAGATTCAACTACTGGTCCATTAGGACAAGGAATAGCGATGGCTGTTGGTAACGCGTTGGCGGAAAGCTATTTGTCAGCGGCTTTTAATAGGGAAAAATTAAATATAATTGATCACTATACATATGTGCTTTGTGGTGATGGTGATTTACAAGAAGGCGTTACAATCGAAGCTATGTCATTGGCAGGAAGATTCCAGTTAAACAAGTTGATTGTTCTGTTTGATTCTAATGATATTCAGTTAGATGGACCTGTGCACTTGGCAGCTTGTGACGATATCAAAATGAAAATGAAATCAATGCATTGGGATTATCAATTACTCACAAACCCCGATGATGAAAACTCGCTTATAAACGCTATCGAAAACGCTAAAAGAAGCGACAAACCTAGTTTTATCGAGATTAAAACCGTTATTGGTTTTGGTTCCAAGAATGCTGGGACTTCAAAAACACATGGTGCACCTATTGGCGTCGAAGAAACTGAAGAAATGCGTAAACGTTTTGGTTATAGATACCGAGAGTTTGAAGTTGATGAAGCAGTTTATCAAGATTTCAATTCCAGTTTTGGCGCTAGAGGAAAATCGCTTTATGAAACGTGGGAACATGATCTAGAAACATATAAAAACATATTTCCTGAAGATTATAAACAACTTCAAGACATTATCAATAATGAATTTAGCGTTGATTTTGATAAAGTTATACCGCAAGTTGATTCAGCTGATGAAGCTACTAGAGTTACAATTGGAAAATTATTAAAAGAATTATCGAACGCATCAAAATCAATGATTGGTGGCAGTGCCGATTTGACTTCTTCAACTAAAGTAAAAGGTAATGATGGTGATTTTGATTTTGATAACCGCAAAGGTAGAAACATTAATTTTGGGGTTAGAGAACACGCGATGGCTGCGATTATCAACGGCATGACCTTGCATAATTTAAAAGCTTTTAGTGGCGGTTTCTTTATTTTTTCTGATTATATGAAACCTGCAATGAGAATTGCCGCTTTGATGGATATACCTTCGCTCTTTATTTTCACACATGATTCTGTGGCGGTTGGTGAAGATGGACCTACTCACGAACCAATCGAACAGTTGACTATGTTTAGAGCTATGCCAAATATAAATGTTTTTCGACCAGCCAACGCTAATGAAGTTAGACATGCGTTAAGATATTCGCTATTAGCTAAAAACAGACCAAATATTTTAGCTTTAACCAGACAAAATTTAAAAACTGATTACAAGATCAACTATCAAGATTTTATTAAAGGCGCTTATGTTGTTCATGAAGAAGAAAACTTTGAAGCCATTTTCATCGCCACTGGTTCAGAAGTTGAATTAGCAATCGAAACCGCTAAACTATTAAAAGCTCTATACAAGAAAAAAATTAGGGTTGTATCTATGCCTTGTCAAGAACTGTTCTTAGAAGAGGATAATTCTTATCAAAACAAAATCTTACCGCTTGGAATTCCAGTCTTAGCGATTGAAATGGGTTCAACCTTAGGTTGGTATCGCTTCGCTGACAAAGTATACGGAATCGATGATTTTGGTCGAAGCGGCAAGGGCGAAGAAGTTCAAGAATATTTTGGCTATACACCTAAGAAATTGAGTGAATATTTTCTAAAAAATTTCAAATAACATTACTTAAAGGAGAGACTTATGATTATTGATTCACATATTCATCTAAATGATGAAGAGTTATTTCCGAGAATTGAAGAAATTATTGATCGTGCTAAAGAAAATGGTGTTAAAGCCTTTATTTGCATCGGCTATAACCGAGAATCTTCTGAACTGGCTTTGGATATAGCCACAATGTATGAAGAAGTCTATGCCGCTATTGGCATTCACCCTTCCGAAGCAAAACATTATCAAGAAGCTGATTTAGAATGGTTAGAACAAAATTTATCTCATCCTAAAGTCAAAGCTATCGGTGAAATAGGTTTGGATTATTATTGGGATCGTTCTCATGAAGAAAGACAAAAGAGTTTATTTATCAAACAGATTGACTTGGCTAACAAGTATAAATTACCGATTGTTGTGCATATGCGAGACGCAACAAATGATACCTATGAACTGATTAAGAAACATAAAGATAAAGAGCTTTCTGGAGTAATGCACTGTTATTCCGGTTCTTGGGAATATGTAAAAAATTTCACTGATTTGAATTTGTATATATCCTTAGCCGGACCAGTTACTTTTAAGAATGCAGTTACGCCAAAAGAAGTCGCAAAAAAGATAAGTCTAGACCGTTTATTAGTAGAAACTGATGCGCCTTACTTAGCTCCAGCTCCACATAGGGGTAAAACAAACGAATCAAAAAATTTAAAATACATCATTAAAGAAATTGCTTCAATCAGAAATGCTAGTGTGGAAGAAGTTGAGAAAATAACTTATGAAAACACGGTTAAGCTTTTTAACTTAAATGAATTATAAGGAGATTTTATGGGATTAACAGCGGGGATAGTCGGTTTACCAAATGTTGGTAAATCGACCCTTTTTAACGCAATTACCAAAGCTAAGGTGCTAGCCGCAAACTATCCCTTTGCGACTATAGAACCAAATATCGGTGTGGTAGAAGTGCCAGACGATCGTTTAGACGTTTTGACGAAAATGTATAAACCGAAAAAAACTATCGCTACTACCTTTGAATTTCGAGATATTGCCGGATTGGTTAGAGGCGCCTCTAAAGGTGAAGGCTTAGGTAATCAATTCTTATCACATATCAGAACAACTGATGCGATTGTTCAAGTCATCAGATGTTTTGACGATGATAATGTTGTCCACGTTGACGGCAGCGTTAATCCTTTGAGAGATTTAGAAACGATAATGATTGAGCTGATATTCGCCGATATGGAAGTTATTGAGAAAAGACTACCTAGGATCCAAAAGAAAGCTTCAATGCGCTTAGAAGCCGACGCAGTAGAAGAATATCAGCTTTTATCGAAGATCTTGGAAGAACTTAAACTAGAAAAACCGATTAGAGCTATGGATCTTTCAGCCTCCGAGCTAAAATTGATTAAAAACTTTTCTTTTCTTACCGCTAAACCAATACTTTATGTTTGCAATGTCTCAGAATCAGAAATAAATGATCATTCTGAAAATGATTATGTAAAAAAAGTTAGAATTCAAGCTGAAAAAGATCAGGCTGAAGTTGTAATTATCAGCGCTAAAATCGAACAAGAACTTCAAGAATTAGATCCTGAAGATCGCCAGCTTTTTATGAATGAATTAGGGATTAAAAAATCTGGGTTAGATCAACTAGTCTCCGTTAGTTATGACGTATTAGGTTTAAAAACGTTTTTTACAGCAGGTGATAAAGAAGTTAGAGCTTGGACGTTTAAAGATGGCATGAAAGCTCCAGAATGCGCTGGGATTATTCACTCTGATTTTGAAAAAGGTTTTATTCGCGCTGAAACTATCAGCTATGAAGATTTAATCAATGCCGGCTCTGAAACTAAAGCTAAAGAGCAGGGAAAATTCCGTTTAGAAGGAAAAGAATATCGAGCTAAAGATGGAGATGTTTTCCATTTTAGATTCAATATTTAAAGGTAAAACTTATGAAAGACAATTTGGAGAAAAATATTTCTTTACTAGCACAAGAATTAATCGGAAAACTTTCAAAAGAAAACTTAGAGATAAGTTTCGCTGAATCGATGACTGGAGGAATGTTAGCGAGTAGTTTAACTAAAGAACCTCATGCTTCAAAAGTCTTTGGACTAGGAATTGTCACTTATTCTGAAACTATGAAAATTAACCTTTTAAACTGCAAAGAAGAAACGATTATGAATGAAGGTGTTTATTCTGAGGAAACCGTTTTGGAGATGATTGACGGCTTGAAAAATCTATCAAACGCAGAAGTTTTAGTCGCGGTTTCAGGAATTGCGGGACCAGATTTTCCGAAAAATCATGAAGTAGGAGAAGTTTATATCGCAATTGCTTTCAATGAACACAATCGACTTTATAATAAACGCTTTTTTGGAGATAGAGAAACAATCAGATTGAAAACAGTAGAATTTTGTTTCGCAGAAGTTTTAAAATTTCTTAAATAGAAAATATTTACATTATAAGGAGAGTTTCACTTATGGAATTGACAAGTTTTACTAAGAAACAAACCCTTTGGGTATTTGGAATTGTTTATGGTTTTGCGGCAGTTATTGGAGCTTTAATCATGCTTTATTTTTACAACAGTGGCATGAACTTGATTATCTCAACTTTAATTGCCAATATCAGTATGACAATCATTGTTTTCTTCTTTAGCAACGTTACAAAAAACGCTTCGCTTTACGATCCTTATTGGTCAGTAATTCCCATTATTATTGTTTTGGAGTGGATGTTGATTTATAAAAACTTCAGCATCAATGTCATTTTATTGTTTTTGGCAGTGTTGATTTGGGGTGTGAGATTAACTCTAAATTGGTGGAAGAATTGGCAAGGGTTTATCGAGCAAGATTGGCGTTATACTCATTTACGCGATCAAGCTCCAAAACTTTATTTATTAACCAACTTTTTTGGCATCCACATGATACCTACTTTAGTAGTTTACATTCAATTAATCAACGCTCACGATATTATGGCTTATCAAGGCATTAGTCCGATTTTTATCATTGGTTTTGTCTTATCGGTTTCAGCAGCGATAATTCAATTTTTTGCGGATAAACAAATGTATGAATTCAGAATGGATCACAAAAAAGAAAAGGCCTGTATTGATCACGGACTTTGGAAATATACGAGACACCCTAACTATTTAGGAGAATTGACCTTCTGGGTGGGAATATACATTATGTATTTCTCCCATGTAAATGCAATCAATTTTAATTTAGTTTATCCATTATTGATGATTGCTTTATTCTTGTTCATCAGCATTCCTTTAATGGAGAAAAAACTCGTACATAGGCCGGGTTATCAGGAGTATAAAGCTCAAGTTTCGATGTTATTACCCTTTAGAAAAAAGCGATCTAGGTAATAAACTCAAAAGTGAATGTTGACATTAATCGCTTAATAAGATATAATTTTTAGGAAAGAGAAAGGTATAATATATAATATTATATTAGGATGGTGGCGTATGAAGATTTTAAAGAAAATTTTAGTTGTTTTAACTTTCATATTAATAATCGGAACACTTACAGCTTGTAGTTCGATAAATAAGGTTTCTAGAAACTTTGAAAAAGCTGGATATTCCATGTATGAATATAATTTCCGTGGCGGTTCAATTTTATTCTCAAACGTTGATGCAATTGTTAATGATTTAGACATAACTATTGAAATAACAACGATTACTACCGAAGAAGGAAGCGAGCCGACAACTACAGCTACGACAATGACTGTAATTACTACTAACCCTTTGGCTAGTGTTTTAGGTTTTAGAGCATTTGCTTTTTCTAACGGAAAAGATAAAGTAGCTATCGTACTAGAGTTTAAAAATGCAGATTACTTACAAGAAATAATTGAAAAAAGTCCGGCACTTCAAGCATTACTAGAAGGTTTAGATCCTGAAGATTATATTAATGGCAACTGTTTGTTAATTGCTGATCAAGCATATTACGCTGAAGTAGCTGATATTTTCACTGGTAGAAATATTCCGGTAATCACTACTGCATTAACTACTACACCGGCAACTACAGAACCGATAACAACTACAGAATAACAAAATAAACACCTTTCAATAGGTGTTTTTTTAACGAATAAAGGCGAGTAGTTTTTTATAGACAAACTATCGCTTGTATGATATAATACATCGTTGTGATTTATCTCACTTGCTGAGCTATGCAGCCAATAGACCAAAAGGAGGAAAATAATGAAAAAATATGAGATTATGTACATCATTCGTCCTAACCTTGAAGAACAAGCTAGAAAAGATTTAATTGCTAGTTTAAATGAAGTTTTAACAAAAAACGGTTCTCAAGAAGTAAAGGTATCGGAATGGGGCATCAAAGATCTTGCTTATGAAATTGCGGATTTCACAAAAGGCTACTACGTTGTTTTAACTGTAGTTGCTCCAAAAGAAGCGATTACTGAGCTTGACCGCGTTATGAAAATTCGTGAAGATGTAATCCGTCATATAGTTATCGCTAGAGACGAAGCTTAAAGTAGGAGGAATAGACTATGTTTAATAAAGTTGTATTGATTGGTCGTTTAACCAAAGACCCTGAACTTCGATACACTAATACTAACATTCCTGTGTGTTCTTTTTCTTTAGCTGTGAATCGTCCGTTTGTATCAAACAACAATGATAAGAATGTTGACTTTTTCAACTGCACCGCTTGGAGAAAACAAGCAGAAAACGTTGCTAAATATGTTAACAAAGGTTCAATGGTTGCCATTGAAGGTCGCTTGCAAACAAGAGACTACATGGATGAAAAAATTAATGCTAGAAGATATTTGACCGAAGTAATCTGTGACTCAGTTGTTTTCTTAGATACAAAATCATCAAGTAGTGATGAACCATATGAAGCTAAAACAGAAGATGAAGATATCGACACAGGAAATTTCAACAACGTTGAAGATGATTTACCATTCTAAAAAGGAGGAATTATAATGGCTAGACCAGGTTTTAAAACTAATCGTCGTAGAAATCGTAAAAGATGTTATTTTACTGAAAATAAGATTAAATATATTGATTTTAAAGAATATGAATTACTAAAAAAATTCGTATCTGATAGAGGTAAAATTTTACCAAGACGAGTTACTGGAACAAGTGCATATTATCAAAAACATTTAGCTGTAGCGATCAAGCGCGCACGTTTTATGGCACTGTTACCATTCGTTAAAGAATAGAAACGATTTTGCTAGATAAAAACCTACTCAAGTAGGTTTTTTTTATGAAAACATCAGTTTTTTTACATTTGTTTTTATAGCTTATAAAGTTTATTTTTTTTAGCCTTTATGATATAATATCTTATTATGAATTCAAGCGAGGTATAAGATGAGAAAAATTAATAAGACAAAAACCTTTTTCTTAATCATCTTTCTCTTAATCTTGATATTGGTTGGAGTTTTCATCCTCTATCCTAGATTGGACATAGAATATTTTATTTTCTACAATGTTTTAATTTTGATATTAATAATTTGGTACGTTTCTGCTTTCCTTTTAGCTAAGGTCAGAAAACTGAGAATTTCGGAATTAGAAAATAAAATTAGAGAAATAACGTCAATCCAAAAACGAAAAATGAATAGTGAAGATATCGCACTTAATTATCTTCCGGTGGGAATTATCCTTTATGACGAGGCTTATACAATCGTATACGCTAACGCCTTGGCAAAAGAAGTTTTTTCTAATGCTTTGGTCGATCGAAACTTGAAGGTGATTAATCGCGATATATTTGAGAGCGTGAGTAAAAGAATCGGGAAATTTACCACTAACGTTTACGATAAAATCTTCGACATAGTTCATTATCCTAAGAACAGCACGATTTATTTATTCGAAGTAACAGATCGGGAAATGATTAAACAAAAATATTACGATTATTCTGACGTTATTGGGGTTATGAGTTTGGATAACTTCAATGAGGCGACTTCAAATTTAGACTTTCAAGTTAAGGCTAATATACAAGGCTTATTATTATCAGCTTTAAACACTTGGTGTTCAACTAATAATATTTATTTCATCAATCTAAGGCCGGAAAAATCCGTAATTATGATGAATCGGAATCGCCTTGATGAATTAATGAAAGAACAGTTTACAATTTTAAATAAAATCTCAAAAATCGCCGATGATAATGGCGTTAGAGTCACGCTATCAATCGGAATCGCTGCTTATGAAGCTGCACCGGCCGAATTAGGCGATGCTGCAGAAGAAGCGATGAAACTAGCGGTTGCTAGAGGTGGAGACCAAGTAGTTGTAAACCTAAAAAATCAACCGATTAAGTTCTTCGGCGGAAAAACTAATACCGTGGAAAAACGTTCTAAAATCGCCGCTAAAGTTAACTCAAGAGCTCTTGAGGATTTCTTTGCGGAAAGAGGTTCTGTTTTCATTATGCCACATAAAGCTACTGATTTAGATGCTTTAGGGGCGGCGGTCGGATTATTGGAGATGGCATTAACAAAAAACAAGAATTCTCGAATAGTTTTAGACTTTGATAATGTTGATCAAACCACAGCGAAATTAATCAATATGCTTAATCAAGAATATGTTAAACTCTTGCAATATGTGATTGATCCTGAAGATGCTATTGAGCAGATTAACCATGATTCTTTGTTAATTCTCATCGATCATCATTCACCGGTTCAGTCCAATGTGCCGATTTTGACTGAAAAAACTAAACATATCGTAGTAATCGATCATCACCGTCGTTTGGATAATTCGATTTCTGACTTGCTGATGAATTACGTTGAACCTTATGCTTCATCATCAGTTGAATTAGTTACCGAATTATTGGATTTTTATCGAGAGGAAATCGATATTGATCCATTTGTTGCGACAATCATGTTGGCAGGAATGATGATTGACACCAATAATTTCTCTTCTCATACTGGGGCGAGAACTTTTGAAGCGGCTGCTAAATTAAGACATTTAGGCGCTGATCCTTCAAAAGCAAAACTGATTTTAAGAGAGTCTTTGGATGATATTAAGACTAAGTCTAATTTAGTTAACCGCGCTAAGATTGTCAATAATCACTTTGCCTTAACTTTATTAGAACCAGATGATATCACCGATCGAGTTCAACTAGCGAAAACCGCTGATGAACTTTTAGAAATCGATAATATCATTGCGGCGTTTGCGATTGGCTTTATCGCCAAAGAAACCGTTGCGGTTTCAGCTCGCAGTATCAATAATTTTAACGTTCAAGTAATTATGGAACAATTTGGCGGAGGCGGTCATATGAATAATGCCGCTGCACAAATTAAGGACACTTCACCAGAAGAGATTGCAAGTAAAATAGAAACAATAATTAGTGAAAGCTACAAGGAGGATACAACTATGAAAGTAATCCTAATCAAAGATGTTAAAGGCAAAGGTAAAAAGGGCGATATCATTGAAGTCGCTACTGGTTATGGTAATTACTTATTAAACTCTAAACACGCTATTCAAGCAAGCAGCGCAAATATGAAGAGTTTAAATGACGAGTTAGAAAAACAAAAACAAGAAGCTAATAAAGAATATCAAAATGCTATAGACTTAAAAAAACAAATTGAAGAAAGCCCAATTAAACTCTATGTTAAATTAGGTGAATCCGGAAAATTGTTCGGTTCAATTAACTCTAAACAAATCGCCGATGAATTAAAGAAAAGTTATGGACTTAATGTTGATAAACGCAAGATTGATTTGACTGATAACATTAATTCATTAGGTAACTACGAAGTTAACATCAAACTGCATAAAGAAGTAATCGCAGTCATAAACATTCAAGTTTTAGAACAAGAATAGGTGGTAGGTTATGGAATCAGTCCTTTATAGTTTAGAAGCTGAAGAGTCAGTTTTGGGTTCGGTCTTTTTTGATAATAACGAGATGAATGTAATCGCTGATAAACTTCTGGTTGAAGACTTTTATAGTCCAAACAACCAGACGGTTTTTCAAGGAATGCTTTATTTATTCAATCACAATTCTTCGATTGATGTCGTAACTTTAAGTTCTTATTTAGAAAGTGCAAACCAATTAGAAAGAATCGGTGGTAGAGATTTTATCATCAATTTAACTACGGTTGTTCCATCGACAGCGAATCTTGATGAGTACATCAATATCGTTAAAGATAAGTCTGTCTTAAGAAGGCTCCAAGAAAAATTTGACGAACTGCTAAACGACTCAAAAAAAGCGATTGATCCACCTCATTTTATCGATAGAGTTGAAAAAGAAATTTTTGAAATCACACAAAAACGAAGAAGTTCCGATTTCGTTTCCGTGGCTCAAGTAGCTGAAGAAACCATCAATAAATTAGCTGAACGCGAACAAGCTGTAGATAACGTTATTGGGTTAGATACCGGCTATAAAGATTTAAACAAAATCATCCTAGGTCTTCAAGGTTCCGACTTGATTATTGTTGCGGCCAGACCAGGGATTGGTAAAACCGCTTTCGCTCTTAATTTGGCGATTAATATCGGAGATTTACCCGCTAAACCAAATATTGCTTTCTTTTCTTTGGAAATGGGCGTTGAGCAATTGATGCTCAGACTTTTAAGTGCGCAATCTTCAATTCACAATACAAATATTAGAAAAGCGCAACTTACCTCTTCTGATTGGGAAGCTTTACAATCAGCGGTAAATACTTTAAAGAACATGAATATGTATTTTGATGATTCTGGGACAGTTGAAGTAATGGATTTGCGTAGTAAATGTCGTAAGTTAAAACAAAACCAAAAATTAGATTTAGTAATCGTTGACTACTTGCAACTTTTAAGTGGTTCACCGCAATATAAAGGAAACAGAGTCCAAGAAGTATCGGAAATTAGCCGGGTACTTAAAGAACTAGCACGGGAGCTTAAAGTTCCTGTTGTTGCCTTGTCACAGTTATCAAGAAGTATCGAATCAAGAAAAAGCGATGACCGCAAACCGAGAATGTCCGATTTGCGTGAATCAGGTTCAATTGAGCAAGATGCGGATATTATCATCTTCCTTTATAATGAGGAAGGAAAGAATGAAACGCAATTTTCAGTTGCGAAAAACCGTCATGGTACAATTGATGACTTCGAATTAGTCTTCACTAAGGAGACTTCAAAGTTCAATACGTACTCAAGAAAATAAGGGGATAAAATGTTAACAGATAGATTAAAACAGCTAGAAGAAAAATATATCGAAATCGGTGAGAAAATGTCTCGGCCAGAAGTCGCTACGGATATAAAAAAAGTAACGGAGATGGCAAAAGAATACTCAAAACTAGAAAAACCGGTTCTAAAATATCGTGAATATTTAGAAGCTTTAGATTCATTAAACGGCTTAAAAGAAATGGCGAAAGATAAAGAAGCCGATATAAGAGAAATGGCTGAACTTGAATTAGAAGTAATATATGCAAAAATCGAAAAATTAGAAGAAGAATTAGAACTTTTATTAATACCAAAAGATCCTAATGATGAAAAAAACGTAATCGTAGAGATCCGTGGCGCTGCCGGAGGCGACGAAGCAAATATTTTCGCTGGCGACTTATTTAGAATGTATTCTAAGTATGCAGAAGCTATGGATTGGAAGATTGAATTATTAAACGCAGAGCCGAGTGAAGCTGGCGGTTTTTCGCAAATAGAATTTATGATTACCGGTGAAAACGTTTATTCCAGCCTAAAATATGAGTCAGGCGTCCATCGTGTTCAAAGGGTTCCGGCTACTGAATCAAGCGGAAGAATTCATACCTCTACCTCTACGGTAATTGTCCTTCCTGAAGCGGAAGAAATCGATTTTGAACTTGATATGGATGAAGTTAGAGTCGATACATTCTGTTCCTCAGGACCAGGCGGACAATCAGTTAATACAACTAAATCCGCCGTGAGAGTAACGCATGTTCCGACAAACACGGTCGCTCAATGTCAAGATGGAAAAAGCCAACATGAAAATAAAGCTTCAGCTTTAAGAATTCTTAGATCAAGACTCTACGATGCAATGCTTCAAGAAAAACAAGATAAAGAAGGCGCTGAAAGAAAGTCGAAAATCGGTTCAGGCGATCGCTCGGAAAAGATTAGAACTTACAATTATCCGCAAAACCGGGTTACCGATCACAGAATCAATTTGACTATTCAACAATTAGATCGAATTATTGATGGAAGATTAGATTCAATAATCGAGAATCTAATTGCTGAAGAACAAAAACGCAAATTGGAGAAACAGTAATGCCAAGTTATAAAGAAGTTCTAAAAACTGCGAAAACTTTGGCTAGAAAAGCTAAAAAAGAACCAAGCGCAGTTGAGCTGTTGCTACTCCATTTTTCAGAGTTAGAACCAAGTGAACTTTATTTGAAATTTACAGATGAAATGCCTAAAGAAATCGAAATGGCTTTCTTTGAAGCCTTATCATTATATTTAGAAAAAAACAAACCCGTCCAACAGATTATCGGGTTTGTCTATTTCTATGGTTATAAGTTTAAAGTTAAGAACACCGCGCTTATTCCGCGATTTGAAACCGAAGAATTAGTTGCGAATACCTTAATATATTATGATGAATATTTTGCGAATAAAGCAGTTGACGTGGTGGATATCGGTACTGGTAGCGGCTGTCTAGCAATCACGTTAGCAAAAGAAGAACCTTTGATGAAGGTAACCGCGACCGACATCAGTGAATCAGCTTTATTATTGGCTAAAGAAAACGCTGAAGCTTTAAACGTTCAAGTGAATTTTTTGTTAGGAGATATGGTCAAACCTTTAATTGGTAATTATTATGATATTATCATTTCTAACCCACCTTATATTCCTTTATCAGAAGATGTGGATCCTCTAATCTACGATAACGAACCGCATATAGCCCTTTTTGGCGGTGAAGATGGTTTGGATTATTATCGTGAGATTATTAAAGAAAGCAAAGCAATCCTTAAGCCACAAGCAATGATTGCTTTTGAACACGCTTATGATAAAAAAATGGAAATTCATATGTTAGCAAAGCAATATTATCCTGAAGCTCAAGTGTTTACTTTGAAGGATATGCAAAATAAAGATCGGATGACTTTTATCTTTATTGGTTTTTAATTTAGAAATAATAAAGTGACTTTAAAAAGGGTAAGAAAAATTCTTGCGCTTTTTTTATTTAGCTAATAATATTTATATTATTAATGAAAATTGTGATGATTTTCTCAAATAAAAACCAAATTAAAAAGGTTGACATTTGAAAATTATTGCGTATATTATATAAGGGCGAGGTGTGTTATGGCAAAAAAAGTTGTAATAGTTGAGTCTCCTTCCAAATCAAAAACGATAGGCCAATACTTAGGCGAAGACTTTTTAGTCACTGCTAGTGTCGGTCATATTCGTGATTTAGCAACAACTGGCAAGGGTGGCTTAGGCATCGATGTTGAGAATGGTTTTAAACCAAACTATCAAGTCGTGCCGCAAAAGAAGAAATTAGTAACTGAACTTAATAAAACAATAAAAGACGCTGAGGAAATCTATTTGGCTACTGACCCGGATCGGGAAGGAGAGGCTATTTCTTGGCATTTATTTGATACATTAAACATTGGTAAAAAAACTGTCCAAAGAGTTGTTTTTAATGAAATAACTAAAGAGGCCGTTACCAATGCTTTTGAACATCCTCGTTCAATCAACTTTGATTTAGTTTCATCTCAAGAAACTAGAAGAATGCTAGACCGCATCATCGGATTTAAATTATCAATGTTGTTAAAATCTAAGATTAAATCGCAATCTGCCGGTAGAGTTCAGTCCGCAGCTTTGAAGTTAATCGTGGATTTAGAGAAAGAAATTCAAAGTTTTATCCCAGAAGAATACTATGAAATTTATGCAAATTTTCAAGATGTTGAAACTCAATTATTCAAACTTGACGGTGAAAAACCTTGGATTACCACTGCAAAGAAAGCTAAAGCAATCCTTGATAATTTAAAACCTGAATTTACAGTTAGTGAAGTCTTCACTAAGATGATTAAATCAAATCCAAAATCACCGTTAATTACCTCAACGCTTCAGCAAGGCGCTTCTTCAAAATATGGGTATTCATCTTCAAAAACAATGTCAGTTGCGCAAAAACTTTATGAAGGAGTTGATATTGCTGGCGAGTCAGTGGGTTTAATTACTTATATGCGAAGTGATTCAGTGCGTTTATCAGATAGCTTTGTTTATGACGCTAGAGAACATATCTTGAACACTTATGGTTCAGAATATTTAGGATATTATCATTCACCGAAAAACAAAGTAAATGCTCAAGATGCTCATGAAGCGATTAGACCGACTAATATCCACAGAACTCCAGAATCAATAAAGAAATATTTAAGTTCACAAGAATACAAAATTTATAAGTTAATCTATATTAAAGCCCTTGGTTCTTTGATGAGTCCCGCTGTTAATGAAGTAACGACACTGTTACTGGAAAATACTAGCACGGTTTTTAAAGCTACTAGCTCTAAACAAATTTTTGATGGTTATTTAAAATTAACTTTGGAATACGATGATATCGATAAGGAAGGCATTGATCTTTCTAAATTTAAAGAAAAAGCAACGCTTAAAGCAGATCAAGTTTATGAAAAACAATTATTCACTAATCCGCCTTTAAGATATACAGAAGCTAAACTAATTAAAGATATGGAAGAATTAGGTATCGGAAGACCTTCTACCTATGCTTCGACAATCTCAACCTTGCTTAAACGTCACTATGTAACTTTAGAAGAAAGAAAGTTTGTGCCAACAGATCAAGGAACATTGACGATTGAAAAATTAGGTGAGTTCTTTGACGAATTTATCAGTGCAGATTATTCAAAAAACATGGAAGAAATTCTTGATGAAATTGCTAATGGCAATGAAACGCAATTAAAAGTACTACAAGAATTTTATGATTATTTTATTCCATTAGTAGATGAAGCTACAGAGAACATGGATAAGGTAAAACCGGAAAAAACTGGCGAAATATGTCCTCTTTGCGGAAAACCTTTAGTTTATCGAATCAGTAAGTTTGGTAAGTTTGAAGCTTGTTCAAATTATCCTAAATGTAAATATGTAAAATCAGATGACAAACCGAAAAAAGAAACCTACAATACTAAAGTAAATTGTCCTGAATGCAAGACAGGGACCTTAGTCGTTCGAACTGCAAGCAAAGGTAAAAACAAAGGCAACAAGTTCCTTGCTTGTTCGAGATATCCTAAGTGTAAGTACATTTCACCGTTGAGACTAGTTGAAGACGATTGTCCAGATTGCGATAATGTGGTGGTAAAAGATGAAGATGGAAAAGTTTTTTGCATCGACGGCAAAGGGTGCGAACGCCACAAGTAAAAAATCACAAAAACATCATTTGAATCTCAGTGATAACCTGTGTTATCATTTAAGTACAACTAAATCATTAGTTGAATTTCCCTTTGAGTGTTATAACAACACTTACCCTTCCTAAATTCGTCCCGCTTATCGGGGCGAATTTTTAATTAATATAATTCTTAAAATTTATGATTTTATGTTATAATACATATAGATTTTTTAAAGGGGTGAACCTATGGGCCTTTTTTCAAAGCTTTTCTCGAGTAAAGAGAAACGTGCAAAAGCCGAAAAATTTAAAATTGGGATGATGAAAACGAGAAATCAAGCTTTATCATCTTTGAAAGATATATTGGAAAAGTCGAAAACTATCGATGAAGATCTGTTTTCTAAGTTAGAAGAAATCTTTATTATGGCTGATATTGGCGTCGATACCGTAGTGGAATTTATCGAAAACATTCGCCAAGTAGTCAAGACTAATAAAGTTGAAAAACCAATCGATTTAGAGAATATCATCGTTGACCAAATGTTTGAGTTGTATTTAAAAAATGAGATTATCAATACTAATATTCGCTATAATAAAACCGGTTTAACTGTAATTTTGTTTGTTGGGGTAAATGGGACTGGTAAAACTACTTCAATTGGCAAGTTAGCGTATAAAATTAAAAACGAAGGCAAGACTGTAATGATGGCTGCGGGAGATACCTTTCGCGCTGGAGCGATCAATCAATTAAAAGTTTTCGGCGAACGAGTTGGCGTAGAAGTAGTGGCGAAAGAAGCTGGAAGCGATCCTTCAAGCGTGATTTTTGATGCGATTAAACAAGCCAAAGAGAAGCAAATTGACGTACTTCTAATCGATACAGCCGGACGCTTGCAAAACAAAAAGAATTTAATGATGGAATTAGATAAAATCAATCGCATCATCAGACGCGAAACTAATAACGATACCTTTGAAACATATTTAGTTATCGATGCGACTACCGGTCAAAACGGGTTGTCGCAAGCGCAAATATTCTCTGAAGTTACCGATATTACCGGGATAATTCTAACCAAGTTAGATGGTACGGCTAAGGGCGGAATTGTCTTGGCGATTAGAAATAAATTAGGCATTCCGATTAGTTTTGTCGGTTTGGGAGAAAAACTTACCGATTTAGAATATTTCGATATTGAAGATTATATTTATGGTCTGTTTTCTGACTTTTTTGAATAGGAGATTGCTATGGGATATTCCGTTGAAGAAACAGTAAGACTTAATCAGTTATTTGATATCTATCAAGAACTTTTGACTGAAAAACAAAGAGTGTATTTCGGCTATTATTTTTCCGAGGATTATTCCTTATCGGAAATAGCTGAAATCTTAAATGTTAGTCGTAACGCTGTTCATATTCAAATAAAAAATATTATTCAACATCTTGAAAGTTTTGATGCTAAACTAAAGCTCTTGACCAATAAGAATTTACAAGACGAGTTGCTGGAAAAATTAAAAAAAGAAAACTTAAGCCAAGAGACGCTTGAGTTGATTGAAAAAATAGAAAAGGTGAGATTTTAAATGGCTTTTGAAAACTTAACGGGGCGGTTCCAAATGGCTTTAAGGCGTTTGACTGGAAAATCGCGCCTAACCGAAAATGATATCGATGAAATGATGCGTGAGGTCAGACTCTCGCTTTTAGAGGCTGACGTCAATTATAAAGTGGTCAAGGAATTCACTGACGAAGTTAAAGCTTTAGCTTACGGTGAAAAGATTCTGAAAGGACTAAACCCCGGCCAACAAGTTGTTAAAATCGTCAATGACGAACTAACGAAGTTAATGGGTGAGAAAGCAGAAGAATTGAATCTTTCTGAAGATTTGACTGTGATCTTAATGGTTGGTTTACAAGGTGCCGGTAAAACGACAACTGCAGGTAAATTGGCTAATTACATTCGCAAAAACAATGGTAAAAAACCACTTTTAGTTGCGGCCGATATTTATCGTCCCGCAGCGATAGAACAACTTCAAACTGTCGGTAAACAACTAGATATTGAAGTCTTTGAAATGGGAACTGCTAAACCGGAAACAATCGTTAAACAAGCGCTTGATTATGCTCGAAAAAATCTCTTTGATTTAGTGATTATCGATACGGCTGGACGTCTTCATATCGATGAAACGATGATGGAAGAAATCAAAAATATCGCTAAGATAACTAATCCTGAAGAAATTCTTTTAACTGTCGACGCGATGACTGGACAAGACGCAGTCAATGTAGCGGAAACCTTTAATGCCGCTTTAAAACTTACCGGTTGTATTTTAACGAAATTAGATGGAGATACTCGCGGTGGTGCGGCTCTATCAATCCGTAAGGTTACCGGTGTCCCGATTAAATTCGCTGGTACTGGGGAGAAACTTCACGAGATTGAAGTTTTCCATCCTGAAAGAATGGCCTCAAGAATTCTCGGTATGGGTGACGTTTTATCCTTAATCGAAAAAGCTACAGAAGAGATTGATGAAGCTGAAGCGATGAGCATGATGGAAAAAATGATGTCGGGGAATTTTAACTACAACGACATGTTAAAACAAATGCGAATGATAAAGCGAATGGGAAAATTTTCAGGGATTTTGAAAATGTTACCAGGAATGGGTCAAATGGCTGATATGGATAAAATTGATGATAAGCAATTAATCTATATCGAAGCGATAATTTCGTCGATGACGAAACAAGAAAGAAAAGATCCGGAACTCTTAAATCGCTCTTCGTCAAGAAGAAACAGAGTTGCTAGTGGATCCGGTAGATCAACGACTGAAGTTAATCGTATAATTTCGATGCTAGACAAACAAGCAAAAATGATGAGAAGAATGGCAGGGATGAATCCTAGCAATGTTGAAAATATGCAAGAAAATCTTGCGCAAGGAACATTACAACCGCGCTTAAGCAGAGCGGAAAGAAGAAAGAAAAAACATTAAAAATAAAGGCCGACAATTTTTGTCGACCTTTTTACATTCCTAAGAAGTTTGATAAGAAATGATATACGGCATTTTCTTGAGAAGTTCGTTCTAAAACGATATCTGCGACTTTAATTAAATCAGGATGAGCGTTTCTAACGCAGACACCAAGGCTAGCGTACTCCAACATTTCAATATCGTTATGACCATCACCGATGGCGATAACTTGGCTTTGATCAAAGCCTAAGTAATCAGCGACATAAGCTAAACCTAAGCCCTTATTTGATTCAGGAGTAAAGACCTCAATGATTGAATCATATTCCCCTGATAAATTCCAGATTCTCGATAATACGGTGTTTCCGTAAACTCTGTCGATATATTCTTTAATTATTTTACCCCGCCCTTGTTTACCGATTATAATTGCACCATTAGGATCGTTTTCCAAGGTTTTTTCAAAATCACCGATTTCCAGTTTTGTCGCGCCTTTAACATGCAATAGTGGCTCGATTGATTTTTCTTCTCGGTGAAGATAAATCGCATCACTATCCTCACAAAAAGCATTGCGGATATGATCTTCGTTATTCTTGAAAATATCAATGATCTTGTCTTTATCTACCGTGTAATTGACTCTTGGGAAATTTTCGTCACGAGGGTGAGTAATTAAACCGCCGTTATAGTTAATAAGCGGGGTGTCTAAATCAAAACGGTCATAGACAAACTTAGAACTGCGATATGGTCTACCGGTCGCAATTACAATTTTATGCCCTTGATTTTGGACTTCTTTCATAAATTCACAAAGTGATTCAGACAAAGAATCAAAATCATAAAGAATCGTTCCGTCTAAATCTATAGCAATCAAATATTTATTATTATTCATTAATTTAACCTCAAATCAGCTTTAACTTTAGAAATATTATCTCATATGTGGTATAATTATGCAAATCATTATATGCATTGATTATTATTAGATAATAAGATATAATTTATTTGATAAAGGAGAAGGTATATATGGCAAAAACACTTGTTATATTCACACAATTAACGCCTTTTTTAGTTATATCTTTTCGAGATGTTACTAACTTTGTTTTAGGGTTATTAACTGGTTTCATTCTTTTGTCCTTGATGATTACTTTTATTGCGACTAGTCGCTCTCGCAGAAAACAGCGCAAAAGATTACTAAAAGTTCCAGAGATGATTGAAAAACAAGAAATCTTCAGAATGATCGAAGATAAACAGAATCAATTAGTTGAAACGGTAAAATTAACCGATAACGCTTATTTTCGAGTGGCTATGGAATTAAGTTATGAACTAGCTGAAGATATTGCCAAGTATTACTATCCCAAAGCAAGATATCCGATGTATGAACTAAGCATTGAAGAAATCCTAGAACTAAATTATTATATAACTAAACGGATTGAAAAACTGACGAATGGGAAGTTGTTGAAATACTTTAAAGGTTATAAAATTTCGACAATAATCGATATCCTCAATAAGAAAAAAGCAATTGACAACTCGAAATTAATGAAATTGAATAAAAAACTTAAAATTTCTAAAATGTTTACTGTTGGTACAGCCGTTTTGAATTACGCTAATCCCATTTATTGGTTCAGGAAGCTTGCGATTAAGCCTTCTACTGTCTTAGTTACCAAAGAAGTATGCAAGTTTATCATCGCCATTGTTGGTGAAGAAACTAATAATGTTTACTCGAAGTCGCTTTTTACCCATGACGAATTAGAAGCTGATAAAGCTGAAAAGCTTCTTGATGAAATACTTGAAGTAGAGGAGGAATAAGATGTTTTTAAAAAAGAAAAATAAACCTGAAAGAATCATCCCTAAAACTTCAAGAACAAAGGATAACCGTCCTTTCTTTATTCCTGAAATCAGAACAATTGAAGATAAAAAGAATATGAACAAATCCTTTATTTCTCCATATGGAGTAGAAAATAAAAATGAAGTTAATATTCCTAATGACCGTAAAGGCAGCGGCGATATCGATAAGAAATACGATATCTTCCGTAAGGAAAAACGACTTACCAAAGCTGAAGCACAAAAACGTTTTGGCTCTTCTTATTATGAATTTATTTCGATTGACAATCGTACCCATAAAAAAGCTTTCACTCCAGAAGGTTTGACTAATGAAGACTTACATCATAAGCGACCAGATGAACCGCTTAATAAAGCTGAAAATATCATCAACGAACATAAGCAAGTTGAATCAGTTCCCGTTGATGAGTTCTTTGAAAAAGCAAAAACTTATGAGCAAAAACTTGAAGTGGATTTAGATGATGAAGTATTGAATGATTTAGTAAATGATAAAGAAGAATTCAATCGACCAAACTTACCGGAAGAAGAAAGCGCTGAAGACATTATCTTTAAAGAAGATGAAGTGATTGAAGAACCGGAAGAGATTTCCTTTACTGATGACTTTGTCTATGAAGAATACAGTCCTAATAAAACTCAAGTAAGAATAGAAAAACCAATTGTTCGCAGTGAAAATGTCAATTTAAAAGATTATGTTTTACCGCCAGTTAGTTTATTTAAGAAGAGCGAATCTCGTTTAGAGACCGAACCTTCTTGGGTTAAAGAAAACATCGATGTCATCAATGAAACGATGTTGAGTTTTGGTATTGAAGGTACTGTAGTTAATTACACGATGGGTCCAACTGTCACAAGATATGAAGTTTCCTTGGGTTCTGGAGTACCAACAAAAAAAATTACCTCAATATCAGATAATATTCAGATGAGTTTATCTGCTTATTCAATTAGAATAGAAGCACCGATTCCTGGGAAAAACACCGTAGGTATTGAAGTGCCAAACCATGTCAGAGAGTCAGTTTTCTTTGGCGATTTAGTCGATAATCCAAAATTCTTGAAAGCTAAAGATCCATTGCTTTTAGGCATTGGTTTGGATATTGACGCCATGCCAGTATACACTTCGATTGAAGCAATGCCTCATGGTTTAGTTGCTGGTTCAACGCAATCAGGTAAATCGGTTTGTATCGCTTCGATTATCGTTTCTTTAATTTCGCGAAATAAGCCTGATGAGGTAAAATTGATGTTGATAGATCCGAAAAAGGTTGATCTCCAACAATTCGCTGATTTACCACATCTAGTAACACCAATCATCGATGAAACCAATGTCGCTAATGAGGCATTAAAATGGATGGTTAAAGAAATGGAAAACCGTTATGACGTCTTAAAGCGTTTTAAGGCTGTGAATGTCGTTGATTATAACGAAAGAAGAAGCGACTTGCCTAATTATATTAAAATGCCAAGAATTGTCGTAATTGTTGAAGAAGCTTCAGATTTGTTATTGAGCGGCGGATCAGAGATTGAAGAAAGCATTCTTAAATTAACGCAAAAATCTCGTGCTGTAGGTATCCATATTTTACTCGCAACACAAAGACCGTCTGCCGATATCTTAAAAGGATCAATCAAAGCGAATATTCCAACTCGTTTTGCTTTTAGAGTACCGTCTTCAACTGATTCATCTGTAGTTTTGGACATGGTTGGTGCTGAAAAACTTCTAGGTCGTGGCGATATGCTTTTTAGTGAAAATGGCATGGCTAGACGACTTCAAGGTGCATACTTATCACCGGAAGAAATCGAAACGATTACCGAGTTTATTAAAGAGCAAAGAAAACCAGAATACTTATTTACTCATGAATCTTTAGTTGTACAAATGAATACTGGCGAAGGTACCGATCAAATTGATGAGTTGTTTAAAGAAGTTGCGACCTATGTTGTTGAAGAAGGTAAGTGTTCTTTAAATAAGATTACTCAAGTATTTGGTATCGGCTTCAACCGCGCCACGCAAATAGTTAATACTTTAGAAAAGTTTGGTATTGTTTCTGAGAATATCGGAACCAAACCAAGACAGGTATTAGTTGAATACCCTGAATTATCACGAATTTTTGAAAGGCTTGATGATTAATGGATTTTAGTGCTGAAAAAATTGTAAAAGCGCATGAAAAACTGATGAAAAGATCGAATTATTTGATCATCAGTTTTTTCTTGTTTTTTGTCCTTGATACGATTTTATTTATTTTTTTACAAAGCAACAAACTTTTTATGTTTAGTTTAAGTCGAACTGCTGAAAATATTCCTAATGCTTTTTTAAACGATATTTTCCAGACGGTATTTTATTTAATTATTTTATTGTCAGTGATTTTCTATATAGTTTTTCTTATCCTTTATCTGAAAAAGTATTACAAATACAATTACAAAGTTTATAAGGCTTTTCACACGATAACTGATTTATTCAATATTGTGCCGATTTTCTTGTTCTTTATCATTTTACTCAATGGTTTTTTCTTTTCCGTCGCGCTTGTTGATGGAGATTCAATGAAACCGACATTTATGAGTCAAGATACAGTTTTAATCGGTTTAAGAAGCGAAATTACCAATGATGATGTTGTGATAGTCTTAAATGAAGATACCTTTTTAGTTAAACGCTTAGTTGCTAGCGCAGGAGACGAACTTTTAGTGGATGAAACTGGCGTTTGGGTAAATGGAGTTTTGATTGAAAACTACATGCCGACCGGTTCAATCCATTATGAGAAAACTCTGCTTGAAGGAGAGTATTACGTTTTGGGAGACAATCGGCAACACTCCTTAGATTCAAGACTTTTTGGCATCGTCGAAGCAGAAAATATTCTTGGTGAGGTTATCTATAATCTAAGCGGCAATAACTAACGAGGAAAGCGTAATTTGGAGTTGATAAGATGAAACAAATACAATGGTTTCCTGGGCATATGGCTAAAGCCAGAAGGCAAATCGAAGAAAAGTTACCGGTTATTGATATAATCTATGAATTAGTTGACGCCAGGATTCCTTTGGCGTCAAGTAATCCGATGTTAAAAGAAATCATTCGCAATAAACCGCGACTGATTCTTTTAAACAAGGTTGATTTAGCTGATCCTCAAGTGACTAAAGCTTGGCTAGACTACTATGATTCTTTAGGTGTAGCTGCAGTAGAAACCAATTCATTGACCGAGAAATTACCGGAAAAAATCTATCATATCTCTAAAGAGATTCTTAAAAAAGAATTAGTTAAAGAAAAAGCAAAAGGTTTAAAGTCAAAACCCCTTAATGCAATGGTTATCGGCATACCTAATGTCGGTAAATCTCAATTCATCAATAATCTGGCGGGCAAGAATAAAGTTGTTACTGGCAACAAGCCCGGAGTTACGAAAATGCAAAGTTTTTTAAACGCAGGCGAAAACTTGAGAGTTTATGATAACCCCGGCGTTTTGTGGCCTAAATTTGATGATGAAACCGGACTAAAATTAGCACTTTTAGGTTCGATTAAAGATAGTTTGTTGCCGCTGGATGATGTAGTATTATTTGGCGTGGATTACTTAAAGAGATATTACCCTAAAAATCTAGAAAAACGCTATGATCTTAATCTTGAAGAATTGGAAACGAGAATTGATATTCTCGATGCAATTGGTAAAAAACGCGGATGTTTAATCAGTGGTGGTGAAATCGATTATGACCGAGTCTTTAGTCTGTTCTTAAACGACTTAAGAAATGGTTCCTTAGGCAGAATGAGTTTTGAACGAGTTGAAGATGAAAATGTACAGTTATGAAAAAGCCCTATCTAAAGATAATTACACTTTTGTTGTAGGTGTTGATGAGGTCGGTAGAGGTCCGCTTGCAGCTGGAGTATTAGCTGCGGCAGTAATCTTAGATCCTCATCAAAAAATTAAAGATTTAGCTGACAGTAAAGTTTTAAGCGAAAAAAAGCGATTGCTTTTAGCTTGTGAAATCAAAGAAAAAGCGATTGGTTATGCTTATGGTTATGTTAATGAAAAAACCATTGATCAGATTAATATTTATCAAGCCTCAAAATTAGCAATGATGAAGGCAATAAAAGCTTTAAAGCTAAAACCGGATTATATCCTTTCGGATGCGATGCCTTTAAATGAACTAAACATACCATATCTTGCGATTATTAAAGGTGATAGTATATCGGCTTCGATTGCGGCCGCATCAATTATCGCTAAAGTAAAACGCGATGAGATTATGGATAAGTTATCAGCGATATATCCGGCTTACGGTTTTAATCAGAATAAAGGTTATCCGACAAAGAAACATCTTGAGGCTTTAGCTAAAAACGGTCCTTGCCAAATCCACCGCAAGAGCTATGAACCGGTAAAAAAAGCATTGAATAGACAACTGGTACTGGAGGGTTTTGATGAAATATAAAGCGGTAATTTTTGATTTAGACGGTACTTTACTAGATACCATCTTAGATATAACTATCACGATGAATGAAGCTCTAAAACGCTATAATTATCCGACATTTACCGTGGAAGATTATAAGTATTTCGTCGGTAAAGGTGTCGATAACTTAATCAAGCAAGTTATTAAAGTAGCTAGTTTAGATGAAGATGCTTATTTAAAACTTAAAGCTGCATATTATGAAATCTATGAAACTCAAGCGACGATTAATACCAAAGCTTATACCAATATTCCAGAATTAGTAAACGAATTGAAGAAGAAAGGTTTAAGCGTCAATGTGCTATCTAATAAACCGCATTCACAAACTGTTGATGTCATTGATCATTATTTTGGTTTAGCTAGTTTTACTTTAGTATATGGTAAAAAGAAAGAATTTCCACCCAAACCTAATCCTGAGTCCGCTTTGGATTTGATTGATAAATTAGGAATAAATAGCGAAGAAGTTTTATATATCGGCGATACCGAAACAGATATTCAAACTGCAAAAAATGCTAAGTTTAAATCTGTTGGCGTTTTATGGGGCTTTAGAAAAGCTTTAGAATTAATTGATGCAGGGGCTGATTATCTTGTTAGTGATCCTTTAGAAATAATAAAGTTAATCGAATAGGAGTTATTAAAGATATGATTTTGAATCAAAGTAATTATCTAGACATTGATTTAAAAAATAAAGTGATTATTTTTCCTACCGATACCGTTTATGGTATTGGTTGTTTGCTGGAGGATTTAGAAGCGGTTAGAAGAATCTATGAAATCAAAAAAAGAGATTACTCAAAACCGATGGCGATTCTTTGCGCTAATCTCGATGAAGTAAGAAGGGTTGTTGAAAAAGAAACGCTTTTATTAGAAAAGCATATCAAACACTGGCCGGGAAAATTAACTTTGATTTATCCTAAGTCAAACCAAATATCCGACTTAATTACTGCCGGTAAAATTAGTGTTGGTGTTAGGATTCCTAATCATGAAATCAGCTTAAAGTTGCTAGAAAAGTTTGGGCCAATGGTGGTTACGAGTTTGAATCTTAGTACAGAACCGGCGATTTTAAAGTTTGAAGATGTTTTACATTTTCAAGAAGTCGTTGATTATATTGTCGATGGCGGTGATTTGAATTCTCAAAGTTCCACTGTTTATGACACTACTACTAATACCACCTTGCGTCAAGGTGATATTGTTATTGACTAAATTTTATTAAATTTCAATTTTAGATAATAATTGTAATTGATGTCTAAATTTGCTATAATTGTTATGATAAAATTCAGATGGATGGAAGGTGGTTTTTATGAAGATAGCTATTGGAGCTGATCATGCTGGTTTTGAATATAAAAACAAAATCATCGCATTTTTAAAAAAACATAACTACGAAGTAAAAGACTTAGGAGCTGAGTCAACTGCAGCCAGCGATTATCCTGATTTTGCGACCTTAGTCGCTAAACAAGTTAGAGATAATCTTTGTGACTTAGGAATTTTGATTTGCGGAACTGGGATAGGCATGAGCATTGCGGCTAATAAAGTTAAAGGCGTTAGAGCGGCTTTAATCACCAGTGAATTTACAGCTGAATCTTCAAAAACTCATAACCACGCTAATGTGATAACCTTTGGTTCAAGAGTAAATACGATAGAAGAAATATTAAAGTTTATCGAAATCTTCTTGAAAACAGAAAAATCAAATGAACCAAGGCATCTTAAAAGAGTTGAAAAGCTTGGAAAGTATGAGGAAGAAAATGAGTAAAGTAGTTGAATTTAACCATCCTTTAATTCAGCACAAAATGAGCATTATCAGAGATAAGAATACCGATACAAAAACCTTTAGAGAAAACGTTAATGAAATCGGTTCTTTAGTAACCTATGAAGTTACTCGTGATTTAGAAACTAAAGAAATTGAAATTGAAACGCCAATTGCTAAAACTAAAGCTAGAGTCTTAGCCAAAGAAGTGGTTATAGTTCCGATTTTGAGAGCTGGACTCGGCATGGTTGACGGAATCCAAAAAGTAATTCCTACTGCTAAAGTAGGGCATATTGGCCTTTATCGCGATGAAGAAACTTTAATGCCTCATGAGTATTATTCTAAATTCCCAAAAGAAATAACAGACGCAACAGTCTTGGTAGTAGACCCAATGTTAGCTACTGGCGGTTCAGTTATCGCAGCGATTGATCGCGTGAAATTGGCTGGAGCAAAAGATATTCGTTATGTTGGAATCGTCGGTTGCCCAGAAGGAATTAAAGCTTTACAAGAAAAACATCCTGATGTTGATATCTACATGGTTTCCATCGATCCAGGATTAAATAAAATTGGTTATATTGTACCGGGCCTTGGAGACTGTGGCGACAGACTTTTCGGAACCAAGTAATATGAGTGATAAAAAAACCAAATCTAATTATTTTGTTTTCAATATGATAATCCAGTTTTTCGTTGAGACGTTAGTGGCAATGGTAATTGGTTATTTTATTGGTAAATATCTAGATGAGAAACTGTTTCCTGATAAAAGTATCTTAGTATATATTTTTATCATTTTTGGAATCTTTGCTGGTCTTTCTAATCTCATAAAGCGCGCCTTATCTTTCAGCAAAGGAGATAGTGATGAAGAAAACAAACCTAATTGAAAAAATCTTTCTTTTCTCATGGCCTTATGCCATTATCTTTGCGCTAATAACCTATATCATTACCCAAAATATCGATTTCGTCCTAAGTTTTATCTTAGGTGTAGGTTCAAGTCTTTTGATGAATTCGCTTAATTATCGGATTATGAAAAATCTTTATAAAAATAATCCCGAATTAATCAAATCAAGGACAATTATAATCTACTTAGTGAAGTTCGTGTTTTTTGGGTTAATTCTTTATATAACCTATAATAATCCCGAAGAATGGAATGTCTATTTCACCTTCGTCGGTTTATTAACTTATCGCATCGTCTCTTTCCCTGTGACGTTAATTTTTGCGAAGAGGGAAGGTGAGAACAGTGATTAAATTTACCTTGTTTGAACAATTGTCACCGCAGATAAGATCAACGATAATTATTTTTATTGCTTTAGCCTTGGTTTTCATTATTGTTGGGATTAAAGTTAAAAAACTTGATCCTAATAAAACACCAAAAGGTTTTATCTTTTTTACAATTCTTTTAGTGGATGGTTTCAATAAATTCACCTCTGAATACATCGTTGGCAAGAAGTTTAAGTTCTTCGCTCCGTATCTATTCACAATCATCGTTTTCTTGTCTTTAGCCAACACGGCAGCGCTATTTGGCTTAGCTCCACCATTATCAAATCTTGGGGTGGCTTTATCGTTTTCCGTTCTGACATACATGATAATTAAGGTAGCTGAAATTAAATATCTTGGACCAATCAAGAAAATCGATGCACTTTTAGGACCTTTTAAACCGATTTCACCTTTAATGTTACCAATAAATTTAATCGGTGAAATATCAACGCCATTTTCCATGGGTTTGCGTTTGTTCGTTAATCTGATGGGAGGCGCCGTAATCGCTGCGATGGTTTATGCGGCTTTACATTGGACTTTAGGAATTTTTGCTGGATTATTTCTCCATGCTATGTTTGATATCTTTTTTGGATTAATCCAAGCTTTCGTATTTTTCATGCTCACGACAGTTAATATTGCAATGGCGACAGACGCTTAAAAAAAATAATAGGAGGAAATTATTATGTTTGGAATGATTTTTGATTCAGTTTTAAGATTTGCAGTTGAATACAATGAACACTTTAGTAGCGGTATGGCTTATTTAGGTGCTGGGATTGCTGTAGTAGCCGGACTAGGGCCTGGGATTGGTCAAGGTTTCGCTGCTGGTAAAGCGGCTGAAGCAGTTGGACGTCAACCAGAAGCTCAAACTAAAATCTTAGTAACAACTTTAGTAACTCAAGCAGTTGCGGAGACCACTGGTCTATACGCATTGTTAGTAGCGATTTTATTAATCGGAAAATAAGCGCACTTACTAGTTTTAAAGGAGGGCAATTATGTCCGTTATAGAAAGAATTATGCAAGCCGTTCAAGAAGGGATTGAAACAGCTTTAGGTATCAATCTCCTTGATATGATTATTCAAATCGCCGCGACTTTAATTCTTGTTTTGATTGTGAAGAAATTCTTTTGGGGTCGAATTACCGATTTTTTAGAAAAACGGCAAAATATTATGGACCAAGAGATGGACCAAGCCAAAACGAGCAATATTGAGGCTGAAGAGTTAAAACTTAAACGCGAAGAAGAATATAATCAACTGAGAATGCAGTCCAAGTCTTATTTAGATAATGCCAAACAAAAAGCTGAAGCAGAAAAACAAAGAATTATTTTTGATGCTAAAGCCAATGCTGAAAATCTTTTAGACCGAACAAATAAAGAAATTGAGGCAGAAAAAACCAAAGCTAAAGAAGAATTAAAACAAGAAGTTGTTGATTTAGCGGCTTTGATGGCGGAAAAGATTATCGGGGAAGTTGTCGATCAATCTAAGTATCAAGACTTGTTAATCGAAGATTTAGAAAGAAGTGAAAAATCATGACCGACGTAGCGATTTCCTATGCTCGTGCGGTTTTTTCGCTTGCTTTAGAAAGAAATATAGAAACAGAGATTTTAAAATCAATCCAAGGTTTTAAAAATAGTCTAGGTGAGGAAGAATGGAAGTTTTTCCTTCATCCTAAAATTACTAAAGTGGAAAAACATCAAGTCTTAGAAGCTTTAAACTTAGACAACTTAACTTTAAACTTCTTAAAAGTTCTGATCGACAATAGCCGTTTTGCATTACTGGAAAATATTATCGTCGCTTATTTAGAACTTTTAAACGATCTAAAAAACGTTGCTTTAGTAAAAGTATTCACTAAGTTGAAACTATCTGAGACGAATCTTGAAAAGTTGGAAAAAGCGTTAGTACTTAGATTACATAAACAAGTTAAAATCGAAGAAATTATGGATCAAAATTTAATCGGAGGCATCAAAATCGTCTATCAAGGCGAAGTAATCGATTTAACGATAAAATCCTTAATTAACGATATCAAGACCCAATTAACAGGAGGCAACTAAGTTGAAACTAGATCCTTTAGAAATCAGTTCTTTACTGAAAGAACAGATTAAAAAATATGAAAAACAAATAAAAACTGAACATGTGGGTTCAGTTATTTCCGTTGGTGATGGGATTGCCTTGGTATATGGCATTGATAAAGCCATGGCAGGCGAGCTGCTAGTTTTCCCTAACGGTGTCTATGGAATGGTTCAAAACTTAGAAAAAAACCATGTAGGGGCGATTTTACTTAACGATTCCACTTTAGTTAAGGAAGGAATGGAAGTGAAAGCTACCGGGAAAATCTTAGAAATTGGTGTCGGTGAAGAAATCATCGGTAGAGTAATCAATCCCTTAGGTCAAGCTTTAGATGGTTTAGGTAGGATTGAAACTAAGAAAACTAGACCGATTGAAAGAAAAGCCACAGGAGTTATTGAACGGCAATCAGTTAACGAACCACTAGAAACCGGAATCAAAGTTTTAGACGCTTTAGTTCCGATTGGTAGAGGTCAAAGAGAGTTAATCATTGGCGATAGACAAACAGGTAAAACTTCTATTGCGGTTGATACAATCATCAATCAAAAAGGTAAAGATGTTATTTGTATTTATGTTGCTATCGGTCAAAAACAATCAACAGTTTTAAATGTTTATGAAACTTTAAAACAGTTTGGCGCTATGGAATATTCGATAATCGTAGCGGCGAGCGCATCAGACCCTGCTCCTTTATTATATTTAGCTCCTTACTCTGGAGTTTCTATAGCTGAAGAATTTATGTTTCAAGGCAAACCGGTTTTAATAATCTACGATGATTTAACTAAGCATGCGATTGCTTATCGGGAATTATCATTACTGTTAAGAAGACCACCAGGAAGAGAAGCTTTCCCGGGAGATGTTTTTTACTTGCATTCACGCTTGTTAGAAAGAGCGGCGAAATTAAGCGACGCTTTAGGCGCTGGGTCAATTACTGCCTTACCGATTATTGAAACTCAAGAAGGCGATATCTCAGCTTATATTCCTACCAATGTAATTTCGATTACCGACGGACAGATTTTCTTGCAGTCACAGTTATTCTACTCAGGAATCCGTCCAGCAATCAATGCTGGGTTATCAGTATCGCGGGTTGGTGGAGCAGCTCAACATAAAGCAATTAAAAAAGTTTCCGGCACTTTAAGGTTAGATCTTGCAAGTTACCGTGAGTTAGAAGCATTTACGCAATTTGGTTCTGATTTAGATGACGCAACGAAGTCAAAACTTGATCGAGGCGAAAGAACTGTAGAGATCTTAAAACAAGGTTTGCATGAACCAATGCCTTTTGAACTGCAAACAATTTCGATTTTCGCTTTAGCTAACGGCTTCTTAGATCAAATTAAAATTCCTGACGTTAAACGCTATGAAAAAGAGCTTCATCAATTCTTTATTAGTGATAAAGAAGCAATGCAAGTATTAGCGGAAATTAAAGATACTAAAGATTTAAAAAATAGAGAAGCATTAATTGCACAAATCGATAGATTTAATCAAGACTTTATTTAAGAAGGAGGTAGACCATGGCTTCATTAAGAGATATCAAAAAGAAAATAGAAGCGACTCGTAAAACTTCACAAATCACTAAAGCCATGAATATGGTTTCTGCCTCAAAACTGAGAAAGGTAGAAAAGCAATTCAAGGCTTTTCAACCAATCAAAGCGAAGGTAAAGCAGTTATTAGAACATGTATTATCTACTAATCCTGAATATTCTCATCCTTTACTAGAAACAAGAAAAATTAAAAAAGTGGGTTATATTCTAGTCACGAGCGACAGAGGATTAGCCGGACCTTATAACAGTCAAATTCTTAAATATTTTGAAAGCATCATCAAAAATGATAATCACGAATATGTTGTCGGAACCATCGGTTATAAAGCTTATAGTTATTGCAAAAAGAAAAATCATCCTTTGCTAAATAAAGAATCAATTAATTCTCGCGACGATTTGAAATTTATTGATTTCCAAGTAATGTCTCGAGCTTTCATCAATCTTTATTTAGAAAGAAGGGTCGATAAAATCGTCATGATTTATTCCGATTATATCAACACCTTAACTCAGATTGTTAGAGAAGAAGTTTTATTGCCGATAACCGATTTAATTAAAGATGAAAAAAGAATGGTTTCCGAGTATATCTTCGAGCCTACAGTTGAAGATGTTGTGGATCAACTCTTGCCCATCTACTTAGAAAATACCCTTTACGGAATAATTTTAGATGCTAAAACAGCTGAACATGCATCAAGAATGACAGCGATGAAAAACGCTACTGATAACGCTAAAGAAATTATTCGTAAACAAAATCTCGTTTATAATCGTGCGCGACAAGCACAAATCACAATTGAACTCACCGATATCATCGGTGGAGCCAATGCGGTTAACTAGGAGGAAATATGCCTAAACAAGGAAAAATTATTCAAGTCATGGGTCCGGTAGTTGATGTTGAATTCACCGGTGAAATGCCCCAAATCAATAACGCTTTAGAAATTAAAGTTAGTGCAGAAAAAAATCATGGAGTTGAGATTAATCTTACTCTAGAAGTTTCTCTGTTTTTAGGTGGCGGTATCTTAAGAACAATCGCAATGGATTCAACTGATGGTTTAGTTAGAGGAATGGATGTTATCGATACTGGTAAAGCAATTTCGGTTCCAGTTGGTAATGTTACTTTAGGAAGAATCTTTAACGTTCTAGGCGAACCGATTGACGGCAAACCGCTTGAAGGTGAATTTGAAAGATCGCCGATTCATAGATCAGCACCTAAATTAGAAGATTTAAATGCTGATACTGAAATTTTAGAGACCGGAATTAAAGTTGTAGATCTATTGGCGCCTTATATTAAGGGTGGTAAGATTGGTCTTTTTGGTGGAGCTGGTGTCGGTAAAACCGTGTTAATTCAAGAACTTATTAATAACGTTGCTCAAGAACATGGGGGAATTTCTGTTTTTGCCGGTGTTGGTGAAAGAACCAGAGAAGGTAATGACTTATATCACGAAATGACTGAATCAGGAGTTATTAAAAAAACAGCCATGGTCTTTGGTCAAATGAATGAACCGCCAGGAGCGAGAATGCGGGTTGGTTTATCTGGTTTAACAATGGCTGAACATTTTAGAGACAAAGAAAAACAAGACGTTTTATTATTCATCGATAATATTTTCCGGTTTACTCAAGCTGGATCTGAAGTAAGTGCACTTTTAGGCAGAATGCCTTCAGCAGTTGGTTATCAACCAACTCTAGCAACTGATATGGGGCTTTTACAAGAAAGAATTACTTCAACTAAAGACGGTTCCATTACTTCAATTCAAGCGGTATATGTACCGGCAGACGATTATACTGACCCAGCGCCAGCTACGACTTTTACGCATTTAGACGCAACTACGAATTTATCGCGTAAGATTTCTGAAGAAGGAATTTATCCAGCAGTGGATCCTTTAGCATCCACTTCGAGAGCCTTAACTCCGGAAATTGTTGGTGAGGAACATTATCATGTAGCTAGAGAAGTTCAAAGAACTTTGCAAAGATATAATGATTTATTAGATATTATCGCAATTTTAGGGATGGACGAACTAAGTGAAGAAGATAAATTAGTAGTTCACCGAGCGAGAAGAATTAGATTATTCCTTTCCCAAAATTTCCATGTGGCTGAGCAATTTACCGGTCAAAAAGGCAGTTTCGTTAAAGTTAGCGATACCATCAAAGGCTTTAAAGAATTATTAGCGGGTAAGTATGACCATTTACCAGAAGATGCTTTCCGTTTAGTCGGAAACATTGAAGAAGCAGTAAAAAAAGCTGAAAGAATGTAAAGCGGAGGTAAGTAAGTTATGAAAATTTCGATAGTTACACCTGATGGCGAATTATATAATGAGACTGTAAGTGCAGTCATTGTTTCGGCGTCTAATAATGGTGACTACGAAATCTTGACTGATCACTTACCGATAATTTCTACAATAGATACCGGTTATATCAAACTCCAACAAGACAAGTTAATCTACTATGTCGTAATCATTAATGGCGTTGTGGAAAACCATCACAATAAAATTACTGTCATTGCTCAAGATGCCTTTATTGGTGAATCAAAAGAAGAAGCGATGAAGAATTTGATTGAGATTAGAGAAAATCGAATTGAAGAAAATCGTGAAAGAAATATTGAACTGGCCAAAGCTGAAAAAGAATTGTTAAAACAAATAAAACAGACCGGTGCTGGACAACTTTAGGGGGAATTATGAGAATAAGAGGATTTGAAGTAGTTAGTGATTATGCAAATCAGAATCTTTCTTTACCGGAAAGAAAAACCAGGGCGAGCGCTGGTTATGATTTAGCTTGTGCAAAAGACTTTGTCATCAAAGCTAAAACACACGGTTTTGTGCCCACGGGCTTAAAAGCTTATATGCCTGAAAATGAAGTTTTACAAATTTATCCTCGCAGTTCTTTAGGTTTTAAAAAGAGTTTAGTATTGCTTAATTCTGTTGGGGTAATCGATTCCGATTATTATAACAATGAAGATAATGAAGGCGAGATTTTAATCATTCTTTATAACTTTGGTGATGAGGATGTTTTACTAAAAAAAGGTGAAAGAATCGCTCAAGGGATTTTTATGAATTATTTGGTTATTGACAGCGATGAAAACGATAATTTAAGAGTTGGAGGGTTAGGTTCTACAGGGAACTAAACCCTCTTTTTTTTATAGCCTTAGCTGCGGTAAATAATACTTGATTTATTACTGAAAATTTGATAAAATACAAGAGCCGTAAAAAATACGCACACTCAGGAGTTTTTGTCCTTGAGCTTAAAAGTTCTTTTAAGTGGACAAGCAGACGTTGATTGGGTGGAGGAAAAATCAAAAAGGAGGAAAAGATTTATGGGAGTTATTCCAATGAAGTCTCTGCTTGAAGCAGGGGTGCACTTCGGACATCAAACAAGAAGATGGAATCCAAAAATGGCAAAGTATATTTATACTTCAAGAAATGGAATTCATATCATCGACTTGCAAAAAACTAGCGATCTAATCGATGCGGCTTACAAAGCTTTATTTGATATCGCATCAGAGGGTGGAAAAGTATTGTTTGTTGGGACAAAAAAACAAACACAAGAACCAATTAAAGAAGCAGCTGAGCGTTCTGGACAATACTATGTAAACCAAAGATGGTTAGGTGGTACGTTAACTAACTTCAAAACTATCAAAAGATCAATTAAGAAATTACATGATCTTTATAAGATGGAAGCTGATGGAACATTCGCTGTTCTACCAAAAAAAGAAGTTATTAACCTAAGAAAAGAAATGGCACGTTTGGAAAAATTCTTGGGCGGAATCAAGGATATGCGTCAGGTTCCTGAAGCATTATTCATTATCGATCCAAGAAAAGAAAGAAACGCTATTTTAGAAGCAAGAAGATTAAATATTCCTGTTTTTGGTATCGTTGATACTAACTGTGACCCAGATGATGTTGATTACATTATTCCAGCAAATGATGACGCTTTAAGGTCTGTAAGACTTATCGTTAACAAATTAGCTGATGCTGTAATTGAAGCAAATGGTGGCGAAAGCAAGTTTGGCGAAGAAATCGAAGAAGACACTGAAACAGAAGCTGATGAAAACTTAGTAGATGATGTTGAAGAAGAAGTTGAAGTTATCGAAAAGAAAAAAGTCGTTAGCAAACCTGTAGTTGTCAAAGTTACTTCTCAAACTACACCAGTTGAGAAAAAAGAAACTAAGAGCGCACCTGTTAAAGAAACTAAGCCAGAACCTAAAGTTCAAGTAAAAGCTGAAGTTAAAGTTGAAGTGAAACCAGAACCTAAAAAAGAAGTTAAAGTTGAAGTGAAACCTGAAGTTAAAAAAGAAGTTCAAGTTGAAGTGAAACCAGAACCTAAACTTACTCAAGAAGACCTTGAAGCTAAGACAGTTGCTGAACTTAGAGAAATGGCTAAAGAACTTAACTTAAGCGGATATTCTAGTTTAAGAAAAGCTGAGTTAATCGACCTAATTAAAAGCACACTTTAATAATTATGGGAGCAAGTAAAAATGCTCCCTTTTTAAAGACTTAACCTGTTGTAAAGACAGAAAAAATATGATATATTAAATATGATAAATCGGGAGGAATCAATATGCAAATCACTGCTACATTAGTAAAAGAATTAAGAGATAAAACTGGTGCTGGAATGATGGATTGTAAAAAAGCATTGGTTGAAACTGATGGTAATTTAGAAGCAGCAGTTGACTGGTTGCGTGAAAAAGGAATCTCTAAAGCCGCTAAAAAAGCTTCAAGAATCGCCGCTGAAGGCGCTTGTGAAGTTAAGGTTAATAAAGATATAGCAGTTATCTTCGAACTTAACTGTGAAACTGATTTCGTGGCAAAAAACGAAAAGTTCCAAATTTTTGTAAATAAGATTGCTGATGCATTATTAGTAAATCAACCAGAATCAACTGAAGCAGCTTTAGAATCGATAGTTGACGGAAAACCATTAAGCGAAGTTCTTTTAGAACAAGTTTCTGCTATCGGCGAAAACTTAACGTTTAGAAGATATGAGTTATTTAAAAAGACTGATTCACAGACATTTGGCGCATACATTCACATGGGTGGAAAAATAGCTTCTTTAGTTGTTATCAATGGCAACGATGATCAAGTAGCTAAAGACATCGCTATGCATGTTGCTGCTTCAAATCCAAAATATGTAGATCGCAGCGAAATTTCTGATGAGTTTATCGCTCATGAGAAAGAAGTACTAACAAGAGAAGCTTTAAATGAAAATGCAGAATCAGACAAACCAAAACCAGAAAACATTATTGAAAAAATGGTTGAAGGTCGTTTGAATAAAAACTTAAAAGACATTTGTCTTCTTAATCAACCTTATGTTAAGAACCCAGACGAAACAGTGGAACAATATGTTAAAGCTAAAGGCGTAACAGTCGCTTTATTTAAACGTTTAGCTGTTGGAGAAGGCGTTGAAAAGAAAGATGAAAACTTTGCTGACGAAGTTATGAAACAAGTCGGATAATAAAAGGACAATTTTTTGTCCTTTTTTTCAAAAATTATAGGAGGTCAATATGCCAAAAAGAAGAATTATGATTAAGTTAAGTGGTGAAGCTTTGGCTGGTAAATCTGGGGTTGGAGTCGATCCGTTAACAGTCAAAGAAATCGCTAAAGAAATCAAAGAAGCTTACGACAGTTGCCATTGTGAAATTGGTGTTATCGTTGGTGGCGGGAATATTTTTAGAGGTAAACAAGCCGAAGATATGGGGATTGAAAGATCAAGCGCTGATTATATGGGCATGATTGGAACAATTGTCAACGCTTTAGCTTTACAAAATTCCTTAGAAGCAATTGGAGTTGAAACTAGAGTTATGACTTCAATTAACATCCCTGAAGTAGCTGAGCCTTATATTAGAAGAAAAGCCCTATCGCATTTTGAAAAAGGTAGAATCGTTATTTTTGGTGGCGGCACCGGCAATCCTTATTTTTCAACCGATACAACCGCAGCGTTACGAGCGGCTGAGTTAGGAGCTTCAATTGTCTATATGGCAAAGAACGGTACCGATGGAGTTTATGATAAAGATCCTCGCGCTCATAATGACTCGGTTAAATTTGATAAGATTACCCATCGTGAAGTTTTACGAGGCGGCTTAAATGTTATGGATTCAACGGCAGCGGCACTTTGTCATGACAATAATATTGACATCTATGTATTTGATATGAATGTAAAAGGAAATATAAAACGCGCGATCTTAGGTGAAAACATTGGCACCATGATCAGAAATGGCAAGGAGGAATAAATTATGCCCGAAACTATTCTATTAGAAGCAGAAGAGAGAATGGAACATACTTTAGAAGCTTTACACCGTGAGTTTGCCACAGTAAGAAGTGGTCGAGCTAATCCTAAAATGTTGGAAAAAGTTCATGTAAGTTATTACGGTGTTGACACACCGATTAATCAAGTTGCGACAATTTCTGTGCCTGAAGGAAACCAAATTTATATTAAACCCTATGATAAAACCTTGGTTAGCGAAATCGAAAGAGCTATTTTTGGAGCTAATATTGGCGTCACACCTTCAAATGACGGAATTGGAATTAGAATCGTTTTACCGCCAATGACAGAAGAAAATCGTCGTAATTCAGTGAAGATAATTCATAAAATGGCGGAAGACTCTAAGATAGCAATTAGAAATATCAGAAGAGACGCAATTTCTGTTTTTAAGAAAATGGAAAAAGATTCTGCGATAACTGAAGATGACCTAGTTTATTACCAAGACGAAACGCAAAAGTTAACTGATAAATTTACCGATAAAATTGACGAGTATTTTAAAGATAAAGAAAAGGATATTATGCATATCTAATTTGCGTAAAAAAAATATGCAAGTCTTGATTATTCAAGATTTGCTTTTTTATTCAAAAAGCCTTTATCAGTTAAAAATCATAGAATAATCACAGAAAATATAGTATAATCATATGTTAGAGAAGGGTTGATATGATGAAAAAAATCAAGCAACTAGAAAAGCTTATAATACCTGAGCATATCGCTATTATTCTTGACGGTAACGGCAGGTGGGCTAAAAAGCGTCATATGCCAAGAACTTATGGTCATCAACGAGGCGTAGAAAATATTAGAAATATTACTTTAGCTGCTAGTGATTTAGGAGTTAAAGCTTTAAGCGTTTATGCTTTTTCTACAGAAAATTGGTCTAGACCTAAAGCTGAAGTTGATTTCTTAATGAAACTTCCAGGTGAGTTTGAAAAAAGGTTTAAAGACGATTTTAAGAATCATGATATAAAAGTCATGTTTTCTGGCAGAAAAACCCATCTAAGTAAAGAAAACTTAGAAATTCTTGAAAGAATCACTAATAACACTAAAGAACGTCAAGGGTTAGTGTTAAATATCTGTTTTGATTACGGTTCTCAAAGCGAAATAACTGAGGCGGTTAGATTAATCGCTCAAGATGTCTTAGATAAACAACTTGAAGTAGCAGATATTACCAAAAAGAATATTGAAAATTATTTATATACCAAAGATTTACCAAAACTTGATCTTTTGATTCGTCCTAGCGGCGAACTTAGATTATCAAACTTTCTTTTATGGCAAGCAGCCTATGCTGAACTTTATTTTACTAAAACTTTTTGGCCGGCTTTTTCAAAAAAAGATTTGGAACAAGCAATAATTGAATTTAACAAACGCGAGAGAAGATACGGAGGCTTGAAGAAGTGAAAACAAGGATTATTACCGGGGCTTTATTTGCTGTAATTTTAGGTTTATTTGTTTATTTTGGTGAAGGTTCTTTAGAATGGTTATTCTCGGGACTTTGTGTTGTTCTAGCGACAACGGCTAGTTTTGAATTTACCAGAATGTTAAATAAGGAAAATCCTAAACGCTTAATCAGCTATATGGCTGTTGATTTTACTTTTATTTTCAGTTTACTATCAGTAATCTTTTTTAAGCGCGATTGGTACTATTTATTAGTCTTTGCTTTTTTGATTGGCGTAATCTTAGTTTATTCTTTAGTTTATGTTTTTGTGGATGATTTCAAAAAGCGCGATTTCGCAGATCAGTTATTGACGATTTTTTATACATCATTAGGTTTTATTGGTTTCGCTTTTCTAAGAACTGAGTCAATCCATTTAATCATCTATTTGTTTATCGTGGCGATGCTAACAGATGTTTTTGCATATTTTTTCGGCATCAAGTTTGGGAAACATCGTTTAGCTGAAAAAATTTCACCTAAAAAAAGCATTGAAGGAGCTATTGCCGGATTAATCTTCGGTGGCTTAGCAGCTGGATTTTACGGTTACTATTTAGAGGTTTTTAATTTGAGTTTTGTGATTGTTTTACTGATTTCTTTTGGGTTATCAATCATTGCCCAAATTGGTGATTTAGTTGCTTCAAAGTTTAAAAGAGAATATGGCATAAAAGATTATTCAAATATCTTCCCGGGTCATGGAGGAGTATTAGATCGCTTTGATTCAAGTATGTTCGCAGCGATATTTTTAATGATATTTGTGATGGTGATATAAATGAAAAAAATTTATCTTTTAGGGGCTACTGGCTCAATTGGTCAACAGACGATTGAAATCATTCGTGCTAATCCTTATGATTTTGTTTTAGCGGGAATTAGTGGTTTTAATAATTTTGAGTTAGTGAAGAAATTAGCTAAGGAGTTTGAACCGGAAATAGTTGCGGTAAAAACTGTTGAAGAAGCACAAATTTTAATGAGCGAGTTTCGAAATATGCGCGTAGTCTATGGTGAAAAAGGCTTAGAAGATTTAGCAGGATATCATCCTTATCACGATATTGTTTTAGTCAATGCTTTAGTGGGAATGGTTGGTTTAAAACCAACATTAAAAGCGATTGAAACAAACCGAACTATCCTTTTAGCTAATAAAGAAACTCTTGTAGTCGGAGGTCATTTGATAAGGGAAAAACTAAAGACTTCAAGAGCTAAAATTTATCCGATTGACTCCGAGCACAATGCTTTGTGGCAAGCGCTAAATGGCGAGGATATAAATGCGGTTAAGCGTTTGATTATCACCGCTAGTGGCGGCGCTTTTAGAGATAAAAGCAGAAGCGAATTGGAAACGGTTAGCCTTGAAGAAGCTCTAAATCATCCGAATTGGTCGATGGGCGCAAAAATTACGATTGATTCAGCGACAATGATCAATAAAGGTTTTGAAATTATTGAAGCGGCTTACTTATTTGATATTGATATCGATAGAATCGATACTATCATGCATCGCGAAAGCATAATTCATTCCATGGTGGAATTTAATGACGGCTCAATCATTGCACAAATTGCTGATCATGATATGCGATTACCGATATCTTATGCACTAAATTATCCGTTAAGAAAAGAATCAATCGCAAATAAATTTGATCTTATCAGATTGAATGATTTGCATTTTGAAGAAATAGATATAAATAGATATCCTTGTTTAGCTTATGCAAAAGAAGCATATCACATTGGGGGATCGATGCGAACTGTTCTTAATGCAGCCAATGAAATGGCGGTTGAGTTATTTATAGAAAAGCGTATTAGTTTTCTAGAAATTGAAAGAATCATTAAGAAAGAAATGTCTAACCATCAAGTCATCGATTTTCCGTCTTTGGAACAAATTTATGAAATCGATCAGGAGATTAAAACTAGAATTAACCAAGAATATTAAGGGGTACTTATATGATTATTACATTGAGTTTTTTTGCGACAGTTATCAATTTAATTTTGTTTCTAATTGTTTTAGGATTAGTAATATGTATTCACGAATTAGGGCATCTATATTTTGCTAAAAAAGCTGGAATTCTTTGTCATGAGTTTTCTTTTGGCATGGGTCCTAAACTTTGGAGTAAAAAGAAGGGTGAGACCACTTATTCAATTAGAGCGATACCTTTCGGTGGCTTCGTTTCAATGTCAGGCGAAGAACTTGAAGAAGAGATTGTTAAGATAGGCAATCGTGTTCGTTTAGAACTAGACGAAGAAAATAGGGTAACAAAAATTGTTTTAAATGAAGATAATCCAAAATATAGCGATTTAGTAGCGATAACTGTCGACACTATGGATTTAAAGAATGACGGTAGGCTTTATCTAAATGAGTATGAAGTAAATCGAGACGCTTTTTATATCTTTGATAATAAAGAAATGCAAATAGCACCTGATGACAGAAGATTTTCCAGCAAAACGATTGGTCAAAGATTCTTGACTGCTTTTGGAGGGCCGTTAATGAATTTTGTTTTAGCGATTATCGTTTATTTGATCATTGCTTTTGCGATTGGCGTTCCTAATTATGCTAGCACTGTAATCGGCGAGGTAAGTCCAGGAGCTCCAGCTTATGAAGTTTTAGAAGCGGGAGATCGGATTATATCAATAAACGGTGTTGAAGTAACTTCATGGTCTGGAGAAACCAATTCAATTTCCAGCGAATTAGCTAAAACTTACGATGGTTATGTAATCGTAGTCGAACGAGATGGTCAAACCTTGACTTTGGAGACGATTTATCCGTTATTGGTCTTTTATGGATTGGGTTTCAGTGCGGATTCTGCTTCGGAGTCTTTAATCATTAGAACCCCACTTTACTTAAAGAGCGAAATGTTACCCGGAGATGAAATCCTAGAATTTAATGGACAATTAATGTCTAGTTGGGAAGATGTAATTGCCTTTCAACTAGCAAATCTTGAAGGGTCAAGTTCTCGCGACGATCTTTATCAAATCAAAGTATATCGTCAAACAATATCTGATTATAATGGCATTATAGCTAAAGTAACTAATCAAGACGGTAAATATGTCATTGAAATTATCGCTGAAGGAGAAGAACAAAGAGTTGTCTATACCATTGGCGGAACTGAAGAAATTGTTGTTAGTGTAGGTGCGCAAATCACTAAAGGTCAAGCTTTAGGTAGTGGTGGCGAATATGTTTTTGAATACGTAGTTTATGGCGAAGAAGTATTGAAAGCGATGAACACCACGGCGTTTAGTACAAGAATTGGTATCGGCGGAACAACGAAATTTAGTTTCTTTGGTTCAATAACAAATAGTTTTGTTTTATTTTGGGGCGCAGCCACATCAATTTTCGGTACTTTAGGATTGTTGTTTACGTCTAATCTAGTCGGCATATCTGACCTTAGTGGTTTTGTGGGAATCTTCTCAATGACTTCACAAGCTGCAAGTCAAGGCCTCATTGCTCTTTTGAGTTTTATCGGCTTATTATCAGTAAACCTGGGCATCTTGAATCTTTTGCCAATTCCAGCTTTAGATGGCGGAAGAATTGTTTTCTTAGGGTACGAGGTTGTCTTTAAGAAAAAGCCAAATCAAAAATTGGAGAATTGGTTACACACAATTGTATTTTTCCTTTTAATCGCTTTAATGTTATATGTCACATATAATGATATTCTAAGATTAATCGGTTTAGGTTAAAAAATGTTTATATTTTTATGATTAAAACTTGCAATTTTATGATATAAAAAAGGGTAGCCGAAAGCCAAAGATAGCGGGTTTAGGCTACCTTTTACTATAGAGCGGATTTGTGGGTTGTTTACGGTAAATAATTATTGACAATAATTTTGCTGTATGATAAAATATATAAGCGCGTCAAGAAAACGCGTTGATATTCACGGTCTTTGAAAACTAAACATATGT
>DIGF01000020.1 GCA_002419505.1 Caryophanales bacterium UBA5729
ACACAAGATATTTTACGCTATGTTGGATCTTTTTAATGTTAGTAAAAAGTATACTTATTTTAAATATTTAAGTATTTTTTTGTTAGTTTGGACATTAATAACAGGCTTAAGATATGTTGTAAACAATCCTTATGTTGTCTATTATACATCTTTGACAGTTTATCCTTTATTATACTTGTTAACTGTAACTATTTTTATTGCAATTCTGAACTTTTTAGAAAAAAAAATACCTAAATTACTTTTGATTTTTTTTGCTATATTTTTAATTTTAGATATAGCTATTTCTTATACAAATGATATTCATCAACTTATGTTAAAAATTGTATTTAGTCAAGACCTTACTTATACTATGGTTGGTTCAGCGGATCACGGAATCTTCTTTTATATTCACACAGGAGTTTGTTATTTAATATTGTTCTTTTCCTTAATTTCAATATCGGTAAGATTATATAGAAATTTACGAAAAGATAGAGACGTAATGCCTTTTACATTTATGGTGTTGAGTATTATATTAGGTGTTGTCATTAATTTCATACATTTGTTTTTTATCGAATTTAAAATTGATCCAACCTACATTGTGTTTGTTTTAGTCACTTCACTTCTATATTTAATTTTTTGCATTCGGGATTTAAAACTCATACTAAAGATTAATAGTAATGAATTTATTTTGGATAATTTGCGAGAAATGTATCTACTTGTTAATCAGCGCGGAATGGTTGTCGCTGTATCCTGTGAGTTAGGTGAAAAATTTAATATTGACGTCGATAATGGTTTAAGTTTTAATGATTTCAAGCGGATTATTTCGGACAAAACAATTGTATATACCGATTCTAAAAACCTTGAAAAAACTTTTATGTATAACAAAATGTACTTACACATGATTGAAAAAGATATTAAATTCCCTTTTTTAAAGCAGCCTGGTAAATTTTATTTATTTTTTGACGAAACAGAGAATCAAAAAAATATTTATGAGCTCAATTATGTAATGACGCATGATTTAATGACAAAAATTTATAATCGTAATTATTTTGAAACACTTGAGTCTGAAATTGAAGAAAATTATGATAATTACGCTTTAGTGATGTTTGACGTTGATGGTTTGAAATTATTTAATGATTACTTGGGACACGAGGCAGGAGATCAACTGCTTATAAGATTTGCTAATGCTTTAAAAATCCTAGTAGATAAATATGAAAACTTAATTCCAATCAGAATGGGTGGAGACGAGTTTTTGCTTATTATACTAAACAAAGACAGAAATGATATTGAAGAAATAATTTACGAGTTGAAAACAATAACCAACGATAAAAATATGCTGAAACATATTGGTTTCTCCTATGGTTATGGCCAGAACAATTATGCTAATAAACCGTTTAGGCGAGTGTTGCTGGAAGCTGACTCAAGTCAATATGATATGAAAACAACAAGAAAAGAGTTTAAAGAGAAACTAGAGGATTTCTTCAAAACTTTATGATAAACGCATCTGACAGTGACTTTGTGTCACTGTCAGTTTTGTTTTTGGAAAAATATATTATCTATGATATAATATTTATCAAATTTAGAGGAAATAAACTTTATGAATAAACAAAATAATAGCTGCGAAAAAGCAAAAGAAAAGAAAATTATCCACAATCAAAAATGGATTGCTCTATTTTTTGTTTTTGCATTTGTTTTTTTGGTTTGGATATATGTAATATTTAATTCGAGTAATCTATTTAAATATTTTTTGACATCTACGCTTTTTTTACTTTTTTTATATGGAACAATATTGGTTTTAAAGAAAGAAAGATTAATACGAGAAATAAGAATTACTTTTATAGATATTGATATTTTTTACGCTCTCGTTGGCGCTATTGCGACTTACACTTTAACTAGGACACTCCCAATCTCTAACATTATTTCTTCAGCGTCGATAGGTTTAATTGGATATGTATTATTTAAAAAGAATAGTTTTGCTATATACTGTGGCTCTTTCGTAGGTATGACATCTTCTGACTTATTTAATTATTATCAGCTTCTTTTAGCTGGTGTAGTTTGCGGATTGGTTTTTGTTGTTGTAAAGCAAATATTAAATGGGTATGGCGGTAGACTTGGAACCATCGCTTTTATATCAACGGCAATAATTGCATTGTTTTTTAACAAAACCAGTTTAATAGTAGAACAAAACTATTCAATATTATTAGTTTTTATAGCTAGTATTTTAGGGGTCACAATTACCTTTTTGATTCATAATAACTTAAAACAATCGGTTATTCTAGCATCCGTGATACCAAGCTTGTTAATCGCGGTAATTATCGAGATATTCTTTAAAAATCTTATGGTTTATTCTGCAGTTTTTTTTACAGCGAGCTTTTTAGGAATGGCGGATAACAAGAATATATCAAATATACTTTCTGCGCTATTTGCGGGTGTTGTAATGTCAATAATATTTTTGAGTTTTTTTAATTTCTTTAATGGTTTTGGTGGGAAAATGGGAATGTCAGCTTTTGTTTCACTAGTTATTTATTTAGCCATAAAGGATATCATTAACAGAGTTAAAAGCACAAAAAAAACAGAGCGATTAGAAGTGGTATTTTAAAATAGTATATCAATTTATCTAAAGATTCTCTCAAAATGTGTCAGAAAATTTTTCCGAATACGATTAACAAATAATATTTGAAACTGTGATATAATTTTTATATAAAGTGTGGTGATATATTGAAAAATTCAACAATCATTATTGTCGGTGGAGGCGCGAGCGGCATTATGGCAGCTTTAAGCGCGAAAAATCACAATAATCGAGTGATTATTTTAGAAAAAAATAATAGAATTGGAAAAAAGATATTGGTAACTGGCAATGGAAGATGCAACTATACTAATAGTTTGCTGACTGAAAATGATTATAATAACCCAGATTTCGTTAAAGTAGTTTATTCTCATTTTGGTTATTTTCAAACAATTGATTTTTTTGAAAGCATTGGTATATTACCTAAAATTGAGAACGAAGGAAAAGCTTTTCCGTTAAGCGAACAAGCCTCAAGTTTCCTTGATGTTTTCTTATATGAAATTATAAAAAGAGAAATTGAGATTAAATTAGAGTTCAATGTTAAACAAATTAAAAAAAAGAGCGAATATTTTTACGTTATAGGAGCTAACGGAGAAACGGTTAAGGCGGACAAAGTGATACTCAGCACTGGTGGAAAAGCCATGCCACTAACTGGCAGTGACGGATCGGGTTATGAAATTGCTGAGTCATTCGGTCATAAGCTTACGAATATTTTCCCTGCTTTAGTCAAGTTAAGATTGGATTTTCCTTATTTAAAACATTTGTCAGGTGTAAAAATTAATAGCCAAGTTGATTTGATTTCAAACGAACAATTAATTCAATCTGAATATGGAGACATCTTATTTACCAATTACGGTATAAGTGGACCGACTATTTTAGAGCTTAGCAGAAAAGCAAATTCACTTTTACTAGAAGGAAAAAATGTTGAACTAAGAGTTGTACTAATTCAATCAGTATCTAAAGCGAAACTTATTGATAGATTTTTTAGTAATCCGAATAAATCTATTGAACAGAGTTTAATTGGACTAGTTAATAAGAAATTTATAAATGTACTTGTTAAAGAATCAAATATTGAAAAAAATTCAATTTTAATAAAAGATATCGATAAATCAAAAATATTAAAACTTGTAAATCTATTGTTCGATTTAAGAATTAAAGTTATTGGCAGTTTGAATTTTGAAGAAGCTCAAATTACTGCTGGAGGCGTTAATCTTAATGATGTGAATTCAAAAACTTTAGAATCAAAGTTGATTCCAGGTCTTTTTTTTGCTGGCGAAATTTTGGATGTTGATGGTAGGTGCGGAGGCTTTAATCTCCAATGGGCATGGTCAAGCGGATATCAAGCCGGTAAATATGCTAGTATGGATTAGTTGAAATGATTAGGGTAACTGAAATAAAATTGTCTTTAGATCAGGTAATTAATAAAGATATAGAAAAAGAAAATTTAATAAATACGATTAAAAGAAAATACAAAATAGATAAAATATTAGAGTTAGCAATCTATAAAAAAGCGATTGACGCAAGACATAAAAGTGCGATAAATTTCGTCTATACAGTTGATTTTTCAACAAAGCGAGAAAATGAAGTTTTAGCGCTAAAAGATAAACATATTAGTTTAACTCCAAACACAAAATATATTGATGTTAAAAGCGGAAATTCTGTTCTAAAGAACAGACCAGTTATAGTTGGTTTTGGTCCGTCTGGAATATTTGCGGCTTATGTGCTAGCAAAAAATGGATATAGACCAATCATTATTGAACAAGGTGTAGATGTTGATCAAAGAGATATTCTTTATCAGAATTTTATAGATACTAGAAAATTTGAAAAGAAAGCCTCTATTCAATTTGGAGAAGGCGGTGCTGGAACTTATTCCGATGGAAAATTGACTACTTCAATAAGTGATTTAAGATGCCGGTTTGTATTAGAAACTTTAGTTAATTATGGTGCGGATAAGGAAATATTGTATATAAATAAACCGCATGTGGGTACTGATAAACTGAAAGAAATTATCAAATTAATGAGAAAAGAAATCATCAGCTATGGTGGTGAAGTAAAGTTTGATACGGAAATGACTGATTTTTTAATTGAGAAAAACAGGGTTACAGGTATTGTAGTAAATAATAAAGAAGTAATAAAAACAGAGATTTTACTTTTAGGAATAGGACACAGCTCGAGAAGCACATTTGAACTTATTAAATCTAGAGAATTTAATATTTCTGCCAAACCTTTTTCTGTTGGGCTGAGAATAGAACATCCTCAAAAACTGATAAATCAATCACAATATGGAGAATTTTCTAATCACCCAAGTTTAGGTGCCGCGGATTATAAATTTGTTTTTCATGACTCTAGCGGAAGAAGCGCTTATACTTTTTGCATGTGCCCTGGCGGTTATGTTGTTTGTGGTTCAACTGAAGAAGGCGGCGTAGTCACTAATGGTATGAGCGAGAGTAAACGCGATTACAAAAACTCAAACTCAGCACTTTTAGTGAATGTTAAACTTGAAGATTTTGAATCTGAAGATGTCCTAGCCGGCATGTACTTTCAAAGAAATTTAGAGAAATTAGCATTTAAGTCCGGCGGAGAAAATTATAATGCTCCTGTTCAGTTAGTAGGCGATTTCATTAATAATACTGAAAGTCAAAGTTTTTTTGATGTTCTTCCCACATATAAACCAGGGACTAAATTCGTTAATTTTAATGAAATCTTACCCAAGTATATCACAGATACTCTAAAAGCTGGTATCATTGATTTTGATAAAAAACTTAAAGGTTTTGCGATGAATAATGCGATACTAACAGGCTTTGAAACTCGTTCTTCATCACCAATAAGAATTGTTAGGGATAACAATTATGAAAGCAACATTAAGGGTGTATATCCGATGGGTGAAGGCTCTGGTTATGCAGGCGGAATAATGACGTCGGCTGTTGATGGAATTAAAGTTGCTGAACAAATAATTAAAGAATATAAGCCTATATTATGAGATTTTAACTCTCTTAGTCAAATTTCGTGTATTTTAGCCGTAAATGTCATGCGAGGTAAAAAATGGAAGCAGCTAGGTCTGAATTATTAGGGAAAACAGATGTTAAGAAAGCTTTAATACAATTATCTATACCAGCTACATTCGCCATGATTGTAACAGCGCTTTATAATTTGGTTGATACCATTTTTGTTGGTAGAGGTGCCGGCGATATTGCAATAGGGGCTTTATCAATTGCGAATCCAGTTCAGATGATTGTGATGGCCTTTGGATTAATGATTGGTATCGGTTCTTCATCAATTTTTTCTAGAGCATATGGACGTAATGATAAAGAAGTAATGAGAAGAAGTGTCAATACTGCTATCTTAATGGGCGTTGTGTTATCAGTCTTGATAGCTGTTGTAGGTATGATTTTTCTTGATGAAATGTTGTATTTTTTCGGGGCAACTGAAGGTAATATACATTTTGCGCATGATTATCTTTTTTATATTTTGATTGGTTTAATACCTTTCTCATTATCAGTAATCTTTAACAATCTAGCTAGAGCTGAAGGAAGAGCTAAAATAGCTATGATTTCCATGGTAATTGGAGCGGGCGTAAACATTATCCTTGATCCAATATTTATTTTTGATTGGGGTTTAAATTTAGGTGTTAAAGGTGCTGCAATAGCGACTATAATTGCCAAAACCGCTTCTTTCATTTATGTTTTTGCGGCTTCCTTATCTAAAAAATCAAAATTACAAATTAATCTTAAAAAAATTCATGAAGTCGATTTTAAGATGGTGGGAGAAATTTCTGCTATCGGCTTTCCTTCTTTCATTAGAAATGCATTAGCCGCGATTTTAGTTATATTAATTAATAACTTAATTAAAAAGTATGTGCCTGATAGCCCAGAAATCTATATTTCAATTTTTGGTGTAATTAACCGTTTAATAATGTTTTTATGGCTTCCTGGATTTGGATTAGTTCAAGGTTTGCAGCCAATTGTCGGCTACAATTTTGGAGCGAAATTGTATCAGAGACTTTACGATGTTATTCATTATACAAAGAAGCTGATGATCATATATTTTATCGCCGTATTTGCGATTGCTTTAGTTTTTGCAAAGCAGTTATTTCTTCTATTCTCTGAAGAACAGAATCCTATTTTTATGACCCAGGGCCCCTTGGCTTTAAGAATTGTTTCCATTGGCTTTTTACTAGTCAGCTATCAAATCATTTTATCTAGCGTTTATCAAGCGATGGGTTATCCTGTTAGGGCTTTTTTAGTAGCTATGTCTCGACAATTTATATTATTTATTCCTTTAGTATTCATTTTTACTAATATCTGGGGAATCGATGGTATTTGGTATACTTTTGTTGCATCAGATTTGATTGCTGGTTTTGTGTCATTTATTGTATATAAATATGAAATGAAAGATTTGGCGAAAAAGATACAACCAATGCCAACTTTTGTAAATTAATTAAAAGGAGTGAAAAGAATGAATAAAATAGACATCTTAGAACTTGAAAAGTGGAATAAAGAATTGGATCAAGATCCAATAAATTTAGTTTTAAAAAGAGCATTGACCAAGAATGAGATTCAAACAATCGCTTTGAAACAGGAGAGCACACCATTAACAACATTTAAGTTCAGCAAAGAAATCAAAACACTGCCAGTTGCAAATCAACAAAAAACTGGGAGGTGTTGGATTTTTGCTGGATTAAATGTACTAAGAGAAATAATCGCTAAAAGATATGGGTTGAAGGATTTTGAGCTGTCACAAAATTATGTAGCATTTTTTGATAAACTTGAAAAAATCAATTATTTTTTGAACAGCGTTGATGATTTTATTAATGCAGATAAGGATGATCGCACACTACAACATTTAGTGAGAGTTGGAATTCAAGATGGTGGCCAATGGGATATGTTTGTGGCATTAATTGAGAAATACGGGATTGTTCCTAAGGATGCAATGGACGAAACTGCCAATAGTTCTTCTACAAGAATTATGAATCAATTTATAAACTTGAAGTTAAGACAATATGTCAGTAATTCCAGGAAAAACAAATCAAGTAAAGAAAAATATAAAGCACAAACTATAAAAGAATTATACGGGTTTTTAATATCAAATTTTGGTAATCCACCTAAAGTTTTTGATTTTGAATATGTTGATAAAGAGGGGCAATATAATCTAAATGAAAACACAACTCCTGCAGCATTCTTCAAAGAATATATTGGAGATAAATTGAATGACTATGTGAGTTTGATACACGCTCCGACTGACGATAAGCCATTTAACAAAACTTACACAGTTGCATATTTGGGTAATGTAATTGAAGGAAGAAAAATCAAATATTTAAACATAAAAATGGAAGATCTTAAAGCGAAAATTATTGCTCAACTAAACGATGATGAAGTTGTTTGGTTTGGCAGCGATGTCGGACACTATGGTGATCGAGACTTAGGTGTATGGGCAGATGATCGTTATGATTATGAAAAAATATTTAGGTTAGATTTTAATCTTGATAAAGCCTCAATGTTAGATTATGGTCACTCGCAAATGAATCACGCAATGGTTATCACTGGTTATGCAAGCAAAAATAATTTGCCAATAAAATATAAAATTGAAAATAGTTGGGGAGACAAGGCTGGAAAAAAAGGATACTTTGTAGCCTCGGATTCTTGGTTTGATAAGTTTGTTTATCAAGCGGTTATTAATAAAAAATATTTAAGTGAATCTGAGTTAAAAATTTGGGAAGAAGAACCTAAAATTTTAAAGCCTTGGGATCCTATGGGATCTTTGGCAAAGTAAAATGGCAGTTATAATAAGCGAATCAATAGATACGCATTTCAATTTGGCTACCGAGGAATTTTTATTAAGAAGAAATTTAGAAGAGGACATTTTTTTCGTATGGAAGAGTCAAAAGGCTTTTGTTTTCGGGAGAAATCAAAATCCTTTCTTAGAGGTAAGCCCAGAATACTTTCATAAAGACATCCCTATCATAAGAAGAATTTCCGGCGGGGGTACTATTTATCAAGATATGAACACTATCAATTTTTCTTACTTAACCTCTGACTATCATAATCGGATTAATGACTATGAATATTTTTTGAAGCCAATAATATTAGCTTTACAAGAATTAGGTATCGATGCAATTTTTAAACCAAAATCTAATATTTTTGTTAATAATAAAAAAATTTCTGGAAACGCACAAGCTTTCATAAACAAAAAATTACTTCATCATGGTACTATTCTTTTTAACACCGATTTAAGAATTATTGAGGAGGCTCTTATCAAAAACAAAAATTCTTTAGCTGGTAATTATATTTTTTCGAATAAACAAGAAGTTGTCAATATTTCAGATTTTTTAGATCCACAAGTAATTATTGACGATGTTATCGAAAAAATCATAGCTTTTGTGATAAAGTTAAGAGATATTAAACCTGCAAAAATTACTTTTTCAGAAGAAGAAGTAAAAGATATATCCTTATTAGCAGAAAACAAATATAAAACATGGGATTGGAATTTTGGTAAAACATCTAAATTTGAAACCATTATAGATGATGCAAAACAAAGTACTAAAATTTTGGTTGATAAAGGAATTGTGACATTTGTTGAAGACGCTCGTTTCCAAAAGTTGTTAGGAACAAGATTCTATACTAAGGAATATTCATTAATATTGAAGGAAATAATAAATAAAAACTGTACTTAAAAAAAGTACAGTTTTGTTTTTAAATATGTATAGGCTTATCAATTATTCCTAACGCAGCTTCATGAAAAATCTCGGAAATTGTAGGATGAGGATGGATAGTTTTAGCAATCTCATCAGCCGTACCTTCTAATTTCATTGTAATTACAGCTTCGGAAATTAAATCACTAGCATTGTCCGCCAATATGTGAACACCAATAATTTCATTATATGGCTTAGAAGCAATTATTTTGATAAATCCATCTTTCTCGCCTGCGGATAATGCTTTTCCGTTGGCCTGCAAAGGAAATTGTGACACTGTATATTCAATTCCTTTTGTTTTGGCCATTTTTTCTGTTAAGCCAACTTGTGCAATTTCTGGAAATGAGTAGATTGCAGAAGGTACTTGGTCATAGTTTATATATTCTTTTTCGCCAAGTATATCAGCTATTGCAACTAAACCCTGATGACTCGCAACGTGAGCTAACATCATTTTTCCATTAACATCGCCTATGGCATAAATATTATCAATGGATGTTTTCATTTGTTCATTTACAATTACAAAATTATTATTCATTTTAAGATTTAGATCTTCAAAGCTAGAATTGTTAGCTTTCATGCCAACTGATAATAAAACCTTATCTGCTTTTAGGTTTTTTTCATTACCCTCTTTATCTTTGTAAGAAATTCCATCAGACTTGATTTCAGTAACCAAGGATTCAGTTAGTATTTCAATCTTCGATTTTTTAATAACCTTTAACATGCTTATACGAACATCATCATCTATTGTTGTCAATATATCTTTTTCCTTTTCAACAATAGTTACTTTTGTGTCAAAAGCATTGAATATTGTTGCAAACTCAAGACCGATAACCCCGCCACCAATAACTACTAGTTCTTTAGGGATGTCTTCTAGATTGAGAATCTCTTTGCTTGTTAGTAAAAACTTGTTTTCAAATGCTTTATCTATTCCCTTAATTGGTGGAAATAAAGGAGATGCTCCTGTGGAAATTATAAGATATTTGCCTTGAATAATCTCATCATTAATTTTAATTTGATTTTTGTTTAGCACAATACCTTCACCATTATAAATATCCACATTATTTTTTATTAGTAAAGACTTCACTCCGCCAGTCAAACGCCTGACAATTCGATCTTTTCTTTTTACTATTGCCGACCAATCAGGTGTAATAGAAGTTTTGTCAGAAACATTAATACCATATTCTTTAGCGTTCATAAATTCTGTGTAAACTTTTGCGCTTTTTAAAAGAGATTTAGTTGGTATGCATCCCCAATTTAAACATACACCGCCGATTGAATCCTTTTCAATAATTGCAACTTTTAATCCTTTTTGTCCTGCTTTGATTGCTGCAACATATCCTCCAGGGCCAGAACCGAGTATTATCACATCATATTCTTTCATATTAATCACCTGCCACTCATCAATAACAACAACGGATCTTTAAGATACTTTTTAAAAGTCATCATAAATCTACCGCCGTCAGCGCCATCAATAATTCTGTGATCAAAAGTTAAGGATAGGGGAATAATATCACCGATAACAATTTCGTTGTTAATGACAATTGGTTTCTTGGATATTTTTCCGATACCAAGAATAGCAACCTCGGGATATTTAATAACAGGAGTTCCTGAGATAGCATCAAAAGCACCAAAATTAGTAATTGTAATCGTTCCGTTTTGAAGGTCATTTAATTGGATTTTTCGTTCCTTTGCTAGAGTAGCAAGACGATCGACTTCTTGTGCTATTTCAAATAAACTTAACTTATCAGCGTTTTTAATGTTAGGGACTATTAACCCATCAGGAGTATCAACTGCAATACCTACATTTATATTTGCGCGATAAATAATTTCTTCATTCTCATGATCGAAAGAACTATTAAACACAGGAAAATCATTAATGGTTGTTACAAGAGCTTTAATAATAAATGCCATATATGTAAGCTTAACACCTTCTGTTTTGGCTCTTTCTTTATAGTTTTCTCTAAACTTAACTAATTCGGTAACATCAAGTTCATCAATAAGAGTAGTATGAGGTATGATTTGTTTCGATAAAGTCATTGCTTTAACAACGCTTCTTCTTAAAGTAGATATTTTTTCTCTACGATCACTTTCAAGCGTTTGTATTTTTGGTGTTTCAATTTTTTTACTACTAACCGTTGATATGGAACCATTGTTATTAAAGTTTTCAATATCAGTTCTTAATACTCTGCCATGTTCACCTGTACCTTTAATTTTATTTATGTCGACATTTAAATCATTAGCTAGTTTTCTTGCTACAGGAGTAGCTAGAACTCTTTCGTTTTTACCTAGATTTTCTTCATCACTTGTCGCAGATGCTATAATTTCTTCCGACACCTCAAGTTTACCAACAACTCCAGCTTCGTCATTTTCATTCTCTTCATCTGGAGTTTCTTGGCTAATTTTATTATCGGTAGTACCGTCATCAATGACGGCTAAAATATCACCAACATGAACGATTTCGCCTTCTTTTGGCCCAAGTTCAATAATTTTTCCATCTACTGGAATTGGTATTTCTGCGTTAACTTTATCAGTTTCAATAACAACTAAAGTTTCTCCTTCTTTAATCATATCGCCAACTTTAAAATTATATTCTAGAATTTTTCCTTCATGAATACCTTCACCGATATCTGCAAATTTAAATTTATACATTGTTAACCTCCTTAAGCTTTAAAAGCCATAATGTTTTTGACTTCATAAGCAATTTGTTTAGGTTCAATAATAAAATGATTTTCGCCTTTTGGCAGAGGAACAGTAATATCAAAGCCAGTTAATCTTCTTGGAGCTGCTTCTAAGTAAACGAAAGCCTTCTCATTAATTATTGAAATTATTTCAGCAGCCGGTCCAAAAGACTTAACTGCTTCATGAACAATTAACACTCTTCCAGTTTTTTTGACTGAGTTGATTATAGTTTCTTGATCTATTGGTGATATGGTTCTTAAATCAATAATTTCAGCATTGATATTAGGAACTAGTTCCATAGCTTTTTCAACTTCTCTAACTAAAGCCCCCCAAGCGATAATAGTAATATCCTCGCCTTTTTTAGCAATCCTAGCTTTTCCAAGCGGCACTTCATATAGCTCGTCTGGCACCTCTTGTTTGAAAGCTCTATAAATCCTTTTTGGTTCCATAAAAATAACAGGATCGGGGTCATTAATAGCCGCAATCAATAAGCCTTTTGCATCATATGGTGTAGAAGGTATAACTAATTTTAATCCCGGAATATGAGCATATAATGTTTCTAAGCTTTCTGAGTGATGCTCTAGAGCTTTTACACCTCCACCGTATGGCATTCTAATAACCATTGGTAAATGATATTTTCCTCTTGAACGATTTCTAAATCTAGCAACATGCGTAACGATTTGATTGTACGCAGGGAGACTAAATCCGGAAAATTGCATTTCAACTACGGGTTTTAATCCATTTATGGCCATTCCTACAGCACTACCTACAATTGCCGCTTCAGCGATAGGGGTATCAAAAACTCGACCTTCCCCATATTTTTTTTGTAAACCTGCAGTTGTTCTAAAAACACCGCCTTCATATCCTACATCCTCGCCATAAACAACGATAGATTCGTCTTTTTCCATAGCTTGATCTAGGGCTTCGTTAATAGCTTGTAAAATAGTTTTATTTGCCATTATTTTCACCTTTTTTGTCTAGAAACTCTTGGTAGTAAGCCATTTGTTCTTTAAGATTTGAAGTCATCTTTTCATAAGTATATTTAAAAATATCTTCTAAAGGAACTTCACCTGTTTCTTCAACTTTTTTAAAAGTCTCTAGTACAGTTTGTTTATGCTCTTCGTACAGTTGCTCGTCAGCTTTTTCAGTCCAATATTTTTTATCGATTAAATATCGTTTAAATCTAAATATAGGATCTTTTTTGCTCCATTCTTCAACTTCTTTATCTTCACGATATAATTTGGGATTATCTGAAGTTGTATGAGGGCCGATTCTGTAAGTGACAGCTTCAATAATAGTGGGACCGTCTCCTTTAATTGCCCTTTTTCTAGCCTCTTCAACAGCAACAAACATCGCCAATGGATCGTTTCCATCAACTTGAATTCCGAATATATCATAAGCAATAGCCTTTTGTGCTAAAGTTTTAGACTTAATTACTTTATGTCTTGGAGTGGAAATTGCATATTGATTATTTTGAATTATGACTATCATTGGCAAATCATATGTGGCAGCGAAGTTTACACCTTCATGAAATTCACCGTGACTTGTTCCTCCATCACCGATGAAAACAATGGCAACCTCATCCTTTTTTTGAAGTTTACTTGCATAAGCTAAACCTGCAGCATGATTTATTTGCGAACCAATCGGAACATTTATCGGAAGAACTTTTACATTATCATCATATTTTGAACCTAGTTCATTTCCATACCAATATAGAAAAGCTTGTTCTAGAGTAACTCCTTTATATAGCATTGCATTAAATTCTCTAAAAGCTAAAACTAACCAATCTTCATCTTTAGCAGCCGCCATAGGGCCAACTTGTGCAGCCTCTTGGCCTATGTTAGGAGCGTAAGTAAGCATTCTGCCTTGTCTTTGAAATTGTAGAGCTTTTTCATCTGCAACTCTACCTAAAACCATAGTTTTATACATTTTTAGCAATTTTTCTTTTGCAATTTTGGGTTCTAATTTATCATTAATGATTATTCCTTTATGATCTAATATTTGGAGCATCTCACCTTTTAAAGGATCAAATTTCTCGAATAGCATATAGATACCTCCTTAGAATTGTAAATAGTTTTAATTTATATCTACATCTATATTATATTAGAAAAACCATGTATACTGAAGCGATATGCTTACAAAGTCAGCATATGCTAACTAAAAAGGTTTTAATCTTGACTATTCGCAATATTTTTTGATTAACGACTCTTATAGAAATGTAATTTTTCTTGATATAACTGGATAATTGGGTTTTTTAAAATTAATCTCGCAGCGAATTACACAGTTCAATTTTTTGCTTTTAGATGAAAAATATGGTATAATATATATAAATTATAAAAGGAGGATTACACATGAAAAAAGTTATTGAACTATTAAATCAATATGTAGCTGATTTATCAGTTATGAATGTTAAGTTTCACAATTTACATTGGAATGTTACAGGAAAGAATTTTAAAGCTGTACATGAACATCTAGAAGCTTTATACGATGCTTTGTTTGAAACGTATGATGAAGCCGCAGAAAGAATTAAAATGCTTGGAGATTACCCTATGGCATCGGTAAAAGAGTATTTGCAAATTACCAAGGTTAAAGAATTGGAAAGCAAAGATGTTGAAACTGCAAAGGCTTTTGAGATAGTTAAACAAGATTTTATGTATCTGAAAGATTTAGCTATCAAAATAAGAGCTGCGGCTGATGAGGTTGACGATTTTGGAACTGTAATGATTCTAGAAGATCATGTAGCAGCTTATGACAAAGAATTATATTTTATCAATCAAACTCTAAAATAATTATTAAATGGTGGATTTCCACCATTTTTTATTTCTTTAAATTGCGGTTTTTTTTATAAATGTTATATAATAAATATTAGAGGTGATAGCATGGTAGTTGGAAACATAAAAAAATTAGAATCAAAACCTATAAATAACCCTGAAGCTAAGAATTCTAGAATGAAAGTTTTAGTTAACGAAGAAAATGGGTGGCATGATTATGTAATGAGAGTTGTTGAAGTTGAAAAAGAAGGTTATACTCCTAAACACGAACATCCTTGGCCACATATAAATTTTATTATATCTGGAAAAGGTGAACTTATGATTGATGGAAAAGCAAACGCTGTAGAAGAGGGCTCCTATGCTTATGTTCCAAGCAACACGCTTCATCAGTTTAGAAACGTTGGAAGTGAGATATTTAAGTTTATCTGTATAGTGCCTAAAGAAGGTCATAAGTAAAAAGCTGAGTATTCAGCTTTTTTTATTGTCCGGCATGTATAATGAGTGATCAAGTAAAATTTCAATAAATTTAAAACGCTTATCTATCCCTATAAATAGTGATATCATCATTGCGTATTGTAAAAAGATTATCTATTTGTCTAGATTTTTTTTGACTAGTATCATAATTAAAAAGTAAGTAAAGGTGATTAATATTTTTTAGGTTATAACAAACATCTTGAGCAAATCGCTTGAATATATTTCGAATTCGAAATATAATATTAACAATTCAGGAGGTATTTTTATGAAAGATTTAATAGGAGTTCACCATGTTACCGCTATAACAAGTAGCGCTGAAAAAATATATTCTTTTTTTACTTTTATCTTAGGCTTGAGATTAGTTAAGAAGACCATTAATCAAGATGATATTAATACATATCATTTATTTTTTGCTGATGACGAAGGTAATCCAGGAACAGATGTAACATTTTTTGATTTTCAAGATATCCAAGAAAAAAATTTAGGCTCTGATGAAATTGGTAGAATCGGTTTAAGAGTTAAAGATGATAAAGCTATTGATTACTGGGTGAAAAGATTTAATCATTATGGAATATATTATGAACAACCTTCTCAATTGTTTGATCGAAAAGTATTATTTTTTGAAGATTTTGATAAGCAACAATACGCTTTGTTTTCTGATGAAAATATTGAAGGAGTAAAACCAGGAATTCCTTGGAAAAAAGGTCCTGTACCTAATGATTATGCCATTATAGGTTTAGGTCCCATTTTTCTTAGAATTTCTAATGTAGAATATGTTAATAAGGTTTTAACAGAGTATTTGGATATGAAACATTTAAAGAACGAAAACAAATATATGCTATATCAAATGGGTATTGGCGGTAATGGAGCGAGTGTAATAGTTGAAAAATCAGATTTACCAAGAGGTAGGCAAGGCTTTGGAGCTGTTCACCATGTAGCATTTAGAATAGAAGATCGCACTGAGTTAAACAACTGGATTAAGAAATTAGACAAGATAGGCGCTAGACATTCAGGCTATGTTGACAGGTTTTATTTCAAATCTTTGTACACCAGATTATATCCAGGTATATTATTCGAGTTTGCTACAGAAGGACCAGGTTTTATAGATGATCAAGAGGATTATGAAACTTTAGGAGAAACTTTAGCTTTACCTCCAAAATTTAGAGAAAAAAAAGCATACATTGAAAATATCGTCCGACCAATCAATACGGTTAGAAGTAATTTAGATATAAAAAAGGAGTATAATCATGAATGATTTGAAAACCATAACAGTTTTATTTAGAGCCGCCAATTCTTTAGAAAAAATAATTAGAGATGACGTATTTGAATACGGGCTTAACGTATCGGAATTTGGAGTTTTAGAGGCTCTTTATCATAAAGATTCTTTAACTTTAAAAGGTGTGATTGATAAAGTTTTAGTGCCAAATAGTTCAATGACGTATGTCGTTGAAAATCTAGTTAACAAGGGTTATATAATAAAAAAACAGTCGGAAAAAGATCGAAGAAGTTATGTTTTAGAATTAAGTGAAAAAGGTAGAGCCCTTATGGATAAAATCTTTATATTACACGCAAAAAACATGAGAGAAATCCTTGATATTTTAGACGAAGCAGAAGAGAGAACGCTTCAGCGAGCATTAGTAAAAATTGGTAAAACCTGTAAGATGAAAAATCAAAATGGTTCATAAGTATATATCTAAGAATACTAAGAGTTTATTAATTCTTTTACATGGCACTGGAGGAAATGAAAATAGTTTAATTCACTTAGGTTATGAAATTGATGAGCATACTAATATTTTGAGTATTAGAGGAAACATTAATGAGAATGGAATGAATCGTTTTTTTAAAAGAATTGCCCCAGGAATTTTTGACACTGAAAATTTATTCTTTGAAACTACTAGGCTGTATGATTTTATCATTGATTTTCTTGAAGAACATAATCTTAGTCTAGAGAACACTATTGCAATTGGTTATTCAAATGGCGCAAATATTTTAGGTTCCTTACTATACCGTTATGGTGGTTTGTTTCAAGGTGTTGTTTTAATGCATCCAATGATTCCGTTGAAAGACACCGATGTTTCTGATCAAAAACAAATGCCCCTATTAATAACGGCCGGGACTAATGATCCCCTTGTTGAAGTTGGTGAAACAAAAAGACTAGTAAGCATTTTTAAGAATAACAATGCAAAAATAAAAAACGGTTTTTATGGCGAAGGTCATTCAGTAAGTTCAAAAGAAATCTTTGATATAAAACAATGGTATAATGAAATTAAAAAGCCCACTAAGTCTTAGTCAATTAATTACCATAATATTACCCTTTAATTGTTAAATAGTGTAAATTATATTATGAAAAAGAAAAAAATGTACGGTAGTGTCAAGAATTATGTGTAAA
>DIGF01000026.1 GCA_002419505.1 Caryophanales bacterium UBA5729
TCTAAGGTACTTTGTCAACAGTCTGGGAATCCTAGAATAAAATCTAGGATTCCTTTTTTATTGTAAATTCAAATTTTTGTGCGGGATAATTGTTAAACTTCATGTTTAAAATCGCCTTGTCTTTTTTACCGGTTGTTTTTAAATAAATAGCTGAACTACCGCCATTTAAAGCTAGGGTTTTTGGCCCAACAATTTCTAAGCCTTCGGTCACGCTAGCGCTGATAACTTCATTGCCATAATCTAGGATATTTTTAAATTGATCCACTTGTTCGATTTTTACTCGCACCATATCATAGGTATTTCCGTGAACAAGACTAACTGTATCAGGTGAAACAATTATTTCGCTTTCTGTCATATGGCCACGATAAACAGTTTTAACTAATTGATCATCAAGATAACCTTCAAATCTAAAAGTCACAGGCGTCATTTCTTGATTGGCTAGATAAATACCGAATAATCTTGCTGCATCAGAAAAATTCATTTTGTTTACCAGCATCAGCTTTACGACATTAAGTTTAGCCTTTAAAGGCATATCCATACCATATTTATTAAAATTCAAAAGGACATTTTTGATTCTTTTAGCATTTTTTTCAGAATAACCTTCATTAGCAACTAGCAAATCGCCAATTAAATCATCAATAATAATTGGCGAATACGGAAGGTAACTGTAATTATCATAATCGCCATAGTAAGTGTCGATATATTGGTCGTTGCGATAGACTTTAATGTAGTCGCAATTAGTGTAAACGACAACTTCAGGGATTTTCATTTGATCATAATCCCCTGCAATTAAATTGCTAGCAACAAACAACACCACTTCTTCTTCAGGTTTTTTTTGAGATTTATAAGCATAAGCTGCGTATTTTTCTGTGCGATGAATATCTAATACACCATGATGACAGATATGGTCATTAGAACCAAATTGGAAATGTGTATTATAATCAGCCATACACCAACCGATAGCGCCGGAGATATTATCGTAATAGTAATTATATTCAATTACGTTTAAATGTCTTAATGAGTGCTCAACTCTTTTGTCAATAGCGTCAGTTTTTTTAGTTGGAAACATATGGCCGTTATATTCAGTTACTAGATAAGGACATTTGATTCCTGCTACTTTTTGTGGAGCTTCTAACCCAGCATTATCACCACTGTGAGAAAAATCGTTATAGGTGTAGACATCTTCTAGTAAATTACTTTTTTTGAAATTCCTGACTCCTCCAGTTTGTCTGGTAGGATCTAATTCATGAGCAATTTTATTAGTTTCTTGATAAAATTCATCATCATCTTTTGATTCATTAATCCTGACGCCCCACAAACATATCGAAGGATGGTTAAAATGATGATTAATCATCGTTTTTAAATTATTAAAGGTTAATTCTTTGAAGTTTTCATTACCAATGTAATTCCAGCCTGGCACTTCTTCAAAAACTAAAATACCTAATTCATCACACTTATTGATAAAATGGTCGCTTTGCATATAATGTGAAGTTCTCACAATATTACAACCGAGGTTTTTCAAAATTTCTGCATCTAGTTCTTGGAGGGACTTTGGCGCTGCATATCCGACATAGGGATATGATTGGTGACGATTCAAGCCCATCAGTTTAACTTTTTCATTATTCAGCAAAAAACCGTTATCAGTAAAAAGCACTGTTCTAAAACCAAAGTTTTGGGTAATGCAATCAATGATTTCACTATTCTTGATAATCATCACTTTGATTTGATAAAGTTTAGGTGTTGTGACCGACCATCTTGTGATATCGGATACTTTAGCATAGAAGATCTCGTTTCCCTCGATTTCATCTTGGAAAACATGTTCCATAATCAATTTATGTTCATCATAAATTTCTGCTTTTACTTGATATTTTTCTTGGTTGTCATTAAGCTTAATGATTAAATTTAATAACATCTCCGACTGAATGTTTACATTGATATCTTCAGCGAATATCCTTAAATCTTCGATATGATTCTTAGGTTTACAAATTAAATTAACCTCACGATAAATCCCGCTAAAAGGCAGATAATCAACTAAGCCACCAAAAGGCGGGACATCGGCTATTTCATTGCCGTCGACGATAATTTTTAACAGATTATTACCCGGTTTAACAAACTCATCAATCCTGATAGAAAAAGGTGTATATCCTCCTTCGTTTTCTTTGATCAACTGATGATTTAGATAGATAGATGATTTATTCATAATTCCCATAAATTCCAGAAACAAACAAGCTTGTAATTGACTTTCATCAATTTCAAACTCTTTGAAATAAGTGCCAACAAATTGGCATACTTTTTCGTTAAAGTAAGCCAAAGGCACTTCTTTCATTGTATGTGGTATATTTACTAAAGAAAAACTTTTAAAATCGAAGGTTTCTTCCAGATATTTTTCCGAAAAGTTATCCTTAAAATACCAATCATAATTTAAACCTTTAATTTCTCTTTTCATCTTCCACCTCAGAAATATAATATAGTCGAGAGCCAAAATCTCCCATTAATCTAATCGAGTCATTATAACCAGTACCGATATATTTTTGTTTAGGTATAAACCCATATTTAGCAAGTGTTTTTCCCGATACTATTACTTGATCACTTTCTGCTTTGAATAAATAACGATTCTTCAAGAGATGAAAAAGCCAACCTCTGGAATTCAACTTAATTGGTAAAGCATGTTTGATAAGATAACCGAATGTATCGAGATTGAAAAATTGCTCGCGAACTTCAATTCGATAGGTTTTATTGGCATCGAGCATGGGTAAAGCGATTTTGTCAAAACTTGCATTCGGTTCTTGTAAGGTCTGAAAAAGACCTAAAATAGCTTCTTTTTTATCTTTAGAAACGACAACTAATTGCATTTCATTGGTTTCAAACGGATTTTTCAAACGATATAAATCACCAAATTGTAAAAGCTGGCGATGACGTTTATAATATTCGATTTGCCTTTTGATTACTTTGGTTTCAAAGCTAGTAAGTTTAGAGATATCGAACTCATAACCTAAAAGCCCAAAAGCACTAATATTGAATCTAGTTTCTAGTGGTGTTTTCCTTAAAACTTGTTGGGATGGACTATCGCTGACGTGAGCACCCATAACCGATTGTTTATAACCATAATAAGTTCCATATTGGATTAAAAACCTTGAATGAGCGTCAGTATTGTCAGAGGCCCAAATTTGGGGCATGTAATAAAGCATGCCTAGATCAAAACGATTTCCTCCGCTGGCACAAGATTCAAAAAGGATCTCAGGAAATTTGTCGGTTAAACGTTTCAATAAATCATATAGTCCTAGATAATAAAGATGGATTAACTTTCCTTGTTCAAGATTTGTTAAATTATCCGCAAATAAATCAGAGAAGTTACGATTCATGTCCCATTTACAATAAGCAATTTTAGAACCTGAAAACAACTCGGATAAGGTGTTTTCCAAATAATCCACAACTTCTGTTTTTGCAAGATTAAGGATTAATTGGTTTCTTCCCAATGAAGCTTTATACTTCGGATGACTGATGACCCAATCAGGATGATTTTTATAAAGCAGAGAATCATAATTTACCATTTCCGGCTCTACCCATATTCCGAACTTCATTCCCAGGTTATTAATTTTATGAGCTAACTTATCAATCCCTAGAGGCAATTTTTGTTTATTGACAAACCAATCGCCAAGTGAAGAGGTATCGTCATTTCTTTTGCCAAACCAACCATCATCAAGCACGAATAACTCAACACCTAACTTTTTCGCTTTTTTAGCTAAATTTAGGAGTTTATTTTGCTTGAAATTAAACATGGTAGCTTCCCAGTTATTAAATAAAACCGGACGCTCTTGATTCTTATAGTCCGGTTTAATTATCTGATTATTAATTAAGTTATGAAAATTCAAACTTAATTTGTTAAAGCCTTCTGCGCTGAAACTCAAGGCAGCTTCAGGCGTTACGAATCTAGCTTTGGCTTTAAGCAGCCAATAGAAGTCAAAAGAGTTTATTCCCATTTGGGCGCGAATTTGCGAATAAGGATTCTTTTCGATTATTGCTTCAAAGCTACCGCTGTAGATTAGTGATATGCCATAACATTTTCCGTATTCCTCATTGGTTTTTTCGTTAGCGATAATTATAAAAGGATTGTGATCTGCAGATGACACGCCTTTTTTAGAATCGATTTTAATAATCCCTGGAGCGATTTTTTGACGGTTAATCATTCTTTCTTTAATCCAAGCGCCATCAAAACTAGTTAAAGAGTAATCATCATCGATGATATCTAGATTCATACTCATGATTTTTTCAATTGTTAAGTCTTGTTCGCTTTCATTTATCACAACTGCTCTTTTAGTAATTACATCTTCTTCTTCATAGACAGAATAATATAACTCCATTCTTAGTTTCCGAATATTATCAACTAAATTGATTACTAAATTGGCTTTGTTATCGCCTCTAGTTTCTGGCATTTCAGGAAAAAGAGGTTTTTCTTCAGTAATTTGATAATCAAGATATAAAAAGTCAGTTAATCTTGAACCGTCCTGGAAACGAAAGTGGGCCATTGGTTCACGAAAGTCCCCCTTGCCAAAGGTTGGCATTTCTAGAAAAGCTGTATTTAGATTAAAGGTTTTATCAGTTGAATCATAGATAACTTGAGAACCAATCTCAATTTGATGTTTTAGTTCTAAAGCTGCGTAATTCGTATCATAATCCAATTTATTGCCATAGTACAAACACCCAAGATGGCCCTTGGGTAAAATTTGTAATATATAAGAAGTATTCTTGGTTTGGAGATGAAAAAGCTTTTTATCTTCAAAAAATTTAATCATTAATTACCTCAATTACTACTTGTTTTTATAATAAGGTTTAATTACAAAAAATATTAATCCCGCGAATACAATCAATTGTAAAACAACGGCCAAGATTACCAGCAATAGTTCAGAGAATAAATATCCAAAGAAGATGTTCTCTAAAAGTACTGAAGATAGATACGCCGGTGAGAAAATAAATAAATAACCGAGTGTTTCTGGCAAAAGGTTCATTAAGTAGATAAAAGGTATCAGCGAGAATATGACGATGTATAAGCAATAAAAAACTGTCATTTTAACATCATTTTTACTGATAATCGTAATGGATATCCCAATTACAATGTGAACTAGTAGACCAAGGATATAGGCTAATAAAAACAGAATTAAACTCAAGTGCATGTTTAAGACAAAATAGATGATAAATAAATATACAACTAGCGATATTAGTTGTAAAACAAGAGCTGCAAAGAGTTTTCCAATAATTATTTCTGTTGTATTATACGTTTTTGATATTTCCTCGTTATTTACTTCTTTATCGACAAAAGTAATGATGGAATGGGTAATAACGGGAATGATGAAAAGGGAAAGATAAATAAATAATAAGGGTTCAATTTGACTGAAAAATCCCATTGCCAAACCAAAAAGAATCGAGACAATAACAATCATGTGTAATATTCGGTATTCAGCGTAATTTTTAAAGTCGTTTTTAAATATTTTAATAATATTTTTCATATTAGTTCCTCACTTTTAACTAAACTCTCATAACTAATTCGAGTAATTGTCCTAATGTTTACATGTTTGTATTTATTTATATATTGATGAAAATCAAATGTAGACAAATACGATTTTTCAATTATTTCTGTATGAAGGTATTCATCATCAATATAATCAATCAATAATGAGTTGTTTAATTTTGAAAGTAATTTATCTGCGCTATGTTCAATTAATTCCATGGATTCATTCAAAATAAAAAATTTAGGAATATCAGGAGTAAATTCATATTCATCACTCAACACCACTATTTTACTAGTTTTAGTGATAATTGGCAAGATATCAAAGAAAAAGAGTTGGATTTCAGCTTGAGAAAATTTGTCAAATATATTATCTATTACAATAATAGGTGATTCTTGGAGTGATCTAAATAGAATTAGCAACAAAAATATTTCAAAATCTTTGTTTCTTTTAACACATCTGATAATGTCTCTATTAATGAACTTTTGATAATAATTGATATCTTTAATGCTTTTTTTAATTAATTTCAAAACCAGCATTTTATAACCTGGATCGAAGAAACTGACTTTCTTTTTTAATTCTCTGACAATTTCCTTAGAATATAAAAAATCATGCGCAATCGAAATCCAGTCCTTTGGATAAGTAAAATCTAATTGATTGGTTAATATATATGTAACTCTTTCTTCTAGTACAAAATTTTCTATTCTTATAGACTTTTGTGGTTTTTTTGATAATTTGTGATCATAAGCCACCAAATAATTCACAAGATCTTTAAGTTTCTTATCGACATCATGATCAATAAAAAAGTTAGCTGGAAAATTATAGTAAAGGTTTTTTACAACCATAAGCAAATTTTCAAAATGCGGTAAACTTGAAAAACGATTAAGGTGAACTAAAAAACGATTAATCAACGGTCCTGCGCAGTTTTCGGTAATCATTTTATTTGTTTCAGGATCACCTAAATATTTAGTGATTATATTATAAAACTTTTTGTTATAGGCATGAAAGGATATTAAATTACTGTATAGCTCAAAAAGAGTGTCTTCGATTTTATTCATTCTGCTTATACTATAATTTTTTTCCCTAAATAGAGATATCTGTTCAACAATAATGTGGTCCATCAAAGCAAAAAACAAGTCTTGTTTACTATCAAAACGATAATAAAAACTACCCTTGTTATAATTTGCTCTTTTAATAATTTCATTAATCGAAGCGTCAACATAAGTTTTGCTTGCAAACTCATCTACAACTGCATTAAAAAGTTCTTTATTCTCTAATAGCAACTGGGTTCTATCGCTTTTTTTCAAAATTAATCACCTCATTATACCACCTGGTTTAGACTGGGTAGTATAATTATAATACATTAGTTGAAAAAAGTAAATAAAAAAATCAGTTATTTGCTAGATAACTGATTCGCAGTAACTATTTATCGTAATTTTAAGTTAAATTTCACGTTAAAGAACTGTGCTAGTTCATCTCTCTCTTCGATGCTCTCAAAGCCTTTAAAGTCAACAATATAGGTCTTTCTATCGTTTGTTTGTACCATAAAGAAGTCTCTTCCTTCTCTAACTTTCTGTACTTGAGTGTAATCAACTGTATATGTATTAACGTTTGTAACATTGAAACTTTCTTCAGTAAATACATATGTTTGCAAAAGAGGATTCTCTACAAGCGGTGATCGTTTAAGCATCTTGTTAGTCGTGAGTTTCTGCATCGCTAGGGTTAAAACATAGTATGCAACAAGTATTCCTAAGAGCAAGGCTGCATAACCCCATTCTGCTTCTACTAACATGTAGATGATGAAAGCAAATGATATTATCGTAATGATGATGAAATTTTTAATCATGTAAGATTTTAGATAAAACCGATTGTACTTTAAGATTAATTCTTTATCGTACAAAGTATTATTAGTGATTTGCATTTTCAATCCTCCTTAAATTTTAATTTTCTTGAATAGCATTGGATAAATGCCGATTCCTACTACTACCATTATAACATATCTGAGAAAATCAAAGAAGCTTGCTAGTATAGATAAAAATGGTTGATCATCAACTAGCTGTTCGGGATTAGCAATCAGATGAAAGATTTCTTTAAAAACGATTCTGGTTAGGAATATTATCCCTATTCCTAAAATGACTCTCACGGCATTTTTCCAAATTATAGTGTGATTTTCGAAATTGACATATTGTTTTTCAATTTTAACGCCAATTACGAATCCTACTAAAGTTCCCAGCATTTTAGAAATTGCTTCAGTATTGAAATAATATTGGGATGATTCAAAAACTTCTTTATTTAAGGTAATAAAGTTATATCCATAGGTAAACAACAATGCAACAATTGCGATAATGAAGATGTAGAGATAGATTTTTGCTAAGTTCTCTTTTTTACCAATCCAGCGATACATTAAATAAGCAATTAGAATACCGAGTAATCCACCTACTAAAACATCGCTTAAGTAATGAACACCAATGTACATCCTGCTGATAGCTACTAAAACGGTAATCACAATGGCAACAATCAACAAGTAACGCTTTTTAAAGAATTGATAGAGGCCAAAGAATACTGTTGAAGCGCTTTGAGCATGTCCAGAAGGCATTGAGTATCCGCCTGAAGTTTCTGGTCTTAAATTGATGATTGAATCGTCAGCCATGAAAGGCCTTGGCCTCATGAAGATGATTTTAAGCAAACTGTTAATACCTAATGAAATAAAAACTGTAATAGCGAGTCTTTCTCCGACTTTCTTGTTGACACACCAATAAATTCCGCCTAAAACGGCTATGACTACTAGTTCTTCGCCAAATAGGGTAAAGAATTCAAACAGGTTGTCTAAAAAAGCGTTTCTGATGCTTTGAAGCCATCTGATAATCTGTAGCTCAAATTCCAATATAATCACATCCTTATAATATTAATCCATAAATTATTAACCCCATAATCCCTGACACTAAGACAATGAAAATAGGGTGAATTTTTTTCCAAATTCTTGTCATCGCAAATACGACTATAAAAATAATGATTGTACTCCATTTAAAGATAAAGTCACCTAATTCTTTAAACGAAAAACTAAATACGTTTTGAAGGATAAAACTAACAGCCACGGAAAAAATAATTCCTACAACCACTGGTTTAACTCCTCTAAGAAAACCAAGGACAAATTTATTTGTCGCAAACTTACTAAAGGCTTTAGCAACGATTACGATGATTATAAATGAAGGTAGTACTACACCCAAAGTGGCGAAGATAGAGCCTAATATTCCTGCTTGATTAAAACCAACAAAGGTCGCAATATTAATCGCAAAAGGTCCTGGTGTTGATTCGGAAATCGCAATAAAATCAATTAGTTGCGAGGTTTCTAGCCAGCCTTTAGCAACCACTGATTCAGTAATTAGCGGAATCATTGCATAACCGCCGCCAAAAGTAAACAGGCCGATTTTAAAGAAAGTCCATAACAAATCAAGTAACTCAAGCATTTTCATCCCCCCTAACCATGGTTATCTGGTAGATGATGCCAATTGCTCCACCGATGACAATTACTAAAATAACTGGTAAAATTTCAAAAAGGATTAAAGCAAAACCGACAAGAATTAACAGAAAACTCAAGATTGTCTTATCAAGTTTTTTATACATTCTAATCGCAGCGTTAAGAATCAAAATCGAGACACCAATTCTAATCCCTTTAAAAGCATACTCTACATAAACGTTTTCTTTAAACTGAATAAAGAACATCGCGATTAGAGTAATGATTATCATTGAAGGGATTACAACTCCAAGAGTTGCGAAAAAAGAGCCCTTAATACCTTTTACTTTGTGACCGATATATGTCGCTGAGTTGATAGCTATTGGTCCTGGTGTTGATTCAGCAATGGCGATAATATTTAAAAACTCTTCATCAGTTATCCATTTATACTTTTCTACAGCGTATCGATGAATAAAAGGGATCATTGCATAACCCCCGCCAAAAGTAAATAATCCAATTTTAAAAAATGTCCAAAATAAAGTAAATAGCATCGTTATCTCCTAAAAACCCCTTGATTTAAACCTTTCTAACTCATCAGCGATCAGTTGATGAACTTTTAAACTTAAATCATTGGTTTCCATATCTTTGTAATCTTTGTATTTTATCACTGGGAGAATTTTAACATAGACTCTCGCCCTGATAAATTTTATGAAATCTACTGTTTTATGCATATTATATAAAACTACTGGGACAATATCAGCTCCAGCTTTTTGGGCAAGTTTAAAAGAACCGCTTTTAAACTCCGCCACTGAATTTGAGTGACTTCTGGTTCCTTCCGGAAAAATTCCAAAAGGTTGACCACTTTTAATTGCTTTAATCGCTTCTAAAATGGCTTGTAAAGCTTGTCGGTCTCCTGCTTTTCTGGATAAGGGAATACAACCGGTACCTCTTAAAATATTTTTCATAACGGGAATTTTAAATAACTCTTCTTTAGACACATATGCTAAAGGATAGTCCTTAAATGCTTGTTTGATATATAAGGAGTCAGTATATTCGATGTGATTAGAATAAACCACAAAATTATTATCTTTTGGTAAATTCTCTTTACCGATGATTATTGGTTTTACACGGTACAAGAAATTAAAGATATATTTATTGAAATAATGCATCGATTTATGTTTCCATAAAGAGTTCTTTGGAAATTTTTCAGAAATATAAATTAAAAGAACAAATGTTATTAAGACAACAATTACAGCAGCGAGATTTAGGACTAGAAATGCTAAAACAACCCTAAAGATTTCTATTAGAGCGAAATTAAAGTTGATATTAATTGCATAAAGTACTGATAAAGCCAAGGTTACTAATAACTGTAGAAGCAAGATCATATCTTACTAATCCTTTCATAAATGGAAAAATTTAATTCTTCATTATCGTCAGATTTAACTAATCTAAATTGAGAAAGGTCTAAATCAAGGTAAGTATCACCATCAAAAACTTTTTTAATATGGGTGATATATAATCTACTCGCATAAGGAAAAGCGATTTCATAGATGGTTTTTCCGCCAATTACAAAGATTTCTTCCTCATGTGGTTGTTCTAGAAAACTCTCTAAATCCTTAATTACTCTAACACCAGGATAGGAAAAATCATTTAGTGAAGCTACAATTGAACGGCGATTTGGCAAGGGTTTATTTAACCTTTGCACAATTGATTCAAAGGTGGTTACTCCCATTAATACGGTTTTATTTAATGTTACATATTTAAAATATTGAAGATCTTCAGGATAATTCCAGGGTAAATCGTTATTTTTGCCTATTAATCCCGTTGGATCCATTGCTAATATCATGCTAATCATTTTAAACAGCTACCTTTCCTTTAATCGTTGGGTGAGGGTTATAATCTATAAGTTCAATATCCGCTAATGTAAAGTCTTCAATTCTAGCCTTGTCGCTTAGAATAAGTTTAGGTAGTTTTTTAGGTTCTCTGCTCATTTGCGTTTTCACTTGGTCGAGATGGTTTAAATAGATATGGGCATCACCGACTGTATGGACAAACTCGTAAGGTTCTAAATTGCAAACCTTAGCTACTAATGCCAATAAAAGCGCATAAGAAGCAATATTGAAAGGCACACCTAAGAAGGCATCGGCGCTTCTTTGATACATCTGCAGGGATAACTTATTATCGCAAACATAAAATTGAAACATCATATGACATGGTGGTAAAGCCATATCTTTGATTTGTGGCGGATTCCATGAGTTGACGATTAGTCTGCGGCTTTGAGAATTATTCTTAATCTCATCAATCACATATTGCAATTGATCATAACCGTTGAAGTCACGCCATTGTTTACCATAAACCGGTCCTAAATTACCATATTTTTTAGCGAACTCATCATCATTTTTTATCTTCTCAACAAACTCGTCTAAGTTTTCACCTTGATAATCAGCTGAGTTCTGATAATCACGGTATGGCCATTCGTTCCAGATTCTAACGTTATTGTCGACCAAATACTTAATATTAGTATCGCCTTTAATGAACCACAACAACTCATGAACAACTGATTTGAAATGAACTTTTTTGGTTGTTAAAAGCGGAAAGCCTTCATTGAGATTAAAACGCATTTGGTAACCAAAGGTCGAAATAATTCCAACATTAGTTCTATCGGCTTTCTTATTTCCATTATTTAAAATATGTTCTAAGAAATTTAAGTATTGTCTCATATAGATTAAAAGACCTAAAGGTCTTTATTCACCCCTTATAAATTAGTTTTTATCATTAAAAATTATATCATACTTTTAAAATTATAAAAATCAATTTAAAAAAATAAGTGCCGTTTGGCACTTACTCTAAATCATTACCATTTTTGTTAATAAAGGTAATCTTTTCCACAATGATTTCCGGATAAGAAAATATCGTTTTTTCCTCTTGTATAAAATTCTTTTGTTGGATTCTCGCTTTTATGCCAACGGTGTATCCTTTGCGGCAGTAACTAACAGTTGCTTCAGCAATGCCACTCCATAGTGTACAGCGAAAGAAATCTGTCTCGTATTGATTGTTTTCTCCGCTTTTAAACCCTCTTTTAACCGCTAAATTAATCGTTGATACTTTCATTCCATTATCTAGGACAGTTAGTTCCGGATCACTTACTAATCTACCTACTAAAATTAATTGATTCATTATATCCTCCTCTTTTAATAGATTATATCAATGAGTAGCTCATTCACATAACTCGATAATCTTGTCAAATTTAAGGATAATTAAGGAAAAAATCGTTAATTTTTCTAAAATTAAAAAGACAAGTTTATTTTACTTGTCTTTTTGAATTAGTTTTTAAAATAAAGCAATCGATATTGAATGTTTTTAAAAATCAAATGTCACATCTTGACGTTTTTGTTCTTCAGCTTCGAAATATGGTTTTTTAGTCATTTTTATCATGTTAGCAACAATGCTTTGTGGGAAGGTTACAATAATCGTGTTAATTGAAGTAACATTCGCATTATAAAGTCTTCTCGCCGCTTGAAGGTGTTCTTCAGTGTTAGCCACAGCTGATTGAAGTTCTAAGAAAACTGTATTAGCTTTTAAATCAGGATATTTTTCAACAACAACATTAATTCCTTGAGCAACTTGATTTAATTGATTAAAGAATTCTTCTTTATCCTTTAAAGTTGCTTCCTTAGGAATACCTGAACGCCATTTAACAACGTTTTCTAGAGTTTCTGCTTCATGTTTTGCATAACCTTTCGTGGTTTGTAACATTTTTGATAACATGTCAAAACGTTTTGTTAAGGCTACATCAATTCCTGATTCCGCTTCATGGACTTTTAGTTCAAGTTGGCGAAGTCTGTTCATAACGCTAATGTACCAAATTACAATTATGAGCAATAATGCACCAATAACAATTAAAATGATTCCGCCTGTACCGATGTCGCTTAAAGTAATATTAAACATTTTTTCCTCCTAATCTTTCTTGAATAATTTATTATTAAGTTTTAAAGACACAATAAAATCTTTAATAACTAATAAGTCTTGTTTGAATTCTTCAATTACTGATTCATCTAGTTTTCTAAACAAATGGAGTTCAAAGGTATCGCGATTATTGTTAATCGCCACATAGAGATGATCTCCTAGAAAAGACATGCTAAGTCTACCTGGGTTTCTTTTTTCTAGATTAAAAATAGCTTCCATTATATCTGGGGTTAAGATATAAAAGGCTGTAATATCCTCTTCGGCAAAGATTCTGAATTTTTTATTAAAATCAATTGATTCTAATTTTACTTTACTAAATTTCCTCCGTGAATAAGGTGAACCAGCTTCTAAAACCTGTAAGTTACCTGTGAACACTTTGTTAAAGTCAAATCTAAAAATTCTTCCGAGAAAATAGGTTACGTAATAGACTCTAGTACCGTTTTTAGTATGTTGAACATGGCGTTCTTCAAGCTTTAAATCACTAGAAACAAAGTTAACATCGTCAATCGTACCGGAAATGTAATCTTCAGAATGAAAACGGTCTGCGGTTTTAAGAAATTCAGAAGCATAAGCTTCCGTTGGTGAAATTCCTTTTTCTGGGAGATATTGAATATCGGGAATTAAGGTTTGAAATAAGTCTTTTAAAACTGTATTTTTAAAGTTTTTCTTAATCTTTGAGTATTCTACTGAACCCATGATTAAGAATACTAAAAATCCGATTGCCGCAATGACAACAAAGATTAAAACAATTTCACTTTCAGGACTAGACAAAAATAATCCGATAGCGATAAAGGCGAGGATTCCTGAAACAATAAATTTAAACTCAGCTTTCTTTTTTTCTTGATTAAATTTAGTTATTCTTACGTCTTTTTCCATTCAATTCTCCTTAGTAATTTTCCATATTGGCAAAAGCAACACAAGCTTTTAATGCTCTTTTCCAATTATGATATAGTTCGTTTCTTTTGTTTTCTGACATATTTGGCGTAAATTTTCTATCGACTATCCACTTCCCAGTGATTTCTTCCTTGGTCCAGATGCCAAGCCCAATCCCTGCTAAGTAACAAGCACCTAAAGCTGTGGTTTCATTAATTGAAGGTCGATAGATATTACAATTGAGGATATCTGATTGAAATTCCATTAAAAAATCATTTTTTGAAGCGCCACCGTCTACTCTTAAACTGCTTAATTTTATCTTGGCCTCTTGTTCCATCAATTCAACAACATCCTTGGTTTGATAAGCAATTGCTTCAAGTGCGGATCTAACTATATGATTCTTAGTAACCCCGCGAGTTAAACCAAAGAAACTGCCGCGTGCATCTTCTTCCCAATAAGGTGTGCCTAAACCGACAAATGCCGGTACGAAGTAAACTCCAAGATTGCTTTTAGTTTTTCTTGCCATTGTTTCAGATTCAGCAGCTGTTTTGATGATTTCCAAACCATCTCTTAACCATTGAATCGCACTGCCAGCAACGAAGATTGAACCTTCAAGGGCATATTCGACCTCTCCATTAATTCCCCAGGCAATGGTTGTTAACAGGCCTTTTTTGGAGTGTTTTGGTTCTTTGCCGGTGTTCATTAACAAGAAGCAGCCGGTGCCATAAGTGTTTTTCACATCTCCTGGGTTAAAACAAGTTTGACCGAAGAGCGCAGCTTGTTGATCTCCAGCAATTCCGGAGATCGGTACTTTAGCACCAAAAACACTCTCTTTAGTATACGCGCTAATCCCGCTAGAATCAACAACTTTAGGCAAAATATTCATCGGGATATCTAAAATTTTTAACAAGTCATCATCCCATTTAAGTTTATACACATCATAGATTAATGTTCTTGAGGCATTCGAGTAATCGGTTAGGTGGGCTTCGCCTTGCGTCAGTTTCCATATAAGCCAAGTATCAATCGTTCCAAAACAGAGATTGTTGGCGTTTGCCAAGTCTTTTGCTCCTTCAACATTATCTAGAATCCATTTAATTTTAGTTCCAGAAAAATAAGGGTTAATCAATAATCCGGTTTTTTCTTTAAATAGCTCTTGATGACCGGCGTTGATTAAACGGTCAGAGATTTCTTTAGTCTGAGATGATTGCCAAACGATGGCTTTATAGATTGGTTTAGAGGTTTGCTTATTCCACATAACGGTTGTTTCTCTTTGATTGGTAATGCCGATACAACTAATGTCACTAGGTGTTAACTTAGCTTTCTTTAGTGCTTCATCGATACAAAAAACAACACTTTCCCATATTTCTTCAGGGTCGTGTAAAACATAGCCCGGTTTGGGAAAGTATTGTTTGAACTCTTTAGCATGAAAAGCAACGATCAATCCGTTTTCGTTAAAAATAATTACTCGAGATGAGGTTGTGCCTTGGTCAATTGCTAAAATATATTTTTTCATCATAACCTCCGAATTAATTATATCAAATCAGGTTTAAAAATAAAATGTTAAATGATATAACCTGACTTTTGCAGTATAGAGTTA
>DIGF01000015.1:0-3501 GCA_002419505.1 Caryophanales bacterium UBA5729
TAAAAAGCATTCATGACCGAATGCCAGTCATTCTCGATGAAGAACAAGCTAAGCTTTGGTTAAATCCCTTAATAAGTGACAAACAAGCTTTAAAAGACATTCTAAAACCATATGATTCTAAAGAGATAGAATTGTATGAGGTAAGCGCAAAGGTTAACAATGCTAAATATGATGAATCTGATTTAATCGAACCAATAAAAAAACCAGCTAAATAGCTGGCTTGTCTGGCATTAAAGCAGGATTTCAAAACAGAGTAAATTATCTTTATCTAAGCCTTCAGCTCGAATAAAATTCATTTTTTTCAGATAATTGATATGTTTAGGGTTGTTAGTATAAGTTATCAGCTTGTTAAAACCTTTATCTAAAAATAATTCTTTTTGTTTAGTATATAAGTATTTTCCAATCAAGAAATCACGATATGGTGGAGACACATAATCTAGATCAATTCTCAGGGTATTTTGATCGAATCTAGAGCCAACAAAAACTCCAGCAGGCGTGATATCTCTTAAGATGTAAAAACTTATATCGGCTTCATCAACATTTACTTGATTAATATTAAAATTATTTGTTAAATCATTTTTATGTAAGAAGAGAAAATGTTCCAAGTATTTAGAATGTTTGTCAATTTCCAAAACTTTAAAATAAGTCTTAGCATTTGACATTTTAATCAAATAATAGATGTTGATACTAACAGTTCCGATGTTGAGAATTGCTATCGGATAGGCTTTGATAAAAAAGCCGTAGATAACGAAAGTTATCGATCCAAATAAATTTATCCATCGCAGTTTTTTTACAGAACTCATCAGTAAAGATACTAAAACAATGATTGACGCTAGATAACCAAGATATTCTAACATTTTAATCCCCCTTTTTTGCCTATGCTATTATAACACAACACAAAATATTGTCCAATGTTTTGTTGGTTTCATTTTTAAAGATTATTTATCTGATAAATTACAACCCTATTTTACCACAGTTAAGTAATAGTTAACTAAGTTATACCTTATAAAAATCAGGTATATCAAGATAATATTGACAGTTAAGTAATAACATTTTGCTATTTTTTAGAAGTAAAGATATAATAGACCTAAGGAGGACGTTATGCCGGAAATTATTGATAATGTAAAAGTAGGAGAGTTTATTAAGAGCCTTTTGAAAGAAAATAATCTAACTCAAGAGGCCCTTGCCCAAAAATTGAATATATCAAAGTCTGCCGTCTCCCAGAATTTAAATGGCAAGTCTTCTTTTGATATGCAAAACCTTTTAACTATAGCTGAGATTTTTGAATTATCTTTAGATGATTTGATTAACTGTCGGAAAACCGATAAAAGCAACCAAGATAATTATGATTCAGAATATCTTAAATTTGCCGCAAAAGGCTTGAACGAGATTAAAAAATATGATGCTAAAGATTTACAAATTCAAGAACCTGATATCTACGGTAAGGTTTTTGCTGATTATTTAGTTGATAAAGATCTAGTGGATATTTTTCTTTACTTACATGAAAACCAAGCGATTTTCGTTAAAGATTACTACCACAGAGCTACGGAGATTTATTTAAAAATTATTACTTATATGTTAAGGAAACGTTTGAAGGGTGTTATCAGGTATATTGAGAAATTCAGCATTCTTAATAATTCTTTTGATATCAGCGATACTGTTTATGCAAGCGAAATCTGGAAATTAATTGACACTAAAGAAAATCGCGAATTGATTGTCGATATCATGGAGTTGAATATTAAACAAGAATACCGCCTATTAGGGTTTAAAAAACTAAAAGTAGTAAAGGCAATGACTAAAAGTCTATGGGTAGAAACGATCGGCTTATATAAATTAAAAGAAGTCTTAAATCTTTACTTAGAAAAGTTTGCGAAACCAATCGATTTATATCCGTTTACAAGAGCGATGTTAAGTTATGAGTATTTTTCTGGAATCGATGCTTATGTCGATAAGGTTCATGAAAAATCCTTGAGTCATTTTTATAAAAAGACTTATCGCTTTCAGACTTCAATTAATTTAGTTATCGAAAAGGATAATTTCAATTTATTCAAAAAATTTATTGAATTTGAAATTTATTATAACTTGACCGATGTAATTACTTACACAATTAAAAGTGAAAAAAAGCAGTATTATGAGTATTTACTAGCAAAAGAAATGAAAGATGAAGAAATTGATTATCTTAATATTTGTACAGCAGCTTTAAAAAATAAAAAACTTGATATTATTAAAAAGACAAAAAATAACCTTAATCAAGATCAATTGAACTTACTGCTGAGCATGACGGAAAAGGATGATATCGATACCATGGATTTTCTCATTGATTTAGGAGCTAAATTTGATTTTCGCTATTATAATTCACAAACGATAGACAAAATAAATACAGTAATTAGTTATCTAAAGAAGAAAGAGGGTAAATAAGATGGAATTTATTCAAGAATATTTAGGGATTATTGTCGTAGGTGGATTTGCGGCGATTATAATTTTATTAATTGTTATTTTAAGATACAATATCTTTTTATCTATGTTCTTTTCAAGCAAAAAATTTAGAGTTACTGGAAGTTACGTTTTTGAACCTTCTGATAATTCAAAGAAATTTTCTTTAGCTATTTTTAATAATAATGTCAATGATACTAGAATTATCTCTTTTGGTTTCATCTATAAAAACTACTCTCTCGACTATTTAAAGAGTTATCGACTAAAACAAAATATTTCAGCGAATGAAAAAACGATTATTGCCTCTAGAGATTGCATTGGATTAGATATTAATGCTCTGGAGCTTAAATCAGTGATTAAAGACATGAATAGAGGGAAAAGAAGAATTTCTAAGTTCAGAACTTTTGTTTCGGATTCATCAGGAATAACCTATAAGCAAAAAGCAAGACTTGTTTCTAGACAATTAGCATTAATGATTAAGGATGATTATCTAGCAGAAAAGGCGGAAAAGAAAGCAATTCGCATGCAAATGAAAGAAGAAGCGAAGGCAATTAGGGAAAAAAAGCGCATTGAAAGAAAAATTAAAAACAAAGCTAGAATCAATAAAATAAAGATTAAATTTAGAAGTATTTTTAGATTTAAAAAATAAAAAGTCAGATTTCTGACTTTTTTTATTTGATTTCAACAATGCGATCATAATTATCAATTATTTCAAGCGACAGTTTAACTGAATCTTTAATAGCTTGTTCAATATCATCTGGTTGAACTTTGAGAACATTTTTAACATAGTGGTTATCAATATATGCTTTTCTAGTCATAATCTCTGGCAAAGCTTTGAGATTGAGTCCGGATTGAATGTTATTTTTATTGTATTTTCTTTGGTAAGAAAGCATTACCAGTTTATAAAACCATTTAGGTAGAGTAATTATTTTACGGTTTGGCATCTTCATTTGTGCGTGAAAGATTTTTAACATTTTTTTCCAAGTCATATTGTAATAACCGAGAGGAATGTTTTTAGCACCTTGAGCAGTTTCTACTGCTGAAGCAATGGCTTGACCAACTTGATTT
>DIGF01000015.1:3608-8341 GCA_002419505.1 Caryophanales bacterium UBA5729
TGAAAACTAAATGCTTCATTGCTTTGATCCAGTCTGCTTTTTATATATGGATGATTTTCATAAAGATATAAGTTTTCCCATAGTCGGTCTAAATAGGTGAAGTATGAACCACAAATAATAGCGCTTTTTAACTTCATTTCTTTAGCTAATTTTAATAGCCTTTTTAAAGGAATAATATTCTTTTCTTTGTAAAAATCGTAAATTGGCGCTTGATGTTCATATCTTTCGTCAACGCCTGCCGCAAAAACTAAGGAATCATATCCCTCTAAATGCATTTTTAGTTCGGCGTCAGTCATAAGTTCATAATCACCAAAAATCACTTCCAATTTGTTTGGAAGTTCAACTAATTTAGAATGATCTTCTAAAGCGATAGTTTTTACTTGATGATTTCTTCTTAACATTTCTTTGGCAGCTGCTAAACCTAATAATCCAGTTCCACCAATAATTATAATCTTCATTGTTTCCTCTTTCACTAGTGTTAACTAGTTTTATTATAACCAAGTTAATCACACTACTACATTAACTAAATATGATAAAAAAGTCAATTGTTTTATCTTAAAGAACGATGATTTAACTAAGACAAACGCTTACAAATTGTTTGTTTATATTTATTATAATAAATTTAAACAAATGTTGTTGCTTTACTTAATAACATTAAAAAGTGAAGATGATTTTTCGATAAAGATTTTTATATAAATTTTTCCATATTTTTTCCTTTTACTTTTATTCTAAAAATGATATAATATTTTTGTAAGCGTTTTCTGTTTTTTTAAGAAAACTTTATTTATGTAAAGCGCTCAGAAGGGAGAGGTGTGCAAGGCAAATTATTGTACATTTATAATTATGAAAAACATCACTTTTCTTACTGGCTACTACGGTTCTGGAAAATCAGAATTAGCTATGAATTTATCGATTAAAGAAAAGGTTGATTATGTTGTTGATTTAGACATAATCAATCCTTATTTTAGAACAAGAGAACAAGAGAGTTTATTAAGTCAATTTGGTATCGAAACCATATCGTCGGATTTAGATTATAAAATTCACATCGATATGCCCTATATATCTAAACGCGTATTTATCCCTTTTAACAATCAAGAAAAAAGAGCGATTTATGATTTGGGAGGTAATGATCAAGGTGCTAAGCTTTTAAGGCAATTTGATAATTACCATGATACTGAAATTGATTTGTTTTTGGTGGTTAATGTCTTTAGGCCTGAAAGTGGCGATCCAGAGAAGATAATTAAGTTAATTAATCAAATTGAAGGTATGAGCGGATTTAAAATTACCGGTTTAATCAATAACTCAAATTTATTGAGAGATACTACGATTGAAGATATTTTATTTGGTGAAGAAATCATTAAAGAAGTAAGTAAGAAGAAAAATCTGCCAATTGTTTATACAGCAGTTTGGGAGAATATTTATGCGGATAATTTGGTATTTCAAGGTGAGATACTAAAATTAAAATTATATTTTAGAAAGAATTGGTTATAAGGAGGAAATAAAGTGCCAAAAGGAAAAGTTACATTTAACGAAGAACTGTGTAAAGGCTGTGGTTTGTGTGTTGAGTATTGCCCAACCCATATACTCTACCAGGACATTAAGACACTTAATAAGGCGGGTTATAACATCATTAAGGTGAGTGAACCAGATAAATGTATTGGTTGTGCTTTTTGTGCGATAATGTGCCCAGATTCCGTAATTAAAGTAGAGGTGAATAAATAATGGCTAGAGTTTTAATGAAAGGTAATGAAGCGATTGCCTTGGCTGCTATCAAAGGTGGAGTAGATGCATTTTACGGTTACCCAATTACACCTCAAAATGAAATTCCTGAGTATTTATCTAAACACTTACTCGCTAATGGAAAGGTATTTTTACAATCAGAATCAGAAGTTAGTGCAATAAATATGGTTTATGGCGCTGCAGGTGCAGGAAAAAGAGTTATGACTTCTAGTTCTTCACCAGGAATAGCTTTAAAACAAGAGGGTATTTCTTATATAGCCGCAGCTGAACTCCCATGCGTTATTGTTTCAGTTATGCGTGGAGGGCCTGGATTAGGTGGCATTCAACCTTCGCAGGCTGATTATTATCAAGCTACTCGCGGTGGCGGTAATGGCGATTATCAATTGATCGTATATGCACCAGAGAGCATTCAAGAAGCGGTTGATGTCATGAAAGATTCTTTTAATATCGCTGATTATTATCGTAATCCGGTAATGGTTTTAGTTGATGGTTTAATTGGACAAATGATGGAATCAGTTGATTTCGATTATCCAGTTAAAGAAAGAAAGCTTCCGGAAAAGGATTGGGCGACAAATGGTATCATTAATCATCCGGGAAGAAGAAACGTTGCTAATTCACTTTATCTTGATCCTGCTTTACTAGAGCAACATAATTTCAAGTTGCAAGCAAAATATAATCAAATTAAGAAGAATGAAACAAGATTTGAACTTGTTAATTTTGATAATCCAGAATATGTGATTGTCGCTTATGGAACTATGGCTAGAATTTGTCGTTCAGCTATCGAAATGCTAAAAAAGGACGGCATAGAGGTTGGGATGATTAGACCAATTACTTTATTCCCTTATCCCGAAAAAGCTTTTGATCAAATTCCAAAAAAAGCAAAAGGAATTTTAACTTGTGAGTTAAGTATGGGTCAGATGTTAGATGATGTCTTGATTGCTAATAACGGCAGACATAAAGTTGGTTTCTTTGGTAGAACTGGTGGCATGGTCCCTGATCCTGAGGAAATCGTTGATGCTATCAAGAGTTTTAACGAAAGAGTGGTGAAGTAAGATGTTAGAAGTTAAATACGAAAAATCAAAAGGTTTAACTGATACAAAATTATCTTATTGTCCAGGTTGCGCTCATGGAATCGTTCATAAGTTAGTTGCCGAAGCTTTAGTAGAACTTGATATTCTTGATCGTGCAATTGCGATTGCTTCAGTTGGTTGTTCAGTTTTCTCATATCAGTTTTTTAATTGCGATGCACAACAAGCGCCTCATGGTAGAGCCTGTGCTTTAGCAACAGGGGCAAAGAGAGTTTTGCCTGACAATATTATTTTCACTTATCAAGGTGATGGTGATTTAGCTAGTATTGGTATTGCTGAAACTATTCACGCCGCTAATCGCGGTGAAAACATTACAGTAATATTTATTAATAATGCAATCTATGGTATGACCGGAGGCCAAATGGCTCCAACAAGTTTAATCGGCCAAAAAACTACGACTTCTCAAGATGGTAGAAATCAACCTAATCATGGTAATCCAATTAAGATAAGCGAAATGTTCGCTACTATCGAAGGCGTTGCATATTTAGAAAGAGTTTCTGTTTATGATCCTAAGCATGTTTTAAATGCTAAAAAGGCAATTAAAAAAGCTTTTCAATATCAAAAAGAAAATCGCGGTTTTACGATGATTGAAGTTGTTTCAACTTGTCCAGTAAACTGGGGTATGACGCCTGTAGATGCAATGAAATGGGCTAAATCAGATATGGAACCGGTGTTTCCTTTAGGCATATTTAAGGATAAGGGGGCAGAGTAATGGATACGAAAAACATTAAAGTCGCTGGGTTTGGTGGCCAAGGAGTTATGATGTTTGGACAAATCCTTGCTTATAGCGCTACTAAAGATGAAATTAACGGATTATGGTTTCCGTCTTATGGACCAGAAACAAGAGGGGGGACAGCGAACTGTTCAGTTATTGTTTCCGAAAAACAAATCAATTCACCGGTGTTTAAAAACGCTGATCATTTAATCGCATTTAATTTACCATCTTTGGATAAATTTAAAGATCACATAGTTGAAAATGGTTTGATACTTTATAATTCATCCCTAGTTGAAGAAAAGATAAACCAAGAAGGAGCGGTTGTTGTTGGTGTTCCAGTTAATGACATAGCTACGGAATTGGGTAATCTTAAAGTAGCAAATATGGTTATGATGGGTGCTTACTTAGAATTAACTCATTTGTTTTCTGACGAAACTATTGAAGCGATTGTTAAGAAAATTTTAGGAGAAAAGAAAGCAAATCTATTTGAAATAAATAAACAAGCACTAGATGCAGGAAAAGATTATGTAAGAAAATTAGGAGTCAACTATGCTTAAATCAATTGATGATTTAAGAGTCTTGGCTGAAAAAGTCAACCGCAAAAAAATGGCGGTTGTCTTTGCGCATGACGATCATGTAATTGAAGCAATCAAAGAGGCTAGTGATCAAGGTTTCATTGAACCGATACTTATTGGTAAAGAAATCGAAATCAAAGCGCTTGTTAAGCAGTTTAATCTTAAAAAACCCTATGAAATCATTGCTGAAGATGATGGTGAAAAAGCCACTCGTATCGCCATGGATTTAATCAATGCAAAAAAAGTTGACATCTTAATGAAGGGGTTAATTGATACGAAAGTTTTGCTTAAAGGTGTTGTGAATTCTGAGTACGGAATTAAAGACGCAACATTATTATCGCATGTTGGTATTGTAAGTTTTCCTACTTATAAAAAAGTATTGTTCGCAACTGATGGGGCGATGAATATCAGTCCTGATTACGAACAAAAAATCTTGATAATCGAAGCTGCCGTCAAACTTGCTAAGTCTTTGGGTTACAAAAATCCTAAAGTAGGAATAGTGTCAGCTGTGGAAAAAGTCAATCCGAAAATTGAGTCAACTTTAGATGCGCAGAAAATAGTTGAATATTACAAAAATAAAGAAATTGATTTTATTGTTGATGGGCCTTTTGCTGT
>DIGF01000012.1 GCA_002419505.1 Caryophanales bacterium UBA5729
TTACACAAGATATTTTACGCTATGACTTCCTTTTAGTAATGTGTACTTACACATCATTTTTTATTTTTAAGTTATTATCATATAAAAAAACTCCAGCCGTCAGTGTGGTATTTTAAATATACCATTTCTCCAACTTCTGGAAGCTACTTCACTTTTTCATGGTGGAACCAGAGGGATTTGAACCCCCGCCCCCCCTGCACGTCAACCAGATTCGCACACACTTGATTTATCTCTATATTTAGACGTTTAATACACTTTGAAAATGAGTTTGACCCTTGTCTTGACCCTTGTAACATTTTCTAAATAAATCAAAATAAACGCTAATAAACCATCGTGTATTGAAGTTAATTTATAAAAAATATCCATAATAAGATGGATTATTTAATATTTTATTTGAAATAATTAGAGTTCAAATCGAACTGGTGATACACGGATTTTCAGATACTTCTTGTAACTATTTGTGATATTGCTCCTTATAACAATTTAAGATGCAAATTATTATATTTCTTTTATATAATCTTTCTTTGCATAGATAACTCTGACAATATTAACAAGATTTTTGTCTTCATCAAGCAAATAAACTATTACAAAATTATCAATAATAGATTTTCTCAAACGATTGTTGTCTAATCTAGGATCCGATAGAATTGGATATGCTTTTGGAAACATACATATATCCTTGAACTTGCCTTCAAATTTCTCAATTAAACTTAATGCGGATTCAGGGTTTGCAAGTTTCACAGATATATAGCAAAAAATGTTCTCCATATCCAATCTAGCTTTTGGTAAAAGCTTATATCTTCTTTCCATACTTAGACTTCATTTCGCTAATAAACATTGGTCCATCAGTTTTCAAATCATCTTCGTCTATATTTTTCAATGAGTCATTAATCAATTTTACAACTTGATTTTTGGCTATTTCTCTTTCATAAACATCGATGCTCATTAATACCATGGAGCCATAACCATTTTTTGTCACAAAAACAGGTTCGTCAGATTCTTCTACAAATTTAGAAATATTTGCAGTGTTCTTTAATTCATTAATTGGAATGATCTTCGGCATTTTTATCCCCCTTTATTATAAGATAATTATACCATAATTAGATTGTTTTGTAAATTTTTTAATGCTTTTTTATTAACTCTTTGATATGCTATTTATTTTTGTTTTTGAAAAATCAATGAATTTATCAGTAATGTCAAATATCTCTTGATTGTGACTTATTAAAATGATGATTGTATTACTTTTGCGTTTAACTAACTCTCTTTTTAATATACTTATATTATGGGTGTCAAGCGCAGATATAGGCTCGTCCAATATGATAAGTGAAGACTTCTTTAATAAACATCTTACTAAAGCTACTTTTTGTTTTTCTCCTCCAGATAAAGAAAGTGATTCTTCTAAATCAATTATTTTTGTTAATCCAAACATGTTAACCAGTTCATGCAATGATGCTTTAGAATATTCTTCTATACCCCTGATAATGTTATCTTTAACAGACAATCTCTGTAAAGTTGGTTCTTGAACAATTACTGATATTTGATGTTTTCTTAAGCTTATCATGTTTAGTTCTTTAATATTCGAACTATTATATTCAATAGAGCCCTCAAAGTCATAATCAAGCCCAAGCAATAAATCAATAAATGTTGACTTGCCTTCTCCATTTTTGCCCTTCAAACAATAGATTTGTCCTTCTTCAAATTCATAACTAAAATCGCTGAATAAAATTTTAGAATTCAGATAACCAAACTTTAATCCATTAATTTTAATTTTGTTAATCTTATCAAAATTTATTTCTCCGTTTTTCTCATCTTGAATACTCAATATTTCTTCTATCCTATCAAAACTGATCTTTGCGTGTTGATACTCTTGTCCTAATTTTAAGAAATACTCGGAATAAGTCAAACAAATATTAGTATAGAATGTGATTAAAATAAACTCGCCGATAGTTATTGTTTGATTGAGAATTAAAGCTCCTCCCAATAACATTGTCAGCACTATTGTGAAATTTTTTGAAAAAGTCCCAATATTATTTAAAGCAGCCAAAACTTTATTTAAACTGATACCAGTTTTTAATAATTTCTTAAATGAGAACTCGACTCTATCAGTTGAGATGTCATGCAAAGAATGGATCTTTGTTTCTTTTATTTGTGTTATGAGATCATTATTATCAGAGATGTATTGACTATTCTGCTCTCTATATTGATAACCTCTTTTATAAAACGCCTTATTTAAAAGTTTAATACCTATAATATTTATCATCATGGCAATTACTGGTATAAGAACAAGCAAGAAACTAATTTTAATTATTAAAATTAAAACCACTATCGTACTAACAAACATTATGATAACGACTATAAAATTATTTATGAAAAAATTCAAAGTAGTTAAAATATCATTGAATATTCGGTTGTTTAGATAAGCCGGATTATATTTTTCTGTTTTTCTTAAAGGGATATTTTCCAACTTATGGTCAACATCTATAAGAAACTTAAACGCTGTTTTCGATATGAAAACTTCTGAAATTATATGGTGGATATATGAGCTAACCATCAACAAAATGGTTAAAGCCAAAATAAGCACAATTTGTTCAATAATTACAATATTTCTTGTTATTTCATCAATAAATCCACTAAAAACATATGGTATTAACAATTGACATAAATAAATTATGATTAGAAGCACACTTATCAAGAAGAATATTCTCTTAGATTCAATAACTCTATTGTAAATAGACTTTAACATTTATTATCTCCCTTATATATATCCTTTAATTATATTATAAGATTTATTAAATAAATTAATAGACTATATTTTTTAGAAAATGTGTGATATAATAATGACAGGTAAGAACAGCAACCTCCTAAAGGAAGTTGCTGTTTTTTTATAAGTCGCAACCAAACACGATAAGCAAAAAAAGAGAAATGGCTAAAATTTCCTTTTGTTTAGCGATTTATAACATAGGTTTGACCTATTTGTGATACGGATTGTAATTATTTATTTAAAATGACTAATATATTTATAAATTCTTATCAGGAATGTGAGAAAACAAACGAAAAGATTCAATTTTAGATTTTATCACACCCTAAAAATATATAACACCTTTAGTTTCACTTTGAATATTAATGGAATATAAATGATTTATTATTATATCTCTAGTTAGATTTCTTAAAACACACGTGTGCAAAACTTTTTTTCATAAATGATAATAATTCTGAATCTATTAAATTTTTAGTTGATAAAAAAATAGAGAAGTTCATCCAAATGAATAAACTTCCCTATATTTCAGTCTTACATGGTGGAACCAGAGGGATTTGAACCCCCGACCTCCTGCACGTCAAGCAGATTCATGCGCGCTTGATAAACCCCTGTATTTAGCTGTTTTAAGTTATAATGAAATAAGTTTGACCCTTGTCTTGACCCTTGTAACATTTTCAAATTTAATATTATTAATTGCAACTAAACCATCATAAAAAATAATTTAATCAAATTTATGCTAAGAGTTATTAAACACCACTACTTTAATTAGATCTCTAACCATTCTAGTGAGCTCAAAAATGATTTCATTTCTAAATTTGCCTTCAATTAAATTATCCAAAGATAATTCTCCATCATGAGTAAATTTTCCTCTAGCGTCATTGCACAATTTATAGAATGATCCAGGTGTTATTCCCAGGTAAAAGTAATTTTTTAGACTTAGGTCAAGATATAATTGAAACGTTTTTCCTATGGATGCTTTTTTTAACATTCCAAGCCTTGATTTTAAATTTTCTATGTCTTCTATAGAATCATCAGAGAGTGATTGAATAATTTTTTCTACATATTCTTTATATGGACTATCTTTAAAATTTTTGCTTTTTATAGTTGATTCAATCGCTATCAATAAAAGTAGGAATCTTGTTCGAAAATCATTACTTACAGTCGATAAATTATATAGTTCTAACACGGTTATATGAGATGCTATTAACTTTGGAGCATTAAAACTATTATTTATTATATCTTCTTCGTTGTTATGCAATATTGAATATGTTGCCTTGAAATCAGAAGTCAAACAAAATTCAGCACTTACACTTATTATTTTCACGTTCTCATCATATGAAATCTTAGGTAGTATTTCTGTTAAAATTTTGAAATACCTAGTATAGTCATTATCGCTCGTTGTTCCTATCTCTTTAAATTTCAAGTAAGCTGATGTTTTAAATGAATATATCATCATTTTTTCATAGGCAGTAGCTATATATTCTTTCGTATCCTCTTGTGTATAAAAATCTCCTATTTGCAATTCAAATAAATCAGAATCACTTAATAAATCTTTATTTCCAATAATCTTATATGTGAATAAGTCGTCTGAGGTAAAACTATAAGTTTTTTTTCAATATTTATTTTAACAAAATTCTCAATAGTGAATACTGCGGATAATCTGTAAATCATAATCATTTTCCCTTCTAGAAAAAAATCGAGTTCTAGTTTTTTTAGTTCATCATATCAATACTAAAAAAATAGGCTAATTCTGATTTTAGTTCTTCCGTTATATCCATTTAATCAATATTTATTTCTTTATTGAAACTAATACCCCCAAAATTATTATGATCAATCACAATAATTATTTTATCTTTCATCATGGAATATTCATTAACAAAATTAGCAAAATCAATTTGAGTTTCTTTATCCATCCCTGATGTGACTTCATCAAATATTATTAAGTCTGATAAAGCAAATTTTAGTTTTGCTTTAATATATAATATTTTTTTTCTTTGACCTACAGATAAATTTGATCCATAATTAATCATGATTTTCTCTTCAATTTTCATTTTTTCAAGTTCAACTTTTAAAGTTTCATCATTAACACCAGCACAATTAGCTTTTAGATACTCAATAATACTATCATTCATTAGAAATTCGTCTTGGTTTACAAATAGAGTTTTGGAGTAAAGAGACTTTAAATCTAATTCGTTGATACTAATATCATTAATCTTTATGTTTCCAGCTTTAATAGGATAAAGCCCTAGTAAAATTTTGATGATTGAAGATTTTCCAGAGCCATTTAAGCCTGAGATTCTAATGCAATCACCTTTTTCAATTTTCAAATTAAAATTTTTTATAAACGAATTCGTTTCTATACCGTACGAAAATGTTACATTTTCAAACCTGATAGAAGTAATGTCAGGAAGTTTTCTTATGCCTATTTTTTTTCTTATATTTAATATTTTATCAATATTTACAAAACATACTTTAGCTTTTACAGTCTGATGAAACATTAGTTCGATTTTCTGACCTTCTGACATTATGATATTTGATAAAACTGAAAAAAACGCAAAATTAACTAATGCATTTCCATCTAGTGAATAAGCTAAAAATGCTGACAGTACAATGCTAAACAATATTGAATAGTTTTGAATTATTCCTGACCATAGGTAAATAACTTTATCTTCCTTTTTTGCAACTGATATGAATGATGAAATTGATTTTTTTACTTTACTATTATAATAATCTATTGTCAAACTTGTTTGTATAAAAGGTATAGCGCTCGAAAACTCATTTACTACTTCATGAACCTGTTTAAGATTTTGATTTGTTGTAGAAGCTTTCCTAGATATTATGTTTCTACTAAAGAAAGATATTAAAATGCCTATTACAAGAGAAGCTAGTATCAATAATGAAACTACAGGGTTGTAGTAAAAAGCTAAAGTGAAAGAGAGAATAATAACTATTATTGATCCAATAATACTAGGAATATGATGTGCAACAACTCTAAAAACTTCTAAAATATCGTAATACAAGGTGTGCTTAATAACGTTTGTTGATAGTTTTTCAACCTCTGACATATATGTATCATTTAGAGCGTTTTGACATTCTAACGATAAATCAGTTATGTATTTACCGCCAAAATTATCAAGTGATAAATACCAGAAAGTATTTATAAAAGTTTTAATTAGTAATAAACAGGCAAATCCAACAATACCTATTACAATCAACAAGAGTTGAGAATCATCATTTATAATCCATTCAAGGTAAAATTTGATAAGAATAGGGACAATTATTGATAGAATAGATAATAAAACTACGAATAAAAAGCTTAATAGAGAATCTTTTTTGTGTTCTTTAATTGCTTTAAAAAAATTTGATAGTATTTTATTCAAAATTTCACCCTCTCTTTCATCTCGAAACAAGTTATAGGATTGCTCCTTTTTTCATCATCATAATAAGCTTTTGCCTGAACTCTACAATCTGTTCTATAACAATTTTTACGATATCTACACCTCAAACAATCTACAGTGTTTTTAGATTTTTCAACTCTGTAACGCAAAATATTGTCGCCAACATCTGACCACGCTCTAAGCAATCCAGTATCAAACGCATTATGCTTAAAATAAAATATTTCATCATTTGCTGCATTACAAATTTTGAGTCTGCCATCAGCCATTATGCAACACTGAGATATTGCGGCTGTACATCTAGTTTGCTTTCGCTTTGCAACTCCTCGATTTTCAAAAACAAATGGAAATGATTCTCTTACAGAAGTTAGTTCTTGTAATGAAAAAGAGCAATTATTACCATCTCCCATTGGAAAAACAATATCATGGGTATGAATGGCGGTCGAAAATTGATCTTTAATATAATCTTTAAACTCATGGACTTGGAAAAAATTATCTTTCATTATTGTTGTAGAAATGTATAGTGAAATATTATCATACTCTGCTATTTTATTCAATGTGTTAATTACTCTTATGAAGCTATTGTCATTACCTCTAATTTTGTTATGTATTTTTTCAAAACCATCTAGACTAACTTTTATACTGTATCTGTATTTGTTTGTTAAAACTAGCATTTTAGAGATGAGTTCAGTATTAAATCCATTGGTAAACACTGTTACTTCAAAACCATTACTAAGATAAAATAATAAAATCTTCAGGAAATCTGGATGTAAAGTGCATTCTCCTCCGGTCAACGAAATAGATTTTGTATGAAGTTTCTCGAGATCTTCTAGCGAATCATATATCCATTTCATGGGTATAAAATGTTTTTGTGTTGGATGAGAAAAACTTCCATAACAGTGAATGCAGTTTAAGTTACAAATGTTTGTTAATTCCAAGCTAAAAGATGTTAAAGGGAATTTAAATTCACAATGCTCAAAAATATAAGTTTTGTACGGGTATTCTACTTCTTCAATCAAATACTTAGATTTAGTTAGTTCATTTAGAAAATCAGCTTCTCGACGATTAAATTTGCTTTTTTTCCAAAACTCCATACTAATTTTGTCTCTTGCCTTTTTTGTTATGATAAACGAATTATCAATTGAAGTATTGAATAACAAAAACTTACTTTTTTTTCTCAATTCGAGAGTTTGAATAGTTTTTGTGTTAGATTTCACATACATAATAAAACCTTCCTATCTATAAAGAAATATCGCGTGTGCGATATTTCTTCTTTTCTAGCAACTTTCATGTCCGCAAGCCCAATTAGTTTCTCCAGCTAATGAATTAATGGATTTTTGATCAATTTTTTTAAATATAAATCTCCGTTTAAAAATGCCTAGAATTCTTCTCATTTTCTTTCCTCCTTTCTTAAAAATTATTAAAATGGCTTTAATTAATTTAACATTTCATTGACTAAAATATTGTCTTACATAAATAAAAATCACATTTAAGTAAAACTTCGTTTTTTGCTTGTGATTAATGTTTTACCATAAATCCTTTGATGTGTTAAAAATTTATGGATACCAAAGCCCAAATAACTTCACTGTCTATATTTTTTTATCTTGTGTTTTTAATATGAAAAACAAAAACTATTTTGATTTTTGCTATCGCTTTGTCAATTTATAAGCTATCAATTATTTAGAAAACTACACACTAACTCCATTGCAGAATCAAATTTCGACTTGTTATAATCTATATTTCAACTATAATCATACTCCTGAAAATAACAGTTTTTTATCATAACTACTTACTCATCACTCAACTATTCTTGTTCATAAAAGTCATAAAACCATCTTAATTTCACTCGTCTTTGCTAAAAAAATTAATTTAAAATTCATTGTAATTGCTTCATCGATAATATTTTTCTGCGTAAAAGCACATGAATTTTATACCTGCCTATAGTAAATTACAAAAAAGCCTAAATACTAATCTAAGCAAATACGTGTGTTATGCATATAAATTTATTTCTATAATTTATTATATACTCTTCAAACATATAAAAATACGGCGTATATGTCATATATTTCACACTTTCATATATCTTAAAACTTTCGATAAAAAGAAAATTTTCTTGAACTAATGATATTTTATTAATCATTAGTAATAATGAAATTTCTTTAAATAAAGTAATTGAACTATCTGCGCAAAAAAATACATTTAAAATGAAGTTAAATCAGAAACTCTACAATTTTAACTAACGTTATAATAATATTAGACTTGCTAGAAAAGATGTAAGTTCTTTTCAAAAATATATTAAGATGTGATCTCTTTATAGAAAATATTTTGAAAAAAGAATAAATTCAAAGGTTTCATTGCGCACATAAAGACATTATTTACAACTGAACATAGAGTAAACTAAAGAGAATTTTTAAAACTATTAAATAGTAGAGAGGACATACAAGTTCTAAAGTAGCAATTGGTTCATATGCACATACAAATCCTGAGTTTGAAACTAAGGAACTTGAAAAGATGTCCAAATATAGAGATAAACAATCAAATTCATGAACCCCATTTTGAACTGAATTTAGCATTATTAAAGAAAAAAAGCAGGTTTTTAGAAAACCTACTTGTCTAAATTTAGACGTTTTGGTGGAACCAGAGGGATTTGAACCCCCGACCCCTGTACGTCAAGCAGATTAACCCACTCATGATTTACCGCTATATTTAGACGTTTTATGGAATATTGAAATAAGTTTGACCCTTGTCTTGACCCTTGTTAAATTTTCTAATTAAAATAAAAATACAACCAATAAACCATCATATATTGAATTGAATTCATAAAAATTTTGTGAAGTAATTTAAGTTAAAATTGATTTAGTGAAACACAGTTTTTCAATCGTTTCATGCAATCTTTATCAAAACTAAGTGTTTTGTTTTTGTAACAATTCATCAAAAAAAACTGTCAAAAGCGACAGTCATTTTTTCTATTTCTTGTTTGTGCTTTTTGAAGGCTTTAATCCACTTTTATTTCCTGGTGTGTTTTTATTATCACGTCTTCTTTGGTCAAGTTTTCCAGTTGAATTTGCTTTTGGTTTTGGACCTGGTTTTAAAGGCATTTTTTCACTCTTCCTTTCATTTTTTTTAATGAAAAATTAACTTTTAATGTAGTTTGGCGGAGTTATAACTGGCGGTTGACCGTGAGAAGAAGTAATTTGAGAAATTTCCATTGATGCTCTAGAAATAATATCCCCAATATATTGAGAATTTTCTTTAAAATAACCTTTATAATCTAACTCTTTATAGTTAGGAATTTGCAATGCATCTTCTGTGAAATAAAGAACACAGCCAAAAGAAACACTCAAATCATATAAAGATTCCGGCAAAAAATATGTTCTTCTTGTGAAAATTATTCTCAGTTGGTTTTCTTCACTTATCTCTGTTCTTAATGTATCTTTAATTTTATAAGAAACATTGATTGGTTTATCCTCTAGTGTAATCAATTTATAACTTATTTCGTTTAAATAAATTAATCTTTTTGAACTAAAATATTTGGTGTATTCAATCATTGTATAAATCCTCCTTCTCGGCATAAAATGTTTGGGGTAAATATTGACTCATAAGATTCAAATTTTTTCCAATTATTTTGATTCTGATTTAGTATATCTATAAATAAACTGTTTTCATTATATGTCACGAAATTTTTATACTGCATAAAATTACTTAGCGCATTCTCTACTACTGAGTTTAAACTTTGATTGTTTCTTATTCCATATAATGCTAGGTTTTTATGTAAATCAGAATTGATTCGAACATTAAATGATCCACTGAATTGTTTATCGGGGATTTTATTTACCTCTTTACAAAAATCTAAATATTCATCAACTGCTTCATGAAATTTATTTTCGATATCCTCAGTTTTATCACTTTCAAAAAGTATTAAATCCTTTATACCTTCAATTTTGCCAAAAATTACCTTATCTTCTACAGAATACTCTATCTTTGTTAAGTAGCCCTTGTATTCAAGAATATTTTTCATTCTTATATTTCTCCTTTATCTTTTAGTGCTTTTACAATAATATTTACCACGTATTTTTTTAATACAGTGCTATTTCCGTGAGGTTTATCAAAAGCAATGTATGCTTGATCAGATTGTCTATAAAATTTAACTCTCGAACCAGACCCTTGAGTTAATGTGAATCCCAAACCTATTAATAGAGACTCAGCTTCTCTATAAGTATAGTCACTTGGTTTGGATTTAATTCTATCTTTTTTGGTTTGTAAACTACTCAAACTAATCAAATCCTTTCTCAGCAACTAAACTTTAGTTACATTATATCATAGAATTTCAATTAATCAATAAGAAGTGATTTTTCTACTCAAAATAAAATGTCGTATTAGCACTAGTTTAAAAAAATATACTGAAGATGATTTGCTTTAAATATAGCACACAAATTTTTCTTATAATAAAACGGCTCATGTATTAATCATAAAATTTGCATATTAAAAAGCCAGTAAATTTTACTAAACTCTTAAAAGTAGACACTAAATAAAAAAGCTATAAAACGGCTTATTTAAACTCTTTATGGCAGTTCAGCCAGAATCGAACTGGCAACACATGTATTTTAAGTCTTTTATTGCATATCTTTGTGGCACGACTCGTTACTATATATTTCAAATGACTAATACATTAATAAATTCGTATAAAGAATGTTAGAAAACAATAGAAAAGATTAATTTTAGATTTTATCAACCTTAATAAATATATGAAACCTTTACTTTTCCCCTGAGTATTAATGGGATATAAATGATTTGTTGTTATGCTTCTAATCATATTTTCTAAAACACACATATGTAAAAATTTTTTAAAATAATTAGTAATGCTACTCATTCTATTAAATTTCTGGTTGACAAAAAAATAGAGAAGTTCATCCAAATGAATAAACTTCCCTATATTTAGGTCTTTTTTATGGTGGAACCAGAGGGATTTGAACCCACGACCCCCTGCACGTCAAGCAGATGCTCTCCCGCTGAGCTATGATTCCAGTAAGGAAATTATAACATATAATATTTTCCTAGTAAAGCAAAATTAAACTTGATATTCGTTATCTTTATTTTGAAAATAATGTGTTTTTTATAGTTATACATCTGTTATTGAAATAAACATAATATTTATTAAATAAAAAAACATTTCACTAAAATTAGTATATAATGGAACTGCCTATTAGACTCATTTAATTAATTATAGGGTTATTTATCCTAATAGCTATGAATCACACCGATAATTTTAAAAACTGCACTTAAGAATGGTATTTATAGTGAACTTAGAGTTGATAATTATATTAGTTGTTAAATTTTGAAGGAGAAAATATGAAAATCATGACATTTAATATCCGAGTTGATGTTGAAAAAGATGGAAAAAACAGCTTTAGAAATCGAATAGAAGGCATTAAAGAATTCCTCAAAAAAGAAAACCCAGATATTATCGGCTTTCAAGAAATCAGACCGGCAATGCTTAATGATTTAGCAAAAGTTCTAGATAATTATTTCTTTGTCGGCGAACCGAGAAAAGAATTAGATGAATATAATCCAATATTTTTCAAAAAAAGTCTTCATCTTATCGAAAACAAAACTTATTGGCTATCAAACAGTCCAGAAATTAAAGGAAGCAAGCATCCTAATGCTTATTATCCAAGAATTTTCACGATTGTCAGTTTGGAAATAAACAACAGATATATCCAAATAATTAATACACATTTATCGCATATTTCTAACTTAGCACGTATAGATGGTCTAAACCAAATTAAAAAATTCTACTTGGACAGAAAAGAAAAACATCCATTAATATTAATGGGAGATTTCAATGCATATCCAAAAGAAAATGTAGATGAGATTCTCTCTCCAATCCTTACTTCTTGTTGGAGTAAATTTAGCGAGGATAAATTAACTTTTCATGATTTCACTCTAAAAACAAAAGGCGAACCAATCGATTATATCTGGATAGATAAGGTTCTTGACTTTGATAATGTGAAAATTCATCGTGATGGTTTTAGAGGTAATTTTCTCTCTGATCATTACCCGATTTCTATAATCATTAAACAATAGAAACTAAAACATTTAATCAAACTCAAACCAATTTTATTTATTTAACTTTCCGCAAAATAAATGATAATTATATTATAATATTAAGAGGTGATTTTAATGGATAATCTATATCGGTTAACTGCTTTTCCAAAAACAAGCACCGGTGGTAACAAAGCTGGTGTTTATCTGTATGCAGATAATTTAGCAGAAAAACAGATGCAAGCAATTGCGCATGATGTGGGCTACAGTGAAACCGCTTTTGTGATGAAAAGCAAACTAGCTGACTTTAAAGTTAGATTTTTTACCCCATTTTTTGAAGTTGATTTATGTGGACACGCTACTATAGCAACTTTTAATTTACTTAGGGAATTAAAAATCGTTACTATTGGAAGCTATACTCAAGAAACTAAAGCGGGTATCTTAAAATTAGATGTTGAAGAAGACATGGTTTTTATGCAGCAAGTAAAACCTAAGTTTGATCAAATAATTCCTTTAGTAGAAATTCAAGAGTGTTTTGCTGATATTGAATTTAATAATAAATTTTCTCCTCAAGTAGTTTCAACTGGATTGAGAGAAATATTCATACCTATTAAAAATATTGATATTTTGAACAATATGAACCCAAATATGGATAGTATAAAAAGGCTATCTAGTAAATATAATGTTATCGGGATGCATGCTTTTGCACTAGATACTATAAATAATGATGTTGACGCCTATGGAAGAAACTTCGTTCCTATTGTTGGTATTAACGAAGAAAGTGCAACAGGAACTTCAAACGGAGCCTTAGGATGCTATCTGTATCAATATTTTCAAAAAAAAGAGAAATATATTCTTAGACAAGGTTACAATTTAAACCAACCTTCAGAAATTATTACAAAAATTAGTGCACAAGCTGGTCAAATCAATGAAGTTTGGGTAGGCGGAACCGCTTATATTATTGAAAAATAAAATGCCTTGGATAAACATCCAGGGCATTTTTTATTTATGTCTTATCACTTCAAATTTTTCTAGATAATAATTATCATCTTCAGATAAGCCGGCTTTTCTCAATGCTATTTCTATTTGCATTTTAGGATCATCAATTCCTTCTATATTCGGTAATAATAACCCTTTTCTGTAGCCTTTGCTAACTATTATACCATACTTATTTACGTCTAGCTCGTTTATGGAAATTACTGGGGTTGCCTTCATTAAAACATCTACACTTACCTCTAGAGCATCAAGCTCATTTTCTTTAACTGGAGAAAATCTTGGGTCTTCGGTAGCTGAACTAATTGCATTTCTAATAATTTCGTCAGCGATAGAATCCATTATAGGTTCGATAGTTCCGATGCATCCTCTAAGTTGCCCAAATTTCTTTAAGGAAACAAAAACACCAGAACGGCCGTTAAGCATTTCTTCAGGTAAATCATCCGGTTTTTTAATAACTTTTTTAAATTTAACATAATTTTCGATTGTTAATTGCGCTAAATAAACGTATGGATTATGCTTTGTGTTAATTATAGGTAATTTTTTGTTTTTTACAATAAATGAAGCTATAGCATATCCAACACCAAAAGGTCCTTCATAAGACAAAAGATTTTTCTCATAATCATAAGAAGAAAGCGCACCTAGCATTATTACAAATGATCTTAAACCACATTCAGCTGCTTTTCGCAAGAAATCATCACTAAAGTCCATGAGTTTCATTAAATCGCCTGATTTTATTATCTCAATGAATTTTTCATCAAATTCAAGTCCTTCTTTTGACAATCCATAAGGCCCATCTTTTTTTAATTTATGAGATAAATCACCGCTAGCAATTATAACAAAATCTTTTTCGCTTTCAGAAATGATATTTTCGATAAGACTTCCGAAATCAAAGTGAGTTTGTAATGGAAGACCAGAAAGTGAAAAAAGAACAATCTGAAAGTCGTGATACTTTTTATTAATGAAATACAAAGGTATAGCAGTTGCGTGATCAAGGTGGTTTTCTTGTTTGCCCTCAGTAGTTAATGGAAAGCCAGCTTTTTTAGTTGCATCTTTCATTGATTTAATAAAATCATCATCGTATGAAACTTGAAACTTAACTTCTTTAGCTCCGTAATCACTAAAATCTACCAAGGCTTTATTGCCGAAAGGCATGCGAAAATAATCAAAATAACTATAAGCATGAGGCGTGATGATAATGATTGTATCAGGTTTAATTTCCGCTATTTCATCAGCAACTTCTTCGTAAGCATTTATTGTTTTCTTTATTTCTTTTTCTTGACCCTTTCCAATTTCAGGAATTATTAAGGGTGGGTGTGGAACTATAAAAGCAGCCTTTAAAGCCATTTTAAATCACCTCCTATATATTTCACACATTTCCAATGTGAATAGATTCAATACCCATATTTTTGCCGATTTCACGCGATTTTTTTAAAATATTAATATTAGTGGGTTTCTTATCTAACATTTTCCAAGCCGGATAAAATCTTGTGATATGCCATGGAATCTTGGGGTTAAGATCAGCTATAAAAGAAGCAATCTTAGATACTTCATCAATATTATCATTGAAGTCAGTGACCAACAATGTCGTAATTTCGAGATGAACACTCGAGGAATTGATTCTCTTTAAATTTTCTAATATCGGTTTTACTGAACCACCGCAAAATTTCTTATGCAAAGAATCATCAAAACATTTAAAATCTACATTCATAGCATCAACTAAAGGTAAAATTAAATCAAGGGTTTCGCTTGACATATATCCATTAGAAACCCAAATGTTTTTAAGTCCGCTTTTTTTTGCTAATTTCATAATATCCAAAGCATACTCGAGAAAAATCGTTGGTTCAGAGTAAGTATATGAAATTGATTGACAATTATTTTTAATCGCCATATTTACATGCGTTTCAGGAGTAATATTTTTTCCTCTAATTTGCTTATTACTTTCATCTATTTGAGAAATTTCATTATTTTGACACCACAGACAATGAAAATTACACCCAACTGTTGCTAGTGAATATGACCAAGTCCCAGGCAAAAAGTGGTAGATAGGTTTCTTTTCAATCGGATCAATTTGCATAGCTATGGTTTTGCCATAGTTTAATGCGAACAGAACTCCTTCTCGATTTTCTCTTACACCACATATACCTCTTTGACCTGATTTTATTACACAATGATGATGACAGACGTAGCACCTAACTTTTTCTTCATCTAATTTCTGATACAATAAAGCTTCAATCAAATGTATCATCCCCTATACATATTAAACAAAAATCCTAATCCATCTTTATTATATCATACCTAGTTAATGAAGATAATACACCTTAGACAAACAAAAAAAGAAAAAAACCATCTAGTTAAAGATGATTTTTTATTATTTCTTCAATGAATACTTGTACTATTTTTTTATCAAATTGTGTTCCGGCATTCCTCTTTAATTCTTCTATAGCCATCATTTTTGTCATTGGTTGACGATATGGCCTTGATTCAGTCATGGCTTCATATGCATCAACTACCGCTATTAACCTAGCACCAAAAGGTATTTGAGATCCTTTTAAGCCGTCGGGATAACCTGAGCCATCTACGCGCTCATGATGAGAACGAGCATACTTAGCAATCTCTTCATAATCTTTAATTCCTTTTAATAGCTCATAACCTAGTATGGTATGAGTCTGAATTATATCCCAATTTTCCTTTGTTAATCGGTCTGATTTACGAATAATATCATCAGGAATATATACTTTTCCTATATCGTGTAACATGCCAGCAACTTTAATTTCTTTTAATTCCGCAGCACCTAATCCTAACGCTTTACCTAATAACACACATATTTCACTAACTCTTCGAGAATGCTTGATTAAAAATTCATCTTTTGGATGAATCCCTTGAAAACCGAATTGTGCTTTTATATCGTTTGAAAAATTAAATCCATGTGAGCTTTCATAAGTTAGTATCTTTACAATTTTTTGTTTATCAGAAGGTGATGTTTGGTACCTAGGGTCATGGTTTTGCCTATCATCTAAACCATATTTTAGCTCATTGTTTGTTTTCTTATATTCCGGCTCATTCCATCTATTCATTGAACGGGAATATAATAAATCAGTCATTTTCATTTCATCTTAGCCAGTGATAAATCTTTCTATACTTATCTATTAGCTGATGACTTTGATAGTAATGGACCCCATAAGGTAAATTTTCAAAAATACCGGTCACCTATTGACCTTTTCATAAAATAAAATTAGAATATCTCTCATAGCAATCACCCTCCGTTATTTATCTCACACTTGTATTTTCCTATAATTCCCCTTTTCAAACAACAGCGGATATGTCATACTTTATTTACAGACATGAAAATTATAAAAAGAACGGATTTAAAATAATCCATTCTCAATTTTTTCTATAAAAAACATTTTACAATCTATTTCAGTATCTTTTTTAATTATTTCTAAAAAATGTTGTCTTCGATGTTCATCAAGTTGATATAGAACCAATAAGGTATTAAATAGTTCCTCTTCGAATTTATCATTTTGACCAGTTCGGTAGTAAGCTAAAGCTTTGTAATAATGAAAATATTCTTTCAAGTAATAGATATAGTTCTTTTTGCTGTATTCTAGCGCTACTTCAGAGATTTCTATGACCTCTTTATAGCAATTCATTCTTCCAAGATTTTTAATAATCCAAAAATATACTTGCGTACTAAGTAACGGGTTGGATCCTAAAAGAAGTTTATTATTCTTCATTAAGTTTTCAATTTTACTGAAAACAACTTCCCCATCTTCATCACTAAATTCCATAATTATGCCTAGAATATACAACTCAATATCATGCAAAATTTCTTTTTTCATTGTTTCCTTAAAATTTATATGTTCCTTGAGTCTACTAACCATTTCTACATTACTAATCTTTTTAAGAAAAAAATCATGAAGAATCTTTGTTACTAAAAAGAAAACTTTTGTTTCATCATCTAACAAGAGAAGTGTTCTCTGTTTAGTAATAAATTCTTTAGCTTCTTTTAGCTTAAGTGCTACCACTAAATTAAAATACTTTGTTACTATTTCTTTTTCTCTTTCTGAATATGTTTGAAATGATGATATTAATTTCAACAATGGTATTTGTAATTTATTTGCAAATTTAACGATTACTTCAAAAGGAACTTCCGATTCACCGCTTCGATATCGATAATATTGTCTTTGCGAAATAACGTTATCCAAATAGACTTCTTGAGTCATTTTTCTGTCATAACGTAAGTTCTCCATATAATTTAATAATTTAACAATATCCATCTCAATCAACTCCAAAAATGTAAAAGTATGACATATACGCCGTAGTAATTGTGTGTATTTACTGATAATATATAAATATACATTTTGTATATTTATATATTAGGAGGTTCTAAAAATGAAAAAATTTATGGTATTATTTATGATAGTGGGTTTAGGTTTAGGATTAAATCTTACACTAAAAAATGAAATTGAAGATGTTAATGAAATCAGTGTGATTGCACTAGATTTCGATGATCCTGATCTACCTGAATTGGTAAATTTAGATTTTGATGACCCAGATCTTCCTGAGTTAGTTAATCTTGACTTTGATGATCCTGATTTACCCGAACTAGTAAATTTAGATTTTGATGATCCTGATCTACCTGAATTAGTAAATTTAGATTTTGATGACCCAGATCTTCCTGAATTAGTAAATTTAGATTTTGATGACCCAGATCTTCCTGAGTTAGTCAACTTATAATCAGTTTGACTTAACCATATTATACTACAAATACTAAAGAGTCTTTACCATAACTTATAAATATTATGAATAAGGTGTTCTTATGACGCCTTTGTTCATTAATGCTTATGTTTTTTGAAAATTAACTTCTGTAAAACACGATTTATAATCAATTCATTTAAATAGCAGCTGTTTTTTGCTGCTATTTTTTAAATCAATATTTTGAATCAAAAATCTTAATTATCAGATTTTTCTACCTCATGATTCTCAACAGTAGTTTCTTCACTCTCTTTTTTTGATTTTTTAATATCGGTATTAGTTATTTCAGAATCTTCTTCTAAAGGTTTATTGTAATCAAATTCATTAAATTCTTGTTTTATTCGTTTGAAAAATCTGACAAAATATATTCTATAAGCATATACTATAAAGAATATATATGGCGGAATGAAGATTAAAGTTGGTCCAAAAGCTACAAATAATGTCCATACCCATTTGGCTAAATTATGTTTTTCAGCGTATCTAAACACTAGCATGTATAGCGCAAAATAATAAAACAACCAAGCTAGTATACCGAAAATCATAAACAATACTTTTGAACTATCGATACCTACGATTCTTGACACAAATCCTTGTAAATTACTTGTTGCAAAGTTAGCTGTAGAAAACCAGCAACTTTTCTTAAAATTGATAATATTAATTATCAAATACACCAACTGCTGAAATATCAAAACAGATAAAACTATAAAAGCAACAGACTCAAAAGGTCTTTTCCATTTTTTTAATTCAAAGCTTTCCTGTTTAATCACTTCTTTAATGCTCATAATATCCCCCTATTTAAATGTTTGTACTCATAGTATAGCATTAAAACAAAAACTTTTAATACCGTTTACATAAAATTATCTAAATTTTTATTAAAATGTTTTTTTATATAAAAAAAAGAATTAATTTAATAATTCTTTAAAAAAACAAATGGTCGGAAAGGCGGGATTTGAACCCACGACCTCTTGGCCCCCAGCCAAGCGCTCTACCAAACTAAGCTACTTCCCGTTACGTTAAAGAGATGATAAAATCATCTCGTATTTTTATAATATAAAATTTAGTTAATTATGTCAATATAACCTCACTCATAAGTCTTTATTCATTAAAAACAAGTTGAAATAAACTCCATCATAATTAATTGCTTTGGGCTCTTCTCCGTAGGTCACAAATCCTAAAGATCTGTATAAATTATATGCAGCTATGTTAGTAGTTACTACTGATAACCTTAGATGTTTAATTCCTTCGGCAGATAAAACTTTTTCTGAAAAAACAAATAAATTCTTAGCGATTCCTTGGTTGCGGTATTTTTTTTTGACATATAAACTATGCAAACTCGCTACATGTTTTATTTTTTTTCTCGGGTTTTTTAAAATAACACAGATACCAATTATTTTTTCATCCAAAAACGCACCTATAGTCATAGCAGTAGGTTTACATAATCTATCCAACCACTGTTCATCTTTGAAGAGGGATTCTTCTTCATATGATGAACCAAAGTTTTCTGGAGCTTCAGTTAACAATTCAAGCCGGATACTTTTATAACTTTCTAGATCTTTTTCATCAAGTATTCTTATATTAAAGTTCATTCCTTACCTCCTGTTGTTTTGTAATTAACATTTGAAAGGTCGATTTCAAATCTGCAAACACTGCTCCCACCCAAAATTGTTTCTAAACATTTAATGGAAAGTTTTTCTCCCAGAATAATCTCAAAAGGGAATTTTTCAAAGCCGGCGCTGCAATAACAGAACTGTTTAGGGATGTTATGGCTTTCAGTTTTTATTGCTTCTCTAACAAAAGGACAATGACAACCATAATAGTGTTTATCTATTAGTTTATCTGCATTTAAATATGCTACAGTATCGTAAGGGATTTTCGTAATGTATAATTTATCATTAACAAGTTTCGCAGATAATATTTCTTGGTTATTTTTAACGTAATTCACTACTTCCTCTGTAATTGTTTGTTCAAACCAAACTTTGTTTTTTTTCCAGTGTTCTTCTAATTCTTTTACTTTTCTTTGATGTCTTTCTTTTAGGTAGTTCTCTAAACTATCAGAAGCTTCATAAGCTAATTTTTCAGGTATTTGAGATCTTTCTGACAATCCATGATTGTTACCTGTTAAAACATCATTAATCAAATCTTCTTCTAAATGTTTTTTTAAACGGTGCATTAAATCCGCAATATAACTCGGTAATTTGTTTGGGCTAACACCCATGAAAGGAAGTTGATATCCTTCGATAATAAGATGATATAGATTTAATTCTACTTTTATTTTTAGTCTTGCAAGAATGTTTTCAATTACATCAAGAAAACCAGTATATCTAGTCAAATGAATATATAAGTCATGTCTGTTTATAACTATGTAGTATCTCATTAAGATTAAAAAATTGCTTAGTATATTGATCTTTTTGTTTACTAGATGTTCAATCACTAAATCAAGCTTTTTAGTATCGATATTATCCAAATCTATAAACTCTTTTTCTAGCAAGTTTATAAGTTCGTAAGCTTCTTGAAATTTATCGGATATCCCATTTCTTTGATAGAATGCTTCAAAAACATCTTTTTTCATTTTAATCCTCCAAAATTAATTATACCACTTGTTGAAATTTTAAGTAAAAAAAATAAGATTTCTATTTTAGAGAAATCTTACTTTTTTACTAGTATTGTTTTAAGCTCAACCAAGCATTATTACATAAACAAGTTGTATTTGCGAGTGTTATTAAACTGAAGAATAATATCTAAAAGATTAAAGCGGCCCAAATATTGCCAGTTTTAGCTGCAAAATAATAAATAAAGAAATCTATCACTGTCAACAGTATAAAAACTATTTGCTGCAAATAAAAGATAACAATATCAAATTAACTATAATTTAAATAATCTCGTTGCTTCTACCGCTTTTTTCCAACCTTCTAAAAGCGCTTTTCTTTCCTTTTCCTTCATTTTCGGTTCATATATAATGCCATCTTTTTTTGTTTTGTTTATCTCATCGATTGTTTGCCAATAGCCAGAAGCTATTCCTGACAAGTAAGCTGCACCTAAAGCGGTTGTTTCCATTATACTTGGTCTTTCAACCTTAACATTCATTATATCGGCTTGAAATTGCATTAGATAATTATTTACAGTTGCACCGCCCGTTGCTTTGATTAATTGGATTGGTTTATTTGAATCAGCCTCCATGGCCTTCAATACGTCTGTGACTTGGTAACATATTGATTCCAATGTAACCCTAGCCATAATTCTTTCATCCGTACCCCTTGTTAGTCCAAAAATCGCTCCTTTAGCCTCTGAATCCCAATACGGAGTCCCTAACCCGACAAAAGCGGGTACAAAATAAACACCTTCATTTGATTTAACTTTTTGAGCAAGTTTTTCAGTCTCGGCGGCAGTTTTTATGATTTTTAATCCATCTCTTAACCACTGAATTGCTGAACCACCAACAAAAACACTTCCTTCTAAAGCATAGATACATTTATCTCTAATTTTCCAAGCAATTGATGTTAACATGCCATTATCGGAAATTACAGCTGAATTTCCAGTATTCATCAAAACAAAACAGCCTGTTCCATATGTAGAATTAACCATACCTTCTTCGCAACACAGTTGCCCAAAAAGACTCGCTTGTTGATCTCCCGCAACTCCGTAAATCTTAATTTTTTCACCGTAAAAACTTCTTGGAGATGTTTCTCCAAAGTATCCTGAAGAATCACAAACTTCAGGCAATATTCCCATCGGTATATCAAGAATTTTTAATAATTCTTCATCCCACTTCAAACTATGAATATTAAAAAGCATCGTTCTTGAAGCATTGGAGTAATCGGTTTTATGTTCTTTACCTGTAAGTTTGTATATTAACCAAGAATCTACAGTACCAAATGCTAGTTTGTTCGCTTTAGCCTTTTCTTTTGCGCCTTTTACATTATCTAATATCCACTTAACTTTTGACCCGGAAAAATACGGATCAATTAATAATCCTGTTCTATTTTTTATTAACTGCTCATAGCCTTTCTTTTTTAGATCTTCACATATGTCGCTAGTTTGTCTCGATTGCCATACTATAGCGTTATAAATCGGCTCTCCCGTCTCATTGTCCCAGATTATTGTTGTTTCTCTTTGATTTGTAATCCCTATTGAATCGATTTGCGTGGGTAATATGTTTTTTAAAACTAATGCTTGAGTTATAGTTGAGATTACACTTAACCAAATTTCATTAGCGTCTTGTTCTACCCAACCAGGCTTCGGATAATACTGTGTAATTTCTTTTTGAGCAATTGAGATAATGTTTGAATGTTTATCAAAAATAATAGCTCTTGTGGAGGTGGTCCCTTGATCAATGGCTAAAATGTAAGTATTCATTTCTGAACTCCTTTCAAAGATTTAGTTAAAATTAAATTAACATCTGTATTACAAAGGTTATAAATAACTACTTCTCCAATATCAAGAGGTTTATCAATAATGACCTTATTAATATCAGACATTGCTTTAAACAAAAGTTCTTTTGGCAAAGGCTTGTCGGTTTTTACACTAACTCTAGGCCATTCACTAAAAATCGTTTTTACCGTCGTCGTTAAAACTCTTTTTGGCGCAGTCATTTCTGCTTTCACATAATCAATACCCCGCTTGCATTGGTTACCTGAAATATCATCTCCATCCACTACCACTCTACATCCTCTAGGACATACAATACAGATAAATTCCTTTTTCATGATAACTCCTCCAATACAACTTTTATATCAGAAGTTCTATTCAAAATCTGATAGTCGAAACTAATTGTCTCCATTTCAGCAGGAACAAGGAACATTAATCTTTTTTTATAGACAACTTTATCATCTTGGATAACTTTGCAAATAGCTTTTTCCATTTTTTTATTAGTTCTAAAACTGATAATCAAACTAGAATTCCACGAAAAATCAAGTCTTTGTGGAGTCACATAACCGATATTACTTCCAGCTAATATTCTAATCTCTTCAGCTTCATTATTTTCTTTATTTAAATATTCAACAGCACATAAACCCGCTCTTTCGCTTTCTTTGGTAACATTATCCACTAAATCATGTACTTGTAGAGAATTTCCGCTCACAAAAAGTCCTCTAACAGACGTTTCATAAGCTTGATTAACTTCCACACTCTTAGTTTTCGGGTCGACTTTAACACTCAACTCATCTAGTAAAGTAATGTCAGGAATTAACCCGATCGATAATAACAAAGTATCAACAAAAAAATGTTTCTCAGTGTTTATCATAGGATTAAAATTATTATCTACTTCTTGAATAATTATTTCTTTCAAATTATTATTTTCATCAGCAATAACATTGGTAACCGTATGGGACAAGAAAAGGGGAATGTCGAAATCAATTAAACATTGAACAATATTACGGTTTAATCCATTAGAATAAGACATAATTTCAGCTACACCCAAAACTTCAGCGCCTTCTAACGTCATTCTTCTGGCCATAATTAAGCCTATGTCACCACTTCCCAAAATGAAAACTTTTTTCCCAACCATATAACCGTTTATATTAAGATATCTCTGTGCACTTCCAGCATTGAAAACTCCTTTTGGACGATCTCCAGGCATTGAAATATGCCCTCTAGTTCTTTCGTAACAACCGCTTGTTAGAATTACCGATTTAGCTTCAATTTTTTTAATTCCTTCTTCTTCAGAAGTCATAGTTATGATAAATTTTTCACTTAGTTTTTCTAATTTTGTTACTGTTGTATCCAGCAAATAGTCTATTTTTAAACTTATCAATTTTTCAATATAACGATGAGCATATTCTGGACCAGTATATTCCTCTTTGAAAACTTCTAAGCCAAAGCCATTGTGAATACATTGATTTAGTATCCCACCCAAAGTGGATTCTCTTTCTATTAATAAGACCTTCTTGTTTTTTTCTTTTGCAGTGATAGCTGCGGCTAAACCTCCGGCCCCAGCACCAATAACAACGATGTCTATCATTTTTTCACCACCTTAGTTTCCGAAGTAAATAATTTTGATTCTTTTTTGTCATATGCGACTTCTAGTGGTGAAACATTCAGTTCTCTAGCTATTATCTTCATTACTTTTTCTTCGCAATAACCACCTTGACATAAACCAGCTCCAGCTCTTGTCCTTTTTTTTATACCCTTAATCGTTGAAGATCCTAATGTGCCATGAATAGCGTCAATTATTTCTTTTTCAGTTATTCTTTCACATTTGCAAATAATCCTTCCATAAAGATTATTTGCTGCGTAAAGTTCCTTTTGTTTGTTTTCATCCAAATCATAATAAGGAATCGGTTTTTTTCTTATTGGATTATAGCTTTTATTTAACTCATATTTGTTGTTAACCTGCATAATTTCATTTACCAAATATTCAGCTATTGCGGGAGCGGCACTTAACCCAGGAGATTCTATTCCTCCAAGATGGTATAGGCCTTTAACTTCCTCTGATTCTTTAATATAAAAATCTTCATGATTAGAACTAGCTCTTACACCAGCAAAAGAACGAATTATTCTATCATACGGGATATTGTTAATTAAAGTCTTCGAATGATCCTTGACATATTTTAAGCCTTCAAAAGTAGTAGTGGGATGATTTTTATCATCTACCCATATGCTATTTGGGCCTAATAAAACTTCACCATGAACCTGTGGCGTAACTAAAACACCCTTCCCTGCTTCTGTAGGTAAAGGATATATTACATGATTTACAAAATCCCCGTATCTTCTGTCAATAACAAAATATTCGCCTTTTCTGCCCTTAATCAAAAATTTCGGTTGTTTTTCTATTAATTTTGCAATATCATCGCTTGAAACTCCTGCGGCGTTTATCAAATATTTTGAGTTAATTATATCTTGATTATTTATTTCAACTTCAAAATAGTCATTAGTTTTTTTGATTCCGGTAACTTGATAATTAAGCTTTAGATTAACTCCATTTTTTATTGCATTTTCCATTGCCGCAAAAGCAACTTCCCAAGGATAAGTTACTTTAGTTGTTGGTAAAGATAGAACTTTGGTTACATTTGAACTTAGATTAGGTTCTTTCTTGAATGCTTCACTGTAGCTTAAAACGGAAAACTCGGGAACACCGTTTTGCGCTGCGATATCAGCCAAACGATCCAATTCATTTTCTTCTATTTCATTATAGGCGACAACATAAGCGCCGCATCTTAAAATTGGTATATCTAGTTCTTTCTCTAGCTGATCATACATATAGTTTCCTTTAATGTTAAGAATAGCTTTTAAAGATCCCGGTTCCGGATTATAGGCAGCATGAATAATTGCAGAATTAGCCAATGTTTGAACATTAGCTACATCATTTTCTTTTTCAACCACCAATACCTTACATTCATATTTAGATAATTCTCTCGCTACCATGGAGCCAATGATTCCAGCGCCAATAATTATGTAATCGAACATAAATCCATCTCCTTAAAAAAATAAAGCAAAAAAACCAACTTCTTGATTATTTCGCTCTAGACTCTCTATCTCTTAACTTTTATTATTCTGTAAAATCCCAAAACTTCGAATTAGAAGTAGTAATTGCTATTGCGCCTGATTTAAAACAAGCTCTAATTTCATCTTCAGTTCTTATTAACCCGCCCATTAATACTCTCGCATGAAGTTTCTCGTGAATCTCGGGAATTAATGTGTGACAAGCTGCAGGTAGTATTTCAACATAATCCGGTTTCAATCTTGAGCCGATGTCTAAACTTTGCTCCAAAGATACCGTATCTTTAATAAAAAAACGATATATTCCGATAACTAATCTTTTTTTGCAAACTTCAATAACTTTAGATTTAGATGATATTATTCCATCAACATTTAAAGCTTGTATCAAATATATAGCACCAAATTCATCACTTGCTAAACCTTTAATCAATTCAGAATGAACTAAAATTTTCTTTCCTTTAGCTTTCATAGCTTTTACAATACTATCTAATTGAGCTAAATGAAAATTCATTAACAAGCCATATTTTAAATTGCTATTTAAAAATTCTTCCAATTTTTTGTGACTAGATATGGCAGGAATTATCTTTTGAAATTCCACTTTAGTTCCCCCTTATAAAAGAAATAGAACGAAAAAACTGGATACTACCAGGTTCGTTCACACTTTTCTCTTCTTTTATATTAACTTTTGTTGTTTTGATTATAAACCCGCAAAACCTTTATGTCAAGCATAGTTTGTAAACTTCAATAGAATAGCAATAAATAAAGTTTTCAAAAAAAAATCAGTTTTTCAATCTTGAATATTCAGCCGCAATCATCGCTCCAATTTTAGCATTATTATAAACTAAAGCAAGATTTGCTTCCAAACTTTTTCCTTCAGTCTTCTTCACAATATTGGCCAAGAGAAATGGAGTTACTTCTTTTCCCTCAATACCTAATTCCTTACTGTCAATAATAGCCTCATTAATAATATCATTAATGTATTTACTATCAAGCGAATTTTTTTCAGGAATAGGGTTTACTACTAACACTCCGCCCTTTAAAAGAAGTTCTTCTTTAGTTTTAATAATTAAAGCTAATTCTTTTGCTGTTTCTACATATTGATGTAGTTTAATTTCAGAAGTTCTTGTATAAAAAGCTGGTAAAACTTCAGTTTGAAAACCTATTACAGGAACACCTTTTGTTTCTAAATATTCCATTGTTCTTGGTAAATCTAAAATAGCCTTCGCTCCAGCGCAGATCACGGTTACATTTGTCATTGACAACTCTTCTAAATCAGCTGAAACATCCAAGGTATCTTCATAACCTCTGTGGACTCCGCCGATTCCGCCGGTAACAAAAAATTTGATGCCCGCTAATGAAGCTAAAATCATTGTGGAAGCTACTGTTGTTGCGCCAATTCTTTTTAATGCAACAATATTTGCTAAATCTCTTCTTGATACTTTTGCAACATTCTTTGCTTTAGCTAATAGTTCTAAATCTATATCAGTTAACCCGATTTTTATTTTTCCGTCTATAATCGCTATTGTTGCTGGTACAGCTCCATTATCAATAATTATCTTCTCAACTTTTTTTGCCATTTCAACATTTTTTGGATAAGGCATGCCATGGGAAATAATGGTTGATTCTAACGCGACCACCGGTCGATTATTATCTAAAGCTTCTTGCACTTCTTTCTTTATATCAAAATACTTCTTAATCCCTTCCATAACTTTCTGCCTCCTCTAACAGTTTATTCATATTTAGATCTTCTCTTACGGAAGAATCTGAGAGGATTGTTTTACTTGCATTCGCCGCGCCTAATTTTACAGCTAGTTTAAAATCTTTGTTTTCCACTAGACCAAATACCACTCCTGCACTAAATGCATCCCCTGCACCTGTAACATTTACTATTTCTAATTTTTTTATTTTCTTAACCGCCATGGATTGAATATTGTCTAACCCATCTGCGTAAACTATCTCTTTACTGCCAGAAGTAATAATGACTTTTCTTACTCCTTTGTTTAACCACATCTCACATAATTCTTGACTAGTTCTCTTTATCTTAAAATAGCTTTCACTTTCATCTTTATTGCATATTATCAAATCTATATCTTTTAAGTCTCGAGGTAAATTATCCATTTTAGGGCTGGAAACGCCGATGATTGCAATAAATTTATTATGAATTTTATTCCAATTTAATAAACTCTCTAGCGCACTCTTTTTTAAATTCATATCGGCTATTATATATTGATATTCTCTCATTTTTTTTAAGTATTTTGCTAACCATTGAGAATCCATCCCTTCACAGATAGACATATCTGCATAAGCAACTTTCATTTCGCCATTATGATCAACTACCGCATAGTAGCTTCCGGTTCTTTCGGAATCAGTCATTTCTATCAAATCAACGTTCAAATAATTCTTAGCGTGTTTAATTATCTCTTCACCAGGATCATCTCTACCTACTAAGGTTAACAATGAAACATCCAATCCTAATCTACCCAAATTTTCCGCAACATTTCTCGCTACTCCACCATAGCTGATTTTGGTATTTATCGGATTAGAAGTATTACTTAACAATTTTCCGATTAGTCTAAATTTATAATCGAAATTAGTTCCGCCAATACATAATACTTTCTTTTCTTTCTCTCCCATAGATTCACCAACCTAACCACTTATATTATACCATACCTTTTTTACTAAATAATCACCTTAACATGAATATAATATCGATCATAATCGATTAATCCAAGTTTTTTCATGTTAGACAATTCGCGAGAGAGCGATGGTCTAGCAACATTAAAATAATTTGCTAAGGCTTGTTTAGATATAATTTTAATACTTTTTGTATTATGTTCAAGTGTTTCTTGAGACAAAAACATTAAAATTTTATCTCTCAAACTTGCTTGTAGAAGAATTTTATTATGAAAGTTTAATTTCAAAGCTTTCTCAGAAAGTTGTGAGAGATAATAATTTCTAAATTCTGCATTTTCTTTAATCAAAATATTCAAACCAGTTTTATCTAAAAACGCTATTTTTGAATCTGTTAAGCAGGTTAAATGTCCTGGATAATAAGGGTTAGTACTATTTATCAAAAAATCACCAAATATGCTGTTTTTATTCAAAGTTGCTAGTGTTCTTTCCTCACCATCAATCGTGAAATGCAATAATTCCAAGCGTCCGCTAATGACATAGCCGATTCGATCACATAAATCGTTCTCATAATAAATAACAGCTCCTTTTGGATAGCAGCATTTTATTGAAAAAGCGTTTTTAATATCTTCGATTTTATATAAGTCCATATTTAACCAATTCCGTAACATATGTTACATATTATTTGACAAATATAGTATATCATAATATTTGATTAAGGAGAGTTAAATGAAAAAATTTCTACTTGTTTTTCTATTTATTATAATCTTTTTTATGTTTGGCTGTAATAAAAGCGAAATTAAAATTAAAATCATTGTTCCCAACGGCATTCCAAGTATTGCTCAAAGTTATCTCGAATATAATCAAGAAAATTATAACTATTCAATCGATCGAGTTACAGGTCCTTCCCCCTTGATTGCTGCCTTTACAAGCGGCTCACATGATATTATCATAGCACCAATAAATATCGGAGCTAATCTTTATCAAAAACAAAGTCCATATCAGTTGGCAGGAGTTTTGACTTGGAGTAATTTACAACTAATATCAAGAACTGAAATATTGAGCGTCAATGATTTATCAGGCAAAAATATCTCTGCATATGGAGAGGGGGCAATACCAGAAATGATAATTGCTTATTTGTTTAATAACTTAAATCTTGAAATACCTGCCAATATTTCTTATCAAGCGAGTTCTGCACAAGAAAGTCTTATCAAGTTTATGCAAAACGAAAATATGATTGCTATTTTGTCTGAGCCCGTAACTTCATCAGCAAAAACTATCATTGATAATCTTTATGTCATAGATTTAGGCGAATTGTGGACAGAGATAACGAATTTTGCAGTATTCCCCCAAGCTGGTATTTTTGTTCATAAAGAATTGAACAAATTAGTTGTTAATAAATATTTGGATGAATTGTCTTTATCAGCTAATTACTCTCTAAATGAACCTAAACAAACATCAGAATTTTGTTTAGAATTGGACTATCCTTATGAAAGTTCAATAATTGAAACCGCAATTCCTTTTAGCGGGATTGATTATCAATCAAACTCTGAAAGTAAATTGATAGTTGAAACTTTTTTGGAGATGATTCTTACATTCAAACCCGAGTTAATTGGCGGAAGTCTTCCAGATGAAGAATTTTATTGGTATCCATCATGAGAAAATATCTGTTAGGCAGTCTATCTGTCCTGTTATTGATAACAGTTTGGTATATTTTTTCAAGCGTTGTTAATAATTCCTTTATTTTACCTAATCCCATTATAGTTTTTGATACGCTATTAAAGCTATTAACTAATTTTTCTACCTACTCTACCATTGGAATAACAATTTTCAGGTTAATAGCAGCGTTTATTATTTCTGCATTTCTTGGCGTTTTCTTGGGCCTTCTAGCTGGAAACTATTCTTGGTTAGATGAGTTTCTTCATCCATTAGTAACCACACTTAGAACTTTACCTGTTGCATCAATCATTATCATAATAATTATCCTCTTTGGTAATCAAAGTTCATTATATCTAATTACTTTTTTAATGATTTTTCCCATAATTTATGAGGCGAGTAAATCCGGGGTTAATAATATCCCATTAGATTTAAAAAACAACATAGCCCTTGAAACTCATCAGAGGTTTGTTATTATGATCAAGATTCAACTTCCCTTATCTCTTCCGTACATCAAAACCGCGTTATTTCAATCAATTGGCTTAGGGTTTAAAGTAATTGTTATGGCTGAATTTATCTCTCAAACTACAAAAGGTATTGGTTATGAATTATTTAGAGGTACTACAGTTATTCAATATGAACTTGTTTTTGCTTGGACAATAATAATTATTGTAATTGTTATGATTTTTGAAATAATGATTAAAAAATTAAAGAGAATAATTTAAAAAAGACCTAAATGTTTTAGGTCTTTTTTCCCTTAAATTCTCTCTTTAGCACTATAGGTTGTATGTAATAATTCGTGAGCTCGATGTCCTCCAGGTTCACCAAGAAAATCTTTATACAATTTTATCAACATTTCATTTTGATGAGATTTTCTTTTTGGCATCGAAGCATCCAGGTCATATAAAGCCTTTTGTCTCTTAAGCAAAATATCGGTATGACCATGGTGGTATGGTTGTCCACCACCACCGATACAACCACCTGGGCATGCCATAATTTCTATAGCATGAAAATTACTTTTTCCGTCTCTTATATCTTCCAATAATTTTCTAGCATTTCCCAAACCATGAGCGATTCCGATATTAAGTTCTAAGTCTTTAATTTTAACTTTAGCTTGTCTAATCCCTTCAAGCCCTCTTAGTTGTTTAAAATTAACTTCTTTTAATTCTTCCCCAGTAATCATTTCATAGGCTGTTCTAGTTGCGGCTTCTATTACCCCACCTGTTGTGCCAAAAATTGCTGCAGCTCCGGTAGATTCACCAAGCAAATCATCAAAATCGTCTTCTGGAAGTTTTCTAAAATCAATTGAAGCTTCTAAAAACATTCTCGCTAACTCTCGGGTTGTAATTACATGATCAACGTCACTCAATCCATCTTTATTAAGTTCGCCTCTAGCAGCTTCGGCTTTTTTAGCGGTACAAGGCATAATCGATACCATAACTATATCTTTGGGATCAATATTCTTCACTTGGGCATAATATGTTTTTGCTAATACTCCAACCATTTCATGTGGAGATTTACAAGATGAAGGAACATCTAGTAACTCCGGAAATTGATGTTCAATGAACTGAACCCAAGCCGGGCAACAAGAAGTCAACATTGGTAAAGTTTTATTGTTTTGGATTCTATCAACTAATTCAGTTGCTTCTTCTATGATAGTCAAATCAGCGCCAAAATTAGTGTCAAAAACTTGTTCAAAACCAAGCCTTCTCAATCCAGATACTACTTTCCCCGTTAAAATCGTTCCAGGTTCGTAGCCAAACTCTTCCCCAATCGCAGCTCTAACGGCTGGCGCCACTTGAACAATAACATGTTTATTCGGATTGTTTAGGGCGCGCCAAACTTTTGGCGAATCGTTGGTTTCTGCTAAAGCTCCGGTTGGGCAAACAGAAACACATTGGCCACAGTAAGTACAACTTGTTTGATTTAAATCTAAATGAAATGCAGTTGCGACCACTGAATCAAATCCTCGCTTCAAAGCGCTTAATACTCCGACAGTTTGAATATCGTTACACATCGTTATACAACGTCTACACATGATACATTTATTTGTATCTTTTATAATTCCAAAAGAAGTTTCGTCTTTAGGGTGTGACATTTTTTCGCCTTGATAATGAATTTCTTTTATATTTAGTTCATACGCTAGAGATTGTAATTCACAGTCAAGATTTTTTATGCAAGTTAAGCAGTCTTGAGGGTGATTTGACAAGATTAGTTCTAAATTTGTTCTTCTACCCATAACCGCTTTGAGTGAATCAGTTTGGATTCTCATTCCATCATGGACTTCTTGAGCACATGATGGCACAAGTCTTCCGGTATCTTCATCCTCAACAACGCAAACTCTACAGTTTGCGCTTTTATTAACAACACCAAAATCCTGTAAATTAAGGTGACATAGTGTTGGAATATGAACCCCTATTTTCTCCGCAGCTTCTAAAATCGTTTTGCCTTTTTCAACAGTAACAGTAATATCATTAATTTTCAATTGTACTAATTTATCAAATATTGTCATTTTAGCCTCCTATGGTCTAATGATTGCATCTACTGGACACGCATCATAACACGCACCACAAGCAATACACTTACTTTCATCGATATAGTGTGGCTGTCTAACAGTACCTTCAATACAGGAAACCGGACAACTTCTTGAACATTTTGTGCAGCCAATACATTTTTTTGCATCTATTGAATAAGTGGTTTTTTTCGTTCTATATGCATAAGCCTCATACTCTTCTCGAAAATATTTCATTGTTGATAAAACCGGATTTGGTGCAGTTTGACCTAAACCGCAAAGAGAAGTATTTTTGATATTCTCTCCTAAAATCCTTAGTCTTTCTAGGTCTTCTGGTGTTCCTTGCATATTTACTAGTCTTTCGAGAATTTCATACATCCTTTTAGTACCAATTCGACAAGGGGTACACTTTCCACATGACTCGTCTTGAGTGAAATCAAGATAGAACTTAGCAATTTGAACCATATCGCTATCTTCATCCATGATAATCATTCCGCCGCTGCCCATCATCGCACCCATACTTATCAATGAATCATAATCGATTTTCATATCAAAAAAATCTTTAGTTATGACTCCTCCACTAGGGCCACCAATTTGGATTGCTTTAATTTCTTTTCCCTGAGGATGACCGCCACCGATATCATAGACAATCTCTCTAAATGTCGTTCCCATTGGTACTTCTACAAGTCCGTTATTTCTTATTTGTCCCGCTAAAGCAAAAACTTTTGTCCCTTTTGATCTTTCAGTTCCAATAGAACTAAACCACTGAGCTCCATTCAAAATTATTGCTGGAATATTGGCGAAAGTTTCAACATTATTTACAGAGGATGGTTTGTCACGAAATCCGTGTTCACTCGGAAACGGTGGTTTTTTATCTGGCTCTCCTCGGAAACCTTCCATAGATCTTATTAATGCGGTTTCTTCACCACAAACAAAAGCGCCTGCGCCAAGTTTAATTTCGATATTAAAACTAAAATCACTTCCGAAAATATTTTTGCCAATTAATCCTGATTGTTTTGCATCTTCAATCGCTTTTTTTAATCGTCTAGTTGCAACTCCATATTCCGCTCTAATATACACTAATCCTTCACTAGCACCGATAGCATAGCCTGCAATCGCCATAGCTTCTAAGATCGAGTGGGGATCACCTTCCATAATTGACCTATCCATAAAAGCGCCAGGATCACCCTCATCGGCATTGCAAATAACGTATTTTTCATTGGCTTTTTGTTTTCTAGTTAAAGACCATTTCAATCCTGTAGGGAAACCGCCGCCACCTCGGCCCCTTAATCCTGATTTATTAACAATATCGATAACTTGTTCCGGGGTATACTCTTGTAACACTTTAGCTAAAGCAAAATAACCGTCATTGACGATATAATCTTCGATATTTTCTGGATCTATTTCTCCGCAATTTCTTAAGGCGATCCTCATTTGCTTCTTATAAAAATTCATTCCTGAACTTTTCTCAACTAAATCTTTTTGATTTGGTTCTTGGTATAATAGCCTTACAACTACTTCGTGATTGATCAAATGACTTTCAACAATTTCTTGAATATCTTCAACTTTTACTTGAACATAAGTTACATCATCAGGTTCAATTTTAATTATCGGTCCTTGCCCGCAAAAACCAAAACAACCTGTCTTTATAGCCCTGATTTCCGCTTCTAAATTCCTGTTTTTTAACTCTTTTTCGAATATTTTGATAATTAACTCACTGTCACTGGACATACAACTTGTACCATTACAAATTAAAACATTTATTTGATAATCAATTTTCCTTGGGCATCTTTTTTTCCATGCCAATAAATCACTATAGTTATTTACTCTCATTTTCAATACTCCTATAATGACGGATGATATCATCAACATCCTTTGGTTTTACCTTACCATATACCTTATCGTTTATCGTCATAACCGGAGCTAAACCACATGCCCCAATACAGCGTACATCTTTAACCGTGAATAATCCGTCCTTACTAATTTCATTTTTATTCATACCGGTTAATTCCAAAACGCGTGATAAAACTTTATCAGCACCTTTCACAAAACAAGCTGTTCCCATACAAACACTGATTGTATATTTTCCCACAGGTTTCTCATTAAAAAATGAATAAAATGTAACTACTCCGTTGACCCGCGCTCCAGATAAATTCAATGCTCTTGCTACATACAACTGCAAATTTTGTGGTAAGTATCCAAATAATTTTTGAGCTTTATGCAGCACATGAATTAAATGTTCCTGTTTGTCTCCTTCTAAAGACATTATATAAGCATCAAGCTGCTTTAATAAATCTTTATCAAGGGTACTTGTATCCAAAATCTTCTTTATCATCTTAACCTCCTTTTACTCTATTTCAGATACTTACATTATAACAATAAAACCATAAAAAATATATATATTTTTATAAAAGAAAACGTTTTTATGTTTCAAGTCGTTTATTCTTATAAAGCCCTTATTCCTGCGTTTTTAAAAACAAATAAAAACATGAACAAACATTCATTTTTTATATTTGGAAAAAATTAAATTCATTCATACTTCTGTCATGTGTTTAGTCAAACATATTTCACTAGAATATCCAAAAACGAATTCTTTGTTTATATAAAGTTAAATAATAAGTTACAATTGTTTTTTAATAAAAAAAGCACATCACTATAAAGTGAAGCGCTGTTTTACTATAATAATAAGCCTGGGAAAAAGATTAATATTATTCCTAAAATAATCATAATTATTCCACCAAACAGATTTGAGTATTTTGTATATTTATTTGAAATTCCCGTAATTTTAAAAGTAATAACCGCAATAGTAAAGACTAACAAATCATCAAAAATAAAGAATAAAACATAAACTAAAATATACATAGCTGATTGAAAATTAGATAGATTATGATAAGCCAACATTGTTGTATAAATAACTGGTAACCCAGCTGAACAAGCAAGTTCTATAATATTTACTGTTATAGCGATTCCAGCAATCCCGATAATTGCCAGCCATAAATTATTGTTATTTATTACTTTTTTCGCCCTAATCATCAAACGTTTTTTACTTTCCGTACTTGTAACTTCACAGCCTGTATCTTGCCGATGTTGTCGCCAAAAATGTTTTAAACTAAAGAAAGCAAAAACCAAAGCTAATATTCCGATTGCAATTTGGAAAGCTTGAATCATGGCTACTTGAATCACCAAATGGAGCCAAGACATCATAATTATGTAGTAAATTATGCCGCTTGTCATTATAAAAGTTAAGCCCAAAATCCACATTTTTTTTCGGTCTTTTAAATTAATTAAGAGGGTTATTAAAAAAACAAGAATCCACATTGCGCAAGGATTAAAACCATCAATCAATCCAATAAAAACGGCACCTAAAAACAATGAGAAAGAAGCTAATTCTATCTCACCAATTATCGGCAAAGTAACTGTCTTTCCTTCTGAGAAATCAATTGTTAAAAAGTCACCCGGTAATACTATCTCATTATTTTTGACCTTTTCAACGATATCAACATAATCAGGATTTTCTCGATAATAATTAATCACTTTATCAACATCAGACTTTATTTCATACAAACCTTGCAAGTCTTTTCCGCCAATAATAATGTAAGGATAACTATAGGTATCTCTATTAAAAGTATCAGTAACATCAAGGAAAAGTTTTTCAGTCTCTCCACCAGTCAAAACGTTATAGGTAATTAATGTAATGTCACTTTGTTCTGGTAAATACTCATCTAAAAACTCATTTACTTGCCTACAAACAGTACAAGTGCTCGAATAGAAATAATGCATTACAATATTGGAATCTGTTTCCTCAACAGATTCAGCTTTAATTGATAAAGGTATCATTACTATCGATAAAAGCATTAAAAACTTAAGTAATAATTTCATCCGTCAATCCCTCATTAAAAATAACTTCATTTCAATTTACATTATAACATAGATGCTAATCTTAAAAAAAGAATTCTTTTACTCCTAAATCCTAATTATTAACTCTAGCCTCCAAAAAATCAAGAACTGGTTTAGAACCACTAATAATTTCTTTAAATTCTTTGTTTTCGTAAATTAAAATAGAAGGAGTTTCAATAATCTCAAGCGGTTGTTCTCCTTGTTGATATATCATACCTTCATGGATTAAATAGATTGTCAAACCGTCATTTTCAAGAATTACAAAATATTCTGTTACATCATCCTCTATACTCCTGCTTATCGGACAGAAAGGAGAATAATAAAACAAAAAGGTTTCTTCATCAGTTAGATCATTTAGTTGATCCCAATGATCTATATGTTCAAAATCTTCGTAGTTTTTGTTTGGCAGCGGTTTTTTGCAAGATATCATAAAAACTGATAATGCAATTACCACTAATACTAATGTTTTTTTAATCATTATTACCACCTAAAAAAAGAAGGCGTCATAGACGCCTTCAAAGTATATTAGTCTAAGTATTTTTCGTTGTGATATTCAAGTAAAGTCTTAGTCATACGAATAATACTATGTGTAGACACACTACTTCCAGAGAATGCATCAATTAAATCAGGTTCATTGATTTCTTTTGTATTTCCATACGCAGCATAAACTGAAGGAGTTACATCATAAAAAATATTAATTCCATCAAGGTCATCAAACGTTTTGCCAACTAACCAAGGTATAAAATCTCTTTCAAAATCTTCATAAGTCAATCCTGTTTCGGGAATTGGGTCGCTGTCTCCCCAAACGCCCGCTGTGTAGTGTCCACTACTGTCTTTTTCAAAAGACATGTAAAGAATTTCGCCGGTTTCCTTGGAAAGGTCAAAATAGACTACACTCCAAAAATTATCTCTAGGAGCACGACACGTACATGCAACAAAAGCTACTTGATACTTAACATAATCTCTCATTTCATACTCAAATAATATCGGCATGTCTCTCATAACTTCTGAACCATGGCCATCTAAATGAGGAAATCTGAGTATAGTCATATCAAATTCTTTTACTGTAGTCGCACTAGTATTTGACTTATCACAGCCAATTAAGACAAACGACATTAATAATAATGCAAATGTTAACAATAATTTTTTCATATTATTAACATCCTCCTCCACCATTATCATTGTTTGCCCCAGCATAATCACTAAATGCTCCGGCATTCCATACATTATCATAGCCAAGGTATTCTAAAGCTTGTTTTACAAATTCTGCACGTGTTCCACCTGCACAGAATAAAATAATATTTTTGTCCTCACAGAATAGTAATCTTAAAGCATCTTCATTTACGATGTCTTCTGGAGCGAAAATCCAATCTCCATCAGTACGTACTAAAATATTTTCTGATTCTAAGAATGTAAAGAACGGAATTACTGTCGAATCTTTATGCCATCCATTCAAAATATCTGTAAAGTTTCTTAAGTCAACGAATTGAACGTCTGCTCTAGCCGCGTAATAATCAATAAAATCATCGCTCATATTTATTTGAGCTGGAAGTGGGTTAATCATTGCTGGATGTTGCATAACAATATTATATTCCCCATCGCCAAAAACTTTATTCTTTCCTGAATATTGGCCTAATCCACCAGCATTATATACATGTTCATAACCTAAATGTTCTAGTGCGTCTTTAACGAATCCAGCACGAGTTCCTGCCGCACACATTAAAACGATATATTTATCTTCATCAAATAAAGCTCTTAGAGCACTTGCACTTTTTATTGCATTTTGATTGAAACTCCAACCATCAACTCTAACAAGAATATTCATATATTCTAAATAATCGAAATACGGAATTACTTCAAATCCGCGAATCCAACCATCCGCCATTTGATCGTCAAAGTTTCTTAAGTCAACGAATTGAAATGCTTCGTCGAATAAATAATCATCTACGTTAGCCATTGTTATAGACTCTGGAGCCGTTGTAGGGGTTGTATCTACTGTTGTAGCTTTGTCACATCCGAATAATCCAATAGCTAAAAAAGCTATTGCGAACATCGCTAAAAATTTTTTCATTGTAAACTATTTCTCCTTATTTTTATTTTTTAAAAACTTAAATCTTATGACTGTAAAATCACTTTTTTTCGCGTTAAAAGAGAACAAACAATATCTAAAAAGATAATGGTTGTTCAATTAACTTAAAACACTTTTTTTTACTAAAACCATAAGTGTTTTTTACTTATAATCTTCTTCATAGTGTTCTAAAGCCGCTTTAGCTATATCAAGTAAAGCTTCAGCTGTAATTGTTGCGCCAGCTTCAGAATCAAGATAGTCTTGAAGAACTATTGAATCTAAATCATCTGTTTCATCAATGAATGCTTGGATGAGAGCTCCGTCATCTATTAACGCTTTCCCCCAAGCAGTCGACTCTGTATGTTCTTTTACTTCATAAGCAGTAATTTTGCCATCTACAATTGTTACTTCAACTTTGATGGTTCCGCCAAAACCGTCTGTTTCTAGTGTTAAAACTAATCCGGCTTTCGTATCTTCTCCAGATATAACGTCAACGATGCCATATCTTTTAGGATAATCGACTTTTGAACCTGAATCACAAGCAACTAATGTTAATGCAAATAATAGTAAAAAAACTAAAGAAATTTTCTTTAACATCTGTATTCTCCTTTCTTTGTATTTAACCTTAAATATTATAACATAATTGTATTATTATTAAAACTTTTTTTTAGAATAATCGCGAGACTTTAAGCGGTTACACTTAAAAAATAAAGTTTTCGCGGAATGGTGTTTTGAAATAACTCACGACCAAAGCAAATTAAAAGAAAAACACCTAGTAAATACCATATGAAAAATGAACATCTAATATAAATAGACTTTTTTTATGACGCTTTATCAATTCTTAAGATTTAGTTGTTGCTTCTACCCCACCTAATGACTCGTTCTTTTAATAAGATACCTTAACATTGAATATGAATATATTTAAATTATATCGGGAACTATTAAAAGAATTGACCATAAGAAAATCAATAAATTTCTAGCAAATATTAAATTAAAGAACTATTTATAATCATATGTTCAATAAAAATATAGTTTTGTCATGATTTGTCGTTGTGCTTTTGATTTAATTCTTTATAGAGATTTCTAATTTCCTCCATCAATTCAGGAATATTAATCGCTTGAGGGCATTTAGACAAACATATTCCGCAAGCAACACAAAATTCAGCTCTTTTTGACTCTTCGACTTTTTCATAATCAAAAATAAATGCTCGCTCGAATTTTGATATAGCATACTGATTGTAAATTCTAAACATTAAAGGTATGTCTACTCCCTCTGGACATGGCATACAGTATTTACAATTTGTGCAAGGAATAGTATTGCTTTTTAAGAATAAATCTAATGCTTGTTCAATGACAATTTGATCTTTATCATCGATTGGCTCAAAATCGGTTAGTGTTGCAATGTTATCTAGTGTTTGTTCCATATTTGACATTCCACTTAAAACCACCATAACATGTTCCTTAGAAGCCGCATATCTAATTGCCCAAGAAGCAATGGATTTATGAGGTTTTGCACTTAAAAGAATATCTCTTGCATCACCAGATAATGTCGCTAAAGTTCCGCCTCTAACAGGTTCCATTACTATTACTGGCACTCCGTAATTTTGAACGATTTCATATTGTTTTTTTGCATCTTGAAAATCCCAATCTAAATAATTCAATTGCAGTTGTACAAAATCCCATTCGTAAGTATTAATAATTTCATCTAGGACATCTGGAGTGTCATGAAAAGAAAAACCTAAATGTCTGATTTTCCCTTCCGCTTTCATACGATATAAAAAATCCATCACACCAGGTTTTTTATATACTTCAAACCCGCTTTTATTTAATGCGTGACAGAGGTAATAATCAAAATAATCAACTTGCAAAGTTTCAAGTTGTTCATTAAATATCCTCTCTGCGTCTTCTACTGTTTCAACCATCCACCCCGGCATCTTTGTCGCAAGGTTAAAAGATTCTCTTGGGTATTTCTTTAAAACCTTTCCAACAAACTTTTCACTCAATCTTTGATGATAAGGATATGCAGTATCAAAATAATTGACTCCAGCTTTATAGGCTGTATCAATCATCTTTTCTGATAGCACTTCGTCAATATCTGGTTTATCAGGATCTAACTTAGGAAATCTCATGCAACCAAATCCTAATAAAGACGGATTTTCATCTACACCTTTAAATTTATTCACTTTTTTTACAACAATTTTGCTCATACAATCCTCCTAACCTCTTCGTCATAATAATTTTAATATTTATCTAGGCCATTATCAATACTATGTGTGTAATTTAAAGAATAAAATTTATTTAGGATAAAAAGGAATAATATGGAAATATAATATTTGTTTCCACATTTTAACCTAAATATGATAAAATAAAATAAAAAAAAGAAGAAGATGGTGATAGTTATGGCAAATATTAAAGATGTTGCTAAACAAGCGGAATGCGGTATAGCTACGGTTTCAAGAGTGATAAATAAATCCGGATATGTTAAAAAAGAAACTCGTGAGAAAGTCGAAAAAGCAATTAAAGAATTGGGTTATAAACCAAATGAAATCGCTCGTAGTATGACAACACAAAAGAACAAGATTGTCGCGTTTATTTTACCTAATTCAAAGCACATTTTCTTCGGCGAATTATTATATCATGTTGAAGAAAGACTTTTTGATGTCGGCAACAAACTAATGCTATGCAATTCAAGTGAGCGACTAGAAAAAGAAATAGCATATTTAGATATGTTAAAAAACAATAGAGTTGATGCAGTAATTTTGCTTACAAATAATGACGTTGAAAGTTATTTAAATAAAAGACTACCAATCGTTTCTTTCGATAGATATTTTGATGATGTTCCTTATGTTGCAAGCGATAACTATCACGGAGGGGTATTAGCTGCCGAAAGATTAATATCCCATGGATGCAAAAAGATTATGTTCGTCGGTGATGATGCTCAAGGAGAACACACCGAAGTGAAAACTGATGTATCTAATCGCCGAATTGGATTTTTTGATACTTTAAAAAAACATAATATCAATAATATCATCAATATCGAATACCCATTAAAAAACTATTTTGTTACAGTAGAACAATTTTCGGAATTACTTAAACCTTATCAAGACGTTGACGGCATATTTTGCATCTCTGACGCAGTGGCATACACAGTTATCAGGGTGCTCGAATCAAGAGGCAAACGCGTACCTGATGATGTTAAAGTTGTCGGTTATGATGGTGGTAGAACATTTTATAATTTTGGCAAAAAAATCACTTCTATTAATCAAGATCCTGATGAGATTGCCAAGGCAATCATTAGATTATTACAAAACTTTAACGCCAAAGACTCAAATAAGAAAATCATTATCCCCGTGAAAATCTCCGAAGGAGATACTGCATAGAGTATAATTAAATATTTTAAAAAAAATTATAAAAAAAATATAAATGCAATTGACAGCGCTTTCATATAATGATATAATTTCGCTATAAAAGAATCTATATTTTTTTAATCTCTTGTGGAAAGGTTTTCACATTAATATTAATCGATATTTTTAATGGAATATGTCTAGGAGGAGCCGAAATGGTTTGGGATGAAGTAATCCAATTACCACAAAAAAAACTGAATCTAGTGCTGATCGGTGAAATCGTAATAGATACAATTATCCATAAAGATTCATTAAAAACCTCAAAGTTTATTGGTGGAAGTCCTTTTAATATTTGCAAAAATCTAACAAGGCTGAAAATCAAAAATCACTTTTTTGGAGCTGTTGGCAACGATAAATGCGGTCGAGAAGTATTGAAACAAATTGAAAAATTAGGTATTCAAGCAAGCATCAATCTTATCGATCAAAAAACATCCTCAGTTACGGTGGATCAAACAATCTCTTCTCCTTTACCAGTTTTCCATCGCTCTGCCGACACGCATATTCCATTAAGTATGAGTTTGATTGAACATACAGCAAATGCAAAACTACTTCACTTTACTTACTGGCCTTTATCAGGAGAACCTAGTAGACAAACAATTCTAAGTCTCCTTGATGAGGCCAACGCTAATAACACTTTAGTTGGATTTGACCCTAATTATCACCCTTTGTTAGATGATGATCAGCAAAGCGGGTTAAAACTAATTAAAGATTTAATTCATAGAGTTGATATTATCAAGCCAAGTTTAGATGATTCCATAAGAATCTTCGGCGAAAAAACAGTTGAGGAGTATCTAGACACTTATGAAGGCCTAGGCGCTAAATTAATTTTTATGACCTTAGGAAAAGACGGATTAGTAGCAAGATATAAAGGCGAAACTTTGAGAATGCCAACTATGGCGAAAGTGGTAGTTGACGCCACTGGCGCTGGAGATGCCTTTTGGAGTGGATTATATGCTGGAATTCTTAAAGGAAAAACTATAAGAGAATCAATTGTTTTAGGTTTAACCGCTAGCAGTTATAAGATGAAATCTATTGGGTCTGAGTTTGATGTTAGTGAATTTCAAAAACATTTAGAGGGGTGAAAAATAGATGTATATAGCTTTTTTAAATCCTCAAGGCAACTTTGATAAAAATGATTCTTTTTGGACTGAACACCCTGATTTTGGCGGGCAATTAGTTTATGTTAAAGAAATAGCAATTGCTATGTCGCTATTAGGCCATACAGTAGATATCATTACAAGACAAATTCATGATAATAAATTTAATGTATTTAGTAATAAGTTTGATGAGTACCTAGGTTATAGAAACGTTAGAATTGTTAGAATACCCTGTGGCCCAAAAGAATTTATCAATAAAGAGCAACTGTGGGAACACCTTGAAGAATGGACCGAAAATATCGTTAAATTCTTTAAAGAACAAGAAATGAAACCTGATTTTATTACTGGTCATTACGGAGATGGCGGTTTAGCGGCTACTATGCTTAAACAAAAACTCAATATTCCTTATTCTTTTACCGGCCATTCTTTGGGGGCGCAAAAGCTTGATAAGTTGAGGTTGAAAGGTGAAAATCTTGAAACTTTAGAAAAAAAATATCATTTTGCTAAAAGAATTGAAGCTGAAAGAACTGCTATCAAATATGCTAATATTATCTTTGTATCTACAGTTCAAGAGCAACATCAACAATATAGTCATATTTTCTATAAGGATATCACAAAAAATATGCAAGACCAATTTGTGGTAGCTCCCCCAGGAGCAAACACCAAAGTTTTCAGTTCATCGGATCAAGATTTTGACTTAGAATATTATTCTAAATTTATCGAAATATGTAATAGAGATATAAAGAAAGACAGAATCGACTTACCTTATATCATTTCTGCTAGTCGCTTGGATGATAAAAAGAATCATCTCGGGTTAGTAAAAGCTTATGCTTCTGATAAAAAATTGCAAAAGCAAGCTAATCTTGCAATATCAGTAAGAGGTGTAGATAACGTTTTTATTGACTATTCTAACCTGAAGGAACAAGAAAAGGTAATTATTGAAGAAATTCTTGAAATCATCAATAAAGCCAAATTAAAGGGTAAAGTGACTTTTATATCAATAAATTCGCAGTTAGAATTAGCTTCATTTTACCGTTTTATGGCAAGAAAAAAATCAGTATTTACCCTAACCGCACTTTATGAACCATTTGGTTTAGCACCAATTGAAGCCATGAGTGCTGGTCTGCCTGCTGTTGTTACAAAATATGGAGGGCCGGCTGATGTTCTTGAGGAAAATAACACTAAATTTGGTGTTCTAGTTGATGTTCATGATGAAAAACAAATTGCTGAAGGACTTAAAGAAGCATTGGATAATTTCTCTTACTACCAATCTTTAGGCATCGAAAGAGTACACTCTAAATATACTTGGTTATCAACAGCAAAAACATACGCAAACCAAATTGAAAAAGTCCTTAATCACACGAAATCTGATGACGAAATAAATATTCACGATTTTTTCTCTAAACCTTCTTCTATTAATATTGATTTAGAATTTATAAAAAATAAAATAAGAGAAACGGAGAATTAAAATGATTAGTTCAACTCTTAAAAGAGAATACCCCACAGAAAATAAACTAATGATTATATTGTTTAAAATATGCGCATTTATTGTGGCTATTCCTTTAGTTTTTATTTATGTTCCCATAAGATGGATTATAAAAAAAATTGCCGGACTAATTCTTTTTATTTTAAATATAATCACTAAAAATAAAGAGAATGCCGTCACTAGATTTTTAAATTATTTAGTAGTCCCACATAGCTATAAAGGAAACAATCTATTTATCCAATATCTTGACAAATACATTGTCGGCGAAAAAGTACAAGCACAAAGAAATCGGAATTTTATCATTTTTCTTTTACCCGCTTTGGGTAGCTTTATTGTTTTTGTTATTACCCCATTTATGATGGGAGTATATTATTCTTTTACAAACTGGACTGGTTTAAACAGCGGATCTGAAATCTGGTTAGGATTGGATAATTATCGACAAATTTTTGGTGATTATCTCTTTATTTATTCATTCATTAGAACGGTGACCTATTCAGTTCTAAATGTTATAGTAATAAATATAGTTGCTTTTTCTTTAGCCTTGCTAGTTACTCAAAATCTTAAATTAAAGAATGTTTATCGCGCAGGCTTCTTCTTGCCTAATTTAATTGGAGGTTTAGTTTTGGGTTATATATGGCAATTTGTCTATTCAAGCGTCTTCCCCGCTTTAGGTACAGTTGTAGGTTTAGAAAGTTCCTTGTTTAGTCACAGTTTAATTGGTTCAAGAGCGACAGCCTCTGAAGCTATGGGAGCTTTAATTGGAGTTGTAACTTGGCAATATGCAGGTTATATAATGATGATTTACATCGCCGCTTTATTAAACGTCCCTCAAGATTTAATTGAAGCATCAAAAATTGATGGTGCTAACGCTTTTCAAAGATTGAAAACAATCATTTTCCCTTTAGTGGCTCAAGCGTTTACAATATCTTTATTCTTAACTTTAGTAACTTCTTTTAAACAATATGATACCGTTCAAGCTTTGACTCAGGGTGGCCCTGCAGTAATAATTCCTGAATATCTATCGAGATTAATGGGAGTACCAGATTATTCTAGTGTGCGATCGTTGGATTTAATGGCTATCAACATTTACAATACTGCTTTCAATCGATATCAAATGGGAGTGGGCCAAGCAAAAGCAATTGTATTCTTCTTGATTCTAATGGTTATTAGCGTTGCGCAAGTAACATACAATCAAAAGAAAGAGGTGGAATTATAATGAAAAACCTTCTCTTTAAGATTAAATCCATACTTATAAAAATAGGTTTGTTGATTTCTTCTGCTATTGTTACATTGCTGATGTACATCATTTATGTTCCAATTCGTTTAATCATTGAGATTATCGCTTATATTTTCTTGCTACCTTTAAAACTCATAAAAGCAATAAAAACCAAAAGTAATAATTCTGAAATTAAATTTGAATTTAAAGGGATTTTCCAAAAAATTGAAAATGTATTAGTATTCGTTTTATCAGAACATCGTTACAAAGGTAATTATATTTTCATTAAAAAAATCGATAATAAAGTTTATAAAGTTTTGTCTAATTTGAGATTAGCACCAAAGAATTTTCCTGGTTTTATCGTCACTATATTTTTATCGATTATTATGCTGTTTATCTATAATCCGATTAGATTAGTTATCAAAATTATCGCAAAATTATTCTTGTTTATTATTAATGCTATAAAGACCTTAATATCATTATTCAAAAATAAAGGCAAGATTAAACCTCTTGTTGAATCTAAAGGTTTTGTTTTAAAAATCGAAAATTTCCTAAATTTATTAATTACTAAACAACGCTACCGTGGTAATAAAAGATTATTGAAAAAAGTTGATAAATCTGTTTTAGGAAGCAATGCTGGAGTTTTATATATTGAAGTATTTACTTTCATATTATTGTTACTATTCTTTGCCCCTTTTGCATTAATTATTTTAAATTCAGCTAAAACTGCAAATGAGATTATCGCTAATCCTTTATCTTCAGGTTCTTTAGAAACTTTTATGAAAAATATTAATAATATTTTGACATCTACAAGAGTTAGATATTGGAATTCATTTTTTAATTCATTGATTATCACTTCCGGAAGTCTACTCACGATAGGGATATTCTCAGCTATGGCAGCTTGGGTTTTAGTGAGAACAAAAAAAGCATATTCTAAGTTTATTTTCTTACTATTTTTAAGCGGTATGGTAATCCCTTTCCAAGTTGTAATGTTACCTTTAGTTAGATTGTTAGAAGTAATAAGCACTAACCTAGGAATTCCCATGAAAGATACTTTCCATGGTGTAATCCTTGTATATATTGGTTTTGGTTCTCCGTTATCAGTATTTATGTTTCATGGTTTCATTAAATCAATTCCAATGGATATTGAAGAAGCCGCTATTATTGACGGCTGCTCGAGATCACAATTGTTCTTTAGAATTATTATTCCAATCTTAAAACCAATTTTTGTAACCCTTTTAGTTTTAAATGGTTTGTGGATTTGGAATGATTACTTGCTACCTTCGCTCGTAATTGGCATTACTGGTGAAGTAAGAACCTTACCTCTAGCTGTCGCAAATCTTGCCGGTGCATATGTTCGCCAATGGGATTTATTGCTTACTAGTGTATTATTAGCTGCAATTCCAGTTATAATTTTATTCTTGTTTGCCCAAAAATACATCATTAAAGGTATGACTTCAGGGGCTATTAAGTAAGATGAAAATTATAAGAAATAATCGTATTAAACATAATGAATTATTGGTTGATGAATCAATATTCGCACTTCAAAATGGGTATATGGGAACAAGAGGTAATTTTGCTGAAGGATATGGACTTAACGAAACTAAAGAAACATTGATTAACGGATTTTATAATTACTATGATTTTATCTATGAAGAAAATTCTCTCGCTTTTCCACAAAAAGGGCAAAGAATAGTCAATGTAATAGATGGACAAACAGTAGAGATTTATGTAGATGATCAACTATTAAATTTAAAAAATGCAGAGTTGATAAACTTAAAAAGAGAATTAGACTTAAGTAACGGGTTATATTATAGAGAAGCTCATTACCGTACAAAAGACGAAAAAGAATTCTTAATTACTGAAAATCGGTTATCTTCTCAATTACAAAAAGAAATTTTTATTATTAAACTTGGAATTAAAGCAATCAATTGTTCTAGCAAGGTGAAAATAGTATCAAAACTTTCGATGCCGATTCCAATAAAACTAGAAAGATCTGATTCTAGGATTCACAAACCGACAAAAGTTCAATTGGTTATGAGTGATTTAGGAATGGAAAAAGATTTTGCTTTCATTAAAGCGAAAACAACTAAGTCAGATTTAGAGTTATGCACAACTTTTTTTCACAACAAAAAACTTATCTACTCAAGAACTGAGAATGGCATAAAAGCCGAGATTGAAGTTGAACTAAACTATGGTGAAAGTTTTGAGTTAGAAAAATATCTGATTTATACTGCTTCTCATCTGCATAAAAAAGTTTTAGAAAACAATCTGGAGATTGTCAAAACTTACTTAGGCAAAGATTTTAACTATTATTTATCTCACCAAGAAAAAATAATCAGTGATTTTTGGCAAAATTGCGAATTGACGATTGAGGGTAACAATTTCCTTGATGAAAGACTTAAATATAATCTATATCAACTTTATTCAAGTGCAAGTAATGACTACCGCCTAAATATTCCTGCAAAAGGATTAACTGGCGAAGGCTATGAGGGACATTATTTTTGGGATACAGAAATCTATATGATTCCTTTCTTCACAATAACTCAACCTGAAATCGCTAAAAGTTTATTGCTATATCGATATTATCATCTTGATGAAGCCAAAAAAGAAGCTTTAAATCATGGTGTAAATAAAGGTGTAAAATTTCCTTGGCGTACTATTAACGGTAATGAAGTTAGTCCTTACTTCCCGGCTGGTAGCGCTCAATATCACATAAACGCCGATATCGCTTATGCCGTTATTATGTATTATCATTACACCAACGATTTTCAATTTATGATTGACTATGGGTTTGAATTAATCTTAGAAACAGCGAGATTTCTATATGCTATCGGCAACTATAGTAAAGGCAAATTTCACATCAATAATATTACTGGTCCTGATGAATATACAACATTGGTTAACGACAATTACTTTACTAATTCAGTTACAAAGTATCAGTTTGAATTTTTAGATAATTTCTATAAAAAATATAAACAAGAGCTTCTAGAGAAAAGTAAAACCTTAGCTTTTGATGAAAATGAAATTATTAAATTCAAAACAGCTGCAGAATTGATGACATTAAATTTTGACGATGAACTAGGTGTTTTCGCACAAGATTCAAGCTTTTTAACAAAAAGTGAATTGGATTTGTCTGGCATTCCAAAAGATAAATTTCCACTACTTCTTAACTATCATCCACTGTTTATCTATAGGCACCAGATTTTAAAACAAGCCGATGTATTACTATCAATGTTTTTATTAGATTTTCAAGATAATTTATTACTTAAAAATAATTTTGATTTTTATTTAAAAAGAACTACTCACGATTCTAGTCTATCTAAGTGCATTCATTCAATCATTGCTTTTAGATTAGGTGAAATCGATTTGGGAACTAAATTCTTAAATGAGATTATTTCAATGGATTTTGATAATTTACATCACAACACTGATCATGGTTTGCATATTGCAAACTCAGGTGGAATATATTTAGCAATAATATTTGGCGTTTTGGGATTAAGAATTAAAGAAGATAAATTGATTCTCAAACCTGTTATGCTTAAGAATATCAAAGGTATTAAAACAAGAATTAATTATCGTAATACTGAAATTGTTATTTCTTTAAGTAATCAAATTGAAATAAAAGTTTCAAAACCGATTCAAATTGGTATTTACAATGATGAAGTTAAAATTATAACAACTCATCTTTGTGACTATATATTAAGTTAGAAACTAAAAATTTTAAAAAATAGGAGGAAATTATGAAAAAAGTATTAATGTTTTTAGTTGCTTTATTTGCGATTGTTACAGTTGTTGGTTGTGGTGGAAAAACTACAACAGAAGGTGGAAACACTACAGCTGCACCAACGCAAACCCTCAAAATCTACCAAAACAAGGTAGAAATCGATGGCGCATTGACAGATTATGCTCAAGCTTGGGGAACAGCAAACAACGTTACCGTTGAAGTTGTTACTTGTGGTGGAGACTCTTGTTCTTACGGACAACAAATCTTAGCTGAATTCCAGTCAGCAAATCAGCCAGATATCTTCGTTATTGAAGGTATGGGTGGATATAATCAGTACAAAGACAACGTTTTATCACTTGCTGGCGAAGACTGGCTAGATGATACTGATTTGGCATTTATGGTTGATGGAGTTCCTTACGGATTCCCAGTTGCAGTTGAAGGTTGGGGTATGGGTTATAACGTGGAAATCTTAGAAGCTGCAGATGTTGACCCAGCAAGCTTAACTACTTTAGCTGGCTATCAAGCTGCTTTTACAGCTATCCAAGCTTACTATGATGCAAACAGCTTGAATGACTATGCTGTTGTGGCTATGGCAGCCGCTTCAGGAATGACTTGGGTAACAGGTCTTCATAACTTCAATGGTTACTTATCAGGCGGATTAGAGTATTCAGATTCATCAGTGATTGATGACTTGAATGACGGCGTTGTTAATACAGCAAGATTAACTGCTTATGCAAATTGGGTTGAATTATTATTTAACTATTCAGATGAAACCATTCTTTTAGAAGGTACATATGATACTCAAGTTGCTAAGTTTGCTTCTGGAAAAGCTGCTTTTATTCATCAAGGTAACTGGATTGATCCAAATCTTCTTTCTTACTTTAACGATAATGGTGGTCAATTTGAAATGGGATATGCTCCTCATGCTGCTGCAGAAGGAACCAATGACGCAATATTCGTTGCTGCCCCATCTTACTATGTAATTAACAAGAACTCAAGTTCAATTGATGTTGCTAAAGCTTTCTTAAATGACTTAGCTTCTACTCAAGCTGGACATGAGTACATGGTTAATGAAGCAGGAATGGTTGCCGCATTCAAATCAGTTACATTATTACCTGAAGGCCCTCTTTCTCAAGCTATGGTTGAGTGGATGAATGCTGGTAAAATTTATGCATGGTGGCAAAATGATATGCCAAGCGACTTCGGTATGGGAACATTAGGACCAATCTATACTAACTTTGCAAATGGCAATTTAACAAAATCACAATTCATCGCTGCTATCACTACTGAAATTGAAGCTTTAGGTTAAAAAACACTAATTGATTTCAAACTTAATATTTAAAGATTTGATGTTAGCTATCAGCTAACATCTTTCTTTTTGCATAAAAAAAGATGAAAGTTGATATAAACTTTCATCCCTAAAGGATTTATTTAAATAAAGTTAAATCCAATTGTAAGATTCTAATAAAATCGAGAATATCATTCAATTCGTTTCTGTACTCTTCGAAAATTGATGCATTTACTTGTTTAAAAGCTTTTAAATCAAAATGATCTACTCTTGAGTCAATGGCTATGTATAAACGATTATCTTTAAAAGAAAAAACAATCTTATCTTCATACTTTTTATCCATATACATGATTTTTTCCATAAAATTTGGAGTAAGAATGTAAAAAGCTTCATGTTCGTTTTTTGCGTAAATTTTAATCTCTGAGTTAAACTGAACGTTCTCAGTTTTTACTTTGGTAAAACCGCTAAACGGACGATAATTGTATGGTTGCAATAACAAGAGATTGTATTTAAACGCTTTAGGAAAATCGAACTCATAAAATCTCCCTTGGAAGACAGTAACCACTGTCGTGCTTTTGCCATTACTCCTAACGTCTTTTTGAGTAATGTCACAACACTTGAAATTTACTCCAGCAAATGATCCTTCAATTAAGTCTTCGCTGGCAAAACGGTCTTGTTTATGTAACAAACCTGAACTTATAATCTCTTCTTCCGTAAACCCGCGATTATGGTAATATTTACCATCAGAAAATATTTTTTGCATTTCTTCCGGAAGGTATTTAGTTTTAAAGGCTATGCTTAAGTTCTTTATTTGTTTATAGTTATGTGCAGCATATAGTCCGCCCCCTAAAAAAGGGATGACGATTATAAAGAATACTGCTGGGCCAATCGCAACTGCTAAGGGCATATAAAGAATAAACGCTAAACCAGTTACAACATAACCGAAAATTATTCTTCTTTCAAACTTTACTTTATCTCGATTTATCTTATCAAACATCTTCTACCTCTTATGTAATATTAATTCAACAGTAAAATTATATCATAAACAAAAGTGAAAAATCTTCTATTACTTTACTTTAAAGCCTCTACTTGATAGATTTCGCCATTGACTTACTCTATTTTTCATATTTTGTGGTAAAAGTGATTCTTCATCTATTACTCTTTTTATGTTCTCATTGTTTAGAATATGAGTAACCACTTTCACATCAGCTAACGCAGCCATGCCAATAGCGACTAAATCAAAGCCTAGATTTAAAGCATCATTTACTTCGTCTAAACTTTCAATGCCGCCGACACCGATAAGCTTTTTCTTGCCTATATTCGCTATTTTTAAAGCGGTGATTACCGGTTCCTGTTCTTGAGGATTACGAATCGAACTCTGCTTATAACTGCCTAAAGAGACGTGAATGTAATCAATCTCTTTAAGAGATAATTCCTTGACTAGAACTTTTGTATCTTCTAAGGTAATCCCAGGATTTTCATATTCTTCGGGACTTAATCGATAACCAATGATAAAATCAGATTTTGCGAATTCTTCTTTTGTTTTTATTGCCATATCCACTAATTTTAAGGGAAACGTTAATCTCTTCTCTAAGGAACCGCCAAATTCATCAGTCCTTTGGTTTGAATGAGGACTGAAAAATTGTTGAATCAAATAAGTATTAGCTCCATGAAGTTCAACACCATCAAAACCGGCCTTAATCGCAAGAATCATCGCTTTTCTGAAGTCATCTATAACTTTATATACCTCATGGGTTAAAAGTGCTCTAGGAATAGCTGCAGCAACTCTTTCTGCCTTTACACTTGATGCGCTCACAATATCTTGATTCTCATATAAACCAATAGCATTCATCCTTCCGCCATGATGAAGTTGTAAAATCGCTTTTGCTCCACCAGATTTAATCGCTTGCGAAAGCCTAATCATTGAAGGCAAGTAACTTTCATCTTTAATCGAGATTTGATTTTGAAAGGCTTGAGCGTTTTTGCTTATGGCGGTAGCCGCAGTAATAACCATGCCAAACTCCTTCCCTCTTGCTTGATAATATTTTTCTTCTTCAATACTTAATGTTAAATCGGGATTCGCTGAATAAGTTGTCATTGGCGCTAAAACTAAACGGTTTTTCAAAACAATTTTACCATTAAATTCATAATCAGTTAATTTTTCCATAATTTCACCTCATTAATATTTTACCACGGAAGTAAACATTCACATTGATATAAGCAAATTCACTATTTTAACAAAGCATTTCCACAAAACCACTTTATAAGCATAATTATTACTTATTACAGCGTAAATGTGGTAATATTATGTTTGTGGTAAGAAATGGAGTGATTATTATGTCGAAAAATAAAGTGGTAATTGTTGGAACTGGATTTGTGGGAATGAGTTATGCTTATGCTCTGTTAAATCAAGGGACTGTTGAAGAATTAGTGCTTGTTGATATCAATAAAGAAAAAGCTGAAGGCGAAGCTATGGATTTGAATCACGGTTTAGCTTTTGCGCCTAGAAAAATGACGATTACAGCCGGTGATTATGAAGAGTGTCGAGATGCAGGACTTGTCGTTATAACCGCCGGAGTAAATCAAAAACCCGGAGAAACAAGAATTGATTTATTAAATAGAAACGCGAAAATTATTCAGTCTGTTACAAAAAATATTATGGCTTCTGGTTTCGACGGAATAATATTAGTCGCGTCCAATCCGGTCGATATCTTAGCTTATGTTGCGTGGAAGGAATCAGGGTTACCATCAAGCAAAGTTTTAGGAAGCGGCACATCACTAGATACCGCCAGACTAAGATACGAGATATCAAAATATATTCAAATTGATGCAAGAAATATTCATGCTTACATTTTAGGTGAGCATGGTGATAGTGAATTTGTTTGTTGGTCAAAAGCCTATGTAGGAACTAAACCAATGTTGGATGTAATTGAAAGCATGAAAGAAATAAACTTTGAAGATTTAGACCTTATCTACCATAAAGTAAGAGATGCGGCTCATGAAATAATTAAGAGAAAAAACGCAACATATTACGGTATTGGTATGGCTTTAGTAAGAATAACTTTAGCCATCTTTGATAATGAAAATAGCATTCTTCCAGTATCGGTTTATAATGATGGAGTTTATGACATTGACAAAGATCTTTACATCGGACTCCCTGCAGTAATCAATCGTGAAGGTGTTCATCATGTGGTTAATTTGAAATTATCTGAGGATGAAAACAAAAAATTAAAAAATTCCGCAAATATCCTCAAGCAAATCTTGAATCAAATGAATATATAAAAAAGGGGCAAGTAAACATGTCAGATATGTTAAAATACTTGCTCTTTTTTATTATAAATTATGTTCTTTTTTCGCACTCAAATTAGCAGCGCTTAAACTGATTACGAGGATTAAAAATGGCTAAACCGAAATAGATGCTTTAGTCAATTTACTCATTATATCGATAAACTCTTGTTAATGTTAATTCGATATAATCATCAAGTTTCTTTACTTCAATTTTATCGATAAGCGATCCCAAGATGTCTAATTCGTTTTTTGAATCAGTATCTCCCATTAGTTCCCAACCATAAATTTCAATTTCCAATTCTCTTTTTCTGCCAATCTTCTCAACCATAAAATCAACAATTTCTTGTTTGATAGATTTAGCTTTGATTATAAATTGAACATTTTTATTATTACTGTGAAATTCCAATTGGAAATCTTTAATGCCATGAAGCATAAGAAATAAACTTAATTGTTTTATTATTTTCGAATCAACCCTATACTCTAATTTATTCATATATTTCCTCCACTTTTTTGTCTTTCATTATTACTTCTAAGAAAGGAATCATTAAAGCTGCGACAAATCCCGCAGCAAAACCGTTATTATACAAATCAAAACCGCCTTGGAACGCGTAAGCAAGCGGGGTAATTAAGATATGAAAAAATCCAGCTATAATACCAATAAATGGTCCATATCTACCTGCTATAGGCGAAACGGCCGTTACGAACAAAAGCGCTAATACCATCCCGACACTATCAAAGGAATAATTTGTTAATACCACCCCGAGCCAAGCGCCAAACATTACCGGTATGCAGTTTCTCGGGTGTTTACCAAAAGCGCCAAACCCCATGATTGTAAGGATGCCACCCATTACCGGCCCATTAACTTTTAAACCTAAAATTAAGAGCACTCCCACTGAGATAAAGCCCATTACCGCAACATTTAACATAGTAACAGGATTGCCATAATCTCTAATAAAATCACTTACTAAACGACCGCTGCTTTTCATTAGACTCGGATATTTTTTTAACACTTTTGGATCAAGCGTGAAAGCTGAAATCAAAAAGATAAGCGATAAACCTAAACTGATCCAAACTAATTCGGTATGATAAATTTCTGAAGTCGGCCCACCAACATTTAATTCAATATTGAAACTATGCAAAATAACAGCAAATAACATCGATAAAACCCCTAAGGCAAAACCGACATTATACAAGTTATATCCTCGGTGGAATCTAATGGTATGAGCAGAAAAAGCCGGCAAAACAAAACCAGCAATAACTCCAGCGATTATCCCTGCAGGTATCCCGAAATATAAAGGCCAGTTTGTCCCAAAAATCATAAAGCTGACTAAAGGACTTATTCCGGTGGAGAACAAAACGACGATAATAAATGACTTGTAATCTAATTTTTGTGTTTTTGCATAAAGATATATACCTAAATATATCGGTAAAGTATTAAAAATGTTTTTACCAAAAAAAGAGAATCCGGCAATGGTGAATACTCCCGCAAATATCGGTCCAGACATTTTAAACCCAAGTTTTTTTAATAAAATCACATTAAATAAAATAATCGTTGCAACATTAAATAGCGTTGCTCCTAACCCACCGATTCTAATATAGTCTGATATCAGAACGCTTGGACTTTGCAAAATTCGAAGATAACCGGTATAAATCTCTTTTGGCGTGTCAAAAATAAAAGCTAAAGCAAAGAGGATGATAAAAATCACAGGTAATAGCATGCGTTTTTTTATATAATTCACAATTTCCATCCAGTTCTCCTTTTTTTAAATAGCCTAAAATTAAGTTTAATTCTTATTTCTAAATAGTATATCATTTTTCTTATACAGATAGGAGATTTTTCAAAATCTCCTATCTTTTTTGATATTATTTCAAAATGTATTACATACACCTTCCAAAATTCTTTTATCACAAATACACTCAGCATCGACACTAATCAATTCAATGTCGTTAGTAATAAATCCAGGTTTTAGTTGTTCTTCTAAATCGGACTCTGCAGATAAATATTTTTTTGTGTCATCACTAAAAATAGTGATTGTATTGAAATCTTTCCCGTATTTATTTTGAACTAAAACAGCTCCGATAAAATTAGCTCCGCTTGAAACCCCAACTCCTAAACCTAATTTTTTTGCTAGTAAATGTGCCATTAAAATCGCATCACCATCATCGACAACTAGCACTTCGTCCAATTCCTGCAATTTAACTATTTCCGGTAAAAATCCATCACCAATGCCCTGTATTCTATGCTTTGTTCCAGAGACTCCAGTTGTAATAAAAGCAGATTGCGCAGGTTCTAAAGGAAAAATCTTAACATTCGGATATTTTCTTCTAAGTCTTTTTTTTACACCCATTATTGTACCACCAGTGCCCACTCCAGCAACAAACCCATGTGGAGCAACTCCTAATTTATCAAGTTGTGTACAAATTTCTAAGCCCGTTGTAAGATAATGAGCTTCAACATTGTAAGGATTAATAAATTGTTGCGGTCTAAAGCCGTTAATCTCTTTAGCATAAGCATCAGCTTGTTCAACACAACCAGAAAAACCGCCTTGTTCATAAGTCACTTCATGTAATATTGCTCCATAACTTTTAATTAATTTTTTTCTTTCAGATGACATCCACTCAGGCATGAAAATATGAACAGGATGACCATACATAGCTCCTAAGGCTGCAAAAGCAATACCTGTATTACCGCTAGTTGCTTCTACAATCGGCATATTTCTCGTTAAGGTTCCATCTTTATATGATTCAGATATAATGTGTTTTGCAATCCGATCCTTAATTGATCCAGTCAAATTATAGTATTCAGCTTTGGCATAAATTACTCTCGCTTCACCTTTATATTTATAATTTATAATTAATAAGGGCGTATTACCTATCATATTGTTCATATTGTTACCTCGCTCAAAATTGATGAGATAATTTTATCAAATTATTACAATTTTATAAAGTTAATTTCTGATATTTCGCTTTGATATTAAAACTTTTTGTATCAGCAGTCTAACGCGTTAATACTTTTTATATATACATTGCATGTTTTTGATGCTTTTCAAGCACTTTTTCCTTTACTTTTAATCAATTTGTGATAGACTTAATTGTTTGCTTGTTTCATTAACAAGTATACAGGATAAGGATCTGATAGAATGAGAAATAAAGATATAATAAATGTTGGAGTAATCGCTCATGTTGATGCAGGAAAATCAACACTTGTCGATGCACTTCTAAGACAAAGTGGAGTATTCCACGAAAACGAAGTTATGATTGAACAAATTATGGATAACAACGACATAGAACGCGAAAGAGGCATCACAATTTACTCGAAGAACTGCGCAATTGAACATAAGGGAACGAAGATTAATATTGTCGACACTCCCGGCCATGCTGATTTTTCTAGCGAAGTAGAACGAATTATGAATACAGTTGATACCGTTATTCTTTTAGTTGATAGTAGTGAAGGCCCGATGCCACAAACTAAGGTTGTTTTACAAAAATCCTTACAAATCGGTTTAAAACCGATAGTATTTATCAATAAGGTAGATAAAAAAGACGAAAGAGCAATTGAAGTGGTCGACATGTGCTTTGATTTGTTTGTTGAATTAGGCGCTAATGACCAACAACTGGATTTTCCGATTGTTTATGGCATCGCCAAAGAAGGTATCGCAATGAAAACTATCGATGACGATAGCGATAACCTCGAACCATTATTTGAGTGTATATTGAAACACGTCAAACCTTATCCTGATAATTCGGACGAGCCTTTAATACTTCAAGTTTCTTCTTTAGCTTATGATGATTATTTGGGAAGATTAGGAATCGGAAGAATTACTAGGGGTAGTATAATAAGTGGTAAAACTTATAAATTAACCAAAAGAGACGGTAGTGTTGTCAATGCAAAAATATCTAAACTCTTTGTTAATGAGGGACTAATCAAAATCGAAAAGCCAATAGCATATGCTGGAGATATTGTCATTTTTAGCGGTATATCACATATTTCTATAGGTGAAACTCTTTGTGATGAATTTCATATTGAACCGATGCCGATGATTACGATTGAGAAACCGACTTTATCGATGAATTTCTTAGTAAATGACTCTCCTTTCGTTGGTCAAAGCGGTACACAAGTAACTACTCGACAAATCAGAGCAAGATTAATAAAAGAATTGGAAACTAATGTCGGTTTAGAGGTTGAGGAACTAGAGAATCTTGAAGGCTATAAAGTAAATGGTCGAGGCGAATTACACTTATCAATTCTTTTAGAAAGAATGAGAAGAGAAGGCTTTGAACTAAGTGTTTCAAAACCAGAAGTTATTTTAAGAGAAATTAACGGAAAAACTCATGAAGCTTTTGAAAAAGTAATCGTAAACATCCCAGACGAATATGTCGGCAGCATTATTCCTCAATTTAATTCACGCAAAGGTGTGATGTTAAATATGTCAAGTGAAAAGGGATATACTAATCTAGAATATACCATTCCTACAAGGGGTTTAATTGGCTATCGAAGCGAATTCATCAACACAACAAGAGGACAAGGCACTCTATTGAGATCTTTTGATGCTTATAAACCTTATGCTGGAGAAATTGAAAGTCGCAGAAATGGCGTATTTATCGCTAAAGAGCGCGGTAGAACAATGGCGTACAGTCTCTTTAATCTTTCTGAAAGAGGAAGAATGATTGTAAATCCCGGTGTCGAGGTATATGCAGGAATGATTGTTGGCTTTAATTCTCGAAGTAATGATTTAGTTGTAAACCCTAATAAGAATAAACATCTGACTAATACTCGTTCAAGCAGTTCCGATGAAGCGATTAAACTTTTAGATCCATTGAAATTCACTCTAGAAGAAGCTTTGGAAATTATTGAAAGTGATGAGTTAGTTGAGATAACTCCTTCTGACATCAGATTAAGAAAGAAAATTCTTAATGAGAATGATCGAAAGAGAAATTTTCGTGCTAACAATAAATATTAATTATAAGAAAAAGCGAGATTTTTTAATCTCACTTTTTTTATATTCCTAATTCATTTTTTGGTAGAAAAATCTTTATTTTCGTGCCTTTATCCTCTTCGCTTTCCAATTCAATTGAACCGTTATAGTTTAAAACAATATGTTTAACAATTGATAACCCTAAACCGGTGCCTCCAGTGGATTTGCTTCTCGCTTTATCAACTCGATAGAAACGTTCAAATATTCGTGATTGATCTGTTTTTGGAATACCGATTCCATCATCTTCAATACTAATTACCAATGAGTTTTCTCCTGTATTTATGTCTATCCAAACATTACCATCTTTTTTCCCATATTTAACAGAATTTTCAATGATATTTTTTAGTAATTGATAGATTTCTTCATAGCTAATCCAAACTTCAAGATCCGCTACTGTTTGATTGATAGATATCTGATTATTTTTAACTTGAACTTCAAGGTTTTTAATAACATCTTCTACTAAATTAGGTAAATTGACTCTTTGTTTTTTTGCGATATTTTTTTTATTTTCATATTCCGATAACAAGAGCATATCCATTACAAGATTGTTCATTCTTTGTGCTTCTTGACTTATTCTAGACACTAAATCATTTGTCATCTTTTCATCTTCTGTCATACCTTGAATAATAATATCAGCTGAACCAATTATCGAAGTTAATGGTGATTTCAATTCATGAGAAGCATTAACGAAAAAGTCTCTTTTTAACATTTCGACACTTCTATTTGCGGTTATATCCGTATAAATTAAAATAACGCTTGAGTTGTTTGCCCAATCTTTCTCTAAGTAGTTTATTGATACAGAAAAGTACTCCTCTTTAACTTTGACAATAATATTGCTGTTAATCTTATTTTCATATGCTTTTTTGATTACCAATTGAATGTCATCATCTCTGAAAAGATAGCGATAATCTTTGTTAATGTTAATATCAATGTTAAACCGATATAAATTCTTCAAATATTGATTTAATAAAGTAATTTTACCCTCTTGATCTAAAACACATATTCCTTGATTCATATGATTGAGTAAAAAATCTGATTTTAACTTTTCTGATTTTAAAGAGGAAATATTTGAAGAAATAGCCTTATTTATGACATTGATTTCTTTGATTAACTCGTTAACTTCTTCGTATTTATCGATTGTCATAACTTCATCATATTCGCCTTGATTTACGCTTTGTAGTATTTCTTTAATTGCAATCAAGGGTTTAAGGCTTTGATTAATTAAGAAAGAACTAGATAAAATCGATAAGGCAATAATTATAATTCCAATAAATATTGATAAACCGATGAAATCATTTAAAAATTGTAAAATTGAAGCTGTTGGAATTGCTACTCTGAGATAATGTCCGTTTTCTAACTGAGTCGCTAGATACATCATATTTATATTTAATGTTGTGGATTTTCGAATAAAAGTCTTTCCTAACTCTTGAATCTCAGGACGGTCGAAATGATTGTCCAAATCGTTTGCCAAAGAATCGACTAAAACTGTTCCTTCTGAATCAATGAAGGTTATTCTTAAGTAGTTTTTCAAACCTTGATATCTTTCAACTATTTCAGTTTCAGTTAAACCTGACTCATAATCAATTTCGATAATTTCTAGATATTGTTCTAAATTCAATTTTGTTACGTTATTTATGCTATTACGTGCAAAAAGAGTTGCACCAATAATGAAAACAACCAAAGCACCTAATATTAAGATAATAAACTCAAAACTGATTTTTCTTTTCATAAGATAAATTTATACCCCACACCACGAACAGTTTCAATAACTGGGCTACTAATACCCGCTTCTCTAAGTTTTTTTCGGATTTCTTTTATATGCACATCTAGTGTTCTTGTTTCACCTAAAAAATCATAACCCCATACTTTGTTTAAGATGTCATCTCTAGTAACCGTTTTTCTGTGATTTTCCATGAAATATTTCAATAATTCAAATTGTTTCTTGGTAAAAAGCAAATCCAGTTCGTTATATTTGGCGCCATAGTTATGTATATCTAAAACTAAGCCTTTAATGCTCAATACTTTCGAATTATTAAATTCTTCATTTCTTCTTAAGAGCGCCTTAACTCTTGAAACAAGTTCTAAAACACCAAAAGGCTTAACCAAATAATCATCCGCCCCTAAATCAATTCCAATCACACGATCAATTTCTGATGATTTAGCAGAGATTACCATAATCGGAACCCGGTTGAATCTCGAATGGTTTTTCAATCTTTTTATTATTTCCAAGCCATCCATATCCGGCAGCATAATATCTAGTAAGAATAAATCCGGAATTTTTTCATCAATTTTTTTAAACATTGATTTAGCGTTATCAAAATTCACAATCTCAAATCGTGAATTTTCAAGGGCAATTTTGATTACGTTTTGAATATTTAAATCATCTTCAACTGAATAAATCAATGCTTTCATTTTTTAACATCCTTTTTTATTATTTATGATATCCCAAGATTGAGAATAGTACCCACTCCGCTAAATTAACTGCATGGTCACCTATTCTTTCTAAATATTTCGTCACCATCATTAAGTACAATGCATAATCTGCATCAATATTGCGATTTCTGATTGCATCAGCCACTAAATTTCTAACTTCAGAAAACAAGTCATCAACAACATCATCTTTAGCAATCACTTCTAGTGCTAAAGTTTGGTCTTGATTAACAAAAGATTCTAAAGCTAATTTTATCATTTCTTCACTAACATCAACCATTTTAACGATTTGTTTAGCGCTAAAAGGTTGATTAGTCTTCTCCATAAAAACAGTCAATTTTGATATATCAGCCGCATGGTCGCCGATTCGTTCTAAATCCGTAATCATTTTTAGTACGGAAGTGATTAATCTCAAATCTCTAGCGACCGGTTGTTCGCGAAGAATAATCCGCATACATTCCTTTTCTATATTATACTCGCATTCATTTACTAATTTGTCTTTTTTTATTATTTCATCAGCTAATTCTGTGTTCATATCTAAAAATGCTTTTAAAGCTTCGTGAATATTTTTAATAACAATATCACCCATTTTTATTAAGCTTAATTTCAATTCTTCTAATTCTTTTTCAAACTGCGTTCTAAAAGTCATAAAATCCTCCATTTAAATTATATATGATTAATTTTTTTTATTCAACGGTTTACCCGAAACGTCCCGTAATATAATCTTCAGTCTTTGTATGCTTTGGATTAGAAAAAATAACATCTGTTTTGTCATATTCGATTAATTCTCCTGTAAGAAAAAATGCCGTGTTATCTGATATTCTCGCAGCTTGCTGCATTGAGTGAGTAACGATTATTATTGTGTAATTCTTCTTTAAATCCGTTATCAACTGTTCTATTTTTAATGTCGCTATTGGATCTAAAGCGCTTGTCGGCTCATCCATTAAGATTACTTCCGGTTCCATCGCAATCGCTCTAGCGATACAAAGTCGTTGCTGCTGTCCCCCAGACAAACCAATTGCGCTATCTTTGAGGCGATCTTTAACTTCTTCCCATATAGCCGATTTTTTCAGAGAGTTTTCTACTATTTTATCTAGTTTATCTTTATTCTTTACCCCTTGACAGCGAGGACCATAAGCGATGTTGTCATAAACAGTCATAGGGAAAGGATTTGGCTTTTGAAAAACCATTCCAACTTTTGTTCTCAACGAAATCACGTCATAATTTCTATCATACACATCATTTTCATGAAACAAAACATCCCCGTTAATCTTACATACATCAATTAAGTCGTTCATTCTATTTAAACACCTTAAAAAAGTTGATTTTCCGCAACCTGATGGGCCGATTAGAGCAGTTACTTTATTTTTTTCGATATTTATGTTTATGTCTTTTAAAGCTTGTAATGTTCCGTAATGTAAATCTAAATTTTTTATTGTAAATACATCTGCATTCATTCTATCTACCTCCTATGAAAAACGTTTAACAAAGTTACGTGACAATAATTTTACAGCGATATTCAATATCAATACTATTATCAAAATAATCAATGCTATTGTGCTGGCTAACTCAATATTAGCCGGTTCATCTGTCATTAAAGACCAGATGTGAACTGCTAAGGTTGTTGATTTGCCAAATATTGATATATCATCTTTAATCGCTGTACCAATCGCAAAGATTAAGGCTGCACTCTCACCAATTATCCTGCCAATCGCCAGTAAAGTAGCTGTAAGAATTCCTGGTAAAGCTGATGGCAAGACGACTTTAAACGTGGTCTGAGTGCTATTAGCACCTAAAGCTAAAGATGCATTTCTAAAATCATCAGGTACTACTTTCAGCGATTCTTCCGTTGCGCGAATTACTACTGGCAACAAAATCACTGCTAAAGTAAGACTCCCAGATATGAGATTGGCGCTGTCTGCAGGTGTATACTTTACAGTTAATGGTACAAATACCGCTAAGCCCATTAAACCGAATATGATACTTGGTACACCGGTCAACATCTCAATCATTGATCGAATAGCATTGGTTAATTTATTTTTTTTAGCAAACTCATTTAAATAAATTGCCGTAAATATTCCAATTGGTAAAGCAATAAGCAAAGTGAGTCCAATGATATATAAAGTAGTTATTAATGAACCTCTAATTCCCCCACCTAGTGAAGAAAACACCATTTCTCTGAATTCTGTAACTGTGTCAAGTTCACCTATCATATGTTTAGCGCCGTACATGCTTAAAGCTGAATTCTTACTAAAAAAACTTATTGATGTTATAATATTATCTTTTTCTATTTTAAAGTCATTGTTATCTAGATTATTCTTGTCAAACATCTGTAAAAGTGGTGAGTCATCGGCCACAAAGGTCACGATGACAACCATTTTACCTTCTCGATTAATCTCATCACTTAGGGCTATTCCCCATTTTTCTGAATAATAATCTTCGTCATCTAAATAGTTGGGCTTAGGGGTTTGAGAAAATTCAGTAACTTCTTCAATCCCGCCATTATAATACTTGGCGTGATAATCATTAGTTAATAAATCGATATTGACTAAACTCGCTCCATTTCTAAACACAAAAATGAAAATCATCGAAAGAACGATAACTGCAATTGAAGCTGCTGCATAAGTGATAAATTGTAAGAAATTATCAATTCGTTTACGTTTACTTGACATCAACTTTACCTATCCTTCTCTTAACAAAATTTAAGATTGTATTGGTAAGCAAAATAATGATCATTAAAACAATTCCAACACTGAAGCGAATATCATAATCAATACCAATCGTCTCTTTAAGTCCTTGTAACATTGTTGAAGTTAAGGTAGAAGTTGTTTGAAATAGACCTAAACTTGGACCACTTCTTGCATTTCCAGCAACCAGATACACGGCAGTAGCTTCTCCTAAAGCCCGTCCAGTGCCTAGAATTGCTGCAGTAAAAATCCCTGATTTAGCACTAGTTAAAACCACTTTAAAATTCGTCTGAGTTTTTGTTGCTCCTAGAGCTAAAGATCCCTTTTCAATATCGCTTCTGACACTTCTTATTGCTACTTCTGACAAAGCCGTGATTGTAGGTAAAATCATTAAAGCCAAAACTAAAACTGTAGCTAGAACCGAATTGCCACCGGGAGATTGTACTCCGAAAACTTTTGCCAAATCATAAACAATTTTTAAGATTACCCCACTTCCAAATAAGCCATAGACTATTGATGGAATAGCCGCTAACAACTCAACTGTTGTTCTTAAGATTTCGCTTAATTTCTTTGGTGCTATTTTCGCTATAAATAAAGCTGTAAGTACACCAACTGGCATAGCTATTAATAACGCTAACAAAGTAATATAAACTGTATTTACGATAATAAAGCCAACTCCATACAAATTAGAACGAAAAACTGTGCCTTCCAACCAAGTTGTACCCATTAAGAACCTTATAATATTTACTCTACCAATACCGTCATTATCTGTTACAAAAGGTTTTATTCCCTCTCTAGCAATGAAAAAGATGATAATAAATATAAAAGAGGCAGATATTATTGTGCAAATTAGAAAGAAAACTCGTACTAAAAAATCAACAAACTCTTTTTTGCTGTTAAAAGACAAACTTTTTTTTAAATTCATAAATAGACTTTCATTTTTTTTCATGTTGTTATGCCCCCTAATACACAAGAAAAGCCCTTTGTTTTTAGGGCGTTTCTATGAAAAAGTTATTATCGCTAACTGAGTAATTGTTTCCAAGTGGTAAAAACTCCACTGTATATTTTCTTTAAATCTTCTCCACTTAGATTGCTAACTTCATTATTTAAATGAACTATCGCTACTATTGCATCCCAAGCCAACTGCCCTTGTGTCCCAGCAACACCTAATTCTGATTCCTTAAATGGGCGAGATGCAAATCCTACATGTTTATAGTTATCGCCATCTTTTTCAGAACCCTGAGTCCGTTTAAATCCGTCTGATGAGCCTGTATGGTCATGTTCTGGAATGAAATTTCCACATTTTGGCGAAAATGATGCAGATAGAGCTAAAGCAATTTTTTCGATTGAATCCGAACCGCCAAATTTTATTGTTACTCCACTATTATCAAGTGCACAAACATCATAATCTGCTTTAATGTCATCCCAAGACTGAGTGCTTGGTAGTGGCACGGCTCCTTGATTAGTTATGATATCCACCCCATCAGTTGTTCCTAAAAAAGCAATAAAAGCTAAGGTAATGTTTTTTTCTGTCTCGTTAGCAAAATCATCCAATGATCTGATAACATAATTAAATGGTCTTTTTAATCCATAAGTGTCATTCAAAACGTTTGCTACAGTTGGAGCTACTCCTTCAAAATTTAAACCTTTTACTTCATTATTTAAACTCGCTAAAGAAATATAACCAATTCCATACTCATCGATTTTCATTGACGTTAAAATTCCTGTATTATCTTTAGTCACAAACCCTTGAACCAAAAGGCTATCATCTTCTGCAGCTTCACTAAAATCAATTCCTTCCATAAAACCGGCTCTGGTGCCGCTAGAGGTATCTCTTGTATAAACCTTGATAACACTAGATTCATCCCAATTATCAGTTTGCCCACACGCCAACAAACTTATGCTAAATAAAATTGCAAATACTGTAAAAACAAATTTTTTCATAATTTTCTCCTTTATTTTCTTTTACGCCATAATCATACACTCTATTTTGTTAATGAAAAATCATGTTAACGTAAAGTAATGTAAATTCAATGTAAAAAAGGGGAAACATTTATTTTGCTAATACTAATTCAAATAGAAAACATGATGTTTTATCTTCTTTTGAAATATGATAAAATTATATCAATAAACCAAAATTAAACTAATCACTTAAGAAAGGATATAAATAGTGAAAAATATCGTTTTGTACAAAAGTAAATACGGAAATACGTTTCATTATGCTAGTTGGATTGCGGAAGAATTAAATTGGGAATTACGAGATTTATCTAATTTTAAAAAAAGTGAAATAAAAAACTACCAAAATATTATTTTTGGTAGTGGTGTATACATTGGAAAACAAAATAAAATTAAGAAAATTCTTAGTTGGTTTAAGGATAAATCCATAATTATTTTTGCCAGCGCTGGAAACAATAACGTTGAAAAGGATATTAATGATATCAAAATAAACAATTTTTCTGAAGCCCAATTAAATTTTCATAAATTTTTCTATTTACCTGGTGGTGTGGATTTCACTAAGATTAAGGGTATTTATAAAATAATGCTGAACATCTTTAGAAAAATGATTGAAAAAAAGCAAAACCGAACAGCGGATGAGCAAGCCATGCTTGATGGTTTTATCAACCCTATTAATTATGTAGATAAAAAACATATTGAAGAAATCGTTTCATATGCAAAAAAACTCTAGTTTTCCTTACTCGATAGCTTTTTTCATTTCTTTGTTATCAAAATAATATATTGCCAAGGAGATTAAAACCCCATATACTATTCCGGCAATAAAGCCTATCAAGTCAGCGTAATTGGTTGCGCTATAAAAAGCAAAGGAAACTATACTTCCAAAAATAACTCCATGTAGAACCCTGATTTTTAGAGTATTTTTAGAAATTAAACCTACAACTAAGCCGATTAATACGCGGTTATACCAAAAAGCAATTAAATAATTAGTCCCTAGTGGTTCGGCACTTCTTAATATTGCACCAATGATACAAAAAACACCTAATAAGGCTCCGCAAATAATACCGATTAAAACTCTTTTGTGCATTACAATCAACTCCTTTTCTTATTTTAAACTTAAATAATATTTTGTTTTGCAAATTCATGAACCAGAAAGGCAACATATGATAACTGAATATAAAGAAAAAATTAGTTTAAAAATGCTTATAATCATATCTTTACTGACTATAGTTTCCAAAATTTCACGGAAAAAACTCTGGTCATTTGTAGTTCATAAAAGGCAGAATTTCATTCAACCTAAAAGACAACATAAAGCTAGTGTTTATGAGATTAACGGCATAAAGGTGATTAGATTCTCTCAAACTAATGAAGCAGAAAAGTATGTGGTTTATTTCCATGGTGGTGGCTTTGTAATGTCAGGAAATCGTCGACACCATAATTTTATCATAAATTTAAGTAAAAAAACTGATTTTACTTGTTATTATATAGATTATCCATTGGCTCCTAAAAATAAAGCTGTGGAAGTTATTGAAAAAATCGAATCGGTGATTAAAGAGATTCAAAAACAAGAAATTGATAAGGAAATGATTCTCTTGGGTGATAGTGCCGGTGGTAATCTCGCATTAGTTTTAAGCAAAAAATTTCCTAAAGTCAAATCTATTATTCTTTTATCACCTTGGTTGGATTTGACAATGACTAATCCAAAAATCATAGAAATGGAAAGACAAGAAATTATGTTTTCCAAACATGACTTATTAGGTGCCGCTATGGACTATCAAGGAAACCTTGAATTAAATAATGTTATGGTCTCGCCAATATATGACGATTTTACAGACAAAGAGATTAATATTTTTGCTGGAAAAGATGATTTGTTGTTTCCTGATGTTTTAAAATTCACTGAGATTAATAATTGTGTAAATTTGCATAAATATCATGGCTTAAAACATGATTTTATGTTTATTTTAGAAGGTAAAGAACAAAAACATGTCCTAAATGAAATTACTAAATATCTAAAATAAGAAGGTTAATTTGAGGTTTCAAAATGCAAACAAAATTCTATTCATCAAAAACATTTTTAATAACCATAAGCGTGATTTTTGTGTTATTTATTGGAATTGTTTTACCTTTTTTTGCTTCATTAACTGAAGAAAAAACCAACTCAAATTTTTCTCCTGATACTGGATTTTTCTATACAATAGATCAATTCTACGAAAACATGGAAATCTATAATGAATCAGGCAGGAATTTCTATATTTTGATGAGGTGGACATTTGATATTATTTGGCCACTAGTCTATTTTAGTTTCTTCATATCTTGTTTAAGTTACTTGTCTTTAAAATACGAAAGAAAAAGAAGGTTATTTATTTTTTCATTACCAATTCTTGGTTTAGGTTTTGATATTATTGAAAATATCTTAGCAACTATTAATGTAGCAATATATCCTAATCGAGCCGTTTATCTAGTAAAGTTTCTACAAATAGCAAGTATTCTAAAATGGATTTTCATCGCTTTGACCTTCTTTATAATTATTTATTTAATTTTCGCTAATATAATTTTTAAGAAAAAAATCTCAAGTTCATAATATTATATATTGAAAAAAAAGAGCACAACATCTTAAGTTGTGCTCTTTTCTTGATATTTATGAATCTTGACTCTTGTGAAAAGTCTTGATTTTTAAAACTAAATCGATTTCATTACATCATCAATTTTAAAATTGGCTGTTGGGCCATGATATGGCTTATCCACATTATTTTTTGGATTAATGTGTAAAGCATTGACAGGGCAATGATTAATGCAGCGGTAACAAAGAATACATTTTTTGTTATCTACCAGTTTCCCGTTTTCAATCGAAAAATTAGTGACTGGACAAAGACTAACACATTTTTTACATAAAATGCAACTTTTGTCTATTAGCACTTCGATCAATCTATCTTTTGTCATTTTTTGGTAAGGATATCTTTGAATCCACCCCAAAAAATTAGATAAAATATTCATTCCTTTTCGTCTTCTTTGATTATTTTCAATCGCTAAACAAAACTTATTAACTTTTTTTCCTATTCTTTTTTCTAATTTTTGATAGTTAACTTTAGTAGGTAAGAATTTAGCGTAATCTCGTAAATTATTAGGCATGTTAAAATGCTCACATTGTCTTACAATAAATCCTTTTTTTATTAACTTTTTCGCTAAATAAGCCGCACCATCACCGGAATACATCATTTGAGTACAAAAGGTAAAAGCTCTTTTTCCTTCATTTTGATGAATGGTTTCAACTAGATTTTTTACAATTGACGGCATATCAGAACCATAGATGGGGAACCCAATTCCGAAGACATCATATTGTGAAATCAATTCATTTACATCTGTCAGTTTCTCAATCGGATAACAAACTACCTCATTCTCATGACTTGTGAAAGCTTTTTTCATCAAGTTGGCGACATAATATGTGTTTCCAGTTCCTGAAAATTGCAAAATCAATATTCTCATATCGTTTTTCCTTTCATTTAAAATGTAGAAAAACCTTTTTTTATAACAAGTTTACTTCAATATTCAGCCACTCTACTCTTCGAGTAAGATAATCAGACAAGAACCAAATTTGTTCTTCATAAGTCTTAATCGCTAAAATTTCCGGTGCTGTATGCCAATCTTCATTTTTACTTATAACATCCTCATAAATCTCATTCCATCTGGTTTTTAACGATTCTTTGAAACTTTCATATTCCATTAAAAACATAAGTATAATATTTTCCTACAATAAACGGCCACTTATCGAGGCCGTAATCATATTGTTTTAAAAAATCAAAATTTAAAGTTAACAGTAATAGCTTTTAAATTTAACAAAATACTATATTAACTTGTTTGAATCTTAATATCATATAGCCCTTTAATTTCTTTTTCAAAGAAAGTCATGGCTTCTCTTAAGTTATTTTTATGATAAGGATATACCTTTGTTTGGTTTAACTTCATGAACTGATCCAAATTTTGCCAATGAGTATAACCGATGTTTTTAAGGTCTTTATGCTTGTTGCTTAAGATAAAGTGGATAAATTCTCTGCCTTTGTATTTATGATTTTTCCTTTTGCGCCTGCCATATGCTTCTAAAAGGATTTTTAAGTCTTTTGCAGCGCCCATAAAATCCTCATTTTTATATTTAATTTCCATTGATGTCACAGAAATATAGTTAGGCACATCACTAGAACTGCTAGATTTTGAAGTTGTTTTTTTAAAAAAATCTTTAATTTTTTCAATTAATTTCATATGAATTATGTCCTCTCTTCGCTAGAGTATATTAGGTTTCTATTGTTAATATGATAGTACTTTTTTGTTTTTTTTTCAATGGCTTATCGGTTATTAGTTTTTTAACATGAATGATCTTATTTTCCGGCTTTTCCAGTAATATGCTCAATTTCAATTTCCACCATTGCCGTAATACCAATTTCGTCTGCAATCATTTGATTAGCTTTGTCAGTTGATAAATTGGAATATTTCTTGATTAGCTTTATTAAAATTTCATTTGTAGCATTCAAAACTTTTGCTTTACCGAATATGGTTAAACTTTGATATTTGGTATTTAACTCATTTCCTAAAACTTCTACACTGTCATACACAGAAAAAGAAACTTTTTCATTTTTCTTAATATTGTCTATTTTATGACCTTTTTTTGCACAATGGAAATATATTTTATTGTTATAATACACATAATTCACTACGACTGTGTAAGGATATCCATCATCGCTGACAGTTCCTAAAACGCCTTCTTGGCCTCGCTCAAGCAGCGATATTGTATCTTCGTGTGACAATTGTTTATCTAGTCTTCGCATCGGTTTAAACATAAAAATCTCCTTACAAACGTAAATTATTTCTTAAAATATTATAGTTTGAAACTGGTATATATTTCAATATTATTTACTTATTTTTTTGGTTTTGAATTCCTATTGTCATATTTTGAGTAATTTTTCGGTTTTGGATGACTTGCTGATGATTTTTTATGTGAATTATAAGATGGTTGTGGTTTTTTTGAATAACTTTGAGGCTTTTTTTGATAATCAACATTATCAAAGACTTTTGAATACACGGAGTCTTTGACCACAGGTATATTCATTTTAATATGTCTTTGAATATCTTGAAGCAACTTTGTTTCTTCTTCAGAACAAAATGAAATAACAAAACCACCTAAACCAGCTCTCCCAGTTCTACCCATACGATGAATATATGTTTCAGCGACATCAGGCAAATCAAAGTTTACCACATGCGATAACTCATCAATGTCTATTCCTCTTGCAGCGATATCAGTGGCTACTAAAACTCTTAAATTTTTAGCTTTAAATTGAAATAACGCCTCTTGTCTAGCTCCTTGAGATTTATTTCCATGAATTGCTTCAGAACGAATTCCCGATTGAATTAAATGCTTTGCTATTTTATTCGCTCCATGTTTAGTTCTCGAAAAAACTAAAACAGACTTCATGTCTTTGTTAGATAATAGATGGATCAGCAAATCAAGTTTTCGCTTTTTTTCAACTAAATAAAGTGATTGTAAAATTTTATCAATCGTCGCTTCTTCTGGAGTAACTTGAACTCTTACTGGTTCATTTAAAATTTCATTTGCCAAACTCATAATCGCTTTTGGCATTGTTGCTGAAAAAAGCATAGTCTGTCTTTCTTTAGGAATCATGGCAATAATTTTCTTTACATCTTTTATAAAACCCATGTCTAGCATTCTATCTGCTTCGTCAAGAACCAATATAGAAACTTTTGCAAGTGTAAGTTTCTTCTGTTGAATTAAATCAAGTAATCTTCCTGGTGTAGCTATTAAAATGTCTATTCCTTGATTTAAAATTTTAATTTGTTTAGATTGATTGACTCCACCGTAAATCACAGTTGTTTTTATGTCAATGTTTCTGCCATATTCCACAAAATTATCGTTAATTTGTAAAGCAAGTTCTCGCGTTGGAGCAAGCACCAATGCTTTTATAACTCTTGGCGATTTTTGTTTTTGCTTTTCTAGATATAGATTTTGTAATATTGGTATAGCAAAAGCAGCGGTTTTTCCCGTTCCCGTTTGGGCACTGCCTAAAATATCTTTTCCCTGTAACAATATTGGTATGGATTCAGTTTGGATCGGTGTGGGATCTTCATATTCCTTTGTTTTCAAAGCCTTTAAAATAGGCTCTATTATTTGTAACTCTTTAAATTCCATTAATTTGATTGCTCCTTCTTTTTTAGATATAATACATTCAATCAAATTAACCCTATTTTTTGAACATACCTGTCTTTTATACCCAATAATAATACCACGAAATACATCTTTTGTAACTTCTTTTAATTTGTAATAAAAACGATGTTTTGAAAATTAATAAAAAAGAAGGATTTTTCGTTGTAAATCCTTCTTTTAAATCTTATTGTTTTTGTTAACTATAAAATCTTTCTAGCTACATATGCAATAATTTCAGGACCCGTATGCACACCCAAGACTGGAGTCAGCATCAATATTTGCATGTTTCTAACATTTAATGAACTTTTAAGTTTTTCACCCAAATCTTTTGCTTCTTCTTCGTTGTTACCGTAATGAATAATCAAGTCAACTAGACTATCATCAAATTTATCCACCATTATAGTTTTCATTTTCAATAAAGATCTTTTTAAACCAAAGGCCTTAGACATTGTTACGTAAACGCCTTCCTTATCAACGGTGATTACAGGTTTAATATGTAGTAAATCACCAATGGTTCCTTCCACTTTTCCGATTCGACCACCAGCTTTTAAGTACTTCAAAGTATTTATCGTGTAACAAGCTAAACTATCTTCGAATCTTAACTTATCTAGTAATGGAACTATTTCCTTCATACTCTTGTTAGCTTTAATCAATTCTAAAGCGTGTTCAACAATAAAGCCTTCTCCACCGCCTAAAGTCTTGGTGTCATATTGAACTACATTTAAAGTTTTTTCTTCAGCTAAAGCTACTCTGAAAGAATTATATGTTCCGCTTAGTCCCGAAGAAATATTAATGACTAATAAATCTGTAAAACCTTTTTTCTTAATTTCTACTAGATTTTGTTTTAAGTCTTCTGGGGAAGGTAAAGATGTAGTTATTTTGTGTGTATCAAGTTTTTTGTAGATTTCTGAGGCTTGAATTTCGACTTGATCGCGATATTCTTTGCCATCGATGACAATCATTAAAGGTATTATAAAAAGATTTTTATGTTTTTTTATAAACTCTTGACTTAAATTTGCACCTGAATCAGTTAGTACTGCTATATTCATAATATCATTCCTTTCGATAATTACTCTATCACATAGAGTAGTTTAGCGCATAATTATTTTAATGTCAAGTTAAAATCTTGAGTTTAAGTCAATAATCAAAAAACCCTCACAAAAAACGTACACAAATTATTGAAAAAAATAGTTTGGTTGAAGTTATCTGATTATCAAATCGAACTCATCTTGAAGATAGTTATCACTCGATTTACCAACCATCACCGCAAATTTTCCGCTTTCACAGGTCAATTTTCCACAAGAATCATAATAGGATAAATCTTCATAATTGAGTTCAAATTCAATTGTTTGACTTTCTTTAGCGTTTATCCTGATTTTTTTTATTTTCTTTAACTCCATTACTGGTCTAACAATATTAGCGACATAATCTCTAATATAAAGTTGCACAACTTCTTTTCCGCCGATATTACTATTATTTGTAACGGTTATAGAAATCTTTAAAATTTCTTTATCATTAATTTCTTTTTTTGATAATGCAAGATTTGAATAAACAAAGTTTGAATAACTTAATCCATAACCAAAAGGATAGAGTGGAGTGTTTTCAACGTCTAGATATTTAGACAAGAAAACATTTGTACTTTCTTTACGATATGCTCTTCCGGTATTTAGATGATTGTAATAAATTGGTATTTGTCCACCATTGCGAGGAAAACTCATTGGTAATTTTCCGGATGGATTAGCAATACCAAAACAGAGATCATATATCGCTTCTGATGATTTGCTTCCTAAAAACCATGCCATTAATAAAGCATCTGCGGTTTTAAGAGCGTTAAGTAATAAGGGTCTACCGCCAAAAACAAGTACTACAGTCTTTTTAGTGATTTTTTTGATTAAATGATAAAAAGATTCTTGATTATTTGGTAAATCAATATTACTTCTTGAATGTGCTTCTCCACTTAACGACGCGTCTTCACCAAGAGTCATCAAGCACACGTCAGCGAGTCTAATTTTTTCAAGTTCTTCAGTAGTCAAATCTTCAATTCTATCTTTATCAGAGACAAAAACAAGATGCTCACTAAAAATTTCCTCAAGAGAAGAATTAATCTGATTATTTTCTTTCCATGACCACGGTCCATTAAAAGCTCTTGTCTTAGCAAAAGGCCCGACTAACGCTATTTTTACTTCTTTTTTCATAGGTAAAATTCCATTATTTTCAAGAAGAACAACTGACTCAATTGCACAATCTTTTGCATGGTTAAGATGTTCCCCACTGAGACAAACTTCTGCTTCTTTACTTGGATTAACTCCTGAAAAGGGATTGTTAAAAAGATTTAGTTTAATTTTAAAATCAATAATTTTTTTGACTACTTGATCAATTTCTTTTTCATTTATTTGGTGATTTTTTAATAATTTTTCTAATTGATTCATATAGACAGAAGAAGCCATTTCTATATCTAGTCCAGCTTTTATGCCTTTGTAAGCCGCTTCTTCTTGATTAAATACCGCACCATGCTCTATCACTTGATTCAGAGCATCATAATCCGCAATCGTAAGAACTTCACTCTGCCACTGTTCCCTTAAAACTGTTTTTAATAAAAATGGATTAATTGTTGCTGGGACACCATCTAAAGTATTGAATGACGTCATGATTAAATCCGCACCAGCATCTAAGGCTTTTTTATATGCTGGTAAATAATCGCGATATAGTGATAATCTCGATAAGTCAACTGTATTATAATCTCTCCCACCTTCAACAGCTCCATAACCAGCAAAATGTTTAATACAGCAAGCAACAGAATCTTCGCCTAAACTTCCACTGTTTGTATAACCCTCAACCATGGCTTTTGCCATTTCACTGACTAAATAAACGTCTTCACCAAATCCTTCGACTACCCTACCCCATCTTGGATCTCGCGATAAATCACACATCGGAGAAAATACAACATGAATTCCAGATAGATAGGCTTCCTTAGCAGAAATTTTAGCTGCTTTTTTTGCTATCTCAAAATTAAAAGAAGAAGCTAGTGCAATCGGCACTGGGAAAATTGTTTTATAGCCATGAATAACGTCAGCCATAAACATCAGCGGTACACTACTAGTATTATTTTCTAAATATTGTTTCTGCAGTTGAATCATTTCTTCAGGACTACCAATCCCAAGAATGCTTCCAGCTGTATAAATTTGCTCTTTATTAAGTTGCAAATTGCGTCGTGCTCCATAAATCGCTGCTTCAGAATGATGAATATATAGGTTTGGAGGTAGTTGTGTCATTTGGCCTATTTTTTCTTTTAAACTCATTTGTTTTATTATTTCATTACTATTTAGATTTTGTGTTTTCATTAAAAACCCTCTATTCGTTTTTTAAAGTCAAATTTTGTATTATTTACTGAAAATATATTAACATAAAAATATTTTTTTTTAAAAGCAAAATAAAAAATGTTAGTCGAAATAAATCACACTCAACTAACATTTCTTTTATTTTTATTCATTGCCCTCAATTGCGGCTTGAATCATCATGTTAATTTGATATTCCCATTCTGAGGCAAAAACCTCAGGAGAAACCAATCCATCGTTTATTCGTCTCCAATAATCATTTTCTTCATTACCAACCCATTCCCAGAATTGTTTATATCCTGGCAGCCATTTATCAGTATCTGGTTTTCCTTGTGGTAACAAGGCAATATTTTCAGCAAGTCCTTCTATATAATATGAAAAATAATTTACTTCTTCCCATACTTCAGGATAATCGGCGATTGGATAACGATCGAGATATAAGTCTCCTCTCGCTTTCATTGCCTCTAGACGTAATAACCATCCTTCTTTACCAAAACTCATCCACTTAGCTAACATATATGCTTCTTCAGGATGTTGAGTTAATGAAGAAACGACCAAGAAGTCAAGAATGGTTGGCGGAAATTGTCCAGCAGAACCACCTGGGTAAGGCCAAAATCCAACTTCTAATCCATTAGCCGAAAACATATCATCAACCATCCATAAATTCCAGGAACCATCAATTTTCAGTCCTACTAACCCTTCAAACCATGGCCAAATATCTCCAATTACGGCTAATTCTTCTTCAGTATAATTGGCAACAACCCGCTCTTCCATTAGATTTAGTTTCAAATTATATGCACTAATCCATGCGTCTGAAGTAAAATTAAATCTAGTTCCATCCCACGTATTATATCCAACATTAACATCATCTTGCATAGGGAATGTTGTTTCAAAATCCAATTGACCATACCAAGGATCAATGCCATAAACGTAATCATTTCTTCCAACTTGACGAATTTCTCTCGCTAAAGCGATAAATTCAGTATAATTCCAATCCTTTTCAGGAAGAGGAATATTATATGCTTCCAGTAGGCTAATATTTATGTAGATTCCTTTGATGAATTGAAAAGAAGGAAGAGCATAGCGTTTATCGCCAAAAATTCCTGTATTAGCAATATTTTCATAAACCAATTGTGTGTCAGGATCATTATCCCAGTACTCGGAAACGTCTAATAACATACCGTTATAGTAACCAGTAGGCACATTATCAATCGCAAACACATCAGGCAAAACTCCAGCAACCATAGCATTAATCAAATTGCCAGTAAAAGCCGCACCAGTTCCACCGATATCCGTTCTTAATTCAACAGTGATATGAGGATATTTCTCCATAAAAGCATTAATCAAAATCTGATTAATTTCTTGGTTTCCCCAGTCAGCATATGAAATGGTAACTTCTTGTGGCTCACCTGTAGTTGATTGAGTAGTATTGGTAGAAGTTTGTGTAGTTGATATACCTGTGGATTGAGTAGTTGAAGTTGTTGTTTGAGTTGTAGTTGTTTGAGTTGTAGTTGTTACGCCACAAGATACAATTGATATAATTAATAAAATAAATATAAATAATGAAAACAATTTTTTCATAGTTGTTCTCCTAACTCACCTTCTTAAGGCAATCTAAATCTCGCATTTCTAAACTGTTGATTTTCTAACAATCAATGTAACTGGAATTCTTTCACTTTCAACTTCTGATAAACTTTTTCCCTCTATAAGTTCTAGAAGCTTTTTAGCAGCTACTTCACCTATCTGTTTCTTATCTTGATAAATTGTTGATAAAGATGGGGTAAAATGCTTAGATAAATATATATCATCATAACCAATTACCGAGACATCCTTAGGCACATTATATCCGGATTCTTCCAGAGCTCTAATAACTCCAAAGGCTAACTCATCGGAAAAAGCGAAGATGAAATCTGGAATATCTTCATTTTTCTCCAATAATTTCAATGTAGCGTTATATCCGCCTGTAAAACCGTAAGATTCAGATTCACTAAAATATTTTTCTGTAAAAATCAAGCCGTGTTTTGCTAAAGCTTTTTGAAAAGCACTTAGACGTTCAAAATAAGCTCTTGAAGTCAAAGGTCCACTCACACAACTTAAACGTCTTAGTCCTGATTTTACTGCATAATCAACTCCTAGTTGTATACCTAATTCATCATCAGAGATAACAGTGATTAAATTTTCCATTAAAATATCTATCGATACAGCAGGTATATCGCTATTTACAAGTTCAATGATATTTGGTTTATTGATGTTGCCAGTAACAATTAAAACTCCATCAACCTTTTTCACTTTACTCCATCTTAAATAGGATAATTCCTGATCTCCGATTCTATTAACTATAAAGACGATTTCATAACCAAATCTTTCAACATAGTTCTTAAAATGTTGTAAAACGCTTGAAAAGAACGGATGTTCCAATCCAAAGTGCGCAATATCAGAAAAGACTATTCCTATAGTAAAACTTTGTTTAGCTTTTAAAATTCTTGCTGAAGAATCAGCGACAAAACCAGTTTCTTTAACATAACTTAAAACCCGTTCTCTTGTGCTTTGGCTGAAATTCCCTTTGTTATGCAATATTTTAGAAATTGTTCCGGGTGAAAGATTCATTTCTTTCGCAACATCATAGATTGTTTTTTTCATATGCTACCCCTTAATTTTTATTAAAGATATTATAGCATTGTTAAATTTAATAATCAATATTTCCAGTATTACCAAAGACGAGAGTTCTCTCGCCAAATCTAAAGGATACTTTTAAATTTAATTGAAATAATAAATTACAGTAAAACCTATAACGGATTCAATCAGGCGGGTATGCCCTGCCTGATTGAATTTTGGAGGCCCGTTATGATTTTTAATTAAACATATAGTAATGTTTGTATCTTTAAAACTATCTTATTCTGCTGGTGGTTCTGGTGCTTCATTAATTACTAATGTGCGATTATGTACTGTTTCATTTCCATACATATCCGTAACAGTGTAGGTTAAGGTGTAAGTTCCAACTACCGTTGTATCAACTGTGTAAACTCCAGTTTCTGGATTATATGTAACTAAGCCTATTGTTTCACTGGTAATTACAACATATGGTAATTTTGAACTATCTCCAACTAAAACACCTGTCATTGGATTAAACACATCATTAACTATTATTTCAGCATCTGGAGCATAGATTCTTGGTGCTACATCATCTTTAACATAACCAATTAATTCAATGCTAATATCATCTAAATATATTGATGTTGCAATACTTTTTCCAGGATTTGCAGCATCAATCAAACCAAAGAAGAATCCGATTTTAACTTTTTCGTATGATTTCACATTGTTAATAAGAATAACTTCGTATTGAACCCACTCAGTGGTTATTGATACTGTTTTATTAGAAAGAACTAGCCAACCTGAATTTTCTTGTAGTTGAACAGCAATATCTCTAGCAGCATCTGCTTTTGCCCAGAAAGTTAATTTGTACATAGCTCCGAATTCTGAGATAAATCCTGGTTGATTCATTTGATGGAATTGAATGCTGTGAGGTAAAGTTCCGATTTCTGTAACCGTAATTTTTACTACCTTTCCATCGCGATCGTCTATAAATGTTGCTGGGTCAAACGCACCGCCGCTGGCAGCCTTCAATGTCCAACCTTGATTGTTATCATCAGTTGTAATTGCTACTTGAGATTCAAAGTCGCCATCAATAAAGTTAATTCTTGTTTCTGCCGCATCTACTGCTGCAATAACATAAACAGTTCTAGAATAAGTTGCAGTATTGCGTGATGAATCTGTTATTGAATATTGTACAGTGTAAGTTCCAGGTGTTGATGTATCTACATTATTTGAAACAATAACAATATGTTCTGCTTTCAAAGTTCTATCATGATTATCCCAAGGTTTCAATCCCAATAATGGATCAAATTCATATCCTTCAATAATGTAATAATCTTCTACACCCCAAATTTGAGGAGCTTCAGTATCAGGTGAAAGGGTGAAAATTCTATCAACCGCTACATTATCTAGATAAACTGAAGTAGGAGCTGAAACACCATGAATATTTCCAACAAAGAACGCAAATTTTACATTAGTTTTTGTGGCAGTCGTATGCTTATATTCGAAAGTAAATTCTTGCCACTCAGTTGTTAGCTCAAAGATTGCAGTAACAGTTGTCATTCCCGATGCTTCTAAGTTCATTTGTAGCAATCTTGGTTCATCAGCCCTTGCCATGAATGTAAACAAATAAGTTTCGCCTTCTACTAATACTCGATTTTGCTCATAGAATTGAGTTCCATAGAACAAATACCAAGTATTGAATACATCAATTTTAGCCATACCATCTTGAATGTAAGTCAAGAAAGATCCAGAACCATGCCATCCCCAACCGTCTACTGCTGGAGATGGATATGGATCAAGTTGGTCAACAGTAAAATCACCATTGACGACTTCAAAACTTGACGGTTCAGATCCATCTGTTATTACTAAAGTACGGTCATAAATTGTTTCATTTCCATACATGTCAGTTACTGTGTAGGTTAAGGTGTAAGTTCCTGCAACCGTTGTATCAACAGTATAAACACCTGTTCCTGAATTATAAGTGACTAACCCTGGTGTTTCACTAGTAATTGTTAAATTAGGTAACTTAGTACTATCACCTATACGAACGCCAGTAAGCGGATTAAATGGATCATTAATAGCTACGGATGCATCAGGTGCATAAATTCTTGGAGCTACATCATCTTTAACATATCCAATTAATTCAATGTTGACATCATCTAAATAGATTGATGTTGCAACACTGTTTTCTGGTTTTGCAGCGTCGATTAAACCAAAGAAGAATCCTATTTTAGCTTTACTATAATTTCTATCCGCATTAATTAGAATAACTTCATATTGTGCCCATTCGGTAGTAATTGATACTGTCTTATTAGATAATACTACCCAACCTTCATTTTCTTGAAGTTGAACGGCAATATCTCTAGCAGCATCTGCTTTAGCCCAGAATGTAAATTTGTACATTGCCCCAAATTCTGTGATAAATCCAGGTTGATTCATTTGATGGAATTGAATGCTGTGAGGTAAAGTACCAATATTAGTAACTGTTATTTTTACTACTTTACCTTCGCGATCATCAATAAATGTCGCTGCATTAAACACGCCTCCACTGGCTGCTTTCAATGTCCAACCTTGATTGTTGTCGTCTGCTGTGATTGCTACTTGAGATTCAAAGTCACCATCAATGAAATTAATTCTTGTTTCTGCAGCATCTACTGCCGCAATAACGTAGACTGTTCTTGAATATGTAGCGACATTGCCTGAGACATCTGTCAATGAATATTCAACAGTATAAGTTCCAGGTGTATTAGTATCTACATCATTTGATACAATCACGATATCATCTTTTATTAATGTCTTATCATAATGGTCATATACTTTTAATCCCATTAATGGGTCAAAATCATAACCCTCGATAATGTAGTAATCTTCAACACCCCAAATTTGTGGTGCAGTTGTATCTTCTGATAACTCGGATATTACATTAATATCAACATCATCTAAATAAACTTTCGTTGGTGCAGAAACACCATGAATATTACCCGCAAAGAATCCAAATTTGATTCCAGAATGTGTTGAGACATTATGAGCGTATTCATATGTGAAAGTTTGCCATTCAGTTGTCAACTCAAAAACTGCTGCGACAGTTGAAAAACTGCTGCCTTCAAGTTGAATTTGCAATAATCTTGGTTCATCAGCTTTTGCTCTAAATGTAATTTGGTAAATTTGTCCTTCTGTTAACACTCGGTTTTGTTGATAGAATTGAGTACCATAGAATAATCTCCAAGTATCATAAACATCAATTACTGATATACCGCCTTTAATATAAGTTAAGAATGATCCGGAACCATGCCATCCCCAACCATCCATTGCAGGTGCCGGATAAGGAACTAGTTGTTCTTTTGTAAAATCACCATTTACTACGAAGAATGATGAAGTCATTATTTCAGACACAACCTTAACAGTTCTATTAACAATTGTTTGGTTTCCAGAAGCATCTGTAAGGCTGTATGTAACAATATATTCTCCGATAGTGTCAGTGTCTACAAGATCTGCTCCTGTAACAACGATATCATTAATAGTTAACGTATAGTCTTGATTTTCGATAAATGACACTCCAGCTAGTGGATCAAATGCTGTTCCAACTAAAATTTCTACTGGACCAACACCTATTAGAGTTGGAGCTTGTGTATCTTCTGGTGTAGGAATTTCTTCAACTCTTACATAATCTAAATAATAAGTGGTAGTCACATCAGATCCATTAATATAACCTGCAAAGAATGCAAATTTACCATTGCCATCAATTGTTGGATCAAATTGATAGTGGTCAAAAGTAATTTCTTGCCAATCTGTGGTCATATCATATGTGTAATCAAACATTCTTGTTCCGCCAATGCCACGTTCTAATACTACTTGAAGTGGTCTAGGCACGTCAGCTCTTACTCTAAAACTTATGCGATAAGTTTTACCTTGTTCAACAGTTCTGTTTAATAAATAGAACTGTGTTCCATAGGTTAAAGTGCCTGCAGTAAGAATTTCTATTTTAGCCATTCCTTCAGAGACTTCAGCGGTCATGGTGCCTGTATTACCATGCCAACCCCAATTGACTGGATCATTTCTGTTTTCCGCTGCTTTAGCAACATCCTCAGTAAATTCACCGTTAGGAATTATCCATCTTGATGCATATACAGTTATAATCCTTGTAGCTGTTGCTGTATTTCCAGCTGAATCAGTGACTGTGTAAGTTAGGATGTAAACTCCTTGAGTTTCTAAATCAACTTCTCCATCGATTATAATTTCTGAAGTTAATACTCCGTCAGTATCATCAACTGCCATTACCCCTGCCATTGGATTGAAAGTTTCACCAAAGAATAAAATACGATCATTGATGCCAAAGAAAATTGGTGCTGTTGTATCAGCAGTGGTTGTTTGTGTAGTAGTCGTTGTTGTAGTCGTTGTTGTAGTTTCTGTAGTTGTAATTGTTGTCGGTGTTTCTGTTGTTGGTGCTTGTGTTGTTGGCGCTTGCGTTGTTGGCGCTTGCGTTGTTGGCGCTTGTGTTGTTGGCGCTTGCGTTGTTGGTGTTTGCGTTGTAGTAGGTGTTTGGGTTGTTGGTGCAGTGGTAGTTGTACCTCCACAAGCTACTAGCAACAAGGAAGCAAAAACAAGCAGTGTTAAAATGAATAATTTTTTCATAATTCCTCCTTTTTTCTTTCTATATTATTTATACTTTTTTCACAGTATTAAAGCACTAATCATTAATTTGAATATTTACTACATCGTAGTATAAAGTGATAATTGTACCGTCTGACAATGTTGTTTCTAAATAAGGAAGTATGTATACATCACCAGATGAAGTGGCTCCAGTTATCGAGTTCTTAGAACCAAAGGTAATACCCGTTTCTTCACCGGATAAAATAATAAATTGGAATGGGAAAGGATAATCTAATCCAGCACGATTTCCAAATCTACCCATCAATTCTACTGTCGTTGGATTTGAAATTGAATAGATAAAATTAGTTTGTGGAACCCAAAATTCAATAATTTCCTCAGAAATCCAATAACTATGATCTGTTGTTATGCCTCCTACCCCTAAAAGGATTTGGTCAATAAAGTGATCAGGGTTATTAATTGTCCATGGCCAGATGCTAATAGCTCTATGTTGCATTTGTATCAATATTTCTTTTGTAACTTGTGAATATTGAGGATTTAAGGTGGTTTTTATAGGAATAATTTGATTTATTGTGGCTGAAATACTTGATGAAACATTTTCAGCGTTTAATAATCCAGCATTTAAAAGACCAACAGAGATTTCTGGTAAAACTTCTCTCATAATCGCTGCTTGTGCAACATGGAAAGTAATAACCACTGATTGATCAAAGAAATCATACTCTTCAATCAGTTCTCTTAAAACTCCCACGATATCAGCGTTTGTGCTCTTGATTTCTATAAAGATAATTACATCTTCACCTTTAAATCTAATGAAATACTCCTCTAGTGTTGGAATAGGAATATTAGGAAATGTCCCAAAATTATCAATAATCATAAATTCTCTTAACTCAGCTAAAGTTGAATTTTCAACGATTAGATTGCCATTTGTTGTTCTTTCAATAGAAGTATCATGCATAACTACAATTTCGCCATCAGTAGTTAAATAGATATCTAACTCGATTACATCAGCTCCGGCTTCATAAGCTAGCCAAGACCCTTCAACAGTATTTTCTGGAGCTTGTGATGGCATTCCTCTATGACCAATGATTAACGGCAATCTCATCAAGGCATTTTCAGGGAATGTGTCAAAGATGTCATAAACATTTAATACGTCATGATTAACTAAGCCTTGAGCTCCCGAAACAATTGCTTGATAAACAAAAACATCATCTAAGCCTTCGGTATTTACCCAAACTGTAATCAAGCGTTTTTGCAAATATGTCACATTGTATTTTGTCGCATATTCAAATGGAAGCATTACCGCAATCGCTCCAGACATATTAGTTTGATTGCGAATCAATAACAAATCTTGATCTGTCAATACCGGTTTGTTAGGGTCGTAATTTATTTGATACACTCCCCTAATCAATTCATATTGATTTCTAGCCCTTTCAATCGCTGCGGCATTTGAAGAAATCAAAAAGACATCTCTAACCCCCAAATCGCTTAATTGAACGGCTAAGTTCTGGGCCACGAAAGGCAAATTTGTTCTAAAAGCCGGTATAGTTCTATCCTTAACCAATTCCAAAATATCAACGAATGTCAATAGTACTTCACTTGAATTATTTATTGCACTAAGTGCAGGATTTATATCGAATAAAGCTGTAGTAGCTCTTACTTCTTCTTTTAGTTGATCTATATCAGCTTGAGTTTCTATTGTTTGTACGACAGTAGGTGCCATAATTATTCCTGTTTCAGCAGTATAAACTTCTGGAACATTTTGATATTCAATAGTTGTGTAATCAATATAGTTTTCCGGAATTCTAATTTCAAAATTATTATATATCGCTCTTACACCACTAGATTGGATGCCAATGTACCCGTTACTATAGTCACGAGCATTTTTGTATTCAATCAGCAATTCCTCGTCAATATATTCTTTAGCTACAGCTCCAAATAAATCAATCTTTAAACGATAAATTTTAGCAGGATTGATATTTTCTTTATATGCTACTGTTGCAGGAACATTCCATTGTCCATTAACGGCTTTTGCAAACTCTACACCATTTGTTGCTGTGGCTCCTTGGCGAATAGCCATTTGGAAATAATTGTCAGTTGAATAACGATACATAACAGAAGCCCATCTTGTTTCTTCTACAGCAGTAAGGATAGTAAAATCAACTTCAATAATGTAATTTTTAAATCCTTTTAAATATGAAGGTAATAAAACTCTAGTTGGATCTGCGATGTCTGGAGAGTCAATAAATAAATACCCATTTTTTATCCCCGTAGCCCCTCCTCCTATTCTTTCGATGAAATAATCTTCAGGAATTTGTCCGTCAGGCAAATCAGTATAACTCATTGAATAAACCAAATAATCTGTTTCTTCAATTTCTTTAGCAAAAACATAAATCTTGAAACTTTCTTCACCAAAGATAAAGTCGAAGGTATGCATTCCGACAGTTAAGGCAGTTAACTCCCCTTCGATTATTTCCAAATTTGGCGAAATATTTTCTATTACACCATCTGCTAAAGTAATTGTTCCATCAACAGATCTATAAATATAGTCAATTAGAAACTTTGGCTCGTTTATATTAGTAAATATATAAGGTTTTGAAGCAGAAACACTTAAATCAACCGGTTGATTAGGTTCGGTTGTAATTTCGGTTGTTGTTGTAGTTGTTGTAGTTGTAGTCGTTTCAGTTGTTGTAGTCGTTTCAGTTGTTGTTGTAGGAGCTTGGGTTGTGGGAGCCAACGTCGTGCTTTGTGTCGTTGTAGGTGCGGTTGTACTCTGTGTAGTACTCTCAGTTGTGGTTCCCGATGTTGGAATAGTGGTGAAAGTTGTTGTGTTTCCTCCACAAGCAACGAGCAAAATTAAACTTGTTGCCAATAAGGATAAAATTAATATTTTTTTCATGTCCTCTCCTTTATTTACATCTATTTTTTTATCTATAATGTCATTAATCTCAACTAATAAATCATTCAAATTACTAAAATTATTATCCAAACTTCTTTCAATAATATTAAGTTCATTCGCAATTATTTGAGATTCGGAATATTCCAATCTAAATTTCTCTAGAAGGTAGAAGAATTTTAATTTTAAACTTTGCATATCAGCCTTTCTGATGTTCTATTAAAATTTCTTTGATTTTCAATTAAATGTTATTTACTCATAAATTTAGGAAACCGGTTTCCTTAAGATACTTTGATTATATAAATATATGTCGAATTTGTCAATAGTAGAAACTTATTTTTTTATAGCACGAAAAAAGCTTCCTTAAAAAGAAAGCTTTTACATCACGAAATATTATCAATCAAATATGCTTAACTGCAGTCTTTTGTTTGGAAGTGTAGCTAGATACTTAAAGACTTCATCTGTTTCTATCATTATCTGATGTTCCTTACTAGTTTTTCTAATATAGTTCATCAACTTATCGTTATTTGGGGATAATATTTGGTAATTCAACCCATAATGTTTAATATATTTTTCTTTAAAGCCAGGGAAATATTCATCAAGTTTTTTATAAAAATACTCTCTATTTCCCTCTCTTAAAGTTAATCCTATTCCAAAACAAACAATACCCTTTACTTTCGCTTCAATACAATAATCCATTAATCCTTTTATATTCTCGAATGTATCATTTATAAATGGCAAAAACGGATCGAGCCAAACTACCGTTTCTATCCCGTTATCTCTAAAGACTTTTAAAGTTTCAAATCTTTCTTTTGTGGTTGAAACATTCGGTTCCAGCGTCTTACATAAATCCTCATCATAGGTTGTGAGCGTCATTTGAATTATCGATTTAGATTTTGCATTTATCTTTTTATAAAGATCTAAATCTCTCAAAATCAAACTAGACTTTGTTAAAATAGTAACTCCAAATCCGTGTCGTTCTATAACCTCTAGCGCTTTTCTTGTCATTTTCAGCGTCTTTTCAATATGCATATAGGGATCAGACATGGACCCTGTTCCAATCATTGCTGTTTTACGTTTGCTAGAAAGCTTACTCTCAAGTAAAACTATAGCATTTTCTTTGACCTCAATATCCTCAAAATCATGATCCATCTGATAACATAAACTTCTAGAATCACAATAAATACAACCGTGACTGCAACCACGATAAATATTCATCGAATTTCTTTGAGATAAAATTCCTTTTACAGTCTTGTAATGCATGTAAACTCCTTTAAGCAATCTAATGTCTTACTAATAATATTATATTAAAAAAACTTTAGTTTCAATACTCAAACTCAATTTGAACTAATTTTATCTGATCTATTATGTCACCAAATAATTGGTATTAAAAAGAACTGACAAAGTTGTTGCTTTACCAGAAAAGGACTAATAAAAAGAAAGTTATAATCGCCATATATATAATTGAGATTAGACTGTAATACAAGATGTATCGTTTAGTTAATTTGGGATAATCTCGCAAAATATATTTAAATGAGATTAGACTAGCTAAAGAAGCTACCAAGGTTCCCATTGAACCAACATTTACACCTTGTAGCAAATACTTGGCCATTGAGGCATCAGTAAAAGTTGATAACAATACCGCTGAAGGGACATTTGATATTAACTGTGAAGATAACATTCCTGTAAAATATACTTTGATATTTCCGTCTAAAAATGCTGAAAGAAAATTACCAATTCCTTCCATTTCGCTTAGATTTCCAGTGATTATAAAAAATGAAACAAACGTCAATAATAAATACCAATCAACCCTTTTGAATAAATGTCTTGCAAAAATTAAACCTAAAATTAAAGTGACTATTAAGGTATAAATTAAAGGTACTATTCTTAATATTGAAAATAGAGCATTAAGCAAGATTAAACCGTAAATCGCAAGACTTTTCAAATTTACTTTAGGGGTAGTAATATTCAATTCAACAACTGCTTTTGGCATCAAAATGATCGTGGTTATTGTAATCAATAAACCGCCAATGATAGTAACTGGTAACGTCATCCTCATAAAGTCTAAAAAAGAAATTTGATAATAAGCATAAAGATAAATATTCTGCGGATCTCCCATTGGGGTCAATGCGCTGCCTAAATTAGCGGCTATTGTTTGCAATATAATTATAATTATAATTTGTTTTTCCATCTTGACGTGTTTTAAAATAAAAATAGAGAAAGGTATCAATGTTAATAAAACTGCGTCATTTGTTAAAAACATCGCTAAGAAAAAAGTTGTTAACACTATCGATAAAGCTATAAAACGCATATTTTTTAGATGCATGACTAATTTTGTTGCCACAAAATAGAAAAAATGACTTTCATAAATCCCAGCCACAGATAACATTATTGTAAACATTACTACTAAAACTTTATAGTTAAAATATGATAAATATTGTTTTGATGGAGGAACAAAAAACATTGTTAAAATCGCTATTAAAACTGCAATTAAAAATACTTTATCTTTTAATATTAAATAAGAAATTTTTCTCATAAATCCCTCTATATTAATTCACTAAGAATAATTATACTCTTATTTTTCAATAAATAAATAAATAAAAAAGAAATATTATTAACAATATTTCTTAAGTATGGAATCTAATCTTGGTTCTTTATAATTTTGGTGTAAATCAATTAATTTATACTATAAATGGGAGATGAGTAATAACAAGAAAGGATAAAATTCATATCAATTTAAGATATTTACTATTTTTTTTGCATCTTAAATATCTAGCAAAATATAAAAAAGGTTCAGTTGCACACAACTGAAGCTTCTTAATTTAATTTTCTTTATCTTGATAAAGCCCATATGCTTTTTCAACATCTTGGACGAAAATTATACCATTTCCTGGTTGATCAATCTCTAAAACTTCGCTGATTTTAGAAGTAATTTTATCAGTTATTTTACTATCAGAAATAATCAAAACAATTTCTTTTTCTGGGCTTATTTCCATATTGAATAACTTTGCTGTTTCATGAATCCCGGATCCGCGAGCATTAATAATAGTGCCCCCAAGAGATCCTGCTGATTTCGCTGCATCCATAACATCTTCTGCTTTGCCTTTATCGACAATGGTAAATATTGCATTATACATCGGTTGACTCACCCCTCTACTTATTTTTTCTTCACTAAATGAACTTGTACCAATTATTTGTTTTACAGGTAAACAAAAAGCAATACCATTATTGGGTTTGTATAACTTAAATTTGTGGTCAATTTGCTCAAGAGCATGGTCTACTGTTTTTTGATTACCAAGCGTGAAAATTATTTCTTTTCTCACATCATTTAAATCAAGGATATCTAGCAATCGATTCGTTGGAGCAGTTCCTCTTCCATAGAAGATTGTTCCACCGGTTAGACCACAACTTTTACTAAACTTTAATATTTTACTGGCCATACCATGATTTACAATGAGACAAATTAATTTAAAATTAACTTTATCTAGAAAATTATTCATTTTGTTTTACCCCTTCCTTTTTGGACTTAATTTTAAAGATTAAGCCAAGGATTTGTAGTGTAATAATTGGCGTTAAAGCTACCATTGCAATCATTCCGAACCCATCTAAAATCAAGCTAGCACCTTCAGTTCCGTAGGCTGCCCCTTGCATAAAAGCAAGGATAAATGTTGCGGTCACTGGGCCGGTTGCAACCCCTCCGGCATCAAACGCGATACCAACAAAAATCTTTGGAACAAAATACATTAATGTCAGCGCGATAGCATACCCTGGCAATAAATAATGCCATATTTGCAAACTCGGAATTAAAATTCTAACTACAGATAATGATATTGCTATTCCGACGCCAATTGTCAAAGCTACCAGAACAGCTCTTCTAGATACATAACCACTGGTTACATCTTCAATTTGATGAGTTAAAACGTGAACTGCCGGTTCTGCTAGAATAGTTACAACCCCAAGAACAAAACCAATAACAATAATGTATATTTTATTGTCAATCTTAACTAACTCGTAACCAATTATATTGCCCACTTCCATAAATCCAGCATTAACTGCAAGTAAAAAAATAAATAAACCAAAGAAAGCATATACAAAACCTTTAAAAATTTTCATAAAAGCCCTAGCATTAAGTTTAAAAGAAAATTTTTGAAAAACGATGAATATCAGTATTATCGGTAACATAGCTAGAGAACTTTGTCTAAATATCTGTGAAAAATTAGTTATAAACGGCCCGAAGAAAGTTCTATTTTCAACAGAAACACTTTCTAAAGAATCAACCAGTTCACCGGTTGGAACAATTAATCCCAAGATTAATACTGCTATTATTGCTCCAACAGAAACTATTGCAATAGTACCGAAACTATCTTTTTCTGAAGCTTTAGAGTCTTTCTTTAGATGCGAAATCCCCAAAGCCAATGCCAAGATAAATGGTACAGCAAGCACGCCGGTTGTTGCCCCAGAAGCATCAAAAGCAATCGCTAGTAGTTCTGGTTTAGTGAATATTGATAATATAAAAACTATTAAATATAAAACTGTCAAAATAATGTATAGAGGAATATTGTATATGATTCTAACGAAACCAAATGAGAGTAATATCGCTAGACCGATTGATACAACTATTAATAATGTTTTTCCCGAAATGATTCCATTAGTTACATTATCAACCTGTTGCCCAAAAATTAACAATCCTGGTTCAGCAATAGAAATAACAAAACCTAAAATCAAACCAGAAATCAAGATAATCCAAAGTTTATTGGTGCGAGTAATTGTTTCTCCTACTCTTGTGCCTAGCGCAGTAACACCTAAATCTACACCAATCAAGAATAAAGAAAGTCCTATGATAACTAAAACCGCCGCAAATATAAATCGAAACAGCACAGTAGAATCCAATGAGATCAGAGTGAAATTCAAAATAATAACTATTACAGTAATTGGTAATACTGACATTAAAACATCAGAAAGTTTTTGTTTCAGAGTGTTCAATTATTATCACCACTTTCCTTTCAATGATCTCAATAACTATTCTATCATTTTATTCTAGATATCACAACTTTGTTCATAAGTAATGTTCAATATCAAAGTTCTTGTTTTTTGAAAATGCGTACCGATGCAACTGCTAATATGGAGCTAATTAGAATTGTCATTATAATATTAATAATAAGATTATGAGTCACATCAACGCCTTTCAATTGATTGAGGACTAATGTAGCTGCACCTGCAGGATTGTATAGGTTTATACTGGATAAAATGGTCAATATATTTAATACCGCATAAATTGCAAAAGCTAATAATGCTGCGTGTGTTGTAGATTTTAAAACAACACTTAAAAAAATTGCAATCATTGAAAAGAAAATACCCAACATGTAAACTGAAAACAATGAAAGCATTAACCCTTCGTAAACCACTTGACCAAACAAAACCCATGTGTAATACCACGAAATTAACACCGATATGATAAAAATAGATGTAAATAGCAATACTCCAGCAAGCATTTTACTCAATAGTAAAGATGTTCTTGTTACATTTTTGGTTAAGATTAAATAAATAGATCCTTTGTTCTTCTCGGCTACTACAGTCCCGGTCATCATAATAAGAAAAACAATCATTGAAATCGATGTGATGTTGCTATAGAATTGTTCCCACGATTGAATGTGTGTCGGATCTGGAAAGCTGATTTCAATGTCTGTGGCGAACATAGCAATCAGCTCATTCATATACTTTGCACTCAAAGGTCCAATAATCGCAAAAAACACAAAGACAGAGCCAATAATAATGAGTTTCGGAGTTTTAATCATTTCCTTAATTTCTTTTTTAAGAAATGCAAAATTAAACATTATGATTCACCACCTTCATGTAAATATCTTCTAGTGTTGGTTCTTTCACAATAATCTTTTTAACCATAATGCTATTTGTATGCAATATTTCATAAATACGCTTTCGCGCATAATCTAAATCTATAACAGTTAATGTTATAAGTTGATGGTTTCGTTGTATTTCTAAAATGTTTTTATCATCTAAAATTAATGATTCAATTAAATTGATTGCATTTTCGTCCGCTTCAACTTCCAATTTATATGTCTCAGACATGGCTTTGATGTTTTCTATTGTATCTTCTAGTACTGTAACACCCTCGCTAATAATAATCACGCGATCACAAATACGCTCTACATCAGAAAGAATGTGCGTTGAAAAAAAGACAGTGACTTTCCCTTTAAGCCCAAAAATAATATCCATAACCTCTTTTCTGCCTTGTGGGTCTAGTGCTGAAACAGGCTCATCTAAAAAGATTATTGAAGGCTTATTAATCAGCGCTTGGGCAATGCCAAGTCTTTGTTTCATGCCTCTTGAAAAGGTTCCAATTTTCTTATTTACACTTTTTGATAATCCGACGATTTTCAATAATTCTTGGACCCGTATTATAAGTTCTTGTTTTGGAATATGAAAAAGTTCACCGCAAAGCGTTAAAAAATCACGAGGACTCATCCAATCATAAAAACCAGGAACATCCGGTAAAAAACCAATATGCTCTTGGCTTTTTTGTTTTCCAAAAATCATAGGTTCTCCCATAATTTCAATTGATCCTGATGTTGGTTCTGTCATTCCAGTCAGCATTTTTAAAGTGGTTGTCTTTCCAGAACCATTAGGCCCTAAAAACCCATAGATTGTACCAAAAGGCACTTGAAGATTGAGATGATTGACTGCTTTTAGTCCATTAAAGTCTTTTACTAACTCATTCGTCTTCACTGCGAACTGCATCATCTACCCTCCCTAGAACTATAAATAAAATGGGTCCAAATAAATTGACAAAAATAATGACTAGTGCCCATAAGAGTTTTGAATTACCTCTCACTTGCTGTGCTCGCTTCAGTAAAATTAACGCATATATGGCAAGCCCAATCTGTATGAGAATAAGTGGTATAAGCAGAGGTAACAACTCAATAATACGATCCATAAAATCACAACCTTTCTTTTAACATTTTTTTCTTGCAATCAATTTTTATTATAACATTTGATATTGGTTTTACAACCTCATAATAGACAATTTCAACAGTATTTTCTAACATTAAAAAAGTTAGGGACTTAGATAGAAATAATGACTCTTAGGGGTTTGTGCTAGTAAATGCAATTTTGAGAAGAAACAATCAATTTATCACAACTTGTACATTTATTGAAATTTGATATTTTATTACCAAAAACAAAAAAACTTATCTACTTGGACAAGTTTTTTTTGATTTTATATTTCACTCTGAAAAATGAAGATAAAAAACTTTTTTACTCAGTTTCGATAACATTCAAAAAGACTTCAACTAAACTTGGATCAAACTGGGAAACTGAACAACGACGTATTTCTGCTAGAGCTGAAGCAGAATCCATTGCTAATCGATATGGCCGATCGTTGGTCATTGCATCATAGGCATCAACAATCGCAATAATTCTCGAGAGCAGTGGAATTTTATCCCCTGAAATTTTGCGAGGATAACCTGTTCCATCCCATTTCTCATGGTGAAGTAAAATCATCTCTGCAATCGGTACTAATTCAGGTGTTGACATCGCTATCCGATAACCCATTTCCGGATGTTTTCTCATGATAGTCCATTCCTTTTCTGTCAAAGGGCCAGGTTTAAGAAGGATGGCATTATCGATGCCAACTTTTCCAATATCATGTAAGGTACACAATAACTCAAGCTTATCAAGTTCAGATGTTGAAAGTTTTAATGCTTCACCAACTTTTCGTGAAGTTGCTATTAATCTTTCAGCATGTAATTCGGTTTCAAAATTACGTTCAATCATTGTCGCCTTGATTGAAGCGATTATGGCGTTACGGGAGCTTTTATGTTCTAGCATTTTTCGTCGATGCATATGATCTTCGGCAAGTTTGATAATGTCATTGATATTTTCTTCTTTTGATACTTTCGTAGCAAACCCAAGTGAAAAGTTACTAAAAGAAACCTTTTCTAAGTACGTTTTACCACAACTTTCACAAGCAATCTGAATTTTAATTAATTTCTCGTATGCTTCCTTTTCGTCTGTATTGGGAATCAAACAGGCAAATTCATCTCCGCCTATACGGCACAGAATTTCATTTTCCGAACAGTTGGAACTTATTCTTTCGGCAATTTCAGTAATTACAATATCTCCTACTTTGTGGCCAAAAGCGTCATTAATCAATTTTAAACCATTGATATCACCAATTAATATTGTCAAAGGATAAAATTCCTCGTGATCAAGTCGCACTAGTTCAGAATCGTAAAAATTACGGTTATATAAACCTGTGAGTTGGTCGTGATTCGCTATATAAAACGCTTCTTGTTCCTTTGCTTTTTGTATCGTTATATCACGAATATAACTCGAGATACAAGAAACTCCATCTTTAATGACTCCCTTTATCGATACTAAACCAACAAATGTTGTCCCATCATGACACATGAACACAACTTCTTCATTGATACAGAACCCTTGTTTCAAAAACTTCTTCATAACCCTAAGATAAACATTTAGTTCTTTGTATATTGATATTTCGAGAATTGTTTTATCAAGCACTTGTTTTCGAGTATAACCAAAAATTTCCGTAAAACTATCATTCACAGCAATAATTTTGCCATTGCTTCGCTCAAAAATCAAAGTTGCATCAGGAATGGTGTTAAAAACGTTATCAAAATATTGTTGAGAACTAACTAGTTCAATTGCCTGATTTTCAATCATAATTTTTAAATTATACTTATATTCAAGAATTTCTTGTTCATATTCTCTTATACTAGATACATTACGTGCGACAAATAGCCCCACGGTCATTCCTGCATCATTGTGGTACAAAGACCCATTGAGAAGAATTGTAATCGTGTATCCATCAGCTTTTTTCATCTGAAGTTCAAAATCCTGGATAGTACCCTCCAAGAAAGTGAGGGCATGAGCTGCTTGTGCTTTTTCTATATCAGTAAAATAATCAGAAAAAATGGTATTAATTAATTTTTCGCGCGATATACCAATTTCAATTTCGGTAGCTAAATTCACGTCTGTTAAATATCCGGCGGCATCAATCACCATCAAAGGGTCAAGACTTGACTCTAATAAAATTCTAGTATATTTCAAGTTATCAGCAATTATAGATCTTGATTTTTCAATTTCTCCCTTAGCAACCTGCAAAAGAATCATCTGCTCTGCATTTTGGGTAATTTGCATAGATAATTTACGGTTGGATTCAAGTAGTTCGGAAGCGTTATGATCAATTTCCTCGTTTTGTAAAGTCATCTTCTTATTTGCGAGCAAAAGCTTTTTCGCTTGGCGAATCTTTTCTTTATGTAAAGTCTCAAGTTCTTGATATGCCGCTAGTAATTCTGTAGCACGTTTTGATTTTTCTGCATTTTGACGCGCAATCATAACGTTCGCTTTAAGCAGTTCTTCTGCGCGTTTTGCTTTTTCGGTGTTTTGATACGCCAGTTCAAGATTTGCTTCAAGTAATTCTTGGGCACGTTTTGCTTTTTCGAGATTAAGAAACAATAAGCGATTATTAGCATCAAGAAGCTGTGCAATTCGCTTATGTTTATCTTTATTTTGTTTTATTAAGAGATTATTTGCCTCGAGCAAACGAGTCGTCAAAACGGCTTTTTCTTCATTGCGAAGTTGAAGTTCTCGATTTACAATAAGCAGTTCTTCAACATTCTTATCTATCAATTTTTGATTATTTATCTTTTCATTTTTGTCTAAATCTTTATTGAGTGGGTTTTTTTCTTTCATTTGAATCACCTTCTATTTTTTGCTTAAAAAATCACCTGTGGCTATATTCTCTATATCTTGACTTTATGTTCAAATTTAAATATGCATCAATTTCGCATCGCTATTCTGTTTATAAATAAGTTGTATTTTTTGATGGATATTTCTTTAGGCAATACTATTTAAACATCAATTATTATCTTCTAAATTATTAGAAGATTTACTAAAGGCTGATTTTAGAACAACTATTCGTTGCTTCATGCATTTACGAGTCACTGGACTTTTAGCTACGGCATCAAACCCATGAAATGTTCCTTTGGTTTCAACTAACGTTGACGGTACACCTGCGGTTTTAAGCGCTGATGCATAACGAACCCCATCATCATGTAGACAATCGAATTCTGCTGTTTCAATATAGGCCGGAGGCAGATTAACATAGGATTGCTCCACTAAAGGATAGGCATAGTTTTTAAGACCGAAAAATCCCTTTTTGTAGACGATTTTATTGATATAAGCAAAGATTCTTGTATTAAAAACTGGTGCATCATCGAATTTCCTACGTGAAGAATAATCTGCAGATAACTTATCTAGGGCAGGATAAATAAGAACTTGTAAGCAAGCTTTAGGCCCTTTTTGATCTCTCATCATTAAAGCCACCCCTGCAGCAATACTTCCGCCTGAGGAATCTCCGCCGATAGCAATCTTACTTTTGTCGACACTAAATTCCTTTGCTCTGTCATAAACCCAATGGAAGGCATCAACCGCATCAAACAAGGCAGTTGGAAACAAATGTCTCGGAGCCAAACGATAATGAACAAGAATAACATGACAATTAACTTTCTCGGAAAGCAAGGCGGATGTCCGTTTGTGTGCACTGTTTGCGCCCATCATGAACCCACCACCAGGAAAATATAACAAACAAGGAATATCTCCGTGATATGAAAGAGGTGAATAAACAGTCAACTTAATCCGTTTTTGATCTCTGGTTATAACATATTTCTTCTGAACGTTTACGTTTTTTGGCGAACGTACGAATAAGTTCGATATTTTTATAAATAAATTAAGAAAAGCAATTGCAACAACATTTCTTGGTAACCGATATTTTTTGAATTTTTCAAATTCTGGCTTTACTCGATAAGTTCTCATCTGTTGCACGCTTTCATCTCTAACACTTTTTCTATTCTCGCTGCAATAGAGTTATATATACTATTATACCACTTTTTTGTGTTATATAACTATATTTATGTATTTAAATGTAATTAATGATTTTTAAATGAATATAATGAAATTTATACATAACTAATGTGATAAAAACTTTTAAAGTTATTCTTCATAAAAGAAGAACTCATTCTATATAAGTACTAAAAAATATAAAAAACACTCTCAAATCGGCGAGAGTGTTTTAATGCGAATGAATTTCAATAAATTAAGCCAAAAAATATTTTATTATTTATAACACCAAAAATAATTTGCTCGGTTCTTCGTATTACAAGTTATACATGTTTGTGATATGAATCTTCGTAAATTTTTTGATTGAACTAAGTGTTATATTCTTAAAAAATGTTAGAAATTGTTTAATTAATTATCTTTTATAGCTATACCATATATAATTTCAAATCTAATTTCTATTCCCATTCAATAGTTCCTGGTGGTTTTGATGTGATGTCATAAACCAAACGATTGATTTCTTCTACTTCATTAATAATTCGCGATGAAACGTTCTCTAAAAAATCATAAGAAAACCTTGATATTTGCGCTGTCATAAAATCTGAAGTATTTACAGATCGAACTGCACAGAGATATTTATAGGTTCTATTATCTCCCATAACTCCAACAGTTTTTACAGGTAGTAATGTTATAAAAGCTTGTGATACTTTATGGTATAGATTATTTTTTTTCAATTCTTCAATAAATATTGCATCTGCTTTTTGCAATATTTCAACCCTTTCCTTTGTTACTTCTCCAAGCACTCTAATACCTAGTCCAGGACCGGGAAATGGATGACGATATATCAATTCCTTAGATAGGCCTAACTTAATACCAACTTTTCTTACCTCATCTTTAAAAAGATATTTAAGTGGTTCCAATATTTCAAATGAATGCTTTAAAGGAATTCCTCCGACATTGTGGTGACTTTTTATGGTGGCACTAGGCCCATGAACTGATTTCGACTCAATAATGTCTGGATAGATTGTTCCTTGAGCTAAAAATTTAGCTTCTGAATATTGAGATTTACATGATTCAAAAACTTCAAAAAATTCTTTTCCTATGATTTTTCTTTTCTCTTCCGGATCAGTTACACCACTTAAAGAATCGAAGAACCTTTTTTGTGCATCAATTTTAATAATATTTAAGTTCGGCATTGATTTATACTCGCTCATCACTTCTTCCGCTTCTTTATATCTCAATAATCCCGTGTCTACAAAAATACATGTTAATTGATTTCCTATCGCTTTATAAATCAAGGCTGCAGCAACACTCGAGTCCACTCCTCCAGACAAACCTAATATAACACGATCATTTTTCACTGTTTTTCTTATTTCTTCAACAGTTTGATTAATAAAATCAGAATATCGCCAATCGGGTTCAACTTTACAAATATCAAAAATAAAATTTTTTAGTAAGATATTACCTTCTTCCGTGTGAGTTACTTCCGGATGAAACTGTACTGCATATATATTATCTTCTGAATTTTCTAACATAGCTATAGATGACTCAGTTTTTGCGATTATTTTGAATTTTTCAGGGATTTCTACTACGTGATCTCCATGACTCATCCAAACTATTGACTTTTGTTTCATATTTTTAACTAGAATACTCTTTTCAAGTATTTCAATTTGGCTTTTACCATATTCTCTTTTTTTTGACGCTTTTACCAAACCATTCTTGTCCTTAATTAGTAATTGCATACCATAACAAATTCCCAATATTGGAACATTTAATTTGTAAATATCCGGATTCATATCTGGAGTAAAATCATCATAAACAGAGCTGGGTCCTCCAGATAAAATTACTCCCTTAATTGTATTTTTGAAATTATCCAATTTTTGATTATATGGAACGATTTCTGAATAGACATTCATTTCTCTAATTCTTCTCGAAATCAACTGATTATATTGACTACCATAATCAATAATAAGAATACTATCCATTATTTATCACCGGAATAATTTGGCGCTTCTCTTGTAATACTGACATCATGGGGATGGCTTTCTTTTAACCCCGCAGCTGTAATCTCTACAAACTGAGCTTTTAATTTTAATTCTTTGATTGTTTTGGCTCCGACATAACCCATACCTGAACGTAATCCGCCACACAATTGATAAAGTACGTCTTTGACTTCTCCGCGATAAGGCACCATTCCTTCAATTCCTTCAGGAACAAGTTTTTTCTGCTCTCCTGTACCTTTTTGAAAGTATCTGTCACTAGATCCTCTATTCATTGCGGCAAGACTACCCATACCAACATAAGTTTTATAAGATCTTCCTTGATAAATAATCTCCTCACCAGGACTCTCTTTAGTTCCTGCCAACAAAGATCCCAACATCACGCAATCAGCTCCTGCAGCCAAAGCTTTTGTAATGTCACCACTATATTTAATTCCGCCATCAGCGATAACTCGAACTTCAGAATCTTTCAACGCTTCTACAACATCAATTACTGCAGTTATTTGAGGACATCCAACTCCAGCAATTATTCTTGTAGTACAAATCGAGCCCGGTCCTACACCCACTTTAATAGCATCAGCTCCAGCGTTTTTTAACGCCATTGCAGCTTCTTTTGTAACGATATTACCTGCAATAATTTTAATTTCAGGATAAGTTTTCCGAATTTGTTTTACAGTTTCGATTACTCCATAAGAATGTCCATGTGCAGAATCAACAGTTATAATATCAACTCCAGCATTAACAAGCGCCTCAACTCTTTCTAATGCATCTTCAGAAACGCCTACTGCTGCACCACACAATAATCTACCGTTTTTATCTTTTGAAGCCTTTGGGTAATCAAGAATATTATCAATATCCTTGGAAGTAATTAAACCTTTTAAATAGTAATTCTCGTCTACAATTAACAATTTTTCCAAACGATGATTCATCAATATTTCTTTAGCTTCTTCTAAAGAGGTATTCAACCCCGCTGTGATTAAATTCTCTCTTGTCATTACCGTTGTTAATGGAGTGTCGTCTAATGTTCGATATCTTAAATCTCTATTTGTAACTATTCCTTCCAATTTGCCTGAAGCATCCACAATTGGAATTCCTGAAATTTTATATGTAGACATAATATGTTCCGCATCTTTTAAAGAATTGTCTTTGTGTAATGTGATTGGATCTTTAATCATTCCTGATTCACTTCTTTTTACATAATCCACTTGTTTTGCCTGATTTTCAATACTCATATTTTTATGAATAAAGCCAAGCCCGCCTTCTCTTGCAATAGAAATTGCCATTCTTGCATCTGTCACTGTATCCATTGCTGCGGAAAGAATAGGAATATTTATATCTATTCCCTTTACTAAAGAAGTTCTTAAATCAACATCACTTGGTACTACATGTGATTCTCCCGGCAAAATTAGTACGTCATCAAAAGTTAAACCTTTTTTCATATTATTCCTCCTTTAAAAAACACCTAATATATCAATTATTTTTATTTAATATGAAGAATCCACTAATCTTCTTTATTAATTGATTTATATCCAATATCGCCTCTAAAAATCAGATTCTCACAAGCAATCTTTTTTACATTCTTATATGCTTCTTCTTTAGCTTTTTGTAAAGTTTCTCCTCTTCCATATACAAAGAGAACTCTACCTCCGTTAGTTAATAATTTTTGGTCTTCAACTTTAGTACCCATATGATAGTAATTATCAATTAATTCGAGATTATTGATAACATATCCTTTTTGATAAAAATCTGGATACCCTTTGGATGCCATTACAACTCCTAGTATATAATCTTTATTCCAAATTGGTTTTGTCTTCTTCTTATTTTTTAAAGACAAAATGATCTCTAACAAATCTGATTCTAGTTTAGGCATTATAACTTCTGCTTCAGGATCACCGAGTCTAGCATTGAACTCAATTACTTTAGGACCTTCTTTTGTATTCATCAGTCCACCGTAAATAAACCCCGTGTAAACTATTCCTTCTTTATTAAGTGCATCTACTACCTTTATCATAATATTTTTAAAAGACCAATTAACTACTTCATCATTGATAATCGGAACTGGAGAATAAATTCCCATTCCACCTGTATTTGGCCCCATATCATTATCTAACAATCTTTTATGATCCTGACAAATCGGCATCGGAATAATCATATCCCCATTAACAAAACACATCAAAGAAAACTCCGGTCCTTGAAGATATTCTTCAATAATCACTTTCGCAGTACCATATTTTTTACTAACAAGCATATCTTGTAAGCAATCTATCGCCTTTTGTTTAGTATCAGCAACAACAACCCCTTTGCCTCCAGCCAAACCATCATACTTAATAACAATCGGAATTTCTTGATTATTGATGTAGTTAATAGCTCTATCATAATCATCAAAAACTTGATAATTCGCTGTAGGAATATGATATTTATCCATAAGATTTTTTGCAAACTCTTTCGAAGTTTCGATTTGCGCAGCTTTTTTTGTGGGACCAAAAACATCGATTCCTGCACTATTTAAAAAATCTGTTATACCTCTTTCTAAATAAACTTCACTACCAGGAATCACTAAGTCAATATATTGTTCTTTACAAAAACAGAGTACCTCATCTTGATTCATAGGGTTTATATCTATATTATCAGCAATCAGACTTGTTCCCGGATTTCCGGGCATAACATACAATTTATTCAAAATTTTGGATTGGCTTATTTTTTGTGCAAGAGCATGTTCTCTTCCACCGTTTCCTAAAATCAATACATTCACAATTTACTCCTAATGTTTGAAATAGCGATAACCAGTAAACACCATTGCTATATTTGATTCATTACAAGCTTTAATAGAATCTTCATCACGAATGGAACCTCCTGGCTGAATGATTTGTTTCACACCATAAGTTTTTGCTATATTCACCACATCATCAAATGGAAAGAAAGCGTCGCTAGCTAATGTTAATCCATCAATATGCCCTTGATTTTTTGCCCATTCAAGCGCAATTTTTGCTGCTCCAATCCGGTTCATTTGTCCCGCTCCGATTCCAACCGTTTTTTTATCTTTTGTTAATACAATTGCATTTGATTTTACATGTTTGACAATTTTCCAAGCAAATAAAAGTTCATCAATTTCTTTCTCATTAGGGATTGAGTTAGTAACCGTTTTTAAGTTATTTTTATCTAAGCTATGTAAATCAATCTCTTGATACAACATACCTCCATTGATTGAAATCATCATCATTTTATCAGCACTCTTTAAATTAGTATCAAGTTGAAGGACTCTTAAATTCTTTTTTTGCTTTAGTTCCGCTAAAGCTGCTGATGTATATTTAGGTGCTATGATGATTTCTAAATAAGTTTGGTTTAAAACTTTAGCAAGATTAATGTCAATCTCTCTATTTACAACAACAATACCGCCAAAAACGGAGACAGGATCACAATTATATGCATCTATATATGCCTGTAATAATATCTCAGTACTGGCAACGCCACAAGGATTCATATGCTTTAACAAAACCGCTGTTGGTTCATCAAATTCCGCAATTATATTAATTGCAGCATTTGCATCTTGAATATTGTTGTATGATAAAAGTTTTCCATTTAATATTATAGCGTTGAGAATGGAATAAGGATTATTGTTTTCTCTATACACCGCAGCTTTTTGATGAGGGTTTTCGCCGTATCGCAAATCGTGTTCATAAGTGTATGTTTTCGTCAATATATTTGGTAACAAGTCATCTGTAAGATAGTCAGCTATATAACTATCATATTGGGCTGTAGTTTGGAAAACTTTACGACTTAAGTATTTCTTAGTTTCGGGTAAGATATCGCCATATTGTTTAATTTCATCTATTACCCTTCCGTAATCAGATTTATCACATACTGCAGTAACGTAACGATAGTTTTTTGCAGCGCTCCGAAGCATCGAGGGACCTCCAATATCAATCTGTTCGATCGCTTCGTCAAAAGTGACGTTCGGTTTGTCAGTAGTGTTTTTAAATGGATAGAGGTTCACACAAACCAAATCAATTAATTCAATATCTTGCTCCATTAATTGTTTTTGATGATTTAAATTATCTCTAAGCGCTAATATGGCTCCATGTACTTTAGGATGGAGTGTTTTTACACGACCATTTAATATTTCTGGAAATCCTGTAAATTCATCAATAGATTTAGTTGAAACGCCAGATTCATCTAAGAGTTTTTTTGTTCCTCCAGTACTGATGATTTCAAATCCAAGAGCTGATAATTCTCTAGCAAAAGTTATGACGTCTGCTTTGTCACTTACACTAATTAATGCTTTTTTCATAACACTCCTCCAATACTTTTTGAATTGATTTAGGATAAAGAATATGTTCCAAATTATGAACTTGTGCTTCTATTTCTTCTCTAGATTTAAGATTACTTATATCAATGTTTTCTTGTGATATTATTTCGCCTGAATCCAATTCATTATTCACATAATGGATGGTTATTCCGATAATCGACTCTTTAGCTTCTATAGCCTGACCGATTGCATCCTTTCCTTTATATTTGGGTAGTAAAGATGGATGAATGTTGATTATTCTTTTAGGATAATGTTCTAATAAAAGTGGACCAACAATTCTCATATATCCAGCTAAAATAATAAAATCCACATCTTTTATTTTTAATACTTTAAGAATTTCGGTTTCAAAATCATTTTTATTTTTATACAAATGGGAATCAAATGCAAAAACGTCGATTTTTTCTTTTTTAGCTCTTTCTACAGCAAAACATGAAGGTTTATCTGATATCAATATCTCAATTTGAGCACATTCTTTTTTTTCTTTAAAATAATCGATTATTGCTTGAAAATTACTACCAAATCCAGATGCAAAAATCGCTAATTTTTTCATTGCAAAAATACTCCTTTGGCAGAAGTTACATAGCCTATTTCATATGCAGTAAACCCCGCTTTTGTTATTAAATCTATTACTTTGGAGCTGTCTTCTTTATCTATAATTACAACCATTCCAATTCCCATATTAAAAATGTTGAACATCTCCTGATGTGGGATATTTCCTAATCTTTCCAATAAACTAAAGATTGGAAGAATTCGAAAACTTGATTTTTTAATAACTACGCCTAAATTTTCTGGTAAACTTCTAGGAATATTCTCCAAAAAACCACCTCCAGTAATATGAGAAATACCGTGCACTTTTATCTCATTTTGGATAGCCTCAATTGCTTTAACATAAATCTTTGTGGGCTCTAGCAACTCATCTTGAATTGTTTTACCAAGCTCTTCGATATAATCTTGTAGTTGATAATGATGATCTTTAAACAATATTTTTCTAACCAAAGTATAGCCATTTGAATGAAGTCCGCTGGAAGCAATTCCGATTAAGACATTACCTTCTTGTATTTGATTAATATTAGGTATCTGATCTTTTTCCACAACTCCAGTAGCAAATCCCGCTAAATCATAATGATTTTTTTCGTACATATCCGGCATTTCTGCGGTTTCTCCACCAATTAAAGCGCACCCAGCTTCCAAACAACCTTTAGATATTCCCTCTATTATTTGTTCAACTATTTCTGGTTCTAATTTTCCTAGTGCAACATAATCTAAAAAAAACAGTGGCTTTGCCAAAACCGTGATAATATCATTTACGCACATAGCTACTAAATCAATCCCAATTGTGTCATGTATTCTAGCTTCTTGTGCAATCAACAATTTGGTTCCAACACCATCAGTTCCAGAAACCAAAACTGGTTTTTTAAGTTGATATTTTGATAAATCAAACAATCCTCCAAACGCTCCAATATTAGCCATGAATCCTAAATTATTAGTTTTGTTTGCATGATTTTTGATTCTCTTTACAGTTTCATATCCTTTTAAGATATCTACTCCTGATTCTTTATATTTATCAGACATAACTTCTCCTAAAACTTACCGTCTTTGTTTGCATCTTTAATTGCATTATATAGATAAGTTGGATAACGCCCATTAAAACAGGACATACACATTTTTTTTCTATTGCACGCTTGTAGAATACCCGCTTCGGAAATGAAGGCCAAAGAATCGGCATCAATTATTTTTCTCATTTCTTCAATTGAATATTTTGCGGCTAATAATTCATCATATGTTGATGTGTCAACACCATAGACACATGGATGAGTTATTGGTGGAGCTGCAATTCTCATATGTACTTCTTTTGCTCCAGCATCCCTCAAGAGTTTGATAATCTTTTTACTGGTTGTTCCTCTTACTATAGAATCATCGACCAATACAACTCGTTTTCCTTCTACATTAGAAGGAATCGCAGACAATTTCATTTTCACACCTTTTTCTCTCAATATTTGAGAAGGTTTAATAAAAGTTCTGCCCACATAACGATTTTTTACCAAACCCATTTCAGAAGGAATTCCACTTTCTTCCGAAAAACCAATTGAAGCACTAACACTAGAGTCAGGGACCCATACAACAACATCTGCATCGACCGGCGCTTCTCTAGCAAGAATTTTACCTGCTTCCTTTCTAGAAGCGTGTACATTTACCTTTTCAATATCAGAATCTGGTCGCGAAAAATAAATATACTCCATAGCACACATATTTGAATAAGTTTTTTCAGCATAACTATCTGAAATCATTTGACCCTTCCGGTCAATAATCAAGATTTCTGCGGGTTTGATGTCTCTAATATATTTAGCTCCTACTGCTTCAAATGCGCAAGTTTCACTCGAGATAACATAACCTCCATTTAATTCGCCAAGAGAAAGTGGTCTCAACGAGTTTTTGTCACGCATAATATATATTTTTTCCTTATCCAAAGCTAAAAAAGCAAAAGCTCCTTCAATTTGGTGTAAAGCGTCTCGAATAGCTCTCTGACGATCTTTTTGGGTGTCTTTTTTTACTAGATGAGCAAAGATTTCAGAATCTGATGTGGATTGAAAAATTGACCCATGTGTTTCTAGCTCTTTTTTCAATTCCTTCGAGTTAACAAGATTGCCATTATGGCATAATCCGAAATCGCCAGTGCTATGCTTGAATAGAAATGGTTGAACATTCTCTATTCCACCGCCTCCAATAGTAGAGTATCTTACATGGCCGATAGCGGCGTCCCCCTTCAATTCTTTTATGTTGTTTTCGTTAAAGATTTCTGTTACCAAACCTTCACCTTTAAACTGATAGAATCTATTGCCGTCGGAAGATACAATTCCACAACCTTCTTGTCCTCTGTGTTGTAATGCATGCAAGCCATAATACATCACTTCGGAAGCTTGATTTACGTTAATCACACCAAAGACTCCACATTCTTCGTTCATTTTATCTTGATATAAAAAATCTATTTCTTTCACATCACTCACCTATTGTATCCGAGTTAAAATATCGATATATGCTTCCTTTATATTTCCTAAATCCCTTCTAAAACGATCCTTATCTAATTTTTTATTGGTTTTAGCGTCCCAAAACCGACATGTATCAGGACTTATTTCATCTGCAAGAATTATTTGCCCGTCGCTTGTTCTTCCAAATTCTAGTTTAAAATCTACTAATTTTACACCATGATTCATAAAAAACTCTTTTAAAATTTGATTAATTTTTTTCGTGACAGTATAAATCTCCTCTAAATCCTCATAAGAACAGATATTTAGAGCTACCGCATGATGATCATTAATTAATGGATCTCCTAATTCATCATTCTTATAACATAATTCAATAATTGTGGTTTTAGGAATGGTTCCTTCTTCTATCTGAAGACGTTTACCCATGCTTCCAGCAATGATGTTTCTCACAATAACTTCTAACTGGATAATTTCAACTCTTCTACACAATTGATTTCGTTCATCAATTCTTTTAATAAAATGTGTTGGTATTCCAGCTTCTGCTAATTTTAAAAATAATACTTCGCTGATTTGATTATTTAAAATGCCCTTACTTTCAATTTCAGCTTTTTTTACCCCATTAAATGCAGTGGCATCATCCTTGTAATAAATAATGACTTCATTTGGATTATCGGTCATATATACTTTCTTTGCTTTCCCCTCATAAATCATCTCTTTTTTCATTTTGTCCCTCCATTTATAAAATAGTTTACTGCATTTTTAAATATATTTTGATCTTTATTTCCTTGAATATTTTGAAACAATCCGTCTTCATATCGTTCTGAATGTCCCATTTTTCCCAAAATTAGCCCGTCTTCCGATATAACACCCTCAATTGCATAAGCTGATCCATTGATATTATAAATCGGATTGTTAGCAATATTATTTTCTCCGTCTACGTACTGAAAGGCAATTTGATTGTTTTGTGACAATCGTTTATATTCTTCTTCACCAATAATAAATTTTCCTTCACCGTGGCTCATCGCAACTGTATGTCTTTCGTTAATTTTAAAATTATATAACCATGGTGAGTTGATGCTTGAAACCTTCGTATCAGCAAATTTTGATACATGTCGATTAATATCATTTTTAAAAAGAGTTGGCGATCCTACTTCCATTTGTTTTATTTGACCATATGGCAGTAGCCCAGATTTAATCAAAGCCTGGAAACCATTACAAATTCCCAGAATCAATTTCTTTTGCTCTAAAAACCTTTGTATTGCCTCGTTTATAATCTCATTCCTCAAAACTGAAGCAATAAATTTCCCGCTACCATCAGGTTCATCTCCGCTAGAAAACCCACCGTTCAACAATAGAATATCTGATTTTGATATACATTCAGCTAAACTTTCAATTGATTCTAAAATATCTTTTTCAGTTTGATTATTGAATACAAATGTTTTTACAATAGCTTTTTCTTTTATGAAAGCTGCTTCAGTATCATATTCGCAATTTGTACCCGGAAAGACAGGATTAAGTACAAAAACCTTTTCTTTTCTTTTTGTAAGAAATTTTCTTTTTATTACATTTGTTTGCTCATATGAATAGTTCAAATATTTAGATGATACTATTGGATAAATATCTTTATAAGTTGACTCGTTGGTGTTTAAACATTCTAAAATGTCAAGTTTGACGTTATTGATAAAGATAGTTGCTTCAGAAACTGTTTCACCCAAATAAATAAAATTTTTATGTTTAATCCGTTCTTTTGATTCGACAATCATCGAACCATAACTCACATCAAATAAAGAACAATTTGTTTGGATTTTAAATCCGATTCGATTGCCAAATGAAGCTTTAATCAAAGCTTCTGCCAATCCTCCCGATTGTAAAGGCGAAGCGCTTATTATCGCTTTTTGCTGAATTTTTTCATAAATTGTATCAAAGTTTTGTTTTAAAACACTAAAATCGGGTAAATAAAATTGATCAATTTTGCTTTTTACGAGATAAATATAATTATTAGGTTGTTTAAACTCAGGAGAAATTATATTTTTGATATTTTCTGTTGTAAATGCGAATGATATTAGCGTAGGCGGAACATCTAGTTCTTTAAATGATCCACTCATTGAGTCTTTTCCTCCAATTGCTGCAAGATTAAACTCTTTTAATGTATAATATGCTCCTAGAAGTGAAGAAAATGGCTTCTGCCAACGGATTGGATCCACTCCGAGTCGTTCAAAATATTCTTGAAATGATAATCTGATTTTTTTATAATTGCCACCGCAAGATACAACTTTACTGATGGAATCAATAACAGCATACATTGCTCCGTGGTATGGGCTCCAAATACAAAGATTCGGATCATATCCATATGCCATAATACTGACTGTAGCTGTTTTTTGATTTTTAACCGGAATCCTTTGAACGCTTGCATATATTTTCGTTTTACGATATTGACCTCCAAAAGGCGAAAGAACAGTTGTCCTGCCTATTGTAGAATCAAACATCTCAGATAAACCTTGCATACTAGCGACGCTATTATCTTTTAACATGTTTAAAATTTTTTGTTTAATATCTTGTCCATCATAATCTTTTAAAAAAGGATCTATCTTAATTGGTTCTAATACTTTTACTTCGACACTTTGTCTAATCCCAGATGTCTTAATAAAATCCCTGGATATATCACATATAATTTCTTTTTTCCAAGTCATGGTCAATCTATTTTTTTCAGTTACTTTAGCCACTACTGTAGCTTCAATATTTTCTTCATGACAATATTGAATAAATTTAGCTTCATTTTTTGAATCAATGACTACTGCCATTCTTTCTTGTGACTCACTTATTGCAAGTTCAGTTCCATTAATCCCCATATATTTGACAGGTATTTTATCTAAATCAATATCAATACCAGCTGCCAATTCCCCTATAGCTACACTTACACCACCAGCTCCAAAATCATTAGCTTTTTTTATTAAGCGGGTTACTTCATTCCTTCTAAACAATCTTTGTATTTTTCTCTCTTCTGGAGCGTTACCTTTTTGGACTTCAGATGAAGCTTCTGTCATAGAAGATTCATGGTGTGTTTTGCTGGAACCTGTCGCACCTCCGATTCCATCTCTTCCAGTTTTTCCTCCAATCAAAATTATAAAGTCTCCGGGGATTGGTTTTTCTCTGATGATATCGCTAGCTTTAACAGCTCCAATCACAGCTCCGACTTCCATTCTTTTCGCAATAAAATTTTGATGAATAACTTCATTAACATAGGTTGTAGGTATTCCTACTTGATTTCCATAGGATGAATATCCGTGTGCAGCTGTCTGAGAGATAATTCTTTGAGGAAGTTTACCTTCCAGTGTCTCCTCAATCGGCCTAGTAATATCTCCGGCTCCGGTAATTCTCATTGCACCATAGACATAACTTCGGCCGCTCAAAGGGTCTCTAATTGCCCCGCCAATGCAGGTTGAAGCGCCTCCAAAAGGTTCAATTTCAGTTGGATGATTATGAGTTTCATTTTTAAACATCAACAGCCATTTTTCTTTTTTGTCATTAGCTAAAACATCTATATGTATACTACAAGCATTAACCTCATCGCTGATTTCCAAATCATCCAAATTGCCATTCTTCAATTCCAATTTGGTATTTATTGTAGCTATATCCATCAATGTCACTAGTTTGTGAATTCCTACTTTATTTCTTGTTTCTAAATAATCGTTGAAAGTCGATTGAATAATCGTTGAAATATTCCCTGGTTCAAAAACAATCTTACTCAGTTCTGTTTCAAAAGTAGTATGTCGACAATGATCGCTCCAATATGTATCCAAGACTTTAATCTCTGTTTCACGGGGATTTCTTTTTTCTTCCTTTAAAAAATATTCTTGAATATATTTTAAATCATTAATAGACATCGCAAGTTGGTTATCTTGCAGGAAATTTTGTAATTTTATTTCATTAAAATAAATAAACCCATTCAATACAGAAACCGGTTTGGCTTCTTCATTGATGGGTTGCTGAAAAATCATTAAATCCTTTTCTCTTGATTCAACTTTATTAATATAGAATTTTTTCAATGTCGCATATTCTTTTTCGCTTAACTGATTATCAAACATAAATAAGTAGCCACTTGTAACAGTTGCCTTTGAAGCTGGATGAATCAACTTAATGCATTGAACAGCAGAGTCTGCTCTTTGATCAAATTGTCCGGGTAAAGATTCTATCGCAATATGGGTGCTAGATAAATTTATATCTTCATGTATAATATCGCGATTTGGTTCTGAAAGAATGTCATTAATAGCTTTTTCGCAGATTTCTTCTTCAATGTTGAAAATATCATAGATGATAAAATAGCGCAGGTTTCTTAATTCAAGGTTAAAAAGTAGTTGAATCTGTTCTTTTAAATTTTGACACTCTATATCAAAACCCGGTCTTCTTTCAATGAAAATTCGTTTACAAATCATAGCACACTCCATGAAAATTTATTAGAAATAATTTCAACCAATCATATTACTAATTGATTATTGCTTATAACTGCCTCAGCTTGTTTTTTTCTGTAATTAATTAACTTTTCAGCTAAAACTTTATCCTCTAAAGCCAATATAGATACTGCAAATAAAGCCGCATTTTTCGCGCCATCAATTGCCATTGACGCAACAGGAATACCGCTCGGCATCTGTACAATTGATAATAATGAATCAAGACCAGAAAGTTTTGACATAATAGGAACGCCAATAACAGGTAACGTCGTTAGACTAGCAACTACTCCAGGAAGATGTGCGGCACCTCCAGCCCCGGCAATTATTACTTTACAACCCTGTGAAACAGAATGTTGAACAAGTTCATGTAATTCCTTAGGTGTCCGATGTGCACTAATGGCATCTCTTGTGTATGAAATCTGAAACTCTTCTAAAACCAAGCATGCTTGTTTCATAATATCCCAATCTGATTTTGAGCCCATAATGACAGAAACTTTTTTCATATAATCCTCCAATAAAAATAAAAAATGAGATTTTTCACACAAAGAAAAATCTCATTAAATTAGATGATTTTTACTTTGCGTAGTCCTAAATTTACGGTTTAGGGTAGAGACTTGCTTACCATATCAAAGCTATTATACGCAGATATTAAAATTTAAATGTTGATTAATATCAACGATGATATTATAACATAATATTCCCAATTATTTATTATTTTTTTCATTTTTTACACTTTTCAATTCTGATTTATTAAAAACACTTCTTTAAAGAAATGAAATAACTTATAGAATCTAAAAACAGTGTTTTTATTATTTTTATAACAGCATTAAAATAAAAATTTTTACTAATTTGACGGCTATTGATTGTATTTAAAATTACTAAATCATCCAATTATCATCTGTTGGATCTAATTTCCACTTATCAAGTTTTTTGATATCTTCAGATTTTATAAATTTTTTTTCTAGAGCTAAATTTTTTAAAGCATCATAATCCGATAAAGATATATAAGGAATATCTATTTTTTTAAATGCTTCTTTAGCTTTGATTAACTCGTAGGAAAAGATTGCTACAACACCTAAGACTATAAACCCTGCATCTTGAAGCGCTCTAACAACATCAATACATGAACTGCCGGTGCTAATTAAATCTTCTATTACTACAACTTTTGCTCCAGGGATAATTTTACCTTCAATTTGATTCTCACGGCCATGTCCTTTGTTTGAGTTTCTGACATAACCCATTGGTAAACACAATAAATCAGCTACCAAAGCAGCATGAGCTATTCCAGCAGTAGCTGTTCCCATGATATATTCACAATTAGAAAAATGTGTATTAACGGTTTCGCTAAGTTTTTCTTTTATCAACTGTCGAGTTTTTGGATTAGATAAAGTTAATCTATTATCACAATAAATAGGTGATTTGATACCACTCGTCCAGATAAAGGGCTTGTTTGGGTTAAGAAATATCGCTCCTATATCAAGCAAAGCTTGAGCAATTTCAATTTTCATATAAAAACTCCTTTAAACAGTTTTGGTAAGCATTAATCGGATTATTGGATTGAGTTATACTTCTTCCGACAACAATGAAAGTACTCCCCAATTCTTTTGCCATTTTGGGAGTTGTTACCCTAAGTTGATCATCATTATTTTCTAAAAAATTACGAATTCCTGGCGTTACACTAATCAATCCCAAATCATTAATCATCGGAGCCTCCAAAGCGCTACAAACAACGCCATCTAAACCTGCTTTTTTTGCATTTATAGCATATCTTTTGATTGTTTCATTCATTGAAGTTGTGATTAATAATTCGTTTTTTAATATTTCTTCTGATATCGAAGTTAATTGAGTAACCGCAATCAGCAGTGTTTTTGATCCAACTTCATCTAGAGCTTTTTTTGCGGCTTCCATCATTTTTATTCCACCTGCTGCATGTACGTTAGTCATCTCTACATCTAAAGCAGCAATATTCTTCATTGTTTTATAAATAGTATTAGGGATATCGTGTAATTTTAAATCTAGAAAGATTTTATACCCTTTGGCTTTTAAATCTTTAATTAACTCTGAGCCTTCTTTATAAAACAACTCCATACCAATTTTTAGATACGGTTTTTCTCCGGACATGAGATTTAAAAAATCTAACAATTCTTTTTTGCTAGAATAATCACAAGCTATTATTACGTTTTTCATATATGGCTTCCCCCAATAATATCTGATATTTTATTTATCTTTAGTTCTTTCATTAATTTAGGTAAATCTTCAATAATGGATTTGCAAGCATATGGGTCTATTAGGTTAGCTGTACCAATTTGAACTGCCGTAGCTCCAGCATACATCATTTCAATAACATCCGAAGCATTCATGATTCCGCCAACTCCGATAATTGGTATTGAAACATTTCTATATACTTGATGGACCATTCTTAAAGCAACTGGTTTAATTGCCGGCCCACTTAAACCACCATATGTATTTGCAAGCACTGGTTTACCTGTTTTAATATCTATTCGCATACCTATAAGTGTATTAATCAATGTAATGGCATCAGCTCCTGCTGATTCAACTGCTTTTGCTATCTCCACAATATCTGTAACATTAGGTGATAATTTAACATAAACAGGTAAATTAGTAACCGATTTTACAGCTTTCACCAAGGAAGCGGCAATATCTTTGTTTAACCCAAAATGAATTCCTCCATCCTTTACATTAGGACAGCTAATATTCAATTCTATTGCTCCTATTTGGCTGCATTTTGATATCAATTTTACTGACTCTAGATATTCTTTTTCTGTACTGCCGCCAATGTTTGCAATTACTTTCTTATGATAAACCTTTTTTAATTTCACTAACTCACAATTTATCACTTCTTCAACTCCTGGATTTTGCAAGCCTATTGAATTTAACATTCCCGCATATGTTTCTGCTATTCGCGGATTAGGATTTCCGTATCGACTGTTAAGAGTTGTTCCTTTAAAAACAAAAGAACCAAGAATATTGATATCATAATACTCTGAAAATTCGTAACCAAATCCAAAACAGCCAGAAGCGGGAATAATTGGATTCGAAAGTGTCATTCCAGGTAATTTGACTTCTAAATTATTCATCAATATAAACCTCACTACTTTCTAGAACCGGGCCTTCTTTACATATTCTCTTATACGATTGAATAGTTTTATGTGAACAGCCCATACAAGCTCCAAATCCGCAACCCATCCTTTCTTCAAAAGACAATTGTCCAATATAACCTTCTTTGACCAAAGCATGAAGCATTTTTTCTGGTCCACAAGCGTAGTAGTAATCAAAAGATATTTGTTTGTTTTTAATCACTTCCAAAACATTTCCCTTTTCACCGTAAGATCCATCAATTGTACAAACAACAATTGATTCGGAAAATTTCTTGAATTCATTCTCTAAAAAAACATCTCGATGTGAAGGAAAACCGATAATCACATCGAAATCCATTTTATTATTTTTTAATTGTTTCGCTAACTCTAGCAAAGGTGGAACCCCAACACCACCGCCTATAAGAATTGATTTTCTCGTATTTTTTTTAATCGTAAATCCATTTCCCAAAGGACACAAAATATCAATTAAATCTCCTGATTTCTTATAAGATAATTTTTTGGTGCCAGTTCCAAAAATCTTGTATATAATCGTCATTTCATTCTCTTTATAACTAGATATTGATATGGGTCTTCTTAAAAAATTCTCATAATTATCATCGATTTTAATATTCATAAATTGTCCAGGATTTTTTATTTTTGAAGTATCACCTATTAAAGTCATCTGAAATACGTTATAAGCAATTTCTTGATTTGATTTAATTAAATATTCTTCACTCATAAAAAACACCTTCTTTATAAACTACTTTTCCTTCAACAATTGTCATTACTGGCCACCCTTTACAAATCCATCCATCAAAAGGTGTGTTTCTGCCTTTTGAAACAAAAGATACTTTGTCAATCTTTTTTTCAGTATTCAAATCTATGATTGTTAAATCTGCAACCCGCCCGGAAACTAACTTACCGTACTCTAAATTCAAACGACGAGCTGGATTATAACTAAACCACTTAATTGCGTCACCTAAAGACGCAATACCAGTATCAACTAAGTTTGTGTAAATTAACGGAAAGGCCGTTTCCAAACCGATGACTCCAAATGGTGCATCTTTCAAACTTTTATTTTTTTCAATCTCTTGATGAGGTGCATGGTCTGTCGCAATCACATCAATCGTTCCATCAAGTAATCCGCTGATAAGTGCATATTTATCTTTTAATTCACGTACAGGAGGATTCATTTTTGTATTAGAGTCCAAAACATCATTTTCCGTTAACAATAAATGATGAGGCGTTACTTCGCAAGTGACATTTACTCCTCGCTTTTTTGCATCTCTAATAATCCTAACTCCTTCTTTTGTAGATACATGACATATATGATAAGCCGCTTTAGTCTCTTCAGCTATCAAAGTATCTCTAGCAATATGAATAGATTCACTCAAACTTGTGATACCATCCCAACCCTCAATTTTAGCTTTATTTCCCTTGTGAACATACCCGCCAAACAATAATCCTTCATCTTCACAATGCGCACAAATCAAAGTTTCATATCGATGAGCTAAAAGCATAGCTTCATACATTTCCTTTGTAGATTGTATTCCAAAACCATCATTACTGAATCCACAAACTTTATCCTTCAATAATTCCATATCAACTAAAGGTGAATGATTTTTTTGTGATTTTGTAATAGTTGCATATGGTAACACTTTAATGAGAGCATTTTGTTTTATCTTCTCTAAAATAAGATTAATAACTTCTAAATTATCTGGCACAGGATTAGTATTTGGCATAGCACAAACTAACGTATATCCGCCTTTTGCCGCAGCCATTGTCCCGGTCCTAATCGTTTCTTTATTCTCATATCCAGGTTCTCTTAAGTGAACATGCATATCAATAAAACCTGGCGAAATAAAAAGACCTTTGCAGTCATGGATCTCATGATTCTCAATTGGAATGGAAGATTCAATTTGAGTAATTTTATTATCAAGTATCAAAACATCCTTAATTACAGTTTGATTATCTTCTAATAAAAAACCGCCTTTTAATAATATACCCATTATTTTGTGATAATAACCTTATCATTTTCACCTAAGTCAGTCAAGATCACTTTAATTCGTTCTTCTTGACTGGTTGGAATATTTTTTCCTACATAATTTGGAGAAATAGGAATCTGTCTATGTCCTCGATCAATCAGAACCCCTAGTTCAATGCTTTTAGGTCGTCCTAAATCTATAACAGCATCCATAGCCGCTCTCACAGTACGTCCTGTATAAAGCACGTCATCTATCAATACAACAACTTTATCTGTTAAATCTAATTGTACCAATTGACGGTTTATTTCTTTTGAAATAGATGTTTTAATATCATCGCGATAAGGTGTTATATCCAATTCAAAAACCGCAACTTCAACTCCTTCAATTTGATTAATATTTTCAGCGATGATTCTTGATAATACAACGCCTTTTTTACGAATACCTAAAATAACTATATTTTCTAATTCTTTATTTTTTTCAATTATCTCATAAGAAATTCTACGAATAGTTCTTTTCATAGTTAGATTATCCACAACAACTTTTTCCATTAATTTAACGCCCTTTCTAAGACAGCCATACGTATATAGACTCCATTTGTCATTTGTTTAAAAATTCTTGATTTAGAACATTCAACGACATCATCATCTATTTCCGTTTTTCGATTGAATGGTGCGGGATGCATAATAATAGCCTCATTCTTCATTCGATTAACTTTATCCATCGTCAAACCGTATTCTTTCAAATATTCTTCTTTTGATAGTTGAATTTCATATCCATGGCGTTCATATTGAACCCTTAACAACATAATAATATCCATCTCAGTTAAAGCTTTTTCAAAATCAATATACTCACCAGCACCATCATCAAATTCTTTTGGGCCACTAACATATACTTCCATACCTAAACGTTGCATCACTTCGATATTAGTATGCGCAACACGACTATGACGAATATCCCCTACTATCGCACATTTAAGTCCTTCAAAATGCCCGTATTCTTCTTTGATTGTCATTAAATCCAATAAACTTTGCGTCGGATGATTTTCAGTTCCATCACCACCATTTAGTATTGGAATATTAATTCCTTGTAATTGGTTAAAATAACTGTTTTGTGGATGCCTAATAACAACTACATCGAAGCCAACTGCCTCAAATGTTTTTATGGTGTCATATAAGCTTTCACCTTTTTTTACGCTCGAAGTCTCCTTGTTAAAATCTACCACAACCATACCCAAATTTGCTTCTGCAGAAACAAAACTATAGTGTGTTCTAGTAGAAGGTTCAAAAAACAAATTTGCGACCTTTTTTCCCGCTAGGCTTTTACAAGTTTTGCCTTTCTTAAATTCTAGGGCGTTATTAATGATTTTGTGAATGTCTAAAACTGATAATTCTTTTAAACTAAATAAGTTTTCCATAATTCCTCCTTAAATAAAAAAATCTTCTAGCTTTAGACCAGAAGATTTCATAAAAGTCAAAATTATGTTTTCACATAAAAAATTATATATTTCCTCAGAAATAAAATAATACTCTTACAAGTCTCTCTGGACTAGTTTAAAAAGCTATATCAATTGTATATTAAAAAAAAATATAATTCAATAGCTATTTTAAAATAAACCAGAACTTTATAAGAAAACCGATAAATATTTCTATAAATTATCCAAAAAAATAAAAGGCACTTTGAATATTTATAAATGACAAACCGATAACATTATTATTTTAATATAGTCTCTATATTCAGCGCTTGATACCATAACTTATATTTATTAGTTATGCTCTCTCTAAGACAATTAATTGCAATATATTATTAAATAAATATAATACGCACTCGTTAGCAGGCCGTGTTATCCATTAAAAACAAAAATGCTCTTTAGTTTATTGGTTTTTTCAAGGCAAGGCACTTTCCTCTTTTAATTTATATTTTCTTTCTGAACGTTCGCGAATCATAAATGCTATACCCCCAAAAAGTCTGAATATACTAGTTATAATCAATGCATATATGATTCCTTTCATTTCATAAAAATAATGTCCCACTAAAGGTGATATCGCCAATGTAATATTAGTTAAAACATTATAGTATCCAACATAGATAATTCTATTTTTTTCAGGAACAACTTCTAACATATCACTAAATAATACGGTAATTGTCCCTGAGGTAAATATTCCTGATAAAGAAGAAAATATCGCAAGGACCAAAAGGCTTTTGGATATTACATAAAGGATTGGTGTCATCGCCATTCCTAATGTGCATATATATACAATTTTTTCGTTACCGTATTTTTCTATTAATCTCGGCCATACACGAAGCGCAAAAAGCATGACAATTGCGGACCCTACACTAATTATCGCTAACCAAAATTCATCCGCACCTAATGTCTTTATGGTATAAATGGAAAACAAAGGCCAACCCATCTGCCATCCAAAATGAAATATTGTAGAACTTAAAACAAACTTAGTATAACGTTTGTTTTTAAATACTTTCTTAAAACTTCCTTTAAATTTAATCGGCTCTTCTGTTTTCACAGGCTTATAATTTATTTTTTTAAAAACAAAGAAAGCTAGCAACCCAAACACAAATGCCATGGCATAGAAGATGCGATATATTAGAATATATTCACTGTTATCTTGCGCAAAATATCGAAATACTAATCCTGAAGTAATAGTGACAGCAGTTGTAAATATAATTGTGTAAATACTTCTTTTAGATAATACTCTAGCTCTTCTTAGCGGAAAAATTTCAGCAGTAATATTTTGATAACTAATATTGTAGATCGAGATTGGAATCATTAATACTGTCATAATAACGATAAATGATATTACTTGATAATCATTCGGTAGTATAGGAATAAAAAACATCGAAAAAATAATGGTTGCCATGACAAGCACTACATTGGCAGTTACTTTTTGTTTATCCGCTATCTTATTGATGATGAATGCTGCTGGTAAAGCAGTAAAAATCATTATTATTCCTTTTGTAGAATTAATTAATGAAAAGTGAAACTCATTCCCACCGATTCTCTCTAAAAATTTCATCGCATATGGATTATAAAAAACATTCATTAATTCAAACAAAATTCCGAAAATAATGAAGATTCTTAAATTAGATTTAAACCTATCGTTCATAAAAAAATCACCATTGTCCTAGCGAAAGATTGTAAAGTAGCAATATATTTTTATGTAAATCTTTATATTAAATACTTGTACAAATAGATTATATCTCTATATCCATAAACTAGCAATTGCTACTTATCACTTTAATAAAATTCTCAATCCATACATTTGCAACAACATCTGTCTAAAAACGATTTCTAATATTATGATAAGAATTTGTGTAAAGCAAAATTATAGTAATTCATTGAGTTTTATTCTAATCAATCAGAGTTATTTGAAATATGTTTTAGATAAATAAGACCACAAATTTTTTTGTGGTCTTATATTTTATACTCTTTAAACTAAAATGTGGCTTTAAATCTTACCTATTTATATTTCATTGGTGTTCAGGAATTTATAAAATAACCAATATTTTTAGGGGATAGAACTTTTTGCAAATGTTATATTTCACAAATGACTTTTTTATAATAGTCTTTGATATTATTCGTCATTAAAAATATACCCAACCCCAACCTCTGTTATAATATACTGATTTAAGTCATTATCTGATTCAAGTTTTTTTCTTATTGATGCGATAAAAACTCTTAAAGTTTGATAATTATCAACCGTATCATACCCCCAAACTTCATTTTGTAAAAATTTATGTGTTAAAACTTTACCGCGGAATTTTATAAAAGTTTCTAGTATCTTGTATTCTATTGGAGTTAGATGAACTTCTGAATTTTTAATTGTTACTTTATGACGATTAAAATCAATTACCAAATCACGACAAACAAATATTTGATTTTCGCTTATTTTTAAAGAGCCTCTTAAAGCGACTCTAACTCTAGCCAAAACTTCACCGACATTAAAAGGTTTTGTAATGTAGTCATTAGCTCCAATATCTAAAGCTATAATCTTATCCAGATCTCTTTCTCTTGCTGAAATAACTATGACGGGTTTATCCGATATCTTTTTCAATTCTTTAAGCACTTCCATCCCATCAATATCAGGTAATCCTAGATCAAGCATAACTAAATCAGGATTATGACTTATATATAAATTTATACCTAGTAAACCATTTCTTGCTTCAATGATTTCATAACCATATGTCTTTAATGCTAATCCTAAAAATCTTAAAATAACTTGATCATCTTCAATAACTAATATTTTAGCCAACATAATTTCTCCTATTTTTTATAAGGTATATTAAACTCAAAAGTCGCTCCACCAATATCGTTATTATAAGCAGTAATATCGCCGCCATGAGCATTAACTATTGCTTTACATATATTCAATCCTAATCCCATTCCTCTAAAATTATCTTCTTTTCTTGTTTCGATACTAGTAAAATTTTCAAATATTTTACTAATATTTTTTTCTTGTATTCCCCCGCCATTATCTATTACTTTGAAAACCACTTTATATTTTTCAATATCATAGTCAATCTTGATTGTAGAGTTTTGCTCTGAATGTCTAATAGCATTATCTATCAGATTAATAAAAACCTGAGTTATTAACTGCCCATCAACATTAATTTTATTAATTTCTTTTGTTGTTTTTATTAATATTTGGTGATTTAACAATCGGCTTTTAACTCTTCTATGGACATCGGTTAGTATATCATCAATAGTTTCAAAATTCTTTTTAATCGCGAACTTGTTTGCTGTTAATCTAGTCATATTCAGTAGATTTTCAACAAAATCATTAAGTCGTGATGTCTCATTATTAATATCTAATAACATTGATTTTTTTATGTCTTCATCAATTTCATCAAAACTTTCATAAAGAAAGGAAGTGCCAGTTTTTAGTGAAGTAAGTGGAGTCCTTAAATCATGGGATATTGATCTTAAAAGCGCTGATTTAATTCTTTCTTTTTCCATTTCAATTCTTGTGTTTTCTTCTTCAGATGCAATAAGTTCACGCTCTAGAGCTGTAATCATATGAAGAATAGATGTTTGAACGAATTCTCTTTCTTGTTTTGACATCTTTTGTTCAAGGCATTCTACAACTAAAGCACCTTTTATGTTTTTTGATGAAAAAAAAGGAAAAATTTTTATTGGCAAATCATTATATTTTAATTCATCTTTTCCACAAATTAAATTATTCTCTATTGCAAACTCTAAATTACTTTCATAAACGGAAAAATTAAAAGAATTATTCTTGTCTATGTAATATGAATTATTAAAATAAAAATGGATATTCATGGGTAATAATTCATTCAAATTCTCTTTTGTTTTCATTATGATTTCTTTTTTGCTTTTAGCGTTCAGTAAAGATTGAGAAGTGATATATAATTGCTCAAGTTTTTTTTCATTATCTCGTGATATAAAAATCTCTTTTTGTAACTGGTTGGTCAAAGTTCCTGTTGTAATTGAAACTAATGTAAAAATTACTAGTGTAATGATGTAATTCGCGTCATTAATTTTAAAAGTATATTTAGGTTCAGTAAAGAGAAAATTAAAAATAAAAACTAACAAGAGTGTTGATGACAGACCATAGACATTCTTTTTTGTATGTACCACTATTAGCATTATAGTTCCGACATAAATTAACATTATATTCTCTGCTCTAAATCCGAAACCTTCGAATGCTAAAGCAAATAAAGTAGATAATGTTATAGCAATTAGTGAGAAAATAATTTTGTTTATTTCTTGCTTTTTTTTTCATAAGACTTTCCTTCTTGTTATATCCATAAATATTTTTGCTATAGCTACAAAAATTACATAAAATTCCAATCTACCCATAAACATTCCAATATTAGTTGTCCATAAAATTAAAGGCGGTGAATTATATGAAATTAAGCCAATTGAAAGCCCAACCGTTCCCAAGGCTGATGCAAACTCAAACAAGGAGTCTTGCAAACTATACCCGTGGGCTGAAAAGATTAGTGTTCCAAAAATTAACGTTACTAGATAAATAAGAATATGAGAGTTTGTATCGATAATAACTTGATCATTAACTTCTATTACTTTGCCGAACTTATTTATATAATTAGACCGAATTAAATTTCTATGCGTGATTCGGTCACGGAAATTCCAATATAAACTTTTGATAGCCAAAACCACTCGATATTGTTTAATTCCTCCAGCAGTTGAACCTATTCCGCCACCAATTATCATCAATATTATAACACAAACCAAAACAAAATTAGGCAAGATTAATAAAGAATCAACTGATTGAAAACCAGTAGTGGTAATTCCGCTAACAAACTGAAAAACACCGATTCTTATCGCTTCACCCACACTACCGTTAAAATTGCTGATTATTGATAAAATCATAAAAGGTAAAAGGGTTAAAATCAAAATTAATAAGAATTTAAGTTCGACATGTTTTATAGCGTTTTTTAGTTTACCTTTGATTAAAAACAAATGTACGAAAAAATTTGTATTACCTAAAAGCATAAGTATTATAGTTATAATCTCAATCGGTAAACTGTTGAAAAACGCAATACTATTTGCTTTGGTAGAAAATCCACCTGTAGAAACCGCCGCAATAGAATGATTAATAGCATCAAAAACAGACATGCCAAATATAACATAAAGAAACGTTCCGATTATAATGTATATAAAATATATTGATAGAATTAATCTTGCAGATCTAGCTAGATTTGGTAATAATTTGTCATTATGTCCTTCAGCGCTGTATAATCTCATTCCGTATCTATCAGATAGAGCTGAAGTTAGAATCAAAACCAAACCAACTCCACCGATGAATTGCAGCAAACTCCTATACATTAAAAAAATATTTGGTGTCGTGGATACATCAACAACAGACAATCCTGTAGTAGAATATCCTGATGTTGTTTCAAATATGCTTTGTGTAAAATTATATTGACCAGTTAACATGAAAGGGAATGATGATATAAAGATAGCAATAATCCAAATCAAAAGTATCAAAACGGCATCTTGATACTTTTCTAGCTTCTCTTGAGATTTGCCAAGAATGAAGAAATGAGTAAAATAACCCATAACCATGCTTATCACACCCGGAACAATGAAATATTTTGCTTGTTCAATTTCCTCCGGATAAAAGAAAAGCACTAACAAAGGTATCAAGATGATTACCCCAATCAACATCATGAATAAGCCTAGATAACCTAGAATTAATTTATACCCAGAAACTGATTTTTTATTCATTTTTGTTAACCTTTGTCTCAAAAAATTCCACAATCATATCCTGATCTTCCGTAGTAGAAACTATTATCAGTTTGTCACCTGCTTTAATTGTTGAATCTCCATTAGGAATAATTACGCTCGGATCACGGAAAATACAGCTAATATTGACATTTGGTGGAAATTTGATATTTTTTATTATTTTTTCAGCAATCAAGTAATCATCTTCTATCATTATTTCTGTAATAACAATTTTATCGTTCTCTAAGGATAGAGTTTTTGTGAAGCTTTCAATCAACGACTCATACTTAATGCTTTCTCCTAACAAATAGGTAGAACATATTACACTGTCAATGCCAAGTTTTTTAAATAAGTCAACTCTTTTTGGATTACGAACTACACTAACGGTTCTTTTTACATTAAATACTTTTTTAGCCGTGATGCAGGTTATATAATTGATTATATCATCGGTTGACAAAGCGATTAACACGTCGGCATCTTGTATTCCTGCATCATCAAGCGTGTATGCTTTAGTTGAGTCTCCAAATAATACAGGTACGTGATTAATATTACTCATATACTGACCAAACCTTTGATCAGAATTAATAATAACCAGTTTATGTTTATCTTGTTTAAATTTATTTATCATAAAATCAGCTTCATGCCGACCATTAGTAATTACTATTTTCATGGTTACCATTCTCTTTTCTCTTTTTCATATAATCGTCGAAAGACAAACTAAAAGGATAAATTGGTTTTATAGTAGTGTTATTTAACAACACTCCTTTATCATTATCGTTTAAACGCACATAAATATGTGGAACATCGTAAATATAAAAACAGATATGGGCTATAAATAAATTAACGTTATCGCTATCTGTAGTTATAATTACTTCATTAACTTCTCTAATCAATACTTCATTTTCTAAAACCTGTAAATCAGTGGCATCACCAACGATATCATATCCACCAAACTCTTCATCAAGTTTACGAAATGAATTTATATCTTTATCAATAATCACTACATAATTGTCTTTAACAGATAACTTTGCTGCAATAGATGAACCTAACCGTCCAGAACCAACAATCAAAATTTTACTTCTTTTCATCTTCTTCACCCATAACTCTTATTGTTTTTATTGCATAAAAAGATATATAGAGTGGTCCAAGATTTGAATCTATTAATAAGAACCTTTCAAAAACATCAATAACTTTTCCGCTGATTGTTACAAAACCGCTATTATCATTTAAACTGATTCTAACATTTATACCTATTAAATTTTTCATTATTTAAACCTCCTACTTTCGACTTTATTATATTGATTTTCATATTAAAATTATATATAGATTGAACCGGTTTAATATAAAGATTTTATAAAGAAAAAAGATGCCAGTATCACACATAGTTTTTTATGTGTCTACTAACATCCTATCATTTCAAATTATATTCGATCTTTTTGAATTAATTAGGATTATTAAAATTACTTTAATAAATATTTCTAAATTTACCTAACGCACCCAAAGCACTAATAGTAGTTTAGCAAAATTTTCGAATATATTTTATATGCACTATAAACTTGTAACTTTTGTTTAGAAATAAACAATATTATTAAACTTAGTTTCAAATTTCTTAATAATATTTACAACTCGATTTTTAGCTATTTCTCTTTCATAGAGATCTATACTCGTTAAACCCATTGACCCATAACCGTTTTTAGTTAAAAAAGTCGGTTCGTCACTTTCTTCTACAAGTTTAGAAATATTTGCTGCAATTTTATAATTTACAACTCTAAGTAATGTGCAAAAAAAAGGGAAATATCAAATATTTATCTTTGTTCAACGATTTATAAAATACAAATATTTATTTATGGTATGGCTCGTTATAACGTTTTAATCGCAAATTGTTATATTTCTTTTATATAATCCATCTTTGCATAAATTACTCTAACAATATTAACGAAATCGCTGTCTTCATCATAATAATACACGATTAAAAAATTATCTACAATTGATTTTCTCAAACTATTATGCTTTAACCTTGGAAGCTCTATAAGCGGGTATGCTTTTGGAAATGAACAAATATCATTGAACTTGAGTTCAAATCTCTTAATCATATTTAATGCAGATTCAGGATTTAATAATTCCTCAGATATATAACGAAATATACTTTCCAAATCTATTTTTGCTTTTGGTAAAAGCTTATAACTTCTTTCCATACTTAGATTTCATTTCACTGATAAACATTGGACCATCCGTTTTTAAATCCTCTTTGTCTATGTCTTTCAAAGAATCATTAATCATTTTAACAATTTGGTTTTTAGCCATTTCTCGCTCATAGACATCTATACTCATTAAAACCATTGATCCATACCCGTTTTTTGTTACAAAAACCGGCTCATCACTTTCTTCTACAAATTTAGAAATATTTGCTGTATTCTTTAATTCGTTTATTGGTATAATCTTTGGCATAATGATACCTCCTTTATTATGGTATAATTATACCATGTTTAGATTTTTTTGTAAACTTATTATATTACTTAATAGTTATTTCATAGTTTATTTGATTTAATCATTTTTTTTGGCAAATGAACAAATTCATCAACTATATCAAATATCTCTTCATTATGACTTATAAAGATGATGATTGCATTATTTTTTTGTTTAATTAGTTCTTCTTTCAAAACACTTACGCTATTGGTATCCAGAGCTGAAACAGGTTCATCCAATATAATAAGTGAAGATTTCTTTAGTAACCCTCTTACTATTGCTACTTTTTGTTTCTCGCCCCCAGATAAAGAAAGAGCTTCTTCTAATGCAATTATTTCTTGTAATCCAAATATATTAACCAAATCATTTAATGATTCTTCTGAATATTCTTTTATACCTCTAGTAATATTATCCTTAACAGGTAATCTCTGCAACCTAGGTTCTTGAACTATCACTGATATTTGGTTTTTTCTATTTTCTATCATGTCTATGTTTCTAATACTCGAGTTATTATATTCAATAGAACCCTTAAAGTTAAAATCAAGCCCTAGCAATAAATCAACAAATGTAGATTTGCCTTCTCCGTTTTTCCCCTTCAAACAATAGATTTTTCCCACATCAAACATATAACTGAAATCACTAAACAAAATATCAGAATCCGGATAAGAAAACTCAAGACCTTCAATTCTTATACTATTTATTTTATCAAGATTTATTTGTCCATTTTCTTCATCTTCAATACTTAATATTTCTTCTATTCTGTCAAAACTAATTTTTGCATGTTGATACTCCTGGCCTAATTTCAAGAAGTATTCAGAATAAGATAAGCACATATTAGTATATAAAGTTATTAATATAAATTCACCCATAGTAATTGTTTGATTAAGAATTAAGAATCCTCCCAGTAACATTGTAAGCACTAATGAAATATTTTTCGAGAAAGTTCCAACATTATTTAAAGCTGCCAAAACTTTATTCAAACTAACGCTAGTTTTTAAAAGTTGTTTAAATGAGAATTTAACTCTATCCGTTGAAATATCATACCATGAATGGATCTTTGTTTCTTTTATCTGTGTTATAAGATCGTTATTATCAGAGATATATTGGCTGTTCTGCTCTCTATATTGGTAACCTCTTTTATAAAAAGCTCTATTTAAAGTTTTTATGCCTATGATATTTATCAACATAGCAATAACCGGTATAAGAACAAGTATTAAGTTTATTTTTATAATTAATATAAAAACAACAATAGTACTAACAAACATTATAATCGCTACTATGAAATTACTTATGAAAAAATTCAAAGTAGTTAAAACATCATTGAATATTCGATTATTTAGATAAGCCGGATTATACTTCTCAGTTTTTCTTAAAGGTATATGTTCTAGTTTATTATCAACATCCATTATAAATTTAAAAGCTGTTTTTGATATAAAAACCTCGGAGATTATATGACTTATATATGAACTAATCATTAATAAGATTGTTAATGCTAAAATAAAGAGAGCTAGATTAACGGTTAAGTTCTCTGTAGGTTTTTTGTTTACTGCATCAATAAAATAACCAAAGATATATGGTATCAACAACTGACAGAAGTAAACAATAATTAAAAGTGCGCTTATTAGGAAAAATGTTTTCTTAGATTCCATAACTCTATTGTAAATTGCTTTTAACATTGATAAATCCCCTTATTAGAACCAACTATATTTTAATTATAAAGTTTAAAAAAGAAATTACTAGACTATATTTTTAAGAAAATGTGTGATATAATAATGACAGATAAAAGCAGCAATCCTTATATGGGATTGCTGCTTTTTTAAATATATTTACTAAATAGGATACGCAAAAACAAAAGGGAAATATCAAATAATTCCCTTTGTTCAGCGATATATAACATGCCAAATATTTATTTATGGTATAGCTCGTTATAACTAGAGAAAATCAGATATGATATGTTTTAAATAACATAACCCTTCATAAAGTTATATATGTTTTAGTGGATCCTCTATTCATAATCATAAGTATATATTATTTCAACTTCTATCTCGTAACTGTCAAACAGGATAAAAACTAAATCGTGATTAATGCCTTTCCCAAGATACACATGTTTAGCGTGATTGCCTTCATCAAAATATTTACCTATTTTATAAATGAATGGTGATGACAAATTGTTAAATATCATATCTTTAATTGTTTCAGTGTCAGCTTCTACTTTTACATCATTGATTGTGCGATCTGTATATAGCTGCCAAACAAAATCCAGTCTTAGTGATTCTTCATCTAAAATGATATCATTTGTATTTACATTGTTACCTGCCCAATCTATTACTCTGCTTTCACTTGAATCATTGTAGTCTGTAATATATAACTCCAACTCAATAAAAGAAGGTAAGTGATCGTTAAACACTAAATTTTCTTCTCCTACTCTATCTGGCATCAAAACATGAAATCTCTCTCCTTGTTGGTTTTCTCCAATATAGTGATATATGAAAAAACTACTTGAAGTTTGATTAACCCCGGCGATAAGATATGCATCATTCATATAATGAACAGAAACCATATTATCAACTTCTTCATAATCCACTAAGCCAATACTAACTAGATAGTCGTCATAATAATTTTCATTTTCATCACTTTTTCTATCGTATTTGGGTGGCGTACAAGCAGTTAATAATACTAACATTAACACTACTAAAACTTTTTTCATTACATCACATCCCTACATTTAATTATACAGTATCCTACCGACCTAAATATATTCGAAAGCTCACATATATTTTTTATTAACGCCATCATAGTGGTGTCATCTTCATGTTTCAAAATATTTAATGTTGATAAATAACTTTAATAATTTCGATGCAATCTTTTATCTCATTAATCATATATATAATGAGATAATTATGTACTTTGTATTTACATGAATTCTCTTTATTTATTCTTGATTCATTAATAACACTTTTAAATAGATAGTAGATATTTATAACTTCATTGAAGTAATGAAGCCATCAATCCCACCGTTATATAGATTTATGATATTATCTATATTACTTGCTAAAAAAAGTTTACCACTTATAGCCGCAAATTTATCCCAATAATTACCGCTGTTTGATTGTTGCAGTAACGCTTTTTGTTTGTGCACATCTCTTTCTTTAATTGCATTTTGTAATTTTGAAAAAGACTTTATATAGTGGTTATCTATTACACCAGTAAAATCATAAGATTCTATATAATCACTAAAGGCTAATATGTGGGCAAACCCTTCATCAAAAGTTATATGTTTTAGTAAAGCTACATAATCATCAGTGATTGGGATGGGATATTTGTTATGTAAACAAATATGTGCTATCTCATGTGTAATTAGTCTTTTGACTAGAAGTTCAATATCACTTCCAAGATCTACATACTTAGCAAATTGTATTAAGTCAAATACCACATACTGCTTTCCATCATAATATCTAACCATAGCATCATATGGATCAGGACAGCCAACAACTAACAAAACATTCACTTTATCCACTATTACAGGCCACTCAGGAAATAAAATTGAAAATAGTTTTTTGTTTTGAGGGTTGAAATCTATTAGTTTTTCCTTTACTTGTAATAATATCTTACTTACTATTTCTCGTCTCTTTGGATCAGGTGTTTTATATAAATAATTCCCTTTTTCAATACTGTAAAATATCCAGTGGTTATCAATGATATCCCCACTTAAATATTTTGTTACGATATAATCATTAATTATCATTTGACTTACACCCTCTGAAATTTTCTATAGATTTTCTTGAAAACTGCTGTTTACATTTCAAGCTTTGTCATCCTATTCTTAGTGAGTATTATAGCTATTTATGATACGGCTCGTTATTATTTATCCTAAACGCCCGGTATATTTGTTCTAAAAGAATAAGTTTCATTAGTTGATGAGGAAAAGTCATCTTCGAAAAAGATAACTTGTAATTTGCAAGCTTAATCACATCATTACTTAAACCTAATGATCCACCAATAACAAAACAAATATCTGAAGTTTCATATGTATAAATATCTTGGAATAACTTAGCAAACCCCTCACTATCTAAACTTTTGCCTTCTATGGCCAAAACAATTAAGTATTCATTATTAATTTGAGCAAGTATTTTTTCTCCTTCTTTCGCCATGACGATTTCTTTATCTTTCTCTGAAAGATTTTCCGGAGCTTTTTCATCTGCTACTTCAACAAAATCCAACTTGACATATTTTGCTAAGCGTTTAGCGTACTCATTAATTCCATCGACTAAATACTTTTCTTTAATTTTTCCAACCGAAATGACTTTAATTTTCATGATAATATTCCTCTTCTAGTATTGCATAAAAAAGTTCATCTTGCCAGTTGTTTAAACTTTTATCATATATGCATTTAACAAATTTACCCTCTAGTCGCATCTTCAATTTTTCACAAACTCTAATAGAAGATTTATTATTAGGATGACATGTAGCAATTATTCTGTGAGCATGCATTATATCAAAGGCATACTTCATTAATAATTTTGCAGCTTCGGTCGCTAAACCAAAATTTTTATATTTTTTTTCTATAACCCAGCCAATATCATAAGTATCTTTCATTTCCCATAAATGAAAATCTAAGTGACCAATAACCTTTTCTTCTAATTTAAGAACGATTGCATAGTGCTCTTGTTCTTTTGTCGGATTTACTATATTCATTATTTTTTCTTCAGTAAATGGTCTATCTACAAAATATTTTACTGTATCTTCATCATTCATATAATTATATACTGCTTGAAAATCTTCTTTACTTAATTTTCTGAGTAATAATCTATTAGACTCCAAATACTCCATCATAAGATTTTTTTTGCTCTCGGATGTGATTTATTGTATTCATCCTGAAGCTTCTCCTTTGATATCTTGGTATAAATCTGCGTAGTTGACAAACTAACATGACCCAATAATTCTTGAACAATTCTTAAATCAACCCCATTGTTAAGTAAATGCGTAGCGAAAGAGTGTCTAAAAGAATGTGGTGAAATATTTAATGTGGAACTTTGTTTTTTTATTTCTCTAGATAAGATATCTCTAACTCCTCTAGCAGTCAATTGATTACCTCTATGGTTGATAAACATGTAGTTGCTTTCAATTTCACTTTTAATCTTTAATATAGGTCTTGATTCCAATAGATATTTCTTCACAGTATTAATTGCAAAAACATGAACTGGGACTACTCTTTCAACAGAACCTTTGCCATAAACTCTAATTTCCTGTTTAACATAATCTAAATCATTGATTTTTAGATTTGTAAGTTCAGATACCCTTAATCCACAACCATATAATAATTCAAAAATTGTTTTGTTTCTTAAGCCGATTGGAGTATCAATATCTATATGGTTCAGAAAATCCACCATTTCATCTTCGTATATAAATTTTGGTAACTTCTTATCAATTTTAGGCAAAACAATATTTTTGAAAGGATTATCTTTTACAGCTCCATCCTCCAACAAATAGTCAAAAAGCGTTCTTACTGAGCTAATCTTTCTTCTAATCGATTTGGGATCATAACGATTATATAGAAACGTTACATAAAATTTAGCGATTCTGTTTGTTAGATATCTCAACTCACCTAAATCTTCTTGCTCAAGAAATGAAATCAAAGACTTAATGTCAGTGACATAAGAAATAACAGTATTGTTAGAATACTGTTTTTCATTTTCTAAATAATCTTGATACAAATCTAATATTTCTTGATTATTCATGTTTCACCGCCGTAATTTATTGATTATCTTAATTATAACAAAAATAATTATAAATATTATCCATATATCTAAGTATTTAAGATACTATTGTTATTAATGAATGTGTCTATACTATCTAGAGCTCTTTTGACATATAGTTCTTTTCTTTGGCTTTTATTATGTTTGAAAAGCAAGTCGGGAAAAATACCAAAATTAGTGTTCATAGGTTGAAACTCTGAAGCTGGACTGTTAGCAATATAATATGCCTGAGAGCCAATGGCTGACTCTAAAGGAAATTCAATCAAGGTTTCGTTATTAATTAATCTAGCCATATTTATTCCCGCAACCAAACCCGAAGCTATTGATTCAATATAACCTTCTACACCACTTATTTGGCCAGCGATAAACAGATCATCACGAGTCTTTGATTGATAAAAGCTATTTATTGCTGAAGGAGCGTTAATAAAAGTGTTACGATGCATAATTCCATAACGAATAATTTCAGCGCTTTCTAAACCGGGTATCATTCTGATAATTCTCTTTTGTTCAGAAAATGTCAAATGAGTTTGAAACCCGACAATATTATACATACTTTTTCTTAAATTGTCTTGTCTTAATTGGACAACAGCATAAGGTCGTTTCTCATTATTTTTTTCTAATCCAACCGGTTTCATTGGTCCGTATAACAAAGTTTGATATCCTCTTTTTGCCATCTCTTCAAAAGGCATACAGCCTTCAAACACTTTAAGCTCAAAGTCTTTTATTTTGGCCGTTTGAGCATTAATTACCTCATTGTACCAAAGGTCATATTCTTCTTTAGTCATCGGACAATTGATATAGTCAGCATTACCTTTATCATATCTGCTTTTAAAATATGCCTTATTCATATCTATTGAATTAAAATCGACTATAGGTGCAATGGCATCATAGAAATATAAAAAATCATTGCCGATTAAATTTTTGATTTTTTCACTCAGTTTTTTTGTTGTTAAAGGTCCACTTGCGATAATTGTTGGGTTTTCCATTATTTCTTCAACTTCTTTATCGATTATCGTAACTAAAGGATTTGATGCTAAAATTTCACTAACTTTCTTAGAAAATAATTCTCTGTCCACAGCCAATGCGCTTCCAGCAGGAACTTGGTATTGATCGGCAACACGAATTAAAAGCGAGTCTAATTTTCTCAACTCCTCTTTCATTAAACCAGCTGCATTTTTAATGTCGTTTGATCTTAATGAATTAGAACAAACTAGTTCAGCAAAAAAATCAGAATTTTGGACCTCATTTTTCCTGATTCGTTTCGACTCATATAAATTTACTTTTATATTTCTTTTAGTTAACTGATAGGCCGCTTCACAACCAGCTAATCCTGCGCCAATTATATTTACTTCTTTTATCAAGACTAACACATCCTCACCTTCTATTATATCATTATATAAAAAAAACAGAAACCCGATAGTTTCTGTTATTTATTACACTATTCGCATTAATAATCAGTTAATCACATCGTAATTGCTATTAAATAAATATAAGTTTTCATTCACGTAATTTGCATAAATTGTCAAATTATCAGAAGTGATGATGAAAAATACCTTACTATTAAAATTTATATCTGGGTTAGCTTCGTTTATTTGAATATAAGGAGCAACACTTATAGATAAGCCGCCATAATCATTTGAAGGATCAATATATATTTTAGATCCAAATTCGTCTTCAAGATTTCTAAGTTCTTGATAAATTTCATCATTGTTATAATAATACCTTTCATTAACCAAAAATGGCTCTTGAGAGACAATTTTAGGTATAAAAAGCAATCGATACACACCGTCTTTTATTCCTGAGATAACACCGCCGTTATTATAAGTTTTACCCGTAAGTTCTTTGGCAGTATCACTATCAACAACTTTAAAAAAGAAGACTTCAGAAAAACCATATTTAGAAGTAGCTAAAATATTTAAATCCTCATCGTTATAAACTCGATATAAATTAGTGCAAGAAATAAAGAGTATTATACTGAACAAAATAACAAGTGAACTAAAAATGACCTTAATTGCTTTAATCGTTTTTATCATGTAATAACCTCTCTTATAAAAAAACAAGGACAACTAAAATTCGCTAAAATCTAGTTGCCCAATAAATATTGTTTTCAAAACTTATTTCTTGATTTTAATGATTATCGGATCTTTTTGAAGTTTTATCAAGCCATCGACTACTTTTACATATTTATCAGTTAAGTAATTGCGATATTTTCCATCTTTTATATCTATTTTTAACTCGCCTTCAGTTTGGCCAAGATTAAATATCCCGTGATATTCTTCTACATCATTTGCAAAACTTTGATAAGCTACACCATCAATTTCAGGTATATGAACATTATAAATTCCGTTAGCGAAAATTTTCCGTTTCTTCAACTTAGCTAAATTAGCTATAAAATCGCTTATATCTATATTTTTATTAAACAATTCTTTATCGAATAGACTAGGTTTTACATCTGAAGAAAATTCTTGACCCATATAAAGCATTGTCGCTCCTTTTTGCAAGAAAAGAAAAGCTGTCCAATTCAATATTTTTTCATAGTTATTATTGACTGCTTTTGCTATTCTATCAATATCATGGTTTTCAAGATTATGCATTTTAACGTAATTTTCTGGATAAATTTCTTCTTGACGCTTTAAACCTTCTAGATAAGGTTTAAGACTTGATTCGCCTTTTAGATAGCTTCGCATTTGTGGCTCGATGTCATAATCGTAAGCCATATCAAAGACTTGGTATATTTCTGATTCAGATGCGCAAGAAAAACCTTGATCACGCATATTTTTACAATGTTCACCGTGAACAGATTCGCTTAGCCAAATAAATTTAGGGTTTATTTTTCGCACTTGTTTTCTTGCTAAATCCCAAAAATCAAGTGGTACCATGCTAGCAACGTCACATCTATATCCATCCACACCTAAACGTGCATAACTTACTAATACATTTAACAATTCAAACCATAGGTTTTTATCAGCTGAATAATCTAAATCATAGACATCCCACCAATCACCAACACGATTGGCTATAACATTTTTTTCGTTGCGATAAAACCATTCTGGATGTTCAGCCAAAAGTTTTGAATCTCTGGATGTATGGTTAAAAACAATATCCATCATAACTTTTATTTTTTTAGAATGAGCAATCTCAATTAATTGTTTAAAACCTTCTAAACCGCCTAACTCATCCCTAACTGTATCATAATCTTTGATTGAATAAGGACAACCTAAACCGCCTTTTTTATTGTTTTCACCTATTGGATGAATCGGTAATAAGTAAATCATATCGACGCCTAAAGCTTTGATTCTATTTAAATCATCAATTATTGCTTTAAAGTCTCCTGCCTCACTATAATTTCGAGTAAAAATCTGATATATCACTAGATTTCTTAATTTCGTGTTTGTTTTTCTCATTTTTTAATACCTCCTGCTTTAAACATTTTACTACATTTTTCACTAAAAGTCTAATAAACGGCTAAAATTTGATATATTTCAAGAATTATAACTTTTAGAAACTCAATATGTAACAAGTTACACATTTTTATCGAAATCTCTTTAAAAATTATGAAAAAATATGTATAATTTACATATATTCAAAGAAGGATGTGATTTGTATGGCTACAATTAAAGATGTTGCAAAAAAAGCTCATGTAAGTGTAGCAACAGTCTCAAGAGTAATTAACCAAAAAGGATATGTTAATGAAGAAACTAGAAAATTAGTCCTTACGGCCATAGAAGAACTGAACTATGTTCCCAACGAATTAGCAAGGTCACTGTTTCAAAAACGTTCTCATATAGTAGCTGTAGTTATGCCTCATTTAACCTCCTATTATTTTTCTGACCTACTAGAGGTAATCGAAGATGAGACCATAAATGCGAATTATCGTCTAATGATTTGTAACTCTATGGACAATCCCGAAAAAGAAAGTAAATACCTTAAAATATTTGAACAATATAACGTTGATGGAATAATCTTAATCTCTAATACTAATCGTATTCAAGATTATCAAAAACTTCATATTCCTATGATTGAAATCGATCATAATCTCAGCGAGGAAATTCCTTCTATAGCTTCAAATAATTATCTTGGCGGTAAATTAGCTGCAGAAAAGCTTATTAGCACTGGATGTAGAAAGATTCTGCATTTTCGTGGTCCTTCAAATTTGGTAACTGTAGCCGAAAGAACTCGAGGGTTCCATTCTGTTCTTACTAAAGATATTGCTGTTTATACTTATGATCTTGCGTTTATTTCACCGGATCCACTAGATATTGAGGAAAAAATCAACAATCACCTTGACTGTGATGGCATATTTTGTGAAAGTGACATTATTGCTATGTTAGCAATCCAATCTTTGAAAAAAATCGGCAAAAAAATTCCAGATGATGTTCAAGTTATTGGCTTTGATAATATCCAGTTAGCTAGTATGATTGAACCGAAGATAACTACAATAGCTCAATCTACAGAAACAATTGGAAAAACCGCTCTAAATACCATGATGAGATTGATTAATGGAGAAATTCTAGAGAGTTTTAATCAAATAATAGATGTTGAATTAATAGAACGAGATACAACAAAAAAAGCCTAAAAAGGCTTTTTTTCATGATTTAGCAAAAATTGTTTTAATTCCACTCCGCCATTAAAATTACCGATTTCACCATTTTTCTTTATTACTCTATGACAGGGAATTATTAAGGGTAGAGGGTTGTTTTTACAGACAGTTCCAACTGCTCTATCAGCCTTGTTATAACCAGCTTCTTTTGCTAGTTCAGAATATGACCAAGTTTCACCATATGGTATTTCTCTCATTGTTAGCAATACTTTTTTTGTGAATTCAGTCTCTTCAAGTAAAATCGGAAAGTCAAAATTTTCTATTTTATGATCAAAATATTCTAATATTTGCTTTTCTGCTTTAATAATTGCTGAATCAGGTACATCACTTTTCATTTCGGCAGATTTTAAAACTATCTTTATAATTTTCTCATTTTTTGAAAACAAGGTTATAGGTCCGATTTGAGAGATAAAACTATATTTTATCATTAGTGTTTTCCTCCAAAAATCGCTTTACGATTTGCTCGTATTTTTCTTTATCTGCAAAATAAGAATTTGCATGTGTGGAGTTGTTTTCCGCAAGCATTATCGTTGATTTATCGTTATTGTTGTCGTACATATCTACACTGTGTTGAAAACCAATAAACTTATCTTCCAATCCATGTATCAAAAGGATTGGAATTTTTGCGTTTTTAACAGCTGCAATTGGAGAGACTTCTTTCAAATGAACGCCAGTAATTATTTTGACAAATATGTCCACAAAAAATATAAAAAACTTCGGCAAGTGATTTTTCTTTATTTTTTCAGTTATTAATCTTCTCAAATCAGAAAAACCGCAATCACTTATCACAAACTTAACTCTCAGATCTAGTTCTTGTTCAAGTAATACTGTAGCAGAACCCATAGATTCACCATAGGTTCCTAAGTATATGTCACTGCCAAATTCATTAAAAACATCGGTAATTATGTCATACAAATCAAACTTTTCATAATGACCAAGAGTAGAATTTTTTCCTCCGCTATCTCCATGATATCTTTGATCGAATAGTATAACACTATATCCTTCATCAAACATCATTCTTGCATATTTTATACAACCATGATGTGTGTATGTATGTCCATGAGCTATAACCACAAACTTTTTGCTTTCTTCTTTCAAGAAATAGTACAGTTTAAGTTGATAACCAAATCTTGATTTTATATATTTAGTTTTTGATAGATATTTATCATAAAAATCAAAAAGCGTAGAATCTTTACTTTTTTCTAACTTCTCAGTATCCGCAAGACTTCTCTTCCTTGGCAAAACAATTGTAAAGGCAATTTGCAAAGAGACAAAAAGAATAATCAAAAAAATAAAAGCTAATCCTAATGCATACCACATAATAACCCTCCAAATTAAATTGCAATTGCTTTTCTTCTTTTAGAAATAACTTGATTCATTTTCATATCATCTAAGCGACTTATTATATAAATGAAGGCAATAATAATCAATAAAGCTTTAAAAATCGTAGAAATATTCAAAGACCACCAAATTCCTTCTTCCAATAAATCTTTGGTTAACCAAATAACAAAAGGAATTCTTAAAGAATTGCCAAATATCCCCACAACAGAAGGGATGTAAGACTTTCCGATTCCGTTAAAAAACCCAGCTCCGATGCCCTCTATAATCATTGGTATCTGACTTATACTGATAATCTGAAGATACCTGATACCATAACTCACAGATAAATCGTCATCAATAAAAATCCTCAATAATGTTTCAGGTATAAATAACAATAAAAGCGATATAACTAAGGCATAAGGAACAAGTATTCCCGATATGTCCCAAATACTTCTTTTAATACGTTTATATTCCCTAGCTCCAAAATTTTGTCCGACAAAAACAGTAATGGCTGATTGAAATCCACTTGATATCATCCAAGTTAATTGTTCAATTTGAACCCCAATTCTCTGCCCAGCAACTACATTTGGTCCGAAAGCAAAAACCCTTCTGGCAATGTAGATAGATATCATTGTAAAAAACATAGACTGAATTCCCACTGGGATTCCAATGCCAATTATTTCCTTCATAGCTACTAGATTGAAATTTTTTAATCTGAATACTTTTAATGTTGGATTTAATTTTTTATAGACCAAATAAAAGATGATAAGGGTTAAGGTTTGAGCGGTAACAGTCGCTATCGCTGCCCCTTGAATGCCTAACCTAAATCCCAAGATCAGAATTGGATCAAGTATCATATTAAACACAAAACCGACAGCTAGAATTTTTAGATTAATTTTGGTTTGTCCCAAGCCTTCGTTTACTGCAATAAATCCATTAACAATAAATTGAATAAAAATGAAACCTCCGATAATCGGTATATACATCAAAGCATATTCAATAATTTGCGGAGTATCTATATTAAATATATTTAAAAACTGTCTTTGAAAAATTAAAGTTAAACCGGAAAAAATGAAACCTAAAATCGCGGCTAACAACAGCCCGTTCGCCGCGTAAACATTAACCTTTTGGAGTTCTTTTCTACCCACGGCATGTGATACTTTTACACTGGTACCAATCTTAGCAATAAGAATAAATCCAAAAGCAAACCAAGTTAAATAAGAAACTGTACCTACTGCCGAAACTGCATTAGTTTCAACCATTCCGATTTCATCGACCCGGCCGATCCAAAAAATATCTGTTAAATTATATGCTATCTGTGAAAGGGTTGTCAATAATATTGGTAATGCTAACATAAGCATCTTTTTTAAGATCGGACCCTCGGTTACGTTGAATACCCTTTTCATAAATACTCCTTTTAGCTTTATAAAAGAACCTCTCAAAGGTTCTTTTTTATTATTTATTTTTCAATAAAATATGTGGCTTCCATATCTGCGGTTGATAAAGCAAAGGCTAGGGGGAATCTTTGAAATGCTTCGCCAACATTTCTAACGTTTTCTGTATCAGAAAAGCCCATATGATACCTTATCGCAAAAGCCTCATCTCTAGTCAATTTCATAAAACCAGAAATAATATATACTGATTTTTCACCATGGCCATATGGTAATTCATCTTGAAAATCGTAAGCAGGTACTTGAATCCACTTTCCCGACTCATCTTTAACATTACGATAGGATTTTTTATAAACATTTATTTTGCATAAATCATGAAGAAGAGCCACAATAGCAATACTCTCATCAGAAAAACTAAGTTCATATAAAGTTTTTACTCTGGATCTTTCTAAGTAATCTTTTAAACATTCGTATACATTTATTGAATGCTCTACAAGGCCACCTTCTTGAGATAGGTGAAATCTAGTTGAACAAGGTGCATCGAAAAAATCACTTTTAGAGGAAAGCAAAAAGTCTAGTAAATCTTGTGAACCTTCTCTTTTTATATATTTTTTATATAAATCGATAAATTCTTGTTTCTTTGTCATATATTAATCCCATATACCGCAGTACAATCAACTTCGTATTCCTTGTCATCGTAAGTAACTGATATCTTTACAAGCGCTATTTCTTTAACTTTATACAATGTTTCATCGCTCAAATCCTTAATAATATACCCAACTTTAATATCGTTATCATTAAGATTTCCATAAAAAACAAAAACATCATCTTCATTATATCTTTTAGCATGACGCGGCAATAATTCATTAATAAATGAAGTCTTTTCCATGCTATCCATTATGAGAAACTTGTAAGGATTTTCTAAGTTGAATCTCTTTCTTAAAGAATCATTTAAAAAATTTTGTTCAATTGAATCTCTTGCGGTTTTGTAACTAGATTTTGCTTTTTCTATTACATTTACTCCAAGTTTTTTAAGTTTTTCAGTAAGATTTTTTACTTCTTTCATTTTTTTACCTCTTTCTAATTAAAATAATCCTATTATTTTTTGATCAATAACATCCATATTTTCATAAGCCCCATGTTTTGGCAATCCTGGCATAGTCATAACCGCGCCAGTTAAAGCTACAATAAACCCAGCTCCTATCGAAGGTTTAAATTCCCTTACTGTGATTTTAAAATTCGTAGGACGTCCTTTTATGTTGGCGTCATCAGACAAAGATAATGGTGTTTTTGCCATACATATACTAAGTTTATCCCATCCTAAATCATTGAAACTACTGATTTGTTCTTCAGCCGTTTCCGTATAGATGACTCCATCTGCTCCATAGATTTCCTTAGCGATTCTTTCAATTTTTTCTTTAATACTTAAATCAAGGGTATACAACGGATTATTTTTATTGATTGATATTGCTTTATTGACAACTTTTTTCGCTAAATCTAATCCGCCTTCGCTTCCTTTTTCAAAAACTTCAGATAAAGATATTTCATGATTGTTTTTCTTAGCCCAATTCATAACAGCTTCAATTTCTAAATCAGTGTCTGTATAGAATTTATTAAGAGCTATAACATAAGGAACTTTGTATTTTTGGACACTTTCGATATGTTTTTCTAGATTAGAAATCCCTTTTGTTACAGCCGCTACATTTTCGTTATTCATTTCTTTATCACTTACGCCACCATGAATTTTCAAAGCTCTAAGCGATACTACAATCACTACGGCGCTAGGCATTGTATCCATAGTTCTCATCTTAATGTCCATAAATTTTTCCATTCCCAAATCCACACCAAAACCAGCTTCAGTTACAACAAAATCAGCGGCTCTAGAGGCAAAATCAGTCGCAATGATAGAGTTGCAGCCATGAGCAATATTTGCAAATGGTCCACCGTGAATCAAAGCCGGTGTCCCTTCAAGTGTTTGGACAATATTAGGTTTTATAGCTTCTCTTAAGAGCATTGCTAAGGCTCCGGTAACTTTTAAATCAGCTACAGTCACAGGCTTATCGTCTGTATTATATCCTATTACCATATCACCTAATCTTTTCTTTAAATCTTCAACATCTTTTGATAAGCATAATACAGCCATGACTTCAGAAGCTACGCTGATGTCGAAAGCATCATATCTAGGGGTCTCTTTTTTCATCGATAAGCCAACTTGTATTTTTCTCAAAGACCTATCGTTCATATCCATAGCACGTTTCCAAATAATTTTTTCAGGATCAATATTCAACTCGTTCCCATGAAATAAGTGATTGTCAATTACGGCGCTAATTAAGTTATTTGCGGCCGTAATAGCATGTATATCTCCGGTAAAATGAAGATTTATATCTTCCATGGGAACCACTTGAGCATAACCCCCACCCGCGGCTCCACCTTTAACACCCATAACTGGACCGAGTGAAGGTTCTCTCAACGCAATCATCGTATTAAATCCGAGTTTAGCAATTGAGTCTCCAAGACCTATTGTTGTGGTGGATTTTCCTTCGCCTGCTTTAGTTGGTGTAATCGCGGTAACTAAAATAATCTTGCCTCTTGGATTATTTTTATATCGGTTAATAGCTTCAAAACTAACCTTGGCTTTATAATTCCCATATAACTCCAATTCTTCTGTTTTTAAACCTATCTTTTCGGCTATCGTATCTATTTTAGCCATTTTTGCTTTCTGAGCAATTTCTAAATCTGTTAACATTTTTTTTCCTCCTCTTATTTTAAACTTAGTACTGTTATACTTTCAACACTTGCGCTTTGTGGAAACATATCAATGGGGTTAATGTACTCTACTCGATATTGATCGTTAAGATCAGAAATATTTTTTGCTAGTGTTGATGGATTACAAGATATATAAATTATTTTTTGCGGTAATACTTCTAAAACCGCTTCTATAACCGTTTCACTCATTCCGGTTCTTGGGGGATCCAAAACCAAAACGTCTGGTTTTATTTTTTTTGAGATTAATTTGGGTAATGCTCTTTCAACATGATCCTGAATAAACTCTACATTGTTGATTTTATTTATTTTAGCATTTTCAATAGCATCGTTTACTGAAGATTCTGAATAATCGATACCATATACTTTTTTCGCTTTTTCAGATAGGAGTATGGAAGTTATGCCTATACCTGAATACAAATCAAAGACAATCATATTATCCTTAAAATCCACTAAACTTACAAGCAAATCGTACATTTTTTTCATTTGCACAGTATTTAGTTGATGAAAAGCATCGGCCGAAATCTTAAAAATGTATTTATCGTATTTTTCTTCAATTTTTTCAAGACCAGCCAAAAGAATTACTTGATTGCTAATCACCAAATTACTTTGCGGATTATCAATGCTATAGTTGACAGACTTAACTGTTTTTAGTTCATCTCTTAATTCCTTGGTAATTGTTTCTAATACTCTATCATATTTTTTTACCACAAAGATAACACTTGCACTATTAGTGCTCTCTAAATAACGGACTGATAAATAAATAAGAATTCCTTCTTTATTCCTAACGTCATAAGCTTTTTGGTGATATTTTCGCATCAGTTTTAGAACACACTGGTTAATTCTATCTACTTCTTCATGATGGACTATGCAATTGTCGATAAAAACAAAATGATTTGAATTTGGTTTATAAAAGCCCAATGCTAAACCAAAATTGGTGTTTCTAAAAGGCATTTGTGACTTATTTCGATAGTAATATGGTTTATCCATACCAATAGTTTTATTTATCAAGATTTTTTCAGTGTTGACCTTAGTATATCTCCTCAAGGACTGTTTGATTATTGATTGTTTGATTTTTAATTGTTCTTTATAATCAATATGCTGCATCTGACAGCCGTTACAATCTTGATAATACTTACAAGGCGCTTCGACTCTACGGATAGAAACCCTCTCGATTTCTAAAATTTTAGCAACAGCATAATTATCAAAACTTTTTTCAACCTCAACATTAACTATCTCTTTTAAAATCGCTCCTGGAACAAAAACAGCTACTTTTTGATAGTAACCTATTCCTTCTCCATTGATGCCTTGTTTACGGATATCTAATTTTATTTTATCGCCCACGTTGAGTTTCAATTTTAATATCTCCTATTACTTATTATAACAAATTTCACTCTAAAATAATAGAATATAACCCAATAAAAAAACAAGACGAAAAATTTCGTCTTGATTATTATTTTTCATCGATTATGTAAGTTGAAACAAATTTTTTCACTAATCTTTTTACGCCCATATTATCCAGGTTTTCAAAATTATTTAGAAGTTCTTTTGTTTCTTCTTCAACATTATTTTGTTCTTCAATCAGTTCTATAAAAATCAGTTTATTGTCTGTTCGAATATTTTTTTCTTTATCTACTAACAATTCTTCAAACAATTTTTCGCCCGGTCTTAACCCCGTTATTTTAATTTGAATATCAATATAAGGTTTAAATCCAGATAACATAATCATTTTTTCTGCTAAGTCGATTATTTTGACAGGTTCACCCATATCTAGTATAAATATTTCCCCTCCAGCTGCATAAGTAGCTGATTGAAGAATTAAACTCACAGCTTCAGGTATCGTCATAAAATATCTTATAACATTCTCATCTGTCACTGTAACAGGCCCACCCCTGGAAATCTGATTTTTAAAGAGAGGCACTACTGAACCATTTGATCCTAATACATTACCAAACCTTACTGCTGAATAGTTAGTTTCGCTTAATCGATTAAAACTCTGAATTATCATCTCGGCAAATCTCTTTGTAGCTCCCATGACATTAGTTGGTCTAACTGCTTTATCTGAAGATACTAAAACAAATTTCTTTACTTTAAACTCGTCCGCTAATTTACACATATTATATGTTCCAAGAACATTTGTTCTCACTGCTTCCATTGGTGAACCTTCCATCAAAGGAACGTGTTTATATGCGGCAGCATGAAATACTATTTCTGGCTCAAATTCAACAAAAATATTTTTCATTCTTCTATAATTGTAAACTGAAGCAATTTGCACTTTCAATTCAACAGTACTAGATTCACTTTTCAACCTATTAAAACTTAACTCCGAGTTTAAATCATAGATACCATTCTCATAAATATCAATCATTAATATACTTTTAGGCTTATACTTAAGAATCTGTCTAACTAATTCAGAACCGATTGAACCCCCTGCTCCAGTAACAATTATTCTTTTGTTTTCCAGAAACTCTCCGATACCTTGATTATCCAGTTCAATAACCTCGCGACTTAAAAGATCTTCAACATTAACATCTAATATTCTTTCAGGAAGGTCCTCTTCATAATCTTTAAAAGCTGGTAGTCTTTTGATTTTTACAGGTTTCTCGATAAAATAATTGATTATATCTTGAAACCTTTTTGGTTCAATATTAACAATAGCAATAATAACTTCTTGAATGTTAAGCCTATCAATCAACTTGTTGATTTCTGAGATTGGGCCAAAAATTGGATATCCTGACATTATGTTTCCAATTTTCATTTCATCGTCATCAATGAAACCGACAATATGATTTGATAAATGTGGATTATTTCTTAACTCATTTAAAACGATTTTTCCACCAGAACCAGCCCCGACTATCAAAGTTCTATTTCCGCTTGCGTAATAATTTTTAGGAACAAACATTCCTAACAACCGTTTTAAAATTCTCGGTAATACTGCCAAAGACATTTCCATCAAGGTTGTAAAGACAAATAAAGATTCATGAATGATATGAAAATTCGGAATTGCTAAAGTGATCATAATTATTACAACGTTTGTTAGAGCCACTACCCAAACAATTCTAAAAACCTCATCTAGCCCCACATTTACCAAAACTAAATGGTAAAGCTTAAAGGCATAGTAAACTGTTAATTTGAATACAATCATAGGTAAAATTAACCAAAGTGATAGTTTATAGTTCCAATCTCTAACTCCAATAAGCCATAAAATCAAAATCACTGTCATATAAGTAAGTGCAATGGTAAGAGCATCTATAAACATAAATCCAATGCGTGTAAAATTTAAATATCTGTATCTTTTTTTAAATTTTTTTTCACCCATAAAAAACTCCTTTTTAAAGCATAAATATATCATATCACAATAGCGATTTTTTATCAATAATCACTCTACAGACTATTTAGAGAGAATAAAAGTAGACATTTTTCAAATGTCTACTCTAACTTATAAAAACTAATACTATAATATAATCAAAAATCTAATTTATCAATAATGAAATAGAACTCAACACCACCTTGAACATTGTTAACGCCATAATCGTATCCTAAAGTATCAAGAATAGTTTTAACGATTGACAAACCTAACCCTTGGCCACCATATGCCCTTGTTCGCGCTTTATCAACCTTGTAGAAACTTTCCCAAATATTTAATAAATCCATTTCTGGTATTTGCTCACCAGTATTCTTTACTGTAACTTTAACGCAACCATCTTTTATTATCTTAGAAGTTATGTTTACTATTCTTTCACCATCGATATGATTAATCGCATTACTTATAAAATTGCTCAAGACCGATTGTAACTGCTCATAATCAGAATTAACCTCTAATTCTTCTAAGTTTAGTTCTAATTTAATATTATTTTCTTTAAAAACTAATGAAAATAATTTTACAGTTTCTTCGATTAGGTAATTGACTGAAAAATTAGTGAACCTTAATTCTTTTTTTCCGCTTTCTATTTGCGAAATATTCAATAGTTCTTGAACCAATTTATTCATCTTTTCCGTTTCATCTAGAATAATCTCCAGGTACTCTTTCTTCGTTTCTTCATCTAAACCACTTAGTTTTAAAGCTTCTCCATAACCCATAATTAAGGATAACGGTGTTTTTAACTCATGAGATGCATTAGCAACAAATTCTTTACGCATTTGGTCAATCTTGTTTTTATACAGAATTTCCTTTGCCAATTTGTCATTGCTTAGTTGAAGTTCTTTAATTGACTTTTCCAATTGAGAACTCATCTTGTTTATACTATAACCTAAGTCTCCAATTTCATCATCAGATGTGACTTCAACTTTCTGAGAAAAATCAAGTTTTGAGATTTCATCAGCAATTCTATTTATTTCAAGTATTGGATTGGCAAATCTATAACTTAGAAAATACATAATTAAACCTGCTAAGATCATAAAAATAAATCCAATAAGTATTGTAAATGAGTTAAATATTCTAATACTGTCTCGAATTGAGCTAAAAGTAATGGTAGAAATGTAAAATATATATTCAGCATCTGTACTTTCTTCAGCAACAAGCAGTCCTAACATTTGATAATTATCTTGGTAATTGTAGACCTCTGAACTCATATCCATAAAATATGCATCATATGTCCCAGAAATTTTAACTTTATCTCCAAAATTCAAATCCTGATTGTTTAATACGCTGTAATTATATTCAATAATTATCTTCGAAATAATCTCAGCAGGAACAATATATTCACTACCATATACTCTTTGATAAAGATTCGGATAATCAATAAAATCATCTATAACTATACCGGCTGGAACTGCATCAGTTTGAATCAGTATTTGTACACTCAAATTATATTTACTTTCAATTTCCAAAATTTTATTATTAAGATTCTGGTCATTTAAATTAATTACTTTAACCTCTTCAAAAGCTTCAACTAAAGAAACTTGTCGACTGTTAATATAGTAATTTTGTAAAAAAGTGTTGTTTAATATTATTAAAGCTACAATAAAACCTAAAATAATTCCGTAAGTTAAAAGGAATAATTTAGATCTAATTGTCGATTTCATTTTCTATATCTAAGCGGTATCCAACACTTCTTACGGTTGAAATATAATATGAGTAATCTCCTAATTTAGACCGAAGTTGTTTAATATGCGTATCAACGGTACGCAAATCACCAAAATAATCATAATTCCAAACCGCATTTAAAATCTTGTCTCTAGATAAGGCTATTCCTTTATTATCAATAAAATATCTTAATAGTTCAAATTCTTTTGGTGTCAAAGTAATTAATTCTTCTTTAATATAAACTTTTCGAGCAGACAGATCAATTCTAATTGCCCCAAAATTTATTTCTTTAGCTTCTCGATTGCTTTTACTTAGCAATTTATTTACTCTAGCAACTAAAACGCTAGGTGAGAAGGGTTTAGTTACATAATCATCGGCTCCTAATTTAAAACCTTTGAGTTGATCATATTCATCGCTTCTAGCTGTTAACATGACAACAGGGATTGTCAAATAATCTCTTATTCTTTCTAAAACAAACCAGCCATCATATTTAGGCATCATCACATCTAGTATAACTAAATCAACTTTTTTTTCAGATTCAAATAGAATATCTAGAGCTTCTTCACCATCTTCAGCTTCTAATACCCGATACCCTTCACGACCTAAAAATTCAGCAAGAAGTTTGCGGATTCTAAATTCATCATCCACAACCAAAACATATGTATTCTTCATATAAACATCACATCCTTTTTAAAAATAAAATTCAATATACCGTAATCAAGGGGGAAAAGGCATATTGAATTGTCATTATTATACTATCTAATTATGTTGAAATTGTGATAAAAACTTATAAAGGTGTTACAGTTTGATGTAACACCTTTTAGATGATAACTTACTCGTCTTGACGATAATAATAGTAATCGTAGTAAGAACTATTTTTCTTAACATCAATATTTGATAAAACTCCACCAATTACGTTAGCGTTATTTTCTCTTAATTGTTTCAAGCCTTGTTTAGCTTGTTCTCTTTTAGTCTGATTGTAAGCCACAACATATATTACTCCGTCAACGAAATCGCTAATCAAAAGCGCATCAGTAACAGTTAAAATTGGTGGTGAATCAATAACAATATAATCATATTCATCTCTTAATTTATTAACCAGGTCATTAACTTTTTTTGATTGTAATATTACATGTGGAGTTGTTAATCTAGATCCAGTAAGTAAAAGATCAACTTTTGAATCATCTTTTACAATCAGCTCTTCTATCGGTTTGTCATTTACAATAAAATCGTAGAAACCTACATCGTTGATTTTATGAAAAGCTCGATGTATCTTTGGTCTTCTCAAATCAAAATCTAAAATTATTACCTTTTTTCCTCTTTCAGCATAAACACTGGCTAAATTAATAGCGGTAGTGGTTTTACCATCTTCAGGAGTTGGTGAGGTTATCTGTAAAACGCGACAAGGATTATCCAGACTATGCATCCTGATATTTAATTCTAATTTTCTGTAAGCTTCTGCTTGAGGTGAATTTGGAGTATCAATAACTACGTTTTTATATTCAAAGAATTCCATCTAATCCACCAACTTTCTTTCTTTAATCGTTCCTGGAACTGCTGCGATGACCTTAATTTGAAGATATCTTTCAACCTCTTCAACGCTCTTCAATTTATTATTGAAGAATTCTTTCATAAAGACAACACCTAAAGCAATAATACCGCCTAAAAGAACGCTAATGACAATATTTAACATTTTGTTAGGAGAACTTGGACTAGTAGGTAACGTTGCTTCGTCTAGGACTTTAAGTTTGTTTTGCAACAATACATACGGACTTTCTTCATTGTTAGCTATTTCAATCGAGTTCAATACTAAAGTATTCGCAATCATTTGTGCTAATTCAGGACTTGCGTTTTCTACGGAGATTCTAATTATTAATACTTGATTTGCAGTCGAAACAGAAATTGAATTTCTGATAGCAGCTATTGAAGTTCCCTCTAATTCAGGAATGTCTTCTTTTACACTATTAAGAACGCGATTGGATATTATAAACTCTTTATATGTTCCAATCAAATTATTAGCGATTACAATTGCGGATTGTTCATTGGTTCCTGTCATTTCCGGATCAACTTGTACCATTAATGAAGTATTTGCAGTGTATTTAGGAGTCACAACTGCAAAAGTATAAACAATTCCAATAACAGCAACCCACATAGTAATAATCAAGATTAAAGCAAAATTATTCCAAACAATTTTGAATAAATCTTGTAGGCTAATACCCTCTTGTTCTTCGTAATGATTTTGTTCAATATATTCGTTCATACAACTCTCCCTTACCTAATTATTTACTCAATAATTATATAATAATAAACAAAATAAAACAACTATATATACTCTACCCGCGAATGCCAATAATTAAAGCAGCAAATCCGAAGATGAAATTATAAATGTAGAAAAAACCCAACTTCCCTCTTCTAAACCAAATAAATACCCATTTTAGAGCAAAATAAGTTGTAACAATACTAACTGCGAAAGCTGAGAGGTAATAAATATAATGTAATACATTGGTGAAATCAAAACTTGTAACTATTTGTTCGGGATTAAATTCCGCAGTAATAACTTGTTGAAAAATTGCGCCTATTGATATGGGAATAAACATAATAAACGTAAATTTTAAAGCAGAATCCATTGATAATTTTCTGTGTAACCCAGCCGCAGTTGTAACACCAAGCCTGCTTAAGCCTGGAAGGATTGATATAATCTGAACTATACCGATAAAGAATGAATCTTTTCCGGTAAACTCTTTGTTAATATTTGAGTTCGTTACATTTCTAATCACATATAATATTGTTGCGGTGGCCAAAGACCCAATCCCAATCATTATTAGTGGATTTGATTCATAAAAAGGATAAATTAACAAATTTAGGAAATACCCAAAAATAAACAAAGGAATAATGCCTATTATGACATTTCTAATATAACAAAAACTTTTAACAACTATTTTCTCTCGGTTTTTTTGAAAGACATACTTAAGAAAATCTCTTAGCATTTCAATTATATCTTTTCTAAGATAATAAAAAACAGCTATCATTGAACCCAAATTTAGAATTATTAAAAAGAAAACGCTATTATCTATATCAAATTTGAAGACCTCTTGCACAAAAGCTACATGCCCACTGGAAGAAACCGGAAGCACCTCGGTGATCCCTTGTATAAGTCCAAGAATAATATATTTAATTATTTCAAATAAAAAAACCATAATTAATTCACCTTTAACCTATAAGACATACAGTAACAGCGCCAAAAAGCCAACACCGAAACAATAATAACTAAAATACTTCAATTTTCCGCTGCGGAAAATGTTAAAAATCAATTTATATGCTATAAATGTTGCTATCATAGCCGCAACAAAAGCGAAAAAATAATAGAACACATCAATTTTGGTCAATATTCTTGCATCGTCAGATGTGAAGTCAAATATCATTAATAAAATCGTCGCAAATGAAATGGGAATATAAATCATAAATGAAAAATTTAAGGCCGCCGTTATTCCGGATCCGCGTTTTAGAGCAGTGGATGTAGTCATACCAGAGCGCGATATTCCTGGAAAAATAGCAACTGCTTGAGCTAAGCCAACAAACAGTATATCTAGCCAGCTCAAATGACCACTGCCTTTTCTAAATCTGATACCACTGACAAAATAAAGTACTGTCGCTGTTGTTAAAAGACCAATACTGACAAACAGAAGATTATAAACAATCATAAAATTTTCTATCATGTTATTGAGCAACAATCCAAAAATACCTGCCGGAATACAAGCAACTAATATTTTCGAGGCATAAATAAAATTATCATAATGTTTAGCTCTCTGGCTCGATACAAAAAGATATATAACTAAAGACTTTGACAGTTCCATTATTTTTTTGAAATATATTATAACGAAAGTTGCAAAAGAACCGGTATTTAAGATAATTAAAAATACTAATCCTTGATTTGTATCCAATCCAATTAATGCCTTCATTAATTCCACGTGACCACTAGACGAAATTGGCAACACTTCAGTTATGCCCTGTACTAAACCTAAAAAGATAAACTTTAGTAAGGCAATGATATCAAACCCCAAAATAACCCCTCCAATCGATAAAAAGAAAAAGCCATTGGCTTAAATCGGCTTTTTCAATTTTAAGCATCTACTATTTATATTCACTCATCCATAAACCATGGATATTGCAATACTCATAAACCTTAATTTTTTTAGTAAAATCAATAAAAAAGTCTGCTTTTGGTTCTTCTTCAGGTTTAAAAGTTTTAACATAGTATTTGTCGCCATTTTCAATAAAAATCCATTGAATAAAATGTTTTTCTAACATAGGATGAGGAACAGATCCAACTTTAACATTAATTTGGTTATCACTTATTTTAGTGATGACTGGCAAATGCTTTTCATTACCTTCTTCTTCCTTCTTAGGCTTAAGCAAAATCATTTCTTGGTCGCAACAAACAAGGGTCGAGTCGACTGGATATGTGTAACAAATTCTTTTACATATTTCGCAAAAATAAATGTTCATTCTAAACCTCCTTTTAATTATAATCTCTATGTAAATACTATCATATTTAAGAAATAAATTAAAGCGGCAATCTAATATCAAATATTAATTGCGTTTTCTACTTCGAAACATTAGAATGAAAAACATAACTAAACAATAAAGTAAACAACCGAATAGAGCGATTAATTCGAACATGCTTTCATACGGTTGGCCATAACCTAATGAAGGCAACATCAAAAAACCAAACAATGGAATTGCCATTGTTATCGCAGTCCCTGATCCTAAAACCATTTCTTCTGCGACAGGAGTTTCCAAATTACGGTCTAGACCTTTTAAAAGCGCGATACCAGTTGAGGCAACTCCCGATAACATTCCAAATAAACCAACAAAATATTCATCTTTAAATTCCGAATAAACTCTTTTTGTAAGATAACGTACATAGAAAAGCGTTGCAAACCCACCAATAAGTGATATCGAAATTAACAACCAACCAAAGTCAGTTAAAAAGTCAATTGTAATTGTTAAAACCGCCCCAGTAATCATGAAATTAAAGCATAAAGAAGAAATATTGGAGAGAATATAATCATTGGTCATAAAATTAAGGTTTCTACCTTTTTTCTCCATTCTTTTGATGATTTGTTTATAAATGAGCGCATAAGCAATACCGAGAATAAAATTGAAACCAGAAAGAAGATTAAATATCGTCCTTCCAATGTCTCCCAAACCAAGTAGAACTCCTTCTAAAAGAAAAAGCGTCAACCATACTAGTCCATATATAACAAATAAAACAACAACTTGTACAGTTAGACCGTCCAAAACAGAAATTTCTTTTACAGTATCAATTTCAATATTTGTTTTCTGAATCGAATCATCCCAATATCTTTTAGTTTTTTCAATGCCTTTTTTCCTCGCTAAGATATTAATTACTAATACCCCAATTGTTCCTCCGAAAACAAAGCCTAAAAATGCGTATGATGCTCCTAAAGCCACTCCGTGCCCATTAAGCATTTCACTCCACATTCCGCCAAAACTAGTAGCTAACCCCGGTCCTTGTCCAAAACCTAAAGGCAAGAGCATTCCTGCACCAACAAATTTATCGCTCCAAAATATTAAAACCATTAAAATCCCAATAAATCCTTGAAGAGCGTAAGTGCTTGTAATCACCATTCCTGTTGACCACAGTTTCTTTTTATTATCTGTTTTGGTACGCTTTAGTGTCAAAGAAATAAAACCTAATGCCAGAGCATGATAAACTATCGCTGTCATTACTTCTACATCAATTTGATAAGAACCTGGTATAAAAACACTTGAGAATAGTAAACCTATTACCCCACCCAACAAAGCTGTGGGTAAAACAATTCGATTTAAAAAAGGTACTTTTTGCTTCAAAATCTTACCAACAAACAGCAATACTCCAATTAAAATAAAATAAATTATTATGTTCCAATTAGCCATTATACATTTCTCCCCTCAGATAGTTTATAACATCATAATATAACATAGGATCTTTTAATTTGAAAAGAAATGTTTTCTTTCCATAATCAAATGATACTTCTTTTTTCTTTGTCAAAGTTAATCCAGTCAGTTTATCTAAATCAAAGACGTATTCTTTCATCTTGTTCTGAACAAAAAGTTGATTATTAATAATCTCTAAATCCGCATATCCGAAATTTTTAGACTCATATTTTGTAGTATCAACTTCATACATCGTTCCTTCTGTATAAATTATTTCCTTCACAATTTTAGGAAGTTGCTTCTTTTGTAATTTATCCCAATCAACCAGATTGTCAAACTCCAAACCGCTTATTAATGAAAAATCATCAAAATATGCTAAATGGCCGCAATCTTTACAGTAGATATCATTATTTTTCGTATAAATTGTTTGATGCTTCAAACATTTAGGACAAACATATATGAAATTTTCTAAACCTTGAGCCCGTTTTTTTGGTTTATACGGATATCTTCTTTCTCGATTCCAAGCAAAATCATTAAATTTTAAAGATTCCACCAATCGTTCATAGATTTCTTCTAAACTATAATTGTCTAATTCTTCACCCTTAAATAAAGTTTTGAAATTAAGTTGAATTAATCCTCTATACGTATCTTTATCTCCCCATCTTGGAGAAGATAAATATGCGCCATTCGTTTTAATTATCACAATGTCTATCTTGAATTTTTTAAATAACTTAACTGTTGAAAAAGGGATTTCGCTTTGCTCGCCAAAAAAAGAGGAATTCCCTTCAGGGAACAGCATAATTCCTCTACCTTTTTGTACCACTCTCATCATTTCTCTAATCGTACTAACATCATTCTGACCTTTTCTTTTAGGAATAGAATATATTAGTTTTTGTAAAACAAAACGCATTTTTTTATTGACAAACATAAATGCATTAATTACTGGATAAGGATATTTTTTCAAAAAAACCGATGTATATAACCCATCGTGTAAAGAACCATGATTTCCAATTAAAAAATATGGATCTGTTCTTTTAGGGTCAAAATCATCATAGTTAATTTCATATTTAAATTTGATTTTGTAAAACAAGTTATAAAGTGGTTTTAAAATTTTCTCTGTAATAAACATTTAATCACAACCTTGTATGAAATTATATCATATTTTATTAAAATTTCTAATCGTTTATTAAAATTATGAATAATTACATTATTTAGCTAAATATTCTTAGATATAGATAGATTCGCTTGATGAAATTAAAATACAGTTTTCACCAAACTCCTCTAAAAATAATTCTGCAGCTAACTCACCAGTACAATGTAATGGTATAACATTAAAAACTCCCAAAAGTTTCAATTGATCAATTATTTTAAGAATTTCTTTTTCAGAATCATTCAATAGATGCATCCCTGCAACTACATTTTTTATCCTCAGGTGGGGAAAACATTCCTTTGCTTTCCTTATTCCTTCTACAATACCAAAATGAGAACAACCTAGGAAAAGCGTCAAATCATTGTTCTCTTGAATAGCTAAAATTATTTCATCATGAAAATCATCAACTATATTTTTTTTCTCATCTAAAAAGAAATTTTCATTCTTCTTATCAGTCTTAATATTCGCTAAAACAAATATATTAGAAGCTATTTCCTGATCAGCTTTAATTAGGTTGAAATTTCTCCTATTCACATTGATTGCGTCATTGCTGATGCCATTAAAATAATAAATACCATCTTTATTTTTATATTTGGGTTTTATTGCGTCTTCATGTAAAAAAATTGGAATATCTTTACTTAAGTATCTTAATCCATTTCCGTGATCATAATGTCCATGGCTTATAACAACCAAATCCAACTCTTCTTCTCTAATCTCTAATTTTTCCATTTTAACTAAAAAATTATTTGTCTGAGCAGTATCAAATAATATCTTTTTTCCAGAAGCTTCAATATAAATTGATAATCCATGCTCTTTTTCATCAATAAAATCATCCACTAAAACATTAATTTTCATTTATCTAATATCCTTCCTTATAATAACAATAATATTACCTTATTATTTATAAGTCAATGAAACAAAAAAAACAGAAACTACTTTGACAAATAGTTTCTGTTTATAAAATTTAATTTGTAAGTATTTTTAAGTTTTATTATGACATCATTAGCATTTCGCTAATTTCATTCATAATTTCTTCGATTCTTAATCTGTTAGCTTCTGTTAAATTAGCTGGATCAAATGCAGCTACTTCTGCAGATACTGTTTCTATGTAATCTAAAACATCTTCGATTTGATCAATAAAACCACTTGGCAACATCAAATCAGCAAAAACTTCATTTTCTAATAGAATAACAATTTCTGCCAAAATATTGTCAATATATCCGCGATTTTGAGTAGTAACCAACTCATCATAGACACCAAACATAAATGCAAAATTCCAATGCATTTGATAATCATAAAAATATCTTCCATCGCTATTTTCATAAGCAGCTTCATATAAAGCAGCATAATCTAGGAGAACATCTTCATTATCTAAATAAGCAAATATGCTTTGAATTAAGCCATATTGTTCTGTAGATGTGTTTTCAATAAATGTTTTTATTGCATTTACTAAATCTTCAATTTCTACTTCTGATTCTTCCATTTCATAAGCAAGGCCAACAAATGCAGCCTGTAAAATATAATCAACTAAGAAAGATCTCACTTCTTCAAATTCTTCTTGAGATATTTGACTCACAACTGAATTTACAAGATAGACTACTTCGTTAACAATCTTAAAATTATAAAGTGTCATATTGAAATCATATTCATCATAGTTTTCCCAATAGTTATTAGTACTATAGAAATCATCTTCATATTCTTGCATTTCAGCTACTAATAACAGAATTGCACCTTCAGAAGCGACAAAAGCATCTAAAACATTATCAAAAGCATCACTGAAAATCGCATCTAATGCCATCATTCTTGCAAATGTCATTAATGAAAGATCCAAAGGCATATCATTTCCGATTGCTTCTTCTAAACTATCCATGTACTGATTAAACATAGCTTCTTTTTCTTGTTCTGTGTAAACGTCTTTAATATCATCTAGTAAATCTTGATTCTCTTCTTTAAAATTATCAAAATAAGTAATCATTAAGATTGCTAATTCAGCTTGCATTCTATATTCAGAAACATCTGAACCAGCTATACTTTTTAATTCTACGAAGAATTCACGATCAAAATTATCTATGAAATTAATATACGCTGAAAAACTTAACAATAAAGTTGCAGATGCTTTTTCAGGAGTTTGAAGATCACCAACTACAATACCTTCCATATTTTCTAAAATTGCAGAAAGTGAGTAAAGCGTTTGAATAACAAGCGTAACTTCTTGTTGAGATGGCATTGTTTCGCGTAGGATATTAACAAGCTCTTCTTTAATAAGAACAACTTCATCAACATTCATATCTTGCGGGCCATCAGTTTCTGTCAAATTAGTAATATATTGTACTAAATCTTGAGAAATCATAGCTTGAAACTCCATGACATAATCAACTACTACAAGAATTGTTTTAATAACCTCTTCAGGAGAATCAGTTAATAAAGCTTTTAGTTCTTCAAGAGCAAGTATTTCTCTTTCAGCATCATCAATTCTATCTTGATAATATTCTTGATCCCAATAGTAAGGTGAACTATTCTTTTGCATTTGATACCATAAGATATCATCTTCTAGGTTTTCAATTTGTTCATCAATTAATCCCGGTAAAACATGTAAAACTAAAGCTGAAATCAAAGCTTCAGGGAGAACAACTTCTCCCATCATAGCATCTAGAGCTGTAAAAAACCCTTCGAAACTATTTACTTCATCCATGTCTTCGTTGAATTGTTCGGCAGCTGTCATCATAGCTTCAAATTCAGCAGCTAACATTCCTTTGTTTACTAGCTCTTCAGCAAAAGCATCTCCGAAAGGCATAATGCTATCAGAAACAGCAAGTTTCATAGCCTCTACTTCCTGCTCTTTATTAGCAATATAAGCGATAGAAGTACTTTCAACTGAATCTTGCATTCCTTTTGGTGCTTTGGTAACTACTGTGAAAATGAATCTGTCTCCAGTTAATTTTGAGAAGTCGTATGAGTTAGTTTTTACACTCGCAACTTCTTCGCCATTATTGTAAACATAATATCCAGCAGCTTTTTCTACTGCATCCCAACTCAAAACATTACCCTCTATGGCTAAATTCGTTGGAAATGCAATTTGCTCATCATAATTAATGTCGATTGTAGTGCTACCATTACATGCAGCAAAACCAACTAAAGCAAATAACATAAAAATTAAAATCAGTATTTTTTTCATTTTCTCCTCCTTATTTTATAATATCAATAGAATCTAAACTTAGTTTAGAAACGATACTATCATAGTATATATTATATTACTTTCTTAAAAAAATACAAATAGATGGCTAAAAATAAATAAATTTTTACATAATTATGGATAAATTATGCTATTTTAATATGATTTTATCTCTAAACTTACTTCTACTTTCTTAACCAATATATAGTAATAAATATAGCTAAAAATCAAACTAATTATTATAGCAGCATAAGCTATTGTTATCGATATTGGATTTGCTGATAATTCTTTATAATAATCGAAAAACAACAAAACATAGCGTAAATATTTAGATAAAATTAAAATCTCTAGCATGCCAATAGATAATAAAACTAAAACAATTACTCCCAATTCTTTAACTAAATTAGTTAAATTCATTTTATCACTTACTCCCAGCACTTTTATTTTTGCATAATCATTTTTTAACGAATAAAATTTTAACATTGTATTATTAAAAACAACAAAAATAAAACTAAAAATGATAAATACTGTTATAACCGTAAATAACGCTAAAACATTTCTCGCTAAGTCTAGTGATGTCTCTAACTGTGCTTGAGCATCGACAACATAGTACATTTTAGGGCTGTAATTTCTTATCAAACTTTCCATAGTTACGCTTGGATTATCAGAATTAATAATGATAGAATTATATTTTAAATCTAGTTCAAATATTTTTTCGTGTAAATTTGAATATATAAAATGATCATAATTAGTATCGATAAAACCCGCAATAATAAAATTAATGTTTTTTAGTTCTGGTGATAAATCTATACTGATAACATCGCCTATATTCTTTCCATAGACTTGATTATATGATTTCGGCAAAATTAAGTAAGGATGTTCGCTGTTTCGATATTCTTCAGCCACTAAATCTAATTTATAATCAAAATAATCATAATAATTTTCAATATCTAATGAGACAAAGTTCCTTATTAAAATCCTTTTTTCATTAGTGATATTAACTATTATATCTTTAAACACTAAAGCAGGACTTGCTTGTTCAATTTCATATGCATAAAGATCAGTAAGAAGATCGGGATTATAATCGTTGATATTGATCATCAGTAAATCAAATTTATTATCACTCTGTACAAGCCTAATTTCCTTTGCAATAAACATTCTAACTGTAACCATAATCGCAACAACTATCAGTGCTAAAAATATAACGATGAGTGATTGATGTAAATTTTTATTATTATTCATATATTTACAATTAAATAAAGAAAATGTTGTTTTATTCTTTCCAAAGAATTTCACCAATAGTTTTAGTGCTAGAACCAATACGCTCAAACTCAAATAAATTGATAACAACACTATCAAAAGTGAGTTAATTTTTAAGGTAAATGGTTTTAAAAAAACAATTGTCAATAAAATTACAAAAATCATTATTAATAAATAATAGTTTACTTTCCCCAAAGCATAACGCTTGTCGCGTATTTTAGATATGACATTTTCTTGATAGTGTTTTCTTAATAACAACCAATTTTTAACTATTATCATACCAACTATAATTATTAAAGTCCCCAAGATGACAAGTGGATTTATCCAGATAATATCTTTAACACCGTAAAAACTAGCGCCGATTGTTATAACAGAATGAGCTATTATAAACCCGAAAATAAAACTTATAAAAATATAGAACAACCATTGATAAAAACAAACTCTATATCCCATTTTTCCATTGTCACCCAAGGTTTCGAAAACCCCAATTTCATAAAATATGTCCCTTAATACAATCATAAATAGTGAATTAAGCATGATTAACAAAGATATAAGCACGATAATACCAGCAACAACAATCATTGATGTATACTCCGATACTATTCCATCAATTTTTTCTTCATCAACTACAAGATTGATAGTATAATTTTGGTAATTTGGATCAGACTTTAATTTTTCGTATGTTTCTTCAATATTACTAGTTCTTAAATAGACTATATTCCCAAAATTATTTAAATAATTCAGAGAATAAAGTTTTTCAAAAATTTCCATTTTATTAACAAAAAAACTATCTCCTGAAAAAGATCTACTATCCGTTATTATATCCTTTACATAAAACTCTAGTTCGTATTCCAATATATATATTTTTAAACTATCTCCAACGGATAATTGATGTTTTTTTGCGTAACTCTCGGTGATTATTGTCTCATTATTTTTTATTTCAACATCAATGTCCAAAAAGATTTCAAATTCATGAGGTAAAGCTGAAAACATTTTAGAATAGTAAATTTCATTATCATGTTCAGTTAAAACCTGTAAATTAAAGAATGCCAATGCATAATGAATTTCATCATAATTTTCCACTAAAGATCTCTTGTTTATAAATCTTGCAGGTGAATACTCATCATACGAAATAATTATATCGCTTGCGGGGTATCTGCCTATTGCTTCTTTAGTGAAAACATCCTTATATATAGACCTAATTCCTGCCATTAGCATAAAAATAGCAAAAATAAGTGATAACGTAATTATTATCACCATTGTGGTCTTTTTATTTACCATTAAGTTTCTTTTTGCTATTAAAAAACTAAAACTATTCTTTGTCAACAAATTCACCATCAATCAAATTAATTTGTTTGTTACAATATTTGAGATAATCATCATTATGAGTAACCAGTATTATAGTTATTTGTTTTTCTTCATTTAGTCGTTTTAAAAGATTCATAATCTCAGCACCTTTTTTTTGATCTAAATTTCCTGTGGGTTCATCTGCAAAAATGATTTCAGGGTTATTAACTAAAGCCCGAGCTATTGCAACTCTCTGCTGCATACCTCCAGACAATTGATTCGGATAATAATCTTTGTATTCCCACATACCGACTAGCTTCAGCAACTCTTCAATTTTTTCTTCATTTACTTCGTTGGCAATAACATTAGCTAACAAAATATTCTCATAGGCAGTTAAATTAGGAATTAAGTTATAAAACTGAAAAACAAAACCCAGACTACCTCTTCTTAAATTAGATATTTTTTTATCACTAAAAAGCGAAATATTTTCTCCATTTAAAAATATCTCCCCACTATCAATGTTTTCAAGCGAACTTAGGCAATATAAAAGCGTTGTTTTACCAGAGCCTGAAGGTCCAACAATACCTAAAAAATCTCCTTTATTTACTCCTAGAGAAATATCCTTTAAAACTTGTGTTTTCAATTGTCCTTGAAAATATGATTTATTCAGGTTTTTAACTTCTAAGACTTTCATTTTATCACTTACCCATTCTTAATGATAAGTAAATAATATCATTATAAGCTCTTATTTTCAACGCCAAAGAAAAAACCCAATCAAATTGGGTTTTCGTTAATTCTTTATTTTACACTTAACGTGATTTGTTTCATATTTTAGCCAGAAAAAACCTAGTACAAGTAATAACAACGCTAAAAGCTTATAAGGCAATCCGGCTAATGGCAGTACTGCAACAGCAAAAGTAATACCTACAGTTGAAAAAAATGCTATTACACATGGCGTACATCCATAAGTTAACATTCCGAAGACAACTGCAAAACCTGACATAAAAGATCCTTTTCCCTCTTTGCCAGTTAACTTGACTAAAGCTGTAGATATATTCCACATAAAAGCACTAATAAAAGCCATAATTACATTTAATATTATATTGCTAGCAACCAACAAAACCCCGTATTGATTAATCATTTCGCTGTAACCAATATTAAGTTGATCTAATAAAGTATACAGTCCGATAAAAATTAAAAAAACTATTATTCCTTGAATAATATATCTTCTTTCTTTTTGCATTGACATAATTATTGTAAACACACTCATCACCTACTTAGTTATTAACAAAATTATAACATAAAAAGCAAAAGCGATTGAATGATTTGCTTAAGTAATAATCTTTAGGGTATTATCAAATACATTCTTTATTTCTTTAAAGGATTTCGAATTATTAGGCAAGGTTTCTCCTTTATTAACATAATGGATAATTTCTTTATCATAACTGATTTTTCCAACAAAATCATAATTATTCTCCTTAACATAATCAATGATTTGGTTAGTCAACTTTTGATTTAAATCATGCTTGTTAACACAAACTGCTATTTTTAAATGAAAACTATAGGCTGTTTTAATTATTCTTTTTAAATCTGAAATTCCGGAAACCGAAGGTTCAGCAACCAACAAAACTAGATCAACGCCAGACATGGAAGCTATAACCGGACAACCAATGCCAGGAGGACCATCGATAATAACTAAGTCATCTTCTAAAATTTCATCTTGAATTTTCTTTTTCACCTTTGTTACTAATAAACCTGAATTCCCACTACCCATATTTAACTCAGCGGTAGCAAAAACTTTATCTGTTCTATAAAAATTTATTTCTCCATCCTTTGATTTCACAAAATTTATCGCGTTTACGGGACAAATATGTTCACACACACCGCAGCCTTCACACAAATATTTATTAACAATATATTGATTGTTCACAATAGAAATCGCATCAAAGCGACAATGCTCTTTGCAAAAACCACAACTTACACATATATTCTGATCGATTTCAACTTTATCTAAACCATAGTAGTTTCCGCGGTTTTTAAGAGTTTTAACCTTGGATACTAAATGCAGATTCGGCGCTTCAACATCACAATCCGCAAAAACTCTAGCGTTAGAAATATTAATAAAATTACTGGCGATAGTAGTTTTTCCAGTTCCGCCTTTACCACTAAGAATTAAAATTTTTTTCATATCTCATCACCATAAATCTTTTTTGAAATTTCTTCAAAATAGGATTGATATTTAATATTCTTAACAATAATTTCTCCATTTGAATTTAACAAACCCATACTTTTATCGAAAGGGATTTTTGTTAATATAGGAATATCATTTTTATTAGCATAATTTTCAATCATCATAGAATCATCGGCTTTATTAATAACAATACCTGATTTTTTATTAAAAACTTTAGTTAGATTATGAACCATTTCCAAATTATGTAAACCGAAAATTGTTGGTTCAGCAACCAATATACAAAAATCAGCATCTCTAATGCTTTCCATGACACTACATCCATTACCGGGAGGACAGTCAATAATTACATTTTCTTTAATGCTTTTTGATTTTTCAATTATTTTGCTTATTATTTTAACTCCAGTTTCTTCCTTAATATTGAGAATACCTGAAATTATTTTGTGACCTTCATATTCAGCTTGCTTAACTATCCCAATAACTTTCTTTGTTTCAGTAATAGCATTTTCTGGACAAACTAACTTGCAGCCTCCACAAGAATGACATAACTGCGGAAACAGCCTAACTTTGTCTAAAATTAAAGCTAAAGCATTGAAACGGCAAAAATCTGCACATTTACCGCATAGTTTACACTTATTATGATCAATAAAAGGTATATCTACTTCAACAACCTCTTCATTATATTCTGCAACAAAATATTCCTGTCCGTTAGGTTCTTCTACATCGCAGTCTAAATAGGCAGAATTTTTTAGATAATAGGCAAGGTTTACAGAAATAAACGTTTTTCCAACCCCGCCTTTTCCACTTAAAACCGCTACTACCAATTTAAAATAACTCCTCTAGTTCGCCACTGAAAAAACTTTCGATATTATCTTTTACAATTTTATCTGTGGATTTGTATATTTTTAACTTCCCTTTTAATAAATCGAAAGACTTATCTCCAACTCGAGGCGTAATCAGCACATCAGCTTTGTGATTTAGAATAAATTCAGCAGTTTTAATTCCCACACCATGAGGATTGTCAAGATGCTCGTTGATATATACCTCTCCAGTTTTTTTGTCACTATCATAAACATAGAAAAAATTAGCTCTTCCTAAATTATCTGATATAAAAGATTTTTCTCCGCTTGTTTTAGTTGGTAATATAATTATCATAATTTCTCTCCTTTAAACTGTAATAAGCGACAATTGTCGCTTATTACTTATTATTTTTCCTCTAAAATTTTGTCGATATTTTTTATGCGTGATTCTAATAGTTCTTTTTCCTTCAACAGTTCTTCTTTAGTATTTACGTAGTTTTGGTTGTAAAGTCCATTACCTCTACCATATCCAAAACCTCTTACGCAATTACCCATTTTTCTACCAGTTAAAGGCCCGAAACCACTAGGTCCAGTTCCATCTCTTCTAGGCATAATCCCACCTCCATATTTGACATATGTCAATAACTACACCTATATTATATCACTAAAAAATTAGTTGTCAACTACTCTCTTAAAAAAGGCATCGACATACATCGCGGACCACCTCGGCCACGAGATAACTCACTGGAAGGCATTTTATGAATTTTTACTCCATGTTTCTCTAACAGTTTGTTTGTGATGTGATTTCTTTCATAAACAATTACTTCACCAGGCCTAATTACTATTGTATTTGCGCCGTCATTCCATTGTTCGCGATCACTTGCAACAGGATCGTCATCGCCGCCACAAGGAATCAAAGTGATTTTTTTATCTAAATATTTTGATAAAATATCATCAAGTTTTCCTTCTATAGGTAAAACTTTAAGCTTATTCTTGTGTTCTTTTGATCTAGTTATTTCATATGCTTTAATTTCGTGTCTCAATTCCTGATGAATTAAAAATTTGTCATAATCTACTTGGGTAAAAACAGTATCTAAGTGCATAAAAGCTCTGCTTTTAGGTATATCAAAAGCTAAAACTGTCTCATAACTTGTTTTATTGAAATAAAATAAATTCTTAGCTAATTTTTCAATAGCGGCTGGATGTGTTCTTTCTGAAACTCCTACTGCCAAAATTTTTTCATTCAAGACTAAAATATCTCCGCCTTCTAAAGTGGGAACCATTTGTCGATGATAAAAATGAGGAATTTCAGTTGACCCGTATATTGGATGATACTTAAAAATATATTCGCCGTATATAGTCTCTCTAGCTCTAGTTATAGAGAACATTTTTGATATTGATACACCATTGCCTATAATTGAAAAAGGATCTCTAGTAAAATACAGGTTAGGCATTGGGTCTGTAACAAATGGATAATCTCTTATATAATCGGACAAAGTTCTTTTTGTGAAATTTGGAACTTGATCTTTTCTAATTCCCGACATTGTTGCACTAATCATATTTTTAGTCGATTTCATCGATTTCAAATATTTGAATACCAATAATTTTAAAGTATCACTTGTAACAGATGCTTCATCAATAAATTGATTAATAAAGCGATCTTTGATTTCCTCACTAGTTTCAAGTGCTTCGGCTACCAAATCTACTAAATAAAGTACTTCAACACCATTTTTTCTAAAAATATCCGCAAAAGCATCATGTTCTTTTTGAGCCAAATCAAGCCATGGTATGTCATCAAATAAAAGTTGATTCAACCATTTAGGCGTGAGATTTTCTAACTCACCGCCAGGTCTGTGAAGCAATACTTTTTTTAATTCTCCAATTTCTGATTTTACGTTAAGTATATTCATACAATTGCCTCCTTATTATTCTACAGGTTTAAATTCTGCAGTAAAGTGTCTAAGTATCGGTGATTCATATACAAACTCTAAACCTTTAAGTTTTGGCCCTCTTTCGGCTACTTTTATCAAGCATTCAGCAACATAATTTAAATGTTCTAATGTGTAAGTTCTTCTAGGAATGGTAAGTCTAAGAAATTCTTTATCTGCTTTAAGATTCTCTTTTGTATCAATGTCTCTCCCTAGTAATAATGACCCAATCTCAACAGCTCTTATTCCACCTTCAAGATAAAGTTCGTTACAAATAACTTGTGCAGGAAATTGATTATATGGTATCTGTGGACAAATTGCTCCGCAATCAACAAAAACTGCATGTCCTCCAGTAGGGTATTGAATCGGAACGTTACCAGCTCTCAATTTATCTCCTAGAAATCTTACTTCATCTAGCCTGTATTGCAAATAATCTTCCTCTAACGCTTCTTTTAGGCCAACAGCTAATGCATCCATGTCTCTTCCAGAAAGACCGCCATAGGTTGGAAAACCTTCCATAGGTATTATCCTTACTTGGCATTCTTTAAATAAATCCTCATTATCTTTTATAGCAATTAAACCGCCAATATTCACTAAACCATCTTTTTTACTGCTCATTAGGAAAATATCCGCTAAATCAAAAGTTTCTTTTGCTATTTCGCGAATAGTTTTTTGACTATAGCTTTTTTCCCTAAGTTTTATAAAATAAGAGTTTTCTGCGTATCTAGCTCCATCAATCACGATAGGTATATTGTTTTCTCTAGCTATTTTATTGACTCCACGCATATTTTCTAAAGAGACAGGCTGTCCTCCCGCAGAGTTATTTGTTATGGTCATGATAATTCCTGCAATATTTTCTGGTTTCTTTTCTTTAATCAACGCTTGGAGTTTTACTAGATCAAAATTACCTTTAAAAGGGTAATTTAAATCTAAATCAAAACATTCTTTACAGACGCAATCAATTGCTCTACCGCCAGCTAATTCAACGTGAGCTCGAGTTGTGTCGAAATGGATATTAGATATAACATACATGCCTTTCCGCTTAATCAAAGCGGGCAAAGCAACTTGCTCAGCTCCTCTTCCTTGGTGAGCTGGAATTACATATTGATATCCTGTTATTTCTTTCACGGTTTCTTCCAAACGGAAAAAACTTCTCGATCCAGCATAAGCTTCATCGCCAATCATTAAAGCCGCCCATTGAAAATGAGACATCGCTCCTGTCCCAGAATCAGTCAAAAGATCAATAAATACATCTTCAGATTTTAATCGAAAAGGATTATATCCCGCTTCTTTAAGTCTCTTTTCTCTTTCGCCTTTTTGTATCAATTTTATTGGTTCCACCATTTTAATTCTAAACGGCGGTAAAGAATATTTATTCATCATTTCCTCCTGTTTGTATTCAGCTTCTTGTGAAAGCCCTTTCTTAACCTCTTCAATTATACTATAAAAATAGGCCTTAGTAAATGAAAGATTAAATTAAAAAAGACTAGATTTTCTAGTCTTTCAATCTGAATATTTCGTCTTTATTAATTTTATAGATATGTACCATATGCCCAATATTACCTTCGCCTGCAAAAATACTGGTATCAAAAAAATCTTCATCTAAACTAACCCATTTTAATTTATGGATTTCTTCGATTAAACTAACTTCTTCTTCTAGTTTTCCTATAAAAACTAACATTTTCATGTTGATTGGGTGCCAAACAAAGTCCATAAAAGGAACTAAAGTTATTTCTTCTCTTTTTATACCCGTTTCCTCTAAAAGTTCACGATATGCGCTACTTAAATAATCTTCATTTGCCTCAATTTTACCACCGACAAGATTGTATAAACCTTTATAAGGATTCCTTGATCTTAAACACATTAAAACCTTATCTTCTTTTTGGTTTAACACCATAATCAAATTATACAAACGCATAGATTACCAAATCCAATTATAAATTAGATATGTAAGCAAACTAATGCTGGTTGATAAAAAAGTACCCCAAATAAGATCTACTATTGTAACTGTTATTGGCCAATCTTTCAATGTGGCTAGATTTGTCAAATCATAGGTTGCATAAGTCATAAAACCAAATAAGGCTCCAGCTAATAAAGCTTTACCAATGCTGCCAGAATCTATAGCTGGCATAATTACAAAGTAAACTAATCCTACAATAAATAACAAGTAAAATATACCAGCCGCAATGAAGTTGGGTTTTTCCGCCATTAAGTGACCAATCTGCGCCTTATAAAATTTAGGAGCTACTAAGCCAAGCCAAATCGCATCGATTGCCAAAAAAATAATGAAAGCCAAAATATACATTTTTAAAAAACTCATTTATTTTCCCTCTTTTCTATATCATTCATTTGTTTAACATATGATTGTATGTCAAATTTTCTTTCCAATCCATTAGCATTCATATACCTGAGTTTTCCAAATATTTTCCTTTCCGGCCATGCTCGATCATGTTTTCCAAAACACCATGCTATTCCACAATACCCGTTAGGAGTCAATCCATCGACAAAATAGTAATTATTTAATTCTATCGCAGTCCTATAAGCTTCTTCATAGTTATTGGACCACTCAATGATTTTTTTACACCAGTACATTCTCATATAAGAGTGCATTCTTCCTAAATAAATCATTTCTTTCATAGCAGCATTAAAATATAGATCATGAGTATTAAAATTAATGTAATCATCTTTTGAATAAATATACTCTCTTTGATCTTTTAGATGATACTGCATGGAGTTATAAGCCCAATCATATGTCATATATTTAAACTCATAATATGTTGGATTATAATAGACAAAGTTATATGCTAGCTCTCTTCTAACTATCAATTCTTCGAGAAAGTCATCTTTGTTTGACCCTTTTGTTTTAGCGATTTTATTATAAATTGTCACTGGAGAAATAAATCCATATTTTAAGTAAGAACTTAAAAGTGAAGTGTAACCTAAAGATGGATCGTTATGAAGATGATATTTCTCCAATTTATTATCAATGAAATCATCAAGTAAATTAAGGGCTTTTTCTTCGCCGAGTATAATTGGTGAATCAGACAAAACTTCTTGTCTATAATCATCAAACTTTGAGTTTATTTTACTCCGGATAGTTCTTGCGGAATATTCCTCCTTGTCAGAAGTTATTCTAACTGGAACAAATACATTCGCTTCAACTGAAAACATATTTATTTTTTCTTTATAAGCTTCTATCCTAATTTTTTCATGCATGTCGATATCAAACTTTAAATATGCTTTATCAATAAAAACTGTATTGGTGTTTTTTATATACTCTCTAACATCGAAATCCCTTTTAAGATATTCGATATGTATGCTAAAATTCTTTAGTCTTTCAATAAGATTTTTTGTGTTTTCTTTGAAAAAATCAAGATTTCTAATATTTTCTTCATAAGGTTCTACTATTAATATCTTTAAAATTAAATTATTATCGGAAGTGAATTTGTGCGCTTCAAAAAGACTATAGTTGTTTTTTATCCTATAGCTTTTGGTCATAAAATATATACAAACTGAATTACTATTTTCAAATGAGAGTATTGTTGCTATTCTGCTCATTTGTCTTTTTTTGGAAACCACGGAATGAATGCATTAGTCTTTCTTTCATATTCATCCCAACCAGGGCTTTCTTTCATTCTTTTTTCTAACAAAGGAACCCCGCTAACGAATCTTAGTAAATACGTAATTACAATAGGGCTTATTACAGCTATATATTTCCATGGGCTTGATACCGGCATCGCTAAAACAACAATAAAAATTCCCCACCACATTAAAGCTTCGCCAAAATAATTAGGATGTCTTGTATATTTCCATAGACCGGTAGTCATCAGTTTTTGAGTTTTATTTATATTGGCTATATGTTTTTTTAATTGACTATCTCCTACAACCTCAAAGAAATAACCAATTAACCAAATAACTACTTCAATTATGACAAATACGATATAGGTAGGATTTTCAATTGTATATGAACCTAAAGTATTAACCCAATAAACACCTAAACCAACTACGAACATAAAAAAGCCTTGGAGCATGAATATTTGAAGAAAGGCTCTAGGCACAACCCACTTACCCCAATCTTCTCGCCACTTCTTATAACAAAAATCTTCTTCAGCAAAGATGTTTCGTTTAAGGATATGATAAAAAAGCCTTAACCCCCACAAACTTACTAAAATATTGACTATAAATTTTTCTAGGGCTGGTCCATAGATAAAAAATAATATCCACGAAGTTACAACAAAACCTAGTCCCCAACCGATATCGACAATACTGTTATTTTTAATAATTGTTGCTATAACAAAAAACACCATAAAGTAAATAAAAATTATTAAAGCAGCCCATTCCAAAAAAATCATCTCCTTATTTTTTTATATAACCTATAGCTACAGTACCTTTTCCACTGTGAATAGCAGTTGCACTAGACACTTTTTATTGTTTTGGCTTAAATCTTTTAAGTCTTAATGCGTTTAGTACAACCGATACAGAACTAAAACTCATAGCTGCACCTGCGAACATTGGATTTAATAACGGTCCATTAAAAAGATATAAAATTCCCATAGCCATTGGAATTAATAAAATATTATATCCGAATGCCCAAAATAAATTTTCTTTGATATTTTTAATCGTTTGTTTGCTTAATTCAATAGCTGTTACTACAGAATTCAAATCATCTTTCATTAAAACAACATCAGCAGATTCAATTGCGACATCTGTACCCGTTCCTATTGCCATTCCTATATCAGCTTGAGCTAGAGCTGGAGCATCATTAATGCCATCACCAACCATAATAACCTTTTTACCCTCTTGTTGTAGTTTTTTTATTTCAGATGCTTTATCTTCTGGTAATACTTCGGCTAAGACTCGATCAATACCAACTTTTTTTGCCATCACTTCCGCCGTGATTTTATTATCTCCCGTAATCATTATCACTTCTATTCCTAGCTTATGCAATTTAGCTACAGTATCTTTTGAGGTCTGTTTGACAATATCGGCTACAGCGATAATTCCTGCTAAATTATTATCAATGGCAACAAACATTGGGGTTTTTGCGTTTTCTGCTAGACTTTGAATTTCCGATTCGAAATTCACTAAATCTACTTCGTTATCAATCATAAGTTTTTTATTACCAATTATTATTTTTTTGTTATTTACCTTTGCTTTGATACCGCCACCAGGAATGGCAAGAAAATCGAATACTTCAAAAAAGTTTAAATTTCTGCCTTCGGCTTCTTGAACTATTGCTTGAGCTAGAAGATGTTCAGAACCTTTTTCGGCTGATGCTGCATAAGTTAATAGCTCGTCTTCAGTTAATTTTGAAGTTATTATATCTGTCACTTTTGGTTTGCCTTCAGTGATAGTTCCTGTTTTATCAAAGACTATTGTTTTTACTTTATGGGTTATTTCAAGAGCAGTACCGCTTTTAAATAATATTCCATATTCAGTACCTTTTCCTGTTCCTACCATAATCGCTGTCGGTGTTGCGAGCCCTAAAGCACAGGGACAAGCAATAACTAAAACAGAAATAAAAATAGTTAAGGAAAAAATTAAATCTGTTTTAAATATAAACCAAACTAATCCTGATAGCGTTGCCAAAATAATGACTATCGGTACAAAATACCCAGAAATTATATCAGCCATTTTAGATATTGGAGCTTTAGAGCCTTGTGCATCTTCAACTAATTTGATGATTTGTGAAAGCGTTGTATCTTTTCCAACCTTTGTTGCTTCATAAATTATTTGACCGTTCTTATTTATACTAGCTCCGATAACAAAATCGCCTTTTTGTTTTTCAACTGGAATGCTTTCACCTGTGATCATTGACTCATCAACGGAAGTAAAACCTTTTATAATAACACCATCTACTGGCATTTTTTCCCCAGGTTTGACGATAATTTTGTCTCCGACTTTAACATCATCTATTGAAATTTGAATTTCACCTGATTCCGCCATAATTCTAGCTGTCTTAGGCGACAAATCCATAAGTTTTTTTATTGCTTCTGAAGTTTTACCTTTAGAAAGCGTTTCAAAGTATTTACCTAAAGTAACTAATGTAATAATTACAGCTGCAGATTCAAAATATAGTTCGTGAACGTAAGAATGATTACCAAACATTATCATAATAATTGCAAATATACCATATAGCATTGCTGCAGAAGTACCTATTGCAATTAAGGTATCCATGTTAGGGTGTTTTTTTATTAGCGCTCTAAACCCAACTGTATAAAATTTGCGACCAATAATAACGACTGGTAAAGCTAAAGCTAACTGAGCTAATCCATTATAGAGAGGATGCATCATCGGATCTAGGATGCTTATTATCGGTATACCCAACATCACCCCCATTGATATATATAGCAGAGGTATGGTTAAAACTGCAGAAATAATAAACCGCTTTTTTAGATTTTTTATCTGATGTTTTTTATTAATATTATCATAACTTCCAGAAGTTTTTTTAGCTTTATAACCAATAGATTCAATTGTTTTAATAATATCTTCAACTTGAATTTGACTTGAATTAAAATTAATAAAAGCTTTTTCTGAAGCTAAATTAACTTTCGAACTCAGAACGCCGGAAAGCTTTGAAGTAATATTTTCTACTGCAATCGCACAAGTTGCGCAAGTCATTCCGTCAATTTCTAATTCTAGTTTTTCTTCAACAAAAATTAAATTATATCCCAAATCTTTTATCTCTTCTGCGATATCTTCAATTTTAACTATATTTTCATCAAAGCTGATATTTAGTTTCTCTGTTGCAAGATTAACGTTACTTTCTACTACTCCAGGCATTTTAGCAGTAACATTCTCGATTGTCCTAGCGCATGTAGCGCAAGTCATCCCTTCAATCTTATAGTTATTCTTTATCATAAAATCACTCACTTACCTGTAAGCCTTGATAAAACACTGGTAATTTCCTTGATTTTTTCATCAGCGTTATTGGCAATGAAAGCTTCTTTTACACAATGATTCATATGTTGTTCTAATACCAAAAGATTCGCTTTTTTTAAAAGCGATTGAACAGCCATAATTTGATTTGATATATCTATACAATATCGATTACTTTCAATCATTTCAATAATTGCTTTAATCTGACCTTGTGCAGTTTTTAAAGCCAGTGATGCTTTTTTTAATTCTTCGTTCATATAATTAACCTCCATACCCCCGATAGGGGGGGGTAATATAATTATACTATTTTAAAAACTTTTTGTCCATTATTTATATAAATAATCGCTCTAGCCTTGACAAATATTTCTAAAAAAAACTATAATTAAAGCAGCGTACAAGAGAGGAAATGAAAATGAGAACAGCAATTTATTTAATTATTGGATTTGTAATTTCAATAGGAGCATTGGTATATGCTCTTTATTTGTATCGAAAAGTTCTTTCATTTGATGAAGGCGAGGAAAAAGTCAGAGAAATAAGCTCCTACATTAAAGAAGGAGCAGCTGCATTTCTTCGAAGCGAATATAAGGTAATATACACTTATATTGTGATTGCGACTATTGCAATATTTGTCGGTTTTTACTTTGGATATGACACTTTATCAGGTTTGACCTCAAACAGCAATACTAACATTATTGTTGAACAAACCGAGTATTCAGCTTTGTTTTATGGTTTAGGTACATCTCTTTCTTTTTTATTAGGATCATTATTTAGTCTTTCCGCGGGATTTGTGGGAATGAAAAGTGCTACTAATGCAAATTCAAGAACCACTACCGCTGCTAAAGATAGCGGTATTGTCAAAGCTCTTGATGTTGCTTTTAAAGGTGGTGGCGTCATGGGAATGGCAGTAGTTGGTTTTGGTTTATTAGGTCTCTTTATCGTTATTTCACTTTCCCTTGCTATCGGCCTTGATGCTTATGAAGCAATCACTTATGCCGCCGGTTATAGCTTAGGAGCTTCTTCAATAGCGCTGTTTGGTCGTGTTGGTGGTGGGATTTACACTAAAGCCGCTGATGTAGCAGCTGATTTAGTAGGTAAAATTGAAAACAGCATCCCCGAGGATGATCCTCGAAATCCGGCGGTAATCGCGGATAATGTCGGTGATAATGTCGGTGATGTTGCTGGTATGGGTAGCGATTTATTGGAATCATATGTTTCGAGTATTATTGGAGCAGCCACCATGGCAGCTTTAATCTTTACAGCCAGTCATAGAGTGAATGGTATATTATTCGTTTTAGCAATAGCATTTTCTGGCGTGTTAGCTTCAATGATTGGTTCTTTCTTCGTAAGAGGAAAAGAAGGTAAAAGCCCGTTTAAATCATTAAAAATGGGAACTTACGTAAGTGCTGGATTATTTATTATATTTTCACTAATTATAAATATTCTGTTTTTAGATACTTTTGCTTCAGATCTTTATTATGATCAAAATAATGTTTTTATGAATGTTAGAAACTTTGCTTTTGGTCTCGCACCTTTTGCGAGTATTATTATCGGTTTAGCAGTGGGGGTTTTGATTGGCTTAGTTTCAGAATATTATACTTCCTCTGATTATCGTCATGTTAAAAACATTGCTAAGCAATCTCAAACTGGCCATGCTACAAATATAATAGCTGGTATGGCTACCGGAATGGAATCAACTTTAATACCGGTTTTAATTCTAGCTGGAGGAATTATCGGTTCATTCCTAGTTGGGGGATTATTTGGCGTTGGACTAGCAGCGGTAGGTATGTTATCAACTGCGGGTATAACAATCAGCGTCGACGCATATGGTCCTATTGCGGATAATGCTGGCGGTATTGCTGAAATGAGCGGATTGGACAAAAGCGTTAGAGCTATTACCGATAAATTGGATTCCGTTGGCAACACCACTGCCGCAATTGAAAAAGGGTTTGCTATCGGTTCTGCAGCAATGACTGCAATTGCATTATTTAGTGCTTTTATTCGTAAAGCTGGTTTGTCTGCAATTGATGTTGCACAACCGAAAGTCATGGCTGGTTTAATTATTGGTGCAATGCTTGCATTTTTCTTCTCATCTTTAGTTATAAAGTCTGTTGGAAAAGCTGCTAACAAGATGATTGATGAAGTTCGTAGACAATATAAAGAAATGCCTGGCATCCTTGAATACAAGGAAAAACCTGATTACGCACAATGTGTTACAATTGCAACTAATGCTGCTTTGAAAGAAATGATGTTGCCAGCAATGTTAGCAATTATAACACCTCTTGCTGTTGGTTATATTTTTGGGTCTGAAGTTTTAGGCGGAATGTTAGCCGGAACCCTAGTTACTGGAATAATGTTAGCAATATTTATGGCTAATTCCGGTGGCGCTTGGGATAATGCTAAAAAATTAATTGAAACAGGAGAATACGGTGGTAAAGGCAGTGAAGCTCATAAAGCGGCTGTAACTGGAGATACAGTAGGTGATCCTTTTAAAGATACTGCTGGTCCATCAATTGATATTTTAATTAAGTTAATGACCACAATATCTCTTGTTTTCGCAGCGGCATTCGGATTAGGTTTATTTTAATTAGAAAATTTAATTTAATATAAAAAAAAGAAGCAATTTACCATTGGTAAAATTTTGCTTCTTTTTATCTTATTAGTTATTTGTTTTTAAAGATAACAACACGACACTTTCAACGTGCGTTGATACGACCGAATTGCTTGTAAAATAGACCTTGTGTGTATTAAAGTAACATCAAAAACGGCTAAAATATGTTTCTCCATACATGGTTACTAATGGACAAAATACTAAAGCAACATATTTCAGTCTCAATTAGTATAATTCCACATATTTATCTTCATTCATTTGCCAAGTTCCATCTTGATTAAGGTTCATCATTTTTTGATAATATTCATTTGGCTTCGAAGTGAAGTAGTTATGCTTTTTGTTGATATCATACTCCGAGATTGCGGCTAGATTATATAGACCAGCTATATATTCCAACTGTTTTTTATCTTCTATTTTTATGTTGTATATTTTTCTAACCAAAATAGCATTATTTAGCATGTCATAAACTGAATAATTTCGATCCAATCTAGCAATAACACCGTATAAAAAATCACACATCATATATGTACCATCCACATATACTTCTACGACTTGATGTCCATTGTAAGCTTTAAATTGGTTAACCAATATAGCGATTCTACTTGGCATCCCTAAGCATTGTAATAGTGCTGCACCAACTCTAGAAAGATCTGCACACCAATCACTACCTCTTTTAATGATTTCTAATTCAGTTCCACCGAAAACCATTTCTTCAAATTGTGATTCATATTTTTCAACAATTTCATTTATAAATTCAATTGCCCTATGAATGGACTCAAGATGGTTTTCACCTTTTAATTTTTGAGCAATGTCATATAGTGCGTGTTTATATATATTTTTTGTAACCGATTGTGGTGCTTTATATAGATATGGTTTTGAATTTTCATCTAAGAAAATCATGTTTTTCAATAACATATGATCAACTGACCGTTTATGATGTAAGTCATTTCTAAACATATGTTCATAAGCCCTACCAAATACACCATAACCTATTCTCATCTTTGGCTCATTCATGATTTTATTCCTTTATAAGATTTAGCAACTGCACATTTTTATAGATAACTTCTTTGCCTAATTGTTCAGAAACAATGAAACCTTCTTTTTCAAGAAGCTTTAGATACTTAGTTGCAGTTGCTCTAGAAATATTCAAATTTTCTCTAAAGAACTCATTTTTGGTATACATGTAAGAAAACAAATGCTCGACTATCTCATAACGATAAATATCTGGTAATCGTTTTTTCATCATTTCTTTTGTTAACTCTATCGATTGGTTGATTCTTAATATGAGATTGATCGTATTTTTAGAAGTTTCAGAAATACCTTTTAAAATGTATACAACAAAATCTTTTATATTTTCTATGTCCTCATTGCATTTTTTCAAAAGAGCATAATATTGTGACTTGTTTTCCATAATGTACTTACTTAAATAGAGTATAGGTTCAGACAACTTTTCTTTTAAGACTAAATACAAGATATTCAATATTCTACCTGTTCTACCATTTCCATCATAAAATGGATGAATACTCTCAAATTGGAAGTGGATTAAAGCCATTTGAATCAGTGGGTCGTAATCATTATTTTGATTGATGAATAACTCAAGATTATGCATGAGTTCACGAATCTCTGTTTCATTTTGTGGAGGTGTGTGTACAACTTCATTGGTTTTATCGTTAATGATTACTGTTCCAGGAAGTTTTCTTATCCCACCTTTATTTTGTTCGATGACATTTTGAATTTCTACAAGTATATTTGTGCTGATAAATCCTTTTTGTCTCATGACTAATAATCCACGATCTATTGCATGCTTGTAGTTGATAACTTCTTTAGGTTTTCCTCCAATAGATGTCTTTGAGACAATCACCTTGAATATTTCATCATACGTCGTTATAATATTTTCTATAGCTGATGAGTCTTTTGACTCACTTAGATTGATTAAACTCAAAATGATTCCAGGATTTGGAAGTATTTTAAGTATACCTTTTAACTCGCCTATATGATGATTTGCAGTATTTAGTTCTTTTAATATTTCTACTTCATTTAAATTTATACTAAAGGGGAGTTTATTCACAATATCACCTCGTGATTAATATTTTTCTGTTTTTATCCTCGTAATCATCTTATCACACAAAATTAGTCACGTCAAGACTTCGAGGATAGTTTTTTATTAATTTTAGTCGCATCTTGAGCATGTCAAAAACTATGATACTAAAAGCGCATGGATAAGATTAATGAAATCATAGGTCAAAAGAATCTTGTAATTGATACATTAGATTCTGAGATATTGCGATCATTCATCTATAAAATGATTTCAGTAAGTCAAAATGAGATCGTCTATTGCATTGCGGGATCAAAGAATTATTCTGATGATGAGTTCAAAGAACGTAGATTTGATTTTCTTAAAACTGAACCTATCGTTGTGGGAACATATCAAACAACGGATGGCTTAACTAAGATGAATTACCGGGTTGTGGTGATTTAATTTTTTGAAAAATAGATGTTTCTACACACGAGAAATTATATGCTTAGAGCATATAAATATGTTTCCACATTAATTTTCTTATGTTTCCACATTGGGCAAAAAGTAAAAAAAGAAGCATTTAACCACTATTTAGGGGGTTAGATGCACTACTACTATTCTATGAATGGCTTTGTTAAGCGGTTTTTAAAGAAAGCAATGTGATAGACTCAACGTGCGTTGAGTGCACCATATTGCTCGAAAATAGGGTGTTGTGTGTACTCAAGAAACATCAAAATGGCCATTTTAATGTTTACACACACAATCACAGAAAAACCATAGAAACATATTAATAGAAAAATGACAAGGTTTATTGATTTAGAGAATCCAAAAAGTCTTTTTCAATTTGCTCTAATTCTGATTTAAAAACTTTTTCAATTTCGCTTAATAAATTATATCCCTTATAACTATAAACAGATATAAACCTTTCTTTGCCATAACGATTGATTAAATACTTTACGAATGCTCCTGCTATTGGATATGTAATTTCATCTGCGTAACTTAAAAAGAAATCATTTTGAACTAGATTTTTGATGTTTAAGTATTTATCAGTTTTTATGAATATTCGTACCCATTCATCGTTAGACTTACTCCACCATACATTGTCAAAATGCATTGCTAGCCCCTCTCTAAGAAAATTAGATTTAGGCTTGTTAAGGATATAAGAAATAATATGAGCGTCTTCGTGATACCCTATACATTTAATTTTCTCATTGTATACTGCATATATTTCATCTGGTGGATTTGCAAAACCATTGCATGGATCATTATCTCCATATATTTTTCCAACTAACTCTGGTGTTTCTAACAAAAAATAATTTATTTTAAACGTTGGGTTAACATTTAGAAAACTAGTTATTTCTTTATAACATTTTTCTTGAATATTCTTTATTATTTCGATATCTTTTTCAGCCAATGAGTCTTTAGCAAAGTAAAAATTATAATGTTCACTGGTATGTTTATATAATTTAGGCAAGTTCATGTTAATGTCCTCCTTTTTACTATGCAGTTACATGAGAATATATTTTGATGCTGATTATGAAAAGGATACAATAATGATTAGTCTTTTAAACATCCTATAGGTATAATTTTTATACCATCTTCTCTTGTGTATGCCATTTCTCCACCTGTTATAATCATCAACAAATCCGGTTCTTTTAATTTATGTGAGGTTCTTGATTCATTTGCTTTTCTAATTAAATCGACTACTTCTAACAGATGTTTTGCTGCTTCTTCGATTTGTTTTGAACCTAACTTGATTTCAATTAGAGCAAATCTTCCATCTTCTAAGTTCAATACGGCATCGACTTCAAGATTCATCCTATCCCTATAATAAGATATTCGTCCACCAAGTGTTGATGTATATACTTTTAAGTCTCTAACACATAAATTCTCAAAAATGAATCCAAATGTTTCAAAATCCTGAGATAACACTTGTGGTGTTAAGCCTAAAGCTGCAACAGCAATAGATGGATCAATAAACATTTTCTTATTAGAACTCCTTATAGACGTTTTAGACCTGATTGACGGATTCCATGCTGGCAAATCTTCAATGACGTAAAGTTTATTCAATGCATTGATGTATTCGTAAAAGGCTGATTCTGATAAACTCACATTAGCATTAACATCGTCAATGATTGTTTTATTTAATGTAATTGTGCCTATATTCCTCGCGTATGACTTAAGTAATTGTTGAACTTTAATTGGTTCTCTTTTTTTACCATCAACTGTTGAAATGTCCGTTTGAATAATATTTTCAATATAAGACTTGGCAACTAGCAACTTTGCCGATTCTGTTTTCTTGCTTAAGCTTGAGGGCCAACCGCCTCTACAAGAAGCAAAGATTAGATTTTCAATTGTTAAGTTTGATTTGAACCCATCAATATAGTAATTTTTGTCATCAAACAGTCGTCTTAAAGAAACTAACCCACTTGATTCTTTTGACTCGTACAAACTCATAGGATACATCTTTAAGCGAGCAATTCTACCTGTACCGCTATGCATAATTTTTGATTCATCTACGACTGTTGATCCTGTTAAGATGTATAAACCTTCAGTGCTTAAATTATCAATAGATGTTCTAATAGCATCCCACAAGACAGGTGCCATTTGCCACTCGTCTATCAGTCTAGGTTTTTCGCCTTCAAGTAAGAGTGAAGGTTTGGTCTGTGCAGTCAATAAATATCCCTGTGATTTATCAGGATCTTGTAATTTTAAAATACTTTTCGCCTTCATAGATGCACTGGTAGTTTTTCCACACCATTTTGGACCAGTTATTAACACCGCACCAAAGGCCTCCAGATATGTATCTATTTCACTATCAATGTTACGCTTAAGATATGTTGAAATCATTATATCACTCGCTTTCTTACCTAGATTTTATCATACTTCAACATATAAAACAATACTAAATGGAGTAATTTGCGATATTTCAACGGATTAATTTGTAATATTTTAATGGTGTTTTTTGCACTTAAACTCTATATTATCAATACCATTGTGCAAATTTTCTTATTCTCATTGTGCTTTTTGTCGATTATTTATTGTGCAATTTGGATTGATGTGGTAGATTCTGAGATATTGTGTTCATTCATCTATAAAATGATTTCAGTAAGTCCAATGAGATCGTCTATTGTATTTCAGGAACAAAGAATTATTCTGATGATGAGTTCAAAGAACGTAGATTTGATTTTCTTAAAACTGAACCTATCGTTGTGGGAACATATCATAAAGCGGATGGCTTAACTAAGATGATAATCCTAGTTGTGGTGATTTAATTTTTTACAAAATAGATGTTTCCACACACGAGAAATTATATGCTTAGAGCATATAGATATGTTCCCACAATGATTTTGATATGTTTCCACATTACGCATAAAATTAAAAAAGAAGCATTTAACCCTATTTGAAGAGGTTATATGCTTCTTGTTCTATTGTATGAATGGCTTTTTTAAGCCGTTTTTAATGAAAGCAATGTGATAGACTCAACGTGTGTGGTAAATACGGAATTGCTTTGTCAAAAGGTGTGGTCTGTACGTATGTTATATGAATATGTTTACACAGACAAGTAAAACCAAGGGGTATTTGTATGGAAGTAACATATTTTAGACCCAAATTTATGTTCCCTCACACTTTTTGTATGGTTAATATGGAATTGTTTTATCAAAAGGTGTGATCTGTATGTATGTTATATAAATATACTTACACAGACAAGTAAAACAAGGGGTATTTGTATGTGAGAAACATATAAAACCTGTCTATAATCGGGAGCACATTATTAGAATATTAAGATAATTCCACACAATGTTTGGCGGGACTACTCTATTACTTCAAAACAACTTTAAATCAACAGATAAAAAATAGAAATCAATAAACGTGCATGCCTAATTTCAACATTTTATCTTCAAGCATACTGATCAAAAAATCAGATTAAAGATGAAATTAGTGGATATACTGAAAGTATTATACCTCTTTAATAATTATCTCATTAAACTCTTCAAAAGTCTGATATTGGGTATTGAGTTTATTTATTTTTGAATCTTTCATAATGTATACGTTTTTTCCCAATTCGTAAGCATTCGAAATAATGTGTGTCGAAATAATAAATGTTTTTCCAAGTTTATTTAAATTGATTATCATTTCTTTTAATGCTATTTGACTTTTAATATCAAGAAATAGTAATGGTTCATCAAGAACATAAATATCACTATCATATGATAATGCAACAGCATAAGCTAATTTGTGTTTTTGTCCAGCAGATAAATCCCTAATCATTTCTTCATTGCATTGGTCTAAATTTAATATTAATAATAATTTATCAAAATTAGTAATGAATTTATCATCAGCAATTTTTTTGACATATTCTACATATTCATTAACCTTTAGACTCTCTTGAAGTAAAGGAGTATCCAAAACAAAGGAAATTTTAGCATCCATTAATATCTCTCCATCATAATCTGAATATACTCCAGTTAGACACTTTAAAAATGTAGTCTTTCCAACGCCATTTGGACCTATTATTATACTAATTTTCCCAGATTCAAATGATATTGAAAGTTCCTCTAAAATAAATTTAGAGTTGTCAGTTAAATAACTAAAGGATAAATTTTTGACATTAATGACATTATTCATAATTAACACTTCCGTAAATTATACTTTTTATTTTGGAAATTTTAGAAATTACATAAACTGCAACTCCTGATAATAGTGACAGGAGCAAAACGGCTAGGATAAAAAATAGTAAATTACTTAAACGATTTACGATGGGTGATAAAAGATCAACATTAAAATTTACAATTAATATCGCAATTCCCCATATATAATTGTTCTTAATATTTCCAACCCAAGATACATTTTTCTTATTTAGATTATTATGAGTAAAATCTTTAAACAGTGTGAATAAGATAAACAAAAATTTCAATCCTAAGTTGATAAGGAAGAGAAAAATAATTTCTTTATAGAAATTCGCTTCATAGACAATACTTAAAACCCATATTATAGATATTACAATCAAATCTATATGTAAGACTGAGAGTAAATTCGAAAATAATTTAGCCAAAAAAACATCTCTAATCTTCACATCAAAGGCTGCAAAGAGTGTATGATCAGTATTTTCAGATGTAAACCAAAATATCTTCTTATTAGAATAAAAAATCCAATACTGAATGAATAGGATTACTGATAAAGCTAATCCAAAAACAAAAATAAATTCATTCGAGTTTTCTCCACCTGAAATGATGTAAAAAACTGGTAATGCAATTAAAATAATACTTCCAAAGGTCAATAAAATAGTGTTCCCGAAGTTTATTCTGTAAAATATTTTAAAATCCTTAGCCATTATTGCTCGTATCATTTTTGCCTCCTAATAAAACATTCTGATATTCCAAAGTGCTGTTACCATTGCAGCAGTTGAAAGCACCGCAATAATTGCTACTGCAGGAGTACCTAAACTACCAATAATCGCACCTACTGCACCAAAATGAGCTAATGTATACCAAAATCCAAACTGAGCCCATGCTATCATTCCACCAATAGTTGCTACTCCTGTGAAAATTATTGCATTTCGAAATTCTACATATCCATAGTACAACCCACTAATATTGTTTATAAAAGTAGTTGATGTTCCACCGTTGATATCATACATTTCTTCTTCACACATAATTTCCCAAGAATTATCTAATGTCATAGCGTATGTCATAAATATCACCTCCATTCTACTGTATATTTTTACTTTCCGCAAGTGAATATTGCCCCCACCACATCCGTGTCACAGTAGACACTCCCCAAAATATTAGGACACTTGAACAAACACTTCAAGTGAAACTATATTTCTATTTTGTTCATTTTTAGACTTATTTTTAATAACCATTACTTGATGAACTGGTCCAACAGGGTTGAGTTCATTTTTTTTTATATATTCATGCACTTCTTTTGTTGCCATACTAGCATTTTGAGGATTACCTCTATATTTTGAATAGACACAATTTGAAAGTTCATATTTTGAAATAAAACAATATATATTATTTCCTTTAGTAGGCTGATTAAGTTCAAGCATAAATTCCATATCAATCTTTTGCTTTCCACTTTCAAAATTTAATCCTTTTGTGATTGTTAAAACTCTTGTAGCTTTTACATTGTCTTTAGACTGTGCGAATTTAATCATGCTCTCAATTATTTCGTCCATTTCAGCATTGAAGACTGTAGCTCTATATTTTAAAATGTTTTTTAACAATAATATTTTTGATTCTTCGACAAATTTCATGATCATACCTACTCAAAAATCCATAAGCCAAGTTTTTCGATTCCCCAAAACAAATATTTTTGTGTATCTACAATCATTCTTCCTCTAACTTGCATCCCTATCAAGATATCTTGTATTTATGTCAATAAAGTGGACACATTAAGTAAGAATTTCTTTCTTTGAATAATGCACTTATTTCTCCTTCCTTTAAGAGTTTTGTGATGGCGTGTTTGATTATATCGAATTAAAACACTTCAAAAAACGACTTTTTATAATTAAATAACGACTGCAACAAATAGAGTTATGGTTTTCCTATCTATGCCTATATAATGCTTAATTCTATATATGCAAATTGCATTATGTTATTGACTGCGCTACACTTGTTGCTCTATAATGGTGTCATATATATAAGCGAGGTGGAAACATGAACAACCAACTTAAAACTGATATTGATTTTAATAATCTATTTATCAGTGAGAATTTAAAACGACTTAGACTTCTTAATAATTTGTCAACTGTCCAAATAGGTAAGGTTATCAATAAATCTAGACAAGGATATGTCAATTATGAAAATGGATCTCGTGAGATATCGATTCATGATCTCATTACATTGTCCGGATTTTATAATGTCAATGTTGATGAACTCATTGGCAATCCATACAGCAATAGAAACGATAAAAGACTGACCTTTCGGTCGTTTGAATATTTGAACAATGTAATTGAACCCTCCCAACAGATGGTATTATCTACCATAAATGATGACGTAATTGTTGTTAAAAAGAACGAACTTGAAATTGATTTTTACTGGCGCACACAAACGAATCAACACAATCATGTGATGCTCTTTGAATATTATGACAAAACATATACTTCGAAAGTGTTTTTAAATAAAGATAAAGGTGGAATTTTCTTCATCAATGATGAGCCTAAGTATTTTACAAAAGCAAATGCAGAAAACATGCTCTTTAAAGGAGTCTACATGGCTACATTGAATAAGAATTTTGTAATTGAAAACTTCTTCTAATTTTTTATGCAACGGGCATATAGTTTTAACATGTCTATTATGCTAAACTATGTGTGGTAAATCAGATAAACATTGTCATATCTTTTTTCTTACAGATGACAAGAATCCTTTCGGTGGAATTGCTTAGGCAGTTCCTTTTTCTTTGCATAAAAAAAGCGTCAAAAATCAATAGCATGAAAACAATTATAACAGATGAAATGAAATATAAAATTTCAAAAACAATTATATTAAATTTGCTACAACAGCAGCTTATTACTGTTGATGAGTTTAATAAAGTTTTATACGCCCTAGCAAAAATATACAACGTGACAGATCATAATACTCAAAGCAACACTATAGATGCTTAATGACTTGCTATTAATTGCTTTTAGAGTGATTAATGTAAGTACGAAAGGAGTTCAAAATTATGCAAAATAAAACTGTAAGAATTATACAACCAAAAGTTCATGTCAACCTAGACGATTTATCAAGACCCATATTAAAGAAGCGTGTCTGTGCATACGTCAGAGTATCAACAGACAATCTAGAGCAAAAAACAAGTTATGAAGCACAAAGAGAGGAATATACCAAAAGAATATCGGAAAATCCTGACTGGGAATTCTGTGGGATCTATGCTGATGAAGGCATATCAGGAACAAGCACAAAGAATAGAAAACAATTCAACTTGATGATAGCAAGAGCAAAGAAAGGTGAACTTGATATCATCTTAACAAAGTCCATATCACGCTTTGCAAGAAATACAGTTGATGCGCTCAACTTCATTAGAGAGTTACGTAAAGTTAAAGTTGAGATTTTCTTCGAAAAAGAGAATTTAAGCTCAATTGATCCTAAAGTCGAGTTCTTCTTCACGATGATGGCATCCATGGCTCAGGAAGAGGCAAGAAACGTTTCAGAGAACGTTAAGTGGAATGTCCAAAGAAGATTTAGAGAAGGTGTTCCGATAATTAATCATGCTAGGTTCTTAGGATACACAAAAGAAAAGCGTGGTGGTAATTTGGTTATAGAACCTAAAGAAGCTGAGATAGTTAAACTCATATTTAACTTGTACATTGGTGGCTTAGGTCCTTCTGCTATTGCAGAAAGAATGATGGAACTTAAGTATAAAACAGGTGCTGGTAAAAGCCTATGGCGGGTATCGACTGTAGCTTCAGTATTAAAGAATGAAAAGTACATGGGTAACATGCTGCAGCAAAAAACTGTCAGTACCGATTATTTAAATCATACAAGGGTAAAAAACAAAAATCACGCACCAACATACTATACCGAAAACAGTCATGATGCAATTATTAATAAAGAAACATTTGACTTAGCACAACACATCAGAAAAGAACGTGCTCAAGTCAGAGTCGGTGAAAACAAGAACTTATCAAAATATACAAACAAGTATCCATTTTCTGCGATGATCATCTGTAGCGAATGTGGTAGAACCCTAAAGAGACGTTATTGGAATTATGGTTCAAAGTCTCAAAGAGTGATGCAACAATGCGGAAACTACATTGATGGAAAAGCACACTGCAATGCCAAGGCGAGTTACCAGGAAGTCTTAGAAGGCACAACGATTCAAATGTTGAATGAAGTATTCTTAAAAGATTTAAACATCATGGATACAATAAAAAACGTCATCAAATCTACACTTGTTATGGATGACTTACAAAATGAGATTGATGGGATGAATCTGGAACTTCAGGAAACAGAAAACATGCTATCAAACTTAATCGACACGAGAGTAAAAACTCCAGGATTTAGCGAATCGATCTTTACCAACAAATATAACGAATACACGAGTAAAATGAATTATCTATCAAAAGAGATATCAAAACTTGAACTTGAACTTGAACATGTTAAAACTTTTGATACAAAACAAAGACTCGATACAATCAACACTTTGCTTAAGAATAGAGATTTAGTCATTGACACGCTAGATTCAGATATCCTTGGATCATTTATCTACAAGATGATTTCGGTTAATCCTGGAGAAGTTGTATTCTGTGTCGCAGGGACAAAGAATTATTCAGATACTGAGTTTTCTGATAATAGAAAAAAGTTTTTAAAACTTAAGCCAATCTATACCGGTGCTTATTACAATAAGAAATATGATAAATCGATGGATTATAGAGTAGTAATTATCTAACATGTTGCCACATACAAGATTTAAAAAATCATCACTATATGTAAGTAAAAAGAAGCTAAATCACCTTGATAAAGTAGGATAGCTTCTTTTTAATTTTTATTACATTTATTTAAAAAACATATGACAATATATAGAAAAAAGGACTAACCAGTCCACAACCTTGTTTGTGAAAACATAAAGTGTATTTGAGCGCTTTATATAGCAATTTATTAACTTTAAAACTAACGAAAAACATAAAAAATATGTTCCCCCTAACAAACCTCGACTATTATTTTTACTATAAATCGCTTAAAAATATGTTGTCACAATAGTTTCGACATGTTCCCACATTGTATCGAAAACAAAAAAAGAAGCGTTTTATACCATTTTAAGGTAAGAACGCTTCTTGATTAATTATTACTATGGCTTAACTACGCGGTTTTTAATGAAAGCAATGTGATAGTCTCAACGTGCGTGCAGTTACTCCCATTGCTCGAAAATATGCCAAATAATATGTGTCGGAAACATATTTTTAGGCATTTTATGTTCCCCCATTCCAGACTTCTTTAACATCGGAAACATATTATACCCGAAAATTTGTTTTATCATCAAACTCATTATGCCAACTTTATGAAAATAGACCCATTTTTATAGTTTTCAATAAATGATTGATAGTAGTGTTTAACTTCATCTATACTGAAAGAAATTACTTCATTAAAATCGATATATTTACATATGTGTTGAATCAGTTTGGCACCTAAATAATAACCGGCGTCTGAATGATTGTTATACAAAGCCCAATCACCAAAGTATCGCTGATTTTGAATATTCATTGTTTCTATGTCTTTTATAAAATCTTTCTTTAACTGGACTAAATGATGATCATAGTACTTCTTCCATTTTCCATCATCTTGATGAAAGTATGAAAAATCTCCAACAAGCATTTGTTCGAAGTACATTGCAACCCCTTCAGTAAATAATTGCCATAAGAATTGATCACTTAAGTTATTAAACGTTCGTTCTAGAATACCGAATTGCTTTTGATATACATGACCCAATTCATGATAAATTAATCCAATCATTTGGTTCATATTGTCCCAGTTTAGTTCGATTATTTTTTCAATTCCAAGTAATACCTTTGTTTGACCATTAATATCAGTCACCCATCCAGCTCCGTTACATAAGCCAAGATATAAAATGATTTCTACATCTAAGGATCTGTGAAAATGGCTGATTATATTTGATTCAAGGTTTTGTGTAATTTGATCGAATATTTCTCCGACTTTAACAATTCTACTTATATTCAAGAAAACATTATTAAGAATAGGAAGACATTTTGAATTGAAATCATAATCCTTGATATCTTCTAGAAACATCGATGAAGCATTAGGAATTACCGGTTCTATATAACTCTTCCATTTCTCAATAGAAAAAGATCCGTTAACATAAATTTTTTCAATTTGCTCAATCGCTTTATATGTTCTCATACATACTCCTTTCAATATGGCATACTCCGATATCGTCAAACACGTTAAGTATTAGATCGTTGTATATTTGTGCATCACTCCAATTTAGTACTAAAAAATAGCGACTTCATTTTTAGTCTTTCAAACAACCAATGGGTACAATCTTCACGCCATCATCTCGCGTATATGCAAGTTCTCCACCGGTTATGACCATCAAGAAATCAGGTTCTCTTAGTTTGGGAGAGGATTCTTCGAGATTGTAATGCTTAATTAATAAAGAGAGTTTTAATAAATGCTTTGCAGCGTCTTCGATATCCTTGTTCCCAAGTTTATATTCAATGAGTGCATATCTTCCATCACGTAACCTTAATACTCCATCCGCTTCTAGTCCATAGCGATCATGATAATATGATAACTCAGAGCCCATGGTTTGTGAATACACTTTTAAATCGCGATTGCATAAGCTTTCGAAAATAAACCCAAATGTATGCAAATCTTGCATGAGCATCTCAGGGGTTAATCGTAAAGCCGCCACCGCGATAGAGGGGTCAATAAAGCCTTTTTTATTACTAGATCTGATGGTGGTTGCAGATCTGATGGCGGGATTCCAAGCAGGAATATCATCGATAACAAAGACTCTATTCAAAGCATTGATATACACATAGAACGTCGATTCAACAATCTCAGTAGAATTGGCATTCATATCTCTTAATATCGTCTTATTGGTGGCTAATGTAGAAATATTTCTTGCGTACGATTGTAATAATGCCCGAACGCGCTTTGGATCCTTCTTCACTCCATCGACTGTTGAAACATCGGTTTCACAGATGGTATCCACATAGGATTGTGCAACAAACAAACTTGCTTTATCACTTTTTTTACCTAGTGTCGATGGCCATCCACCTCTGCATGCAGAAAAAATTAATCGTTCAATCGATAGATCAGATTGAATTCCATCGATGTTGAGATTTGTGTTATCAAACAAACTTTTAATGGAAATTTTGCCGTTCGATTCCCTTGATTCATACAGACTCATTGGACGCATCATCAAACGAGAAATGCGACCAACACCGGAATGCATGATTTGAGAATCGTCAATAGTCGTTGAACCTGTTAGAATGAACTGTCCTTCTGCTGAACGATCATCAACAACTGTTCTCACTGCATCCCAAAGCACTGGTGCAATTTGCCATTCATCAATCAATCTTGGAGTATCGCCAATCAAAAGTAGTGACGGTTTAGTCCGTGCCGTAGCGAGATATGCTTCTGTTTTATCAGGATCTTGCATCCTCAACACACTCTTTGCCTCTTGCATCGCTGTGGTCGTCTTGCCACACCACTTTGGTCCGACAATCAAAACAGCTCCCATAGCATCAAGATGGTCTTTTAACTCTGAATCAATAATTCTTTTATAATATTCCGTTGTCATTTGTTTCAACTCTTTGTCTTCATATTATCTTATTTCCTTTCGAATGTCAATCGCAATCGGTGTTTTTTGATTATTAATGACGGAGTACTTTGACAATTATAAACGGAGTACTTTGTGATGAAATGCATAAGAATATCATTCAATAATCTTAATAACCTATATCCTTGTGTATTTGATAAAACTCAACTGAAGTAAATCGGATAATTACAAAGTACACTTGTTTGTTATCATTGTGCATTTTTTGCTAATGTAATTGTGCATTATATCATGTTAATGTTGTGCAACTTGTCAGTATTTCAAAAATGCTTTTTGATAGTGATAGAGGACCACTATTGGGAACCAATCCAGGATGATATCTAATTATCTTAGAAATAAATGTGTTTCCACTCACGAGGATGGCCTCTGTTTTCGTTGCTTTTTTTGGCTATACTATGTTTCCACAAGGGACAAAATTTGCTCATTTAGAGAAAAAAAGCCATCTGACCCTTATTGAAGGTATCTGATGGCTGTCTTTATTGGATTCGTTAGATTTTGTTTGATTTAAAAACGTTGTCAAGTATGTGTCAAGTATATAACAAGCGCTATTTTAATGAAAGCAATGATATCGTTTCAACGTGCGTTGAGTTACTGCCATTGCTAGCAAAAATGCAGAATATTGTGCGTGGGAAACATATTTTTCGCCATTTTATGTTCCCATTTACAAGACTTTTCGAACATGAGAAACATATTTAACTCAAAAACTAGTTTTTCTTCATACTATCTAGGTCCACTTAATCAACACAGTCTAGATTATTTTTTTTGAAGATTGTTTTTATGACGTTGTTCATCTTTCGATAAGGAAATTCTTATCAGTGAAATTAATAAAATGGGCAAATTCAAAAATAATAGAATGGCACAAAGAACCCACAATACATGTACCTGTGTAATAAGATGTAAAACTAAAGTGGTTACTCCTAATACATTTACTGCATAAAATAACAAAATCATGATAAAAGAAAACTCAGAGATTGATTTATCTTTTTTCATCCACTTAAAGAATAAAACGTTGGCTTTTTTAAGTTCGATAAATTTGACTTTTCTTATATTTGACTTTTCTAAAAATCTCAACTCTCTATCGATAAACGAAAGAAATACAAATGTTATTACTGCAAGTATATATAATCCTATTAATAATTCATACATTGATCCAACACCTCTTCACTTTTAAGACATTGCTTGTACTATCAAGTACAAATGATTCAATCAACTTTTTATATCATAAGCTGAAAACAATTGACTAGTATTAACTATTTTTATGATAATTCAGCTCAATAATGATCATTTTTTCCCAAACTTCTTTGAGTGTGAGTTTCCCTTTTCGACCAAAATTAAACATCTTCAATTCTTCTTTGAATTTCCTATAAAAACTAATGCTTTCGGTTAAGTCAGTTACAAGATCCACACGGATAATGACGGCCTCATTTCCATTGCTCAATTTATCAACTATTCTTTTAATAATACAATTGTTATAATGCGAATAACCCTCAACTGAGAATCTTATTAACTCAATACTTCCATTGTTAATTCCTGTAATAAACTCACTATAACTGATTTTATCAACCATTATACTCTCCTTTTTCTTTAATAAAATTTTGATTGAATCAAATTTAACGAAACTGTTTGTTTGCATTGTTCTATCCTAGTTTAAAATACGCCTTCGATGGAATTGTGTTCACAAATCGAGGATCATCTTTATCATTCTTTGCTCTATTTAATTCATTAATAATAAAAGGTTTATAGAATGGATTAATCAGATTTGATAAGTTAATGACATTTGCTGTTAAGCTATCACTAAATACATTATCCACAATGCATTCGTCAAAATCCTCATATACAAATAACATTCTGTGGTGACTTACAGCATTTCTAAGTCCCCTTACTGCTCGAAGATTAATCTCTAAATTTTCATTTCCATTAAATAGTATATACAAGTCATCTGGATTTAGTTTTTGAGTGAGTTGCATCAATTCATTAAAACCTAAATTTTCGAGTTCTTTTGATAAGTTACTACCATCTTCAACAGCATTGTATATCTTCATTGATAAGGATTTGATTTTATCCATTGAATTATAATGATTTGATATATATCCCCTAATCCCTTCTTCTAAAGCAGATAAGAACTTATATAGAATGTATCTTATTCGTTTATCATAAACATACATGTTTTGAACTTTTTTATATTCGATTTTTCCGTTGTCATCTAGACCAATGTAGTTCGCTAAAACAGCATGATATGCAACACCTTTTAAATCCAGATATTGCTCACAACGTTCTAATTCATCTGGGTTATTAAAAATCATTCTTTTTATAAAGTCTGCTTTACTTATATGCAAAAGCAGCTTTTTATCTTTTTTCTCAGTTCCAATCATATCGATTGTATACATTATTGATAGCCTCAAAGAACAAAGAGAAGGATTTCTTTTCTCTATCCTGATTATTATTTTTTATCTTCAAATACTCATCTTTTACTTCTTGCCATAATCCATTTGCTTTTAAGTTCGACAATTTATCTGAATGATTTTTAGCATATGGTCTCTTGTTCCAGATATACGTGTCATCTTCTCTTTGCCAGATCAATATTTCCTGAATTGAGTCACCAACATCATCTACATAGTCATTAACTAAAGCAAAATCACAACTATGAACTATTCTACTGTTATCATGATCTATAAATTTGAAAGTCATGGATTGCTTTCCTGAAGAGACTGTTGAATACCCAGTACCTTGCAATATCATTTCAAGTTCGCGTTTTACTTTTAGTCTTAAGTCTTTAGCGGATAGATCTCCATCTTTTTGGATTCCCAAGTTATAATCGAAATCAAAACCAGTATTCCCGTTAATGACTCTAGTTACAAGATGTTTACCACCACTGCCTACTAACTTGAAAGTGAATGTCACTCCAAATACACGCATAGAATCTTGAAGCGCATTAATGATTACTTCAACTTGATCTTTGACAGGGTTCAATTCAGATTTTGGTACAAATTCATATGTTCTACCTGCATAGTCACTCATAATTTTATCCTCCCTAACAGTCTATTAGATATTCTATCTATCAAACAATTTTTTCGTTTGGTCAATCGATAAATGATTACTTAACTCAGTTTGAAACCTTGATTCTAATCTCTCCAGTATATCGCGCTTAAAGTCGTGTACGTTCTTAAAAGCTTTATTTGATATAAACGCTTTTACTAAAGCCGCTTCTCGCATAGAAGTGACGAGTTTGATATTATTATTGTCAATATAATTAAAGACTTTTTGGATCGTTTTCCTTACCCATGAATAATCATCAGATAACAATTTAGGCAAATCATTATCACCATTTAAAGGCAGTACTTTTGATATTAGATTACCATAAATACTAGCAATATTGTCAGCGAGTTGTACTTCTATTGTTCGCTTACTCTTAACAAAATCTATTTTTGTGGTATTCCAGTAGTGCTTAATATAGTCCTGCACGACCTCAATCTCATCATGAAAAACAACAATTTCATTATTGGATAAATCCTTTATATTATGCTTCATCATAAGGATGGTTTCACCAAGTGCAGTCAGATTAACTATATTGTTTCTGTCGGATTTTTTTATACGTACATTTTCCGAAATTGTATCATATAAATATTCGACAAATTCCCCTCTATGTTCCAATCCTTCAACCAATTGTGATATCTCCACAGCAATCATGGCTTCAAAAGGAGATGTAACACATTCTGCAAATTTATGAAGCTTAATATAGGCTACAAACTCTCTCAAATTTTCTATCGTATTATTTTTAGTAAGATTTATATATCTAGTCAGAAAATAATCATCAACCTTCATCAAAAACAACAAGAATTTATGATACATATTGAAATCAAAATCTCTGAGACCCATGAAGAACCAATTAAGAAATTGTGATACTAGAAAAAATTTCTTGTCGTATATTGTAACATAAATGTTGTTACCTTTTATAAAAGTTGAGATAAATTCTTCGAGTGCCGAATTGTTCTTTCGAGTCAACAGATCTGTACCTTTAATCTCATCCATTTCAACGCCATTGTTTACAAACTTATTCCACTTATCTTTGAAACTCAAATATGATTGTGTTATCGATTTATCCTCTATATAACCGACTATAACAAAATATCTTTGTCCGAAATAATTAAGTTTATCCCCGTTAATACCTATTTCACCAGTATTACGAGATTCATCAAAATATATGTTCATTGAAATACCTACTTGATTATTGACTGAAAGTATATTGACGACAATATATCTTCCATTCTTCTATATAAAGCTTTATTACCAAAAGATGACGCAAATTGATCAACTGTTATTTTAAAGAAAGCGTATAAGATGGCTACTAATAAAATATAGATATCATGAGCTGGAATCTTTCAGATGAGATTGTATTATCATCGAAAGAAAAGGCAACTATTGAAATTATTATAGCGACCAGACTTAGAAAGACTCCAGATCCTATAATATTCCTTGGAACCAAAGTTTGATAATGTCTTATTGCTTCTAATACTTTAGGACGAGTATTAATACTATTCTTCTTACATATCTCTGCAAGTAGTTTAGCATCACGGGATTTTCTCTCATCAATATAGAATTGAATGTTTTTTTTGAATTTCCAATAATTAATTTTAGTATTACAATATTTTTTTACAAGAAAAAATATGTATGTATATTGGACAGGTACAATAACCAAAGTTAGTCCATAGCTATACCAGATGCTACCAAGAATTCCTGACAATAAAATTGATAGAATCGTGTAGCTAATTGATAGAAGTAAAATGAATGTCATATCCCTTTTATGCCATGAGTTTTTTTTAAAATCTTTTTCAATAATATAATACATAAGTTCACCCCCAAAAAATTACTATACAAATACCTTATCCTTAATAACACTAGGAACTATTGTTTTTACTTCAAAAAACTCGAAAATCTTGTGATGTGTAAATCCAATCGCATCGATTTCAATTTCTTGATTCAAATATGCTATGTCATCGATTTCATTATTATTTCCAGAAGGCTTAATATAGTTCAATGTTTCATACTCCCATTTGTCTAGAGTATCTGTTGACTCCATGGACTTGGTTCTAATACAATACCCCTGGTAAGCGTGTCTAGTTTCATGAAATGCTGTGATAATGACTTCAATCCATGGTGATTTTTCGACCCATTCTTCATTAAATATGATTTCATCAGACTCGAAAAGATACATTCCAGTAATCTCTCTATTTGATACTTCTTCTGGATCAAAGAAGCTGATCTGTGGTTCTGGTATATTTAAAATCTTAGCTACTATCTTTACGCCATTAATTGCTACTTCGTAATTATTCATGTTAACCTCGAAATTTGTATAGTTTAATTATAACATCACACTTAATAGAATAAAAATGAAAAATGACCACACCTTGGACCTCTATGTTGCATATATTGTTAGATTATCTTTTCTTATTTATCTGAGTTCATCGTCCTGTTTTGTTATGATGTGCCATTAATAAAAACTAGTTCTATGATATCTCCTTATATATTTGTGATATACAAGTTTTCATTGCCATTATAGTTCATACTTAAAAATGCTCCATCCACATCATAAGTAGAGTGTAACGAGATCCCATTACTTCTACTATCAGCTAAAAAATACAATTAATCAACCAAATCTTAAGAAGATTTATTCTTTATAGAACCACTTTCAATATATTTAGTTATCCATCTTCCAGAAAGTATCTCGTCATTTTTAGCATTCATTAAAATATACATTAAATCTGGATCCATATATTCTGCGGTTGTCTGCTGCAACTCATTTTGGTATAGCTCCAACAGTTTTTCTGTATTCTCGTGTAATAACTTCTGACGATCACTTGCTACTCTATATATAGCATCAGATACCTTAAAAACTTTTTCTACAATATCAAGTAAACTTTTGTTTTCAAGCAACTGTCTATGCCCAACTTGATTGTTCATCTTCATACTATTTATAGGATTAAAATGACACACATAATTCCTATACTGCTTGATTTCTTCTATAACACTTGAATCACCGTCATAATATTTGTTCAACTCACTTCTCGTTATTCCTCCATCATCCAAACATGTAGCTAAAGATACAACAAAATATGAAAAAACCATATAATGTTTGGATGTGTGTCCTTCCATTGTCATAGTTTTGTAAAAATGCTTATTTTTTTCTTTTTTAAGTTCCGATTCAAACATTTCTTTAAGTTGAAACATCCACACTACATTCCGAATAACTGTTAACATTTTTGATAGTTCATTAAATAGTCTATTTGATTCATTTTTAACATGTGTTATATACTTCTTGTCGATTTTTTCATCCCCCATCTCGTCGATTTGTATAGTTTAATTATAACATCACACTTAATAGAATAAAAATAAAAAATGACCATACCCGATTGAGAAATAAGGTATGGTCAATTACTATTTCTTTAGTTGTTCTTGTATAATTTTCTCAGCTGCAGATAAAGTCGCCCTTCCCTGCATCTTATTGCTGAAGGAAATATAGTCATCAATGATCGCTTCTATCTTGGATTGATTGGTCTCGACAAACTCTACTGCTTTCTCAGTTGAACCTGTCAAATTGCTCACCCACTCGCTTAATCGTGATACAACAGCGAGTTTTTTATCATCTCCAATTAAATAGGCTTCACCTTTTTCTTTGGCAAGCCTATTCTTTTCCTCGACAATCATAATGAATTCTTTGATGGTTTTTTGAACACTTTCATCAAAGACAACTTCTTTTGCTTTGGTAACGAGTTCAGAAACATTCTCTGCAGTGTTCTTGAGGTCTTGCTTCACCTCTTTGATCACATCACTCAGTGATTGATCTTTACTCATCTTTGATGTAACATAGAGAGCTAGTAACAAGAGTGACGCTATCAGTAATACGATTTCAAGTGTTGTCATTTTCTTTTCCTCCTAGGCGTTTATAGATATTGACTTGCGAATCCTCTAATCTGGATACCCGATGTTCTAAGACATTGACATCCTTTTTTAACGATTTGATATCTTGTGCGTGCATCTCTAATAGATTTAACATCTTGATGTTTTGCTTCTCTATCGTCTGAAGATTGGTGAGAATCTCATCGTTATTCGTTTTATTCTTTTGTTCCTGACGATTAAACTGCTTGATTGTCGTCATGATAACAACTACCATGGTCACAACCCAATAAACCAGATTTTCCATTCTAAATAGACTGAGTAAGTTATCCCAGTTCATTGCTAATCACCTTATTCCTGTAGTTTTCGATGTAATTCAGTGCTTCCCTTAATAGTGGCATGTATTCTTTACCTTTGTTGTTATTCCAGTTTTTCTTATATTCAATCATCATAGTGTACCAGGGCTCAGGGATAATATGCTCATATTTTCCGACTTGATCCACGTGATCCAATATGCCTCTTACCCTTAGAATGTGATAGTGTGACTTTTGAGGGTCTGGATAATCGATACGCATTTGGTAGTGTTCAACAAAGCTTGATAAAAAAAGACCTAACTTGCTTGTTAAGTCTATGTTCTTATAGGCTTCGTATTCATCTTTGTAGTTTTCATCTAAATAGATAAGATTATCTTTAGTTGATAAAACCTCATCAATATATGCACGATCATAAAGTGGAACAGATGGATCTAAGTTTTGTTTCTTTAGATAGATGTCTCTGCCATAAGCAAAAATATCTAATTCACCCAAACTCAAATGAACGTTACCTTTGAATCCATCAAGTACTACCGTCACATCATCATCGCTATTTTCATCACTTATTCCAAAGGCTAAAGATCCACAGTAATAGATAAACATCACTATGGTGTTTGGAAACAAGCCTTGAACAATTTCTAGAATACTCTCTTTACTGCGGATTCTTGGTTTCACTTGGAGCATGAGCAGTCCCTTCTACCACATCAAAATCATCGAGTGAGTCATCGAATCCTACTACATTATCTTTTAACCATAAGTAACCTTGAGCAATTGGATTTGATTCAGCGAATAAACTAAAATCAGACTCCGGAACTTCGATGTCAATTTCTTCTAGAGGTGCATGACGATTGGCACGTGCTTCTTTGGATAGATAGGAAGCGACACAAACAACTGCTTTTTTTGATACATAGTTGATGTTAAATGCGGTAATACGGTGATAGGATAAAGCGACGCCAAACTTAGATTGCATGTCTTTAATGATTGCCATAATAACCTACTTTCTCGCTGTGCGATAAATGGACACTGAAATGAGATCAGGTGATCCCAAGTCTAGTCCAGGATTAATTAAAAGATTTTGTGGAACTCCACCAATTGAATGTGCAAACTCAGTCATGGTGATGGATGCATTCGCTTGCCCAGTCACTGTCGTCACACTTCTACCTGTAGATAACCATTGTCTAACATCAGTAAATCCGGTTGAAAAAATGGGAGTAAGTTGAAAGGTAATCGTTTTAGATATTCCACTTGCAAGGGTTATACCACTGGAATAACTATCCGGAATAGCAAGTGAGGTTGAACTGCCATTGAACATTTTTGTGACACCACTTGCCACATCGTTTGCATAGGTAGCAAGTGCAGAACCACTAATATTTGATAAACCCGATGTTCGATAGTTAATCGTAGTAGATGATGTATCTATTGTGCTTCCATAGGTAGTTGCTATCACCACAATCGTGTAAATGTATGCTGAGTTAAAAGCATAAGAAACGCTGATTGAGCTTGCTGCTGTTTCAATTGAATACACAAGTTCTAGTTCTCCACCTACCTTCACAACTGACGTTGAATTTCGGGCGTAGAGGGCGTTGTTTGTATAGTCAAAGGCTAACTCGCCTACATACGCTAAGTTCGCTGTTGAAGGCTTTGTTGTGCCTCGTTTCACCCGAAGGATTGCCATTAGTAAGTACCACCATCAATGATGGATGAAGGCTGTAAAACCTTAGTCGTATCGATACCAATTGCATATTTAACAACACTTGGTGTGTAGTTCGAATCGATGTACTGATAAAGTTTTATCCCACCAGATAATACTGCAGCATCAAAGGCCGCTTGCGAAACCATGAATTCTGAGCCAGCACCTGAAAGAATTCGAGTATTCAGAACGTTAGCTAATATAGATTTTTGAGTTGTTGTTAAATGCACATCTGCAGCTACGTGAGCATTATACGTAGTTGTTGAAACACCACCTAGTCCTGCAAGTGTAATGGTGACTGCACCAGTCGATCCGTTAACGCTTGTAACTGAATCTGTTGGTGTCAGTAATTCTTGCCAGTTAGCCAGAGTTGCATATCCAGTTGTTTTCAATATGAATGACTTATTAATGTCCGTTCTGACTGCAACGTCACCCTCTTGGGCATTTGACAAAGCTAACATCGCTGCTTGGCTTGCTACAACCCATGTGTTTGTTATAGCGACTTTCGGAATGACTGAATCTGCTAATTTGCCGTCAGCATCCAAAATCGGAATGTTTCCATTACCAGTGCCTGTATTCTTAGTTGCTGCAGTTCCTAAACCTAAAGCTGTGATTTTGGTATCGATTTGTGTATCGACTTTTGCTACACCAGGAATCTTTAAGTAATCGGATTCAACAAGTGGGGTCCCTACTGATCCTGTCTTATCAGCCTTGGCGATGAATAGATGCTCGCCATTAAAATCGACTAGCGGTTCTCCAGCTTTAATCGTTCCAGTACTTCCAGTAAGCGGACCAGTGCCAGCTGTTGTACGTCTTTTTATTTGAATAGTTGCCATGATAATTCCTCCTTATTTTTTAAGATATGCTTGTGTAACTCGATGTGTTGTATTACCCAATGACAAAGTGACGAGTCCATTTGAATAAGATATACCTAGTGAATAATCAGAGCCCGCGTATCTGTAGCTCATGGACGAGTTCGAGCCAACGACAATAAATAGCTGATTAGTCGGTAGGCTCACCACAGTTGTGTTTTCAATGACAACATAGAGTATGCTTTCCATCAAAATTGCAGAATTTACGTCACCAAAGCGATAAACACCATTACTAATCTTAGTTATCAACAACTTTTGTGGATAAAATCGATCGTTGACTTTTGCTTCAAGATCACTGATTCGTTGTTTGTCTGATGTAATCGCACTTCTTTCAAAACCATTGATAAGGGTTACTGAAGTCGTTGTTTTAGAATATGCAGCTAATGCAAACTCATAAAGCCCATCCGCATTCTGTAAATTGTTTTGGGTTAGAACAGGATATGTTCCAACTGCTTCTTTGATATAAATACTTACTGTGTTCGCTTGAGTGTCAATCCCAAGAACTACATAGCCAAACTTGTTAGAATCTGGCGTGACTGAAACGGTAGTCATATTTTCCAGATAGATAATACGTCCATGAATGCTAACATAACCATCCAAAAAAGTGATGGTATTATTGGCTAACGTGTAACTACATCCTGACTTAACGTTTCGTAAGATTCCAACGTCACTTGAAAATAAAAAATGATACAAGTCTGCATCGATTTTCGATGTGACATTTGCACCATCAAAGGTAATTTTTTGAACACCCATTAAAATTCTCCTCCATCGAGATCAGTGATCCCAGTTGATTGTATTGATATGTGACTCATTGCAGAGTTCACACTTTTGTTTAAAAGCTGGATTTTTTCGGTAAGTTTAATACGGTACTCTCCCAGTGTTACCATCGCCTTGTGAAAACCTTGACTAAACTTGATGCTTGTAACCACTGAATCATAGGTTTGTTCGTTGTTCACAAACTCTACAAAATCCCCAAGTTCGATATTTTTCATGGGTTGGAATACATCGTTGTCTGTTTTAATCGTGAAAGTAATGTTATGATCGAGCTTGGATGCGATCATCTCGGATCTTGCTTTAGTAAGTAAAGTCGGATAATCATTATCCGTATAATAAAATGCCTTTGGTTTGACGCTCTTATACCTGTTCGGATGATGGATATCTTGTGTCAATTCTCCATTCGTTAACAAGTAATAGACAAGTGTGTTTTTGAACAATACATTTTCTACTTTAGGGTAATATGTTAGTTTATTAACCATTTGACTTGAGCTATCATTTACAACTAAGTCTTGAATAGCTTGGTAATTATTCTTGAGTTTGATTCCTCTTTGAACCTCGCCAATTCGAAAGATTATGCCTGTAACTCTACCTCGTAGATAAACCGCTTCGGTTGTTAATCTTAATCCATATGATTTGGTAATTAATTCCATAACCGATGCTAAGGACATGATTTTATCTGGTTCGAATGAAAGTTCACCTTGAACACTGGAACCACGCTCGATGGTTAGATAGCTTAAATTTTGAAGAGGGTCATTGCTTTGCTTGAAATTCCCAACGAGCATGTTCTCCAAGTATAGGCTTAAATCCCCAGTGTAACTTTCAACAGGAATATCGATCGAAAACATTTCTTTAAAATCCAAGACATGGACTGTTGTCCGATGCTTGTCAGCAACTTCTAATCTTTCTACAATCCCAATGTAATGAATTGGTGCATCTTTTAATATTACAATGTCACCAACTGATACGTTCAGCTTTGATTTATTGATTGTGAATAATGACTTTTGAATAATGACTAGGTCTAATGCAATTTCAAAATCCTTATCAACATAGCCATAGTCTTTGTAAGCCAAATTAAGTCTATCAAGGAATACAAGTTGCATACTTATACCCCCAGATAGCCTTCATAAATTGTTATTCTGCATGTGGTGAGATTTGCTACACCTGGCCTAAACTCAATTTCATACTCGCCAGGTTCAACAAATAAAAAATTGTCGCAAGTGAAATCTTGTAGTCCATAGATGGAAACAATCTCACCGTTGTCTATCTTTCGAATGAATTGTTTATTTGGAACAGCAGACGCATGAATCTCACCACTGTTTTGACTATGAAACAATCTTAACATAGTGATGATTTTACTGCCTTTTCTGATAATGACTTCAGGCTCATCTACCGCACCCATGATTTCAATCAAAAGTGGCGCTTTAAAAATACCACGATTAATGATTTGAATTTTACCTTCATAAAATGCTGAATAGGTATATGGATAACTGTATGGATAAACTTTGCCTAAGGTAGACTCGTTAACCTCAATGGTATATGTCTGTGTTTTGAGCCATAAAGATAATTTTTGAAACACAATCTGACAACTTAATGCACCTGCAATAAGTTCTTGTTTTGAAACTGATTTAATGTCAATAAAACAAAAAGCGGAATCATCCGCTTCATAGTAAAGTTTGAGTTCTTTTTCTCCAAGTTTTAGATAGTTCATCAGTTCTGTATAACCTGGATACCCTTTTAGAAATGTAAGGGTTGCTTGTATTTCTGTCAATCCTTGTGACTGATCAACCCGATCATGGAGATAATCGTATTTCAAATAGGTGAGTTCTTGAGTAAACCCAAGACCGCTGATGTTATGAATCAGGCAACCACTACGATAATCGAAATAAAACCTATTCCCAGAAGGATTTTCAAGATAGATTTTTCTTATCATATAACCCTTCCTCCTAGAGCCCTATTAATAGAATCGACATCAAAGGTTGGTGATGTAGTATTAATGGTGATGTTATTCGTATTCGCATTGGAGCGATTCACATTGCTTGTTGAACTTACACTTTGGTTCTGCTTAAGGTTGAATTTGTCGCCAAACCATCCACCAATCTTACCGAAGAAACCACCAACTTTATCAGCTGCGTTACCTACAAAGTCTCCTACTCCTTTAGCCACATTTGATGCAAACTCACCAATGTTCCCTGTAATACTTCCTACCATGTCACCAAAATTACCAGCGATATCACCCATTTTCGAGCCTAAATCGCCAATCCATTCAAAAATCTTAGCTAGAAACTCAATAATTTTCTGTACAACCGCCATGACTGGTTCTAACACTTTTTGAAGCACTTTAATCGCTGGAACTAATATCGCTTGAAGGACTTTTCCAATAATTTCAATCAGTGGTGCTACCATTTCGAGAAGTTCTGCAATAAATCCAATTTGAGCCATGAGTGGTACCAATAGCACATCAATGATTGGAACTAACATCTCAACCAGCATAATAATCAATTCAATGAGGACATCCAAAATGGGTGTGAGTGCAGTCATCAAACTATCCACTATCGTCATGATAGGTGGTAATAAAAGCATGAGTGTTTCACCTAATCGTGATAGTAATGCTCGAAATTCTTCACTTTGAAAGAGCGCCATCGCAATAATTGCAATCAGTGCACCAATGCCGAGTGTAGCAAAGTTAAGTCCTGCTCCAGCAAATAAACCCGATGTTCCTACTGCTCTTAAAGCTGTTGAAACAATATTTAGTATCGGACCAACTTTACCAATAATAGATAGTACAGGTCCTACTGCAGTAATCACTGCACCAAGCGTAAGAATAATTTGCTTAGTGCCTGAATCTAGATTATTCCATTTTTCGATCCAACTTTTAAGTGTAGGAATGACTTCATCTCTAACCTTTTGAAGCATGGCTTGCATGATGGGTAAGACTTGAACAGAAATATCCATCGCAAGACTAGCGAGTGCTTGTTTCGTTGAATCAATAGCATCGGTAAACTCTCCTGCGATAGCTGCTTGTTCGTTTGTAATAATTCCTAGTTCTCTTGCTTCATTTCTAAGCCCAGTTATCGCACTTTTTTCTTGTGATAAAATGGGTAGTAATTCTGAACCTATCTTATCCCCAAAAAACTCATTAGCTATACCCACTCGAAGTGCTTCATCTTCAACACCGGCTAATGCATCTCGAATCAAATTGAACGCTTGATCAGCATTTAATCCTTTAAGGTCATCTACTGTGAGTCCAATTTGTGCTAGGCTATCAGCAACCTTATCACCATTACCTGTTGCAATATCGCCAAGAACCCCATTGACCTTAATAAAGGCCTTATTTAGGCTTTCTGTCGAACTTCCAGAGATCTTCGCAACGTAGTTCCATTCTTGTAAACTCTCGGCACTCAAGCCAATTTTAGCGGCTGTGTCAGCAATGTTGTCGGCAGCAACAGCAGTCTTTACTGCAAGTGCACTAAGGGCAGATATAGCACCCAATACAGGCACAGTGACTGATTTAGTTAATGTCGAACCTAGCTTACCTATCTTTTCAAAGTTTGCATTAGAGAGTTCTGTAATTTTCGCTCTTGTGTTTTGCAGTTCTTTATTGAGTTTGGATACTTCAGCTTCAGTATAAGCAACATTTCGTGCGAGCTTATTAAACTCCGTTTCACTCATCTGGCCAAGCTTGACTGCTTGTTTTGCTTTTTCGAGTTCCTGATTCTGCGTTTCTAGTTTCTTTTTTGTTGTTTGAAGGATGTCATTCAGTTTAGATTGTTTTTGTTTCCAAAGTTCAACATTTGAGCTATCATACTTAAGGTTTGCATTGATGGCTTTGAGATCCTTCTGCTGTTCTTTGAGATCTGATTGAATCTCTTTCAGTTCGTTTTCTAAATCTCTACCATCAAGACTTAATTTTATATTTAACCCTTTGACTGTTTCTGCCATCTATACTCACCTCTTTATCTTAAAATAAAAAGCACATCGTTTTTTGATGTGCCTAATAAATATATACAATTAACAAACTCTATCTTCATTGATTGTCATCCGGGATTTTATTCAATATTTCATTTTTTGCCAAGTCAAGTAATCCCTCAATATCTTCAGTTTGATGATTCAAATCATCTTGAATTTCAGTTACTGCTGATGTCACTTTGTCTGCAACCTCCTCAATAATTCCGTTCATAATTGATGAGTTATATAGTTGGGGATCGTATAATTTGTGAAACCAATATAATGATGAAAATGTCTTTCTTGCATACTTTTTAACTAGTTTATAATATGTTTCTACTATTTGATTCAGTTCTCTATTATTTGAGAAAAACTCAAGTTCCTTTTTCCTAGAATCAAATTCCAAACCTTTTTTAAAATAGAAATATTCTTCTGTTGATCTGAACGTATTTTCTTCTGTTTTGATATCAGTTTCACTTAAGAAATTATACACTGATTCATAAGGACTTCTACTGTATGAAAACACATCAAGGATTAATTGATATCTTATATCCATTTTACGTTTTTCAACAAAAACTTGTTTCATCTCATTAGGCATGTGTTTCTCAACAAGCTCATTAAGTTTTGCTTCATGTTTCATCATCTTCTTTTCATAATTGCGAATGAAATAATTTTCCCAATCATCATGGAATAACTGTTTCATAATCTCAAGATGTGAAACCAAATGATCATGCATAGATCTAAATAGGATGTTTTTACTAGAGTCATCTTTAGTCCTTATGTTTTTCTTTAGGTACGATAAGTCTGTACAAGCAAAAAACATCATGCGATACTTCTCATAATATGAACTTTGTGTTTCTATTAATGAAGGAATAACTAATGTAAAAACTGCAGATTCAATCGGAATTATAAGGTTAAGTAATATACTTTCAGAATATTTTCCCCACATTAATGATACAAAAACGATAGAAAGCACAAAAATAAAAAACATTGCACGATACTTATATCTAAAATAAAATGAAACAAATATCATAATTATCACCCCAAAGTCTATTTACATATATTGTATCACTCATGTTAAAAAATGTACTAGTGACTTTTAAATAACATTTTATTTCACTTGTGATAATATAAAGTTAATGGAGGCGATTAAAAGTGATTGAATATAAAGTAGTTGCAATTCGTATACCAGCTTTCAAGTCAAAAGAAACTGGTGCTGAAAAAATTCAAGAAGAAATGAACAAACATGCAAAAAATGGTTGGAGAGTTCATAAGGTTAATATCACAGATCTAACTATGGTCATAATTACATTTGAGAAAGACAACTAAGTGTTAAATCAAAAATGCATCAATATCAGATTGAGTAGCTAAGCGGCTACTTTTTTCATTATGAATCACTTTCATTTCAAGCTGAACTAGCTCAAAATAAGTCGTTAAATCGAAATACTTTGAATCTTCTATCGATAGTCCTAGATGAGCCAAGTTAAATATGATATTTGAAGTCGCACCAAACTCTGGCTCATCATTTAGACTGTGGGGATGGTTTGGTGCTTTTTTGGAGAGTGCCTAACATCTCCCCGATGGTCTGAGATAGAATTCCTAATTCTTCTGTATCACTAAGGATACCAAAATCTAGTGCCATTAAGAAATCGTTATAAGATGTCTTGCTAAAAGGACGATGAAGTACATAGATAATTCTAAAAATCGTATCAATCACAAGTGAGAAATCTTCTTCTTTGATATTCTTGCCCTTTTCGAGTTTCTTGATGTCGCTAAACAATTCAGATCCGAACACATTACGATAATCGATAATCGTAAAGAGTGATGAATGGAGTTTGTACTCCTTATCACCCAGTTTAATCACTTTTTCCATGGTTCAATCCTCCTTAGATGAATGTCGGAAGCACTGGTGCTGTCGACAAGAAATTAATATAATTTGTATCTCCAACACTCGCAATAACACGAAGGATTAGATTGCTTCCTGATTCGATCGGACGAGCAGTGATGTTAAGAGAGATAGAATTCGCTTCAATGGAGTCAGCTTTCGATTTGCTAGAATCTCCCGAAGGTGTCGCTGTACAAAGGTAATACCATATACGACGTGCTTTCGCATCGCCTTGAATCTCATATCCCAACGCAAATGTCTTTGTTTCACTATTGACGACTTCAACGAAGTTACCATTGGTGTCTGTTTTAAATCCAAAGATATCCTTCTTAAATTCATCATCAATCTCTGTGAATTTGAGTGTGACAGTTGAACCTGAATTCGATACAAGGGTTGCTATGACTTTGTCATCTGCATAGACTTGTGAGCTTCCACCGATGATTTCAGTCGTGATTTCTTGAGCACCTGCTAATCTTTTGGGTGTACCAAAGGACCAGGAACCATCTGTTCCAATAGTAGCTAGCGCATAATGGACATTCGTTAGTCCGAAAGTGACCTTATTACTCATGTTTTATTTCCTCCTGTTTGATTTCGTAAACACGATTAATCGAGTTATCGTCATTGACGTACTCGGTAATCATTTGATAATTAAGCCCAGATTGATATAGTGCTGATTCTAATTGATCTTCAATTGTGGGGTCCTTTGATTCTGTGACAAGTGTGATTTGGTAAGTGATAATTCGAACCAAAGACATGTTATCTGCATATTTCTGAACTCTATCACTGATTTCTTGATAGACAATAAATGGATAGATATGGAGCTCATTTGCATCGATAATGTTCGTTCCATAGGTGACTCGATTTGGTAAAACACTGTTGAGCACCTGGTATATTAGTTCTAGAACACTCATGAGGATCCACCTCTTTCAATTATCGATTTGATTTGCTCCACCATGTCCGGTGCGAATGCATCGAAAGCTGGACGCATGAATGGACGTGGTCCCACAAACTTACCACCTCGATGCATAAATCCAAACTCAAGTAGATGCGTCAACCTTCCTTTATTGCTTGAATAAATAGCGATTCGCTTGTTGATACCTTGCCCTTCTGGGATTGCAACAAATGAGTCTGCAAAACCATAAGACATACCGCTTCTTGGTGCTTTTGATTGAATATAAGTGAGTACTTTCTCAGCAGTTTCATCCAGCACTTTTGCCATAGCCTTAATAACATCTTCTGCATAAGATTCGACAAGTTCGCTTATCTCAACAGCTAATTCATCCAACGAGACCATTGATATCACCTATCCTAATTTTGGCTTCTACAAGATAAAGCTCAATGAATTGACCACTGATGTATGTACGTTCAATCTTATAAATCTTTGAATCGATCATAGCATTCCTGCTTCCATCGTATAAGAAACTTTGGATTCTAACTGCAACATCAATGCGAATGTCGGTTTTCTTACTTTCATAAAATTCCTTCGATGTTACTGAGAAATTAATACCGATAACTTCTTTGGAACTGATGAGTGTTAACTTGCGATTACCAATAGTGTCTTGTACACCATTAATTTTGAGCAATGTAAGTCTAATATTTGGTGAGCTAGGGAACATTAAGATATACTTCCCTTCGTTAAGGCTAATTGTTTAACGAGCATTTCAAAACTCTTCGGAAGTTCCTTCACAGATCCGTCGTTCTTAAAACCAAAAAAAGTCTTGCAGTAGATAAGGATGAGAGAGTCCACAATTGGAACTCCCTCACCACTCACGACTTCATCAGCCACACCGACAGAACGTATGAGTTCTTTACACGCTTCAATATGCGATTGTAATTCTTCATCAGCATATGTTTCCGATAGAGGAATCAACAATGCTTTCTTAACCGTATCCAGTATGGCCATGTTCAATCATCCTTTCTCTACTAGGCAGCTGCTTTCTTCTTGATGCGAAGGAAGCCTTTATAACCAACAACGTTACCACCAGTAAAGACCGAAGCCTTATAGCAGATGATACCGTCTTTAAATTTATAGTCTGTTGACTTACCGATTTCTACTGGTGAGAAGATTGGCACTTCATAGTTCTTAAGCGAACCATATGCGATTGCGTATTCACCGGCAGCGGTTGCGTTATCTGCGATTGCTTTGCAATGTGAGTTGATCACATAAGGAATGCCATCGATGGTTTGGTTGATATAGTCAACAGTGTGTACTTTTCGTCCTTCTGAAGTACGTAATCCAGCAAATGCACGAAGGTCATTCTTATTCAAAATAAGAACTGCTCCGCCTTCAACTTCCTCATCACCACCATAAGCAAAGATAATGTCATCAAGCGTCGTATCAGTGATTGCAGAAATTTCTAGTGGAGTTGTATCCGCTAAAGCAACTGCTTGATCACTGAAGATTCCAGTGAAGGTATTCGATGTTCCAGCACCACGAAGGATTTGTTCAGAGATTTTCTTTTTCAAGGACACGTTGATGTTTCTTAATACTTCTGCTTGATAAGGAATACTTGGAAGTTTTTCGAGTTCTTCGGTGATTTCGGTGTATGCTGTAATCTTTACTTTGGTGATGGTGACATAACCAAATGTTGGTTCAGTTTCACTGTAAGGTTGACCTTCTACAGTGGTTCCAGCAATACCATTTGATTTCACAAAGGATTTCTTGTAGGTTTCCCCACCATTTAAATTGATGATATTGACCTTATCTACCAATGTTGAAACTTGTGCATAAGGAACTGGTGCAAGCTTGTTTGATACGGTTTCTGGAAGCAGTACTTCAGAGCTTGACACTTGAATCACACGGTTTTCTCTGAGTTGTTTACCGCGAAGTTCTAGGGTTTCCTTGTTATCAATTCGTGTATCAATGACAATCGGTTTGATTTCAACTTTGGATGCAATCGTCATCTTTTTATCAATGACTGAGCGTTCCTCTTGTAGGGTATTACATTCTGTATCGAATGCTTCAAGTTTTGCAACATCTGATTCCGCTTCGACGAGTGAACGGATTTCTGTCAAACGTGCTTCGATTTCTTTACGTCTTTTTTCCAAATTCATGATTTTTCTCCTTTTGAATTAGTAATTTGTTTTGATACGAATCTTCTTTTTCATCACTTCAACTTGTTTTTTCTGCTCTTCTAATTCCATAGCCTTTAGTTCTACATCCATAGACTCTAAAGAACGAGCATAGATACTGGTTGAATCGTAAGCTGGTGTGTCTACCACAGAGACATCATATAGCCTTCCGATTTTAGTGATGGTACGTTTAGGGATTTTGCCTTCTTTATTCCACGACTGTTCTTCAACAGTGAAAGCAAAACTCATCTTATCAAGCAGGCCACTTCGGACCATTTTGTAGATGTCTTGATTGGATTGGGTGTCCAGAAGTTCTGCATGAACTTTCAATCCATTGTTATCAACCGACAATGTCAGTGATTTATTCTTGGTTCTGGCAATAATTAAAAACGAGTCCATATGGTTATATTTCATAGGAACATCCTTCATTAAGGTATTTTCAAGTGCATGACGATCAATCTCTTCCACAAAACCATAAGCTTCATCTCCAATTAGTGTTTCCTGGTTAAAGACAATCGCATAGCCTTCTAGCGTCATCTTGCCTTCGGTTTCTTCAAACTTGACATCTGCTAGTCTTGTTTCTTTAATCATTGGTTCTTACCTCCACTTTTGGTTTTGATGGTTTACCTTCGACAAAGTATTCTAGCTCAGAATCTTTGTACTGAAAGTTTGTTATCTTGTTTTCTTTACAAAACTCATCGATAATTTGAGTCTTTGATTTTTGTGTTTCTAGAATCACTTTGAGTGCTTCTTTTGATATGGTTCCATTAACTGTTACTTTCATGATTATCCTCCTCACCTACTTGATATTTATTTGCCTTATCTGCATCCACATAGTTGAGCGATTGCAGTCGCTTGTTTCCACCTTCAATAGGTTCTAGTCCAAGCAATGCTCTGGATTCATTTAAGGTCATGATCCCTAGGCTCATCAGTTTTTCGATGGCACTCACTTTTGTATTCCAACTTGCATACTGCAATCGTTCACTATAGAAAATAATCTCCTCACCACGAGTTAACTCATTCTCGGTGAGTAATCCCAAAGAAAAAGCCTCAGATAGCTGAATGGCTAGAGGCTCAATGGTTGATTCATAAAATGAGTTAAAATCTTCTTCACTGTATTTGTTAGCGAAGATGGGTGCTGATACTCCAAAATAGTCAAGTATCTTTGACTGTAAGAATTCGAGTGTTTCTTTGTCAATCAACTTTGGGTCGACAGTTAATGGAACATACTCGGATTTTAAATCCACTGGTATGATTGAACTGCCTTTGTTGCTAATTGAATCATTGAGTGCTGAGTCAAACAATTCTCTTTGTTTCTTTTTATCTGCTTCAGAAAGCATACCGTTCATCTTGATGATCCCTTTAATCTGTATCGATGATCTGACTGCGTTGTCTATCCCTTGAAGCACATTCTCATTGATTGAGATAGTTTTTAATATGGCTTCATGATCACCTGATGATCCAGTTCCACCAAAGATATCATTCGAGGCAAAGTACTTCCTTAAGTGAATGACATTTTCATAAGGGAGTGTGAACTGTTGTCCATCCTCAAAATAGAACTTTAAGTAGTATCCATCAGCATTGTCGACTTGCGATTCGACCATAATTGGTCTGAGTGGATAAAGTGCTTTGAGTCCTCCATTCACTGAATCAAACATAGGATAAACAAAAGCATTATCATTCAGTAGCAACAGGGTAATCACTTTATAGATGAAATCATAAGGTGTCATCAGCGGATTGGGCTTATGCTTTAAAAGAAAAGACAGTCGACCTTGTTTTTCGGTCACTGTCTTATCTGCTTCAGTTTTGATGTATCTTGGTTTGAGTTTCGCACACTGGCTCGCTACTCGATCAACACATATCTTCACGACATCACTTTTTGAAATGTTGGTTCCAAAAGGAGTAAAGAATGTATTGTTTTGATTTAATAACTGGAAGGTATTCGATGAGCCTTCCTTTTTCTTTCTAGTGAATATGCCCATAGATTCCCCACTTATTTCTTGCTTGACATAAACTGCCAAATCACTCCATCGAGTGTTCTCATATTAAAATCAGGATACCTTTTTTGAACGATTTTAAGTTGCATATTGAACTCAGATTGCAAATTTTGATCATCAAGATTTGTTGTCTTCAAATACTTAGTAAAAAAGTTAATGATATGTCGATCTTTCTTGAAAGTTCCTGTATCTCCTGAAAGCATCAATGCATAATCAAAAGTAAGTAATTTGGATTGCCCTTTGATTTGCTTAAGTGATTTCATGAGTTCCATATTCTCTTTATTTTTTAGTAAGTCATCTTTGGTTTCAATTCCGAATTGATGCAATACATTTAAGTATTGAACAACTGCCTCGGCCTTAAGTATCCCATTGGTTGTAGAGGTTCGTTGTTTATTATCAAAGACTGATGCAGCTAGCACTTCAGGACTTTGAAAACTAAATTCGGATACAAATTGACTGACGGTATATTGATCTGTTATGTTTAATCCGATATATTTAGAAAACCTTTCAACGGTCCTTTTTGTGCTAGTGTAATTAGCTCCAATTGAAAAAACAGCATCAATAATACAAAACACTAAGCTTTGATATCCATATTCACTCATCTCAGACAATCTTTTTTCAAATATTTCGAGGGGGATGATATCCAAAATAGTTTGATCCCTTTTTTCAATTAACCCAATTCTTTCTGTGAACTCAATGGCGTATTGAAGTCCATTACTTAGAAAGATCGCTCCAATAATCGCTTCAATTGTTGTCGCTCTCTTCTTATCTCCACTTAAATCAGAATTATTCCATAGCATGAATACGTCAATATTAAATTTAACCCCAATTTTCTCAAGATTATCATTTGTTTCCACTTTCTGATAAACATTAGATATATCTTTCCGCGAGATAGAATTATTGTACTGATATGTATTTGAAGTGACTATGAGTTTTATAACATGATCACCAACTATTGCCAATGCATCTTGATTTAATAAATTATGTTCATTGCCATACGAAGAACATGTGATGGATGTTAATGCATAATCATCTCTTATCTTATAGCCGATGAAATCATAGAGCATGCATAGTTTATCAGTTATTTCGTTCTTGTTATATTTTTTGGTTGTCATATTAATCAACTCGCTTTCATACATAAGTTTATTTTATCATGTTTTCGTAATCTATCTTATACCTATTTAGAACTGCGTAAGCAATTATTAAAGCAACTGTTCCATCAATACGCTTGTATTTTGAATTCAGTTTCGAAGGTTGGATATTACCATTCAAGTCTACTTTTGCTTGTGTGTTAGATAGACACCATTTTAAAATCGGATTATTGTTATAGATGATTGTCTTATTCTTTAAGTCAGCTTCAAGTTGTTTCATGGGTTCTGATAGAGAATAAACACCTTGACGAACCTTTTCCATGTTAAACCCTAAATCTTCCATTTCCTTAATCCAATACTGTGAATTCCATGGATCAAAGCCAACCCATAATGGTCTAATTTGATGTTCTTGAATCATTCTCATAAACCACTGTGAAACTAAAGAGAAATCGTTTTGACTACCCTCAGTCAGTGTAATTAATCCTCTTTTAATCCAAATATCATATGGTACGTTATCTTCTTCCATGCGTTTCTTAACCACTTCACTTGGCATGAAGAACTGTGATAAAATGTATTTCTTGTTGTCATCTTTCCTTTGAATAACAAGGATTGCAGCTGTTAAATCTGTGGTAGATGATAAATCAACTCCACCTATTGCATATGAGTTCTTGAGTGTACTTAGCTCATACTTGGCTTCATTATTTAGGTCATCAAATGACAGCCATGCACCTTGATCGACTTGTTTGATATTGAAGTCTTTACATAACATCGTAACTCTTGTTGAATGATCATTCTTCGATTTATTCATGACATCTTCTAGATATGAATTCAGTTTCACAACACCAATACTTGGATTTGATTTCTGCCAATTTCTGGAGTCATCATATATTTCTTGAGTGTTGTCTTGGGTATATAGCCAAGGAAGTACGCGCTCATCAGTTATTTCACCTTTTAGCATCTTCCTTGCATAATCCAATTTATTATCTAGAAAACCACCCACAGTAGTCCCTTCAGTTGTAATGATGAAGATTAAGGGTTCTTTCTTAGTCGATTGGCTTTGTTTTATCGCATCATAAACCTTTGAATCGGTCATTTCGTGAACTTCATCAATACAACCAACCTCAATGTTATAACCATCTTTGTTTCTACTCTGAGCTGATAATTTTTTGATTTTATTTTTTGTCCTAGGAGAATAGATAAAGAAGATATTCTTTTTACTGCGCTTCTCATTAGACAGTGCAGGAGATTGCTCTCGCATATTGTTGATCTCCTCAAAGAGAATATTGGCTTGTTCACTTGTATTGGAAGCACAGACGATATCAACACCACCTTTTGATAAAAAGAACTCAGCAAGGTCTATACCAGCAATAAAAGTTGTCTTTCCGTTCTTACGTGCAATGAGTAATATCACTTCATTGAATCTACGCAGACCAGAATCCTTCAATTTGAATCCATAAGCTACCTGGATAATTGCTTTCTCCCATAGTTCAAGTATAAATGGTTGACCATTAAATGGTGATTTTGTGTGTTTACAAAAGGTTTCTATAAAATCAATTCGAAGATTTCCTGGTGCTTCATCAAAAACGTATCTTGGGTTCTCTAGATCTTCGAGTAATATATCTAGTTGTTTTTTTAGTTCTTCACCAACCAGGATGTTTCCATCTTCTATTTGGCGGTGATATTCAATGAGATAGTTCATCAGGTGTTTGCTTTCTTAAGAAACTCATCGAATGCATCATCACCATCAATAACATTTTTACCCATGATTGAGTTCAGTGTTTTGATGACTGTCCCATATGAATTAATGAGCTTAGTATAATATTTTGCAGCTTCTGTCTGTCTTTGAGCACCTTTACTTGAAACTTGAACTGCACCATGCCTTCTAATTTGCTCCTGAAGAATTCCAAGTTCAACCTTCATAAATGCTGCTTGCTCAAGTAGGTTATCTACTAGTTGAGTTTTGGTTTCGTCAACGGACGAAAAAAGCGACCGTAGTCGCTCTAGTTCTATATTGATATCTTTTAATTTTGACACAACAGCACCTCACTCAAATATAGCTTCTGGACATATCATGACCGGTCCTACTGCCTTCATTCCAAAGACTCTACTTGCTAGGTTATTGAACTCCATATTATGTATCAAGCCTTCTTCATTAACCAAAACAATATGACGAGGGATTCTCAAAGGGTATACCTCGATGTATCCTTTGACTTGTTCTTGAAGTTCATCCAGTTCGAATGCTGTACCTCTTGGTTTTATAAAAGCTATTGAATTATCGGGATTTAATACTAATGCTTTGTTTTGATAAATACCACTTAGAAACAATCTAAGCGGAATCACTCTTGAACTGTTGCATTCTGAACAGCACTCTTCGTTTCCGATTGGGTGTGCGTTGTGTGAGTCACCCAAGATTTCTTTATTACACAAGCTGCATGTCATTGTTAATTACCTCAATTAAGTCTTCCTCTGGGATAATTGCTAAGTCTCCCCAGGTGCCATGTAGTTGATCGAGTCCATCGATGTATTCAATGACACCTTCTCTACCGTTATAATGATCTTCACCCTTCATATCGATGATTCTGATTTTGTCTCCAATTTTGAACATGACAAGTACCTCCTAAGGTTAGTAATATATATCACTCTAAAGAGAGAAAATAGCAAGAAAAAAACGACCGAAGTCGCCTCTTAGTGATTAGATACTTTATTTTGCTTGATTCAAGAAACTCAGCATTTGAGCCTTTGTTACTTCACGTTTATTTAATCGGTATTTTTTATTGCGTAAATCTGAAAACATCTGGTATAACTGTATTCCATTTGTGTAGCAATAGTTATAGATAATTACTTTAGTAGAAACTTCTGCAAATTCACCAAGGTATACTGCATTAGGATACACTTCAAAGTCAATAGTATAATGTTGCTTTTGAATATTTGCAAAATCAATTAGTAAGTTGGGGAGGAGCATACGCCATTCATTCTCATAAGACCATGCCTTTTTTTTGGTAAACACAATTGTGTCTGACATGATCTTTAAATTCTCAGGAGTGTACAGATTAACATTGTTCTCTTTATATTTTTTCAACAAATCTAGATATGTAGTATTGAAATCGCTCATTCCATTTAATGCTACTTCAAGTGAGTTTTTCAATAATTCAGTTCCGTCGTATTTTGAGTTTTTATAGATTACTTTGTATATTCCATACTGAGAATAATCTTGCTGATTAAAGTTTTCTAGTGAATCCGATAATACAGGGAACTGCTTAAGAAGTTCTAAGCTAATATCCTTTACGAATTGATTGTGATAATCTTTAACAGTAATTAGATCCTTATAAAAGTATTCCAATGAAAATCCTTTACCATTATCTGCATAATGGGCCCACATAACTTCATTATCCACTTTCTCAGAAAAACAAGCTACTATGAAAAGTTGTCTCAAAAATTTCTGATTTGATTCATATAGATCTTTAATCCAATATTCAGAAATCTTGTATGGGTTTTTGGTATTTAATCCAATACTTTTGGCGTATTCATTTAAAATATCGGTAGAAAAGTTTTCAACAAAAAATTTAGAAAGTTTTTCAATATCAACTACAAAACTAGTATCATATGGATCATTGAATGCATCTGGTCTAGTTAGAGTTATCTTGTTTTCTAGAAGTTGCTTGATAGTGTAGTTATTAATTGGTCGATACCGAAAGAGAGTCATTTTTTCATTGATTGTGATTAAATGAGAGTCGAGTTTATCCTTTTTTGTAATGGTAATATTGTAGTTTTTCTTAGCCATCTACTATTTTTCACCAACCTTTTTCAGTATTTCAAAAAAACTTGCTTCCGTTTTTTAATTGCCACCCTGTACGGTACCATCATCTGTATAACAACTTGTGGTAGGGGGGATACCAATTTGATCTCTATAACTATCATTGTATTTCATTACACCTTTTATGGCTCTACCATGAGCGAAATTATTATTTTTATCATAGGTTATAAATAGGTTATCTGATGTAGATAGTTTTTCAAGAATACAACAGAAATCTTTTGTAAATGCCTTGCTATATTTCGTTTTTGAGTTTCTACCGTAAAAAAGGACGACTCTTAATTTATTAGAAAAAGCTTCATTCAAAATTGAAACCATGAAACTAACATCCATTTCATTAATTTCATTGTTCTTAAATCCATCAGTTTTCATTATTGGACTGAAATTGGTCAAATAATATCCTTTATAATCTCTCCATAAATCTTCACTTAGGATATTTATAAGGTTTACATTTGTGTTATCAAGTCTTGTTCCGTCCGCTTTTGAGGGATTAATACCTACAGCTACAAAGAATTTACCTTCTCTATCTAAACTAATTCTTTGAAGTGGCTTTTTTGATGAATCTTTCCATGTAATAAACTCAATTTGAGTTTCTGTTTTAGAAAATCCAATAACCTTATCTTCGAACATAAATATACCTCTTTTATAAACATTATATCAAACAATGCTTATTTTACTGAGGTTTTTTAGGATTGATTGGATTTCCATCTTTATCGAATCTATCTTCTTTACTAAAGCGCTTGTGCTCTTTGTTGTGACAATCCCTACAGAGTAGTTCTAAGTTGTCTTGATTTAGACTAATAGATGTATCATTTACATTATCGATTGAAAGTCTCACCTTATGGTGAACTTCAATACCGATTGCTCCACATCGCTCACATAGACTATCAACTGTCATTATCTTTAACTCTCGAGCAGTTCTCCATGAGTCCGACTTATAAAAATTATGCAGAACCTTTGGCTTTTTCATATGCAACCTTAAGCTCAGCTGCTTTTGCTTCAACATGTTCCCAACGAACAGGTAAATCTTCTCTGCCCATGTGTCCATACTTTGCAAGCTCCTGGAATTTCACATTTTCAAATTCTAATTCTTTACGAATGTTTCCAGGAGTGAAATCAAAGTGTTGATTCACCAAATCAAACAATTGATCATCTGATAGTTTACCAGTACCAAAGGAATCAATTGACACTGCCACTGGATTTGCTACACCGATGGAATAGGACACACAGACTTCGCACGTGTCGGCCAATTCTGCCTCCACAAGGGCTTTTGCTACGAATCTGGCATAATAACTCGCACTGCGGTCAACCTTGCTTACGTCCTTGCCAGAAAAGGCTCCACCACCATGTTTTGCATAACCTCCATAGGTGTCTACAATAATCTTTCTACCAGTTAACCCAGAATCTCCATAAGATCCACCGATGACAAATGCTCCAGTTGGATTGATTAAAATATTGATACCACTTAGGTCTTTACCTATCAGTGGTTTAAGTACTTCTTCGATAATGATTTCTTTTGCTAATAACAATGATGCTTCTGGTCTAGTTTGAGCAGAAACAATAATTGTATCGTATGCGAATGGTTGTCCATCTACATACCTTACAGATACTTGACATTTACCATCTGGACCAAAGATGTAATTATACTTAGCTTTTCTAAGTGTATCTATTTCTTTGGATATTTCATGCGCAACCATAATCGGTAGTGGCATGAGTTCTGGTGTTTCATTACATGCAAATCCATACATCATCCCCTGATCACCAGCACCTTGTTGATGATCTAGGGTTTCATTAACACCTTGTGCAATGTCTGGAGATTGTTTGGATATCTTTTCTAATATACAAAACTCTTCCATGTACCCTATTTCTTTGAGTACTCGTTTTGCGATATCTGAGAATTGAACGCTTGCAGTAGTTGTCACCTCACCAAAGATAACGACTAAGTCATCCTTGATTGCTGTTTCAACTGCTACTCTTGCTGCCTGGTCTTGTTCCAGGATTGCGTCAAGTATCGCATCACTGATTTGGTCACAGATTTTATCCGGATGTCCACTAAAGACTGATTCGCTTGTTATGATTTTCATGTTGTCCTCTTTCTAGCAAGAAAAAGGAAGCTGATGAGCTTCCCTAGTTTGCTTTGAATGTTATTACCTATTTAAGTGCTGCTTTTGGTAAATAAGCTGTATATCTTGCATAATGATATCCTTCGCTTTCAACCAGGATACCAAAATCGTGTGAATCGGATGTTACAAAGATACAGTGGAACACTTCATCTTGGTCACAATACATGTGTTCAAGATTCTCTTTGATAAAATCATAGTCATTGAGTGGATCTTTGATGAAACATTCGAATAGGTCTTTATCAATGATGACTTGTTTTTCAATGAGAAATTCATCATGTGGTATCAGTTCTGATGAGGTTGCTTTGCGTATAAAATTTGTTTTCATGTTTTTATCCTTTAGTCAATCTTCCATGCTGTATAGACGCTTCTGTATGTGCAGTCCCAAGTATCCATGATAACGCCATCTTTACATACTGTAACATGTCCAGTCATTTTTAGGATGTAAGTTCCTTCTGGATGTAAACCAGTAAAATCAGAACCTTTGATTCTTGGTTCACCTTTTACTGCTTTGAATATGAGTCTAGGTTTTCCTTCAAAATACTTGTATAAGAACTCAGTATCTTTGTAGCTCTTAAACTTCCAATCTCGTTTGAGTTGATTCAGTTCACGTCTGCATTCCATATAATCTTTGTTTAAAGCGGTGCTAACTGCTCTAACGACACAGTCTGTTGTTTTGATCCCTTTAGGATGCGCATTGTATTCAATAAACATTACTTTGCCCATCCTTTGTTGAACCATTTCACTAGTTCTCTGGATGAGTCTGTTTGAAAGACTGGTTTTTCAAATCCATCAAGTCTTTCGAATACTGTGTATCTTGAATCGTTCCACACACAATCGATTTGAACCACAAAGAGGTTATTGTTGCTATCAATGTCTGCAATTCTGAAATCATCATAAAGTGGACCGTTAAGTGGGCAGTTGTTTTTGAACCAGACATAACTAGTTTCAAGGTCAACCTTTCCTCCTGTTTTGATTTGCTTGATGATGTTTCCCATCTTCTTTGTTTTGTTTGCTAGACTTGAATCTCTACAAAACCAATCGAACCACCCAGCTTCAATTTGAGCTTTGCTATCAGTCTTATCAAATTCACCTGTATTAAATCTTTGAATCCATTCTGATAACTTGATTTGTTTATCCATTTTGTGACCTACTTTCTACCTTTTGGTATATATATATATATCACTCTAAAGACCTTTTATATCAAGTCATTTCGACACTAAATGCTCACTATAGTGATAAATTTTGAAAGTCATTAATCGTATCCAGTGATATCTTCTTACCCTTACGGATCAGATAGCAGTTTTCACTTGATCCTTTATGTCTGATGTATCTTTTCACAATGACATCAACAAACCTTTCATCTAGCTCCATTAGGTATGCTTTTCTTTGAAGCTGATCTGATGCGATCATTGTTGATCCTGAACCACCAAACAAATCTAAGACATGCTCATTTACTCTTGATGAGTTCGCTATTGCTCTACCACATAGTTCTAGTGGTTTCATCGTTGGATGAACATCATTCCGTTTTGGTTTGTTGTATTCCCAGATAGTATCCTGTGTGCGGTCATCAATAAAGTAATGAGCTGCACCTTCTTTCCATCCATAAAGAATAGGCTCGTGTCGCCAGTGATAGTCTTGTCTACCTAATACCAACGCATTTTTAACCCAGATCAATTGTTCTGCGTATTTGAACCCAGCTTCTAGATATGCAAGTAAAAAATTCTTCAGCTCAGTCGCAGCGTGACAAACATAGATTGCTCCACCTTCTTTGGTTGCTTCAAACATGTTTGTAAAAGCATCTAATAAAAAAAGATAGAAGCTATTGTCTTCCATCTTGTCATTCTTAATCTTTCCAGCTGAACCTTCATAGTCCACATTGTATGGTGGATCCGTGAAGATCATATCGATTTTTTGTCCTTCCAGGAGTTTGTGAACATCTTGTTTCTTAGTGGAATCGCCACACATGACTTTATGATTACCTAAATGATAGATATCCCCAAGTTCAGAGTAAGGTGTTTCACTGATTTCATCCGAAGGGTCAAAGTCATCATCACTTGCATTATCTGGAACATCTGAGTGTAAATCTTCAAATCCGAATTGAAGCATGTCCATATCGATATGTTCAAGTTCCTCTTCAAGCTTGCTAAAGTCCCATGTCGCAAGTTCTGCTGTCTTGTTATCTGCCAAACGAAAGGCCTTGATTTGCCCTTCTGTGAGGTCATCAGCAACAATACAAGGAACAGTTGCTAATCCAAGTTTGAGGCTTGCTTTGAGCCTAGTGTGGCCAGCAATAATAACCAGATCCTTGGTAATCACAATCGGAACCTTGAATCCAAACTCTTTGATACTATTGGCTACAGCATCAACTGCAGCATCATTATTTCTTGGGTTGTTTTCGTATATTGACAACTCCGAGGGTTTCTTCATCACTATGTTCATTAATCCAGGTTTCCTCGCCTTTTTCTATGCGTTTTAGCATGATGTCTATTTCTTCTTTACGTTCGTTGAACTCACGTCCGAATTTGATAATTAATAAGTATTTGAGTGCATTAAAATCGGGGAGTGATTTCTTCTTGGTTTTCACAAGACGTTTTTTCGTTCCCGATGATGTTTCTTCAATGATGGTTTGTACTTCCTCATATTCCATACCAACAGCTCGTTGAAAGAGTGCATCCATGAGTTTATACTTCAGTTCATCATCGCCATTAATAAATGCTTGATTTAACCTGGGATGAGAACGTTTCAATTTGATAAGAGTGTTCTCACTTACGTTCATGGCTTTGGCGATATCCTTTTGGATAATCCGCCTTGCTACCATGTCTTGAATACTTTTTATTCGTTCATCAAGTACTCCATCAGCCTCCCATTGCTGATATGTATCCAGTACCTTTGGCACATCGATTCCAACCTTTCAGGGTTCAGTAAATTTATCAAAAACTGAAGTTATCCAAGGGTTGAATACTACATTTTTTTCTGCAAAAGAAAAGAAACTCCCATATTTGAGAGTTTCTATCTTCTAGGCCTTATTGAAAGCCAGTATTCCACGCTATTTGTAGTATATGCAATAAGTCAATTTTTGTCTACATGCCAGTGGCACAATAATTCATTAAAACCTTGGTTTCCCTCGATTTTTACCCTATCACTTGATAACCACTTGCCGACCACTTGAACGCTAGTTGTTGCTTAATTGACAACCACTTGGCGTTACTGTTCACAAGTATTATCGGTAGCAACAATGATTTTTACTTTTTTATTCTCGATTAATTCCCTTGAACGTTTTGAGTTTTTATAAAATCAGCCAACTCAATTACTTTAAGGTTGTAATCAGCAACTAGAGCAGTTAATAGATTAACCAATTCATTTTCAGCCTCTGATGGATCATTTATTGTGTTTTTTAATGCTATCTCTTCTTTTAGATTCAAGCTGAGTAAAAGTTCAATGAATTTAGAAAATGTTATAGATTCATCCATTTTGTATACTTCAATTATTTCTTGATTCACAATTGCAATTCCTTCGGCTACTCTAGATATTATTATTTCCATATTCTTCTTCTCCTAAGATATTTCCATATTTTTTGTTTCTGTTTGAAAATGATGGTTTCCCACCGTCTAATATTTTCATGATATTGAGTTTATCTTCAGTGTTTTCAATAAAATAATTAGTATATATGATATTGCCATCATTTTCAGCATAAATATAATTGAATGCGTCACCATAAACTGCTACAGATGGGTTATGTGTTACAAAAATCAGTTGCTTGTCTCGTTTTTTCGACTTAATTAATGGAACGAGGTAATTACTTATGTAATCATTGTCAATATTATCTTCTGGTTGATCAAACATAAGAATGCTTTCAGAAAGATCAAAAATTAAATCGAGATAGGCAACGCTTTGCATACCTAAGGATGCGTTAGATAAGTTGGTGATTAACCCCTCTTCTAATAGTTTCAAAATATCATTATAATTGTTAATCTCTAAATTCGGAACAGACTTGCTGTTCATTTGATAAAATTCTTTCTTTGGTAAAAAAATATCACTGTTTATGAACTTTTTCAAACCATCTGTCATATTCGACACTGTAGATTTTAAATTTTTTTCTCCATTAACATACCTTTCGAGTAACGCTATAGAGTTCGTATCGTTCTTTAGTTTTGATATTGAGTTTGTTAATTCTTCAACAAGCAGATCCGTAATGTTATCTGGAATTTTATATGTAGTAACAAACATATATTTATTCACGATGGCTTTACCTATTTGTGGAGCATCTAAAGTGAAATTATCCAGCAGATGTTTTAATTTATTAAACTCAAGCAAAATTGAAAAGTTATTTTTTAGATTGGTTAATATTTGACTAATCTCACGTCTTAGATCTGTCATAACTCTCTGCAATTCAGTTTTCCCCTTATTTACTACACCAATTCTTGTATTATGTTTATCAAAAATGGAATTATAGAGTTCATATAATTTCTTAAAATATCCGTGACTATTTCTCAAGTCTGAAAGTTGAGTACTTATACGTTCACTGTTTATTCCTGTTGAAGAAATATCCGTCTTTATTTTACTCAACATTGTTTCTGCATTATTGAAATATCCATCAATTGTGTTGAAATTGAGTTTATTGCGACTAGTAAAGGTGTAGAAATCCAGTCTCCTGATTTGCTTTATTATTGAAGTTATGCTCTTGTAGTTTTTATCATATGGCTTAACACCTTGAGCGATTGATAATACTAGTTCCAACTTTGATTTGTCATAAGGTGCAAGTATCGGAAACTTACTTGAAATTGTTTGTAATGCTCTATCTGGGTTCTCGTAAACCTCTTTAATTTTATCCTGCTTTATTATTGCAATTGATGATAATTGTCCCTCTGAAAGTGGGATTCCATCATAGTAATTACCAGAAATATTCTTAATATCAAATGCTTTATATTCTTTAATGTCCAAGCTCTCGCGATTACTTAATCTTTCTATGACAGATAGTAAAAGCGATTTACCACTACCTCGTTTCCCTACTATTACATTTAAACCTGGTGAAAATCGGATGGGATGTTGAACACCTTTCATGCTAAACTGTACGGAACCAAGTATATTACCAGGAATGACCACTTCGTTATCAGTAGTTCTTATGATTCTTGACTTAGGATCAAGAACAGCCATTTCAAACGAATCAAAATATGTATCGTAAGATCCAAAAATGAAGTTATTCAAAACGGGTGAGTAAGGTTCGGAGTTGTGCCAATCACTAAAAGTAAAATATGAGAAATATGAACCGTAGTTAACAATATACTCATACAATGCCTTCTCGTCTTCTTCAAGCTGGAAGTTTTCATCATGGATTCTTTTTCTGATATTATCGAGCAATGTTCTTCTATCTTGTCCTGTCTTATCTCTAAGAATCTCATCAGCTCTTACTGAATGTGTATAAAAGTTAGCTGCCCATTCATTTTGGCTTATTTCATTAAAGCTCGGTCTAACGTCATATGCGCTAAAAATTTTATACATCGCAAATTTATATATATCATCTTTAGAAATATCGTCGAGATGCTTTAAAACATCAACAATTCCTTTCGCTTTATTACCTTCGGGTATAAGTATAAACTTTGTTTTTAACTGAAATAATCTCGCAATTATCTCACTTAACAATGGTTTTTTTCCGTCTTTGTATAGTTCAGTTATAATAGGATCTATTTTTGTCATATCGACATTTGGAGAAAAATATGCTCCCATTTGAAAAAAGTTATTACTGTCTACATAAACATCTAGTTCAATCCCGTAAATCAGCCTAATATTTTTATCCTTTATATAATCTGTCAGTTTCGAATAAAAATCACTATCGAAAACATTATGATCAGTCACACTAAAAACTTCAACACCAGCATTGATCAATATGTCAGCAAAAGACTGTGCATCCATTTCTTTGACCCTACCATTGTCCTTGTGTTTTGAAGCAAATGAATGCATATGTAAATCATACTTAAGCCATTTCGAATTGCTCATCATACTATCCCCCTCCGTAATTCAATCTTATTATATAAAAAAACTCTATAAGATTATTATAGAGCTAGTAGATGATAAATACAAATTCTATTTATATTTATTACATTTCAATATTGAACTTTAACGATTTAGCCAAAAATAAAATGATCAAAACTATTGTACGAACACTAACACATAACATAAATCAATAGTTTGTTATTAATACTTCTTGAGTCTTTCCGTTTTTATCTTTAATCTGATAATTTGAGTTATTGTAGTTTGCGTTTAAATAAATAATATTATATCTATTATTCAAAGCCCAGTGCAGTAGTTCATGATGAACCTCACCTTTATGTTCAACGACATTAGATAAGGCAAATTTATGTCCCGCTAATGATGCTTTGCTTAAAAAATCGAGCAAATCATTTTCATCTTTATGTGACCACCCATTGTTCTCATTATAACTTGCATTACCAAGTATATATGGTGGGTCACAGTATATGAATGCGTTTGCGTATTCATCAATTTTTATCTCTTTAAAGTCTTTAGAATAAACAATTAAATTGTGATTTTTAATCATGGAAGCAAAATCTTTAATATTTCTTCTTGTCGATGAATTTAAATCTCTCTTTCCAACTGGCATATTAAACTCTTTACTTGAATTAAATCGAATCTGATTATTAAACGCAAAAATTATGAGTGTTAAAAGAACAAAATCTTTAACTTCAGAGCTCTTTAAGGAATTGTAATATTGTCTTAATTTTGAATAACCTTCTTTATTGAATGAACCAACCCCATTATCGCTACTGCAGCCATAATACTCGTAACCATTCAAATTAGTGTCGCTTAACCCGTATTTTTTGATAATGCTCTCTATTTTTCCAATAATATAATCAGAATCATACTTATAAAACAGCTTTACTAGTCTTGCAACTTCTTTCTGTTTATCGTTATATATCGTTGTTAGTGAACTAACATTAACCCCGACGTTAAACCCTCCGCCAAATAAATCAATGAAAACATCATGTTTTTTCGGCATCCGTTCAAAAAGTTGTGGTATTAATTTGTACTTTCCACCTGTATAATTGAGCGGAGACTTTGCATAACCATTTATTTTCTCTACTGTACTATATTCCTGTTCATCACCAACAATACAGAGAAACAACCGTTCTTTGTGGTCTAAAACCTTTGATTTACCTGTAGTAAACTGATTAAATTCTTTTTCGAATATTTTTACTTCTCCTCTTTTTGAAAGAGCATTAATAATATCCGCATCAGAGATTTTTGCTTGTGAACGTCCAGCACCATTTGTCCCCATGTTGTTGTATGAGACCAATATGTACTTAGCCTTTATATTGCTGATTAAATCTGAGAAATGACGAGGTGCTGAACTAAGACAGTACTTGCTCTTTATTGAGTCATCACGTTTCATTTTCTTTGCTACACCAAAGACTTCGGGTTTATCCCACTTAGCAACATTTTCTAATAGGTGATAAGCATCCGAATATTGACGTGAATTGTAAGGCGGATCGATATATACTAAATCGGCTTCAATTGTTTTCACCAATTCATTTGCATCACTGTTAAATATCAGATTATTTCTATTTACTTCATTCAATGGTAAGTCCAACATTAGCATCTTAATTCGATCACTCTTAGCCTTACCTATAATATATGCATCATAATGTCCTACAGTATTAGCAATACGATCCATCGCATAAATTAATGATGTTATCAAAATTGATTTTTCTCTTTTATTGATTTCATTGTTATTAAATTTTGATTCAATATCTTCCCTGATGTAACCAATCAGTCGAGAATTTATTGTATTAAAATACGTTTCTTTAAAATTGATAGAGAAATAATTATCTGTTTCACATTCAATCAAATTATAGTTGTTTATCAAATTTTGAATTTTTTCATGATCAAATTCTTCTGCAGAGAACCACGAATGATATGCAATATAATTTGATTGAAGAATATCATTAACGATTATCGATGTATGAAAATCATTAAATGTCGCTGCCACATTACCCGTTCCAGCAAAAATATCTGCAAAGCTGTTGATTCCAACACATTCATCCAAAACAACTTTCTTTATAAAATCAATCAGTTTGGTTTTACTCCCTAAATATCTTCTATTTCTAATTGCTATCGTTTCCATACTGACTCCATTTCCATTTTAGGCATCTAATGCATCTATTATAACTTATGATATACCTAAATGAAAGCATAAAAAACTATAAAGTTGTTACAATATCTTTTTGATACCATTCATTGCTAATTCTGGGTGACAAAAACGCATTTTCAAAAATAGAGTAAAGTGAAGCATAATCTCGATTGTTTAGAATGATTTGTTTTATATCTCTTCCATCTAAAGTGATTATTTTTATTCTTGCATCTTCAAACCCATCAATTTCATAATCTTTTTGTAGTCTAAATGTTTGCATGGTCTTCTTGCTCAGTACAGAAGCAACGAAGACACAATAGTCATTGACATTCCTAGATTTCAGAAGTTGTGATTCAAGATGTCTGGTTACTGGTTCCCATTCCATTTGTCTTTGCGAATCTCTTTCACTAAGTGTAACCTCTAGAAGCATGTTATGCTTGGGATACGTATCAGTGCCTTCGTAAGTAAACACTAAATCTGCATTACCGCCAATGGCATGTGATTTAGGAAGATAATTCGCATCCAATGAAAGTTTGAGAAAATCTTCTATAAAACCGATTCTTCCGCTCTGCTTATACCAGATAATACCTATGATATACTCGAAGCATGTCGATGGAGTTGCATCGTCTGTAACTAATTCCTTAATCCGTTCATCATTTCTATCAATAAATGAATCCATCAACTCTAATAGCACTTCTTCAGGAAATTTTAGATCAATAAGCTCATTAAACTCTTGATTTCTCTTATTCTTTAAAAACAGCTCAATGTCTGTAATCTCAGGATCAATACCAAGCTTAATCTGAACACTACGATAAACATCATTCTTGCTTTTATCTAAAACAGGATTAATATCCACCAATGATATGTCTTTCAGGTACTTAATTATGTACTCATCCTGATTTAGTAATGGTTCTTGTAGTAAATCATCAACTAAATCTTCAAAAAAAGCTGAAGCTAAAGTTGTTAATGAAAATTGTTCTTGATTATACTTAATTATGTCTGTAAGCAAAAAATATCTTCTATTTAAATCAAAATAATCCTCGAGAGTACTCTCCCATTTCATCGTATGCCATGCATAAAAGAACTTTTCCTTAAATGCATTATCCGTTGAACAACTAAAAAGTTCATTCTCATAAATTCTAACAATAGAATCTGAATTGATTTTTCTGTTGTTAACTTTTAAATATTTTCTCCATGAAACCTGTTGATTACTATTAATTTTTTTCAACATTAAATGTAATCTCTTAGCTTTTGAAATTTTTGCTTCGACTGAGTCAATATCTTTGTTTTCGAACATATCAAAAAGACATAGATATACTGGAAATATAGGTTTGTCATATGAAGTGGATTTACGATTAAACCCAATTGCTGTAATTGTATCTTCAGAAACATCAGGAGAACTAAGCAGCAATTCTAAAGCTTCGTTATAATTTGACATGCTTGAGATTTTGTTAGCGATTATGGATTCGATAGAAACTTCACCATTTCGTAGTTGCACTATGGTTTCTGAAGTATCAATAACATCAGATACGTTTAGACAAGTTGGTAACAAATATGTGAACTCTTGTCTACTGAGATATTCATGTTTTGTTACTAGGTATAGAAATGCCAGAAAGGGTTTAATTTTTATGTCTTCTTCGTATATTTGCGTTTTAAGAAGTTGTTTTAAATAGACAAAGCTGTCTTTATCAATCTCAAAAAACTCATCATTTTGCCCTGCTTCTAGTTCACGAATAGATAGGATTTTATTCCCTATTTCAGTGAGTTTTCTAGAATCTCTATCAACTAAACCTAGGTCCGCTAACGCAGATGTTAATTGTCGTGCATCCTTTGCTTTGTTCGGAGCAGTTCCTCTAATAAAAGGTTTACCGTCAATACTTTTAGTAGACAGCAGATCATAATACTTATTTTGAAGATTAGGAGCCCACTGTTCATCAGGATATTGCAAAAATAGTTCTTTTAGTGCATTTAGCTGAATTTCAATTTTGAGATTAAGATTACTTTCTCTAAATGTGGTGTTCCCAATTGTCCAAACATATTTCTTAAATGTCATATTAATCAACTCCCATTATGAAAATTATATCAAATTCTTGCTTAAATCGAACATAAATAAGGGAATCAATCATTTAATTTTACATTTTTTTAGAAAGGGGCAGTTCTTATACCTTGTAATTCATCCATTTTCTAATCATGATATTTATTTTATTGTACTTTTCTGATTTAGAAAAGATATTCACTTTATTTTCTATTATTAACTGTTTGAGAAGCAAAATCTCATCACATGTTATTTTTGAAAGAAAAGAATAATAACTGCTTATTATTTTGTTGTTATTTAAAACTTGTTTCTCAATTATGTCCATCTTATCTAACCAATACAACAACTCACCATCTCCAGAAGAACGTGAACCAGAAGATCCAATGCGATCATAAGATACACCTTTGTATCCAATAAGCTTCATGTTATAGAACTCCAATTTTTCCTGGAGTTCTTTTTCTTTCCTCATCGCTCTTCTAACATCATCAATCCACTTGTAGAAGGGTTCGTTTAATCCACGATTCGAATGACTCATTTGACATCTTCCTCCTATGTTCAAATTGTTTTAAATTGTTTTGAAGTGAATCCCTCATGAATGCGAATTTATCTTCTATAGGTGGATTAGGATTCTTTGAGTATTTAACGACATAGTCCACAGCTGATAGAACGTCTTCAAACCCATAACCTCGTATGGTTTCTTCAAAGAGAATGTTATATTTGATGACATCAAGAGAGGTTTCATCGATGTATTTGTTTTTGATTAAAGAATTGGTAATAAAATGTAATTTAGGGAGGCCGTACGGCCCTTTATCTTCTTTATCCTCTTTATCATTTTTTCTTTCTTTTTTCTTTTCTTTTTCTTTTTGTGTACTTTTGTTTACATTAACTCGGTTATTGTCAGCATTAACTTGATTATTGTTATCACTAACGCCATTTGTGTCTACATTAATCAGATTATTGTCGACAGTAATGTTTTTGTTTGTTTTATTGAAAATGCTTAATTCTAGCATCGTTTTTTCATCGAGTAACCAGTACTTATCAGCACCAGTGTTTTTTCGTCTTCGGGTAGATAGGATGAACTGTTTTTGAATCGATTTTGATGTGATCACATCGTCCTTCAATAGATCATTGTTGAAAAGACCAACCTTCCCACAGTACACAATCACCTCTTCAATATCGACTGGATTTGGAGCCCAGTTCGCACCGATGCTTTTCACAAGCGTCTTTGCTAATGATGAGATTGATTTTTCTAGAAAGTAGCCGTTCGCATAAATCATCGCTAAAAGTCTGATATAGATAATCTCACCAAAATAACCGAAAGCAAGATTAAGGTCTTGAATCTTTTCATCTTCAAAAATGTTCACGTCCAGAGGAAAGTATTGTAAGCCTTGTTTGAATGGTCGTGCCATAAGTTTTCCCTTTCGTGAGTATAGTTAAAAACCGCCCATTTCGGGCATTTACTAAATGACACTTGAACGCCACTTCACGCCTACTTGATAACCACTTGAACACTACTTGATGTATAGTTCACGTTTCTGTTCACAAGCATTATCGGTAAGTGTGAAGCAGCAAACAGTTGTCCTTACTTCATGTTTCGTAGAATGAATTCATCTAAGTGTTCTTGAGTTACTCTCCATTGGTTCCCAACCTTGAAAGCTTTGATTTTCTTTGTCTTGATATACTTTAAAAGTGTCGGTCTCTTGACTTGAAGTATCTCTTGAAGCTCATTCACGCTATAGACATTCTCATTTTTCTTTACGTTGTTTGTTTCCATCGTATTCTTTTAGGATCCTTTCGATGAATGTAATTCCGCCTTTATAGACGTATGTTTTGGTTGACTTGATAACTGTTCCACTCGATACCACTTTCGCTTCAACGACTCTGAAATACTTCTTATCACAGAAGTCTTGAAACGGTATGTTCTGTTCATCTAAAACATGAGCAGTTCTTAGAATCTTTAACAGGACGTCTCGACCGATATTCTTGAAGCGTATCACTTCATGAACCATATCTAGATCCACACAACTCGTAGTTCCTAATAAGTTATCTATGGCTTTAATCTTTGGTGTATTCATTTTGAGTGTAGTTTCTAGGACATTTGCTCTAACTTTTAATTCTTGAAACTCATCCAGGAATTCGATAATCTTATCCGGATTCTCAAAATCCTCAATCTGATAGATGCCATAACGGATGAGTTGAGGTAATACGGTGCGATATAACCAATCTCCAATTACTTCTGCGTCTTTGCGCTTAGATTGGAAGAATATGGTGGATAGGTGGTCTGCGGTAACAAAGAACATATTTTGATGTGTTTTATCGTGGGGAACGCTCACAAGCTTTATACTGGTGTCGTTCAGTTTGGTCCGGACTTCTGATACGCTTTTAATCTCAAACATGCGACAGAGATCCTTCAGGTTGAAGCAAGGTTCATCATCCACTATCGTGGCACGAACTTTGCCATAGGCATTGTGTTCAAACTCTCTAATCATAGGTTTTCCCTTCACTTTTTCTTTTTGGTAGTTTGGAATAGCGCTGTGCTTATCTGCCACTCAAGATGATTCTTAGCTTTGCTCAATCGGTGAGCATAAATCTTCGTGGTAGATATGTCTTTATGGCGCATTAATTGCTGTGCTGCATCTAAATCTCCACCCAAGTCCAGCGCTAAAGAAGCTGCTGTATGCCTAAGGCTATGGGCAGAATACTTGGGATCATCGATCCCGATATCTCTAAGCATTTCTTTAACCACCATACTAATCATTCGTGTCCTCAGTCTGGTTCCCTGATAGGGTTTCGTATGATTAATGAAGAGTGGTTTATATTCATCTTGTCGCTCGATCAAATATTCTTCAATCAAGCCATACACTTCTGGAGAGAGTTTGACATACGCATCTTTCTCATCGTGACCTTTACCCATGATGTATAACACCTTGGTTTCATCAACGAAGCTGATATCATCCACATCTGCTCTTTCCACTTCAATTGTTCTTAATCCGGTTGTTAATAATAGCGCAATCAGAGCATGATCTCTTTTTCCAATGATGCTCTTACTCGAATAGCGTTTCGCTCTGTTTAATAGTTTAATAGCCGCTTCAAGAGATAATGATTCCCTCTTAAAGTCGGATTCAATCTTCATACCTTTTACACCTTCAGCTGCATTGGGTCCGAAACCTTCAATGTAGTACCATCGATAAAATCCCCTTATGACTACAATGTGTTTTTGAACGGATGCAGCTCTTAGCCTGGACTTCAGTTGTTCACGATAAGCCATGACATCTTGCCTAGTTGGTAGGTTAGGCAAGCCATCAGCGAACTCAGCGAACTGGGCAAGCATCTTCCCGTAGGAACGCTTGGTGTTTTCTTTGATATCGAATCTTTGGATATAAATATCGATAATCTCTCGAAAAAAGCCCTTGTCGTCCATTTTTATCCTTTCAATGGTTTGTTATTTTAGTAATGAGTTGTATAATCGGAATTGTAGAAGGGCGGTCGCTTTTCTACTGGCCAGGTTTGTACCCCAAATACAAGCTTGGCGTCTTTTTTTACTTCATCCGATTGAATTCGTTGTGTTTCTTTACATGTTCACTCTCGAGCTCTAGAAATTTGATCGCATCGATCTGCAAAACTTTGATGAGCTCTAACACGAGTGGAATCGGTAATTTCTGACCCCTTCGACCACTTTCTATTTGGTAATAGTAATAGTGCGAGAGATTCAACATCCTTGATACTTCTTCAACCGATAAACCCAAATTGTTTCTATGCTCGATTAGATAAAACCTTGGTAGTGGTGTGGCTTTGTCGCGATTCTGAACTTTCCCTGTTCCGTTGACAGGCATGTACTTTCCTCCTTTCGCTAAATTCGATGGTGCCTTGATTATATGAGAAAGCAATCCGTCAAAAAATAACTTGGAGAAGCGAAATCACAACAGCAACAAAAAGAGTTTTCATATGGATGAAAACCCTTGTTTTTACGATAGAATTGATAGTTAATGTCATCAGTAACATTGACTTGTAAACATTTGTTGTGGTATCATTCTTGCGAAAATATACGAATGTGAAGAGGTGACCTCCATGGTTAAATTAAACACCGAAGATGATTTCAATAATTTGTTTATCTGTGAGAATTTGAAACGTTTGCGTGTCTCACACAACTTATCAACAACCCAAGTAGCTAGCGTCATAAAAAAATCCCGCCAAGGCTATCTCAATTACGAGAATGGCTCCAGGGAGATTGGAATACACGATTTAATTAAGCTATCACAGTTCTATGGTGTTTCGATTGATCACATAACCGGTAATCCATTCTCGAACAGGATTAGTCACACGCTCGCATTTAGGACCTACGAGATGGTAGATAATGAACTCAAGCAAGTCCTGCCTTATAATATCAATGCAGAGAACGATGATGTCATCCTGGTGAGATATAGCGAGCATAAAATTGACTTCTTCTGGCGCACTCAAACCTATCACAAGAATCAAGTGATGCTCTTTTCATACTATAACCGGCACTATATCTCTAAGATATTTTACAACATAGATGGCGGAGGTTGTTTCTTTATTCTTGATGAAATGTTTAACTTTACAAAAGCACAGTCAGAAAACCTTATTATACATGGTATTCATGCAGGTACAATTTCAAAGAATTTTCAAATTCCTAACTTCTTATAAACCTTACAATACGTTTGTGCCACTGGCATGTAGTTTTAAATTTTAGTTAGTGATAAACTACTGTTGGTAGGTTAGGCAGCGTCACAAACTCAGTGCTCATAAGGCACGCACTTTCCCTAGGGATTGCTATGGCAATTCCTTTTTTTTCTTTTTATCCTTTAGAAAGGATACCAATGAATAAGACTACGATCGTTACCGATCAAATGAAATACGATTACTCAGTTAGGATAGCTTTTAACCTTTATATGGAAAAGCTTCTCACTGAAAGTGAATACAAAGAAATACTGTCCAGATTGAAACAACAATACAACATAACCTTTATTACATCAGAAAGCAATGAAATAGTTGGGAATTGACTTGCTATTCATTGCTTTTAGAGTGATGTATATGTACTAACCAAGGAGGTAATATTAATGCAAAACAAACAAGTCAGAGTCATACAACCAAAACCTGTATTCGATTTATCAGGAACCCTACCTAAGAACCTCAAAAAACGCGTGTGTGCATACGTTAGAGTGTCCACCGATAATGAGGAACAGAAAACGAGTTACATCGCTCAAACGGACGAATACACCGAAAGGATTCAAAATAACCCTGAATGGACATTCTGTGGTATCTATGCAGATGAAGGCATCAGCGGTACTTCCACTAAGCACAGGAAGCAGTTCAATAATATGATGGATGCTGCAAAGCGTGGTGAAATCGATTTGATTATGACAAAGTCAATCTCGCGTTTCGCTAGAAACACCGTCGATTGCTTAAACTACATCAGAGAGATGCGAGCAATCAATGTTGAGATATTCTTCGAAAAAGAAAACATCTACTCCTCAGATCCAAAGGTGGACTTCTTATTAACTATCATGTCATCCATCGCCCAAGAGGAAGCAAGAAATGTGAGTGAGAACGTCAAATGGAATGTTCAAAAGCGTTTCAATAATAGCGTTCCAATTGTGAATCACAATCGGTTCTTAGGTTATACCAAAGACAAACGAGGTGGCAACTTAATCGTTGTACCTGAAGAAGCAAAAATCGTCCGTGAAATCTTCCAAATGTATGTGAGTGGTATCGGTCCGATGAAGATTGCAAAACACATGGAATCCTTAGGTGCTACCACAGGTGCTGGTGCAACCAAATGGAGTATGTCCACAGTTGCAGTAATCCTTAAGAACGAAAAATACATCGGTGATTTGGTTCAACAGAAAACGCTGACGGTTGATTACCTTTCACATAAGAAAGTTAAGAATAAAGAACTCGCTCCGATGTATCACACCGAGAATGCACACGAAGCAATCATCGATAGAGAAACATTCCTCCTCGCACAAAGGATCAGAGAGGATCGTAGCAAGGTAAAAGTTGGTAAGGATAAGAACCTGGCCAAGTACAATGTCACTTATCCATTCTCAGCATTTATCGTTTGCTCAGAATGCGGTCGAACCTTGAAAAGACGCTATTGGAATTACGGCACACCAGCTCAAAGAGTCATGCAACAATGTGGTGGCTACATCGACGGTAAAGCTCACTGTAAGGCTAAAGCAACATACCAAGAAATGATTGAAGGTGCAACTGTGAAAATGCTAAACGAGGTGTTTTTACAGGAAAGGGATATCATTCCAAACATTCAGAAAATCATCAAGTCAACCATTCGAATTAGTGATGTTGAAATCAAGATTCAAAAGCTTCAAACACAAGGCGATGAGCTTGAAAGAATGATATCAAACTTAATTGATGTTCAAGTGAAGAATCCTAATCTTTCCCAGGAGGATTTCAACAGCAAATACCAATCATTGACCTTGCAGCTACACAATAACAAAACCGAGATTAGAAAGCTTGAAGGTGAGTACTTAACGAACTACGATACACGTTCAAGACTTGCAAAGATTGAAACTACACTCAACAATTTACTAGAGCCCATCCAGGAAGTTGATAGTGATACATTGCGTTCATTCATCTACAAGATCATCTCAGTTACACCTGAAAACATTGTCTTCTGTGTAGCAGGAACCAAGAATTATACAGATAAAGAATTCTCAGAAAATCGACATACTTTTGAAGCACTAAAACCTTTAGCAACAGGTACTTATCATAACGAAAAGTACGATAAGATTATGAATTATAAGGTCGTTATTATCTAATTTTTTTTGAAGCTAAATATGTTGCGTAAGACACTAATTTGGAAAAAAGCCATCGGATACCTTTATAGGTCACCTGATGGCTGATAAATATACATGGTAATACTACTTACTCAGTATTCCACTGTCCAACACTATTTTCGACTATCTTCAATCAATTCTTGGTAGTGAATTATTAGTTCTGTGACTATTTGATCCCATGTCAAGTATAGATCTCTAAATGCATTATCACATATTTGCTCATGGCTTTTTTCATCATTAAAAATACTGATTATCTTTTCTGCGTACTTTATATGTGAGTTGTGCGAAATGTATCCGTTGACGCCATCAACAATTGTACTTGCTGTTACCGCTTTTTCAAGAAACAATGTGGGTGTACGTTGACTAGCAGCTTCAACTTGAACAAGGGATGAAGAATCATATAGTGATGGTAGTAAGAAGAGATCGGACAATTTATAGTATGCAGACAGTTCAAGTCTGTTTGTAATTCGACCTGTAAAAATCGTGTTCTCATACAGTCCATTTTCATCAATTTTTTTTCTCATAAATTCTTCATATGGTCCTGATCCAATAAAAACCATTTTAAACTTGAAATCTCTTTTTTTTAAAATAATCAGGGAGTCAATTATAAAATCAATATTTTTAATTTTATCCAAACGACCGACATATAATAGAACTTTATGTTCAATTTGAATTTGATGTTTTTTTCTCAAATCATTAGAATGTTGTTCATCAGCCAAAGGTAATAAATCCGTTGCGTTATGTAGGACGCTTGGCATTCTTTCTGTCCCGTATTCATAAAACACTTTTGCAACTTCGTCATTTACTGCTATTAGTCGGTCACATTTATTAAATCTTCTCATTAATTCAGTTGTCGCCATGTCACTGATAAATTTGTTTTTGGTATGCTCATAGAAATCTTTCTTATATTGGCTATGCAATGTTGCAACAACTGGAATGTTATTTTTCTTTGCGTAACTAATTCCATAATTACCTACAGCAAATGGACTATGTATATGAGCAATATCAAATTTTATGTCTTTTATGTTCTTACGGAAAAATGCATCAAAGCCTGGAAACGATATTCGATAATCTAATTTGTGAATTTTGATCGACTTTGTTCTGATGACCTTATATGGGAAACAATTAATATTTTCAATTTTTCCGTAATCAGGTGCAATAACATACACTTCAGCAGTCTTAGACAATGTTTTTGCATAATTATCTACAACATTAACTACGCCATCGATCATCGGGAAAAACACATCTGTAAAAAAGCCAATTACTAGTTTTTTTTCCATGTTCACCTCCTGTAATTGTTAACGACTATATTTTGATGTTTTACTTTAAGTTAAATTTCATCCAAATTAATTCAGATTTTTTCATCACGAAAATAGTCTACAACATCATCATAACCTAACTCATATATTTTTCTTGAATGGCTAGAAGAAAAATCAAGAACTTTACCTAATCTTTTTGTAGCTCTTATTTCATGAATTTTTATATTTTTATACTTCTTCTTTATTGCACGCAAAGAAGATAGTGCAGAAATTGTGATGCATATTATTTCATCACAACCAAAATCAATTAATGGTTGAACAGGTGTGTTATCAAAATATCCGCCATCTCGATATTTTCTGCTATTTGTGATAACTGGTGGAAATATAATTGGTATCGAACACGAAGCAACTAATGTACTAATTTGCATTGTTTTATCAAACTCTTTAAGTGGGATATACAGGACTTGTGATTCATTTTGGACGTAATGTTTGAAGGTAGATTTCAACAAATCCATGAATCCCTTATCCGCATCGCCTGTGTCTGAAATTCCTATGAAAATATTGCTGCTTTTTAATAATTCAAAATCAATATTTTCGTTCAACAACTCGTTAAGTTTTTTTATTGAAAATAGACCACTATCAATTAATCTTAGTCGCTGATTTTTAACCGTCGTAATTATTGAGGGGTTATGTCCCAGTGGATCCTCAGGGACATTAAACCATATCTCTTTAGCTACATCTAGTGAACTAGCTACAGCAAAAGTAGCGTTGATTGCGCCAATTGACGATCCAGAGAAAGCAATTGTTTGTTGTAATATACCCAAATCTTCAAGGGCTTTTAGTGCTCCAATTTGGTAAGCTCCTCTTGCTCCACCACCTGATAAACAAATTCCTATTTTTTTCATAATACCATCCTCTCAAAAAAATCAAACTATTTATTTACAGCATAAAATAGTGATTATTTATCAAGTACTCTAAAAATATGCATAAAAACTATTTGATGGTTTGTAATCTATATTTGTCTATTTTACTAATTTGTCACTCTAATTTATGATTTTTGCTTATTGAACGTAATAAGATTGTATATAATTTTAGTCATTTCTTCAACAGATTCTGCTTTCGAGTTTCTTATCCACTCAACTACTATTGAAAAAAGGGCACCTTCAAGAAATTTTGCTTTATACCTGTCCTCTTTATCGACATCAAATATTTTTTTTAATAAACTTGAAATCTCAACTTCAAAAGACTGAAAGATAAGATATTCTAAATTATTTTTAATAAGCACTTCAAATAATTCTGAGTATTCATCAAAAACTATAATCATCTTTTTTATTGAATTATATGTGGCATCGCCTGCATCAATGCCAGATTCTAAATCAGTCATCAATCTTTCATAAATCTTCCTACCTTGATCAATCAAAATGTCTTCTTTCGATTCAAAATTACGATAGAACGTAGGTCTCGCTACCCTGGCCTTCTTTGTGATATCTTCAATGGAAACTTTTCTGAATGCATTTTTTTTAAGTAAGTACATCAATGCATTATATATCCACTCTTTGCTTCTGGTGACTTGAACGTTTTCCTTCATACGTTACTTCCAATTATATTAAAATCATCCTTATCAGTAATAAAGATACCTATCCCGATAACATCAGGTCCAACATGTGCACCTACTACCGGAGTAGATGGCGATTCATATAAATTTTCTAGTCCCAGGTATTCTTTAATAATACTCACAAAAAACTCTTTCAGAACGGGATTTCCCGTGTAGATTAAGTATGCTTGATACGGACGATTATTCACATAAGATTTAACTTTAGTTGTTATTGATAATAATGTTGCTTTTATTGTTCTTTTATTTTCAATCGAAACGATTTCTCCAGATTCCTGTACTTGTAAAACAGGTTTGATGTTTAGCAGTTTACCGATATATCCTTTCGCATTGCTCAAACGCCCATTTTTGACTAGGTATGTCAAAGAATTTACAGCAAAATATATCGTATTCGATTGAGTCATATTCGTGAGTCTATTTTCAATTTCATCAAGTGAATAACCTTCATCCAGCATCTTTTTTGCTTCTAGTGCAAAAATCCCTTCAGAAAAACAGACCGTCTTAGTATCAAATACCTTGATTTTTAATTTCCCTTCAAACTCTTTAGCAGCCAAAATGCAAGAATTGTATGTTCCACTCATTTTAGATGATATTGTAACAACAAATATCTCTTCAATCCCTTGATTTAAATACTCTTGAAACAATTCAGCAACTTCACCTACTGAAGGTTGACTGGTTCTAGGCAATAATTCCTTATCATTTTTCAACATGTCATAGAACTTATCTGCCTTAAGTGTTAGTCCATCTTCATACTCTTTACCCTCAATATTGATTTTAATGCGTAGAATCTCAATTCCATGCTCAATAGGATAATAATCTAGTCCTCCAGTTGATGTGTCAATAACTATTCTTTTTTCCATAATTTATCCACCTTTCTCTTATTTAATAATATCTGTCTAATTCTCATGTTCGTCTAATAATAGTTCTGATAATTCGTCAACAGAATCAACTATATAATTTGGATTCGATTTTTCCAGTATGCTTTTTGTTTCGAAACCCCATGTAACCGCAATAACTTCTAAGGATATAGCTTTGCAAGCTAACACATCCCGGACTTCATCGCCAATGTAAATGGCATCACTTGGTTTATATCCATTTCGCTTTAGTATTTTACTTAGTTTGCGCTTTTTTCCTTTCATCGACGCTTTAGCCTCAATGAAGGAAAATATGCTAATGTCATTGTTGGAAAGAAACTTATTAATGTTTGATGAACTATTTGATGACACTATTGCCAACTTGATATTCTTATCATTCAACAAAGTAATAAGCTCCTTTATTCCTGGAACTAATTTGCTTTCATCGACAAACTCGGAAGCTATTTCTCGTGATTCTTTATACATTTTAGGTATCTTATGTACCGGAATTCCTAACTCAAATAATCGTTTTAATTTGGGATTTGACTTTAATTTCCGGATTTCTTCTTTTGATAGTTGTTTTAAATTATATCGTTCAGAGATTCGTTGATAAATTATTTCAGACTGATTAATGTTATTACTTAATGTCCCATCTAAATCAAAAATTATCACTTTTTTCATTTTTTTCTTCTTCCTTTAGTAGAATAGGTAACTCAGTGAAATTTATACAGGAATATCCTTTTTAGTAAACCAAATAGATCCAATCACAAAACATGTGATTGAGATGGTAATTAGGACAGCAAATTGTATTAAATAGGTTGTCGAGCCGTTTAAAATTGACGATGTGTTAAAGAGTGATATCATGGTAATATTATTAAAGAATGCCATTGGTTCAATACCAATTCCCATATTCATAAAAAGATCTGAACCAAATAAACCTAGAATCTTTGAGATAAAAAACACTAGAGCTAGCCCTCCGCCTAAAGAAAGAGAATATTTGGTATAATTAAATATCGCAGAAAACATAAATGTAATAGATCCCATAGCAATTGCAAATAATAACAAACCTAAATTGAGCAATAAAACTTTATCAATGGCTAATGAATTGTCAATGGTTAGCGCAAGAACAACATCAAAGATTGCAGTGATGAAAAACATGATTACCAGGGATAGAACAAAAAAGAACATTTGCGTAAAAGCAATTTTTGAGCGCTTAATTGAAGTGGATAATATAAAAGCCATGGATCCTCTATCAATTTGGCTAGCAAACAATTTATTGCCAACAACGACAGTATAAACAAGTGGTAGCAAAACAGCCACAACTGGATAAAAAATACTGCTGATTAGTACATTTGAATCCATGGATGCAATTCCTGTTAGAATATCTGGATTAATGCCGATTGATGTAAAGAGCCCTTCAAGAGTTAATCCTGCTGCTTGTAATGCCATGATGTAAGGGACTAGTACATTAGGGTCTGCGTTTCCCGAAACCGTTATTGATCCCATTGCAAACTTAATAACTACATAAAGTAAGTTCACAGTAAGTGTTGTTGCCATCCAAAGGCCCCAATTTGATTTTATTGATTGTTTTAGTAGTGGTAGACTAATCATTTTTGATCTCCTCATTTATCTTTTCTAAAAAATATTTTTCGAGCGTATATTTAATCTCATTGATGTATTTTACGTCATATTCAGATAAGTTTTCCATAAACACATTAATTTGCTGATCCATGACATCGACAGTTGCTTGTAAATATTCATCCTTTTTTGAAACTAAATTAAAATTATCTTTAATAAATTTATGATAATCTGCTCCAGTTTCAAATCCTATCTTATATGTTTTTACTTCATTATGACGAATTTTTTTCATGTCAACGATATCTATAATTTTTCCGTTATGCAAAAGAGCTACACGGTCGCACGTCTTTTCAACCTCTTCAAAAACATGGCTACTCATAAATATGGTCGCACCTCTTTGTTTTGATTCAATTAATATATCAACAAATATTTCCCTCATGAGAGGGTCTAGTCCAGTAGATGGTTCATCCAATATCAATATATCTGGCTTAGCCATAAAACCAGCTACAATTGCTGTTTTTTGTTTCATGCCTTTACTCATACGTTTTAGATTTGCAGATGTATCTAATCCCAATTTCTCGATCAAATAGTTGGCATAGTCCATGTTTTTTAAATCAATCATTTCCGCTTGACTTTTAATAAATGCATTGCCATCACCAATATCAGGGAACGATATTTCACCAGGAATATATCCAATATGCCTCATTAACTGCGTTGTATTATAACTCACCTCTTGATCCAAAATTCTAACACTCCCATGGTCAGGTCTTATGAAACCCATCATATTTCTAATCGTTGTTGTTTTTCCGCTCCCGTTTGTGCCAACGAAGCCAAATATTTCACCTTTACTCACCTTAAGATTGATATCAAAAATACCTCTTTTTGAACCATAATCTTTGGTCAAATTAATAATTTCTATTATATTCATAATGATTGTTCAACCTCTTTATCTTTATAATAACTCAGAAAATAGTCTTCAAGTGTAAATTTGGATTCAGAGAAATATTTGATTTCGTATTTTGATAAGTTCTTTACTAATTGATTGATCTCTTTATCATTGATTGCGATTCTCATTTTTCGTTTATCCTTATTACTGTAGACTATATTTACTCCTGTATTCAAAAATGTTTCGTAACCTTCATCTTTTAAAAATTCAATCTTGTAGATTTTATTTTCATTATTTCTAATTTCATCTGCATCGATTGTAGCAACAATTTTTCCTTCTTTGATAATTGATAATCGATCGCAACTGGCATCTACTTCTTGAAATATATGTGTTGACAGAAGAATTGTTTTACCTCTTTTTTTCTCAGACTTAATTAATTCGATAAACTTGTTTTGCATGATCGGATCTAAACCACTTGTGGGTTCATCTAGAATTAAAATGCTTGGATCAGACATAAACGCTGCTATGATAGCTAATTTTCTTTTGTCACCAATTGACATTTTTCTCATAGATTGATTAGGCTCAAATTGAAATAAATCAAGAAGATACTTTATTCTTGATTCATCTGCATGCTTCATTTTTTTCATCATTTCGATAAATTCTATTCCGCTTAATCCTTCTGGTAAAGCAACTTCCCCCGGAACATATCCAACATCCTTTAAAATATCGGAGTAGTCATACCAACAATTCTTATTGTTAATTGTGACAGCGCCTTTATCCGGTTGAGAAAAACCCATGAGTGCTCTTAAAGTAGTTGTTTTTCCTGCTCCGTTCGGGCCAAGAAAACCATATACTTCACCTTTTTTAACTTCAAACGATATATCGAAAACACCTCTATTGAACCCAAAATCTTTTGTAAGATTTTTTACTTCTATCATTTGTATATTCTCCTGTTATCCTATTTTTGTTTGAAATTCATTGTTATAACTAAAACTTTCAAAACTATTATATCATCAAGATGTTACATTTGCAACACTTGTAACTTTTGTAACTTTTAGTTGGGTAATTTTGATGTATTAACTTAATTTTCAACTGATTCTTTTCATAACGAAAAGAGCAATTAAGATTGTCAATTATAAGGTAGTTATTATCTAATTTTTTAACGAAATATGTTGCGTAAGACAACCATTCGGACAAAAAAGGCCATTTTTCATCAAAAAATATGTTCCCACAATAGACGAAATTTGCATACATAGACAAAAAAAGCCATCGGATACCTATGAAGGTCATCTGATGGCTGATTTTTATTAATTTGGGTTGAAAATTGAGTGTTGTCAAGTATGTGTCAAGTATATAACAAGTACTATTTTAATGAAAGCAACGTGATAGACTCTACATGTGATGTTTGGGGAAACATATCAACTGGCGCTACTTTTTTTATTTCATAATTGTTGTCGACTAAATATTGAAGATCTCTCGCTAAAGTAGCGGGATTACATGATATATATACAACTTTTGGAATCTTCATTTTTATAATCGTTTGCAATAAACTTTTAGAAACACCTTTTCTTGGCGGATCTATGAAAATACAATCAAACTTATATTCTTTCCACTTAAGCATGACTTTATCTACATTTCCAACTTCGAATAAAGCATTTTTAATTCCGTTTAATCTAGCATTTCTTTTAGCGTCAGCAATCGCAGATTTAATAATCTCAATTCCAAATACTTTATTGACTTTATCTGCTAAAGATATGGCTACTGAACCTATTCCGCAGTATGCATCAATGACTCTTTCTTTACCTGTAAATTCACCATATTCTATTGCTTTCTTAAAAAGCCTTTCTGCTTGAAGTGTATTAACTTGAAAAAATGACCTGAATCCTATTTCAAATTGCTTATTTAATAACTCTTCTTTGATATAGTCTCTGCCATAAACCAAGCGTATCTCTTCTTCAGATAAACCACTTTCATCTAAAGTTTTACAGACACCTACACCCTTCAACTCAGCAAAGTTTTTTGTTAATGCTTCAATGAATTCTTCTTCTTTTGGTAGTTTATCTGTCGCAATATTGAACAACACAACAATTTCCTTAAATTTATGTGATTCTCTAATAACTGCAGATTTCAAAACTCCAGTTTCATCTTTGCTATTATATGCTTTAATACCAAATTGGTTAGCTAAATTTCTAATTAAATTTAATAATTCGAAAGATTTTTTGTGCATAATATGACATTCTTGTAAATCAACAACTAGATGAGATTTCGCTTTAAAAAATCCCGCTTTAATACCTTTTTCTCCTTGAGCAAACTTGATCTCAACTTTATTGCGATAGTAATATGGATTTACCATAGAAATAATATCTTCAACAATTACTTTATTTTGTCCCATCTTTTTGAGCATTAATTCTAAACGATATTTTTTGAAAGCAGTTTGCACATCGTAGTCCATATGCATTAATTCACAACCACCACAATCATAAAAATGCTTGCATTTCGGAGCTTGACGATAAGGGCTTCGATTAAGTCTTTCAATGACTTTACCAAACCCATAGCTTTTCTTTCTTTCAATTATCTCAATTTGAGCAGCCTCTCCCTTAAGTAGATCCTCTACAAAAACTGTGTAACCATCTTCTAACTTAGTTACACCGTATCCGTCATGAGTTAAATCCACTGCCCTTACAACAAAGATATTATTTTCCGTTTCAGACATTGTGTTTCCTTCCTGTTCTTTTACTTTTTATGCACACATTTCTCAATTTATTATACCATAAAATCACAAACAATGCTTGGTTTTTCTAATTATGGTCAAAATAAAAACCGGAAATTCCGGTTTTTATAAATTAACATACGATTTTCTTAGATAGTAAATTAATATTACCAATCCTAAACCGATTGTACATAAAACGTACAAGGTGATAATTGAAAATTGTGATATAACAACTCCTGCCAATAATGAAGCGAAAGGAATCAACGCTTGAGAAAGAACTCCGGTAACGCTAATGACTTTACCTAATTGATTTGGATCTATTTTATTTTGCATTATAATTGAAACTGGTACATTGAAAGCAGTACTAGCAAAACCCATAAATAAACAACTTATAATTATTAATATTAACGCAATATTTATTGGCATTATTTTTAAATAATACAGAATCATAATCACAGATATGCCTGTGATGGCAAAACCAAAGTAGATAATTGCCCTCACAAGACTATGACCATAACTATCTTTTTTAGGTTTTTTACCTAAAATTAAAGCCATTATTATCCCAGAAACAGAAAAGGATATGAGGATTATTGAGTACCAAGTCTCTATGATCATAAAACTCATAAATAAATAAGTACTTTCTGTACCCAACCCAAACTCGATAAAATACGGAAAACCATTATTTAAAATTGGCACAATAAAGAAATTCAAAGATAAAACCATCAACAGCAAGGAAAACATTGGTTTATAGTCATAGATGTATTTTAATCCACTTCGTATTTCTTGCATAACTTTAGGTCTTTCTTCACCGTTACTATGTTTTCTATGATCATACCTGATAAACATTTCAGTTATTGCTGAAATCAAATAGCCAATACCATTTATAAAAAATATAACGTAAACATTAAAGAACGCAAACATAATTCCTCCAAGAATTAACCCCACGATATTTTGTAAGTTCATTGATCCGTGTAAATAACTCGATGCTTGCGGTAATTCATGTTCATCAACAATAAATTTTAACAAAGAGCCGCTTGCGGGATTAAAAAAGGCTGAATTAATTCCAAGAATAAAACTCATAATAAATAAAACAATTAATTTCGTAAATGCTGAAGGATCAAGAAAAATAATCAAGCCAGTGACTAAAATAACAATGCCTCTTATATAATCAGTAATATACATGATTCTAACTTTATTAATTCTATCAGCTAACACTCCACCAAAAGGCATGAATAGCACTAAAACTATTCCCGCTAAACCCAAGTATATACCTTGAACTAAAGGAGCGTATGTTTCACCATACACCTCCCTAGCTATTCTTAATACATATAAACTCATGACAAAATTAAATAAAATATGAGCTACATTTGAAACTAAAACTCCATAGAATAACAATGAATAATTTTTGTTTTTGAACACATTAATTTTAGCAGACATATTATCCTCTATTCTACAATAATTTTAACTATATCCCCGTCAGCTGATTTAATATTTACGATTTCGCCTACAACGCCAGAATTAATCATACCGATTAAGTCATCAACGTCTATATCAAAATCATCAGTATCAACCTTCATAAATTTCTTGTTTTTCAATAGTTTTGCAAATTCAATTGGGAGTTCAATTCTCACTTGATCACCATCTGCAGAATCTACTAAAACTTTAAGCATTCTAAATTGGTTTTTCTTTTCTATAACAGGATAGTCATCAATTTCTTGATTAGAACCATTTAAAGATGCCAATAATTTTTCCGCTTGTTCAGCATTGATTACATTTTTTGCTAACAAATCTAAAATCTTCATTCTTTCTGCTTTTAAATCATTATTTTTCATATTCAGAACCTCCCTTATTTAATTTTCGCAAGTAATTTTGCGGCTTCTTCAACAGTAATCTCACCTTTATCAATCATTTCGAGAATTTCTACTCTTGATTGTTTCGGTTTTTCTTCTTCTGGTTTTTCTTCTTCTATATTTGGTTCTTTACCATCAAGTTGATAACCTAAACCCACTACAACATCATCTAACATCTTTTTAATTGTTGGATATGAATAACCCATTTCTTTTTCAATCGCTTTGATGTTTCCGCGATTTTTTACAAAGACTTCAATAAAATATAATTTTTCAGTATCCAAGTAATTAAATTTTGATAAAGTAAATTCCCCTTTAATTTCGGTATTACAATTGCTACAAGCTAATTGAATAACTTCTAGATCGTGATGACATACTGGACATTCAGAAATTACTGGATATTTCTTTTTTGAACCTTTGCTTCCTTTATAATTGAATGATTTTTTAATATCCTCTTCAATTGATTTTTTTAAATCGTCTTTAAAGTCAAATTTCATAATTTTTTCTCCTTATTATATAGTTTTTATTATTATTTTTTCTTTACTTGAAGCATTTACAACTACAGATATTCCCTTGTGATTAATTAAATCAATTATTTCTTTTTTCGATAATGGAATATCATTTGATTTTGTTGGATCATAGAAAGCTAAGGCCACTCTTAATAAAAATAGTGGGATCGGAAAGAAAAATAGTATTCTTAAAAAATTATTTACCCCTTTTTCGTCAGGAATAATAATTCTTAGCTTTAGGAAATGAGCACGGTTTGTGAATTTTAATTTAGTAGGTTGTTCGTTGTATAAATAACTGTAAGCTTTTTTTGTTGATATATCGTTTTTTGATAATAATTTTAAAGATTCTTCGGCAGATATATTTTTTACATTATTAAATAATAAAACGAATAATCCGAATCCAATTATAAATCCTCCAAAATCATATATGAATATATCAATCGCGCTAGCATATCGATCAGCAGGTAAATTTTGAAGCAACTCATCAACAGTTGCTGTTAAGAGACCAATAACTAATACCTTAAGGATTGATAAATGCCAATACCTTGCTGTGAAGAAATATGATATCCCTAATATTACATATTCAAACACGTGAGCGCTTTTTCTAACAATTAAATGAATCGTTTGAAGACTTATATTGTTATTAACAAATAATGTATCAAGACCCTGTTTAATGCTGACGCTTAAACCTGAACTTATTTCTCCCGACGCATCACCAGACATTAGTGACATCGAGAAAATAAAAATTGTTATTAATACTGATATGACTAAGCTATAATATTTCATATAACACCGCTTATCTACTAGAAGATTGTTTATTATTATAAACTTGTTCCCAATATGATGCTGGTGTCGTGTCATAATTAACTGCTATAGTCATATCATTCCACTTTCTTAAATCTGTTAATTTTCTCATTATATTTTTCATAATACCCTCCTATTTAATCTTTCCTGCAAGATTTTGATCTTTCAATGTAGTTTTGATTCCAATATTCAGTAGGACAAACTCCGTATGTGTAAACTCTTACTAATTTGTCATTTTTCTTTTTCATTTTTAATTCCCCCTTATTACATTAAAAATGGTTTAAACGTCAGCGTAATTATATTGATTTATTTGTCAAGTAATATTAACTTTATCAATTTACACCTTAATTATATCAATTATTTTTTGAATGTCAAGCATATTTTTTAAATTTTTTTATTTTTTTATTAAAAAAACGAAAAATATTTAATTTTTCGCTTAATTTTTTTAATTTTTACTTTAATTTTATAAATTTTCTTTTAATTCAAAGATTAAATCTCGAATCCTTGCCGCTTGTTCAAAGTCTAGTTCTTTCGCATACACTAACATTTGTTTTTCCAAAATTTGAATATTCTTTTCAATTTCTTTTTTACTTAATTTCTTGAAATCATAAACTTCATCATCAGTTTCCGTTTTTATAGAAATAGAATCAGGAATGCTTTTTAAAATTGTTGTCGGGGTTATATGATTGTCTAAATTGTGTTTTACTTGGATTTCTCTTCTTCTATTAGTTTCTTCAATCGCTCTTTCCATAGAACCGGTAATTTTAGACGCATACATAATAACATGACCATTAACGTTTCTCGCAGCTCGGCCTATAGTTTGAATTAATGATTTATCACTTCTTAAAAATCCTTCTTTATCTGCATCGAGGATTGCGATTAAAGATACTTCAGGTAAATCTAAACCTTCTCTTAAAAGATTTATCCCTACTAATATATCAAATTCACCTAATCTTAATTTTCGAATTATTTCCATTCTTTCCAAAGATTTGATTTTCGAATGCAGATAACTTACTTTATATCCTAATGTCTTTAGGTGATTAGTTAAATCTTCGCTCATTTTTATTGTCAAAGTTGTAATTAAAACTCTTTCTTTTCTAGTAATAGTTTTACTAATTTCACTTAATAGGTCATCAATTTGGTTCATTGATTCTCTGACCTCTACTACCGGATCAACCAGTCCGGTAGGTCTAATGATTTGTTCAATAATGTATGAACTTCTTTCTAGTTCATAATCTCCAGGTGTCGCAGACACATAAATTACTTGATTTATTTTTTCATTAAATTCAGCGAAATTTAATGGTCGATTATCCAAAGCGCTTGGAAGTCTAAAACCATAGTCGACTAAAGTTCGTTTTCTAGATCTGTCCCCATTAAACATTCCTCGAACTTGCGGAAGCGTTACGTGGGATTCATCTACAATTAAAACAAAATCTTTTGGAAAGAAATCGATTAATGTGGATGGTGTCTCACCCTCTTCTCTCAAAGCCAAGTGCCTTGAATAATTTTCAACACCCGCTACAGTCCCCATTTCTTTTAACATTTCCAAATCATACATCGTTCTTTGTTCAATTCTTTCAGCTTCTAATAACCTATTATTATCTTTAAAGTATTTAATTCTCTCTACTAACTCATTTTTTATTTTTCTTAACGCTTCTTCAAATTTATCTGTATCCGTTAAAAAATGAGATGCAGGAAATAAAGAAAGGATTTCATAATCTTTATATATTTCCCCGCTAACGATATTGAATTCTCTAATTCTTTTTACTTGATCAAAGTCAAATTCTACTCTTATACCCTTTGTTTTATTATAAGGAGGCAAAATCTCAACAACATCTCCTCTAACGCGATAACTTCCTCTAACAAAATCAACATCATTTCTAACATATAATATCTCAACTAACTTTTTCAATAAGCTTTCTCTCGATATTTCTTCACCTTTTCTTAAAGTTGCCATTCCCGCTTTATAAACTTCAGGATCACCAATGCCATAGATACAAGAAACACTAGCTACTATAATGACATCTCTTCTTTCTAATAAAGATGATGTGGCTGCGTGTCGCAACTCATCTATTTCATCATTTATGGATGCGTCTTTTTCAATATATATGTCAGCGCCAGGAACATAAGCTTCTGGTTGATAATAATCATAGTATGAGATAAAGTACTCCACTCTATTTTCGGGAAAGAGTGATTTTAATTCCGAATATAATTGACCAGCTAGAGTTTTGTTATGAGCCAAGACTAAAATCGGTCTATTGACCGATTGTATAACATTAGCTACAGTATATGTTTTACCTGTTCCAGTAGCCCCTAAAAGCACCTGTTCTTTAATTCCGTTATTTAGGTTTTTTATTAACTCTTCAATCGCTTTAGGTTGATCGCCAGTGGGTTTATAGTCAGATTTTAAAATAAATTTATTCACATTATCACCGCTAATAGTATAACATAGTTTTATTTGAACTGGTTATTTCTAGATTAAATTGATAAAATAGTAGTTGAGGTAAAATATGAAAGTTTTAGTTATTGGAATTAACTCTAAATTTATTCATCCCAATCTAGCTATTCGTTATATAAAAGCGAATTCATCTTTTCCAATAGAAATTAAGGAATTTACCATTAAAGATCCGATTGAGAATATTATTCAAGACATCTTGGAAATCAAGCCAGATATCTTAGCTTTTAGTTGTTATATCTAGAATATCAAAATAATAAAACAAATAGCCCAGTTTATTAGACTTCATTTGCATGAAGTGAACATTGTTTTAGGCGGCCCCGAAATAAGTTATGATTATGAAGAATATCTTTTAAATGGAATAGCCAATTTTATTGTTATTAATGAAGGCGAGCTAGCATTTGAAAAATTAATCAAACACTTGTCCGGAGAGTACAACATCTATGATGTAGAAAATATTGCTTATCTAGAAAATGGAATTGTAAAACAAAATCAACTGATGCAAATTGAAGATCTTAACCAACTTAAAGATCCATTTTTCCAAGAAGATATAAAAGATATTTCAAAAAAAGTACAATACATCGAACTATCTAGAGGCTGTCCTTATAAGTGCAGCTATTGCTTAGCTTCTTTAGAAAAAGGATTGAGATTTTTTAATATCGATAAAGTGTTTGACCAAATTGATTATTTAGTTAATCATGGAGCGAGAACTATAAAATTTTTAGATCGGTCATTTAACGCTAATAAAAAAATAGCTTTAAGCTTTTTTAAAAACTTATCGAAAAAAACTATTCAAACTGCATATTTCAATTTGAAATAAATGGCGATGTCCTAGATGATGATATTATTGAGTGCTTACAAAAATACTTAAAACAAAATTATATTAGGTTCGAACTTGGTATTCAGTCCACAAACCCTTCGGTAAACAAAGCTGTTGATAGATATCAAAACACAGAAAAACTAATCGAAAACATCAAAAAATTACAACTATCAAATATTATTCTCCACCTAGACTTAATTGCTGGGCTACCTTTTGAAGATCTTAATAGTTTTAAAAATACGTTTAATGATATTTTTAATCTCAATGCAAAAGAATTGCAGCTAGGGTTCCTAAAAATGCTTAAAGGGACAAAAATAAGAAGAGAATCCGGTAAACACGAATACATTTTTGATGAAAATCCCCCTTATGAAATAATCCATAATAAATATATCTCCTCTGACGAGTTAAATCAAATTCATTTAGTGGAAACTTTCTTAGATATTTATTGGAATAAAGGGTTCATGTGTGAGACAATCAAATTATTATTGAAAAATAATAATCTTGCCTATGAGTTTTTATATGATTTAGGATTATATTATCAAAAGTTAAAATTTTCTCAAAAAAGGTATCAGTTAATTGACATATATAAGAATATTAAAGAGTATTTAGAATATAATAAAATATATAATATGGAAATAGATGCTCAACTAAAATTGGATTATTTAAATTATAATAAAATAAAACCTAAACCTTTCTGGAATGAAAAATTAAATAAAAATGATATCATTAGAAGTTTTTTTAAATGTGATTCCAGTTTTAATATTGATATATTATATAAATACTCTTTGGTAACAAAATTTAAGAGTGGTTATCTTATCGCATTATTTTTGCCTAACATAAAAGAATTTTATGTTTTTGAAAACAATCAAATAAAAAGAATTGGATAATTCCAATTCTTTTTTGTCTAATTTAATTTCGCTAAATATTTATATAAATCGCTTGGTCTTATTTCGGTTATCAGTGATTTTTCTAGTTCAATATGTCCAACATCTAAACTTTTAGTATAAACGGCATATCCACCTTTACCATCAATTAATAAATCTACTGCGTGAACACCCATTTTGCTGGCAAGTATTCTGTCGAAAGAACTCGGTGTTCCTCCTCTTTGAATATAACCTAAAACCGTAGCTCTTGCTTCATAGCTAGAATTGTCTTGTATTGCTTTAGCTAATTCAAATACATTGGTGATATTCTCAGCCACAACAACAATAAGATGTCTTTTTCCCATTTTCTCTGCCTTTTTCACTTGTTCCAAAATTGTTTTTTCATCGTATCCAGTATCTTTGGTAATTACGATTTCAGCGCCACAAGCAATTCCTGAAAAAATTGAGAGATCTCCGCAATTTCTCCCCATAACTTCTACAACAGTACATCTTTGGTGAGAAAACGATGTATCTCTAAGTTTATCAATAGCATCAACCGCTGTGTCTAGCGCTGTAAAAAAGCCGATAGTAAATTCTGTTGAGGGAATATCATTATCAATCGTCCCGGGAATAGCTATGCAGTTAATTCCCATTTCATTTAAATCCATAGCACCTCTGAAAGTGCCATCCCCACCTATACAAATAAGGTTATTAATTCCCAATGATTTTAGATTATCAACCGCAACTTGTCTGACTGTTTTTTCTTTAAAGCTCTCAAGACGAGAAGAACCTAAAATTGTCCCACCGCGATTTAGAATCTGTCCAACATCATTTCGATTCAGTTCCTTTATTTTTCCTTCAACTAAGCCTTTGTATCCATCAAAAACGCCAAAAGCTTGATAGCCGTAATTTATAGTGCTTCTTATAACCGCTCTTACACAAGCGTTCATTCCTGGCGCATCTCCGCCAGATGTTAATACTGCAATTTTCATATAAATCTACTCCCTTAATAACCTAATCTCATCAATTATTACTGATTGTCTCTGTTTTTGTAAATCGAATTTGCCTTTTACTTGGTATACTTTGCCTATTTCAAAATTAGTTTTCTCATAAATATTCGGAAAAACTACACCATCTATGCTATTGAATTCATCTTCTAAAACGATAAAAGCCATCTCTTTGTTATTTTTAGTAAGATGTTTTTTTACCTTACTAACAACAGCTACGAAATTTAAATCGTTAATTGGCAAATCAATAACTTCAGACAATACTTTGATTTTTAAACTGTTAATTATTTTTTCATGATTATGAATTGGATGATACTCAAAATTGATTCCTAACATTTCTTTTTCTTTGTTTTGTAAAAAATCAAAATCATATTCATCATATTCTACATATTTAAACTCACTATGATTATCAAAAGCAATGTAACTTTGAATATTAGAAATATTTTCTATCATTGTTTTTTTGTTGATTCCAAAATCATTAAAAACATTAGCAAATATTAAAGCCTCAATAATATTTGAACTAATGTCTTTTGCTCGACGAATAAAATCTACAAAACTATCTACAGTTTTCTCATTCTGTATAAAGGTTATGTTTTTGGCCATTATTTCGCCTATACCCCTTATACCTTTATATGGAAATCTTAAGTTTTCATTTTCAAACTGATATACATCAGCTGATTTATTAATTCTCGGAGGTAAAACTTTAATCCCCATTTTTTGACATTCCATCACATATTTTTTAGTCCCTGTAACTGATCCGATTTGAGAATTTAACAATACAGCTAAAAAGTATTTTGGATAATTCGCTTTTAAATATGCCATCCAATACGCTACATAGCCATAGGCGACAGCGTGACTTTTATTGAAACCATAATTAGCAAATTTAACAATATAATCATAAATTTGATTACCAGTGTCTTCTGTATAGCCATTTTTTATAACGCCATTTACGAACTTTTCTCTTTCTCTTTCTAATGTGTCGCGATTCTTTTTGCTTACAGCTCTCCTTAATACATCTGCTTCACCTAAAGTATAGCCAGCAAACTTGTTGGCTATTTGCATAATTTGTTCTTGGTAAATGATAATACCGCTTGTTGATTTTAATATTGGAATTAGATCTAAATCGAGATATGATATTCTCTCCTCTTTATTTCTTCTCCTTATAAACGCTGGTATATTTTCCATTGGTCCAGGTCGGTGCAGTGAAATGCAGGTTGCAATATCAATAAAATTATCAATTTGCATCTGTCTCATAAGATTCATCATGCCTTCTGACTCTAGTTGAAAAATACCTATACTTTTTACTTCTTTAAGCAATCTATAAGTTGGTTCATCCTCTAGAGGTAAGCGATAGATGTCTATTTCTTTACCTTCATTAGTTTTAATCAAATTTATTGTTTCAGCTATAATAGATAGATTTCTTATTCCCAAAAAATCTATTTTCAACAATCCAATGCTTTCTAAATCACTCGCTTCATATTGAGTTTGTTGCATATCCATTAAACCGATTTGAGTTGGTGCAAACTCATGAATATCTTCTTCAGTAATTATTATGCCAGCAGCATGTGTTGAAGTATGGCGACATAATCCGTTTAATTTGCGAGCAATCTCCAATAATTTGCCTATTTCTTCGTTATTAATATAGTATTGATACTTTTTGGGGTATTTTATCTGGTATTCTTCGATAGAATTGTTTGTTTCCGATATTTTACTGGTGATATCATCAACAATAGTACTAGAAACCCCTAATACTCTAGCAACATCTCTAATCGCTGATTTTCCTTGAAAGGTTCCAAAGGTAATAATTGAAACTACCCGATTATAACCGTATTTTTCCACTACATATTTGATAATTTCATCTCGTTTATCATCAGGAAAATCCATATCTATATCTGGCATTGTAATTCTTTCAGGATTAAGAAATCTTTCAAAATACAGTTCGAATTCAATTGGATCTACATCAACTATTCCCAAAACATAAGCTACTAGAGAGCCAGCGGCCGAACCTCTTCCGGGACCAACTAAAGTGCCCTTCTTTTTTGCGTATAAAACAAAATCCCATACAATTAGAAAATAATCTTCATAGTGCATTTCGCTAATAATTTTCAACTCATGTTCAAGCCTTGTTTTATAATCATTGTATTTTGTATTATAAATGCCTTTTTGCTTCAGTCTTCTTTCTAGACCTTTGCTAGTCAGTTCGATTAACTTGTCCATTGCAGTTTTAGACTTTAAAGGAAATTTCGGCAAGTGTAATTTAGTAAAATCAATTAATACTTCACATTCATTTATCAACTCTAAAGAGTACTTAATCGCTAAAGGATAGTTTTGATAAACAGAATCAATCTCTTCTTTTTCCCTTAAATATAAGTCTTCTTCTTCGCGCTCAAAGAAGCCTTCATCATTGATTTCTTTTTGCAAAATTTGCTGCAATATTTTTGATGCCTCTTTATCTTCTTTATTTATATACTTGACATTATTAATTATTACTGTTTTTCCAAAGTCTTTTAGTTTTGGCGCTATTTTTAACTCTGCAGTGTAGTCTCTTAAATCCAATCCTAAAAATAACTTATCTAAGACCTCAGATATTTCAACAATGATTTCGGATGCTTTTTTGTTATCTTCATTATAAAAAGCTTCAGCTATGTCCCCGCGATCAGTTACAGTAACACCGATAAGTCCAGAATGATTAGTCTTTATAAAATCAGTTGTTATTACTGAATTTCCTTTTCCAATATGTGAACTGATTTTTATTAAATTTTTATAACCCTCATTACTCTTGGCATATAAAATAACATTTTGTTCTTGGAACTTTGTCCCGCTCAAACAAACCTCAAGTCCTATAATGGGTTTAATTCCATTTTTCAAACAAGCTCGATAAAACTTTATAACTCCGTACATATGATTTACATCTGCTAATCCCAGTGATTTATAACCAAAAGAAGCCGCCTTTTCAACAGCTTGATCAATATCTATTAAACTTCCATTTAGAGAATAAGAACTTTGTAAATATAGGCTGAAATCAATCATAACATTCACCAAAGTTATTATAACATATCAAAATATAAAAAACTTATTTTTTCCGCAAAATTAATACTCCGCCGATAATAGTTATTGCTAAAAAAATGTATTTGAGATAGCCTTCAATTTCAAAAGAGTTTACTTCTTCTTTACCTGCCTTTACAGTAAAGTTGATTGTCTTGTATTCATTATCTCCTAGCATAAGTATAAGTTCGTATTCTCCCGGCTCAGTAACACGATTTGAACCTGTAATGTATATTCCATTAAGTTTTGCATCACCGAAAATGTAGAAGTCAACACTTTCATATATTTCATTACTTTCTACACCGGCGACATTTGGTAAAATACTAAAACTGATTTCAATTTTAAAATTATTAATACCATATATGCTTAGAGTATATATTCCGGGTTTATCAATAAGCTCTGAATTATAAAAATCATTATTCAAAAACATTGCTGTTCCATTACTATAAATTCTGATTGAATCTTCAAACTCGCTATATTCTATGAACTGATGATACTCAGAACCATCATGATAAGCTACATCAGGAAGTATTGTAAATTCAACAATTTTGACATATCCGAATTCACCATCAATAACTAACGAGTGGTTGCCGACAGTCTTTATACTTGAGCCTTGAATATATTCTTCGTTGTTTAAAAATAAATCTCCAAAAGAATATATTTTTACCTCACCCAAATATCCGTCACTGTACTTATTACCTAATATCTTGTAATCTGCCTCGATTGTAACATCAAAACTAAATTCATAATTTCCATCGACAATTTTAATCGAATAAATACCAGGATAGTTGATTTGAATCAATTCAGTATAAACTCCATTAATATAAGCATCGCCTTGAAATTGATATGTAAAAATTCCTAAATATGTGTTTGTGACATCAATTGAGGAAATTATATTTAAATTTGAATTATAGATTGAATAACCTTCTTTAAACTCGATAATTAAATAATAATTATGATTATGAAAGTTTATTGGTTTATAATTTATAAATTCTCGGTCTAGAAAATTTCCATTTATATCATATTTTAATAAAAGAGTTTCTTTATAAGTGGGTAATGCAAATATATCTGTTGTAATATATGTATCGCAAACAATAACAAAAGTATCGTCCCCAACATAAGCTAAATAACGAAAAACATCATAACCTCTATTATCATAGATTACTTCCTTTATTAAACTTCTAGTTCCTTTATCATATATTTTAAAATAACCGTCTTGATCATTATTTCTAGTTATATTTCCATACTCTATTATTACATCTTTGAAAACATGTTCTTTGATTGGTTGGTAATTCAATAATGACGGTAAGTACAAAATTATGGCCATGAGTTTTATTAAAAACATAAAAAAACCTCCTTTTGGTAAATAATACCAATAAGGAGGTTTGTTTCTTTAAAATTTATAGTAAAGCTAAGGTATCTCTAGCAATCATTACTTCTTCGTTTGTAGGTATGACAAAAACCTTTACTTTTGAGTCATCAGCTGAAATCAAACGTTCAATTCCACGACAATCATTTCTTTCATCATCAATTTTCACACCAAGAGCTGCCAGGCGATTACACACGTTAGCCCTTGTTGTTTTCGCGTTTTCTCCAATACCAGCAGTAAATACGATTGCATCAGCGCCTCCCATATAAACATAATAACTCGCTATATAATCAGCAATTCTCTTTGCTTGTATTTCAATAGCTAAAGCTGCACGATGATTGCCTTTTTCAGCAGCTTCAACCAAATCTCTTGAATCAGAAGACAGTCCAGAAACTCCGATATATCCTGATTGCTTATTAAGATAATTTGTAATCTCTTTGACTGATTTATTCTTTTTGGCCATCATATATTCAATTACAGCAGGATCTATATTTCCTGATCTAGTCCCCATAGGTATTCCTTCAAGCGGAGTAAAACCCATTGAAGTATCTACTGATTTACCTGCTTTTACAGCACACAAAGAAGCTCCGTTGCCAATGTGAGCAACTACAACATTAACTTCTTCTGGTTTTTTTCCCATTAATTCTGCAGCTTTATATGATACGTACTTATGAGAAGTTCCATGAAAACCATATTTTCTAACTTGATATCGTTCGTACCAATCATATGGAACAGCGTACAAATAAGCTTCTTCGGGCATTGTGTGGTGAAAAGCCGTATCAAAAACGCCTACTTGTTTAACATTTGGTAGAATTTCTATAAAAGCTTTTATACCTGTTAAATTTGGTCCTAAATGAAGCGGTGCTAAATCAATTATACTTTCTAAATACTCAATTTCTTCTTGATTTAATACTAAAGACTCTGCGATTTTATCGCCACCATGTACAACGCGATGACCAACTCCAGAAATTTCTTCAAAACTAGATATAATATTATGTTCAATAAGTTTATTTAGTAATATATTAACAGCTTCAGCATGATTAGCTATATCACTGGTTTCTTCTATTTTATTACCGTTAACTTTTATAGCAAAAACAGAATTCTTCATCCCAATTCTTTCTACTATTCCACTAGTTATCAGTTTTTCGCTTGGCATCTCCAAAAGTTGAAATTTCAAAGATGAACTCCCTGCATTAACCGCCATTATTTTTTTCATCATTTTCCCTCACTCTATAAAAGTCTATTTTTTCAAACCAATCATTAAGTTGATCAATTACTGTAATCATTTCGTTCTCATTATTAAAATCCGGTAACTCTGTAACAAGAAATTTTTTAGGTTTAATAAAATTTCTCCCGATTTTTTGTAATATGAATATGCTTTTTTCATTATTTTTAAATAGTATTTTTGGTAAAACTATCATACCAAAAAAATGCCAAACTTCTTTTACTTCATAAATAAAATCCTTTAATTTGTAATCATCAAAGAAACTATTATCAATAACGCTAATTAAGAAAGCATCTTCTCTTAACAAAGAATTAACGTGTTTCAAAATCTCGTAAATAGATTTTTGTTCTAAACCACTAAAATCAGTTACTATCAAATCTGAGATAAAATTTTTAAAAGTCAATACATCTTGAAAATATACATTTTCTCCGTATTCCAACATTCCAAACAGGGCTTGTGATAATTTGTAATTCGTTAAATCTTTATCTACTCCAAATAATTTAGTATCTCTATCTAGATTATTAGCTAAACATGTAATCAAATTCCCCGAACCAATAAGCGGATCAAAAATAATCAATTCATTTAAATCATATATCTTTTCAACTAGATAACTAAAGAATAAGCCAATACTTTCTGGTGTTATCATTTGATTCGATGTGTTTTGATGTTTTAGACCTTTAAGACAAGCATATTGAAAAGCTTTCCTAATTTCTTCTTTATTAAATTCAATTTCGCTAATTTCAGATAATAAGCCAGAAAGCTTTTTATCAACAACTTTATTACCAGTCTCTGCAGAATTAGCCAAAATATTTTCGCAAGTCTTAACTAAGCCTTCTAGATAAGGTGTTTTTGAATGCTCATATAATATTATCGTTGATTCATCCAGCAAATCAAAAAGTTTTTCTACATTCTCTTGATTTATCATAACATCACCAAAGTTTATTTTATCATAACTAAAGATTTTTGACAATAAAAACTCCTTTAAAACGTTTAAAATACGCATATTTTTAAATATGAATAAAAATTCATATTAAAAAGGGTTGATTTTCATAGAAATTCAAACCCTTTAGATATTATTTGTTTATCTTTGACCCGGATCGTATGGAATACCTTCTGCCTTCGGTGCTCTAGATTTTTTGGATGTAAAAGCAAGAACTATAAGCGTAATTATATAAGGTAATGTTTTATATAAGTTATCTACTTTGGTTAGTCCAAAGGTTGGTAAAAACTGTAATGTCGCAGCGAAAACTGCAATAGTTTTAAATAAAGAGAAGAATAATGCCCCAACTAAAATTTTAAACGGTTTCCAGTTTCCGAATATCATTACCGCTAAAGCTAGGAACCCATACCCAAGAACGTCTGGTTCGTGATTACTACCGTTTGCCATAGCGAAAGCAAAACCACCTATTCCCGCTAAAATACCGGATATTAATACACCAATATATCGCATTCTAACTACATTTATACCAACGCTGTCTGCAGCTTGAGGATGTTCACCGCAAGATCTAAGTCGTAATCCGAATTTTGTCTTATATAAAACGAAAAAGGAAATTATAAGTATTAATATTGAAATTGGAGTTGTTAAATATAAATTACTAAAAACCATTATGTTAAGCCAACTAGGTAATGTTGAAGCATCAATACCAAAGAAAGCCGCATTCATGACTATACCTCTAGGTAATCTAATTGAAGATATTCCTTGAGAAATCATTGCATAAGCTAAAAGTATTGCAAAAGAAGGAGCAAATATGTTCAAAGCTGTACCACTTATAACTTGATTTGCTTTAAGTTTGATGGCGGCAAAGCCTAAGAGTAATGAGAATAATCCGCCACTAACACCTGCAACAATTATTGCCAAGAAAATAACAAATTGAGGGTGAGTTTGGCCTAAAGTCGATGTCATTATTCCCCTTGTTAAAAATAGTGCTGAAAATAAAGACCCAAAAATCATGATACCTTCCAACGCAATGTTGATTATACCGCTTCTCTCACTGTACATACCTGCTAAAGCGCCTAACAATAAAGGAATTGCATATACTATTGTCTTAGAGACTAAAATACTAAAAATATCCATTAGCCGACAACTCCTTTCGTTTCGAGTTGCTCTTTAGGTTTATCGGTTTCTGGTTTGACAGCCTCAATAACGGGCCCATCACCTTGATCTCCATCACTTTGACCTTTTCTTTTTAATACTTTTTTAATAAAATGACTGACAATTAAAGCGAAAGCACTAAAATAAATAATAACCGATAAAATAACTCCTGTCATTTCATAACTATATAACCCCTGTAATCCCGAACCACTACTTTCTAAGAACCCGATGAATACACTAGTAGCAATAATTGCTAGTGGATGAGAATATGCTAATAGAGCTACTGGAATTCCGCTGAATCCCATTGATAGCAAGCTAGATTCAATCGTGTATTGCACCGTCCCCGCTAAATATACTATTCCTCCACCCAATCCAGCTAATCCACCACTGATTAACATAGTTAAGATGATTGTTCTTTTGGCCTTAATTCCTGCATAAATACTGGCATTTTTATTTAAACCGCAAGATTTGATTTCAAACCCGAATACGGTTTTTTCCAAAACAATATATATTATTACAGCAACAATTATCGCTATTATAATACCAATATTTATAAACGAAGTATTAAAAATTTGATTAAGACCGAAATCAGGCAATATCGCTTTAGGATTTGTAAAAGCGAGATTATCAGTTCTATTAGGTAAAACTGTATGAATTTTAGGTAAGTTATAAAACAATAGATTAACAAGATATAACCCCGCCCAGTTTAACATAATTGAAGTTATAACTTCATTAATATTAAAAAATGCTTTGAAGATTCCGGGTATAACACCCCAAAAAGCTCCTGCAACTATTGAAACTAATAAAGCTGCCCACCAAGGGAACTGCCATAATATAGCAGCTATTAAGGCGAAAAACGCTCCAAAAGTGTATTGTCCTGTTGCCCCAATATTAAATAATCCAGCTTTAAATGCAAAACCTACAGCCAACCCAGTTAACATTAATGGTGCAGCGTTATAAAATATTTTAGAAAAAGTTGTTGCACTGGTGAATGAATATGTAAAATAGTTTCTCATACCTATTAAAGGTTTTGAGTAATCACTTTCAGCCTTTGCAAACTCTAATAAGAATAATAGCAATATTGCAATCAATAATCCTACCAAGATTGATATTACAGAAGCTAAAAAAGCATATTCTTTGTCTTTTTGTTTCTTTTTATTCACTGCGGAAGAACTACCAAAAATTTTAAACACTTTCTTCTACCTCCGCTTCTTTAAATTTATCTTGAATTTTTGCCCCAATCATAAATAACCCAATTTCTTGATATGATGTTTCATCTGGATTCAATTCAGCAACAATTTTCCCATTGTACATAACTAAGATTCGATCACTAATGTCTAAAACTTCATCTAATTCTAAACTCACTAGTAAAACCGCTTTGTTTTTATTTCTTTCAGCAATTAAAGTTCGATGTATATTTTCTATAGCACCAACATCTAACCCTCTAGTGGGCTGGACGGCAATCAGCAATTTAGAATCACAGTCTATTTCCCTTGCTATAATCGCTTTTTGCTGATTTCCACCACTCATACTTCTTGCTAGAGTCGTTGATCCTCTACCACTTCTAATATCATATGCTTTTATCAATCTTTCTGAATGTTTTCTAAACATGTCTTCATTAATAAAACCATGATTTTGAAAGCCTTCTTGAAAGTATTTTTTTAATGCTAAATTATCTTCTAATTTATAATCGAGCACAAGGCCATATTTATGCCTGTCTTCAGGTATATGACTAATGCCTGATAAATTTCTTTCTCTAATGCTTTTGTGAGTAATGTCTTTTTCTAGCAAAGTAACTTTACCAGAAGATATTTTTTCTAATCCAGTTAATCCATAAACTAATTCGCTTTGCCCGTTTCCTTCGATACCAGCAATACATAAAATTTCACCAGCTTTAACTTCAAAAGAAACATTATTTACGGCATTATTCTTATGTAGTTTGCTTGGAACAACCAAATCTTCTACTTTAAGAATAATTTCTCCTGTACTAGCATTTTTTTCCTTTTCGATTCCTTTTATCTTTCTTCCTACCATCATTTCTGACAATTGATTAATGTTGGTATCTTTAACATTTACAGTTCCGATCCCTTTGCCTTTTCTTAAAACAGTAACCCGATCTGAAACAGACATTATTTCATTTAATTTGTGAGAAATAAATAGAATAGACTTACCTTCCTTTATCAAGTTTTTCATAATCTTCATCAATTCATCAATTTCTTGTGGTGTTAAGACGGCGGTAGGCTCGTCGAAAATTAAAATTTCATTCTCTCTATATAACATTTTTAAAATTTCAACTCTTTGTTGCATACCTACAGAAATGTCTTCAATTTTTGCATCAATGTCAACTTTTAAATTAAATTTTTCACTTAAATCAATTACTTTCTTTCGTGTTTCTTTCGTAGTTAAAAAACCGAATTTAGTCGGTTCAGCACCTAAAATGATATTTTCTAATACTGTGAACACTTCAACTAGTTTAAAATGTTGATGTACCATCCCTATGCCTAAGTCGTTAGCATCATTAGGATTTTTTATATTCACTACTTCACCATTTTTTCTTATTTCACCTTTGTCCGGAATATAAAGCCCAAAAAGGATGCTCATAAGTGTTGATTTTCCTGCGCCATTTTCTCCTAAAAGCGCGTGGATCTCACCTTTTTTCAGTTTTAGAGTAACATCATCATTTGCAACAACACCAGGAAATTCTTTTCTGATATTGTTCATTTCAATAATATAGTTATCCATTTAAACCCTCGCTTACTCTCTTTAATATAAAGCAATTTTTATAAAATTATTATATCACAAGTCTAGTCAAAATAAACAAAAAAAAAGAAAAGGGGTAGTCCCTTTTCTAAAAAAATATTTTTTATTTTACGCGTCGTAATTTACGGTAACAAGAGTTACAGTTGGTGCAACATCAATCGCAGCACTTACAACAGCTGTTCCATCAATAACATCTTGATAAATAGCTTCATATTGAGCGATTGTGAAGTTTTCAAATCTCCAAGCTTCTGTGTTCGTTGGTAAACCAACTCCATCATTTTCAGCACCTAATAAAGATGTTTCTCCAGCCAAAGCTTCTGGCCAAGTTTTTCCAGCATCAAAAAATTCAATTAATGCTTCGTAAACTGATAATGTTAAAGCTTTCATTGCAGAAGTTATAATAAGATCTGATTCAGCTTTTTGGTCAACGTCTACACCAATTACTACCCCATTAGAAGATCTTTCAGCTGCGGCAACAACACTTATATAAAGTCCGCCACCACAAGCAAATACAACTTCAGTTCCTGTAGCATACCATATATCCATTTTAGTTTCTAAGTCAGTATCTGGCCAGAAAACGTCTGCATAATGATATTTAATATTTACTGCGCCAGCACTAAGTCCTAATTCAGCTGCAGCATAATCTGCACCTTGTACAAATCCATATCCATAACGTACAACTGCTGGAACTGCCATTCCACCAACGAAACCTAAATCTCTATAACCTTCCATAACAGCTGCGTATCCAGCAAAGAAACCAGCTTGTTCTTCTTGATATAAAACGTTATGAGTATTTTGAGCAGTAACAATATTGTAATCTCCTGAGTGTGGTTGTCCATCTAATAACAAGAAATATACGTTTGGATATTGTGTTTGCATTTGGAAAATTGCTTCTTCAAATAAATATCCTGGACACACAACTATTTTAGCGCCATTATTAATTGCCGCTTCCATAGCTTCAATTCTTGCCGCTTTACTATCTTCAGTTGGGCGGTAATATGCGTAAGTTTTGTTAAATTCTGTCGCATATTGTACAACACCATTCCATGATCCTTCATTAAATGATTTGTCGTCAATGTTTCCAACGTCTGTTACAAGAGCAATTTCAAAACCTGTAGCAGGTGTCGTTGTTGGAGCTTGCGTTGTTGGCGCTTGTGTTGTTGGCGCAACTGTAGTGGTGCCGTTACATCCAACAAAAGCGAAGGCTAACAATGTTAAAGTGATTAAACCTAATAATTTTTTCATTCTAAATCCTCCTTTTTTACTATATTTATAATACCACAAAGGCTATATTAAGACAATATAAATATGAATAAATATAGCAAATTAATCATAGGTTTTTGTGTTATGAAATCAATTCTAAACTGATGACATTCAGAAGAAATTATGTTATCATTACGTGTGAGGAATTATATGAAAAATATCTTTATTAAGTTAATTAAGAACTATCAACATGCAACAAAACATAAAAATCCAACATGTAAATATTATCCTACTTGTTCTAACTATGCTCTTGATGCATATAAAAACTATAATGTTATAAAAGCTACAGTCTTATCGTTTTGGCGGATTTTAAGGTGTAACCCCTTGTCTAATGGCGGATATGATCCAATCCCAAAAATCAAAAAAGAATTTAAAAAACAACAAAATAAAAACAAATATAATCCATTAAAATAATATAAAAAAACAAAACCTAGGGCTATCTAGGTTTTATTTTTTTATTTATCTTTCTTGTTTGTTGTAGAAATAAAATCTACATAGGTGACATATTTGATGTTGTCTGATATTGGAATTAAAACTCCAATAACTATCAAAAATAAAAATAAATAACTAAAATGTGTATAAAATGGAAGTTTTAAATCAACTGGATTTTCATCAAGATTATAAATTTGCAGGATGTGCTTTTCGTCTTTATAATCTATCTGCATAAAAACAATTTTACCATCAATTTCTCGATAATTGAGATATTTTCGTTCATAATCATTAGTTTTTACAAATTTTTTCGTTTCGAGATGATTAAACAAAGCTATTTGTTCCATGTTATCATTAAAAATTAATAAGCGCCTTTCTTTTAATCCATCTCTATCTATTAAAATTAAATTATTCGAAATCACACCGCCCTCATCGATATGAAAGCCTATTAAATCCAAAACTTTTGTTGTATTTGCACCATCACTTATATAGAATTTATTATCCTCAAAAAAATACATGTATTTGCTTTCGTCATTGTACAAAACGTTTCCAAAGATATTTTCAAAAACAATTTCTTCACTATAATATAAATGATAATTGTTTTCATTCTTAAAAAACAGTGAATTTGAGATAATAACCAAATCTTGATATTCAAGTAAATTTAAGTCAATTGTTTCGATTAAAGTAATTTCTTCACCTATAACTTCGTAAATTTGATATATTTTACTTAAAGCAGAGTGCAATACCCTCATTGAATTATCATCGCTAAAAAATATATTGGAGTTTGATATTGATAAATGTGAAATCTTATATATATCCTCTCCATTAATTATATACAATCCTGAATAATCAATCAAATATAAATATTCATTATGATAAATAAACCTTGTCGAAAAAGAATCAAATTCGTTATTAAAAGTTTCATTCAAATTCAAAGGTAAAAGCTCAGTTCTAACTAAAGTTTTTTCTGATAAAGAGTATATCTCAATAACATAGTCATAACTTAAATATAGAAAATCTTCTAAAATATAGAAATCTTCAATATTTTTACTTTGGTTTGAGTATAAAACCAACTCTTCTCTAATGTCTTGCTCAAAATTGTTATTAATGTCAACTGGTAATCGATCAAAAACCCAATATTTTGCGTTATTATTAAGATTAGTCAAAGTTTTAAGATTGTTTAAAGGTATTCTAATAAATAAACTTGCAATTAATAGCAACAACACAATAACCCATAAATAAATGTATTTGGTATAATCGGAATCAACAAACCATGTTTTAAAATTTTCAAAAAATCTATCCATGATATTTGAAAGAAAAAGTTTAATTAAAAAAATGATAGTAGTTATACCAAAAGAAAATAATAATTGAAGATACCAAGGTTGATATCTAAAAATTGTCATAAACACATATAAAGGAATGATAGTAACTAATAAAATTATAATATTGTTTTTAATTCCTTCAAGTTTATCTACGCCTTCAAGTATAAAAGATAAATCATTCTCCTTAATAAAATAAAATAAAGATATGACTAATAACAAGGAAATTAAAATTACAACAATATAAAAACGGTAAATGAATCCCTGTAAAAAAAACAGAATAAATAAGATATAAGATATGGTTACTTGAAAAGACACGTGATAAATAACCTCTCCAGTTAAGGAAGTTTTATCGATAACTCGTTTAATAGTAAATATTAAGATTAATAAAAATGGTAATACTAAAAATGACAAAATCACGACTCTTCACCCCCCAAAAAAATCCTAAGTTAGACTTTATTATAACATTTCCACTAACAAAATGGCTCCCCGTAGAGAAAATATACTATTAAAAATAAAAACCGCAATTTTACTTGCGATTTTTCTTAAATATTTCATTGGTGCGGGCGACAGGACTTGAACCTGCACTCCTAAGAACTAGATCCTAAGTCTAGCGCGTCTGCCAATTTCGCCACGCCCGCAAAAAAAGATGGTGACCCGCCGGCGATTCGAACGCCGGACCCTTTGATTAAAAGTCAAATGCTCTACCTACTGAGCTAGCGGGTCTAAAAAATGGCTGGGCTAGGTAGATTTGAACTACCGATCTCGGAGTCAAAGTCCGATGCCTTAACCGCTTGGCCATAGCCCATTGTTTAAATGTAATTGGGGCGACTGATGGGACTTGAACCCACGAATGTCGGAGCCACAATCCGATGCGTTAACCCCTTCGCCACAATCGCCATATATTTTTACGCACTTATTAGTTTACTAAATGATATCTGTTTTGTCAAGAAATAAAAATTTTAAATTAAAAAAAGAAATTCCTAGTTGAATGTTAGGAATTTCTGTTTATTCTTAATAAGCCGAGATGGCTATTCCAAACCCCTTATCTCCTAGATGAACGAAAAATACCGGGCTAACATAATCGGTTTTATAGATTTTAACTTTTGGGAGATTAGTTTTCACATAGTTTTCAAGTTTTTCAGACCATTCTTCCATATTTATATGAATAATATCTAAAAATACATTTTCATATTTATCTGCGTAATAATTGATTTTTTCAACAAAAAAATCATAACATGCGTTATTAGTTCTAGTCTTTTTTACTAAATCTAATCTTCCCTCAATCATTTCAATAATCGGCTTAATTCTTAACATTTGCCCTATTAAAGCTTGAATTTTATTTAGTCTTCCACCTTTAAACAAGTGCATTAGATTTCCTAAAGTAAAAGTAACAAGCGGTTCGTTAAAAACTTTATAGTATTGTTCTAGTACAGTTTTAAAATCAGCCCCGGATTTAATCATCTCAGCTATAATTTGTATTCCGTTCGCTAGTCCAAAAGACGCTGTTTGAGGAGAGTGAATGCTCACTTCTAAATTACTGTCTTCCAACATTGTTTTTGCTATTAAAGCTGATTGGAAAGTTCCACTTAGTTTTTCTGATAAAACTACTACTAATAAATGAGTATAGCCTTCTGCTTCATACTCTTTATACAGGTTTAAAAAATCCATCGGTGACGGTTCAGAAGTTAACATTTTATGTGTTTCAGCTAGATATTTCTCCATATCTTCTCTAGTCAACTGATGTTCTACGAATTCTTTATTATCGATTATTACCTTAAGATATGCTGTTTTAATAAAATCATAATCATTTAAAGATTTTCTGGTATGCGTAGTACTGTCTATCAATAATCCTATTTTATCCATTTTATTTCTCCCTTAATAATTACTCTATCACACATAATACTTTATCATTAAAAACTTTTAATGTCAAGAATATAGAAAGTAAAAGGTAACCAATTATTGATTACCTAATAAATATTATTTATGTTCTTCGTTATAGCGTTTTTGCTCTTCAACAATTTTATCAATTAAATTACTTGGTACTTCCTCATATCTAACGAATGCTCTAGAAAATGTTCCTGAGCCTTGTGTCATCGCTTTTAAATCAATAGTATATTTAGTGATTTCCGCTTCTGGAACTTCGGCAACAACCATTTGATATCCTTGAACCGCAGGTTCCATACCAAGCACTCTACCACGACGTTTATTAATATCCCCTAAAACATCACCTAAATATTCATCTTTTACAGTAATTTCAACTTTATATATAGGCTCTAAAATTGTTGGTTTAGCAGTTTTACAAGCTTCTTTAAAAGCTATTGAAGCAGCCATTTTAAAAGCTAATTCATTAGAGTCAACAGCATGGTACTTCCCATCAGTTAAGATCCCTTTTACACCAATCACTGGAAAACCGGCTAAAACACCATGCTCAAGAGTTTCTTGTAAACCTTTATCAACTGCTGGAAAATATCCTCTAGGGACAGCTCCACCAAAAATTTCTTCAGCAAATTCATAGTCGGAATTTGGATTTGGTTCAAATCTCATAACAACCACGCCATAGTATCCTGATCCACCAGATTGTTTGATATATCTTCCGTCCGCAGTAGCTGTTTGTTTAATTGTTTCTCTATAAACGATTCTTTGTTCTTCGGTTTGTAAAGCAACTTTGAACATATTTTTCATCTTATCAATAATATATCCTAGATGAATAATTCCTTGTCCGCCTATTAGCAATTGAGAAGTCTCTTTATTTCTTAAAACTTCTAATGTATTATCTTCTAGTTGAAGTTTAGCCAATGCGCTTGATAATTTATCTTCATCTTTTTTATTTTCAGGTCTAATCGCAACATACATAGTAGGTGTTGGCGAAACTATTTCTGGGTATACAATAATATTTTTCTTATCAGAAAGGGTAGTTCCTGTTTTTACATCAGGAACTTTTGCCATTGCACAAATATCACCTGCATGAAAAGCATCTAGAGGAATTTGTGATTTTCCTAATAAAGTAAAGACTTGAGTAGCTTTTTCGGTTGATTCTTTATTTGAAACGTAAACTTCTTGCTCTTTACGTAAAGTACCTGATTTAATTTGCATTATATTAATCGTACCAACGAATGGATCGATTAAGGTTTTAAATACAAAAGCTGAAAAAGGTTGATCATCACTAAATTTCCTTTTAACTTCAGCGTCTTTTTCATTTCTTCCAACTGATTCTGGTAAATCAGCTGTAGTTGGAAAATATTGTTTAATCATATGTAATAAAGTTAATGCCCCAATATCTTTTAAACTAGACCCAACCATAACCGGAACAGCTTCACCGGATAAAACGCTCTTTTGTAAACCGCATTTTATTTCTTCTATAGTTAACTCTTCGCCCTCAAAATACTTTTCTAATAATTTTTCATCAGAACCGGCTACAGTTTCAATTAAATCTTGTCTTAAAGATTCCACTTTATCCATTTTATCTTCGTAAATATCACCATCAACACATTTAGTTCCATCATAAATTCTAGCTTTTAAATCAACGATATCCGCGAAACCATTAAATTCATCGCTCTTACCTAAAGGTAAACAGAATGGAACAGCTTCTTTTCCTAATTTTGTTCTAACTTCTTCTAAAACTTCGTCAAATTTAATATTTTCCTTATCCATTTTATTAAGGAAAATTATTGCTGGTAAATTTCTCTTTTTGATCTCCAGCCACATTTTTTCAGTTCCTACTTCAACACCACTTAATGCATCGATAACTAAAACGACACCATTTGCAACAGATAAAGCATGAGAAATATCACCAATCAATTCGTCAGCACCAGGAGCATCTAAAACATTAATCTTTATGTCTTTAAACTCTAGTGGGAGCAAACCCGTTGTTAAAGAACTTAATTTTGTTTGTTCCTCTGGAGTGTAGTCCGATACAGTTGATTTTTTTTCAACAGTTCCTTTTTTGTCAATAGTTCCCGAAATGTATGCTAGAGATTCAGCAAGTGAAGTTTTTCCACTTCCTAAATGCCCTAACAAAATTACGTTTTTTATAGCGTTAGCCTTGTATTCATTCATTATAAATATCTCCTTCCGTTTAAAACGCTTACAGTCTATTACATTATATCATAATTGATGAAAAAGAAAAGATTTTAAAATCGTTTTTTTTGTCCTAAAAAATCAATAAAAAACAATCCAAAAAAAATAAAAAACATTCGCTCTTAAGCAAATGCTTTTAATCTAAGTAATTTAGTTGCGACTCAAAAAATGGCAGGGGTGACAGGATTCGAACCCGTACAAACAGTTTTGGAGACTGTCGTGCTACCGTTGACACCACACCCCTAGAGAGTCATACTATATTATGATATATTTACAAACATTAGTCAAGAATTTTATTTAGTTCTTCTATATGTTTCTTTTCTTGATTATTTTTTATAATTTTTCTGCGAGTAAATTCTTCTCTTTCTCTTTCTTCAAGAGTATCGCTTATAAACCTTATCTTTTCGCGGTAATCTGGTATAACTACGTTCTTTAATGCGTTAGCTCTTTTTCTAGTTTTCCTAATAGCATTAGCTAAGCGATAAAGACTGTTATCAACTTCAGCCAAAACTAAAGTCAAGTCTCTAACTTTCAAAAAGCTTTTGTAGGCATAGTCAAATTTAGTATTAGTGCTCGAAATACCATAACGAATTTTTATATCATCTTCATCATATAAAACTTTTGGAATTTCCACACCCATTACTGAGCGGTAAGTTATATCAATATTGTTATCAATAGGAATAGCTTTTGCTATATCATTGATAACGCCTAGAGTAATATTAGCTTCTTGTAAAGTAAAATAAGCGCGTTTATATATGTATTCTATTTCCTCCCTAAGATGTCTTACCTTTTCAATTTGAACCATCATCTCTTTAATAAGAATATTTCGTTTTCTATCCATTAAATCATAGCCAAGCTCAGCGAGTTTGACTGATTTTTTTAAAGCTAATAAATTTCCTTTAGTCGGGAATATTTGTTTAGCCATTTTAGTGTTCCTCTTTTTTCAATTCTTTAATGTAGAGATTTTTATTTAATTCAAATCGATAATAAGCTTTTTCGTGATCATAGAATTTATCAAGTATTTTTTCTTCTGTTCTATCTAACTCTTCTTTAGGTAAAACAGATAACAAATTCCAGCCTAAATCTAAAGTATCTTTTATGTCGCGATTAACAAATCCTTGGGAAATAAAATGCTTTTCAAATAATCTTCCGAATTCCATATAATTTTTGTCTGCCGGACTAAGTTCGTCTTCACCAATTACTGACGCAAGACTTCTAGCATCCATAACTCTGGAATATGAGGCGAATAGTTGGTTCATCAACGGTTGATGATCTTCTCTTGTAAACCCAGCTCCAATTCCGTCTTTCATTAAACGTGAAAGTGAAGGCAAAACTCCTATAGGAGGATAAATACCCTGCATGTGCAACTCGCGTTCTAATACTATTTGTCCTTCAGTAATATACCCAGTTAAATCTGGAATCGGGTGGGTTATATCATCATTTGGCATCGATAATATTGGTATTTGAGTAACTGACCCGCTAGCAGTTTTAACTATTCCCGCTCTTTCAAGTAGTGATGCTAAATCCGAATATAGGTAACCTGGGTAACCTTTTCTTCCCGGAATTTCACCTTTGCTAGAAGAAAACTCTCTTAAAGCTTCACAGTATGCAGTCATATCGGTCATTACGACCAAGATATGTTTATTGTGTTGGTAGGCAAGATATTCCGCGGCTGTTAATGCGCATCTTGGAGTTAACAACCTTTCAATTATAGGGTCATTCGATAAATTAAGATACATTACAACATTATCTAAAACCCCTGCCTCTTCAAATGATCTACGGAAGTAATTAGCGACATCATTAGTAACCCCCATAGCAGCAAAAACAATCGAAAAATTAGAAGCGTCACTTCCAGTTAATTTCGCTTGTTTGACTATTTGTACCGCTAATTCATTGTGTGGCATTCCTGAACCAGAAAATATCGGTAATTTTTGACCCCGAATTAATGTTGTTAGTCCATCAATGCTTGATATACCAGTATTTATGTAGTTTTTGGGATATAATCTTGAAACCGGATTTAAAGGCTCTCCGTTTATATCAAGATACTTTTCGACATAAACTGGACCCAGATCATCAATTGGATGACCAATTCCATTAAATACTCTACCCAAGATGTTCTTGGATAAGCCAAGTTCCATAGGTTTTCCTGTGAATTTAATTACAGTATTATTTAAAGATAAATCTCTAGTTCCTTCAAACACTAAAATGGCGGCTAAATCACCGTTGATTTCAACCACTCTTCCATGCCTAACACTACCGTTTTCAAGTCTTATTTCGACCATTTCTTCAAACCCAATGCCTTTAACATTGTCAAGAAATATTAGTGGTCCGTTTATCTTTTTTAAACCAATGTATTGGAGATTCATACATAGCCTCCTTACTTGATAGCACCAAATGCATCATCAATCATTTTATAATAATCATCAAATAAATCTAAATTATCATTAGGAATATCATATTTTACTTTAATTACCTTTTCAAACATATTTGTGTTCAGTAATAAGCTAAAAGCTTTGCCTTCTCTTATTACATTATTAGCCACTCTTTCTAAATATAAAATTAGATTCATCATTTTGAGTTGTTTTTCAAGCGGTACAAATGTATCGTCTTTGTGAAACGCATTTTGTTGAAGATATCCAACTCTAATAACTCTTGCTATTTCTAAAATAAGTTTTTGATCATCTGGTAAAACGTCTTTTCCAATAAGTTTTACTATTTCCATCAATTTATTTTCTTCTGCCAAAATAGTAATAAATTTTTGTCTAGCCTCTAAAAACCCGACACCTACTTGCTTGTTATACCATTTGCTTAAATCACCAATGTATTCAGAATAACTTAAATTCCAATTAATCGCTGCATAATGTCTTGCATAAGCTAACTCTTTATCTAAAGCCCAGAAAGCTCTAACAAATCTTTTGGTATTTTGCGTAACAGGTTCAGAAAAATCCGCGCCCTGTGGTGAAATAGCCCCAATAATTGAAACGGATCCTAATTTATCACTATAAGTTTTAACATATCCAGCTCTTTCATAGAATTGTGCAATTCTACTTGGAAGGTAAGCGGGGAACCCTTCTTCGGCAGGCATTTCTTCCAAACGACCACTGATTTCTCTTAAGGCTTCAGCCCATCTAGATGTAGAATCTGCCATTAAAGCAACATGATAGCCCATATCACGATAGTATTCAGCAATTGTAACTCCTGTGTATATACTAGCTTCACGAGCAGCAACAGGCATATTTGATGTGTTTGCAATCAAAACTGTTCTTTCAATAAGCGGTTTGTTGCTTTTTGGATCAATAAGCTCTGAGAACTCTTCTAATGTCTGAGTCATCTCATTACCTCTTTCTCCACAACCTATGTAAACAATTATGTCAGCATCACACCATTTTGCAAATTGATGTTGCATCATTGTCTTTCCAGTTCCAAATCCACCCGGCACAGCCGCGCTACCGCCTTTAGCTATAGGGAATAACGTGTCAATAACTCTTTGACCACTAACCAAAGGAATACTTAGAGATAACCTATCTCTAATCGGCCTCGGTTCTTTTATAGGCCATTTTTGTATCATGGTGACTTCATGAATATTATCATTTTTATCTTTTATTTTTAATAAAACTTCTTCTGGTTTATATGAACCATTAGGTTTAACCATAATGACATCACCAGATATGTTTTTCGGAATCAATAGGCGATGTTTAATCAATGATGTTTCTTGAATCACACCAAATATTTGGCCAAAACGCATAGGATCTCCAACTTTTACTTTTAAATCGACTTCCCACTCTTTTTCCATATCTAAACAAGGAACATTCGTTCCTGGTTTAATAAAAATACCGTCTTGTTTATATATTGCGTGCAACGGTCTTTGAATACCATCAAAAATATTGCCCAACAAACCAGGACCTAAAACCGCAGAAATAGATTCTCCCGTACAAATTACTTCTTCTCCAGGCATTAGGCCAGTGGTTGATTCATAAACCTGGATTACTGTATGGTCGTCATTAATAGAAATTACTTCGCCCAATAACTTCTTTTTTCCTACAAAAACTTTTTCCATTATATGAAAGTTATTAGCATTTTTTACTTTAATAACAGGTCCATTAATTGAGTAAACTTCATTCATAAAAACACCTCAAATCTTTATTTAGCTGCTAAATCAGAATGTTCATAGAACCACAATTGCTTTTCTCTTAATTTACCGTCAATAGTTTCATCAATCATAATTCCCATATCATAGCAAATTGCAGAAAAACCACCGATTTCAATTTCGTTGATTTCTTTAATTACATATTCTCCGTTAAAATTTTTATTGATAACTTCACTAATTACGTCGTCACCTTTTTTAATTCTAAATTCAACTGATTTTTTGGAGAAATCTTTATTTGTCTTTTTAACTTTTTTTGCCATTAATTCTTTATATTCTGGACTCGAAACAAATATTAAACATTTTTCTTTAGCTTCTTTAGTTACAGAATCCAATAACTCTCTGCGTTTTTTCATTAAATCTTTTGTATGTTCGGTCTTTACTCTACTCAAATTCGCTGAAAAATCAGCATTTATTTCGTTTAACTCTAAATCTAGATTACGAAAAATGCTAGTTTTTAATTCATTGTGTATCTTTCTTAAATTCTTTTCTTTGGTTTCTTCTATTTGTTTTTTTAAATTTTCTATTTGTTCATCAGCTTTACCATTAATTTCCTTTGCAAACTGACGATAAACATCATCTCTATTAAAATATGGCATAATTTACCTCACAATTTAACGCCAATGGCTTCTGACACATATTCATCAATGCTTACACCTATTTTTTTGCCGCCATGACGATCTGGTATTTCAACAATTAAAGGCTTGGTTCTTTTTAATTTTAGTTCTGAGATGATATCCGGACATAAATCAACCAATTTTGTGGTGATTAATAATATTCCGATACTTTCATCATGTAAAACTTTTTCTATTTCCATCAATACTTTTGTTCTTTCATGCACAACAACGCCTTCTATTCCTACAAGGCGCATTCCCATTAAAGTATCCATATTGTCAGTGATTAAAAAGAATTTCATAAAACCCCTTCTTTTTATAGTTTGTTGATGATAAGAATTGAAATAAGCAAACCGTAAATAGCAACACCTTCGCCAAGAGCAACGAAGATTAATGATTTACCAAAGTTTTTCTCATTTTCAGAGAAAGCCCCAATAGCTGCTGGAGCCGCTGCAGCAACTGCAATACCAGCACCTAAAGCAGACATTCCGGTTGTTAAAGCAGCCCCAATAAAGCCTAAGCCTTGAGCTATTGAACCAGCAAACCCATCTGCTAAAACTTCTTCTCCCTCAGCGGCGAAAACTGATAAAGAACTCGCTTGCCAAATGAAAACAAATAAAACTAAAGCAAAGAACAATGATATATGTGTATATAATCTTACTTTAGTTGATCTTTTAGAAGTTTTTCCCATAAAAGCCTTCACTAAGGGCAAAGTAATCAACACCACTAACACCAAAGGTAATATAATTTCTAATTTACTTAACATAATAATTTCCTCCTAATTAACATTATATTTGAAAGGAATTCCATTTCCTTCAAAGTACCTTGAAAACATTTCATAAAATTCTAATCTTAAAACTTGAATACCTACTATCAAACCTTCTAGCCCCATTACGAACAAGTTACCAAGTATAAAAGTTATACTTTTACCAACAACCCCGTCCATCATATCCATCAGCGTGAATACTACCAGCATCATTCCGGCATGTGACAAAATGAATCCGCCGACACGTAAGAAAGACATTGTATTAGTTATGTAAGATAAGATGACTTCAAAAGCTTCGAAAAACGCTTCTGTAATAAATCCACCGAAACCATCAGGGAACATTTTATGTCCATGTATTAATCTCTCTAAAGGTTCTTTAAACATAATCAGTAAAATCGGTAATATTAAAAATGGAACAATGAAAACCGGCTTAAGTAAGTTGATATCTGTAGTAAACATTAAAGCAACCGCAGTCAAAATAAAACTATAAAATATTAATCCGCTCACCCCATTATGAGAGAAAAACGTTTCCGCATAATGTTTTCGTTTTAGCGACGTAACAATATTTAATATCATTGCAGTAACAATAAAAATCGAACCTAACCCCACCGCAGCAATTAAGAGCGTCATAGTGAAGTTTGAATCCATAACATGAATAGGTTTATCCACTAAACCAAATACTTTTTGGAATACTGGTATCAGAATTTCTTCATTCCCAAAAAATGAACCGTAGAAAAATCCAAAAATCGCTGAAGCAAATCCAATTCTTATTCCCACCGCAGCTAGTTTCATTCCCTTGAACTTCTTATAGAGCAAGAAACTTATTAACATTAAAAGTAACCCTTGACCCAAATCTCCAAACATTATCCCAAATAATAAACTATATGTAATCGCTACTATTGGCGTTGGGTCCATGTCATTATATGATGGCACTCCATACATTTCCACAAACATGCTAAATGGTTCTGTAAACCAATTATTCTTTAACTTGGTTGGCGGTGTCAAACGTTTATCATAATCAGGTGGTCTCATTTCAATTTCAACGCCGGGTAAATCCTTAAAGTTTTCTTCCATTCTACTTACATTTTTAACTTCTACAAAACCATTAATATTGATTTTGTTTCCCAAACCAACTACATATTTCTTAGCTTCATAAACTTTTGTTAGAAATTGTAATTCATTTTTAACTTCAATAAGCTCTTCAATATTATCTTGAATAATTCTATCTATATCATCTTCAATTTCGCTTAAAGTTTGTTCTGTGACATCAATCTCCATTTTCAAAGTAGCTTGAGCACTAATTGGCGTCCCGTGAACAAATTCAGGAATATGAATGCGATCAAAAAATAGTGAAGAAAAAATATTATCTATTTCACGTTCATGATCATTTGTCGTTATATAAATAGACCAAGCATATCCTTTTTCTATCGAAAACGTCTGAAAAGCAAACATTTTATTGGTATAAAAATTAAGCTTTTCAACACTGTCTAAAGGTATTCTACCAACCCTTGCACTTACATATTCGCAAGAGAATAAATCATCAAGATTTATATTTAAATTTTCAATATGATTCACTTGTTTTAAAGCGTCTTGATACTTTTTTATTAATTCTTCAGTATCTTTCTTGTGATTTTGAAGTTGTTGAATTCTTTCATGCGTTGTAGAAACATACTGTCTCATATTATCAAGTGAGTAATCTAATGAACAAACCTCTTTTTGGGGAATTTTAATTTCAAATTCTTTTTCCATGTCAAAAATTTCTTTCAAAATAATATTACAAGGATTATCTGTAGAATAAGATTGAAGGCCATGAACAGTATCTATGATTTCGCTGGCAGAAACCATGTGCAAATAATCCATCTCAACTAATCTAGCCAAGATTGGATCAATGTTATCATTGCTTGATGATATATTAAATAATTTTAATTTAGCAATACCCATCTATTTCACCTCAATAAATTAACATTTTGCGAATGTCTTCTTTTTTAACATCATATCTAATTCCTTCGATAATATTAAAAATATTCTTTTGTTCAATTTCATTTAAGAAGATAAAAACTGTGTAAACAATCGCTGGAACTGTAGAAAAATACATAAATCTTTTTGAAATATTGTATTTAATTTTTTCAGCTTGATATTCAATATAAACATAATCGTCTTCATCTATATAAGAAGCATATACTGACTTTGATATGCTCAATAAAACATCATTTGGATCAGGAAGCTTAATTAATTCTTCTAAATCAGCTTTTTTCATTCTTATATTTTCCATAATTAATGCTTTTTTGATTTCTTCTTCATCTGCATCATAAAACTTTTTTAATCGATAAATTTTAATGATATTATCAATTTCAACTTTGGTTTGATAAATATCCATTAAATTTTTTCTTATTTTACCTGTAAAATAAGTGTTGATTCTTTCAATTACGATATTGTGATAATTAACAAAAAGACTTTGTTCAATGTCAGTATAATGAATGTCAATAGGATCACTGGCATAAAAGGGTCTAATGATGTCGTAATATCTAGTTTTTCTTAATGCAAAAAGTAAATCACGAAAATTCAGAGATTTTGTGACCTCTTCAATATCAAAGCTAGCATGCTTTCTAAAGAATAATGGCAAATCTCTAATTGATGATTCTATATTCCCTGAAATAACCGATCTCAAACTAGATAAAACTATTTCTATTTCTCTTTTTATCATGTCAAGTTCGTAAAATTTGCGATCTTTTGTGCTGACGAAACTAACTAATTTAGTGACGTTATTAAAGTAGCTCTTTTTGATTAAATCCTCTAACTGACCCCGATGCATAGAATAATCCATTACTTTATCTAGTGTGTTAGAGTACTTGTCAGCTTTTTTCAAATATGCAACTATTTCAGGAATACTATTAAATTTCAATAATTCTTCATAATCATTAGGCATAAGTCGTTTGCTAAACATTGACTTAGCTTTTGAAATTATGGCATTCCCTGAGAAATCTGGCATAATAACTCCTAATTTTCAATACTTATACAGTATTGATACAAAGATTCTACCCAATCTTTCTTTTGCTCGTTATATGTATCTATTAATTCTTTGAGTTTAGCTTCGTAATCTTTTTTTGCATTTATTTTAGCTTTAGATATAATATCATCTATTTCTTTTTTTCTTAACTCAAGAGTTTTATTAGCTTCCGTTTGATATTTTGTCTGTAATCTCGTTCGTTCCTCGCGAAAAAAAGAGTTTAATTTGGCTTTTTCTTCTTCTAGCCTTTTTAAATCTACTCTTTTACTTTTATCAAGTTCGACGACTTGTTTTATCAAATTGTCCAAAGAATACACCTTCTTATCAATATAATCTTTATATATTATAACACTTATATTTTTTATTCCAATAGTTATTTGTGGTTGTAAATGAAAAAAGCTCCAAAGAGCTTTTTATTCAGAAACAATTTTTTCTACTTTATATTCTGTTCCTTCTAAAGCTTGAAGTATTACCTTTTCCGATATATAACCATCATAAGTTACTGCGCAGTCTTCTGTAGAGACTTTTACGTTAGAGATTCCATATATATTTTCGAAAATACCTTCAAGCTCTTTAGCACAACCTTTACAGCAAATACCTTTAATATACACAGTTTTCATACTAAACATCTCCTATCTTCAACTTTTATTATATTACTTATATATTTATATGTCAATTATTATAGGGTCTAAAAAAAGAAAAAATCAGCTTAGCTGATTAAGAATGGTGGAGGGGGACGGTTTCGAACCGCCGAACCCGATGGGAGCAGATTTACAGTCTGCCGCGTTTAGCCTCTTCGCTACCCCTCCGTATATTTTCGCTATTACATTATAACAAATGAATATTTAAAAAGCAAGAATATTTTTTCGTTAAATGTAATTGAGATTTTGTTTATTTGATTATATATTTCAATTCCATATTTTTTTAAAAACTAAATCACAAATACTATTCTTGCATGTTATAATGTTTGTGATTGAGATAGAGGGGAGCGCCGCTTATGAAAATAGCTTTAATTGCACATGACAAAATGAAAGCTGAAATGATTGGATTCGCACAAAAATACGAAAAAGTACTATCTAGTCATACTTTAGTAGCAACAGGTACGACTGGCAAAAGAATTATGGAGTCTACCGGATTAGAAATCAAAAGATTTCGATCAGGACCTCTAGGAGGAGACCAAGAGATTGGTGCGGCTGTGGCGAACGGTCAAATTGATTTAATTTTTTTCTTTAGAGATCCTTTAACCGCTCAACCTCATGAGCCTGATGTTACTGCCTTGCTTAGATTATCAGACGTATATAAAATACCTTTAGCAACAAACATTTCCACTGCTGAACTAATTATTCATGCACTAGAATAAAAACTCTCAAAAATTTTTTGAGAGTTTTATTTTATTATAATTAACGGTATCATCATTTCATCCTTTAATAAGCCTGCATGCGTGGCTTTGAATACATGTGGACTATTTTGTAATCGAAAAGAAAACTTGTCAATCGCTACTGCAAAGTAGTCTCCTAAAAAACCTTTTGTTCTCGGGCTTTCTAAACCTTTTCCGAATAAACCAATTTTAATTGCTTCATCGCTTTTATATAAAACAAACTTATCACGAAATAAATTATTAAAGGTTAATTCAAATTCATCTCTTTCATTTTCTTTAATATGAAAAGCGGTCGCTCTAGCTTCAACTGAAGGTTGATGTTTAAATTTAGATGTGAGTTCTGGGTACTCCCATAAATTAATTCCTTCAATATCAATCTGTCCATGATCAGCTGTTACAATTACTAAAGTATCATCACATAAATTATCTTTAAGATATTTGAAGCTTTCAGATATTTCTTTTAAATGATTTTTAACCTCGAAAGATCCAGTACCAAATTCATGCATTAAAGTATCAAGTTTATCCCAATATGCATAAATAAAATTGTCTTGTGATGCTTTAACTATGTTGATAACTGAATCAATTTGGGATTTTATAGTTTTATGTTCTTTGATTCTAAATTCAGGAAAGATTTCATGAGTTTTTATGTTGGGATTTTGTTTTTCGATTCTTTCATATATTGTTTCAAATTTAAAATATCTTTCAGCAACGTTGTAACCAAAAACATGATCCTCATCATAATAATCTTGATTTAGGAAAAACACAATATTTCTATCTTCTTCTTTAACATATTGCATCCAACCAAGCCAACCAGTAGCTATGGGTGGCAGTCCAGAAACGGCTGTTGTAGTTGCGGCTACGGTTGTAGAAGGGAAAACTGTAGTTATATCCTTAATTCTATTATTTATAAAGAAACTGACCTCTTCTTTGTGTTTATTGAGGATTTCTGAACCCATTGCGTCAATCAAATAAAATACAATATTTTTATATTTTTTTTCTAGCACCAAGTCTAGAGCGGGTAATGATGGGTATTCTGTTTTTACACCATATTTCTTTAAGATTGAATTTACCACGTTTAACAGTGAATTGTGATAATCGGGGAAAACAATATTTTTCATTTATACCGCCTTTCTTGTTTTAGGTAGAAATTTTACTTTACTATATAAATAAGCACCTAAAACAGCCGCAAGAATATTACTAGCTAACATCGAGTACCAAATTCCTAAAGGTCCAAGATTAGTGTATTTGTTCGCTAAAAGGATTAAAGGCAGTCTAAAAACCCAAAGTCTAGCAATCGCTAAAACAAAAGACTTTCGTGTTTCGCCACTACCTTGATATGCTGATAAGTAATTTTGGAATAAAGCCATTAATGGCAAGCCGATTCCTATGTAAAAAACATAAGCTTTTGCATGGCCAATAGTTTCTGGATCACGACTAAACAATTGAACTATCATTCCGCTAAACGGCAACAAGATAGCTATCCCTAGCGCCATTAATAAAACTGACATGATACTGCCTTCTTTAACGGTTCTTTTCGCTCTAGCGATATTACCCGCTCCAATATTTTGGGCAATATAAATCGCTACTATTGAAGCAATTGCAGATACCGGAAACATTACCAGTGAACTAATTCTATTTCCAATATAAAAAGCTGCTGAAACACTATTTCCGTAAGCATAGATTAATGCGTTTAGAATTACAAAACCAACTGCTTGAATAGATTGACCAGCAGAAGCCGGAATGCCTATATTAAATATATCTTTTACAACTGTATTATTTAACTCTTTTATACTAAAATTGACCGATATGCTTTTTTTAGATTTCAGCAAAAAGAAAATAACTGCTGGAGCAATAGCCAAATGAGATATTAACGTTGATAAAGCGGCCCCAACAATACCCATTTCTAAAACTAGGACTAGGATTGGCGTTAATATTATATTTATAACAATACCTACAGCGTTAATGATAACCGGTGTAACGGTATCTCCAGTTGAGCGCCTAACTGCTTCGAAAGCAAAAATCAAAAATAAGATTGGTAATTCAAAACTTCTGATTCGCAAATATGTTATAGCAAATTCTTTATCAGTACCTTGAGCACCCATGAGCGACAAGATATACGGCGCTAGGAAATAAGCAAAAGCTGTGAAAAGAACTCCCAAAAATATTGAAATATAAACTGTATTATTAGCATACTTTTTTGCTAAAATATAATCGCCTTTACCGACATATTGGCCGATGAGCGCGTTACCAGCGATACTTAATCCCATTCCGAAAGAAATAAAAACAAAGAAAATCGGCCACGTTAAGGCAACTGCACTTTGCATAGATGTTGCTATTTCAGCGCCTTTTACTTGCCCTAAAAAGATTCCGTCCACAACATCATGTAGGGTTTTTAAAATATTCACTAAAAAAACAGGAAAACTAAGATAAAGCAGCCCTTTCCAAATTGGGTTTTTATATAAAATTAAATTTGTTTTTGAATCTACCTGTGCATTCATCTTTCACCTAAAATAAAAATGTGGCGTACTGTATAATCAGTACGCCACATTAAATGCTTATAGCATTATGTGCAAAGTGGTGCCGAAAGCAGGAATTGAACCCGCAACCTACTGATTACAAGTCAGTTGCTCTACCAGATTGAGCTATTTCGGCATGGTGGAGATTGACGGGCTCGAACCGCCGACCCTCTGCTTGTAAGGCAGATGCTCTCCCAGCTGAGCTAAACCTCCATTTTTCACTCGCATAAAGATTTTACTATTTATTATATTTATTGTCAAGAAAAAATTATTAAAATTAAATTTTTTTCCGCTAATATTTTTTTTCTTTTAAATCCACCAAATAATGATTTAATTTCTTAATAAAAATGCTCAAAACCAATAAATCAGCACTACCACCAAAACTTAAATTATTATCTAGACAAAATTTATTTAATTTCTCCAATTCGGCCTTGTTTTTAATATTTAGTTCTTTAAATTTTCGCTTAATATCTTGATACTTATTATAAGATACAGATCTTTTTAAAAAAGAAGTATCTTCAATATTTATTATATAATAAATCAAAGTAATTAACAAATTTTCCTGAGAAAAATCTTTGAGTAAGTGAATAGCCTTTTGAACATTAACAAAACCCGAAAGCGCCTCTCCTCTGACTCCACGAATTTTATAATTTCTATACGCTTGATCTCCGTAACTATTGCTTTCATAATTATAATCACCGTGCAATCTATTTGCTATCTGTTTTGAAATTTCATATACTGACCTAACTTCATATCTTGAAATTTTATATCCATAAGCCGAAATTAATAATCCGAGATTATAAATAAGCCCTTTATAAGCGTTAATGTCTCCAGTTACTTGAAGCATCGCTTTTTCAGCTTGAATCCCGATATCTTTAAGGTGATTAATATCTTTATCCAAATTGGTGGTAATCAAAGTTTGTCTTAAAATCTTTATATAATAAGGAATAATGGCTTCTTTCGCCTTAATCATAAGGTCATAATTCATATCTTTATGGCTACCCGAACTAAAAGGAGTTACCAAGCCGAATTTAGGATGCAAATTTAGTTCTCCCATAATGCTAAAATCAATTAATTCTTCAAATTTTTTAGAATAAAAATCAAAAACGTTCTTTTCAATATGTGAAATGAGTTCTTCTTCTTTATGCTTCTTGTTTCTCATACACCTAATCGCCAAATCATTGCAAAGCATACATTTGCGTTTGTTTTCCCTAAAATAGAGATTATATTTATCATAAACATCTATGTCTATAAATCTGCCAAGTTCATGATTTTCTTCAATTAAAATCATTTGTTTTTTTAATTTATCTGAATTACCATTTTTTTTAAAAATTAATAAAAAAGGACCATCTTGATTAAATGAATAAAAGTAATCACTATTAGCTGTTTCATTAACTAAAAAAGAAAAAGCATTTATCAACAAATATGAAAGATATATGTTCTTATCTCCTCCCGGCATGTTTGCTGTAATTGAGATAATGACAGAATAATCTTTCAGATAGTCATTGATTAACTTCGCTCTTTCTTCTCTACCTTTTAAAATTTCTTCTTTAAAATCCATGATTAACTTTATAAATACAATCTAAGTAAGTTCCATCTCTATATTCAACAAAACCAATAATTTCTTTGTTATTGATAATCTTTTTTGGAACTCCCGTTATTTTGTGAGATAAATCAAACAGTTCTTTTATATCAAATATAGGAAAGGAACTATCCTTTAGCTTTTGGCGCAAATCTAGCCGTTTAGGATTAATGGAAATTCCTCTTTCAGTTATCAAAATGTCAACATCGCTACCCGGAGTTGTCACAGTCATAACTTCTTCTTTAATTATTGGAATTCTTGATTTAATCAACGGAGATATTATTATTGTGACATCTGCTCCATAAGCTATATCAGCATGACCGCCACTTCCACCAATCAAATTGCCTAAAGAATCAGTAGTAACGTTAACGTTAAAATCTAAATCTATTTCAGTTGCCCCAAGTATTACAAAATCTAATTTATTACATATCGGATTATCTTCGAAAGGATTACCATACTCACTAGCTGACATAGCTAAATGATTTTTGTTTTTTTGAAAAGACTGAACTGCGTCTAGATCAAAACATTGTACGTCATATAACTTTTTAAATAATCCTTGTTCTAGTAAATCAACATAGGCTTTTGTTATTCCACCTGATGCAAATTCACCGACTACATTATTCTTCTTCATGATTTCTTCAACATACTTAACAACAGCTAATGAAGTTTTACCTGCTCCGGTTTGCATCGAAAATCCATTTTTAATTAATCCCAAAAAATCTAAAAGGTTCGCACAATCTTTAGCTATTTTCAAACCAATTGGATCGTTTGTTATTTGTGTAGTTCCAGATACTATTCCACTAGAATCGCCAATAGAATCTACTGTAAGAACATAATCAACAAATTGTCCGTCTAATTGATAATTATCTAGTTTATCCACAACAGTATCGGTTATTAAAACAACTTTTTTAGCATATTCTAAATCACTTATTGCGTATCCAAGCGTTCCACATGCACTTTTACCTACAGCGCCCGATCCGTTTCCATATTTATCTACAACGGGACATGCAATGAAAGCTACATCAATTCCTAAATCGCCGCTTTCAATTAACCTAGCTCTTCCGCCATGTGTATTCATTATTAATTTGCCTTTTAAATATCCTTGGCTTATTACTTTGGCAACTTCTCCATTGAGATAATTGGTATGTATATTGGTAATGTTTCCGTTCTTTATCAAATTTACTAAGTTCGTGTAACTAGGAAAAATAGAGCTCGGGGCTAAATGAAGGTTTTTTAGTTCGCGCTTTCTAATTTCTTCTGCAACTAACTGAATAACTTTATCCCCATTTCTAAGATGATGATGGAATGATAAAACCATGTTTGAATCAATATTTAAAATGTCAAAAACATCAGATAAACTGTCTAAAAAAACAGTATTTAGCTGTTTTTGTTTTCTTTCAATTAGTTTTCTTTCTTTATTTAAGTGATTTTTGCTGCTTATAAAAGCACACATGTCATCTGGGATGTATCTTTTTGCTCCATTAATCATAAAATCACCTACATTATTCCGAATTGCTTTGCTTTATTAATAATTTTCTCAGCTTTTTCAATAATCGGTTTATCTATCATTTTTCCTTTATATTGAAATACACCAATATCAGAATTTTCCTTACTCAATCTAACTATATCTCTAGCCCAATCAATTTCATCCATGCTTGGAGAAAAAACTTCATTGATTATCTCTAGTTGATTTGGATGTATTGAGGCTTTTGCTTTCATTCCTAACTCTTTTGCTTGTTCTGAATCTTTTCTTAAACCTTCAACATTATTAATGTCTGTATATGGTGTGTCTATAGGAATAATACCATTAGCAACAGCTGAAAAAATGACTCTCGATCTCGCATAATGAATTTCATTATTGGAATCTGTTCTTTTTATTTCTAAATCATTAGCTAAATCTTCTCCGCCAAGAAACAAAGCTGAAAGCCTTTTGTTTTCGGCAAAATAATCGATTTCATTAATGCCTTGAGCTGTCTCAATTAAAGCTATAAGCTTAATTTGTTCTAAATTATTTTTCCTTTCAAAGTCATTTAAGACTATATCAACTTTATGCATAGTTTCCTTATTCATTTTAGGAATTAGTAAGTAGTCAATTTTTTTAGTTTTTAAAAGTTTTATGTCTTCTCCAAAGTAAATGCTATCTACTGAGTTTACTCTCAGAACAACTTGTTTAGGCAATACTGTCGAAGTTTGTAAATAATTTTTTACAAGATTTCTCGCATTATGCTTTTCTTTTATACTTACTGCATCTTCTAAATCAAATATAACAGCGTCTGTTAAAAAGACATCAGCATTTTGCAACATTGACGGGTTATTCCCTGGGATAAATAATAAAGATCTAAACATCTTCTTTCATCCTTTCAATCGCAGTTAATAATCTTGATTTGATAGTATAATCAAGCGCACCTTTGTCATCAACAATTACTTTAACATTGGTAATGTTATTTTCAGCCAAGGTTTCCTTTACCGTCTCCATAATTTGGTCATAGAAAAAAGCGCCAACGATACTGTTGATCTCGATAGTTGTTGAATTTGCTGATTCAATTGTTATTAAACAATCATTTGACTCTTTACTACCCGCTATACCTTTCATTGTTTACCTCTTATTTGCTAATGCAATAACTCGATTCATTTCATTTTTTACTATCATATAACCTGCATCTACGCCCATACCAGGTTTTGCTAAACACTGGTTTGCCATACAAGCAATTGCTATGTTAGTCGTAACTTCGGCAGAAATATTGGTTTCGTTACAAGTTCCGCCACAATAACTGCCAATACCTACTTTATTGCAATATAGAATTGCTTCGCAAATATTGTTTATTCCACCTAAATCAGGTGTTTTAATTTGCAACATATGCCCAGCTTTATTATCTGCAAAATCAATAATGTCTTCCAAAGTGTTGCACCATTCATCAGCAACTATCTCTAATGTAGAATTTTTCTCATCTAACATTTTCGTTAAGGCAGCAAGATATTTAATTGTATCTTCCTTATTACCTTCATCGATAGGACCTTCAATCCTTAATTTAAATGGGTGAGCGGTATTTTCTAAAACTAATAAGTAATCCACAATTTTGTTTAAATCGTTATTAAATGCTATTCCTATTGTTCCATACACGTCAATATGAAGAATTGGGTTATAATCATCTCTAGTTCTATGTCTTAAAATACGGTTTCTCAACCAATTTACATATTCCTTTAAAATCTCTCCATGTCTTCCCAATTTTTTTTCAACATTGTTAATTAATGCATGTGGAAGAACATCTGCTTCTTTAATAATCATTTTATCAACATTATCATAGCGATCATCGCCGCTTTGGGTAAAAACAGGTACTGGATCATATTTGTTTTCACTTATATTATACTCTTTACGAATTACTTCCGCCATAGTTAACCTAGAAGTTCTAGCTACAGCAGACAAAAAAGCTTGAGTCAACCCATAGCGAATTGCGGTATGCAATTTTTTGCCATCGACTAACATTTTATCAAATTTTTCGGCTAAAGGACGAAATTCACTTACTTCTAAACCAATCAATAAAGGAATGATTTTTTCTTGAAGGAAAGGAATATAATTTTCAGCTAAAAATAACGGATCTCTACCGCCTGTTCCTGAATATTGAACTGCCGCACAGTCACCAGTACCAATATCACCGTTTTCTAGAACTAATTGTATTGAAATAGCTTCTCCTCTTTGACGTATGCTTTGAAACCCTTCTATTATCGGCGTTCCAACATAAAAGAAGCCATCATTGATGGCTCCATTTTTTATGGCTTTTTGATCATCAAAGAAAAAACCTGTATATGATTTTGATAATATTACATCTATTATTTTCATTTTATTTTCGTCAATGGCCTTCCTATTAATTTTCCTTTACTAACTGAATAGATATCATCAACAGAAAGTTGGAATGATACCTCTCTACCTTCAGAATCAGCTCTTGCCTTTATCTTTTTGTAATGAAACTCTTTTATTTCTTCGCTCATAGCTAAAGATCCGAACTCAAGAATTCTAATTCTACCTTCATTATCTCTAGCAGGAAAAACTTTACCAGCATTAAACTTACTTGGGGCAAAAGGAATGTCTAGCAATCCTTGTTCAAAAGCTCTGACAGCTCCAACGGCTAAATCACCTTCGCCGACTTTTAAAACTGTATCTAAAAGAGATTTAACCTCTTTCTTGATTTGATTCATCTCTTCGATTAAATCTTCGCCCTTTGATATTTTCTGATCTTTTAGCATGTTAACAATAAATTTTGACGCTTTGACACCAAGTCCATTAGCTTCCATGGTCGGTATACCCACAGATTCGTGTGTAGACTTAGTAATGAGCTTATTTGCTTTTGATAAAGCGGCCACAGAAGAGCTATAAGAAATTAAAGCCATCGCTTCTGCTTCATCGCTTGGAAATCCACCCATCCATTGGTGAAAAACGGTGGTTATTTCCATATCTTTATAACCAAACATATCTAAATATTCAATCGTTTGTTCATATAAAGAATGTACAGCAGCTACATCTTGAATTAAATTTCCGCCCATGCCGTAACCAACTGTGATGTTTTTAACACCTTGTTCAGCCGCTAATAAAGCTTCTATTATCATAATTGCATTAGATATTGAAGGAGGAACTAATGTGCCTGTTAAAGGGCCAAAAGGTTCTCGATTAATTTTGATTCCTCTTTCTTCATAGTAACCGACAAGTCTATCGATATATTGCCAATTTTTTATAGTTACTTCTAGAGGAACTGATTTAGCATAAGGTATATTATAAGATATGCCTCCGCCTTCGTTCGATGTCCATCCAGAAGCGTGAATGATTTCTGACAACAGTCTTGCATCGGGTGTTCCGTGTCTTGCTTGTACAGGTTTGTTTATAGATTCAAATACCTTTTTGCAACCTGCTACACCGTGATTTACTGCTGGGAATCCATTTAACAATGCTCTCTTTTTGTTTTCCGATTCTTCTAATCCTTTTTGCGCTTCCTGATAACGATTTTGCCTAGTATAACTATCAATAGTTGTAGGCAAAACATCGGCTCCAGAGGCTTCTAAGTAATTCAAAAGCTTAATATGTTCATCTAAAACTGGCACTCCACCTCTTGGTTGTATCAGTGTATCGTTGTTCGCTTTAGCTTTATTTAAAACTAAAGCCAGGTTTTTCTCTTCTGGAACTGATCTTAAATAAGCTACGGCTTTGTCTAAATCTAAAGCCTCATCATTTCCAGTAGGCCAAGCTTTTAGGACTTCTTTTCTTTGTTCAAGAAATTCTTCTTCGGTTAATTTTTTATTTGCTAATTTCATTTTGATTACCCCTAATTTGAGTTATATGTTTTTTCATGATTTTCAAAGCTAACAACGGCTTAATTTTAGCTAATAATCCCATGGCGGCCATAATATAGTTATGATCAACTAAAAATTCTGGATCATTTGGCCGTAATTCACTGGGGTTATGCAAAATATTAGTAGTTTGTCTTAGGATCTGATATTGATGTTTAGAGTTAATAATAACACCACCGGTTCCAATTACATAGGCTACATCAGATAAATCTTTACCTGTTTGATTAAAAACTTTACCCATCGGTGTTAAAACTTCGTGTATTCTACCGCAGTGACGATGCATTGCTCTATAAGCGCACATTTCACCTAAAAATTGATCAATAAATTCATCATGAGTATTTTCAGGTAAAAGTTTTACGTTCGCATATCTTCGATTAACTTCATTGACGATATCAACACCTTTATCTTTATTAATAAAGTTTATCTCTCTTTCAGAAAGTGATTTAACTATACCTGGCGCCGAATATCGCATTCCCAAATCACCTTCTACAGTTCTTTTCGCAAAAGGCTCTTCCAAACCGTGGATAATGACATCACTTCTTTTGCTTGAGCTACAAATTGAATACATATCAGTAGTAGCTCCACCAATATCTACAATTACTATTTCGCCCAATCCCGGCTCCTCTAAGTAACCTTCGCTCAATAACTTTGCGGCTTCAAGAACGGCAGATGGAGTAGGTAAAACTACTTTATTTATTTCACTTTCTATTTTCTTTATTCCCTTAGCTTCAATGATTTGTTTAAGGAATATCTCTCTGATCTTTTCTTTAGCGCTTGTAATATTTAAAACGTTAATAGCGGGCATAACATTATCGCAAATGTGCCCATCCATATTATATTTTTCAAATATCTCTATTATTTCATCTTGAACTGATTTGTTTCCTGCATACACTACCGGAATTTTTATTCCAGCTTTACCCAAGGCGTTAGCATTAAATACAACTGTTTCAAAATTCCCACCGTCAGCACCACCAGCCAACAAAATAATATCAATTTTTTCATCGAATATTTGTTTAATTTCGGATTGATTTAAATGGTGAGCAAATACTAAGTCAACTTTAGCTCCCGCACCTAAACAAACTCTCTTAGCTGCTTCAACAGTAAGCTCTTTAACTAGACCAATAGCGGCCATTTTTAGGCCGCCAGCAGCAGATGAACAAGCAATAACTTGTTCGAATTCAATTTTTTTACCAATTTTTGAAAAGAGTTTTGCTAAAGCCCTTTGATAGCCTTCACTGATGTCAGTTTCAACTGTTGTAAAATCTGAGGTGGTTCCAATAATCTCAGATTCAACCGAGTCCACAGCAACCAGTTTGGTAAAAGTCGAACCAAAATCAATCAGCAAATAATTTGCCATTTTACTCTCCTAAATCCGCATGTATATCTTTTAATGCCTCATCAATTGGTGTGCCTGGAGGATAAATTCGGTTAAAACCCATCTCAATAAACCGTTTTTTTACTTCAGTAAAATCTTGTTTTCCTACAACAATATTTCCACCTACATATAGTAAGATATTTTCAATTCCTGATTCAATGCATTTATCCCTCATACCTCTACAGTCAATTTCACCATGACCGTATAAAGAAGATACCATAATAATATCAGCATTTGTCTCAATTGCTGCATTAATAAAATCCTCTTGTGAGGATAAAACACCAATATTAACAACATTGTATCCCGATTTAGTTAATGTGTATTCAATAATTTTATTTCCAACCGCATGAACATCGGCACCTATTACTCCGATTACTATTGTTTTCAATCTAATCTCCCTGAGTTTTTGTAAGCGTTTTTATAACACATAACATTATAACATAGTCATCATAAGAATTAAAGAAAAAATCTTATAAAGTCCAATATTTTTAAACGTGAAAAGAAAGCACGAAAAGATAGTCGCTTAATCGATTAAGATATTTCTTAGATAGTTCTAAATCTTGCCTTCCTTCATTTTCAACAAAAGCGTTTAATTTTCTTTCAGCTTTTCTGGCTAAAGTCCTAGCAACATCAACATAAGCTCCTGCTTTTGTTTTTTCGCTGCCCGGTAAATAGAACCTTCCTTCGAGCGGCTTTTCATCAAGATATTTTTGTATTAAATCTTCCAATTTTATAACATCTGCTTCTTCTATTTGAGTTAATATGTTATAAAGGTCCGAATTATATTCGCTTGCAATCAAGGAATTGATGTTTTGTAAGTCCATTTGAATTGTTTTTAAAAATTCAGTTTTGCAATAATGATAAGCTAAGCCTAAAAAAGAACTTAGTTCGTCCATAGTTCCTAATGTTTCAAAAAGAATATGGTTTTTTTTAAAACTTTTATTTTCATAGTTTTTAGAAATCCCAGAATCGCCGTATTTTGTGGCAATATGATGTAATTTATCAATCGGCATTTAGTTTCACCTCTTTTTTCTCTCTATTAACTCTTTTATCGCAAATGTAGCGACATCTTCAGCAAAACTCCCTGGCCCAAAACCAGCATCATAGCCCAATTCTTTAGCTATCTCATGCGTGATTCTTGCGCCACCAGCAATTAAGATAATTCTATCTCTCAAACCTTCAGCTTCAAGTAATTCAACCAATTCAACCATATTCTTTAAATGAACTTCTTTTTGAGTTACAGTTTGAGACACCAATAATACGTCAGCTTGTTTTTCTATTGCATATTTTACAAAATCTTCATTCAATACCTGAGACCCTAAATTATAAGCCGTTATTCCTTCATATCTCTCTAAGCCATAATGTCCAGCAAAACCCTTCATATTCATAATCGCATCGATACCCACGGTATGAGCGTCAGTACCAGTGGAAGCGCCGATAAATACAATATTTTTATCAAAATTAGTTTTTATTAATTGTTCTATTTCTTCTCTTGAAAGTCTTTCTTGTGTTATTTCATCAACCTGTATTTTATCTAATTCAATAGCCGTTTTTACGCTGCCATAGACGATGTAAAAACTGAAATCATTACCGATACTTTCTGCGTGAACAACACTAGGATCAATTAAGCCCATTTCTTTTGCGATTTCTTTCGCGGCTGCAGTTGCTTTAGCAGATTTTGACAAAGGTAAAGTAAAGCTTACTTGTACTTTTCCATCATTAAATGTATCACCGTAAGGTTTAATCTTCATAAAATGATTCCTCCATCTTTTCCAGAACAACATTGATATAATTCTCATGCTTTTCAAAAACACCCAATAAGCCCTTACCACCGTTTATATTTCTTTTTGTTTGAGCAAAAACACCGTTTTCTAAACTGTTAAACAGACCTTGTTCAGCTATTTGTTTTAGCAGTTTTTCTGCTTCATCAAGCACTTCATAAGCTCGCCTTTGGATAATACCATTTTCTTTGAATTGAATTTCGCTACCGAATGACTTCATAGCTTTTTGAATCATTTTTGCATTCTTGATTGCTAAATAACGATCAGACATAAAAGGGGTGTGAATAGCCTCTGTCATCATCCCCAAAAGATGAATTGATTGATCGGTTAAAGTAGTAACCATATTAAACATTGCGTTTTGTTGATAAGCCTTGAATATATTGCCATCAATATGTTTTGTTGGCGGCATATACTTCAAAGGAGCATCAGGAAAAATCTCCCTTGCTAGTTGGGCTTGTGCCAGTTCTAAAAGAAAACTGTTTTCAACATCTGGGTTAATCTCAAAAGCATGTCCCAATCCCATCAGATTACTTGGTAAATTTGCTAATTTCGCAAAAGCTTCATTGATAAATTGAGAAGCAGTAACTGTATGAGCCTCCTCAACAGCATCTGCGGTAGTTAAATAATTATCTTCTCCTGTATTAATTATAATCCCAGAATATGCATTAATCAATCGAGAAAAATATTGATCTATAAAAGTTCTTTGCATATTGATATCCCTAAAAATTATGCCATACATACTATCGTTTAAAAGAACATCCAAGCGTTCTAGCGCACCCATACAAGCGATTTCTGGCATACATAACCCTGAGGCGTAATTTACTAGATAAATATATCTTTGCTCCTCGCGACTAACTTTATCCAAAGCTTCTCTCATGATTTTGAAGTTTTCTTGAGTAGCGAAAGTTCCTCCAAATCCTTCGGTAGTTTTACCATAAGGAACATAATCAAGAAGTGACTGACCAGTTGATCTTATAACAGCAATAATATCGGCTCCAGCTTTAGCCGCAGAAACAGCTTGAATAACATCTTCATCAATGTTACCGGTTGCTACAATGACATAAATATCTGTTTTTCCTCGAGGATATTCTCTTAAAAATTCGCTTCTATCATGTTTGTTTTTTTTGATTGTTGATAAGCTTTTTTCATAATATGGTCTCAAAACTTTATAAACTTCTTCTCTACTTATAAGATTGAAGTCAGTCAAACTTATATTATTTTTTTTGTAATATTCAAGAAAATTATCTAAATCCATTTTCTTTTCGGTTAATGCACTAGCTATATATACACTTATACCAAGGCTTATGTCTCCATTTTTCACAACATCATCAACTAATTTATTAGGTAATGGAATAGAGAACTCATCTACCCCATCAATACCCAATAAACGCAACACCGTTCTTTCAACACTTACTGTTGAATGCTTGTTTATGAAGTTTTGAACATCTTGTCCGATAAGATTCGCATAATTTCTACATGATTCTATTTGTTTTTTATCAAGATTTAGTTTATTCATTTTGACCATCCTTTAAAACATTAAATACTTTCTGTTTTAGCTCTTTTTGAAGACTTTCTTTGAATTCAAAATTATCAAATTCATATCCTTTTGGTGAAAAAGGGTTGTAACACACCGCCGCTACATTGATAGGATTCAACACATATATTTTATTTTTTAACTTGAAAAGATTTTCCAAGTAGTTGTCATTAACTTGAATATTTGTTGGTGAATCCAAGAGAATATCAAATTTTACTATATCTCTTTTCTCTATTATTTTTTCTACAAATTTATTTGTTAAAGCTTTCGGAATATAAATTAACCTTACATGCTCTAAATCCATGTTAAAAATCTCTTCAATATTGCCGATAAGTGTTTTTTGTTCTAACTCTACTAGATTATTATCCTTGTATAAGATACATATGCTTTCCTTATTTAAAAATCGTTGATCTTCATATGCTTCAACATTGAATTTTTTCATAATTAAACTTGCATCTTTAACGACTTTTTCAATATTATTAGAATAATTAGCTCCAATTACCAAAATAGTAGCTTGTGTTATTTTCGCAAAAATTTGACGCGAAAAAGCACCATCAATGATAATTTTGTCTAATTGATAGTTATTGAGAATTTCAATTAATTTTGCCATATCATTAACTCTTGAAGGTCCTGCAACTAAAACTTTACCATAAGTAATTATTTTAACTATTAAAACCTCTCCTATAGCAGTAAAAATAGAAGTCTTGTTTAAAATCTTATATTCACAGGTAAATTTTTCTAATGTGTCGGATGCAGTTGCGACTAGCCAACCTGGATAAACATAGATTTGTGGTTTTTCTAAAAAATTAATTTGATCAACTTCTTCCCCATCTAATCCGATAGAACTTATCGCAGCTACTCCATTGAATGTTTTTAAGTATGTATTCATCACAGTAGTTTTTCCTGCATTTTTTGCATTTCCTACAATACTAATGATCTTGTACTGATCAAGAATATCATTTAATCTTTTAATGTTCTTTTCCTTCTTTCCAAATCTTTTGGCTCTAATGAAATCTTATTACCCGCTAACAAACCACTTACTCCTGTTGCGCCTTCATAATTTTCCTTATTTACATATCCAGTTGGTTCTGAGTAAGTTGATATTACTCCTTCGTAATTTCTTAATACAATTTTTCCAGGAGCTTGAGAAATTACGTAATTAGGCATAACTGGAATTTTGCCACCGCCCCCTGGTGCATCGACAACAAATGTAGGTACACAATAACCTGATGTGTGACCTCTTAAACCTTCAATTATTTCAATTCCTTTTGAAACCGGTGTTCGAAAATGCTCTATACCTAAAGATAAGTCACACTGATAAATATAATAAGGTCTAACTCTTATGTAAGCTAATCTTTGCACTAAAGTTTTCATAATTTCAACAGAATCATTTATCCCTCTTAATAAAACAGACTGGTTTCCTAACGGAATTCCTGCATCAGCCAACAAATCGATTGCGTGCTTTGATTCAGTAGTTATCTCATCATAATGATTAAAATGAGTGTTAAGCCAAATTGGATGATATTTTTTTAACATGTTCACGAAATCCTGAGTGATTCTTTGAGGTAAAACAACTGGCGTTCTAGTTCCTAAACGAATAACTTCTACATGATCAATTTCTCTAACTCTTCTAATTATGTCTTCTAATATTTCATCAGACACTAACAAAGCGTCTCCACCCGATAATAATACATCGCGAATTTCTTCATGCTTCTTAATGTATTCTATAGCTAAATCAATTCTATCTTGTGGCATTCGCGAATCATGTTGACCGGCAAATCTTCTTCTAGTACAATGACGACAATACATTGAGCACATGTCTGTAATTAAAAACAAAACACGATCAGGGTAGCGATGTGTTAGCCCCGCAACAGGAGAATCGGTATCTTCAGCTAATGGGTCTAACATATCATTTACACCGATATTCATTTCGTAAAGTGATGGTATGGCTTGTTTTTTAATCGGGCATTCTGGATTTTGAGGATCAATTAAGCATAAATAATAAGGCGTTATTGCCATTCTAAATTTTGAAAGCACTTTTGCAATATCGCTTTTTTCTTTGTCAGTTAAGGGCACATATTTCTCAAGTTGCTCTACCGTTTTAATTCTACTCCTAACTTGCCAATGCCAATCTTTCCATTCTTTTTCTGTAACATTTGGAAAATATTTATATTTTCTATCCAAATAACTATCATTGGTTATCTTTTTCATACTCAATTGCCATACCTTTCATTGAATAACTCATATAAATCTGGTGATTCTCTTAATAAGTTTAGAGTAAATTCAGCATGTCCTTTGGTATAGCCATTACCAATTATCATTAAAGCCTCTGAAGCGATCCCCTCTGCCCCTAGAGCAGCTTTTGTAAAAGAAGTTGCCATAGAGAAAAAGTAGATAGTTCCAGATGTCTTTGTTGGTAATATCGATGACATTTCAGTATTCGGAACATTTACAACATTAATTGTAACATCAACCAGTTCCGGTGTTATTTCTTTCACCATATGGTAAATTTCCATTGGTTTTGTTGCATCTGCAACTAACGTATAATCACTTACACCCAATTTTTCTAAATCCTTGATATTTTTTTCTGAATGTACTAAAGCTATAATTTTACCGTTAGGTCCCGCGCTTTTTCTCGCTTGATAAGCACATAAAATACCTGATTTTCCTCCCGCACCCAATATCAAAACATTGTCATTAGGTTTTACCAATTTTTCAACTTGTGCCGCGGCACCAGCTACATCAAGTGCAGATAAAACTAAATTTGCAGGTAGGTCATCTGGGATTTTTGCATAGATACCAGTTTCAAATAGAATAGCTTGACCAATTATTTTAACCTTATCATTCTTCATATCGATACTCAGTATTTTTTCAATCTTAAGTGGCGTTAACGATAAGGAAACTAAAGAGGCAATATAGTCATTAGGTTTAACATCAACAGACAAATTTTTTCCGACCTCTTTTATTTTACCTAAAAACATCCCGCCACTTCCAGTTACAGGATTTTGCATCTTACCCTTATTGTTTACGATGTTTTCAATCATTTCTTTCATCTGTTCAATATCTTTATCGCACGCATTTTTTATCTGAGTAAAAGAAGCAGAGTCAATATTAAGCGTATCAACGTCTACCAAAATTTCGTTGTCATAACAAATCATTGTATTATCAATTTTATCTGCAGCTTGAGGTAAAACTCCCACTGGATTAATTACTCTATGAGTTCCGTATTTGCATAATTCTTTCATTTTTTACACCTTCATTCCTAGTATATTTCTTGTTTCGTTTGGAGTAGCTATTTCTCGATTATATTTTTTTGCAATTTCACATACTTTTTCTACTAATTCGCGATTCGATTTAGCAAGAACGCCTTTTTCAATATATATGTTATCCTCTAAACCCACTCTGACATGTCCACCATGTTTGATTGAAAGTTCTGCTAAAGAAAACTCATATCTTCCAATGCCGGCAACGGAATAAGTTGCATCTTGAGGAATGCTGTCTTTTAAGAAAATAAAATCTCTTTCTTCACCAGTCATAGCCCCGATTACCCCTAAGACAAAACTGTAATGCAAAGGATTTTTAATAATCCCTTTTTTTATTAATCTTTTAGTCATGTCTATATGCCCTTTTTCAAAGCATTCCATTTCATATTTAACATTTAAATCATTCATTTTTTGCGCAAAAAAGATTATATCATTTTCAGTATTAACAAAGATTTCATCGCCACCAAAATTTAAGGTTCCACAATCTAGAGTTGCCATTTCAGGCTTGATATTTAATACGTCAGCCCTTTCTTCCCTACTCATGCCTACCGCTCCACCAGTGGACACTTGGATTATTAGATCAGGACATTTTTCTTTAATTGCGTTATAAATTTCTGCATATCTTTCTTTGTTCTGGGTTGGTCTACCATCATCATACCGTGCATGTAAATGGATAATTGAAGCGCCTGCTTGATATGCTTGATATGCTTCTTCAACCATTTCTTCAACTGTATAAGGGACTGCTGGATTGTGATCTTTTGTTACTTCTGCACCACTGATAGCGCAGGTAATTATTAATTTATCCATCATATCTTTGCAACTCCTTTGGCACAATACAGGTTCCAATTGCTTTAGTGGTTAAAATTCTTTCTTCTAAAACATCGCAAGCGCTCGGAGAAATATCAGGTCTAGCCGCAATTATTTTATAACAATAGAATTCCATTTTTCTAGATGTATTACCGGCTTCAATAATTTCGGCTTCTATTTCCAAAAAATCACCAGCATAAATCGGGGCTAAAAAATCCACTGATTCATACGCTCTAAATAAACCTTCATCTCCATCTAATCTTATTAACAATTCCGTGGCAGCATCACCAAAAAGGCCTAAAATCCTCGCTCCGTCAACCAAATTGCCTCCGTAATGAGCATCATTGGTAGACATTCTTATTTTCAATGTAGTTTTCATTTTTATATTCCTTTCATACTTTCAACATTATTTATAATTAAATCCGCTTCAGTAGCTTTAGCAACGTCCTCAATCGAATAATCTGGATGAATTTCTAATAAATGTAACCCATCCTCTTCAACGCTCATAACCGCCATCTCAGTAACGATTAAATTTGCTTGATGTGATGCAGTAAGCGGCAAGGAACATTTTTTAAGTATTTTTGATTTTCCTTTATTTGTATGTGTTAATGCTATAATAACTTTTTTAGCGCCAGTCACTAAATCCATAGCTCCACCCATACCCGGTACTTTTTTTCCAGGAATAATCCATGAAGCCATCGATCCTTCTTGATCAACCTCCAAAGCTCCTAAAACCGTTATATCAATGTGTCCTCCTCTAATAAAGGTAAAAGAGGTTAAAGAATCTATAAAAGCTCCTCCCGGAAGGATAGTTGCTTTCACACCTCCTGCATTTACAATATTAGTATCTTCATCAGTTAATGGTCCCAAGCCAATAATTCCGTTTTCTGCTTGAAAAGTAACTTTTTTCTCTGCCGGAACGTAATCCGCTACTAAAGTTGGTATACCGATTCCTAAGTTGACTAAGTCACCGTCTTTCAGTTCTAAAGCGATGCGTTTAGCAATTATTTCTTTTTCATTCATCATCTTCACCTACCAATATATAATCTACAAAAGGATATGGAGTTATTATATGTTCTGGATGCAGCTCTTCCTTCATTCGATAAGGCTCAACTATTACCAATTCAGCCGCTGTCGCCATTACAGGATTAAAATTTCTCATCGTTTGAGAATATTGCAAATTACCATAGTTATCAGCTATTGCTCCGCCTATTAAAGCCATATCAGCGCCTAGCGGTTCTTCTAAAAGATATTTTTTGCCTTGCACTTCAACGATTTTTTTTCCGATTTCAACTATAGTATCTAGGCCAGTAGGAGTTAAAACGCCACCTAACCCTGCGCCAAAAGAGCGTAATCTTTCTGCCAAAGTCCCTTGAGGAACAAGCTCAACTTCTAACTTATTCTCAGCCATTAATTGGCCAACATAAGGATTTGTACCTATGTGAGACGCAATCAGTTTTTTAACTTGATTATTGACTATTAATTTTCCAACACCTTTATCTTCGTACCCGCCATCATTACAAATAATTGTAAGGTTTTTTACATTTGATTCAACAACAAGATCTATGAGTTTTTCTGGAGTTCCATTTGTTAAAAAACCTCCAACAGCTATTGACATACCGTCTTTAAGAAATCCTTTAAACCTTTTTTTATCAATAAATCCTCTCATGTTATTTCCTCCTTGGCGGCATTATTTCCGCCTCTCCTATAATAACTATTTCTTCATTTTGATTTTTCGCAACACAATCGAACAAAACGCGATTTTTCTCTGTGTTTATCTCTTTCACAGTGACGGATGCAGTTATTTCATCGCCAAAATAAACAGGTTTTGTAAACTTCAAGGATTGTTTTGTGTAAATACTACCCAAACCCGGCAATTTAACACCAAAAATTGAGCTAAACAAAGAAGCTACTAGCATTCCGTGCACTATTTGTTTTCCAAAAAAACTTTTTTTTGCATAATCAAAATCAACATGAGCAGGGTTGTAATCCGTTGAAATCCTGGCAAAAGTCATTACATCAGCTTCATCAAATAACTTTTTGGTTTTTTCCTGGTCGCCAATTTTAATTTCTTCAATACTAAAACTATTCATATTCCTTCTCCTTTAAATAAAAAAAGCCATTATATTTACAAAGAAATATAACAGCTCTCCATATAATTATGGCAGTATTTAACCTGTGTGTCTAAATACCAAGATTTTGGTTTATAGGCAAACCAAATCTTTCGGCGAAACACTCCTTCTCAATCCACTATCCGCCTAAAAATTAAAAAACAGGATTGATACCAATATTTCGCGCCTCTGCTCTTATTAAATTACACAGTAATTATACTTAATTATGAAAGCGTTGTCAACAGCCAATTATAACTAAAAACTAATTATTATCTACAGATAAAATGGTGCATAATGAAGATTTTATGATATAATTTTTATGTAGAATTATAAGGAGGGAAATATGTTAGCTGTAATCACTGGAGCTTCCTCTGGAATTGGTAAGGAACTTGCTTACCGTTTAGCTGAAAAGAACTATGATTTAGTTCTAGTAGCTAGAAGAGAAGATCGACTAAAAGAGATTAAAAAAGATTTAGAGAAACACGATATTAAAATTAATCTAAAAGTGTATGATATTCAAAATATTAATTCTTGTGAAAAATTAATGTCAGAACTTAAAGATTCAAAAATCGACTTGTTTATTAACAATGCTGGTTTTGGGTTATATGGTGAAACTTTAGAAATTCAAACCAGTAAGGAATTTGATATGATTGACTTGAACATCAAGTCGCTACAATACTTAACTAAAGAAGTAATCAAGCATATGGAAACTGGTCAAATAATCAATCTAAGTTCAATGGCGGCATTTTTGCCTACTCCATTTTTATCTAGCTACGCTGCTAGTAAAGCTTATGTGTATTCTTACTCTCAAGCTTTAAGATATGAACTTAAAAGAAAGAAAATTCCTATTAATGTTATGACAGTTTGCCCTGGCCCAGTAATAACTGAGTTCAATGAAGTTGCGAATGCATCGCCAAAAATGAAAGGTTTGACTGTCAAAAAATGCGTCGATAGTATTATTAAAGGAATTGAAAAAAAGAAAGCTTTAGTTATACCTGGTTTGAAAATGAAAATACTAAAATTTTTGTTAAGGTTCGCTCCCAATTGTTTAGTGTTAAAAGTTTCCTATCGCGTTCAACAAAATAAATAATAATTTAATATACCCCCCAGCGAGTTATCAACTCGCTAAAAGCACGTGGAGAAAATATGAAAAATATAATTAAATTTTTAGAAAAAAATCCGGATTTAAAAGAAATAAATAAGTTATTTCATTCCGGTAATGAACTCTATATAAATAACACTAATGAAGATAACGCTATATTAGTTCTTTTGAGTTTGTTTTATAAAAGCAATGAATCAATTTTTGTAGTTACACCCAACTTATATAAAGCTCAACTTCTATATGACAAGTTAAGCCGAGTATTGGATAAAGATGAGGTTAGTTTTTACCCTCAAGATGAATTTTTGACAAATGAGTTATTGGTGAGTTCCATTGAGTTCCGTTTAGAAAGAATTAACACTATCGGAAAAATTCTTAACAAAAGTAAAAGAATCATAATAATCAACCTCTACGGCATGCTGAAGCCAATGCTTTCAAATGAAAAATGGTTTAATTCGAGTTTTAGACTTAAGAAAAACGACGAATATGATTTAAATAAATTAAAGTCTAGATTAATTGACTATGGATATCGCAATGAATACACCGTTGAAAAAGTTGGCGACTTTTCAGTTAGAGGTGGCATTGTTGATATTTTTCCTGTTAATTCAAATAATCCGTTTCGTCTAGATTTTTTCGGAGATGAAATCGAAAAAATTAAAGTGTTTGATATTGATAGTCAAATTTCAATTAGTGAAATTGAAGAATTTTCAATCTTACCTATTGTCGACTTCTTCTATGATGATAATGAGTTAAACAAAATTACGGAGATTATAAACAAAAAAACATTAGAGATAGATTTTAGCTCTGAGGCATTAGAAAAGATTAATGATGACATTGAAAAACTAAAAAACAGAGAAGAGTTAGATCGTTTGAATCGATATATACCCTTTTTATCTGATAGACACTATACAATAACAGATCTAATAGATAATGCTAAAGTATTTTTTCTTGACTATCATCGAATAATCGAACAAAACGAAATATTGATTGGTGAAATAAAAGAATGGTACATGCAAACAAGTGATTACCCTAAAATGAATTTTACTATCCTTTATGATTTCAACGAATTGGTAAACAAGAAGGGCGTTAAAGTTGACTATCTTGATTTTGCATATAAAAGTCAATTCAAAAATATTTTTTCAATCTTTGGCGAAGAAGTAATAACTTATAATGAAAACTTAAATTATCTATTTCGCGACCTAAAAAATAATCTTGAAAAAAGAACTCAATTTGTAGCCTTTGAAAAACAAGAATCTTTAGAGGATTTTAAGAAACAGTTAGTTAATTTGGAAATTCCATATACCTTAAATAGCGTTAATAATGCCGTAAACAGCAAGGTTAATCTTATCCTTGATGACAAAGTTTTTGATTTTGTGTCTAGATCATTTCAAACGAGTCTTATTACTGAAGAAGCATTAACAAAAAAACATATAAGCAGAAAAAGAGGAGAGTATGTATCAGTATACAAACGCTCAGAGAGATTAAACAGCGTCAATGATTTATCACCTGGTGATTATGTAGTTCACTATGATTATGGTATTGGTAAATTTCTAGAAATCAAAACCATGAAATTTGGAAATATCCAAAATGATTATATCCATATAGAATATAAAAATGGTGATAAGTTGTATGTTACGCTTGACGCCATCGATCAGATCCATAAATATTCTGGTAGCGAAGGTTATAAGCCTAAACTATCAAAACTAGGGGGTCAAGATTGGTCTAGAGCTAAAGAAAGAGTAAGGCAACAGGTACAAGAGATAGCTGATAAGCTAATTAAGTTATATGCTTCTAGAGAAAAAGCCAACGGATTTGCGTTTCAAAATTTCCCTAAATTAGAGAACGAATTTGCAAGTGATTTTGAATATATAGAAACAAAAGATCAACTGAAAGCTATTGAAGAAGTCTTTGCAGATATGCAAAAACCAATCCCTATGGATAGATTAATTTGTGGTGATGTCGGTTTTGGAAAAACAGAAATTGCTTTAAGAGCAGCTTTTAAAGCTGTTCTAAACCAAAAACAAGTAGCTTATCTAGCTCCTACTACCGTTTTAACAAAACAACATTATGAAACTTTTAAAAAAAGAATGGATGCTTATGGTGTCAATGTGGCTCTAATGAATCGATTTATTTCTCCAAAACACCAAAAACAAATTTTAAAGGATTTAGAATCCGGTATTGTGGATGTTGTAATTGGAACGCATAGAATATTGAGCAATGATATGGTTTTTAAAGATTTAGGTTTACTTATTGTGGACGAGGAGCAAAGATTTGGTGTTATGCATAAAGAAAAAATAAAAGAATACAAGGTTAATGTTGATGTTTTATCTCTTTCTGCCACTCCTATTCCTCGAACTCTTAATATGGCGATTATGGGAGTTAAAAATATGTCTATTTTAGAAACTGCTCCAGAGAATAGATATCCAATACAAACTTATGTGCTTGAAAGAAATGATATAATTCTCAGAGATGCAATCGAAAGAGAATTAGCGCGCAATGGACAAGTATTTTATCTCTACAATCGTGTTGATAACATTGATTTCATTGGAGATAAGGTTAAAGCTTTAATACCAGAAGCAAGAATAGATATCGCTCATGGGCAAATGAAAAAACATAATCTAGAAAAAGTAATCGATAGTTTCATAGAAAAGGAAATTGATGTCTTAATATCAACTACTATTATTGAAACTGGCATTGATATTCCTAATGCGAACACATTAGTTATTCATGATGCAGATATGTTGGGCCTCTCGCAACTTTATCAAATACGCGGTAGAGTTGGAAGGTCAAATCGTATTGCTTACGCATATTTAATGTACAATAAATATAAAAAATTGACAGAAGATGCGTATAAACGACTCCAAGTAATAAAAGAATTCACAGAATTAGGTAGTGGCTTTAAAATCGCTCTAAGAGATCTATCAATAAGAGGTGCTGGTGATGTGTTAGGTGAGGAGCAGAGTGGATTTATTGATACTGTAGGAATTGATATGTATATGCAAATCCTTCAAGAAGAAGTCTCTAAAGCTCAAGGAATAACTAAAACACCAAGTAAAATTCAAACAATAAAAGCAAACGTTTCTAAATTCATAGAAAAAAATTACATTCAAGATGATTACATAAAGATAGAAATGCATAAAAAAATAAATTCAGTGAAATCAATAAAAGAAGTAAAACACTTACTAAGCGAAATTGAAGATAGATTTGGTGATTATAATATCGAATTAGAGATATACATTTATGAAAAATTATTTGAATATTTATCTAAGGAACTTGATGTGGAAAAAATTAAAGAAAATAAATCTCGTGTAACTCTTATTTTATCGGAATCAATGACTAGTAATATGGCTGCGTCAAACATTTTTAAAAGCAGTTTAGAAGTTATAAGAGATTTTCGATTTACCATAGAAAAAAACCAGTTCCATATAACCCTCGATACAGTAAATCTTGATAAACATTGGTTATATACAATGGTAGATTTTCTTGAAAAACTTAATAATATTCAAAGCGCTTGAAAAAGCGCTTTTTTTATGCCCTAATCTCATTAAAAACATTGAAAAAAAAGGGTTTATATTATATAATATATATATATATTATAATATAATGGTGATAAATATGATTGATGTCAAAATTCAAACTGAATACATTACTTTAGGACAATTTTTAAAGTTTTCTAATATTGTTGGTTCTGGTGGTGAAGTTAAGTTTTTCCTCCAAGAAAACGACATTTTTCTTAATGGGGAAAAAGAAAACCGCAGAGGAAAAAAACTGTATCCTAATGACATTTTAATTATTAATCGCCAAGAATTTCGGATTACCAAATAATGTTGATAAATACTTTATCGCTTTACAATTATCGTGGGTATAAAAAAGCGGATATCGCTTTTGAAAAAGGCGTTAATTTTTTTATAGGCAATAATGGTAGCGGTAAAACAAACCTTCTTGAGGCAATTTATTTCCTGGCTTTAGCAAAATCATATAAGACTACTGACATATCAACTATAAGATCCGGGAAGGAATTTGCTAGAATCTCCGCTACTATTTTCTCGGAAAAAAAGTTCGAACCAAAAATAGTTATTTCTAAAATTGGTAAAAAAATTAGCATAAATAATTCCGAAGTAGATAAACTTAGTGATTATATTGGAAAAGTACAAGTTTTAGCTTTCCTTCCAGAAGATATGGATTTAATTAAAGGGCCTCCAAAAAATAGACGTTATTTTATCGATATGATTATCGGTCAAATCGATAAGAACTACCTTCTAGAATTGAGTAATTATAAAAATGTTTTGAGACAAAGAAATGAGTTGCTTAAAATAATTGCAGAAAATAAAACTAAAGATTTTACGTTATTAGATATTTATACAGAACAATTAGCTAAAAGCGCAGAAATTATAATTGAGTTGAGAAAAAAATTTGTCGAAGCAATTAACATTGAATTAATTCAAATGCATCACTATTTAGCTGCTAACAGTAAAAAGGTTGAGTTTAAATATAATCCTTTAACTGAAAAAAATATATTAAAAGAATTGAAAGATAAATACCAAAAAGACATATTATTTAGGACTACTGGCACTGGTCCACATCGAGATGATTATGATTTTCTAATCGACAATACTTCTGCTCAAGACTATGCCTCTCAAGGAGAACAAAGGGTTTTAATTTTAGCAATTATCTTATCAATTGCAAATATTATCATGAAACAAAAAAACAATAAGCCTATTCTTCTTTTGGATGATGTTTTCTCTGAATTAGATTATCTTAGGCAAAATCAATTGGTTAAGTATTTAAATTCATCTGAATTACAATCAATTATTACGTCAACAAATATTAAAGATATTAACAACAATTTTTTAAATAACTCAAAAATGTTTACTGTAAAAAATCACATTGTCAAGGAGGACGGAATTAATGGATAATAATAATAAAAACAACAAATATGACTCCAGTAATATACAAATACTAGAGGGCTTAGAGGCCGTAAAGAAAAGGCCCGGGATGTATATTGGTACCACCGGTCCTAGAGGATTACATCATCTCGTCTGGGAAATTGTAGATAACGCAGTTGATGAAGCTTTGGCAGGTTATTGCGATCGAATTCTAGTGGAAATTTTACCTGGTAACATCATTAGAGTTACTGATAATGGTAGAGGTATACCTGTTGATACACATCCTAAAACTGGTAGACCATCTGTTGAAACGGTATATACAACTTTACATGCAGGTGGCAAGTTTGATCATAATTCATACAAAGTATCTGGAGGTCTTCATGGTGTTGGCGCATCCGTTGTAAATGCGTTAAGTGAGTATATGATCGTAGAAATTCATAAAGATGGCAAATACTATGTAATTGAATTCGATCACGGATTTTTAAAAAAGGAACTGGTTTGCCTAGGTGATTCTGATAGGTCCGGAACTGTAGTAACTTTCTTGCCAGATGCGGTTATTTTTGACGAATCTCAAGAATTCGAATTCGAAATATTGAGAAATCGAATTCAACAATTGGCTTTTTTAAACAAGGGGATTCAATTTTTAATATCTGATCTTCGAGATGAATTAAAAATCGTTCATAAAGAATACTGCTATCAAGGCGGTGTTAGCGAATATGTAGCTTTCTTAAACCAAGACAAGAAACCAATTCATGAAAAAGTAGCTTACTTTGAGGGTGAACAAGAAAATATCATTGTTGAAATAGCTATGCAATATAATGACGGTTATGCAGCAAATATTTACCCTTTTACAAATAATATCACTAATCCTGAAGGCGGAACTCATGAAGAAGGATTTAAAACAACTCTTACAAGAATTCTTAATAACTATGGAAAAAGCGCTAATATCTTTAAAAAGGATGAATCTTTAGCGGGCGAAGATACAAGAGAAGGCTTGGTTGCTATCGTTTCAATAAAGCATCCTGACCCTCAATTTGAAGGTCAAACCAAATCAAAATTAGGTTCTAGCGACGCAAGAAGAGTAGTTGGTGCAATTATGACCGAAGGACTTGAGCGATATTTACTCGAAAATCCTAGTGCTGCAAAAATAATCATTGAAAAATCTTTAATGGCTCAAAGAGCTAGATTGGCTGCTAAAAAGGCTAGAGAAGCTACAAGAAGAAAATCACCACTAGATAGTTTAGGATTTGCTTCTAAATTAGCTGATTGTCGTAGTCGAGATTCAGAGAAAGCTGAAATTTATATAGTGGAAGGGGATTCTGCCGGCGGTTCCGCTAAACAAGGTAGAGATTCTGAATTCCAAGCTATACTCCCTTTAAGAGGTAAAGTCCTTAACGTTGAAAAGGCAAGACTCGATCGAGCTTTACAAAACAAAGAAATACTCTCAATGATTCAAGCTTTTGGAACTGGTATTGGTGAAGAATTCAATATCGCTAATTTGAGATATAAAAAAATCATCATTATGACCGATGCCGATGTCGATGGCGCGCACATTAGAACCCTTCTTCTCACATTCTTGTTTAGATACTTAAAACCGTTAATAGAACAAGGTAATGTATATATAGCTCAACCGCCTTTATATAAAGTGCAGGTTGGCAAAAATATCCAATATGCTTATCAAGAAAAAGATTTAGATAAAATCATGGCAGAGTTAAACAGTAAACCGACTATTCAAAGATACAAAGGTTTAGGCGAAATGAATCCTGATCAACTTTGGGAAACAACAATGGATCCTGATACAAGAACGTTATTGAAAGTTAGTTTAGATGACGCAATTGAAGCTGATTTAATTTTTACAATGTTAATGGGTGATGATACTGACAGCAGAAAAACATTCATTCACGAAAATGCTGAATATGTAAAGAACTTAGATGTTTAGGAAGGGAGTTCAATAATGGAAGATAATAAAATTATTATAGAAAATGAACATAAAAAAGATAAAGTTTTAGAAATCAATATAACTCATGAGATGAAAAGCTCCTTCCTATCATATGCTATGAGTGTAATCGTTGCTAGAGCTATTCCTGATGTTAGAGACGGTTTGAAGCCGGTACATAGAAGAATTTTATATGGAATGGATGAATTAGGAGTGTATCCTGATAAAGCATTTAAAAAGTCAGCTAGAATAGTTGGAGATGTTATGGGTAAGTATCACCCTCACGGTGATAGTTCAATTTATGACGCCCTTGTTAGAATGGCTCAGGATTTTAGTACTCGTTATCCTTTGGTTAACGGTCATGGTAACTTCGGTTCAATTGACGGCGATCCTCCTGCAGCTATGCGTTACACAGAAGCAAAAATGGAAAAAATTACCCAAGAAATTTTACGCGATCTTAAAAAAGACACCGTTGATTTTGTCGATAACTATGACGGTTCAGAACGAGAACCAAAAGTTTTGCCAACAAGAATACCGAATTTATTAGTGAATGGTTCTAGCGGAATTGCCGTAGCTATGGCTACAAACATTCCTCCTCACAATCTTAATGAAGTCTTAGATGGATATATCGCATATATTAAAAACAAAAACATTGAGCTTGATGAAATCATGGAATTCATTAAAGGTCCCGACTTCCCGACTGGCGGAATTATTCTTGGACAATCTGGAATTTTATCTGCATATTCAACTGGTAAAGGCTCAATAAGAATAAAGGCTAAGACAGACATTGTAGAATTAGCTAATGGGAAGAAACAAATTATCGTTAAAGAAATTCCTTATGCCGTTAATAAAACAACTCTTATTGATCGAATTGCCGAATTAGCTAAAGATGGTAAAGTTGATGGTATTACTGATTTACGTGATGAATCTAGTCGTAAAGGAATGAAAATAGTTATCGAATTAAGAAGAGATGTTAATGCTGAAGTTGTTCTTAATAATCTTTACAAAAATTCTCAACTACAAACAACCTTCGGCGCTAATATGTTAGCTCTAGTTAATGATAGGCCTGTTGTTTTGGGCATTATTGACATGATTAGGCATTACTATAATCATCAAGTTCAAGTTTTAATTCGTAAAACTAACTTTGATTTAGACAAAGCTAAACAGCGTTTACACCTATTAGAAGGTTTTGTAATTGCTTTAGATAATATTGATGAAGTAATTAAGATAATTCGTGAGTCTTATGATGATACTGAAGCAAAATTAATCGAGGTATTTAATCTTTCGGAAGTTCAAACTAAAGCAATACTTCAAATGCAATTAAGAAGACTTTCCGGTCTTGAACGAGAAAAAATTGAACAAGAAGTTGAAATGTTAGTAGGAAGCATTTCTGATTTGGAAGAAACTTTGATTGATAGAACTAAACAAGACCAAATTTTAATTGACGAAGCACTAGAAATGAAAGAAAAATATGGAGATAATCGAAGAACTGACATTGATATCTTTGGTGATAATGATATTGAAGATGAAGATCTTATTCCAATCGAAGATGTAATCATTGCAATTACAACTAATGGTTACGTTAAAAGAATGAACATTGATGTTTATCGCTCACAAAACCGTGGTGGACGCGGTAAAACTGGTATGAATCTAAATGAAGACGATGTTATAGATTCTATTATCTTTACTCAAACTCATGATTATTTGCTGTTCTTTACCAATTTTGGTAGAGTTTATAAAATGAAAGGTTATCGAGTTCCTAATTATGGAAGAAACTCAAAAGGACTACCTATAGTAAATCTCTTAGATTTAAATGAAGGCGAGGAATTAGCTGCAGTTACTACATTGAAAAACTTTGATTCGGGATTCTTGTTCTTCACAACGAAAAAAGGCATTGTAAAACGAACAGCTGTAGATAACTTCCAAAATATTAGAGTAAATGGTATTCGAGCTATCTCGTTAAGAGAAAACGATTATCTTCACTCTGTAAGATTGACTGATGGTTCTAGAGAAATCATCATCGGAGCTTCAAACGGTAAGGCTATTCGTTTCCATGAGACTGATGTTCGTGAAATGGGAAGAACAGCTGCTGGAGTGAGAGGCATTTATTTAGGACCTAACGAACAAGTAGTTGGAGTTTCTGCTGTAACTGAAGAAATGAGTCAAATATTAGCAATAACAAAAAAAGGTTATGGTAAAAGAACTGAAGTTGATGAATACCGATTACAAAAACGTGGTGGAAAAGGTGTAAAAACACTTAACGTCACCAGCAAAAATGGTGAACTAGCTAAATTAATTTCTGTAGTTGGTAACGAAGATTTACTTGCTGTATCCGACAAAGGTATTATTATCAGAACACCAATTGACCAAATCTCAATAACTAAAAGAGCAACTCAAGGTGTTAAAATAATCAACTTAGTTGAAGACCATGTGGTATCAACTATAGCATTAGTTGATAAAGAAGAATTAGATGAGAGTTTTACTGATTCTGAAAATATCGCTAAAACAGAAGCAATTGAAGAAACACCAATCAATAAAATCCCGGAAGTCAATGTTCTTGAAAAAGAAAATGATTCGGAAGAAGAAATCGACGAGTTAGAAGAAATTTTGCATAACACTTATTAAAAAAGCTTAGGCCTTAGCCTAAGCTTTTTTTCATAATTTAATCAAAATTAATAAATCGTCAACTTCAATATTGATTTCTTCTGGTTTATTCAAGTCTCCATAAAACATAATTAACTTCTGCTTTTTAAAAACTCCTATCGGGATATATTCTTTATTAAAAGATAAGTATATGGATTTTATCAATTGCTTTAAAGATTGAAATGCAACTGGATATGCTTCATCAATTATATTATCTGCTTTCCAAATGAAAATATTTTGATCATCTTTATTCGTTGTATCTGATTTTATGGTCAGTAAGTTTTCATAAAATGGAGCAGTTTCTTTATATAAAGCTATCTTGCTTAATAGAAGAGAGATAATTTTGTTGGAGATTATGGTGTTATTTATGTTAAAGTCTTTTACTATGTGATCATTAGATGGATCAAGTACTTCAACAATAATATTTCTCTTTCCTTTAAGATTCGATTGTAAATAGATCAAATTATTAATAACATTTGCATCTAAATTGGATCGTCCAACAAGTTCATTGCTGAGCAAAAGAATTGTACTGTCGGTTTTTTCCTGATTGAACTCGTTTATAAATGAAATTAAATTTTCTTCTTCAATATATTTGGCTTCAAAATTCCCTTTATATATTGACTCGTATTCATCAAATGAGTCTTTTATAAAATTAAGTTTGTTATTTTTACCGATAATATAAACTTTCATTTCCGATCTAAAATTTAAAGTTTTTGTTTTTAAGGCAATAACATTAAAATTGTCTTTCCCTTTTAGAATTAATTGCTTATCGTTTTCAGCCAAAACATATAACCCTTTTTTGTGTCTAGCAACAGGGATGACATGTGAGTAGTTTTCTAAACAAAAATCAAAATCAATATTGTCAACAAAATATGCTTCTGAGTCCTCAAAAGAGAAAAGAGAAAGATATACTTCTTTAATCATCGGATTAATGATTGTTTGAGCAATTACATGTCCCAATCTTCGATCAAAGCAAATTGGAATCACCAAGTGGTGTTTAAGAGATTTAACAACCTTAGTCATCATTATAACTTTTTCTTTTGTCTCAATATTTTTTATTTCAGCAACAATTGGAGGTTCATATTTAAATTCTATTTCACCCAAACTTAGAATCATTTTTATGACGTTTAAATCGCCTTTAGAAAGATTTTCTGAACTGCTAATCATATCTGAGTTCATAATCAGAATGGTTTTCGCCTTTTCAATAGATATATCATTGAGGTCGCTTCTTACAAGAGGATTACCTTTTTTAACCAAAATATTCAGGTTTCTTACTTTTTTGTTGCCCCTTAAATTCCTAACATTATTATTTATGTGTTTTTCGATTTCATCTTTATCTACATCGGCTAGAATTACTATTGACAAGTCTTCTTCGTCTAAAAACATTAAATCCGCAACCAGTTCTGGAACTTTATTATTCCAGTTCAAAATAACTATTTGTTTATCTAAAATCAATTTACCTGAACCGCTCTTTTTCTTTTGGAAATAATCTTTTATTGCATTGGTAGTTAAGGCGATTATCGTGCCAGTAAATAAGATCATTCCGATTACCAAAACAAAAACTGCAAGAATTAACGTGTTCGGATTGTCAATTGCTAAAATTGCATTCGGAGTCAACATCCATTTTAAACTTCCGTTAGCCAAAGCGTCAAAAAAACTATTATAACTATCATCAATAACAAGAGCAATAAAAGCTGCAATTATTAGAATTATTATATTCAATAATAGCATTAACAATATTATAAATATTTGTGGTCTTTTATAGGTGCCTATGCTTAATTTGCTTCTAGCTTTTAATATTCGATCTTTTATCTTCATTCATTTACCTCTTTATAGATAATATTATAATTCTTAAGAAATATATACACAACAAAGTTTACTAAAATAATCTAAATTATATTTATTAAAAAATTGCGTTTATAATGAGCGCTACTAATCAATATTGCAAAACCTTTTTATTTTGGTCTTTAATTAACATTTTTGATAACTTTGTCTTTTCAGTTTTAAAAAATAAAAACGCTATTCATAATAGCGTTTTATATATATACTGGCGGAGTAAGAGAGATTCGAACTCTCGCGCCGGTTTCCCGACCTACACCCTTAGCAGGGGCGCCTCTTCGGCCTCTTGAGTATTACTCCAATATCAACAGTCAGCCTTAATATATTACTCGATTTTTCACTGACTGTCAACTATTTTTTAACTTATGTAAGTTTCTTCTTGTTCAACTTCATTTTCCATAGGTTTAGGTAATTCTTTTTCGACTTTCGGATCTTTTACTTTCTCTTTTGGAGTGTTAATTGACTTAGAATATTCTCGATATTTACGGTATCCACCATACCCATCAAAACTTAAGTATAAAGCTCCCCCGATTGAAACAAACATAAATATCCAACCTAAAGTTTTCGCTTCAAAATCAGCCCATACGGCAAATATAGCGCCTAAAGTTAGCGCGATAACATGGAAAATAAACTTTGGAACTTCTGTCTTCTCATCAAAAAATGTTGTAGAAACAAAAAATACAAGTCCTCGCATATAGAAGAAAAAAGCTAAGAACCAACGATACAACCCACTCCATGGAGCAGTCAATTGGCCATTATCGCTTTGAGTAAAGCCGGCATAAATCATGATTCCACCAAGAACAACCCCCACAAGAATTTCAATTAAGTTAATTGTTCTAAGAACTTCTCTATTAAGTGTTTTTAGTAAAGGATATACTCTGATTACTGAAAATAATACTATGGTTATACCAGTGATTATATAAACTACATCTTCACTGAGGACCATATATATTCCTACCGCTACCAAAATTGCAGCTAAAGCAAACTTGAGTGCCCAACCATATCCATATTTAGGTTTTGTCATTTTTAAAACCTCCTTTAAAAGTTTTATATCTATATATTATATTTTTGTAGATGTTTTTTCAATATGCTTTCTGTTAATTAACAAAACTAGGTTTATCGTTAGGGTTTATCATGGTAAGTTGCAATCTTTTTCGATCTAAATCGACACTTACAACCCATACTTTAACGATATCTCCGACATTAACAACATCGAGCGGATGTTTGACATATGATTTGGCCATTTTAGATATGTGAACTAATCCGGCTTCTTTAATTCCGACATCAATAAAAGCTCCAAAATCAACGACATTTCTTACTGTTCCTTGAAGTTCCATATCAGCTCTTAAATCTTCAAGACTCAATAATTCGCTTTTCAGCAATGGTTGTGGAAAATCATCTCTAATATCTCTTGTTGGTGATACAAAAGCGTCTAGTATATCTTCAACTAAAATCATGCTTTGACTAAAATAATCAGCCAATTGTTTAACATCAGTTTCTTTAACTGCAGCTTTGCATTTGTCAGAACCAATGTCTTCTGCTTTTAAACCTAAATGAGCTAGAATTTGGTATGCTAAATCATAACTCTCAGGATGAATTGGCGTTTTATCTAAAGGATCATCTGAACTAAAGATTCTTAAAAACCCAACAGCTTGTTCAAAAGTTTTTGCTCCTAGATTAGGTACTTTCATTAATTCTTTTCTATTTTTATAAGGGCCATAGGTTTCTCGTTTTTCTACAATATTTTTAGCGACTTTTTGAGATAAGCCTGATACGTATTGTAAAAGTGAAGATGATGCGGTATTTACATTCACGCCGATCTGATTTACAGCAGTTGTAACAACAAAATCCAGTTGATCTGATAGTTTTGACTGAGTGACGTCGTGTTGGTATTGCCCTACTCCTATTGATTTAGGATCAATCTTAACCAATTCGCTTAAAGGGTCTTGCATTCTTCTTGCAATAGAAACTGCAGATCTTTCTTCTACTTGAAAATCCGGAAATTCTTCTCTGGCTAAATCTGAAGCTGAATATACTGATGCTCCCGCCTCATTGACAATAACATATTTCACTTTTCTATCTAACTCTTTTAAAATTGAAACCACAAAACTTTCAGTCTCTCTAGAAGCAGTTCCATTACCTATAGCAATAATATCCACTTTATATTTATTGATAAGTTGCTTGGTTTTATTTTTTGCTTCCTCAATTTGTTTAGGGTTTACGTTTTGGCCAATATAAGCCTCATGTGGGTATATGACATCTTTATCAATAAATTTTCCATATGAATCAATTATAGCTAATTTACATCCAGTTCTATAAGCAGGATCTATTCCTAAAACCATTTGCCCTTTTAGAGGTGGCTGCAATAACAAAGATCGTAAGTTCTCAGAGAAAATATGGATTGCTTGATTTTCGGCTCGGTCCGTAAAATCACTTCTTATTTCTCTTGAGATAGAACCACTAATCAATCTTTTATATGCGTCAATATAAGCCTCTTCAATTAAGCTATTAACATTAGATTTTCTATTGCCTATAACTTGTCTGTTTAAATAATTAAATATATCGTCTGTATCAACATCTATTCGTGCCGTAATAATCTTTTCTTTTTCAGCTCTATTGATTGCTAATATTCTATATAATTTAATTGTAGATAAAGCTTCTTCGTAATCATAATAATTTTTATAAGTTTGATACTGATCTTCAGCGTCTTTTTTTATTTTAGTGACTATCTTACCGTTTTTATAAGAATAATCTCTTATCCATTTGCGATAGTCTGCATTATCAGAAACCATTTCGGCAATTATATAAATTGCTCCTTGAAGTGCATCTTCAACGGTTTTAACTTCTTCAGTTAAAAACGGAGTAGCTAACTCATTTAAATCAACGACTTCCGGAAACATTAAAATTTGATTTGCTAAAGGTTCCAACCCCATTTTAATCGCTTCAGTAGCCTTGGTTTTCTTTTTCTCTTTAAACGGTCGATATATATCCTCTAAATCAACTAGTTTATCGCAGGCATTGATATCTTTTACCAATTCATCGGTAAGCATGCCTTTTTCATCAATAAGTCGAATAATATCATCTTTTCTCTCTTGAAGATTTTTACCATATTCATATTCTTTTTGAATAGCTCTAATTTGCTCTTCATCTAAAGAATTTGTTTTCTCTTTTCGATATCTGGCTATAAAGGGAACTGTATTCCCTTCTTCTAGCAATTCTAAAACTGTTTCAACTTGTTTAATTGTTATACCTTGGCTTTCAGCCACTTGCTTTATTAAATTTTCATTTATATAATCCATTCTAATCTCCTTAAACTTACCTCTATTTTAACATATTTAGCAAAAAAATTAAAAAAAAAGAGCTATTTAATTAGCTCTTTAAAAAACAATTAATTATATGGTTCGTAAGTACTCTTTTGAATCGATTCTAAAATGCTTAAAACTAATGTGGAGCCCGTAAATTTTTCATAATATTCTCCATTTTTTACTATAATTATCATTGGAGTAACAATTGACGAATCAATAACATTTATTAAAAGATTACTATCTCCCTCTATATTGCTAGTATTTAACAAGAAGAACATGTCATCTCCTCTATTTAATTTATTCCCAATTTTGAGGACATCATTTTTGATTCGATCACAGCTTTCGCATGTATTTGAATAAAGATAGATTACATAATCAGAAATTTCTTCTCCATTTTCGTCTTTCATATTGAAAACATCTGAATAATTATTAACAGTTTGATAATTATCGTAATTTTTCCATTTAGTTAAAGAATCATATACAAAAGCTACCGCCACAATAAGAATTACCGATACGATAATCACAACGATAGTTTTAAGTAGTAAAAGTTCTGAATTTTGTTTTTTAAATCCTTTTTTATAAGTTGCCATTTCTTCACCTCAGCATTATCATTTTATCTAATTTTGTTCTAATTTGCAAGAACTATTTTTTATTGTTAGTAGTATCGATTAATTCTACTAGGGCAAATCCAATAGTATAATCTTTTTCGTGCGATATTGATATATGAACTTTTTTATCATTAAATATTGGTTTTGCTAAATATGGTCGATTTAAATCATCGTTTAATACGACAAAATCGCTAAGATATAAATTTATATTAGCTTGAGAAAAAGCTTTAATCAAAGCTTCTTTTATAGCAAAACGACCACATAGATAAGATAATTTCCTTAAATCACTTTTATAACTATCAAAAAAAGCTTTTTCTTCAGCGCTTAATATTTTACCATTCAAACTTAATTTTACTCTCTCGTTTTGACAGATGTCAACTCCTACACCTAAAATCATTTTATTCCTTCTTCTATTAAAATCTTATTAGCAAGGTCTTTTATTGTTCGAAACCGATGATTTAAAGCGGATTTAGATATTTTTTCATCAAAATGATCCATGGATGCGTAAGACAATTCTAATAAACTATATTCCGGGTACATTTTTCTTAGAAAAATAGCTTCTTTAACGCTTTTTGGTAAATTTTCTTTGTTTTTCTTTTCAATAATTGCAATATGTTCAAGTTGATTATTAGCAGCATCCATAGCTTTTTTTTCATTGGCTATATCACAATTTATTACCCGGTTTATTGAATTTTTAAAATCTCTTTTAATTCGCGAGTCTTCAAAATCAAATAAAGAATTGCTTGCGCCGATAACTCTTAAAAAATCCGCTATTTTTTCAGCTTCTTTAATATATGTAATATATCCTCTTTTATTTTTTGTAACTCTAGCCTTTAAAGCAAATTCGTTGCTGATACTTTCAATCACCTTTGCTTGCGTTTCAGAATAAGATTGAATTTCAAGATGGTATGCACTCGTCTCGGGCGAATTAATTGAACCAGAAGCCATAAATGCTCCTCTTAAATAAGCTTTTTTACAACACTCATTTTCTATTATGCTCTCATCAACATCTTGAAATAAGATCGATTGTTGATTGATTAAAGAGAGATCCCCAATTAAAATATCAACCTTTTCACTAATTTTAACTAAAAACAAATCATGTTTATTTAATTGATTAACTTGTTTTTGCATTAAGGTCAGTTCGATTTTATAAAGTTGTTTAGCTAAGTACATAAACCTTCTTACTACAGCATTATTAGTTGTTTGGAAAACTAAACTAATTCCTTCTGAGTTTTTTTCAATTGAACCATTAATATGCAACATAGCACTTAATTCTGCTTTATTGCAACAATTCAAATGTTTAAGTCCTTGTAATTCAGTTTTAATTTCTTTTGAAAAAGACATTTACATCACTCCAATACTATTTTTTAGAACCATGGATTCTTAGCTGTGGAATAATCCATTCCTTTTCTTCTTAAACGAATAAACACTGATAAGCCGATTCCGGCCAAAATCATAAGGATTGAAGTTACAGTAGCTGACTTCATCGTGATGCCGAAAATTTCAAAAACTAAGGGATCAGTTCTCATTGATTCGATAAATATTCTTAAGCCACCATACCAAATAAGATAGAAAGATAACAATTCTCCAAAGTGAATTTTCTTATATCTTCTTAATAATAACATTATTCCAAATCCCATTAGGTTAATCATCGATTCATAAAAGAAAGTCGGATGATAATATCCAGTAAAAGGTTCTACAGCTACGCTATGTAATCCTCTGGTAATATACATGTTATTAACAATAAACTCCGGCAAATGTAATGTATACCTTAAAAAATTAAATTGCTGCTCAAGAGATAAATTCATTGTATCTCCTATAGCTCCACCTACAATACCTCCATGAGCCTCCTGGTTAAAAAAGTTTCCCCAACGTCCGAAAGCTTGTGCAATTATGAAGCCTACCGCGACAATGTCGAATACTTTAAATATATCGATTTTTCTTTTCTTTGTATAGAAATACGCACATATAAGCGCTACAAAGAAAGCTCCATGTATAGCTAAACCAGAAAGTCCGAAACTAGAAAAATCTAAAGTACCGCTAGAAAAACCTAATATTCTTAATAATGAAGGGAAAAAGCCTCCATAGACAAACTGATTCCATTCAAAGACAACATACCATAATCTTGCACCTAAAATTGCGATTGGTACTATCCAAAGAAAACCATCAATTAAATCGTCTTTTTTTAACCCAATTCTACCAGTTTCTCTAACTCCGATTCCTAAAGCCACAAATATACCAATCATAATGAAGAATGAATAAAAATATATTGACCTGCCTCCTATAGTAATAACACGATTGTCTAAAGTGTAAATAGGCTTAATGATTGTGTCTTCATTGATATTTTCCCATTCGCTTGGCCAGATAGACCATCTAGTAAAATATCTTTGTCCCACATTTGCTGGTTTTGTAGGTTCTTGAATTTCACATATTGATTCACCATCACAATTTACTTCTTTGATTACATTTCCGTAATAGTCTACGAAAGTAATTATATAAGGTTCATTATTGGTTTCATTATTTTGGCAACCAAGTAATCCTAAAGCCAAAAATACTAAAACTAATCCCAATAATATTTTGCTAAGTTTCCTCATGATGATTCTCCCGATTCTTTTTAATTTTATCCTTCAATTGTGCATTAAATTCATGAGCTGAATTATAACCCATCATCTTCGATTTGAAATCAAAAGCTGCTGCTTCAACTAAAGTTGCAGCATTTCTGGCTTCTGTTATCGGCAAGGCTACGTATGAAACATAAGTTTCAAATATTTTTCTTTTATCTGCTTTTAAACCTAGTCGATCATATTTATGTAAATCGTCTTCCCATTTTTGTAATTCTACTATCAATGAGATACGCTTTTTCTGTCTATAAGACTTTACCCCATACAAGTAAACAACATTAACAATCCCAACCCCACGTATTTCAAGATATTTTTTTAATATCTCTGGAGCTTCACCGACTAACAATCCTTTTTCTACTTGATATATTTCTACTGTGTCATCTGCGACTAAAATATAACCTCTACGCACTAGTTCTAAAGCAACTTCGCTTTTACCAATGCCGCTTTTACCGGTAACTAAAACTCCAAGACCATTAATATCTAATAAAACTCCGTGCATTGTTGTTCTTTCGGCTAGAGCTGCTTGTAAAAATGAATATAATTCGCTAAATAACGAGGTTGTTTTATAAAAACTCTTCAATATAGGAATATTATAAATATCACCATAATGAATGAAAATTTCAGGAACATCAACATTCTTAGTAAATATAAAAGCAGGAGCGTCTTTTTCAAACAATGCTTTTACTCTTTCTTCACGTATCTTCGGGTCTAATGAATAAAAAAACGCAGCCTCTTTAGAGCCCATGATTTGAATACGATCATTTTCATAGAAATCTAACATTCCAGCTAATTCAATTCCTGGTTTGACCAGCGCCGCAACGGCAACTTTTCTACTAATTCCTTTATGGCCGGCAAAGATTTCTAAATCCATTCCCTCAATAATATCTTTTATCATTATCGTTGTCATTTGATTCACCTTCTTTTTTTCATAGTTCTAAGGCTTATATTTCTAAATATTCTCAAATAAAAAACTCTGACAATCATGCGTATAAAATGTAAAAACATAACGAAAATTATCGGATCCCAATGGCTGTTAAAATAAAAGTTATTACCAAATATTGCTAAATCTAAAAAATAAAACAGCAGTAAATTGGCTAAATAATATACAAGTCCAGAGGAATATACAACAACCGCAAGAAATTTTCTAGCTAAATATTTCCTTGAAAGCTCTTCAAATAGAGTAAGAATTAGTGAAATTAAAACAACATAAATTATATCAGAAACATAAGCAAAATTAAAAATATTCAACAACAGTAAAATAACGAGAAAATTTACGGCAAAACTGATAAGAAGATTTAAATAAAAGTTCGCGGAATATTCCATGGCTAGATTAATTTTTATAACCATAGGTCTATTAGCTTTTTGTAAATTCTTATGTTTTTTCTTTTCTTCTTCGTTTTGTTTTTTTACTTGCTCGATAAGTTTTTCTAGCTCTTCAATTTCTTTTCTAATATCTTTATCATCTTTGTCCATATATTTATAATCCTTTTGTCAACTTACAATTATAATATCACAACTCTACTGAAATTACGAGAGTTTGACTAAGGGAGTCAATATTTTCGTTAAATATTGACCAGTATAAGACTTTTTATTAAGTGCTACTTTTTCCGGAGTTCCTAAAGCAACAATCTCTCCGCCTCGGTCTCCACCCTCAGGTCCAAGATCAATAATGTGGTCAGCAACTTTGATAACGTCTAAGTTATGTTCTATTACGATTACAGTAGCCCCTTTGTCAACTATATCGTTTAATACCTCGATTAATTTTCTAATATCGTGAGTATGTAATCCTGTAGTTGGTTCATCTAAAATATAAATCGATTTATCAGTGATCCTCTTATATAGCTCGCTTGCTAACTTGACTCTCTGAGCTTCGCCGCCCGAAAGGGTTGTAGAAGACTGTCCGAGTTTTATATACCCTAACCCGACATCAGCTATCGTTTTTAAGCGATTATAGATTTTAGGCAAGTTTTCAAAAAACGAAAGGCTTTCTTCCACTCTCATTTCTAAAATGTCCGCTATAGTTTTACCTTTATACTTAACTTGTAACGTTTCGTTATTATATCTTTTTCCATGACATTCTTCACATTCAACGTATAAGTCCGGCATAAAGTGCATTTCTATTTTTATGACTCCGTCACCTTGGCAGTGTTCACAACGACCACCTTTTACATTGAAAGAGAATCTTCCTTTATCATAACCCCTCATTTTCGCCTCTTTAGTCATCGCAAATAAGTCGCGGATATGATCAAAAACTCCTGTGTATGTTGCTGGATTAGATCTTGGGGTTCTCCCGATAGCACTTTGATCAATATCGATTATTTTATCGAAAACTTGATAATTTTCAATTTTTTCAACTTTTCCAGCAACTTCATTTCTTCTAGTTAATAAATTTACTAAGTTTGTATATAAAACATCATTAACGAGAGATGATTTGCCAGAACCTGACACTCCAGTGACAACAGTAAAACATCCTATAGGAAAATCAACAGAAATATTTTTTAGATTATTCTGTGATGCATTTTCTACATGTAAATAACCGCTATTATGTGGTCTTCGTTTTTTTGGAGTTGGAATTTCCAGTTCTTTTCTTAGATATTTACCTGTTATAGAATCTTTGTCTTTTAGCAATTCTTGAGGTGTTCCAACAAACACAACTTCACCACCATGCTCACCTGCACCTGGACCAATATCCACAACAAGGTCACTTTCCATAATCATCTCGTGGTCGTGTTCGACAACTATCATGGTATTACCCAAATCTCTCATATCTTTTAAAGTATTAATTAATCTTCGGTTATCTCTTTGATGTAATCCGATAGAAGGTTCATCTAAAACATATAGGACACCCGTTAATCTTGAACCGATTTGTGTTGCTAGTCTAATTCTTTGAGCTTCACCACCAGATAAAGTGCCGGCTAAACGTGACAAAGACAAATAATCTAGACCTACATTTATTAAAAATCCTAGCCTCGCTTTCATTTCCTTTAGTATCGGTCTTGCAATCTCAAATTCTTTATCTGTTAATTTCATATTATCTAAAAAATCAACTAAGTGTATAACACTCAACTCTGATAACTCTGAAATATTTAAACCATCGACATATACTGATAATGCTTCTTGATTAAGTTTCTTTCCATGGCAACTGTCGCATTCTATATCATTCATCATACTTTCAATCCAATTGCGAATTGATCTCGATGTTGAGGAAAGATATCTTCTTTCTAAACTAGTAATAACTCCTTCAAAAGATTTTTTTGACTTATGATACATATTTCCGGCTCTAGAAATGTATTTGAACTCAATTTCATCTTTTGATCCGTATAACAATATCTTTTTTTGTTTGTCCGATAAATCTTTGAAAGGTTTATCAAGGGGTATATCTAAAGCTAACGCAGTCTGCTCAATTTGTTGATAATATAAAGAATCCATGTTAGCATATTTTCTAAATACATTTTCTCTTAAACTAAGTTCTTGATCAGGTAATAATAAATTAGGGTCTATTTTTCTTTTAAAACCTAATCCCGCACAAGTTTCACAAGCTCCGTAAGGTGCGTTGAAGGAAAATAATCTTGGTTCTAGTTCAGGAACTGTAAATCCACAAATGTGGCAAGAAAAATGCTCACTAAATAGATGTTCCTCATCATTAACGAGAATCTTTACATGACCTTCTCCTAATTTGCCGGCAACTTCTAGTGAATCATATAATCTTGAACTCGCGCTTTCTTTTACAATAATTCTATCAATCACAACATCGATGTCGTAACGTATATTTTTTTCTAAAATAATTTCTTGATCAAGTTCAAATTCTTCTTTATTAATTCTTATTCTTGTGTAGCCATCTTTTCTAAGATTATCTATAATTTGTTTATGAGTACCTTTCTTCCCTCGAACGATTGGCGCTAAAATAATAAGCTTTTTACCCTCATAATCAAATATTCTATTTGTCATTTCTTGTATTGACTGAGATTTTATTTCAATATGATGTTTCGGACAAAAAACCCTTCCAATCCTTGCATAAAGTAACCTTACATAATCATATATCTCAGTTACTGTCCCCACAGTTGATCTTGGGTTATTTGACGTGGTCTTTTGATCTATTGATATGGCCGGAGACAACCCTTCAATAGAATCTACATCAGGTTTTTCCATATTTCCTAAAAACTGTCTTGCATAGGAACTTAAGGACTCTACATATCTTCTTCTTCCTTCTTCATAAATTGTATCAAAAGCTAAAGAAGTCTTTCCCGAACCGGAAAGACCTGTCATAACAACTAATTGGTTTTTTTTAAATTCAAGGTCTATTGATTTTAAATTATTTTCTCTTGCGCCCTTGATGCTTATATAATCGCTCAAACTATCACCCGTTCTTAATCAGTTCTTTAAATTCATCCTCAAAAATCAATTCAATATTTAGAGACAAAGCTTTATCATATTTTGAACCCGGAGAATCTCCAACCAAAACATAATCAGTTTTATTGGATACTGATGAACTAATATTACCGCCTAAATTTTCAATTATCGCTTTAGCTTCATCTCTAGAAAAACTTGCAAGTGTTCCGGTAATAACTACAGTTTTACCAGAAAAGTGAGTATTATCCTTTATTCGGCTAGCTTTATATATGATATTGACACCTGATTCTTCCAATGCTTTTAACATATTAATATTATCTTGATTCATAAAATATTGATAGACACTTTTTGAAGTCGCTCCGCCAATATCCTTAATTGTTTCCAGTTTTTCTGGTTCAATGTTAATTAAATCGAATAAGTTCTGATAGTTTTGAGCTAATATTTTCGCTGTTTTCGCTCCAACATGTCTTATTCCTAATCCGAATAATAATTTATCAAGGTTGTTGTTTTTAGAAATTTCTATAGCATTCAATAAATTATCAACACTTTTTTCTCCGAATCTTTCCTTTTTTATTAAATCTTCTCGATACTTATTAAGTTTAAAAATATCTGCTATGTTTTTTACATAACCATCATTATAAAGTTCTGTTAGAATAGCTTCTCCTAAACCATCAATATTATAAGCCTCACGTGAAGCAAAATGAATAAGCCCTTCAAGATGTTTAGCTTCACAGTCAGGATTCAAACAATAGTAATCTGCTTCTCCAGGCTTTCTTTGTAAAACACTGTCGCATATAGGACAGTTATTTATCATGGAAAACTTAATTTCCTTACCAGTTCTTTTTTCTGTAACAACTCTTAAAACTTCCGGAATTATTTCTCCGGCTTTTCTTACTACAACATAATCTTTAATATGAATATCCCTATCATTAACAAAATCTTCATTATGAAGAGTAGCTCTAGAAACTAAAGATCCTGAAATCATAACTGGTTTTAGATTCGCTACGGGTTTAACAACGCCGGTTCGACCAATTTGAAAATCGACAGATTCTAGTACAGTTTCTACCTCTTCAGCAGGAAATTTATATGCAATAGCCCATTTTGGAAACTTGCTAGTGTAACCTATTGTTTGATATAGGTTAATTTCATTAACCTTAACAACTACTCCGTCTATTTCATAATCTAAATCAGTTTTAATATTTTTAACATTTTCTACGAAAGCAATAACTTCTTCAATATCATTACAAAGTGTGGTACTGTTATTTACTTTAAATCCTAATCTTTTAAGTTCTTCAATGATTTTATAATGATTATCAATGTTCAGACCATATCCATAGTAAATATAAGCATCTAAATTTCTTTTGGAAACCAGTTTCGGATTAAGTTGTCGTACACTACCAGCCGCAGCATTTCTCGGATTTTTAAAAGGTTCTTCATTATTTTTTATTTTTTCAAGGTTGATTTTATCAAAACTTTTTTTGCTGAGATAAATTTCTCCCCTAATTTCTAAAGGATTAAAAAAGTCAATTTTTAGAGGTATGGATTTAATAGTTTTAACATTGTCTGTTATATCTTCGCCAATCAGACCGTTACCTCTTGTTGCCGCTCTCGAGTAATACCCGTTTTCATATTTAATAGAAACAGATAACCCATCGATTTTTAAGTCAGCTGTGTAAGTGTATTCGTTTACGGCCTTTTTGACCTTTTTATCAAAGTTTCTTAACTCATCATAACTAAAAACATTGTCTAAAGATAGCATTGGAATATCATGCTCAACCTTAACAAATTTTTCGCTTATCTCAGCTCCAACTCTTTGAGTCGGTGAATCTTGCGTAACTAAAGAAGGATTAGCTTTTTCCAATTCAATAAGTTCTTTTAATAACAAATCGAACTCATAATCCGTTACGCTTGGGTTGTCTAAAATATAGTATTCATAACTATACTCGTTTAACAGTTTCTTAAGTTCATCAATTCTTTGTTTTGCATCTATCATTTATTGATCACCTCATAACTAGGATGATTTTTAATTAATATTTTTATACCTGTCGGGCTTGGAAAAGCCACCCTAATCTTGTCATCTTCAATTGCAACAACTACGCCTTTACCAAAACTCTTATGTTCAATCTTGCAACCAACGCTTACATTCTGTTCTACTTTTTCATAAACATACTCATTTTCATTGATTTCAATTGTTTTTCTTTGTCTCGGTCTCTCAAAAATCTCTTTTTTGGGGCGATACATGCCTTTTCTTTCAACAAACTCGGTCTCAATTTCATCTAAGAACTGAGAATCTAAATTCTCCATATAGCGTCCGTACATAAAACGATTGCGACAATTAGTCAGAAAAACGCGGTCTTTTGCTCTAGTCAATGCTACATAAAATAATCTTCTTTCTTCATCGACGTTAAATTTTTCCATTAAACTTTGACTTGAAGGAAATAAAGATTGTTCAAGGCAAGTTATGAAAACAATTTTAAACTCTAAACCCTTCGCGGCATGCACTGTCATTAAATTGATGTATTCGCCGCTTTCATCAATCTCTTGAGCTTGTTCGTGCAAGGCTAAATCATTAAGTAAGTTCACTAAAATTTCGTAGTTAGAAAAATTAATATCATAGTCCGAGATTTTTTCCATTAACAAACTCTTAAATTCATTAAGGTTATCCAATCTTCTTTCAGATTGAAATGTTTTATCAGCTGTTTCATCGTCGTTTTCTAACATCGCTTTATAACCGGTTTTTGAAATCAACTCATCATAAGTATCAAGTAAGGATTGACTATTTATTTTCCTTCTTATATCGATTATTGTATTTTTAAGTGCTAGTAAGCTTTCTTTTGATTTACCTTTTAAAATATCGCTGTTTTCATCTATTACATCAAAAAGTTTAATATTGTTATTTTGTGCTACCTCAACCATTTTATTAAATGAAACATTACCAATTCCTCTTTTAGGGACATTATAAATCCGAGAAAAAGAATAGTCGTCTCCAGTATTAATTAACAAATGCAAGTAAGCGATTATATCCTTAATTTCTTTTCTTTTATAAAACGAAATATTCCCGATTACTCGATGAGGAACATTATACTTTAAAAATATATCTTCAAACTTTCTGCTCATAGCATTGTTACGATACAGAATCGCGATATCGTTTAGCTTTACGCCGTTTTTCCAATATTTCTTGATTTGATCATATACATAATAAGCTTCTTCTTCATCAGTTTCAGCTTTGTAATGAACAAGTTTCTCTCCGCCATCCATTGTAGAATAAAGCTCTTTTTTTATTCGATTTCTGTTATTTTTTATAACAGAATTTGCAGCCTTTAATATCACGTCTTTTGAACGGTAATTTTGATTTAGCATGACGGTAAGATATTCTGGAAAATCTTTAGTAAATTTTTTTATATTTTGAATATTAGACCCTCTAAATGAATATATACTTTGATCTTCGTCACCTACAATAAATAAATTTCTATGTTTAATAGCCAATAATTTAACTATTTCATATTGTAAATCATTAGTGTCCTGAAACTCATCCACAAGAATATATTCAAATTTTTCTTGATATTTTTTGAGAACTTGAGGAAAGTTTTGAAATAGTTCCAATATTAGTATTAGTAGATCTTGAAAATCTACTAAATTATTATCTTTTAAAAATTTATTATATAAAGGATAAATTTGTATAATCATCGATCTTATTGGTTCTACAAGACCATTAACTGATGCGTGGTGACCTTTTATTGCGGATATTAAGTGAGATGTTATCTTAGGTGAAAAGTTCTTTTGGTCGTAATTATGCTCTTTCATTAGTTTTTTCACTATTATAGTACAATCATCATCATCGATAATTTGAAAATCATTTTTATATCCTAGATGATGAATTTCACTCCTTAATATCTTTGAACCCATAGCGTGAAATGTTGAAATCCACAGTCCTTGTAAAGAAAAATCTAATAAAGAAGCTACTCTCTTTCTCATCTCTTCGGCTGCTTTGTTAGTAAATGTAATTGCTAAAATATTATTTGGGTATATACCTTCATTTTCAATTAGATAAGCTACTCTTCTTGTTAGTACTCTTGTCTTTCCAGACCCAGCTCCAGCCACTGCCATAATTGGACCATTAATTGTCTTAACGGCCTCTAGTTGTTGGGGGTTTAAATTTTCTAGTATCTTATCAATCACGTTATCACCTTTAAATATTATATCATAAAGCTAGTCTAAATATCATATATATGTATGATAAATATCATAAACAACGTCCATGAGCATATGTTTTGAATTCAAAAGAAATATGTGAGATAATAGGGTCAGTAAGAAAGAAAAAGGAGTGATTTTCATGAAACATATTTTACCAGAGTTATCTTTTAAATATAACGCTTTAGAACCTTACATAGACGCTAAAACTATGGAGATTCATCACACTAAACATCATCAAGGATATATCAGCAAATATATCAGTGCTCTTGAAGGAAATGAAGATTTGCTTAATAAAGATGTTGAATACATTTTGAGAAATCTTAAAGAAGTTCCTGAATCAATCCGTCAATCAGTAATAAACAATGGTGGTGGCTACTATAATCACAAACTATTTTGGGAAATTTTAACACCTGAAAAAACTAGTATAAGCAATAAACTTGAAAAAGCGATAAACGAATCTTTTGGTTCAATTGAAAAATTCAAGGAAGAATTTGCAATTGCTGCAGCTACCAGATTCGGTAGTGGATGGGCTTGGTTAGTAGTAGACAAAAATAAAAAGCTAGTTATTACATCTACCGCAAATCAAGATACTCCATTTGACAAAGGAACACCTATTTTTGCTTTAGATGTTTGGGAACATGCTTACTACTTAAATTATCAAAATCGTAGACCAGATTACATTTCAAATTTTTGGAATGTCGTTAACTGGAAACAAGTTTCCAAAAATTACGAAAACTTATTATAAACTAAAACGCCAAAAGGCGTTTTTTTTATCATCAAAAAATGATTTTCAAAGAACAGTGATATAATGTAAGTAAAAGGGGTGAGTTAAAATGAAAAAGTGTTTAATCGTCGTGGACTTCCAAAATGATTTTATTGACGGCGCGCTTGGATTTGATTCAGCTATTAATATAAAAGAAATAATCATAAAAAAAATAAATGAATATCGAGATAGTAACGATGATATTATATTTACAATGGACACCCATGAAGAAAATTACTTAGTTACTGAGGAGGGCCACAACCTTCCGGTTAAACATTGTGTAAAAGGAACATATGGTCATCAAATTCAATCTGATGTTTTAGCCTTAAAATCCCCAAAAGATAAGGTTTTTGAGAAACCTACTTTTCCTTCTTTAGGTTTGGGTAAATACTTAGAAAATAAAAAGTATGACGTAGTTGAATTATGTGGGCTGGTATCAAATATCTGCGTGCTTAGCAATGCAGTTATCGTTAAAAGCGCTTTACCAAACGCTCACATAATAGTTGACGCTTCAGCCACTGATTCTTATGATAAGATTTTACATGCCAAATCTTTAGATGTGCTAGAAGGTATTCATATTGAAGTGATTAACCGATGAAAAACTATAGTTTAGCAATGTTAACTGACTTATATGAGTTAACTATGGCAAATGGATATTATTTAGAAAACAAAAAAGACCAAATAGTTTACTTTGACCTTTATTTTAGAAAAATACCTGACAACGGTGGCTATGCGATTTTTGCAGGCCTTGAATCCATAATAAATTATATTCAGACTATAAAATTTACAAAAGCAGATATTGAATTTTTACGTAAAAAAAATTTATTTGCTGAAGGATTTTTAAACTACTTGAGCGAATTTAAATTCACAGGAGATATCTACGCTTTTAGAGAAGGAAGCGTAATCTTTGCTAATGAACCGATTATAACTGTTAAAGCAAAACTTATTGAAGCACAAATTATTGAAACTTTTCTTTTATTAACGGTCAATCACCAAAGTTTAATAGCAACCAAAGCATCAAGAATACGTTATGCAGCTAAAGATAAAACTATACTAGAAATGGGCGCTAGAAGAGCGCATGGTATATCTAGTAGCGTATATGGTGCAAGATCTGCATATATAGGTGGAATAGATGGGACTAGCAACGTATTAGCTGATCAAATGTTTGAAGTGCCATCAGGCGGAACCATGGCTCACTCTTGGGTTCAAATATTCGAGAACGAATATGAGTCTTTTAAAGCATACGCTGGAATTTATCCGAACAATACAACTTTCTTAGTTGACACTTATGATACCCTTTCAAGCGGGGTTCCTAATGCTATCAAAGTCATTAAAGAAGTTTTACTCCCTCTGGATGCAAAAAATTATTCGATTCGAATTGATTCAGGCGATTTAACTTACTTAGCTAAAGAAGCAAGAATTTTATTGGATAATGCTGGTTTAAAAAATTGCAAAATTGTTGTATCAAATTCGTTAGATGAAAGAATAATAAAAACTTTGCTAGACCAAGGCGCTCCAATCGATATTTTTGGTGTTGGAGAAAGATTAATCACTGCAAAAAGTGACCCAGTATTCGGCTCTGTATATAAACTAGTAGCTGTTGAGAATGAAAATAAAATAGTTCCTAAAATTAAAATTAGTGATAATGTTGAAAAAATTACCACTCCTCATTTCAAAAAAGTCTATCGAATTTATTCTGAAAATAACAAAGCTGAGGCTGATTTAATTACTGTATATGATGAAAAAATAAATACCCAAGATGAATTAACGATTTTCGACCCAATTTATACTTGGAAAACAAAAACTTTTTCTGGTTTTTCAATTAAAGAATTACACACGCCAATTTTTATTGATGGCAATTTAGTTTATAAAGCCCCAAAATTAAAGGCAATCCGCAAGTACACAGAAAAGGAAATAGAAAGTTTGTGGGATGAAGTAAAAAGATTTGATAATCCACACAATTATTATGTTGATCTATCTTATAAACTTTGGAAAATTAAGCAAGATCTAATCACAAAAAAATAAAGAGGCAAATTTATGCCTCTTTTTTACTTGAAAGATGTTTTTAATTCAACAATTCGATTAAATACTAACTTATTATCCTTTGTATCATAATCTGTAGCAAAATATCCCTTTCTAATGAATTGAAATCTTTCTAGATGATGTGTCTTTTCTAAGGAAGGTTCAACAAATCCGTTAAATATGTTCCATGAATTTAAGTTAAGTCTAGAAAATAAATCTTTTTTTCCATCTGAATCAATCAATAAAGGTTCTAATAGATTGAACGTAGCAGGAAGCGCTGTTGTTGCTTCAACAAAATGAATATTTCCATTCGGCTTTCTTTCATCGAAACCGCTACCTGACTTAGTTTTTTCATCATAAGTACAATGTAATTCCTTAATGGATCCATCTTCATTAAATACTATTTCATTACATTTAATAAAATATGCTTGCATCAACCTAACTTCAATACCTAAAGATAATCTCTTCCATTTCTTATTTGGCTTCTCTTCTAAAAAATCCTCTTTCTCAATATATACATATCTACCGAAAGCTATCTTTCGAGATCCTAACTCAAGATTATCGGGATTATATTCCACGTCAATCCATTCCACTTTACCTTCAGGGTAGTTTGTTATAACAACTTTTAGCGGATCAATTACTGCGTTTACTCTTTTTACTTTTTGATTCAAATCGTCACGCAATGAATTTTCAAGCATTTCCGATGAAACTGTAGAATTTACTCTAGATAATCCTGTTGACAGAATAAAATTTACAATTGATTCTTTTGTGTAACCTCTTCTTCTCAATCCCGCTAAAGTAGGCATTCTTGGATCGTCATATCCCTTTACCATGTTTTCATCAACTAATTGTTTAAGGTATCTTTTTGACATAATTGTATTGGTTATATTTAGTCTGCCAAACTCATATTGATGTGGCACATGTTCCATTTCACATTTTTCAACAAACCAATCATACAAGACTCTATGATCATCATATTCAAGTGAACATAAAGAATGGGTTACACCCTCAAAAGCATCCTGCAAAGGATGTGCAAAATCATACATTGGATAAATACACCATTTATTACCTGTATTATGATGGTCTATATGAATTATCCGATAAATAACAGGATCTCTCATATTCATATTTGGTGAGGACATATCTATTTTAGCCCTTAACGTCTTTTCTCCGTCTTTATATTTTCCGTTTTTCATAGCTTCAAAAAGTTGATAGCTTTCTTCGACAGAACGGTTTCTATATGGAGAATCTTTACCCGGCGTAGTTAAGGTTCCTCGGTATTCACGCATCTCTTCAGGGTTTAAATCGCAAACATAGGCTAAACCTTTTTTAATTAGTTTAACAGCTAAATCATAACTCGCATCAAAATAATCTGAGCCAAATAAGACTTTGGCAGGTTTGTATCCTAACCATTCAATGTCTTTTTTTATAGCGTCGACAAAAGAACTATCTTCTTTTACTGGATTCGTATCATCAAAGCGAAGATTGGTCTTACCGCCAAATTGTTTAGCTAATTCAAAATTAGTTATAATTGCTCTTGCGTGACCAATGTGTAAATATGCATTAGGCTCTGGTGGAAATCTAGTAACTATTTCTTTTACTTTTCCGTTTTTTAAATCTTCTTCCATTATTGTTTTGATAAAATTTGATTCTATTTCCATGATTTCACCTCTCTAAATTCAATCTTGATTGGCCGTTTAGCATTAAATCATCGGCTTTTTTATTTTTTTGATATTGAAAATATCCGGCAACAGCTATCATTGCTGCGTTATCCGTGCAATAAGCCATTTTTGGAAAATAAACTTCCGTATCGACTATTTTTTCTTTCATTTTTCTTCTTAATCCAGAATTAGCCGCGACCCCTCCGGCCACAATTATTTGCTTTACTTGATAATGTTCTTTAGCTTGAATTGTTTTTTGAACTAGTACATCTGTTACCGCTTCTTGAAAACTAGCGCAGAAATCTGGAACATTTATTTCTTCATTTCTTTGAATCATGTTATGATGCACATTTATAACTTTAGATTTTAATCCAGAAAAACTGAAATTAAAATCTTTAGAATCAATCATTGGGCGAGGAAAATTAAGTGTATCTTTTCCTAAGTTTGCCATTTTATCAACTATTGGCCCTCCAGGATATGGTAAACCTAATATCCTAGCAACTTTATCATAAGCTTCGCCAACTGCGTCGTCTTGTGTTTCTCCTAATTTTTCAAAATGATAATGTTCTTTCATCAAAATTAATTCTGTGTGACCTCCAGAAACAACTAAAGCTAACAATGGAAACTGCATTCCATTATCTATATAATTTGCATAAATATGCCCCGCTATATGATGAACACCAACTAAAGGTATATTGTAATTTAAACTAATTACTTTTGCTGCATTTACGCCAATTAATAAAGACCCAATTAATCCAGGCCCTTGAGTAACTGCTATTAAATCCAAATCCTCATATGAAATATTAGCGTCTTTCATTGCTTTATCAAAAACGTATGTTATTCCTTTAACATGCTCTCTAGAAGCAATCTCTGGAACAACTCCGCCATACTCTTTATGAATATCAATTTGTGACAAAACGCGATTTGACAAAACTTCTTTTCCGTCTTTTACTACACTAACACTTGTTTCATCACAGCTTGTTTCTACCCCTAAAATATACATATTATCCACTTCCTAATCTTTTGTACATAAAGAAAGCATCTTCACCATTATTGTAATAAGCTCTTCTCACTGAAATTTGTTTAAATCCACATTTTTCATATAGTCTTAAAGCGGCTAAATTAGAAGGTCTGACTTCTAATGTCAAATCTACTATTTGTTTCTCTTTTAATATGTCAAACATAAAATTCATTAGCTTAATCCCATAACCTTTATTACGGTACTTCTTTATAATTACAAGGGAATTAATTTGCGCTCTATCTTCATCTATCCAAAGGCTAATATATCCCAAAATACTATCTTTGACTAAAAGATAATACTGAATAAGAGGGTTATTTATTTCCTCTTCAATTTTTTCTTTTGTTGTAAAGTTATGAAAATTCTCATTTTCTTCATTTACAATAAAGTCGATATCTTCCTTAACTACTGGTCTTAATGTTAGATTCATTTTTCAAATTTCTCTCCGCTTCAGTTATTTGTAAATAGTTCGGAGTAAGGTTGTGTATGTCTTTAACTAATTCTAATAAATCGGAATTAATTATTTTTATTATCTGAGGTTTCCCATTTGAAACAACTTCATAATTACAACTTAGATTATTTCTATATTTTTCAATATTATCTAAACAATCAGTCTTAATCTGAATGAGTTTTTTATCAACATTCTTATATAACCCCATAAACGCATTGCCCCGTCTAGCGTCAATAACCGCTAAAACAAAAGGATTATCAGAATGGCTTGCCATTAATGCCAACGAAGAAACTTTATATGTTTTTATATTGTTTAAATATCCGATCATCTTAGCCACAGTAACGCCGATTCGAACTCCAGTATAGCTCCCAGGTCCATCACCCACAATAATTTCATCTAAATTTTTTAAAGTCAAATTCTCTCTGTTAAGCATCTCTTCTAAAAAAGGAATTAGGGTAACGGAATGGTTATTAACGCCCTTTTCATACACGCTTTGTTTTTCATAACCATCAATTATTAAAGAAAGATATATATAGTCAGTTGCTGTATCTATCACTAATTGCTTTAACGATTTTTTCATACTTACCCTCTCCTTTCACCACTACATCTCTTTGATTTTCATCAATTACAGTAAAAGTGATTGACAATATCTCGTTCGGTAACATTGATTTTATGTACTCATACCATTCGATAACACTTATTCCTGATCCATATATAAATTCTTCCAATTCATAATCATATCCAATATCTTCAAGTCGATATACATCCATATGATATAAATCATAATTGCCAGAATAAATTTTTAGGATGGTAAATGTTGGTGAGTTCAAATTATCTTTAACTCCAATATAACGCGAAAAATATTTAGTGAAAGTAGTTTTGCCTGAACCTAAATCGCCAGTTAATCCTATTATCATACCAGGAAAAACCTTTTCGGCGATCAGTTCGGCAAGTTTTACTGTATCATCTAGCGAATTTAATCTTAATTTATATTCCAAAACTCATCAACTCTTTCTAACATTTAGTTTACAGTAAAATTATATCATATATTACGTATTTTCAAATTAAAATCATCTTTTAACAAAAAAGATATTGCCTAAACTCTCAACTTCTATAGTAATTAATTGTTTGATTATGATATAATAATAATTGATTAAATGTATCGATAAGGAGATATCATGTTTCTCATCATCCACAATCCATTATCAAGTAATAAAAAATCTAAAAAAACAACAATGAAATATGTTAAATTCTTTAAAAAGAATAACATAGCTTTTCTTTTGCGTTCAACTTTAAAAATTGATAATTTAAACAATTATCTAGAAAAAAATAATAAAATTACTGATATTTTATTCCTTGGCGGCGATGGTTCGATTAACTATTTGATAAATAATGTTGAAATCACAAAAATTAAACAGAATATTTACTTAGCAAAGAGCGGTTCAGGAAATGACTTTTTGCGCTCTCTTAAAAAATATAATCATGCAGAAATTACTATTGGTGAAGCTAAAACTAATATTGGTACAACTAAATTCATAAATGGCTGCGGATTAGGATTCGATGGTTTAGTATGTCATTATGTCAATAATGACAGTAAAAAAGGCAAACTTTCCTATTTTCTAAATGTTTTTAAAGCAATTATTAAATACCAACCAGTAGAAATCGATCTAAATGTTGATGGTAAATTATACCATTTTAAAAAAGTATTTGTTTCAGCTATCCAAAATGGAAGTTACTTTGGCGGCGGAATGAAAGTGGCACCCGGAGCCAATCCAACAGATGATAAATATATAATCTGTGTGGGTCATAATCTCTCTAAATTATTTCTTCAGTTAGTCTTAGTAACAATCTACCCCGGTTGGCACAAAGCCCTAAAGAAAAGAGTAACCATGTTAAGTGGAACAAATATATCTATTGAACATCCAAATGAAACTTATTTTCAAGCTGATGGGGAAGTTATGGGCAATATAAATAAGGTCGAAATCAAACCAATAGAAAAACGAGTTTTTCATGCTTTTAGAAAAAAAGAATTTAAAAAATAAAACAGCCTCGATTTTATCGATGGCTGTTTTTTTTAAAGTTTCGCTTCTAATTCTTTTCTTAATTCTTCATATCCCGGTTTGCCTAATAAGGCAAACATGTTTTTTTTGTAAGCTTCAACGCCTGGTTGATCAAAAGGATTAACACCTAATAAATAACCGCTAATGCCCACTGCGAGTTCAAAGAAATATACTAAATATCCGAATGTATATGCGTCTAATTTAGAAATATTAATGACAATATTTGGAACTCCGCCATCTTTATGAGCTAAAAGAGTTCCTTTTAATGCTTGGTTATTAACATACTCTAAACCTTTTTGTTTTAGGTAATTTAAGCCATCAAGATCCAGATCCTCTTCTTCAATAATAACATCTTTTTCTGATTTATTAATATTAATAACTGTCTCAAAAAGTATTCTTTGTCCATCTTGAATATATTGTCCTAATGAATGCAAGTCTGTGGAAAATGAAGCGCTTGAAACAAATATGCCTTTATGATTTTTTCCCTCTGACTCACCAAAAAGTTGTTTCCACCATTCGGAGAAATAATTGAGTTTAGGCTCATAATTAATTAACATTTCAATACTATAACCACTTCTATACAAAAGGTTTCTAAGAGCTACATACATGTGCACATCATTTTTATAAATGCTATATTTGTTATATTCTTTTCGAGCAGCTTTTGCTCCAAATAACATCTGTTTAATATTTATTCCGCTTGCTGCTATTGGCAATAAGCCCACGGCAGTTAAAACCGAAAAACGCCCTCCTATATCATCGGGAACGATAAAAGTTGTATAGTTATTTTTTGTCGCTAATTCTCTTAAAGCTCCTTTACTTTTATCAGTTGTTGCGTAAATTCTTTCTCCAGCTAAATTTTTGCCATATTTATCTTCTAAAAGTTTCTTCAGGACCCTAAAAGCAATTGCGGGTTCAGTAGTTGTTCCTGATTTTGATATCACATTAATAGCGAACTCTTTATTTTTTAAATAGCTAGCTAATTCATTCAGGTATGTGCTAGACATGTTAAACCCAGCAAAAATAACTTCGATATTTTGTCTCCTTGAAAAGTATGGTTTTAAAAATTCAATTGCTGCCTTTGACCCTAGATAAGACCCACCTATACCTATAACCACCAGAATCTTAGCTTGCTTTCTAATTCTTTTGGCAGCTTCAATGATTTTTTCAACTTCTTCTTTATCATAATTCTCTGGAAGATCCAGCCATCCCAAATATTCACTGCCAGGACCAGTTTTTTCTTCTAAAAGTTTTCTTGCATATTTGATTTCTTTACCTATTTTTTCCAGCTCTTCTTCTCTCACAAAAGGAATTGCATACCGATAGTCTAATTTTATATTTTTGTTCATTTTTTTCCTCCCATAACAAACTATATTATATCATTAAATCCACAAAATATTACTTGCTAAATATCAAAATGCAACCATTTTCCTATATAAATTAATAAAAAAACAACTCAAATTTGATAATCTGAATTGCTTTTTTCTTATTTGTTGTCTTTTTGATACTTTTCTACCCAAGCTTTCAACTGAGTTTCAAAAGGTTTGAAGCCCGCTGTAACCTCGGTAGATTCTCTTTTTTTACGTCTTTTCTTATTTTGGGTTTTATAACTTAAACTAATCTTATCATTTTCTACTTTGATAATTTCTAAAGTTACTTCATCCCCGACACTAAGATAGTCTTCTATGCTCCTAACATATCCATCACTAATTTCAGAAATATGGACTAAACCATCAATTTCATCATTAATTTTTACGAAAGCGCCATATGGTTTTATGTTAGTTATCCGACCTTTGACGATGTCACCTTGTTTCATATTAAACACCCCTCAAAGAAACTGTAGTTATTATAACACAAAACCTATATTTTTTAAAGAATTATATCCTTGACAAAAAAAAGAATAACTTTGAAGTTATTCTCTATCCCCTACTGCATTATGCGCTATTGAACTAGCCGCAGCCGCTGCAATAGCTCCAATGATATCATCCATAAATGTGTGACATTTATCAGAGTTCTTTCCTATTTCATCAAGTTCACCGATAATTCCTGGTTTAACCTTATCTACGTAACCAAAATTAGTCAAGCCAATAGAACCATATACATTCGTAATTGACAAAACTAAAATTTCATCGATTCCATATAAAGGATTATCTTCGCTCACCAAAGTTTGTAATGGCTCAGAAAGCATCTTCTTTTCGGCTAACATATCTAATTCCAATCCAGTAATTATCGCGTTTTGCACTTCTCTTTTATCTAAAACTCTACTAATTGCGCTATAACAATTTTCAGCGGTTAAATCGGGCACGTATTTTTTTTGTAAATCATAAACAATTTCCACTATTTTATCTAAAGTAACGCCTCGTTCTTCCATTAAATTAATACAAATTTCTTTCATTCTTTTTTGTTTTTCTACCATATATGTTCCACTCCTATGACTCCAGGCACTCTTTCTAATAAAGTATCCTCAATTAAATCTGACATTGTTGAATCAAACCCTGCACAACCTACACAAGCTCCTTGAAGCTTAACATAGACTATTCCGTCTTCAAATTTTACAAATTCTATATCTCCACCATCACGATTAATATATGGTCTTATAAGTTTGATGACAGCTTTAATTTCTTCAATTATTTCTTCATAATTCATAATTATCACCTCTAATCTTCAATTTTTTTGTTCTTATCATAATTAGGGTTTTTTAAAATATAATAAGCACAATTAGGCGCACAAGATTCCATGATATAATCAGGGATAGTTTGATAATTATCGTCTTTAAACCCTTTCAACCTTAATATACCACCCGAATAGTCTCCAACAACATATGGATAAATATCAAAAAAATCGATATATTTTTTGTTAAAATCATCTAGAACAAAAGCATCCCGATAATTTTTTATTATTTCAAACTCTCCATGAATCGATTCAATCATTCGCTCATCACTCCTTGTAAAAACATTTTAACACAACATTGCATATTTTAAAAAGAAATTTAACTATTAAAGTAAAATACTAAGAGCCTGTGCCCTTAGTAATATTAATCCAGCATGTAATCCGATTTTTCCAAAACCACAACTGCATCGCAAAGAATTCCTTCTTCTCTGCCAACAAAACCTAAACCTTCAAAAGTTGTTGCTTTAATAGAAATTTGTTTTAAACTACAATTAAGAATTCCTGCTATATTTTCTCTCATATCTTTAATATAAGGTCTAATTTTCGGTTTTTCTAAAGCTACCATGGTATCTATATTTGAAATTTCATAGCCTTGAGCGCTAACGTAATTAAAGACTTCTTTCAAAATTAATCCCGAATCATAATCTTTATACTTTGGATCATCATCAGGAAAAAATTTACCTAAATCTCCTAAAGCTAAAGCTCCCAAGATTGCTTCTGCGATAACGTGTAATAAGCAATCTCCATCAGAGTATCCAACGCTACCTTTATAATGCGGTATTTCAATGCCCCCTAATATGAGTTTTTCGTTTTCTTTTAAAGGATGCACATCTTTTGAAATTCCAATCTTAATCATAGTATTTCCTCCAATATTCTTAAGTCTAATTCTGTAGTTAGTTTTATATTAAACTCATTTCCCTCTAATATTATAACATCTTCACCTAATTCTTGCATATATAAACTTGCATCATCACTATAAGTATTGTCATTTTTAATGGCAGATTCATAGGCGTTGATTATTTTATTTGTCATGAAGGCTTGTGGTGTTTGCAACAGAACATATTCATCTCTATTTACATAACACTTAAGTTTATTAAACGCTTGTTTAGCAATTGATTCTTTCACTTTCGCCGCCAAAACACAAGCATTTTCTCTAACTGTTTTTTTAATATTTTCAATATCTTTTTTATCAATAAAAGGTCTTGCTCCATCATGGATTAAAACATACTTGTTGCTAATTTTCTTTAAACCATTATAAACACTTTCTTGTCTTGTAATACCGCCAAGAGTTATTTTCACATCTTTTCCTATCATTAATTCCTTGACATGAGTAAGATCTCTTTCATTTGTAACTACGATTATTTCTGAAAATGAAGAATCCTTTAAAAAATAATCCACAGAAAACTCTAAGATAGTTCTTTGTTTAATTTCATAAAAAACTTTGTTATATCCCAAATTTAATCTTGTGCCTCTTCCCGCAGCTAGAATAATCACAGAGTACATAAACTAACCTCCAAAGATTGAATAGTTTTGTTTGTTATTTCTAATCGCTTCTTCAAGCGCTTTGTTGCTTAAACTTATAAATTCACTAATATCGGTATTATCCCAAGGATCATTCTTAATAATTCCGATATTCGGATAAACAATTTGCAATATTCCGCCGATGTTTATCCGCACATTTATCAAATCGCCTCCGCTGACTAAGGCGCGATGTAAATTCGCATATCTTTGTTCATCCGTTATGAGAATAGCAAATTGAATTCCGGTTATTCTAAAAATAGTATTATTCTCTCTAGCAAAATGATAACGCATTTGTTTAATATACTCTGCAATCATTAAATTTCCCACGTCCCTTCCAAACCTCTTGTTAATATCTGGAACGTTAGTTAAATGCATCATAGCTAAATAAAATGGCTTCTTATCTTTTCTCATTTGCGATATCGTATTTGTCAATTCATCCTCATTTGGAAGAGAATCAACAATTTGAATTGAAGTTTCAGGGTAAATTTTTATATCTAATTTCGTAATAGTAGATATCAGGTAATCTTTGTTATCGTGTGTAAATAACTTGCCTTTTTCTTCAACCCAAGTATACGAAGGTCCGATTTTTAACCGATATTTATGTAATAAATCAGGTAACTTTCTGCTAACTTTTTTTACGGTTTGTAAATAAGAACTTTGATCTTCAGAATGAATGTAACTCTGATATTTATCCATTGATAACTGAGGATTATCTAACAGAAGAAATCTAGATATTTCTTCTGTTAAAAAAAGACCATTCATATCCTCGTCATAAAAGATCAAACCCTCTCTTAACAAACCGATGGTGTTAATAAATCGCTTTCTTAGAAGTTCTGAAGTATCTTTAGTATGTTCAAGCTCTTTCTCTAATTCAAAGAAATCATAGTCAGTTAAATTTTGTGTAATCTTTATCTTGTTTTTGAAAGAAACTGCCAAAACAATAAGGATTATATAAATCAAATATTGACTTAACTCTCTGAGTTCTATCTCATCTAGAAAACTAATAGCTCCCGAAAAAAATTCAACCATAATAAACAAGGCTATGGTCAATATAATTAGAATAAGTTTCCATATCCTTAATTTCTTATATAAAAATGTGCTTAGAAGAAATAATAAAATTATCGCTCCAAAAGATGCATAATATAGATAGTCGTTCATGATTGTCTCCTATTTTTTCTTAATACTAGTTCTAACATAGATTATTGGATAAAAATATGTCATGAAAATACCGAAAAAGAATAAACTGTAGAACACAGAAATATATCTATCTCCGGCGATGTAGGTTCCGCCTAAAATGACTAAAAATATGAAACCCCAAATAAACGTTAGCCCATTGGTAATAATCTTAAAAAGCTTTGTGTTTCTATAATCGATGCTCATATCAAAATTATGATAAAGATATACTACTGGTTGATTTATAAAAACAGATAACATTAAAATTAGAATTATAACGCCTAAGAAAATTTCGTCTGAATACATGTGATTAAAGCCAACTAAAAAGATAGATAATATCGTATAAACTAATAAAATTGCATTTAAAACTAATTCAAACCAGCTAGTTCTCTCATATATTTTAAATTTTATAATACTAATTATAATGGTTAAAACCAATGCGAAGGGGAATATAAAAATATTGGGATAGAAATTACTCAAAAAACTAGCCATTGCATAAATTAATAAATGAGCGAATAACAATTTAACGCCTTGAAATTTGTATTTTGAATTAATATAATCTTCTGCCTTAAATTCTTGATAATCATCTAGATTAAAAGCTTTCACAGCCGAGAAGAGCAAATCAATGTTTCCTTGATATTTAAGCGATCCCGAATCTAGAACTTCTTTAAATGAAGTCTTTTTAAGCAATAAATTAGCTAGTTTATCATTGGTTGTATATATGTTTAAATCGGCATTGCCATGTTTACCGTGGTGAACTATTATATTTTTTCCTTTAGTTCTAATAAAATATATATGTTTTCCAATATGAAAATTGACATGGATCTCTTTATTTCCAAAATATTGAAAATCATAATTGTGGCGAATCATCATCATGATTTCATCGTTATTGAAATATTGATATTCATCATCTTCTGTATCACCATAATACAGTTTGTCTTCGATTTTATCACCAAAAACAATACCTTGGCTAATTATTCCAAAAAACTTTGCTTCTGGTCTAATAAACTCCCCTCCGACAAATAAATTATCTAAGACTTGAATGTGTTCTATAGATTCAAGATCTATCATTTCATTAATCGATAGGTTTTTACGAACTTTTTCTTCGCGCAACATTGAAAGATGAGGTTTTGGTTTGCCAAGTTTAGCGGCTATCAAAAATTTTCTGATTTTCGGAAAATAAGCTTCGAGTTTTTTCATTACCATTTCTTTAGTTATGGTTTTGTCTTCATCATAAGAAAAATCTAAACAAAGTAATCCTTCTTTTCTTCTTAAATCCTGACTAGTTTCAATAGTATAGTTATATAACCTTACAAGCTTAATATCATCATCTAAATCATTTTTAAAGTAGTAAAAACTGTCAGTAATTCCAATATCGGATAATTTAGAATTTAAAACTAAATATACTGTATTTATTCTTTTCTTCGTTTCTAAATTCGGATAGTAATTTTTAAAAATCTCTAAATCTTCTTCACAATTTAGAAAGTATTTATCATAAAAATTAAATGGGTTGTCACTTATAAAATAATATTTTGCTTTAATTTTGTTATTTTCAGAATCAACAAGGTATTCTACTTCTTTTTTTTCATTAACCATGTATTTTTTAACAGAGGTTTTTACAAAAGCATTTGGATTAATTAACTTAATTCGTTCAACTAATTTTTCAGTAATTTCTTTATATGAATGTTTAATCGTATAAAAGTTTGACTCCAAGCCGGATAGATAATTGGAGAAAAAACTATATGCGTTCACTTTTTGCATTTCAAGTCCGTTAATAAAATCATTAACTAAAAACTCTTCCATTAAATCTTGACTAGAAAAATATTTTTCCAGTAATTCTTTTAAAGAGTAATCTCCCCATTCAATCATTAATGAGGTTAAAGTATAATCTTTGTTTTTTAACATATTTAAGTACTGTTCTAAATAATTCTTATAATGTCGATGTAAATCATCAAAAAAACGATGTATTTCTTTTCTGTTTTTAGGATAATGTCTAACTAAGTATATTCTAAACTGATCTAAAGAATTAATTCTTTTTTTAATACTTCCGTCTTTATTGACAACATATTCGTGTTCTATTTGTTTATAATCAAGAGACTTTATCAATCCTAAATTATCTAGATACTCATGTAAAAGTCCTGATTTGCTTAGCCCCGAAACTACATTATCTCTGTGATACTGAAATTTATAAGTTTTTTCGCCTTGTTTTAAGCTGATTTTTTCATAATCACCATTGATTTGGGTTTGATCTTGAATAACTAAAACTTTTCTCATTTTTCGTGATAAGAACAAGGCCACAGTCATAGAATATAGGTCTTGTCCAACTACAATACAATCAAATTCTTTCAAGATTTCACCACCTTTCAATCAAACAAATTATAACATAAAGCTATACAAAATTCTATCAATCCAAAAAAATAAAGCGCGTTGAGCGCTTTAATTAATTTTTAAGAATTTTTCAAAGTACAAGTTAAGAGTTTCTCTGCTGATATTATATTCAATCTCTTTGTTTACGGTAATACTTACATTACCCGTTTCTTCAGAAACTATTATTGTAAATGCATCACTTTGTTCGCTAATTCCTATTGCTGCTCTATGTCTTGTTCCATAATGCATTGGTAAATCTGTGCGCTTAGAAGTTGGGTAATATGCCTTTGCACAAAGAATCTTATTTCCCCTGATAATCACTGCTCCATCATGTAAGGGTGCATTGGGAATGAATATCGATGTTAGCAGTTCTTTAGAGACGTCGGCATTAAGCATTAAGGCTTTGTTAATTATCTTTGACAAATCGACCTTTCTTTCCACTGTTATCAGTGCGCCAATTCGGTGTCTAGAAAGATATTCTACTGATTGGTACAAATGATCAGCCAAATCGTTATTAACAACCATTTGCCTTTCTTTCGAGTTTTTAATCCCTGTCTTTTTAAACGCTTTTGCTATATCTTCATTAAATAGCATAAATAACAAATAAGGAACTGGAACAAAAACGAAAACTCTTAAGAAGACATTTAACGTTGAATCAACAATTAGAAAATATATTGTTAATCCGAACAAAAACAAGAATATTACTTTCGATATTCCGGCTTTAATAAAGGTTACCTTCGTTTCTAAAATTAAAACAAAGACTGCGTATAGATATGTAATTGTAAGTAATAAACCATAATCGCCCATGTTAAACTCCTCTATATAGATTATAAATCAATTTTATAATTTATGTAACTACTATTTTTCAATATCTGTCTTTTTAAAGACAATGTCTAAAGCAAAATAAGCTATTGGTATTAATAATGCAGATGCCAAGAATGGTGCAATTAATTTTGCGGCCGGATATACTACATAATCAATGTTGAACCAATTAATTACAATAAAATCAAATAATTCTGCTAAAAGACTACTTATAACCAACCTAATTAAAAAAACTAAGATAACAATTGAAAATTGTATTGAAGACTTATTCTTAGGTTTAAAAGTAAAGTATGCATTAGCAAAATATGAGAAAACTGACGCTACAATAAATGCAATTGCGTTAGAAAAAAATGCGCTAGTAAAAAAACTTTCTATTCTATCGTTATAAAAAACAGTATAAACCAGTAAGTGAATTAATGTATTTAATACCCCGATAATCCCGAAAGTTAAAAACTTTTTTGTTAAAAAGTTTGTTTTTATAAATATCCATAATTTATTCAATATCTAAATCCTCCGAAGCAGCTTCCACCAAGTAAATTGGACGATTGAGTATTTGTCTACGATTAGAATAAAGCAAATAAATAACAACATAAGCGAAAACGCTAATGACTAATACGAGTATTGCCATATGCAAACCCAAAATAAATCCTGTCAGATCAATTACGTTAGTAAAGTATAAAACAATATCTAAAGCAAGAAGTCCTAAACCTAAGAAAAAGTTTAAAACAGGTAAGACTAACAAAATGCTAGAAAATTGATTCATTCCATTAAAGGCGTATTTCACCAAAGATTTAAAACTCCAAGAACTTTTACCGTGTTTTCTAGGGATAAAATCATATTCTATACATTTTCTCGGATATCCTACCCAAGAAAAAATACCTTTAATAAAACGATAATTGTCCTTTATTTTTAAAAATGCATCTACAACTATTTTATCCATTAACTGATAATCTTTAGCTCCATTATCCAGAGGCTTTTCTGTATATGCATTATATATTTTGTAAAATAAATTAGCAAACAAAGTTCTTAATTTTGGCTCTCCTTTACGAGATTTGCTTTTTGTATATACAATCTTATAACCTTCTCTATAGTAAGAAATCATTTCAGGAATTAAGTATGGTGGTTGTTGGAGATCGCAGTCAATAATTATAATAAAATCCTTTTCTTTTGAACTAACCAAACCAGCATGCATAGCTGCTTCTTTACCAAAATTACGTGATAAAGAGATATATTTAACTGAACTGTCTATCTTACTTAATTTTAGAATTTCAACTAAAGTATTATCTTTTGAACCGTCATTAACGAATAATATATCAAATTCAATATCATCATATTTTAGATATTTGATTGTTTCTTCATAAAATAAAGCAATATTCTTTTCTTCATTATACGCAGGAACGATTAACCTAGCTTTTTTCATATTATCATCCTCGTTTTTTATTTTTAATTATTAGTGGAGTAATGAAAATCAACGAATATATCGCCATTGAACCTAAAGTGATATAAAATCCTAAATCAAGATATTTTGGCACGAACTTCAATGTGACATCAATGCTATCTGTTCCTTTTGGAATGACTAACCCTAAGAAACCACCACTAACACTTATTGTATCATAAGTTTGTTCAGATGTGAATTGCCAATCATCAGAATAAGCTATCGGTATCATTACAATTTGATCGGTTTCAAGCGAATTGACATTGTCATATTTCAAATTGATTCTGCCGTTTTTAATTTGCAGATATTGATTCGTGATATGGTCTTGAATTAATAGATCATCAATATTAATGCTATCTTCAACAAAATACCTTAACCTTAAACTATATAAATCATAAAAACTATACATTCCGCTGGTCTTGTATATATAGATTTTATCCGGCTTTGTTTTGTAATAGTAATATCCATCTAATATTTCGTAAGAATCACCAAATTCGTCCACAACAAAAAGCTTTTCAAAAGCTTTTTCAAGAGCCATATCAAATAAAATCATACCTTCTTCACTAGGTAATTCTATTTGCGATAAATCATACTCTAAATAAGCGGCCATATCAATCGCTCTTTCAGCTCGCATTTTTAATATCGGTGCTGAATCAAGTAACTCTGTATCTTCTATATAGATTTTTACTGGTCTTTTCCAAAATTCGCACTTAACATGGAATGGAGCGCTAAATTCATCTTCTCCGAAGCCTAATTGATATACCTGACACATTTGTTTAGTTCCATCACTAAATTCCATATGGACTTCGTTAAGCGCTTCTATTTTCATTGATGTATGGAAAAATTTAATGTACATTGCGCCAACAGTGAAATTAATATCTAAAGTTTCTTCATCATATACATAGAATTGTCGTTCAATATCATCATAGATGCCAGTAGTGACAACACTTCCCGAGTAATATAAAGTTCGGTGTGGTGAAATTGTCGTTGATGTTCTAACGTCAGGGTTTTCTAAGTAGTTTAACTCAAATTCTGACATATCATAGTTTTTATCAGGATCAATAATCGCTGCCATTAAAAAAGCTTTTTGTCTAACTAACGCCGTACTTATATCACTTAGACTGTTTCCATAAATACCATCGGAATCACTTGAATTAAAGTAGGTGTCAAAAACTCTGAAACTTGACGAAAATTTAATCTCATATAAACGATAATTGCCCTCTTCAGCTACTAAACTAAAATACTTTTCATCAAAAAGAAATTCATCTTGACTATTAACGAGTAAATATTTATATCCTAAAAAGTGATTAATATAATAACCAAAGTAATTCATCTTGCTTTTAGATTGGTACTCGTTACTATTAAACAACATCTTACTAATAGCGTTTGTTTCCGCATCTGTCCAAGAGTGAAAGATTTGGGTGTTTGTAGCAAAACTTGTCATTCTATTGAAATTTGTCTTCTCAACATTAAATCTGCTCATATCAACATATACTCGATAAAATTCATCTTTTTCCAGATTATCTTCTAAAAAGTCATTAATTTCGTGCATTGTTCTAAAAGCATCAATCTTATCGCTAATTGCGTATGGTCCTGAATAGATATATCCAATCGCAACTATAACCTCTATCCAAATAAACCATTTAATAACCGTGTATTTTTTTAGCCAACCAAATACCAGTAAGACAATTAGATAAATTGCCGAAACTCCAATTAAAACCGCATCAGCTGTTAAAGTATCTTTTGCAGCATAATAGGTGTCAATATTTAATTTGGTAATATAGTAATAAAGTAAAAATCCTACCATAATTAATAGAAGTGAAATGATAAATGTTAGGTTTTTCATTTTAACTTTTTCAAAGCCAAATTTATCAAATACATGAGCTAAAGCCATTACTTGAATTATTGGCAAGAGATTAATCCATCTAGTGTAAGGTTTGTCTAAAGTTCCAGAAAATAAATAAGAAAACAAAGGAAAAATCATAAAAATCAAAGCGATTAAAAAACTAATTTTATAAACTCTAGCAATCCGATCTTTCATGAAGAAAATATAAGACATATAGACAAATCCAATTACAGTTATATATAACGAAATGTGCTCTAAACCATAATCATTCTCAAAACCATAGAAACCTATTGGTTTTTGTTCAGCGACGATTTTTGCAAGATAGCGAATATAAATAGCTGGTTGAAATAGCTTTAACTCATAAGAGCCAATATTAATTACCCAGGCATTAAAGTTTGAAGAGGATCGATATGTTTCCTCAAGAATAAAAGTTATTGATGGCAGCAATATAACTGTGCCCATAAGAACTCCTAGAATCAATAAGCCCAGGAAAATTAATCCATCTTTAATAAATCTAAAGAATTTGAAATCTTCTTGTTTAAAATATTCAATCAAAAAAGCAAAAGCGACAAAAACAAGAACCATATAAGCTAAATAAAAATCATAAAAAACTATTGCCATCGCGAAAACAGGAACGATCCAAGCTTTCTTTTTAAGAAAATAATGAATGACTATTAGTGATAAAGGTAAATAAAAAATCATCGATAAAAATACTGGGAAGGCCATAAAACTTACCATGCCTCCACTTACTAAATAGAAAACGCTCATCCAAAAAATCGTTCTATTTTTCATTCCTTTTAAATGAAAATAATATGCTAAAGCCATAACGCCTATAAATATTTTAAATAATTCAGTAATCGAATATGCTATTTCGGTTGGCATAATATAGCTTAAGATAAAAGTAATGAATGTAAATATATCTAGAGGGATATAATAAACATCAGAAAAAAACGAAGCCCCAAAATAATTGTTTAAATTGAACAATGATAAAGATCCGTCTTTGATTGACGCAATAAAATCCACCATTATCGTGTAATATTGAAGGATATCGTCAGAAAAATTTGTGTAAAAACTATTATTAATTAAAATAATACCGATTTGAATAAAAAATAAAATTGTAAAGGTAAATAAAGCAATGAATTTCAACGTCTTTTTTCGATTACTAAAAAGCGCGGTAAAGTAATCTTGAAAAAGCGTTATGAAATTTGCTATTTTAAGTTTTAATACTTTCATCTTTACTCCTATGTTGTATATTCATTGTTAGAATATTATATCATAATCTAAAATGATTATATAGTGAAAATTTAGACTTTAATTGCATAAAAACTATATATAGCATATAATATTCATAAGGTGAATTATGGAAAAAGCAATTTTAGTTGGATTAGATATTGGTCATGACGAATTTTTTATAGAAACTATGGAAGAACTCAAGAATCTTTCAAAAGCTTGTAATGTTGAAGTTCTAGGTAGTTTAATTCAAAAAAAAGAAAAGCCCACTCCAAACTATTTTATTGGAGAAGGAAAAGTACAAGAATTAAAGGAAATGATTGATTTATACGACGCTAATGTCGTAATTTTTAACGATGAGCTTAGTCCTAGTCATATTAGAAATTTAGAACAAAAACTAGAAATAAAAGTAATTGATAGGACCGTATTGATCTTAGACATTTTTGCTAGAAGAGCTAAAACCAAAGAAGCAATGCTGCAAGTAGAGTTAGCTCAATCTCAATATATGCTTCCAAGAGTTGTTGGCATGTATAAATCTTTATCCAGACAGAAATCAGGAACCGGTTCTAAAGGCCCGGGGGAACAACAATTAGAGTTAGATCGAAGAGTTCTAAGAGATCGAATATCCCATTTAAAAAACGAACTTAAAGAATTAGTTAAAGTAAGAAGAACTCAAAGAGAAAAAAGAAATAGAAGTACTATTAAGACTGTATCTTTAGCGGGTTACACAAATTCTGGAAAATCGACATTGATGAATACTATTATCGATCACACTTTGAAACAAGACAAAACTCACACTTTTAGTGAAGATATGCTTTTTGCTACTTTAGAAACTAAAACCAGAAAAATTGAACTCGATAACAATAATAATTTTCTACTTACTGATACAGTAGGATTCATTAGAAAATTACCACATGATTTAATCGAAGCTTTTAAATCAACTTTAGAAGAAATTAATGAATCCTCTTTGATACTTCATGTAATCGATACCGCTAACCCTAATTTTGAACATCAGATTCAAACCGTTGAGTCAGTACTAGGTGATTTGGGAGTGAAAGATATTCCAATAATCTATGTCTATAATAAGGTAGATTTATTAGATGATATTCCCGTAATCTCGAGGAATAATACCATTTTAATTTCTGCGAAAAATAATTATAACATCGATAGATTGCTCGTAATGATAAATGAAATGCTATATAAGAATTTCGATGTAGATTTATTGATACCTTTTAATGAAAGTAGTATCTATTCTGAATTAAAAGAAAATGCAAAAATCTTAGAAACAAGTTATTTAGAGGATGGAATACACGTTAAAGCCAAGATAAATGAATATTATTACACGAAATATAAGAATTATATAAATTAAAAAAAGCCATCAAAACTTAAATTTTTGATGGCTTTTTTATTCCAATGAATCAAAATATCTATTGATTATATTTTTTATTTCTTCTATATTTTGCGCGTTAACGATTTCTGTTTTAATTTTTGAAGCTCCAGGTAACCCTTTTATATACCAAGCTCCGTGAGTTCTCATCTCGAGTGCAGCCAAATGTTCTCCTTTTAAATCAATTAAGTTTTGCAAGTGTTTTAAAAGGTATTTTCTTTTTGTATTGATACTGATATCTTTTTCGTATTCATTAGTTTCTAAATAATCTACTGTTTGTTTTATTAACCATGGATTTCCAAGCAGTCCCCTGCCGATCATAATCGCATCACAATTCGTGTATTCTAACATGGATTTAGCATCTTCGGGACTTCTGATATCTCCATTACCTATCACTGGTATTTTAACCGCTGCTTTCACAGCTTTAATAACATCTAAATCTACTTTGCCGCTATACATGTCCGTCTTTGTTCTTCCATGCACAGCAATCATGCTAGCTCCTGCTTTTTCCATTAATTGAGCAAATTCAACTGCATTTATCGATTTGTGGTCCCAACCGCTTCTGATTTTTACTGTAACTGGTTTTTCGACAACTTTTACAATAGCACTTACTATTTCATAAGCTAATTCTGGTGTTGTCATAAGTTTAGATCCACTTCCTGATTTAGTTACTTTTGGAACTGGGCACCCCATATTTATATCGATGATATCGCAATTGGAATCTTGATCAATTAATTTCGCGGCTTCTACCATAGTATAGATTTCATTTCCAAATATTTGTAAAGCTACTGGTTTTTCATAATCGAATACTTCTATCATATCTCTTGTTTTCTTGTTTTCATACAATAACCCTTTATCAGAGATCATTTCTGTATAAATTAACCCTGCGCCAAACTCTTTTAAAATCAGTCTATAAGCTAAATTGGTAACTCCAGCCATAGGAGCTACAAATACTTGATTTTCAATTATGACGTTATTGATTTTTAATTTACCCACATTATCACCTTTATTAAGACAATTATAACTTATTAGTAACGAAAAAACAAAATATTCGATTTCTTGATTGTCTATGATATAATACAATACGAAGTGGAGTGATAAAATGAATGATTATTTAGTTAAAGCTTATGCTTTTAACGGCACTGCTCGTATATATGCAGCAACTACAACTAATTTAGTGGAAGAAGCTAGACTTATTCATGATACATATCCAGCTGCTAGTGCAGCTTTTGGTAGAGTCTTAACCGCATCCTTAATAATGGGAGCTATGTATAAAGGCGATCAAACCTTAACGATCCGAATCGATGGCGGCGGACCTATAGGTAAAATCATCGCTTCTGTTAATGCTAATGGCGTTGTAAAAGGGGTTGTTGAAAACCCTCATGTTCATATCAGCGATAAGAACAAATTAGCGGTCGGTATGATTGTTGGTAATAATGGATTTATCCACGTTACCAAAGACTTGAAAGTCAGAGATGTATTTACCTCTTCTTCTGAAATACAGACTGGAGAAATTGCTGATGACTTTACTTATTATTTTGCAAAAAGCGAGCAAATTCCTTCTTCGGTAGGGCTCGGCGTTTTAGTTAATGAAAACAATGAAGTTTTTGCTAGTGGCGGTTTTATTGTCCAAGCTATGCCGGGAATAAAAGATGAAACTATAGTTAAAATTGAAGAAAATATTAAATCGATGCCTCCTGTTTCAGAATTGATAAAAAATAACAACAAACCCGAAGATATAATTAGTTTAATAACAAAAGGCGAACATGAAATTGTTGAAGAAATGCCTTTAAAATATGCTTGTGATTGTTCTAGAGAAAGATTTCATGACGGTTTAGCGACTTTAAACAAAAAAGATCTTAAATCCTTGATTGAAAGTAATGAATCAGTTGAAATAGTTTGTGAATTTTGTAAAACGAAATATAAATTCAGCGTTGAAGAATTAAAAAAAATAAATACAAAATAAAACAGTTTGCGATTACACGCAAACTGTTTTTTTAATATGGTAAAGGATATTTATCAGTTAAAACTTTAACTCTTTTCTTAACTTCTTCTAAAATCTCTTCTGATTCAGGATTCATTAAAATCATATCTATTAAAAGTGCTACTTCAATAAAGTCTTTTTCTTTAAACCCTCTTGTGGTCATCGCTGGCGTTCCTAACCTAATTCCGCTAGTAACAAAAGGTTTTTTGGTATCATAAGGAATAGTATTCTTATTGCAAGTAATATTTGCTAAATCCAATAATGCTTCTGCTTTTTTCCCCGACATATTAGCTTTAGATAAAACATCTAAAAGTAACAAATGGTTATCAGTGCCATTGCTTACTACGTGATACCCTAATTCAATAAATTTTTCAGCGAAAACTTTTGCGTTTTTAACGACTTGTTTTTGATATTCAATAAATTCTGGTTTTAATGCTTCTTTAAAAGCTGCAGCTTTCGCTGCGATTATATGCATTAAAGGTCCGCCTTGAATTCCTGGAAAAATCACTCTATCAACATTTTTAGCTATTTCTTCATTGTTTGTGAGAATTATTCCGCCCCTTGGGCCTCTAAGCGTTTTGTGAGTTGTAGAAGTTACAATATCCGCATAATCACATGGGTTTGGATGTAATTTGGCGGCAACAAGTCCGGCAATATGAGCCATATCAACCATCAACATTGCATCAACTTTATCACAGATTTCTCTAAATCGCTTAAAATCTAGAATTCTTGGATAAGCACTTGCTCCAGCAACAATTAATTTAGGTTTAATTTCCAAAGCCTGACGTTCAAAATCTTCATAATCAATCATTTCTGTTTCTTTATCGACAAAATAAGGATGAAACTCATAATCAATCCCACTGAAACTTAGTGGATGCCCGTGAGTTAAATGTCCGCCTTGATCTAAGGCCATTCCCATTACTTTATCTCCAGGGTTTAAAATCGCTCTGTAAGCTCCCATATTAGCGGTAGAACCGGAGTGAGCCTGAACATTAGCAAACTTAACATTAAACAATTCTTTAATTCTTTCTCTCGCTAAATCTTCTGCTTCATCAACAAATTCACACCCTCCATAATATCTCTTACCTGGATATCCCTCAGCGTATTTGTTTGTTAATACACTACCATCAGCTTCTAAAACAGCTAAAGAAACGAAATTTTCTGATGCGATTAATTCGATGTGAGATTGTTGCCTTTGTAACTCTTTTTGAATGACATTAAAAAGTTCATTATCTTGATTCTTTAGATACATTTTATTCTCCTTTTTTAAAATCTTCATAAATATTTTTAAATTCTTCTAAGCTCAAAGCTTCTCCTCTTATTGTATCAATAATATTGTTTCTTGCAAGCAAATTCTTAAAATATTCCTTGGCGAATTCTCTATAACCGTCTGATAGATTATTTACTAGAGTTTTTCTTCTTTGGCTAAAAGCTTTATGAACAAAATTATAGAAATCTTTATTTTCATTTAGTTGATTTTGCTTTTTTCGTTCTAAGCGAACTATCGCAGAATCAACTTGTGGTTTCGGTTTAAAAACCGTCTTAGGAACTTTAAACAAAAGTCTTGCGTGTGTTTGGTCTTGAATGATAATACTAAGAGCATTGTAGTCTTTATTATTAGGTTTTGAAGTAAGCCTTCGAGCAACTTCAAGTTGCATCATCAAGGTCAATGTCTTTATGTTTTGGCTCTCCTCGAGTATTTTCATAATAATTGGCGTAGTAATGTGATATGGCAAATTACTAATAACATCCACTGTACTAGATCCATCAAGGTAGTCATTAATATCTTGATCAATATTTACTTTCAGGAAGTCTTGATTTAGTATTTTCACATTTTTACTATCATGAAAAAATTTGTTTAATATTGGAATTAAATCTCTATCGACTTCATATATCAAAACTTTTTTTGCGATTTTTACTATATGTTTAGTTAAAGCGCCAAGCCCTGGCCCAATCTCAATTACATAAGACTCTTGGTTTATGTTTGACTCTTTGATAATATTTTTTATAATGTTTTCATCTAGTAGAAAGTTTTGACTAAATTTCTTCTTAATAAAAAAATTATCTTGATCGACAATTTTTTTTGCTTCTAAATTATGATTGTTTTTCATTTATAATTTGATCAATCCTTTCTAAATCAATGCTAAGCAGATTTAAATATTTTAAGAATGTTTTACCGTTACAAAAAGGTATATTTAATTTTTGACAAACAAACTTCCTCAATTCTTTTGAGTTTGTATTGTCAATTAAATTCCTGACATAAATGTCCTTACGAACTACAGTTTTTAAATTGTATTCGATAGTTAGTAGTCTTTCTAGCGCTTCTATTATATCTTTATTTTTTGCGTGTTCTATACCCACTTTGGTTTTACTATTGTTTAACGCCTTTTCTTTGTCTATATAAGCAATTTTAAACTTTCCTTGTGTTTCCATTATTTTTTGCGTGATTCTTTTTCCCGGATAGTCAGGGTCTAAAAATAAAATAACTTCTTTTAACAAGCTAGTTTCATAAATTAAGTTTAATGTTTCTCGAGAGATTTCGCTACCATTAGTAACAATACATTCGATATCTGGGTAAACTGATTTTATTTTTTGTTCATCATGGTAACCTTCTACAACGATTACTTGCTGATAACTCATTGGTTTTTAAAATACCTTTTCTTAATTTTTTCCGGAACTACTATTTCAATTGCTTGTTTATTAACTTCCACAATTTGATTACCTTTTCCGCCATATTCACCATCAATATTCCAACTAGCTTTTGAACTAGTTCTAATTTCCATCTTATTGGTTTTAAACCTTGATACTAAAGGGGTTGACCAAAAAGGGAAAATATATGAAAAAACATACAAAATGAAGTTGAATGGATAAATATTACGATATAAAACAACATTAACTAGTCCATCATCTAAACTAGGTTTGTAGATCATATTGATACCGGCAACTCTTTTAGAATTTATAATTAACATTAAGGAATATACCCCTCTATTAAAAGTTCCGTCATGGTATATTCTCATTCTCATTTTAGGAATGGTAAATATCTCTTCAACAGCCTTAATCAAATAAGCAAAATATCCAAATTTTTTCTTGAGCTTAGAGTCTGTTACATAACTAATATCAATAAACGCACCAGTTCCGGTAACATAACAAGAATATCTTTCATTTGTTTGTACAACATCCATCTTTACTAAACTACCAGTAAACATAATATTAAGAGATTTAGTAATATTTTTCGATAAGCCCAAACTCATCCCGATATCACAACAAGTCCCGGTAGGTATATATCCTATTTTTGGACGTTTTTCGTATTTCATTAAACCATTTACACACTCATTAAAAGTTCCGTCTCCCCCGACAATTATAATCATGTCGAAGTTTTCTTCACAAGCTTGTTCAACTAATTGAGTTGCGTGATTCGGATAATCAGTTTTGCGGACAAAAATATCATGAAATTTCGGTTCAATTATTTTCATGACCTCAACTAATTTATTTTCGAAATTTTGCTTTCCGCTTTTAGGATTGTAAATTAACATTACTTTTTTCACGCAATCACCTAATTAATTATATCATAAGCTCATTTAAAATAAAATGTAAGCATATAACTAATGAAACTAATATTAAAAAAAATTGCTGTTTTCGGCAGAAATTTTGATATAATTAAATTGGTGATTGATTTGAGCAAAATAAATACAGTTTTATTTGATCTTGATGGTACTCTAGTTAATTCTAATGAAATTATCATTGAGTCATTTAAACAAACTTTGGAGCATTTTCAACCAAATAAGAATTATTCAAGACGACAATTAATTGAGATGATTGGTCCTCCGCTTAAAGAAACTTTTAAAATAGTTAGTGAAGATGAGGAGAAAATCAAAGAAATGATTAATTTTTATCGTTCTTTTTATACAAAACATGAATTTGAATACATAAAACTTTATGAAAACGTAATTGAAACTTTAGAAATACTTAAAAATATGAACATTAATTTAGGAATCGTTACAACAAAATTTAAAGAATCCGCTATGCCTTCTATTATTAACTTTGGGATTGATAAATATATAAAAAACTATGCCTTTTTAGGCAGCGTTCCAGAACACAAGCCTGATCCCAAACCCATACATCATGTTTTAAACCAATTTTCAAACGTTGATAAAGCTGTAATGATTGGTGATAATCCATCTGATATATTAGCTGGTAAAAACGCAGATATCTATACTTGTGGAATTGAATGGTCATTAATAAAAGAAAAATTACTTGAAACAAAACCTGATTTTTGGATTGAAAACTATACAGAAATAATAGATATAATAAATTTGGAGGTATGATATGGATTGTATTTTTTGCAGAATTATTAATGGGGAGATTCCCGCTTACAAAATCTATGAAGACGATAATTTAATTGCTATTTTAGACATTTCGCAAGCTACAAAAGGACATACTTTATTGATATCCAAAAAACACCGAAAAAATCTCTATGAAGTTGAAAATGATTTAGCTGGTAAGATTTTTTCTGTTGTACCACAAATTGCAAATGCAATTAAAAGCGCATTTAATCCAATTGGTTTAAATGTTTTGATTAACACCGAAAAGCCATTGCAAACTGTTAATCATTTTCATATTCACTTAATTCCGCGTTACGAAAAAGACCAATTTGATGTAGAATTTATCAATAATCAGTCCTCAATGAATAAGGAATTATACGATGATATTAAAAAGGCAATAATAACATACTTATAGTAAGAAGTGATTCCGTTGCGAATCACTTCTTTTTTCATCTAACTATCATAAAAAGAAAAAGCGATGTTATTCATCGCTTTCAACTTTTGTACTATTATATCTATTCATTATTTCCGCAAAATCTATTCCATTAACAAAATCATCAATGGCGCTTGCAACGGTAATTAATTCATCATCCAATTCTTTTAACTCAGCTTTAGAAAAATCACTAAGAACATAATCTTTCATTTCTTTTTTTTCCGATTTATCAATACCGATTCTTAAGCGGTTAAAATTTTCAGATCCTAAGTGAGTGAAAATTGATTTAATTCCATTATGCCCACCAGATCCACCTTTAAATCTTAATCTTAATTTCGCAAAAGGTAAAGCTACATCATCATAAATTACTAAAACATTTTCCAAAGGTATGTTATAATACTGTATCACTTTTAATAATGCATAACCTGAGTTATTCATATAGGTTTTTGGTTTAACTAAAACAGTTTTTTCATGTTCTAGAATCTCTGAATTAAATTTAAGAGAATTTTTAAATTTAAGTTTTTTTACTTCTGCATATTTATCCAAAGCCATAAATCCAACATTATGTTTGGAATTTGCATATTTTTTTCCTGGATTTCCTAAACCTACTACTAAAGTTTTCATTATTTTTTTGATGGTTTAATAACTACATATCTATTAGGTTCTTCCCCCTCAGATACTGTAGCTACATCTCTCCAATCTGAAAGTTTTGTATGGATAACTCTTCTTTCATAAGCATTCATTCTTCCTAGTTTTGTCGCAACTTTTGTTTTTACAACATCCATAGCTGTTTTTGTAGCTAAAATTTCAAGTTGTTTTTTTCTTTGATCTTTATAACCGCCTATATCGATTAAAACAATATAAAATTCATCAGTATATAAGTTTATATAATTTTTAACTAAACTTTGGATAGCTTCTAGAGTCTTACCATTCTTACCGATAAGAATTGGATTTTCTTTCGCTTCAATTGAAAACATTAAATGGCGATCACCAGTTAGTTTTCCTTCAATAACGGCTTCTATTTCCATATTTTCTAAAAGTTTTTTGATATATTCTATTCCATCGTTTATAACATTAAAATCGACTATGGCTTCAACTATATACGACTTATTTAATCCTAATAATGATTTCTTTTCTTCAATTATATTTAGTTCGACAAACTCTTTATTTACCCTTAATTCTTGAGCGGCGTAAGTTAAAGTTTGATCGTTTAGTGCTTTCGCTTCAAACTGTATTTTTTTCATTAAATCTAATCTCCCTTTTTTAAACCTTAGAACTTAATTGATCTTTTCTCTTTCCAAGGTTTCTGTGTCCAACGTAACTTTGGAATAATTGATATGCTGTACCGATAATCCAATAGAAAGCAATACCTGCATTACCAATAGAAATATAAGCCATCATAACTACCATGAAATACATCATATACTTCATTGTTTTTTGAGTTTGTTGAGCTTTTGGATTCTGGTAACCACCTTGTTTTTGTGTTGCTTGTGTACGTTTAGTTGTTAACCATTGGCTTAAGAACATTAATCCAGCAACCACTAAAGCTAAAGGTAAGTTAGGCAACCATGAAGTGTTTCCTAAGTCTGTCCACAAGAAGCCCGTATTCATCGTTACACTTGCATCAGTAAAAACATTCATTGGTGTAATCGGAAATCTTTGTACTACTTGGTACATAGCAATAAAGATTGGCATCTGCAATAAAGGCATTAAACAACCGAAAAGATTAATCTTATATCTTTTATAAACTTCCATCGTTTCCATTTGCATTCTTTGTTGAGATGCTTGGTCTTGTTTATTACGATATTTTTCTTGAATTTTATTTAATTCTGGCTGTGCCAGTTGCATTTTAATTGACATATCATTAGTTTTAGCATAGATAGGCCACCCTAAAGTTCTAATAACTAAGGTCATTATTAATAATCCTAACCAATAAAGGTTAACATTTAAAACCCCAAATAAGCTACTAGCATAGAAAGTAAAATAACCGAGTTGTAAAATAATCCATTCCCAAATTCCTGTTTTTTCACCTATTGGAGTTTTATAAGCCGATTCGTATAAACCTTCAGAAGTTCTTTCAATAACCTTAGATTTAGTATCATTACCATCAAAAGTAATTGTAACTGTGGCTGTTTTATCGGCATCTTCCCAAACAACTACTCTAGTATTAGTATTTTCGTCATGTGTTGAACTAGTATAATCTCCTCCAAATAAAAGAATTAAATCCTCGAAAGTAGAAGCTGGTTTACTATCTGTAGCTTCAGAAACGGTCACAATGGAACTGTAATTTTTATAGGTAACTCCCTTTGTATCTCCGCCACAAGCAGCTACTCCTAGAACCAACATTACCATTATAATCATGGCAATAATTTTGTTTTTTGTTTTCATTTGTCCCTCTCTTTTAAAAGTTTTGCTTTTGTTATTAAGTTTTCAATACTCGCTTTAATTTCTTTAAATTCTAATTCTTTTGACTTCATTTTGGCAATAACAAAAAATTCAATATCTTTTTTAAAATAGTTTAATTTAACTATTTCTCTAATTCTTCTTTTCATAAGATTACGCTCATGAGCTTTGCCAAATTTTTTAGGCACACTTATTGCAAATCTGAAGTTTTCTAAATCATGGTTTTTTTGATAATATAAAACAAAATAATCATTTGCAACTGCGTTTCTCTTTTCCATCAGTTGTTGGATCTCTATACTTTTTTTGATCCTAAATTTTTTTTTCAAATTTGCCTCCTAAAAAATCAAAAAATCACCACATTATATATTGTTCAGGTGATTTCAGGTATAAATATATATTTATTGGTGTTTTTTTATTAATTTTTTATCGGTCTGATACTGTTAAGGATTTGCGTCCCTTAGCTCTTCTTCTAGATAATACAGCACGACCATTAGCTGTAGCCATTCTCGCTCTAAATCCGTGAGTTTTAGCTCTTTTAGTCTTACTTGGTTGATATGTCATTTTCATATTCAACACCTCCTCATAATTAATCGAAAACCATGCTATATCATTATACTTAATTTATCTATTGATGTCAACATATTTTATTTGTCAGATAAATCATTATTTTTTTCCACGTTAAATTTTTAGTTTTCCACTGTTAAATTGTACAAAAAAGTGACTAAGAGCCAGATATCTAGATAAGTTTTCCACATTTCACCTTAAAATATTCGTTTTTAACAAAAGTTTTCCACATTTTTTGTTGAAAAATATTTGAACTTTCGTTAATTTTTTATGATATATTTGTATGTAAGAAAAGAGGTATCGAAAATGTACGATTTTGATGACATATGGAAAAAGATAAAATCCACATTACAAATTGATTTTGAAAATGATATTTACAACGAACATTTTGCCGGAATAAACAATATTTTCAAAGTTCAAAACAATTTAGTTTATCTAATAGCACCGAATTCATATATTAAAAACAAAATCGACAATTTTTATATTAATCGATTAAATCTTCTTTTAAATAACCATGTAGAAGAAAAATTTCTATTTAAGATAATTACTAAAGAACAAGCAACAATTGAAGTAAAGAAAGAACAACCTTATGAAATTAATACTCCAGAAGAAAATTTGGAAAATAAATATAAGACAGGGCTCAACAATACATATACATTTGATAATTTTGTTGTTGGTCCTAGTAACCGTTTAGCTTATACTTCAGCAATTAAAGTAGCTGATCAACCAGTTACATTCGCAAACCCTTTATACATCTTTGGTGATGTTGGTTTAGGCAAAACCCATCTTATGGAATGTATTGGTAACTACGCTTTAGAAAATAATTTTAATCAAAAAGTATTATATGTAAAGACTGATCAATTTATTGAAGATTATGCTAATGCGTCAATAAATAAATCTTTTGATGAATTTTCACAAAAATATGAAGACGTTGATTTATTATTGGTTGACGATATTCAATTTTTAGCTGGCAAAACCAAAACACAACTAGAGTTTTTTAAAATCTTTGAAAAACTTAAAGATAATAATAGGCAAATTGTTATAACCTCAGATCGCCCAGCTTCTGAATTATTTGATATTATGTCAAGATTGACTTCAAGATTTGAATGGGGTTTGTCAGTAGATATTGATAAGCCTAATCTTGAACATAGAATTTTAATTTTAAAGAAAAAGTTAAGTATTGAAACCTCTGATCCAAATCTTATTTCCGATGAAATATTAGAATATATTGCCAGCATTTTCGATAATAATATTCGTGAACTTGAAGGAGCTTTAAAAAGAGTTTTATTTTATTGTACTGCTTTCAATTACAAGTTTACAATTGAAAATACTAAAGAAGCTCTTAAAAACCTAATTAATTCTAAAAATGCAGGTAGTAAAGAAATCGATAGAAATAATTATAACAACATTTTGGATATAGTAAGTAATTACTATAATATTAATACTTCTGATTTATTATCTAAAAAAAGACAAAAAAAATATGTTTTTGCCAGACAAATAGGTATGTATATATTAAAAGATCTTTACGATCTCACTTTTAAAAGAATCGGACAAATTTTTAATGGTAGAGATCATTCAACGGTCATCTATAGTATCGAACAAATTTCCAATTATATTCAAACAGATAAAACAGTAAAAAATGACGTGGAAAAATTGTTGATAAAATGTGGAAAAAAATAGCTTTTTTTTGAGTTATAAACACTATATCTTATATACTTACTTTGCCAAATATGGTATAATATTTATGTTAGATTGCTAAAGTTTTAAACATCTCCACAAACCTAATAACAATAATAATAAAAAGAATAAAGAATATATATATAGGAGGTTCATATGAATTTTTCAATTCAGACCGAGGTATTATTAAATAATTTATTAATTTCTCAAAAAGCTTTATCAACTAAAACTCCAGCTCCATATCTTCAAGGTATTAAAATGGAAGTTTATGAGAATGAACTGGTACTTTTAACTAGTAATTCTGATATTTCAATTAAACTTTCAATAAAAGATGAGAGTTTAAATGTAGAGAATACAGGAGAAATATTAATACCAGGTAGAGTTTTTGTTGATTTTATTAGAAAGTTAGACAAAGGTATAGTTGAATTTTCTGTTGTAGATAATAATGTACTAAAAATACATTCTCATAATACAGATCTTTCATTAAATTTACTTAATGTTGAAGATTATCCTGAACTTAGTTTTCATCTTAATGATTTACCAATAAAATTGGAATCAAAGATTATGAGATCAGTTATTAAACAAACTACATTTGCAGCTTCAACTATTGAAAACAGACCAATTTTAACTGGAGTTAATATTCGTGTTGAAAATGATAAATTAATTGCTATTGCTACAGATTCTTTTAGGTTAAGTCAAAAGAAAATTGATATTTCTAAAAATTATGAAAATATGAATGTTGTAATACCTAGCAAGAGTCTTGATGAATTATCAAAAGTATTAGAATTAGATTTAGATGAAATTTTAATCCATCTAAATTCAAAATCAATTGTATTTGAATATGGCAATATTTTATTTCAATCTCGATTGTTAGAAGGAACATTCCCTGAAACATCAAAATTGATACCATTAGAATTTCCAATCATCTTAAAATTTAAGTTAGATGATTTATCTATTGCTATTGAAAGAGCTTCATTATTATCAATAAAAGATAGTTATAATAGTATTGTAAAATTGAGTTTGAAACCAAATAATGAAGTTGAAATAACTTCAAACTCTCCTGAAATTGGTAAGGTTGTAGAGGAAATAGAACCAATCGAAAAAATTGCGATAACACCTATTAAAATTGCTTTTAGTTCTAAATACTTTTTGGATGCATTGAAAACATTCAATTCAAGTGAAATTTATGTTAAATTTACTGGAGAAATTAGGCCTTTTATTATTGAAGGAACTGAAGATCCAGGCTTAGTTCAATTAATTTTGCCAGTAAGAACTGAATAAAAAAGAAATGATATTAAAGCAGTATTTCGTAAAAATACTGCTTTTTTTTATTTATAAAAGATATAATTGCATATTTGTTATTTGTATTGATTTTAATAGGTTAAAGTGTTAAAATTTTAATGTGCCTGAAGGGGAGTTTTTTTATGAAAAATAATTATGATGTTATAATTGTTGGAGCTGGTCCAGCAGGAATTATGTGTGCTTATGAATTAGCAGAAAAAAAAGAGGATTTAAAAATTCTCTTATTAGATAAAGGACATGATATCTACACAAGAAAATGTCCAATAATGGAAAAAAAGATTGATAAATGTCCCGTTCAAAAGAACGGTTTTGTTGCTTGTAACCCATATTGTTCAATTACTAACGGTTTTGGTGGAGCTGGTGCATATTCTGATGGTAAATTTAATATTACTAACGAATTCGGTGGATGGATGGATGAATATTTAGATCCTGATGTTATTTTAGAACTTATCAAATACGCAGATAGTATAAATTTAAAATTTGGAGCACCAAAAAACCTTACAAATCCAAATACTTCAAAAGTCAAAGAAATAGAAAAAAAAGGTTTGGCAGTTGGTTTAAAATTATTAAGAGCTGAGTTAAGACATTTTGGAACAGAAATCAATTTACAAGTTTTAAAAAATATCTATGAATATTTAAAAACTAAAATCGATTTATCTTTTAAAACTGAAGTTAAAAATATAATTGTTGAAGATGAAGAAATTAAAGGAGTTATTTTAGTTGATGACACTAAGATAACAGCAAAAAATGTTGTAATTGCACCTGGTAGAGATGGATCATATTGGTTAAGTAACCTTGCAAACGAATATAAAATATCTATGAAATCCAATCATGTCGATATTGGTGTAAGAGTAGAGACTAATAACGAGATTATGGAAGAAATAAATGAACATCTTTATGAAGGCAAATTTATTTTCCGTACAAAAGTAGGTTCGACAGTAAGAACATTTTGTTCTAATCCTAGCGGCCATGTTGTAATTGAAAACCATAGTGGAACAATATTAGCTAACGGACATGCTTATAGTGATGAAAAATTAGGTTCAAAGAATACAAATTTTGCTTTGTTAGTTTCACACCGCTTTACTGAACCTTTTAATCAACCTAATGAATTTGCTCATGGTGTTTCTCGATTAGCTAATATGTTAAGCAACGGATCAATAATCTTACAACGATATGGAGACTTAGAAAAAGGTCGTAGATCAACTGCTAAAAGAATTAACGAAGGTTTTGTTACACCAACATTAAAAGAAGCTGTACCAGGAGATTTAGGATTAGTTTTGCCTTATAAAACTATGAAGTCGATCATAGAAATGATTGAAGCTTTAGATCACATCACACCAGGAGTTGCTTCTGAACATACTTTATTATATGGAGTTGAAGCAAAATTTTATTCAGCAAGACCAGAAGTAAATGAAAATTTTGAATCTAAAATTAAAGGATTATATTTTGGTGGAGATGGTGCTGGAATAACTAGAGGTTTAGCACAAGCAAGCGCTAATGGAATTTGGATTGCTAGGGATATTGTCAGAAAATAGAAAGAGGATTACAATGGGAAAACGAGTTGTTGTTATTGGTAGTCAATGGGGAGATGAAGGTAAGGGTAAAATTACTGATTATTTAGCAGAAAAAGCTGATGTAGTAGTTAGAAGCCAAGGCGGTAATAACGCAGGACATACAATTGTTTTCAATAATCGTAAATTTGCTTTACATTTAATACCTTCCGGTATTTTTAATCCAAATATTATCAATATCATGGCTAATGGTATGGTCATTAATCCAATTGCTTTAATTGAGGAATTAAAGATTCTTCATAAAGAAGGAATTACTGATTATAAATTATTTATATCAAATAGAGCTCATGTGGTAATGCCTTACCATATTGAATTGGATGAATTATATGAAGAAATAAAAGGTGTGGATGCAGTTGGAACTACAAAAAAAGGTATTGGACCCGCTTATATGGATAAGGTTGCCAGAACTGGTATACGGGTTTCAGATTTACTTAACGAGGATGCTTTAAGAAAAAGATTATCAATCAATTTGAAGTTTGTTAATATGATAATGGAAAATAACAATAGAAAAACTTTTGATATTGACGATATCTATTATGAATTTATTGACATTGGTAAAACATTAAAACCTTATATTACAGATACTTCTGTATTATTGAATAAACTTATAGATGAAAATATGAATATTCTTTTTGAAGGTGCTCAAGGAAACATGTTGTGTGTGGATCATGGAACATACCCTTATGTAACTTCCTCTTCGCCTACAGCAGCTTCAGTTCCTTTAAATACCGGCATAGCACCAAAACTAATAACCGATGTTGTGGGCGTTACCAAAGCTTATACAACCAGGGTTGGTGAAGGGGTTTTTCCTACTGAGTTTGAAGATGAAATAGCAAGAAGGATTAGAGAAGTTGGAAATGAGTATGGTACTACTACTAAAAGACCAAGAAGGATAGGTTGGTTAGATTTAGTGGTACTAAAACATTTCAAGAGAATTAATGGTTTAGATCATATTAGCATGATGTTGCTTGATGTTTTAACTGGCCTACAAGAACTAAAAATTTGTGTTAGTTATAATTTAGATGGAAATGAAATTGATTATATTCCTGCTGATTATAACGAATATGAACGATGTATTCCTAATTACATAAATTTACCTGGTTGGACCGAAGATATCTCTAAAACAAAAAGGTTTTCAGATTTACCTGAAAATTGTAAATTATATATATCAACCATAGAAAACATATTAAATACAAAGGTTACAATTTTGTCTGTTGGTCCTGACCGCAAACAAACTGTGACTTTAGAAAATATATTTTAGAAAAGGGTGTGAATATGAAAAGAATAGTTGGTAGACATGCAGAACACAAAAAATTAGAGTCAAATATATTACAAATTTCCCAAGAAGCTAAACAGGCTAAAAAGAAATATGAGGATGTTATTGATGCTACTGTGGGTATGCTTCATCACGAGGAGGGAAATGTATTTAGTTATCAAGTTGTTAATGAAGTTTTACATAATTTAAACGATGCAGAAACTTATCATTACGCTCCGGTAAGAGGAACGAAAGAATTTTCAGAAGGGGTTTTTGATTGGGTTTTTGGTAATAATGCTGATATGATAAGAAAACATTTCAAGTACAGTATTATTCCTACTACCGGTGGTAGTGGAGCAATATCCAATTCTTTTTACAATTTTAATGACTTCAATCAAAAAGTTCTTCTACCAAATTATTTTTGGTCTCCATATCAAAATTTTGCTTTAGAAGCTAACATTGATTTAAAAACATTTTTAATGTATGATGAAAATTTCCATTTTAATCTTGCGGATTTTAGAGAAAAAGCAATCGAATTAGCAAATGAACAAGGTAGATTATGTGTCTTGCTTAATGATCCAAGCAATAATCCTACAGGTTTATGTATGACTAAAAGCGATTGGGAAGAAGTTATTGAAATTTTAAATTTCGTTAATAGAATGGATATACCTGTAATTTTAATCCATGATATCGCATATATCGATTATCAAATGAAAGAAGTAAAAGATTCTCGTGAAATTTTTGAAGCTTATAAAAATTTAGATGAAGATATTTTAGCCGTTGTGGTATTTTCTGGATCAAAAACTTTTTCTTTATATGGATTCAGAGTTGGAGCTCAAATTGGTTTATCTAAATCTCAGACTGTAGTTGATAATTTTACTAGAGTAGGAGATTATTCAGTAAGGGGACGTTTTTCAAGTGTATCACAACCAGGAATTAATGTAATTGGTAAAATATTCAGTAAACCTGAATACAAAGAGAGTTTCCTTAAAGAATTGCATGAAGCTACAAAACTATTAAAAGATCGCGCAAGTTTGTTTTTACAAGAAGCTGAAAAACACGATTTAGAAATATTGCCATATTGTGGAGGATTCTTTATTTCTGTTCCAACTACAAATAAGAATATTTTTAATGATTTAGTAAATGACCATGTTTTTGTAATACCAATGCAAAATATAATTAGGGTTGCGATTTCGTCATTGAATATAAAAGATATACCAGAATTGGTTAAAAAAATTAAGAAACATATATAACATATAAATTAAAAAAACTGTAAAGCGACTTGCTTTACAGTTTTTATTTTTTAAAATTAATCGATTAAGAAAGTAGCCTTTCCACTCATTACAACTGTTATGATATCAATAATCCAACCGATACCAAACAATCCTCCGGTAATAATCCAAATAACGCCAATAAGTACCTTATCTTTTGCTATACGATAGATACCATAAATAATTGGGCCTATAAATATAGCCAATAAAACTTTTACAACTAATGGAAGACCATCAATCGCTTTAACATATTCTTTCATTCTTTTACCTCCTTTTTCATTAATTATACCACCATAGCATAAATAAAAAAAGGGCTTTAAAATTTTATTCCAAAGTTTTATCTATTGCTTCTGCGATTAGTCTACATTTTTTTACGACATTTGCAAATTTTTCTGGCTTTAAAGATTGTTGCCCATCGCTAAGAGCTTTTTCTGGGTTTTGATGAACTTCTATGATTAATCCATCTGCGCCTGCAGCGATAGCTGCTAAAGATAAAGACTCGATGTATTCCCATCTTCCTGCAGCGTGAGAAGGATCAACTATAATAGGTAAATGAGTTAATTTTTTAATAACAGGAATAGAAGAAATATCTAAAGTATTCCTTGTTGAAGTTTCATAAGTTCTAATACCTCTTTCACAAAGAATGACGTTAGTATTACCTCCTGCCAAAATATATTCAGCTGACATTAACCATTCTTCTATAGTACTTGATATACCTCTTTTTAAAAGAATCGGTTTATCTAATTTTCCTAATTCTTTAAGTAAAGCGAAGTTTTGCATATTCCGAGCTCCTACTTGAATTAAATCAACATTCTCTACAAACAAAGGAATATCCTCAACGCTCATTATCTCGCTGACAACAGGAATATTATATTTCATTTTGGCTTCCTTAAGAATTTCTAAACCTTCTTGTTCTAGCCCTTGAAAAGAATATGGACTGGTTCTAGGTTTATAAGCTCCAGCTCGTAAAATTGAAGCGCCTGCAGCTTTAACAATAGGTGTTATTTCATCAATTTGTTCTTTCGATTCTACAGCACAAGGTCCACCCATGATGACTATATTTTTTCCGCCAATTTTGATTCCACCGACATCAACAATTGTATTGTCGGGTTTGAATTTTCGATTTACTTTTTTAAAAGGTTCTTGTACCCTTAAAATTGTGTCTACATATTCAAAGGCATACAAACTATTTGGGTCAAGTACAGTTGTATCGCCAATAACCCCTAAAATTAAGGTAGAAGTTCCAAAGCTTTCATGGATTTCGAAACCTTTATTAATAAGGTGGGTTTTTATTTCTTCTATTTGTGCAGTAGTTACGTTGTTTCTTAATTTAATAATCATAGTTTAAACCTCTTTAGTTAAGTAATTTATTGCTTCGATATAACTTTCAAAACCCTTTCCGTAGAATTGATTTTTACATGCAGGAGCAATCACTGAATGTTTTCTAAATTCTTCACGCTTATATATATCCGAAAGATGTACTTCAACCTTAGGAATATTTATTGATAACAAACAATCATAAATAGCATATGAGTAATGAGTTAGAGCTCCAGGATTGATAATAAGCCCTGAAAAACTAAGATATTTATCTTGAATAATATCAATTATTTCGCCTTCATGATTAGTTTGATATATTTCTAAATAGTGACTGTTCTCTTTAGCATAACTCAACAAATACTCAACTAAATTTTGATAAGTTTTTTCTCCATAAATTTCAGGTTCTCTTAAACCTAAAAAATTTAAGTTAGGACCATTAATAACCAAAATATTCATCAATTTTCTCCTTAATCTCATTAATATGATACACCGTATCATAATTTAAGGCAATTCTTATGTCACAGTATTTTTTATATAGAGGAAGTCTTTCTTCAGCTATTGCATAAATATCACTAGATTTTTTAATCAAAGGTCTGCCATTGATTATTTTTTTTGCAATCTTGTCAGGGTCTTTATCTAAAAAGATAATCACACCATTTTGTTTTAACAAACTAATATTAATTGGTGTTTTAACCGCTCCACCACCAGTGGATATTATTAGATTATGATTCTTAAATATTTGCTTTATGATACTTGTCTCAACAACTCTAAATTCAGACTCAGTATGAGTGGAGAAATAATCAAAAATTGTCATACCAATAATTTTTTCTATCTCTTCATCTGTATCATAAGCCTTCTTATTTAACTTAGTTTCTAAAATTCTTGTGTATTTACTTTTTCCACTCAAAGGCAGGCCAATAAACACGATGTTATATAATTTTTTTATAATTTTTTTATAGACTTTATTGGCTAAATTTAGAGGTATTTCACAACTAAAAAACAACTCGTGAGCACGTTTAGCTTGCATTACAAGCATGTATAAACCATTAACAATCTTGACCTTATTTTCTTCTGCTTTTAACAATAATTTAGTTTTTAATGGGTTGTATACTAAATCAATAACGACTTCCAAGTTTTTAAACTCATCGATTGGAATTAACAACTCATCTTCGTTATTAGGATACATGCCAACAGGGGTTGTATTAATGATAACTTCAGCATCCAAGAAATGGGAATAATTTAAAAAATTATCATCATCTTTAGATTTCACATTTCTCGCTAAACGCTTTATCAATTTAGCATCTAGGTTTTTCAAAGCATAAATTACTGTATTTGAAACTGAACCATTACCGAGAATAAGAACTTTCTTGTTCTTTAAAACTAAATGATGGTAATTAATTGTTTCTATAAAACCATAGTAATCAGTATTGTAACCATAAAGTTTATCTTTTTTTCTTAAAACTGTATTTACTGAACCCGTATTCTCACTAACTTCATCAATTTCATCAAGATATTTGATTATTTGATTTTTATAAGGGATTGTGATATTAAACCCAGCTAGATTATCAATTGATAAAAAATCTTCAATTTTTTCAATTTCAAAAATATGGTAGTTAGTGTTACCAAAAAGTTCATGGATATCTTTAGAGAAACTATGGGAAAGTTTTTCGCCGATTAAACCGTACATCATATAAACCAATCTTGCTTATTTTCAAATAAAAGCAGATCGAGAATCGCAAAATTTATCACCGAATTAACTACATGAATTGCTCTTGATACAATTTGAGGATCATGTCTTCCTTCAATAGTTAATTTAACATTTTCTTTGGTTTTAAGGTCAATTGAATTTTGACTAATTCCGATAGATGATGTAGGTTTTATAGCTAATCTAATTATTATCGGCCTGCCGGTTGATAATCCACCCAAGATTCCGCCATTATTATTAGTTATTGTAGTTATTTTTCCATTATTATATTCGTATTGATCATTAGCTTCTGAACCACACATTCTAGCTAAGTTAAAACCGTCTCCAAATTCAATACCTTTGATGCCAGGAATTGAGAATAGTAAAGAGGATAGATAACTTTCAACAGATAAAAACAAGGGTTCTCCAATACCAATAGGTAAATTAATCACTGCAGATTCAATTGTTCCGCCAACCGAATCCTTGATATTTTCAGCTTTTTTAATGGTTTCGTACATCTTTTCTTTAATATCAGGGTTTATAAGTGGAAAATAATCATTATTTAACGATTTGATTTCAGCAGATTCAATATTGTTTTTATCAAATGAATTATCGTACACATTTTTAATGCTTTCAATATGCGAACCTACATAGATGTTTTTTGATTCTAATATTTGTTGACAAATACTACCGACAATAACCCATAGAACAGTCAATCTTCCAGAAAAAATACCGCCACCGGCTTTGTCATTAAAATTATGATATTTAACATACGCTGGATAATCTGCGTGACTCGGTCTAGGAATTTGATTTAAATTTTCATAATCATTTGTTTTAACATTTTTATTTGGAATTAAGAATGTTAATGCTGCTCCGGTTGTAAAACCGTTATAAAAACCAGAAACAATTTTATAATCATCAGTTTCAACTCTTTTTGTAGAAATACTATCCTTTGGTCTTCTTTTACTGAGATTCAAGTTTAATAAATCGAAATCTATTTTTAAACCTGCTGGTAGCTGATCAATAACTACGCCGAGGTATTCACCATGTGATTCGCCAAAGAAAGTTATTTTGAGATTGTTGCCGATATTATTCATCTTAACAACTCCTTTTCATAAGTTTCTAAATCTAATTCTTTTATTGAAGCAGAGCCAATTTCGTCTACTTTAATTAGGTTAAAGCTTTTTGTTTTGGCTTTTTTATCCCTCTTTATAAACTCTAACAAATCCTTTGATTTTGCAGAATCTTCTATTGGTAAATTGTATTTTTTCAATAATGAAACTAACTCCCTTTTTAAATCAGGATTTATAGTTTTTAACATTCCTAAAGCTATTGCTTCGCCATGAAGATATTTTTTATATTCATAAAACACTTCATATGCGTGTCCGAATGTATGTCCAAAATTTAATATTTGACGGATTCCATTATCAAACTCATCAGCTTCTACAAAATGTTTCTTTATTTTAAGTGACTCATATATCAATGTTTCTAAATTATTATAAACGTTATCGTTTCTTAAAAATTCAAACAAAGTTTTTGAGGCAATCAAGGAATATTTTATCATTTCAGCCATTCCGTTATTAAACTCTCTTTGGGGTAAAGTTTTTAAAGTTTCTGGATCAATCAAAACCATTTTAGGCGGATAAAAACAACCAATAGAGTTTTTTGCGTCTTCGCTATTAATAGCTACCTTTCCTCCAACAGAGGAATCAATTTGTGAAAGCAAACTGGTTGGCACTTGAATATATGGTACGCCACGGTAGAGAGTTGCTGCAACAAAACCAGCAAGATCTCCGGTTACACCACCACCAATTGCGAGAATTATTATATCTTTTTTTATGTAATTCTTGATCATAAAATTAATGATTCTAGAATATTCATCCAAGCATTTAGATTTTTCTCCAGACGGAAATCTAATAATGTGCATTACATCTATTTTTTTTGTAAATTTTTCGATAATATAATTCGGAATATTATCATCAGAAATAATTACATATTTTTGATTAATATCGACATAATCTTCAACAGAATCTAATAAACTATTTTTTATAAAAATATCATAGTTAGAAAATCTGGATTTTATTGTTAGTTTCATAGTTTTCACCTATATATATTCTATTTTAATGCCCAATGATTGTAAGTCTTCAAAGAAATGAGGATAAGATTTATTAACAGCTTCATAATTTTCAATAATCACAGGGTTATTTGACCTTAAAGCGGCAATAGCTATTGACATAACCATCCGATGGTCATTGTAAGAATCAAAGACATTGGCATGATAACCCTCTTGACCATAAATACGATAACTTTCTTCATAGACATCGGTTCTAACTCCTAGTTTTTTCAAAATATCGTTTATAGCCTGTAAACGATCAGTTTCTTTTATTTTCAATCTTCTGGCATTATAAATTAAACACTCGCCTTGTGAAAGCCCAGCTAAAATTGAAAGTATTGGGGCGATGTCAGGAAACTGACTTACATCAAGATCGATATTAGTTGTGATACTTTTAGTAAAACGAAGACTGTGCTTTTCTTTGGAAACTTTACCATTCATTTTTTTAATTACGTCAATTATACTAGCATCTGGCTGTAAAGAAAAGGGATTGAGATTGGTTATTTTAATATCGCCGTTAATTATACCGGCAACGGCAAAAAATGCTAATTGAGAATAATCAGATTCAACTTTATAGTCAGTTGGTCGGTAGGATTGATTTCCTTGTATATAATAAATATTTTCTTGTTCAATTATATTAATACCAAAACACTTTAGCACTTCTAAAGTCATATCTACGTATTTTTTTGACTCAAAATCACCGATTATTTGTATTTCAGAATCTTCTTTTTTTAATGGTAAAGTAAAGAGTAACCCGCTGATAAACTGTGAACTAATATTTCCTTTTACAACATATTTTTGGGCTGGCAAATCACCTTTTAAAAAAATTCTATTTTCTTCTCTTTTGAATACCAAGTCATTATCTTTAAAAATGTCTTCGTAAATTGACATTGGTCTATTAAGCAAAGATTTTGTTCCAGTGATATATATACCGCTTGAATTTGTTATAAGAGGAATTAAAAATCTTATAGTTGATCCAGATTCGTTACAGTCAATAGTTTCATTTTCGAGAAATATCAATTCTCCAGAACCTATTACTTTTAGCGAATTTTCCTCTTTTATAATTTTCACTCCAAGTTTTTTGAAAGCATTAATTGTTGCTTTTATATCTTCTGAGTAGACAATATTCTTTATTGCTGAAGTACCTTTTGCTAATGAGGCGCAAATTATAGCGCGATGCAACAAAGATTTTGAAGGAGGGACTTGAATTTGTCCTTGGGCAAAACCGGGATAAACTTTAACTTTCATTTTTATTACCTTCCAAATATTTATTGTGTTTGTTTTTTGCTTTTTCCATCAAAGTTTCAAGTTCTTCGAGATTATTTGTAGCTAAAGCATTTTTAAACTTAGATAATTCATTTTCAAAATTAGCTATAATATCAATTAAAGCATTTTTATTATTAGTAAATAAATCAGCCCAAAGATTAATATTAATATTTGCTATTCTAGTCAAATCACGATATGAGTCACCAGTAAAATGAGATAAATCAACACTATTGCTAAATGAGTTAACTAAAGATAGAGAAATGATATGTGTAAGTTGAGAAGTATAAGCAATTATTTGATCGTGAAGTTTTGCATTAATTTTTGAAATGTTTTTAAAACCCATTTCTTTTGCTAAAGAATAAGCTAACTCCAAATTTTCTGTTTTTGTGTTTTGATCATTGATGATAGCATAATTACCATTAAAAAATATTTTTTCATCAGCGAAAAACACACCGCTTACTTCTCTTCCGGCAATTGGATGAGTATAAACAATGTCGATATAATTCAGATTCAATTTTCTTATGTCTTGGATTAATTTAGTTTTAATTCCGGAAATCTCAATAAAAATTGTATCTTTTTTAATTAGGCGACTATTCTCTTTGAAAAAGCTAACTATGGATTCGGGGTATAAACAAAGGTATATCAAATTATTATTGTTTAAAAAAGCTTCTAAGTCAAAATAAGCTTTGTCTATTATGTTATTTTCGATTGCGAAAGTTAAGGCTTCTTTATTGATGTCAAAAGCTGAAATTTCATGCGATTTTCTCAATGCTTTTGCTATGCTTCCACCAATTAAACCTAAGCCGATAATCCCTATTTTCATATTTAACTCCTTGTACATCTAATAATTTTATCATAAATTTGAATAAAAATGTTAATACAGCTTCAATCATATTTAAAAATAGCCAAATTTTCACGGTAAAACTTTATCTACAGGGTTAGATTGTGATATAATTAACATAGTAAGCAAGGAGGATATTATGTATAAAGAAATCGATGTTTTTGAATATTCGAATATTGTTTTGGAGAAAATGAGTCCAGGAATATTTTTAAATACTAAGAAAGCAGATACCATCAACTCGATGATAATTGGTTGGGGAGGAATAACTGTTATTTGGGGACGACCGATATTTATTGTTTTAGTAAGAGACTCACGAGCAACTTACGATTTAATTGAATCAAGTAATGAATTCACTGTTTCAGTTCCAATCAAGAACAAGTTGTTGAAAGAAATAGGAATTTGTGGAACTAAATCTCTTAGAGATATGGATAAGTTCAAAGAATGTAATTTTACCCCGATTAAAGGCCGGAAAATAGATACGCCGATAATTGCTGAGGCAGATTTACATTATGAGTGTAGAGTTATATATAAGCAAACTTTAGATCAAAAATCAGTTTTGCCAATAGTAAAATCAAGATATTATAACAATAACGCCAATCATACAGTTTATTACGGTGAAATTGTTGATCAATATTTGTATCAAAAGGAGGAATAGATATGGCTATTATTTTAGATGGAACAACGCTGGCTAACAAAATTAAATCAAGGTTAAAAATAGAAATAGAGAAATATATTAACAAATATCAAATTGAACCACATTTAGCTGTTGTTTTAGTAGGCGCAGATCCGGCAAGCGAAACATATGTTAGATTTAAAGAAAAAGCTTCAATGCAAGTTGGCATGAAATCAACAATAATTAAAAAACCAGCTGATATTAACGAACAAGAATTAATAGAAGTTATTGAAGAATTGAATAATGATCCAAGTGTTCATGGTATATTATTACAATTGCCCATTCCTAAACATATAAATTCGGAAAAAGTGATTAATTCAATTAATTATAGAAAAGACGTTGATGGATTTGCGAATGAAAACGTTGCTAAATTAAGCAAAAATCAAGATGCTTTAGTTCCATGCACTCCTCTTGGAATCACAAGAATTTTAGATGAGTATAACATTAAAACCGAAGGAGAACATTGCGTAATTATTGGTAGAAGTCAAATAGTCGGAAAACCAATGGCCCAGTTAATGCTGCAAAGAAACTCTACTGTTACTATTTGTCATTCTAGAACAATGAATATCAGAGAAATTACAAATCAAGCTGATATTTTAATAGCTGCTATTGGTAAAGCGCATATGGTTGATGAGTCTTTTGTTAAAGATGGCGCAGTGGTAATTGATGTAGGCGTGTCTAGAGTTGATGGAAAACTTTATGGAGATGTCAATTTTGAAAAAGTAGAAACTAAAGCTAGCTATATTACTCCTATGCCAGGAGGGGTTGGACCAATGACGATAGCGTGTTTGTTGGAAAATACTTTAAAATGCTATCTAGATTTAGTCGGAGAAAAATAATGATAGATCGATATACAAATCCTAGGATGAAAAGTCTTTGGTCAGATAAAAGTAAGTTTGATGTATTTTTAGAAATTGAAATTTTAAATGCAGAAGCTTTAAATCATTTAGAAATTGTTAGTGATGAAGAATTAAGTCTTATTAAGAATAACGCTAGTTATTCATTAAAAAGAGTTAAACAACTTGAAAAAGAAACAAAGCATGATGTTATTGCTTTTACAAGAGCTGTTTCAGAGAGCCTTGGCAGAGAAAAAAGATTTATTCATTATGGATTGACTTCAACCGATGTCGTTGATACAACATATGGAGTTTTGCTTAAAAGAGCAAATGAGATAATTAAAACTGATGTAAAAAATTTTTTAAAAGTTTTAAAAACTCAAGCTTTTAAGTATAAAGAAACTTATTGTATCGGAAGAACTCATGGGATTCATGCGGATATTACCCTTTTCGGTTTGAAGTTCGCTTTATGGTTTGATGAATTGTCAAGAAATTATCAGAGGTTTTTAAGAGCTGCTGAAGAAATCGAGGTTGGAAAAATTTCTGGCGCTGTAGGAAATTATGCCTTCATAGATACTGAAATTGAGAGATATGTTTGCCGGAAATTAGGTTTAGGAACCGTTAATATATCCACACAAACTTTGCAAAGAGATCGACATGCTAATTATTTGAGTTCTTTGGTTTTATTAGCTTCAACATTAGAAAAAATTGCTGTAGAAATTCGTCATTTACAACGAACGGAAGTTAGCGAAGTTAGAGAACCTTTTTCTGATAAACAAAAAGGATCTTCCGCAATGCCGCATAAGAAAAACCCCATTGTTAGCGAAAACATTTCCGGGATAACTAGAGTTTTAAGAGGTTATATGCTTTCTACTTTTGAAAATATTGCTTTGTGGCACGAAAGAGATATAAGTCATTCTTCTGTTGAAAGAATAGTTTTGGCAGATGCAACAACACTTATCGACTATATGTTTACTAGATATATAAAAGTCATTAAAGATTTAGTAGTCGATGAGAAAAAGATGTTGAGTAACATTTATTTGACAAAAGGAGTAATTTTTTCTCAGAAAATATTAACTTCATTAATTGATAAAGGATTGGTTAGGGAAGAAGCTTATGATTTGGTTCAAATTTTAGCATATAAGGCATATGAACAAAATATTAGTTTTATCGATTTAGTTAAAGACAATGAAAAGATAAAAACCTTATTTAACCAAGATGAAATAAATACATTATTTGATTTAGAATTTTATAAGCGAAAAGTTGATTTTATTTATAATAAAGTCTTTTAAACAGGTGATATGAATGATAAAAACACAAAAATATAGCTTAATAGTTTTTTTAGCTTTTTTAAGTATGTTTTTTGTTTTTGTCGTCAAGGGTGCAGATACTTCAGAGGCAGAAGTTTTACTTTATCAAGCGGAAGAGGCTATCGATAGAGAAGGTATTGGCCCAGAGAGACTTTATGAGATTAACTCTTTTAATGCATTTTTAACCATTGTTAATAATATGGGCGGAACTGTCAATATAAAAGAAACGATAGAAAATCCAGAAACGACACAAATAGAAATTGATGAAATTGTCTCTTTGTTGGAATTAGCTTTATCATATTTAACTTTTCAAACAACTTATGATGAAATAATCTTGCTTTACAATCAAGCGATAGCTATTGATTTTAGCGGTTATACACCGAATTCAATCAATGCATATATGAGCGAATTGAATTCAATCCATGAGATTATAACTGAGCCAACTTCGGGAGAGGTAATTATTCAAAGTTTGACATTAGATATTCAAGAGGCAATAAATTTACTTATTGTTCAAGCTAATAAAACTAATTTGATTAACGCTAATAATCAAGCTATAATTGCGTATTATGAAGAGAAAGTTTTATATACTTTAAACTCATATGAACTATTCAAAACAGAAGTGGATAATTATGGAAATTATCTTTATGTTAATTCTGTAATAGCTGACAATAATATTTCTCAAGCTTATGTGGATGAATTAACAAGCCAAATTTTAGATATATTAGTTCTTTTAGAATTAAAAATAGATAACAGTCAGTTACTGGATATCTATAACGATGTAAGTGATATTGATTTATCCCCTTATACACCAATGTCAATTTTAGCTTATAATGAAGAATTAAATAGATTATATTTAATTATTACTGGAGATAACTTAAATGATGAACTATATCTTTCTACCGTATCAAATTTAGAAAATCTAGCAAATATTTTGGTTTTGAAGGCAGATTTAACTTCTTTAGGAGAATTATATAATAAGGTAAAAAACTATAAACAATCTGATTATTCAGCGAGTTCTTATGCATATTATAGTTACGCTTTAAATGCAAGTTTAAATTTGATGATTAATGCTAATGCAACTCAAGAAGAGGTAGACAATGTAGAATTAATGCTTAATGATGCGATTGATAAATTAAGAAAACCGATCAAAATTGTTTATTTGAAGATTGGAGAAACTATTGATATTGATGATTTCATAGTAACTGGAGTGTCATCGATTATTGGTTATCATTCTCATAACAATGAGTTAGTTTATGTTGATAATGAGGGAAATATAAAAGGGTTTAGGTATGGTGATACAAAAATAACGATTTATTTTGATAATGGTATATCTGAAACTTTAGATGTAAAAATACAAGCTGAAATAACTACATCCACTTTTGTGCTGGTATTTGTTTTACCAATAGCGATATTAATTACTGGATATTTTGTTACTTTTGTTAAAAGAAAAGATATTGCTAATTGGTTTAGAAATAGAAATAAAAATAGGAGGTAAACATGAGCACAAGTAAAAAATTATATCGTGATACAGAAAACAAATCCATCTTTGGTGTTTGTTCTGGTTTGGCCGATTATTTTGATTTAGACGTGTCTTTGATAAGGGTGCTTTGGGTAGTTTCTGTATTATTCGCAGGAACAGGGTTATTGCTATATTTAATATTAGCTATAGTGATAGAACCAAAGAATGTTGTCATGGCTAAAATCAAGCAAGAAGAAAAAGCAAAAGATGATAGCGATGATCCGTTTGCTAAATATGACAAGTAATCGAATTGGAATTTAGATGATTCGAGCGGAGGGAAAAAAAGCTTTTGAAGAAACGAGAAATTTTATTAAAATTAAAGTTTTAGATTTAATTGAGAGAATTAAAAACAATAAACTATAAGTAAAAAATAGAATTTGGAATTTATTAAAATGAAGTGAGATTAAGCATAAATCTTGCTTTTTTTAATGGCTTATTTAAATATATAAGTTGAAAATTTTTTATATTGATAATATCTTATAAATCATAGTTTTTTATGATTTTTAATTGTATAATATTATTAAAGGAGGGGGCTTATGGAAGAGTACAAACTAAATAAAAATATTCTTTGTATTGATTTAAAAAGTTTCTATGCATCGGTAGAATGCGCTGTTTCTGGGCTAGACCCCTTCAAAACAGCTTTAGTGGTGGCTGATAAAGAAAGAGGCGGTGGCTCGATAGTTTTAGCGGTAACTCCCTATCTAAAAAAACTTGGGGTCCCCAATCGTTGTCGGGTATATGAATTGCCAAAAAACATAGAAATCATCTATAGAAAACCCCGAATGGAAAGATATCTAGAATATTCTACTAAAATAATTGAAATTTATTTACAATTTATTTCCGAAGAAGACCTTTATGTGTATTCGGTTGATGAAGTTTTTTTAGATTTTACCGAATATTTAAACTATTATAAAATGACTGATTATGAGTTAGCTAAAAAAATAATGGCAGAAGTTTACAAGCAAACAAAAATATATTCTACTTGTGGTATTGGGCCGAACATGTTAATTGCGAAGTTGGCTTTGGATATAGAATCAAAACATTCTCCTGATTTTATTGCAAAATGGTCTTATGAAGATTTGCCTAATAAACTTTGGCCAATAAAACCTTTATCTAAAATGTGGGGTATTGGTAAAAATACAGAAAGAAACCTCAATGCTTTAGGAATTGAGAAAATAGAAGATTTAGCAAAATATGATGTAAAAAAATTAAAGAAAAAATTTGGTATTATCGGCGAGGAGCTCTATTATCACACACACGGTATAGACATGAGTTTAATTCAGGAAAAGTTAAGATTAAAACCTAAGAGTAAGAGTTATGGAATTGGTCAAACTTTATTTGAAGATTATTATAAACCAGAAATATTCCAGATAATTAGAGAAATGGTTGATGATGTTTGTAGGAGGCTGAGAGTAAGTAAAAAGAAAGCTTCTACTGTACATTTCGGTTTAGGTTATAGCAAGGATATAGGCGGGGGTTTTGCGAGACAAATGCAACTTTCGCAACCTTCTAGCAATGAATCTCATATTTATCAATTATGTTTAAAAATTATGAATAAATTCTATAATGATTCACCGATTAGAGTGGTGAGAGTTTCGGTAACAGGACTAATTGATGATCGCGACTACCAAGTAAATTTATTTGAGGACATTAGTAGCGTTTTAAAAGAAAAACAAGTGTTTCAAGCGGTGGACGAAATTAAAGAAAGGTTTGGCAAGAACAGTGTAAATCGTGCTTCTAGCGAATTAAAAGAATCAACAATTAAATCGCGGAACGAAATGATAGGTGGTCACAATGCCTAGCGTTTACGTTGATAGAGGAATTATTAAGTGGGCTGCTTTTGACGCTTTGAACGGATATCATTCAATGCTTCAAGAAATGCAACACCGACTAGGGAAAAAAGCCAAACCGATCCTTAGTGATGATGATTATGAAACCTTAAATCAAAATATTCAGTTAGCAATTAAAGAAAAGAAAGAAGTTGAATTGAAATATTACAGCGACGGTTATATCAAAGTTACTTACGGATCAGTAAAAAAATTAGATTTTCCTAATCGACTAGTTATTTTAGATACTTTAGAAAAAATACCGGCAGAAGATATAATAACTTTGGATGTCTTAAGTTAAGAAATCGGCACGGCTCTTAACAAAAATACCTAAAAATGATATAATATCCTAGACTTATTTAAGTGGAGGGATGATATGAAAAAAACCAAAAGATTAGAATCTTCAAAAACAGTTTATTTTATTTTATTAGGAATTGTTATTTTAGAAATTGCTGCTGCTAGTTTCAGTGTAGCTTTTGCAACATCTCCCGAACAGAGAGATGCGAGTTTTTCAAATATCTTTTTGGGATTTTTAGCAGCCGTTTTATTTTCGATACCCTGGATCATAGAGTCAAGATTTAAATTGAATATTCCTAACTATCTAGAGATAATTGTCTTAGTATTTCTTTTTAGCGCAATAGTCTTAGGGAATATTCATGGGTTTTTAGAAACGGTCAAAGGGTATGACAAACTATTGCATATCGTTAGCGGAACATTTATTTCAGTTATCGGTTATGAAATAATTCACTTTTTTAATATTTCTAAAAGTAAAGAAACCAGACTTAGCCCAGGGATATTAAGCGTTTTTGCTTTTTGTTTTTCTATTACGCTTTTAGTTATCTGGGAATTTTATGAGTTTGCGGTAGATACAATTGCGTATAATATAAACAATGACACCTCAAGAAATATGCAAAGATATCAATGGATTAATGAAAGCTTAATATACCCACAACCCTATGGTTTGATGGATACGATGTTAGATTTATTGGTTGGCTCTATTGGCGCTGCCGTGGTCTCTATTTTGGGTTGGAGAATATTATTACATAAACAAACTAAAGAAATGAGGGGTTAATATGATTGAAGAAAAAGCATATGCAAAAGTAAATCTATTCCTTAATGTTTTGGACAAGCGTAATGACGGGTATCATAATCTAGAAATGATCAACGCTAAAATCGATCTTTTTGACAATATTAAATTTAAAATTATCGACTGTCCTGAGACTGTAATTATCCGATCTAATGATTTATTTTTATCAAATCAGGACAATGTGGTAATTCAAGTTGCTAAATACATGTTGAGAAATTTCCAGATTAAATCTGGACTAGAAATAACAATTGAGAAAAACATTCCTTTCGGAGCTGGTTTAGCAGGAAATTCTGCGGATAGTGCAGCTGTAATAAAAGGGATAAATAGATTGTTTAATTTAGAACTTACGAATGAGATAATGAGTGAAATTGGAGCGATGTTTGGAGCTGATATCCCGTATTGTTTGATAGATTACCCGGCTTATGTTACTGGCATTGGTGAAAAAATCGAAAAAATATCAGTTGATTTGAGTAGTTATAAAGTTTTGTTAATTAATCCAAAAGAATATATTAGCACTAAAACTGTGTTTGAATTCGGTGATAAAAAAGGATTTGAACAAAAGAATATCCATGAGGCAAAAAAGTTTTTAGAAAAGAATGATATAGCTGGCTTTAAGAATTTCATGTTTAACTCTCTAGAACAAGTTGTTGTAGAGAATTATCAAAGCATTAACGATTTTAAAAAAATTCTAATTGATAAGCTTGGTTCATCCGGTTTGATTATGACCGGTTCAGGATCAACATTTATAAAGATTATTGGTGAAAATGAAGACTTTTCTCATTTTACAACCGAGTATAAAGTGAATTACTTAGTTAAAACTTACAATTTCTTATAAAATTTTCGCTAACCTATTGAATTATAAAAAATAAACATGATATAATTTGTCAAAGAGGTGGTAGTGTGAAGATAACAGAGGTACGTGCGAAAAGAATCAACGGAGATAATCGATTAGTAGGAGTAGCTGCCATTACGATTGATAACTGCTTTGTTGTTCATGAACTGAGAATCATTGAAGGAAAAAATGGGTTATTCGTAGCGATGCCAAGTCGCAAAATGCCTAGCGGCGATTATAAGGATGTTGCTCATCCTATTAACAGTGAAACTCGCTCTATGATTGAAAAAGCAGTTTTAGATACTTTTCATGCCTTGCCAGAATTAAGTAACGAACAAGAAACTGAAAATGTCGACTAAAGTCGATGTTTTTTTATTTTTAAAGGAAATTCTGTCTTTTTTGTTTGTCGTGAATGTTGTATAATATAAGTGAATTAATCTATTATTGAGAAAGGGAAGCAATAGATTTTGTATTGCGCTGGTTTTTTATGGCTGTTTTTCATGGATCAAAAGTTAAGATATTTGCTTTAAGCTCTAATGTTCAGTTAGCTCAGGATATTGCTGATTATATTGGCATTCCTTTAAGCAAATGTGAGGTAACACATTTTGCTGATGGAGAAATAAACATTAATATCCCTGAAACCGTAAGAGGACACAAGGTTTTTGTTATCCAATCTACATGTAGTCCAGTTAATGAACATATCATGGAACTTTTAATTATGATTGATGCTTTAAAAAGAGCATCAGCACGAGAGGTAAATGTTTTGATTCCTTATTACGGTTATTCAAGACAAGACCGTAAGGCGAAAGCAAGGCAACCAATCTCTGCAAAATTAGTTGCTAACCTGTTACAAGTTGCAGGTGCAGCTAGAGTAGTAAGTATGGATTTGCACGCTCCACAAATTCAAGGGTTTTTTGATATCCCTATTGATAATTTTAGAGCTATGCCGTTGATTTCAAACTATATTTTAAAGAAAAATTTAGAAAATGTATGTGTTGTTTCGCCCGATCATGGTGGTGTTGGTAGAGCAAGGGATTTAGCTAACATATTACAAGCGCCAATTGCGATTATCGATAAAATGCGTCCAGAACCAAATGTAGCTGAAGTTATGAATATCATTGGTAAAGTTAAAGGGAAAACTTGCGTTATCATTGATGACATGATTGACACTGCTGGGTCAATATCGGCAGCGGCTAGGGCACTTACTGAGGCTGGGGCTAAAGATATATATGCTTGTTGTACTCACCCAGTATTTTCTAAGAATGCTACTGATTTATTAATGGAAGCACCGATTAAAGAAATTATTTGCACTAATACTATAGAATTACCGAAAGAAAAGATTTTTCCTAAACTAGTTCAGTTATCTACTGCGGAACTTTTAGGACAGGGAATCATCAACATTATTGATGACCAAGGAGTCTCAACATTATTTTCTTGCGAAAGATAATCACTATCTTTACAAATGTTTTTCTTATGTTATAATATATTAAATTGATGAATGGAAGAGTAAGATAAAGGTTATTGTTTAGCGAATGGGAGATGGTGAAAGCCCAGAATAAATCTTATCTGAAAAACACCCACGAGAGACAGAAGAATTAAGTAGAACTGTACGTATAATCTGCGTTAAAGATAATTAAGAGCCGCTAAGCGGAACTAAGGTGGTACCACGGATAAATATTCGTCCTTTCATTTGAAAGGGCGATTTTTATTTTTTTAGGAGGGATTATTATGTTGTTAGAAGAACTGAACCTTTTATACAAAGATCATGAAGTTAAAAACTATACTAGATATCATAAAGAGACTTATTGTGACGGAGAATTGGATTATTTTATCGGGATGAATTCCGCGACAATAGGAACTTTTGCAGAAAAATCCTACAAAAACATTGATAACGGAGAGTTAATAAAACTGTTACAACACCAAATCCATGATTATCGTTCAATTGCACTAAGCATTATGCTTCGTCAAATGAAAAAAGCGGACTCAAGCAAACAAAAGAAGTTAGTTGAATTATATTTAGATAATCTCGATTATGTTAATAATTGGGATTTAGTGGATATTTCTGCAGCGAATATTCTTGGTAGATATTTGTATAGTATCAATGACTTCAATTTATTGTATGAACTATCATTATCGACGAATTTGTGGTATAAAAGAGTTGCAATTGTATCTACACATTACTTAATTTTAAACAATTGTCTAGAAGTTACTCTAGATATAGTTGATAACCTGATTAAGGACAAGCATGACTTAATTCATAAAGCTTGTGGTTGGATGTTAAGAGAATTAGGTAAAAAAAATCAAGAAACACTCAATGAATATTTAGAAGTAAATTATCAGATTATACCAAGAACTATGTTGAGGTATGCGATTGAAAAGCACCCAGAAGATATAAGAAAACGGATTTTAAAAGGAGATTTTTTATGGCGATAGAAATTAAAAAATTGTACCATGATTTTGTTGGATACAAAGATAAAGAAGTAGTATTATCAGGTTGGATAAGAAATAATCGTTCACAAAAAGAATTTGGTTTTATCGACCTAAACGATGGAACGATTTTTGACTCTGTTCAAGTAGTGTATGAAGTGGAAACCTTACAAAATTTTAAAGAAGTTTCTAAATTTAGAGTTGGCTCATCGGTAATCATTAAAGGAAAAGTGGTTTTAACACCTGAGATGAAACAACCGTTTGAGATAAAAGCAAATCAAATCTCTTTAGAGGGAGATAGTCTAGATGATTATCCGATTCAACCTAAAAGACATAGTAGAGAATTTTTAAGAGAAAATGCTCATCTTCGCGTTCGTACAAATTTATTTAACGCCGTCTTTAGAGTTAGATCAGTTGTTTCTTATGCGATTCATAAATATTTTCAAGAACAAGGGTTTATTTATCTTCATGCTCCAATAATAACGGGTAGTGATGCAGAAGGTGCTGGCCAAATGTTCCAAGTAACCACGTTGGGAGATAAAAAACCTGAAGAAAATTATGCTAACGATTTCTTTGGTAAAAAATCAAGCCTTAGCGTTTCGGGCCAATTACAAGCAGAGGCTTATGCTTTAGCATATAAAAACGTTTATACTTTCGGACCAACCTTTAGAGCTGAAAATTCTAATACCCCAAGACACGCTGCCGAGTTTTGGATGATTGAACCAGAGATTGCTTTTGCTGATTTAAATGATGACATGGCTTTAGCTGAAGCCATGGTTAAATACATTATTAAAGATTTGTTTGAAACATGTATGACGGAGTTGAAATTCTTTGATCAATTTGTAGAAAAAGGTTTAATTGATAAATTAAGAAAGGTTCTAGAATCTAAATTTGCTCGAGTTTCACATAAAGAAGCTATAGATATTTTATTTGCTAATAGCAAAGAATTTGAAGTAAAACCCGAACAAGGACAAGATTTATCAACTGAACACGAGAAGTTTTTAACTAAATATTTTAATGGTCCTGTTTTTGTTGTCGATTGGCCTAAAGAGATCAAGGCTTTCTATATGAGATTGAATGATGACGGTGAAACAGTAGCGGCGATGGACCTTTTAGTCCCTGGGGCTGGAGAATTAATGGGAGGGTCTCAAAGAGAAGAACGATTGGATTATTTACAAAAAAGAATGAAAGAAATGCAGGTAGACGATGAAGATTTATGGTGGTATTTAGATTTAAGAAAATACGGCGGCTGTAAACACGCCGGATTTGGAATGGGCCTTGAAAGAATGATTATGTATGTTACTGGCATTGATAACATCAGAGATGTGCTGCCATTCCCAAGAACTCCAAAAAAATGTGAATTTTAATAAAATGAAAAGCTCGGAAATTATTCGAGCTTTTTAATTAATGATATCCGATACTAAAAAAAGATAATCAACTCAAAGTTTATCTTGCTATATTGATTGAATTAAATGAATAAAAATGCTATGATAAATAAAAATGATTCTATAGGAAGAGGAAAGACGATGTCTGAACTTTATGCATTTCTGTTAACTCTATTTGCGGGGCTATCAACCGGTATTGGTGGGCTAATAGCTTTTCACAAACGAGCTAAATCAAAAGTATTTTTAACTTTCGCCTTAGGGTTTAGTGCAGGAGTTATGATTTACGTTTCTTTTGTCGAAATCATGCCCAAGGCTATTGCATCCCTATCTGAAATATTTGAACCAAAAACCGGATATATTTACGCTGTTATTGCTTTCTTTGTAGGCATGGGTTTTATCGCTTTAATTGACTGGATAATTCCTGAAGCTGAAAATCCGCATGAAATCCCTGATGAAACAAATGATGAGAGGGATAAGAAAAACCTTATGAGAATGGGATTGTTTTCAGCTTTAGCAATCACAATCCATAATTTCCCTGAAGGTTTAGCTACTTTTGTGGCCGCCATGGACAGTTTATCTCTAGGTATAAGTATTGCTATAGCTATTGCCTTACATAACATTCCTGAAGGTATTGCGGTTGCAGTGCCGATATATCAAGCTACTGGTTCAAAGAAGAAAGCGTTTTGTTACGCCTTTGCTTCAGGTTTAGCCGAACCAATAGGAGCTGTAATTGGTTATTTTGCTTTGAGAGCGATATTTAGTGATATGACTTTTGGTTTAGTTTTTGCTTTTGTTTCCGGTATTATGATTTATATTTCTTTGGATGAACTATTGCCTACGGCTGAAAAATACGGTAAACACCATATAGCTATAACGGGAGTTATTTTAGGAATGGTATTAATGGCAGTAAGTTTAATTTTATTTGCTTAATAAAATAAAAAGAGGCAAAGATTATCAAAAATCTTTGCCTTTTAATTTGTTTAAATTATTTTAGTTTTGGCTCTTTTTGAGGTTCTTTAAGAGATTCAACTAATCCGCTAGCCATTCCAACTATTCCTTGCATATCGGAAGGAATAATTATCTTAGTAGCTTGGCCTTGAGCAATTTTTTCCATTGCTTTATAAGCTTCTAAAGTAAGGAATGCTTGATCAGCTCCAGCTTCTTTAATTAATCTAATACCTTCAGCGGTTGCTGTTTGAACTTTTAGAATCGCTTCAGCACGACCTTCCGCAGCTCGAATAGCAGCTTCTTTTTCACCTTCAGCTTCAAGGATATTTTTAGCTTTTTCACCTTCAGCTGTTAAGATGGCAGCTTGCTTCTTACCTTCAGCAATCAAAATTGATTCACGACGTTCACGTTCTGCACGCATTTGTTTTTCCATTGCTTCGCGGATTTCTTTTGGTGGGATAATATTTTTAACTTCAACACGGTTAATCTTAATACCCCATGGATCAGTAGCGTCATCAAGAATTATACGCATTCTTTCATTGATTAAATCTCTAGATGTTAAAGTCTGGTCTAATTCTAACTCACCGATAATATTACGAAGAGTAGTAGCTGTTAATTGTTCAATTAATTGTCCAGGGTTTTCAGCGCCATAAACAAATTGTTTGGAATCAGTTATTTGTAAGAAAACAACTGTATCAATTTGCATTGTTACATTATCTTTAGTGATAACTGCTTGTGGTGGAAAGTCTAAAACTTGTTCTTTTAAGTTAATTACATCACTTACCATACCCCTTGCATTGTAAGTTCTTCTAACACGATCAATAAAAGGAACCATAAAATGCAATCCTGCAGTCCAAGTAGTGTAATAATTACCCCACCTTTCGATCACGTATTCTGTTGCTTGAGGAACAATTTTAAATCTTGATCCTAAGTAGACAAGGATGATTATTGCCAAAGCAACCAATAAAATAATAGCTAAAGTTGAAATTTCTAAAAACATTGGTACAAACATAATAATTTCCTCCTATTTAATATTTATATTCTGTTTTTTCAACAGTAATTTTGGTTATCATATCTCTAATGGTAATTTTGTTTCTTGTGGCTCCAATTAAACCAGTGTCAATCAAGGCCATAAACATAAGTAACATTATTGCGAATAAAACATTAATTGGTACTAAAACAATAACGATTAGGTATTTAAAAGCGATGTCATGTAAGAAGATGGACATAGCATTAACTGGACCGGCCAATTTAACGCGCATGGTTCTTCTGCCAATTGTTCTACCTTTAAAAGCTAAGGTATAAACAGTCATTAGTACTAAAAATAAAAATAAGTAATAATAGATAACGCTTGTGAAATAAATGCCTAAAGGGCCGTTATAAGGAGCCGTATCGATTAAGTTTTGATCTTTCAAAACGGCAGTTTTTTCTAAGTATATTTCTAAAGCCTGTGCCTTAAGTTCTTCATCTGATCCAGCTAATTCACGGCTAACTTCATATTCCTTTTGAATTTCACTTAAGTTTTCGTTGTAAACTGACATTATTTCTACATAACTAGCATTTATTTCGTCATAATTTTCAATTTTTGCTTGTAAAAATGGTCTACCAAATAAAATAAAACTTAGATAAATAATTGTGAAAACAAACATCATATCTATGGTAGTTGAAAATAGTCTCCTAAAAAATCCAGCATTCATTATTCTTTTCTAACCACCAATTTTACGCCTTTGATAGCCAAAACGATAACTTTTTCATTTAATTGAATATTTTCATTAGCAATAGCGGTCCATATTTTTCCTTCAATTTTAACTTCGCCTCTTTCGCCATCAAGGATTGGTTTTATACAAACAGCGATTTTACCAACTAAAGAATCAGCGTTTGTTTTAATTTCATTTTTCTTGATGTATTTTTTAAATATAGGACGAAGAACAAGAAGTAGAGCTACTGAAAAAGCAATAAAAATGAGTACTTGGAGCCAGATTAACTCAGGAAAAAATATGGATACTATCAGAGCAAAGAACGCTCCAACTGAAAACCATACACTTGATAAATCCATGGTTAAAGCTTCGACCACGCCGGCAACGATAATTACTGCAAACCAAATAAAAATCATGGTGTTAGCAGCGTCAATAGCTAAGAACATATTACTACACCTCTTCCTTGTTCAAATCAATTATCAAGGCATTTTCATCTTTATTCCAATACGCCTTGAATTTGTAAGAATTTTTTTCAGAAAAATCGAGATTCATTAATTCAGCAACTTCACTTAAAAATAACTTATTACATACTCTTGAGTAACTAGACTTAATGGTAATATTATGTCTTTGCTCTTCAGGAATATACCCTAAACTAATTTTTTCTTTTGTGACTGGTTTTACCGCGATTAGTTTATTTATTTTATCTAATCCCAATAAGACCACATAAGCTGATTCAAAATAGTTAGTTGCTGATTTATTGAGGGTGATGTTAGCTTCATATAATGTCGCTAACTCATCCAAGGGTTTTTTTGAAGCCCATTCGAATTTACTCATGCTACAACCTCCATTATAATACAATATTTTCTTATTATAAATTATATCACATAAATTTCTGATTATCAATGATTATTTTAGATTATTTTAGATTATTTTTAATTATAAGAAATAATTTTGTAGGATTACACGCTTTACTATATCATATATGTAGGTGATAAAATTGAAAGAAACTAATTATTTTAATTACATATCAAAATCATTAAATAAAACATATAAAAGTGTTTTATTTGGTCGCTTTTTAAGAGCGATTGATGATTATAAACTCATTCAAGAAAATGACAAAATTTGTGTGGCTTTAAGCGGGGGAAAGGATTCGTTGTTATTAGCGGCTTTGTTTGAAGAATATAAATTGCATTATAACAATAATATCGAAGTGAAATATTTGATGATGAACTCAGGTTTTACTGAAAAGTTTTTAGTTGATCATGCAGAGAATATTAAAAAAATTGGGATAGAACAAATAACTAAAGATTCATTGGTTTATGAGATAGCTAATCGAATGAGTCCTGATTCACCTTGCTTTTTATGTGCGAGAATGAGAAGGGGTTTCTTATATAAAGCGGCTCAAGAATTAGGCTGCAATAAATTAGCTTTAGGTCATCATTTTGATGACGTGATTGAAACGACTTTAATGAATATATTTTATACCGGAACATTTAAAACAATGTTGCCGAAAGCTAAATCAAAAAACTATGAGGGATTAGAACTAATAAGACCAATGTATTTAATCAAAGAAAAAGATGTAGAGCGTTTCATAAAATACCACGGCCTTAAAGTTAACCCTAAAGGTTGTTTATTTCAGGAACGAAATATTGATTCAAAAAGACAAGAAATGAAACAGCTGATTGACAAGTTAAGAGATACATATATAAATACGGATATCAATATTTTCAGATCTGCAGAGAATATTAATTTATCTAGCGTTTTAGGCTATTACGAAGATGACGCTGAAAAAGTGAGTTTTTTAGATAAATATTAGCAAGCAAAAACAATTGATTAATATTAAAACAATGCGAAAATTATCGCATTGTTTTTATTATAAGGTTTCACATGAAACATCATTTGCCTAAACAGAATTTTGAAAACAAGTTGGAGATTAAGTCATCAACGGAAAACTCTCCGGTAATTTCTCCTAAACTTGTCCACGCCTTACGCAAATCTATTTCAACCATGTCGATAGGCATTTCATCTTTTGCGGCTTTTAACGCTTGATTTAAAGCCAGTTTAACTTCTTCCAGTTTGCCGATATGTCTTGTGTTAGAAACTAAAGTATAGTCGCTAGTAAGCAGTTTTTCATCGATAAATAGCTTCTTAACCTCTGAAGATAATCTATCGATACCAACATTGTTTTTTGCGGAAATATTTATTACATGTTCATCTATAACATTTAATTTAGAACCTAAATCCATTTTATTGCCAATTAAAATTCTTGGCTTATCTTTTGTTAAACTTAACAAATCTTTATCCATATCAGTTAAGATTTCTGATTGATCTAGCACTAGAAGAATTAAATCGGCTTCGGAGATAGCTTTTTTAGTTTTGTTGATTCCGATTCTTTCAACGATATCATCAGTAACTCTAATGCCGGCAGTATCGATTAATTTTAGGATAACACCATCCAAGTTTAATTCAGCTTCAATTAAATCTCTTGTTGTACCAGAGACGTCGGTTACAATAGCTTTATCTTCTTTTAATAAAGTGTTGAGCAAACTTGATTTTCCAACATTAGGCTTTCCAACAATAACGGTTTTGATGCCATCTCTTATTATTTGACCGGTTTGGGCTTCTCTTAATATTTTATCTATTTTTACGATTAGTTCCTCCGTTTTAGGAATTATGATTTCATTTGTTATTTCAAGAGCGTCATCATATTCGGGGTAATCAATGTTAACTTCAATATTAGCTACTATTTCTAGTATTTGATTTTGCAAACTTTCTACAAGATTATAAACATCTCCTCTTAATTGAGCGTTAGCTATTTTTAATTGATTCATGTTTTTAGCATTTACCATATCCATGATACTTTCAGCTTCGGTTAAGTCTAGACGCTTATTGAGATAGGCTCTTTTTGTAAACTCTCCGTTTTCAGCTAAACGAGAGCCGTTAGCAATAAGCAATTTAATAATTTCATTAGCGATAAAATTTCCGCCGTGACAACTGATTTCGACGACATCTTCGGCTGTGAATGATTTTGGTGCTTTAAAAATAGAGATTAAAACTTCATCAATAATCTCTTCGTTATTATGGATATGTCCGTAACTTATTGTATGCGATTTTTGTTTGTTTAAATTAGGGCCTTTAAATATTTGGTTAACGATAGCAACGCTATCGCTACCAGAAACCCTTATTAAATTTATTGCACTCATTCCGTTGGCAGTTGTTTTAGCAACGATTGTATCAAATATCATAATTATCACCAACAACATTTTACCACATTTTACAAAAATAATGTATAATAGTACAAAAGGTGATAAGATGAAAAAATTTAGAAAACCATTAAAATTTTATTTGTATATGTTTCTCATACTCTCGGTAGCTGTAGCAGGGTATACGGTGTTTAAAGTGATTAGGGATGAAACCCCTATTTCTGATTTAGTAAGCCTATGGGTTTTACCTTTATTATTTATTGTGATCTACTATGGGAGCGATAGCCTTTTTGACAAAATATTTAATAGAAAGAAAAAGGTCGATTTTGAAGAAAAATTTATCGAAGAAATCGCAAAGAGAATGAGAGATAATAATGAGTTTTTGGTTGAAGATTATCGGAGATTACAAAATAACGATAAATTCCAAGGAAGCTTAAAAATGGGTTATCAGATTTTTAAAGACGGCGAAACTGAAGTCTATAATATCGCAAAATTAGAAAGAAAATTTAAAAAAGGTAGTATCGAAAATAGAGCTATTCAATATGTTATTGATTACTTAATTGAAACTAAAAAACCGATAGAATAATTTGGTTTTTTGAGGTATAATAGAAGTGATAAAATATAGGATTTTTGGAGGCTTAATTAATGAGTTATAAAGCACTTTATCGAATATATCGTCCTAAAGATTTTAATGAAGTAGCGGGACAAAGACATATAACCCAAACATTGAAAAACGCATTAGCTAACGATAAGGTTGCTCATGCTTATTTGTTTAGCGGCCCTAGAGGAACTGGAAAAACATCAATCGCAAAGATTCTTGCAAAAGCTATTAATTGTGTTGATGCGCCAACAGAAAATCCATGTAATGTGTGCGAAAATTGTCTAGGCATTCAAGACGGTAGTATAAGTGATGTAATTGAAATTGATGCTGCCAGTAATAATGGCGTTGATGAAATTCGGGAATTAAGAGATAAAGTTAAATATCTACCTGGGTATGTGAAATATAAAGTGTATATAATCGACGAAGTTCACATGTTATCTCAAGGCGCTTTTAACGCGCTTTTAAAAACTTTAGAGGAACCACCAGCTCACGTGATATTTATTCTTTGTACTACTGAACTGCAAAAAGTTATTCCAACTATACAATCAAGATGTCAGCGTTTTGATTTTAAGGCGATTAGCACTACCGATATAATTGGCAAATTAAATGAAATTATTAAGCAAGAAAAAATTGAGATTGAAGAAGATGCGATTAAACAAATAGCTACTTATGCAGAAGGTGGTTTAAGGGATGCGATTAGTCTTTTGGATCAAGTATACTCATTTAATCCCGGAACAATCACTTTAGAAGATGTCAATCAAATATGTGGCGCCGTTTCGATGGACACGCAAATTGATTTAGCTAAAGCTTTAATTGCTTTTGACTCGACTAAAGCAATCAGTTTGTTGAATGATTTGATAGCTCAGGGGAAAGAGGTTAAGAAAATAACCTTAAACTTAATTGAGTTCTTCCGAGACACTTTAATGTATTCAAACTTAAAAAAAGTGGACAATACAAGTCTTTTGTTTAATAATGAAGAGTTTAAAAAGATTGCTAATACCCTTAGTAACAGAAAAGCTTTTTATATAATCGATGTTCTAAATAAAACTCTTAACGATATTAATTGGAGCAATAATCCGAAAATCCATCTTGAATTGGCTTTTTTAAAAATCTCTGATAGCGAAGACAATAGCAACTCAAATGTTTTGGCAGCTGTTGATGAAATAGAAAAAAGGCTTTTAGATCTAGAAAGTTTTGTCGAAAAAGCTGAAGCAGTAGATAAAGAAGAGAAGAAAGAAATTATTCAAAGTATTATTGATAATAAAAATATCGAACAAAAAGCCGTTTCTTCAATTCCGCCTAAAAATGAAGAGAAAATTAAACCAAACATCGAAATTTCAATTGATGAAGAAAAAATTGAAGTAGATGCGAAATTTGAGGAAGCGCCAAAAACAGAAGGTTTTAACGATGAAATAAACAAGGAAGAAGTCAACGACCTTTTTTCTGAAACTGATGAAGCTTTAGTTGAAATTGAAGAAGACGAAGTGATTGAAGAAATACAGGAAGAACAAATTGATGAAGAAATAGTTCACAGTTCTGAAATAATCAAGGAGGAATTGTGCGATGACATTTCAAATACTTATGACATTAAATTTGTTGAAGAAGTATTAAATAATGGAGACAAAAAGGATAAGGGTTACTTAGTTAATCTCTGGAGTAACTTTCCTTCTATTGACGGAGAGGAAGATTCTAACTACTTAGCATCATTGCTTGAAACCGGTACTGTTGTTGCTTCTTCGCAAGATAAAATTATTATTACATTCTCAAGCACGACTATCTGTAACACTATGATGATTCCAAAAAACAAAGAACTTGTAATGAAAATTATAAATAAAAAAACCAACAGGATTATTAATTATATGGCTTTGCCTTCAAATGTTTTTTCTGAAATCTCTAGTGAATTTTTAGATCGTTATCGCATGGGAGATAAGTACATAAAATTATCAAAAATTGTATGTGATGGGTTAAAAGACGTTTCGAAAATAAGTAATGATGAATCATCAGACGCGAAACCAAGAATTGTTCAAGATGCAATAGATTTATTCGGCGATAAAGTAAAAGTTAAAGAATAAGGAGTGATACAACAATGATTAATCCTCAAATGTTGAAACAAATAAAACAAATGCAAGAAGACATAAAAAAGATTCAAAAACAAATAAATGAATCAACTTTTTATGGTCAGGCTGGAGGTTCAGTTGTAAAGGTTGCGGTTAAAGGCACTAAACAAGTTGTGTCTGTTGAAATAAAAAAAGATCAATTGGATTTTAATGACATTGAAATGGTTCAAGATTTGATAGTCGCTGCTTTGAATGACGCTTTTAGAAAAGTTGATAAAGAACTTGAAGAATCTTTAGGCTCAGTAACACAAGGCATGAATATGCCGGGGTTATTTTAATGCTTCTACCAAAGGTTATGGAAGAACTCATTGAGGAGTTCGCGAAGTTTCCTGGCGTAGGCAGGAAAACTGCAGAAAGATATGCTATGTTTATCATCAATAAGTTTGATAATGAAGATGCATTAAGATTATCACAAGCAATTGAAGCCGTAAAAACCAAGATTCATAAATGTCCGATTTGTGGGAATCTTACAGACCAAGATATTTGCAGTATCTGTTCCGACTCTAAAAGAGATCAATCGATGATTTTGGTAGTTGAAAACGCAAAAGATGTCTTTTCTATTGAAAAATCAAACGAATACAAAGGACTTTATCATGTGTTAAATGGTGTTTTGTCACCGATGGATGGTATGGGGCCTGAAGATATCAATCTAGAAACTTTATGGAAACGTGTGGTTAATGAAAAAGTAAGAGAAATAATCATTGCTACATCTTCAACTCAAGAAGGCGAAACAACCGCTCTTTATATCAAAAGAGTATTACAGGAAGTTGATGTTTTGGTAAGCAGAATTGGTTATGGTGTCCCCGTTGGGCTGAATTTAGAATACGCTGACGACCTAACTTTATCAAAAGCAATAGAGAACAGAAAAAAAATATAATCTGTTAAATTTATAAAAAAATAATTTTTAGATAACTATTATTATGTTATAATAATATACACATAAAATATGTATTAATTTAGGGGGGATTGCTTTGTTAGGAAAAATAGCTTTATTTACCTTGGCAATCATGGATACAGTCAACGAATTTCTTGAACCACATATCACAAAACTTCTTGATATTTTAACAGGATTAGATATTTGGTTACAAGCTATAGTAATTTTGACCATAGCCATTTTTGTAATTGTAGGCTTGTTTGTTTTTATGAAAAAATTTATTAAATTATTTTTAGTTTTAGCTATTTTAGCTGCTATTTTTTGGTTTGTATATAGCCAAGGATATCTTGACGGAATTTTAGCTATAAATTTTTTTAACACCGCTATTTTTAGATTTTAAAACATAAAGAAAGGAATGCCATTTTTATGGGATTTCTTTTTTTTATCTAAAAAAACTGTTAAAGAGAAAAAAAAGCAAAGAAAGGACTTATTTAAGATGACAAAAAAAATATTAAAATTGAGTTTATTAGTTGTAGTTTTGTTCTTCGTTATTGCATGTGGTGGAAATACTACCGGACAACCTACAACAGTTTCCAATACAACTTCTTCAACATCAGATACATCGACTACAACCCAATCAGGCTATGAATTGCCAGATCTTACTAACAAGACCAGAACGGAAGCTAATGTAATTTTAAGAGATTTGGGCATTAATTATAGTTTTCAGTTTGAAACTTCAACGTTAGCACCTGATAATACCTTTTTGAGGTATGCTGATGATTATTCTGCGGGGGATATAGTTCCTTTTGAAACTTCAATTACCGTAATTATTGCGACAATTAAACTGATATTGCCTGATCTTACAGGGATGAATCAAATAGAAATATTTATGGCTTTACAGGCTGCTGGGATTAACTTTGTAACTGAAATTATCACAGACAATGAAGTAGAAGACCAAACGTTTTCTAGTTATGGATCTGGTTTAAAGCCAGGGGATTTAATTCCTGCATCATTTCAATTAACTGTCTATATCGGCTATAATTCGGAAAAACTACCAGACTTAACCGATAAATTAAAAGGTGAAATTTCCCGAATTCTTATTGAGATGAACATTCTTCATCAGTTTATCTATGTAGTTAATGACGATTATCCAGAAGATAGTTTCATGGAATATCAAGATTATCAAATTGGCGATTTCTATGAAGATGAAATAGTTGTAATTAAATTATACGAGAATACTTTCACTAAAAATGAAACAAGTTTGATTATTTCTAAATATGTTGATGCCGGAAACTTCACAAGCAATCAAGCAATTGAGATTTATAACCCTACTGTTTCGGCGATTTCTTTACAAAATTATCATTTAGCAATCTATCTTAACGGCTCTTATGAAGTAACTTATATTATCGATTTTCCTGATATTGATCTTCAACCAGGAGAAACTTTCGTAATCGTAAATGAAAATGCTGATATTGCTGAATTATTAGCAAAAGCTGATTTATTAACCCCAGACTTAGTCTTTGATGGTAACGATACAATTCAAATTCGTTTTGAAAACGGAACTTATATCGATACTATTTATCATATCGGTAATCGTGATTTTATTATGGATGAAGAAATCTTCGTAAGAAAAGACACGGTCGTCAAAGGATCTAGAGATTTTATCATTAATCAATGGACGGCATATGTACCAACATATATTGAAGTTTTAGGAATGCATCCATTTGAGATACCAGAAAAAATTACTTTTGAATTTATTGATCGTGATTTCTATGATGCTTTAGGCGGGATGAATTTAGTTACATTAGATTACATAAACGATGGTGATACCGCAGCGTTTCTTCCTGGTTTTAGCGGGGACCAAAGAGTTAGGTTTTTGGGAGTTGATACTCCAGAAACTTATCCAGTAGTAGATCCTTGGGGATTAGAAGCAAAAGCTTATACAACTTATATTTTAACTTATGCTCGCGATAACAATAAAAACATCTATATCCAAAGCGACCCGAATTTAGGCTATACAGAAACTTATGGCAGACGTTTAGGATTAATATGGATTGATCTTGGCGAAGATGTTATCACAATAGATATTGTTGATAGCGAAGGTAGTTTTATTTATACCGAAGAACTTACCGGAGTAATTCTTTTAAATTATCACTTAGTGAAGAATGGTTTCTCTTATAATTATTATGGTTCATCCTCAAAATTAGTATTCGATAATCGCTATTTGTTCAGATGGTTCCAAGATGCAGAAAAATTTGCAAGAGATAATGGTTTAGGCGTGCACGAATGAGAATTTTTAGTAGGTTCTTATATGCTTTGCTTGCAGTTGGAGTTTTCCTATGGGTCTTTACATATTCAGTTGACATGACCGCAAATAGATATTATGAACAAGTTTTTGGTGCATCATTGACTGATAACGATTCACCTTTACCAGAGTTTTATTATTTTTATACTTCGATACCAGATTTTCATAAAAGCGATCCGATAATATCAATAAGTATTGATGGATATGTGATTCACGGTTATGAGGTAGCTCAAGCGAGAATTAATAATGATAATGAACTTGAGGTAACAGATTCAATTTATTTTATTGTTTACAGTGATACTAAAGATTTGTCTAAAGTAGATAGAGTTTGGCTTAGCAGCCCAACTGTAACTGAACAAGCAGAGTTTTTGTTAACTCGTTTCAAGACATTAAATATTTTGAATGGTATTAATGACATAGGAAGGGTTTATCTTCCTAAAGAAATGTTTTTAGAATATAATTTTAATCATTTGCAATTAATTGATTTTAGTGGAGAAGTATTGACTGAAGCTACTTTCGAAATTAGTGAAGAAAACTTTACTATAAAAGAAAATTTAGAGATTTTTTATCAAAGTGAAGAGAAGATACCTGAAAAAGAAGATATGGCTGATTTAAGAGATGAAAATATCGGCATTAAGTTGATACATATCGAAGAAGGCACACAACAGCTTGACGGTAGCATAATGTTGGTAAATATGGCAGTATATTTCGTGGTTTTAATCATTACCACCTATATAGTTTTCTTTAGGAGGAAAAAATATGAGTAAGTTTTGTTTAAGAGATAAAAAAAATTACAATATGGTATTTGGGAGGAAATATTAAATGGAATTGAGATTAGAAAATTTGACAAAGATTTTCACAAATAAGAACGGACAAGAAACTTTAGCCGTTGACGCATTGGATATTACCATTGAGTCAGGAACTTTAGTTGCTTTATTGGGTCCATCTGGTTGTGGGAAATCGACAACTCTATTCATGATAGCTGGTTTGGTAAAACCAACGGCTGGTAAAATTTTCTTTGGAGAAGATGATGTTACAAAATTAGCTCCAGAGAAAAGAGGGATTGGCTTGGTTTTCCAAAACTACGCACTATATCCTCATATGACTGTTTTTAAAAACATTCTTTTTCCTTTGGAAAACATGGATGTTCCTAGAGACGAAGCGTTTGAACGAGTTAAAGATATGGCGAATCTTGTAGGTATTGGCGAGTTGTTGGATCGTAAACCATCACAATTATCAGGCGGTCAGCAACAACGTGTAGCAATTGCTAGAGCTTTAGTTAAAAAGCCGAGAGTATTACTGTTAGATGAACCGTTATCAAATCTAGATGCTAGACTAAGGTTGCAAATGCGTGAAGAAATAAAAAGAATTCAAAGAGAAACAGGGATTACAACTGTTTTCGTTACGCATGACCAAGAAGAAGCAATGAGTATTTCTGATAAGATGGTTGTTTTAGATTTTGGTAAGGAACAACAATATGATGCACCTCAAGATATGTATAACCAACCAGGAAATCTATTTGTTGCAAAATTCTTGGGTAACCCACCAATCAATTCATTTGAAGCAAATGTAAAAAACAAACAACTTATTATTAACGGCAAAGAATTTATGAAGGTCAATCTTCCTGATGGAGAATACTTTGTTGGTATGAGACCTGAGAATTTCCGGGCAAAATCAGATGGATTTATAGTCGACATTAAAGAAATATTCCATATTGGTAGAGATACCATGATTCATTTTGATTTTAATAATACTAATATCAGGGCTCTTGTTGATTCCGATTCAATCGAAGAAGGACAAAACAAAGTCGGCTTAACAATCAAACCGGATAGAGTTTATATCTTCGACAAGGAGACCGGAAAGGTTTTAAACAATGGCTAATCTTATTATTAAAATAAAGAAGTTTTTCGCGATGATAGGCAAGTCGATAAAAACCTTCTTTTGGAACGTTAGAAGAATCCTTAACAACTTTAAAAAGCGAGTTGGAAACTTCTTAGACAGGCACCACATAAATCCTGCGGGCAAAGCGCCAGGCTGGGCTAAGGCATTAATTTACTTATCGCCAGCTTTAGTTGTATTGGCTGTATTCACATTTTGGCCAATCATTAACTCATTTGCCTTAGTGGTATATGAAAACTATAATATGACCAATAATACGATTACTGGTTATACAATATTTGGTAATTTTATCAGAGTCCTTACTGATGAGTCATTTATTGTTCCGGCATCTCATACAGGTTCTAGTGCGGTAATCAATACTCTTATTATTGTTTTCATCAGTGTGCCTATTTCCATATTCTTAGCCCTAGCAATTTCAGTTGCCTTAAATTCTATTAAACCTTTAAAAGGGTTTTTCCAAACAATTTACTTTTTACCATATGTTACCAATACGATTGCGATCGGTTTGGTTTTTGCTTATATGTTTAAAACTGATGGAGGTTTAGTTAATCAGTTTTTGAAAATATTTGGTGTAAATGTAACGGGTCTTTCCTGGGTTGAAAGTAATGCAGTTTATTGGCGGTCAATGTTTGTTTTGATTTTTTATAGCATTTGGTCAGCTTTAGCATTTAAAATCATGGTTTTCTTAACCAGTATTCAAGGCATAGATAAACAATATTATCAAGCTGCGGCAATTGACGCTACTCCTAAAGGGAGAATTTTCTCAAAAATTACCGTTCCTTTGATTTCACCAATGATTTTTTATATCACTGTTACATCTGTTATTGGCGCGTTCAAGATATATAATGCCATTGTTGCACTCTTTGGAGTTGCCGGTGCTCCTCCAGGAGTACGCTACAACCTCCAATCAATCGTTATGTACATCTATCAGTTCATTGACGGTAGCAACGCTGGTAATTTATCTGTAGCTGCAGCTGCATCTTTAATTCTATTTGCGATTATCTTAGTTCTTACAATCGTTCAGATGCAAGTCAGCAAAAAACGCGTTCACTACTAGGAAAGGAGCTTGTATGATGGATAAACAATTATTTCAGAAATCGAAAAAGATTGAAAAGATCACTTTCATCTTTGACTTATTAGCAATTGTTACCTATATCGCGCTTTTCCTTATCTTGTTTAATTTATTAGAACTTCCTCCAGTCATAAACGGCAGAATGAATTTAGATATTCTTCAATTCATGACCCCAACATACGAATTTTTAGGAAGTAATTTAGATAAGTGGCAAATGAACTCAATCATATCAATCTTAGTAATCTTTATGGTTGTGGCAGTGCCGATGTTTGTAATTAATGTAAAGAAAAATAATACGAGAACAATTTATGAAATTGACTCTTATGTAGCGACTAGCAAATTTGTTCAAGCTATGATTAATGTCTTATCATTCAATTTCATCAGCACTGGTTTAAGAATATACAATACTTTTGTATTGATTAAATTCGTAAAAGGTTATAACGCTAAAGAATTCTTTAAGAGTATTCCGGGCGCTATAAGAGCTAAAATCGCAAAAATGAAAGAAAAGAAGGTTGTAATTGATGAGGAAAATTTAGACTCTTATTCAGCTTCATTAAAAAAGAGTATCCGTCGTCAAACTACCGTTCATGTTTTTAGATTATTCGGAACTTATCTTTTCTTAGTTACTATGGCTTTAATCATTATAATTCCATTTTACTGGATGGTATTAACTTCACTAAAAGATTTTACTGGAGCTACAACTAATAATCCTGAATTCTTTATTGGAATTTCAAGATGGAATTGGGTTAACTACAAGGTTGTTTTAACGGCACTTAACTTTGGTGTTTATATTAAAAATACTGTGATTGTAGCTGTCTTTTCTACCATAGGTACAATCTTTACGACAGTTTTAGCGGCTTATGCTTTCGCTAGAATTGAATTTAAAGGAAGAGAAGTATTATTTTCAATCTTAATCATGACAATGATGATTCCTGGGGAATTATACATTATTACCAACTTTATTACAGTTAGTAGAAATGGTTTAGGTTGGGTTGGAATGCCAACAGGTCAAAACCAATACTTCCTAGCAATGATTATTCCGTTTGTTACTAGTATTTCTTATATTTTCTTTTTAAGACAAAACTTCAAACAAATACCAGAGTCACTTTATAAAGCTGCTAGAGTAGACGGTTGTAGCGATTTCAAATATTTAACAAGAGTCATGGTTCCAATAGCTTCACCAACAATCTTCACAATCACTATTCTTAATGTTTTTAGTTCTTGGAACGCTTATATTTGGCCGAGAATTATTACCGGAGTCGGTGGTGTTGAAGGTCAACAATACTGGTTGATATCTAATGCCTTAAGAGATACTGCGTTCGTACAAGAGAGCGGTAGAGTAATGTATAACTTACAGATTGCAGCCAGTGCTTTAGTAACGGTTCCGCTATTAATAGTCTTCTTTGCCTTCCGTAAATATATTATGAACGGTATTGGTAGAAGCGGAACGAAAGGTTAGAAGGGGGAATAATTTTATGAAAATTAAAAAAGTATTGTTTCTATCATTAATGTTAATTTTAACCCTTTCGATGATGGGATGCCCAGAAGTCATTAATCGTGCACCAAAATTTGTTCAAATAGTTGATGGAGAAGTTATCGATATTAATCAGGTAACTTATTATCATCCAAGAGGTTCTGACTTTCATCCTGACGACATGATTGATGATTTAGTAAATCAACAAAATATCCTAGCAATTGATTACGATCAAGAAAAAATTGCGATAGGACGAACAAGAGAATATTTCGATATTACTGACAATGTAATTGTTACTTCATTTTATGAAATATGGCTAGATGGAGATGACGCTAATTTTGATGGCGTTGTTGACGAAGCTGATGAAGAACTCTATGGTCGCTTAAAAACTGATGAAGACGGAAATTACGTACTTGATCAAGCAAAGGTAATGTTAATAAGATTTTTGCCGGTAGGACAAGAGATAAGTTTTACTATGAGAGTTCAAGATGACGATGGAGCTCGGGCAGAAATTTCAGGAGTAATTATTATTATTGCAGAGTAGAACGATGGAAAAAACAATGTAATTGTTATATAATATAATTAAAGTTATGAAATAAATTAAAACCAAGGAGGAATAATATGGGTTTGATTAAGAAATTTTTAGGGCTATCTTTGCTTGTGCTATTTGCTGTTGCGTTAATCGCATGCGGTCAAGACGGCACAACAACAAGTCCTACAACTAACGCGCCGACAACACAGGCGCCAACAACACAAGGACCAACAACACAAGCACCAACAACAGGTACTGGAACAACAGCTACGACTACTGAAGGTACAGAGCCTGACAGTGCTCCACAGTTCGTAGGTCTTTTCCCTAGACAAACATATTATCGCGGATCTCAACCAGGAGATTTATTAGCTGGGGCTAAGGCAATTGACCCTGAAGATGGTGAATTAGACATCCAATTAATTGGAGCTTATTCATTTACAAGAGTTGGAGTATATAGCGTTTATGCTATGGCTCAAGATAGTACTGGTAATGTTATTACTCAAGAAATTACTTTAACAGTAAAAAATCTTAGCACTTTTGAAATTCCAGATGAATTGACTACTGATCCAATCTCAATTGAATTATGGCATTCAAATGGAGCTACAATTGAAACTGCTTTATTAGGATATGCAAATCAGTTCCAAACTTTATATCCTAACATTACAGTAAACGTTGTTAAAAGTGGTAATAACTACGATGAACTACGTGAAAATATGGTCAATGCAATTAGAGGTGGACAAATTCCAAATATTGTTCAAAACTATCCTGACCACGTAATGGAATACATCGATAACAATGGAGTTATTCCTTTGACACCATATATTTATAATCCTGTTCATGGATATAACCCTAATGTTGAGGATGAATCGTTCTTAGATATCTTATTAAGTTATCGTCGTGAAAATTCTCAATATACAAATGACGGAGAATTTTATTCAGTTCCATTTAATAAATCAACTGAAGTTATGATATATAACAAAACAATGTTTGATCGTTTGATTGCCGATGGAGTTATTGATGAAGTTCCTAATACATGGCAAGGTTTATTTGAACTAGGGCCTGCTTTAATGGCGATTAAAGATGAAGTTATCGATGAGATTACTGGCAAGTTAAACCAATCTCCAACTTTATCACTTCGTAAGACACCACAAGAAATTCAAGCTATTAAAGATAACTTTGTTCCAATAACTTATGATTCACCTGCTAATGCTTTCATTACATTAACAAGACAATGGGGCGGACAATACACTGGCATTACATCATCAAGAACTGGAGTTATCTTATTTGATAATGCTCAGTCTAGAGAAATGTTAAGTTATTTCTTTGATAATAGAGACAATCCATTTACTTTACCTGGCAAATGGGGTACTGAGTATGCTTCAGACGCTTTTAAAGTTGGACAAACAGCTGTAACATTTGGTTCAACTGGTGGAGCTAGATACAATACTCCAGATATGGTTAACGGAGAGTTTGTTTTTGAATTCGGTGTTATGCCAATGCCTTATAATGCGGATAAACCTGAATACAGAACAGCTATTCAACAAGGTACTAATATGTCAATTACAACCGCTGGTACTGATCAACAAAAATTAGCCTCATGGTTATTCTTAAAGTTTTTAACTAGCAAAGAAGTACAATTAGATTTCGCGCTAGTCACTGGATATTCACCAGTAAGATATTCTGTTTATGATACTGCAGCTTATGCTCAATTTAGATTAGGTCTAAATAGTTCAGGTAATCCATTAACAGGAGAAGATTTGATGAAATCATATGCTGCAAATGCAGCTGCTCAACAATCTGATTTCTTATTCTATGATCAAGCTTTTATTGGTTCATCAAAAGCTAGAGCTGAGGTAGAAGTTTTATTCGAGCGAGTAATACTAGGTTCTTTAGAAGGAACCAATAAACAAGCTATTATAGATGATGCAATTGCTGCAGCAAAAGCAAACTCTGAAAGAGTTTTGTCATAGGGTTTAAATTAATAAACCAAAAATTATTAATTTTTACATATATATTTAAATTATTCTAAAAAGGAGGATAATATGAAATTTAACAAAAAGGTTTTGGGTATTTTCTTCATAGCTTTACTTGCAATCGTGCTTGTAGCATGTGGAGGAACTACGACAACTGGAGCTCCTACAACACAGGCGCCAACAACACAAGCGCCAACAACACAAGCTCCTACAACACAGGCGCCAACAACACAAGCGCCAACAACAGATGCACCAATCGATTTGTTAGCTTTAATTGAACAATTAAGAGATCAGTATGCTGATACTTTAAATGATGAAGATTTCATCGCTACTGAAGACTTAAATTTAATTACTTCATTTATGGGAGTAACAGTCGCTTGGCAAAGTAGCAACACCACTTATCTAGAAAACGATGGTACAGTTCATCGTCCAAGTTACGCAACAGGTGATCAAACAGTTATTTTAACTGCAACATTATCTTATGGCGATGACAGTGAAGATGTAATGTTCTTTGTTACTATCGCAGCTCAAGAAAAGACTGATCAAGAAAGAGCAAATGAAGTGTTCTTAATTGTTACAGCGTTCCCTGCAAAAGAAAAATGGTCAGAAGCAGATAATGCTGCTTTAGATTTCTTAACATCCGGCCAAGACGCTGATGGCGTAAGTCATACTGTTGTATGGACTTCAAGTCATCCAGACGTTATTTCTGTAGATGGAACAATCACACAATCCGAAGACGGAGATGTTGTGGTAACAATGACAGCAACAATCACAATCAATAGTGTAGATTATACTAGAGATGTTGTGTTTACAGTTGCTCAAAAAACTTATGGAACAGTAGTTAACACCATCGCAGAAGCAATCGCTTTAGGCGAAGATGCTTATGTTCAAATTTTAGGTGTTACTGTATTTGCTAAACATGATTCTGGTGACGTATTCTTCACAGATGGAGTAGATATTCTTTATATTTACACACCTACTTTCGTATCAGTAATCGGTGGAGTTTATGACATTTCTGGTGTTGTGGATTTCTATTACAATGCTCCTCAATTAACAGGAACGTCTACTAATCCATTATTAGCAATTCCTTCTGAAGCTCCAGCTCAAGAAGCACCATTTACAGCAGCGGCTTCAGTTCTTGAAATTATTACAAACACAACTACTCCAACTTCAGCAAATCCTTTCGTTTACGCAGGATATACTGTAAGTGCAGCTATTTATTATGATAGTTCATGGGGTAATTATTCATTATTCTTAGTACCAGTTGATTATGATTTTGATGCTCCTCTAGCAGCTGGCGCTAAACAACCTAATGGCGATGCTATTATGATGTATTACAAATCTGCTGACGAAGTTCTTAGAGCTTTCCACGGACAAGTAGTTACAATCGATATCGTTATGCAAGGTTGGAGAACAGACCTTTCAGTATGGTATGCTAACTTCTTTGGAACTGTTGAAGATGTAGAAGTTGCTTTTGCAACAGATGAAGAAGCAGTTGCAACAGCTTTAGCATCATTGACTTATCCTGGAACTATTACTGAAGATACTACCTTAACTTTCCCAGCTGAACTTTATGGAGTAACTTTAGAATATGTTTCTGATAATGCAGCTATTGATGTAGCTACAGGTGCAGTTGATGCAGCTAGTCAAACTGAACAAGTTACTGTTACTATTACAGTTACCGCAACTAAAGGTATTGTTGTTGACACTAAAGTTATTACTATTTTAGTTGGTGAACTTCCAGTATCATCAGTTGCTCAAGCTCTTGCAGCTCCTAATGCCACATTATTAAGAGTTCAAGGTACAGTTATTGCTGGTGCATATTATAGAACATTCTTTATCCAAGACAATACTGGCAATATCGCAGTTTATATTCCTAATACTGCAGCTATGATCGCATTCTTAGCAGACAATTTAGGAAATGTTGTTGAAGTTGTTGGTACAAGAGGTGCTTATAGCGGCTTGAATCAAATCGTTGTTGCCTCTATTGATGACATGTCATTTGTTGAAGAAGGCACTTTACCAGTTCCAACTAACCTAGACGATTTAGAAATTAATAACGACAATTTCGCACCTTATCAAGGTCAATTAATTGAGTTAACCGGAATGAAAGTAACAGCTAAGGCTGCGGATAGTTATGGAAACGTCACAATGACTTTAACTAACCTAAGAAACGGCACAACAATCCCAGTTAGATGGGATTCACGTCAAGCTTTACCTGCAGAATTAGGTGCTACACTTACTGCTATTGCAGTTGATGATATTATCAATATTACTTCTGTATTAGCTTGGTTCAATGGACCTCAAATTTACATTGTTACAACTACTGAATTTGCTATGACAACTGATGCTGAAAAATTAGCAGCTGATGCCGCTACACTTCCAACAACAAAAGAAACAACTTCAGGAGCAACTGAAATGGCGCCTCTAGTAGGGCCTTATGGTTCAACAATTGTTTGGGATGCTACAGAAATCACAACTGCTGGCGGTACTTATGACCCAGTTACTGGTGAAGTAGTATATCCTACAGTTACTGAAAATACAGTTTATAATGTTGTGGGTACTGTATCGCTAGGTGAGGAAACTGACATAGTAGTTAATTTAGCGATTACAGTTTTAGCATTGACAGATGAAGAAAAAGTTGCTGCAGCAATGGTAGACACTAGCATTGATGAAGAAACTGAAGGCTATCAAGTAGTTACTCTTCCTTTAACAGGTCTTTATGGAACTACAATTTCATGGACTATCATTTCAGGTGAAGCTACATTAGCTGTTGATGGAACAACATTAACATATCATCAAATCGCAGAAGTTGGAACAGTAGTTCTTGAAGCTACATTTGAAAATGGTACAGTTACTGATACAAAACAGTATACAGTTACTGTTACTCCAGTAACAATTATTACTGATTTATCAACTATCCCTGCTATGGCAAACGGAACTGTTATTTTTGTTCAAGGCGTTGTAACAGGTATCTCTTATGATGGCGCATTCATTCAAGACGCTAATGGTGCTGGGTTCTTCCTTTATCAACCTGGAAATAAAGCTAGCCTTAACATTGGAGATGAAGTGATTTATTCTGGTACGGTAGCTGAATATCAATTAGCTAAACAATTAGCATCTGGAGGAATCTTCAGAGAGTTAATTTCTACAGAAAATGCTTTAATTTACAATTCAGTAACCGCTGATGAAATCGATGCTTTTGCAACAGCAGATGCTGGTTGGTTATATACATTTGATGGATTTAAATTAAGCAGTGTTAGTGGATCTACAATGATTTTAGAATATACAAAATTAGATGAATCTACAGGCACTGTTACAATTAGATATTATACTAACTGGGCAGATTTAGTTTTAGTTGCTGGAAATTATTCAGTTGGTGATACTTTACCAACGGTTAACTTTATTCTTTATAACTTCAACTATAGCGCAAAACAACTAGATGTTGTTACAGTTGATTTTACAGATGCTGAATACATTCAATGGGATGCTGACGCTTTACCAGCAACTTTATCATTGTCAAATGATTATGTAGTTCCTACCCCTGCAAATGGTTCAACTTATACTGTAATCGACGTTTCAACAGAATTAAGTGCTTATATTGACTATACAACTACTCCTGGAACATTATTGGTTACACAACCAGCTATTGGAGAACCTGATGCAGTTGGTACAGTTACTATTCAAGTTACTTTAGGAACTGAACCTGCAATTGATGTAGTTATAAACGTGACTGTAAAAGCAGAAGTTGATCCAGGTGCATTGACAGAACAAGTTGTATATTCTACAAGTTTTGCAGTAGAAGAAGGATTTACAACTGGAACCGTTTATAATAATACAACTATCAAATTGGATGGACCGGTTGAACAACAATGGGGAACATATTATGGAACAGTTTCTACAACATCTGCGATTACCGTTTCCTCTATGCAAATGAGATATTATACTACTGCTCCAGTGAATATTGGATATACCTATACAAATTTCGATGTAACAGATATGACAAAATTCACTTTCTTTGCTAAAAACGAAAGCGGTATAAATGTAGAGGTATCAATTTCTGTAGATGGTGGAACAACGTGGATTGAAGCTCAAATAATAACATTAACCACTACTGCTACAGAATATACATATAATATTCCAGTAGCTTATCAAACGGGAAATGTAAGAATCAAGTTTACTATGGTTTTACAAGAAACTCCGGCTGCGGGCAGATTATATATTGATGACGTTAAATTTTACGGCATGAGATAATTTTTTTACTCACAATTTTGCTAAAATAATAAAAAGGCATAGCTTTAAGCTTTGCCTTTTTTATTTGTTTTATAAAGATACTATGAAGCTAAATCTCCCCAAATTAAATCTGCAAATTCAGGATAATCAATATAAGGATTTCTATTCCCTTGATAAGAATAAATTACTTCGTTTCTATTTCTTTCAAAATCATCTACCGGATCTAATCGATTCCATTCTAATAATACTGATAATATACCCATTGTATAATATCCTGGTGAAGTTAAGGGATTATCGTTTAATGTTAAGTCAAAATACATTGTAGCCATATAGAATAATATTCTTGCAATATCACCTTTTACTTCATCTCTTGGTTCATAAGTATCATTAGTTTTTATCCAATCAAAATAATCATTGCTTCTTGCTGAATTTTCATCAGGATCAGCGGGTTTTAAATTATGCATATCAGTAGCTTTGCTTGGAAAATCACCATCGCCATATACAACATAAACGCCTAATCTTGATTGTGGCCAGACATGTTCTCTATTCCAATAATAACCGCCTATAGCTGAAGAGTATCCAGTTGGTACTGATTCACCATAGATGCCAGGATAAACCAACATAACATTTTTTGAATTATTAGGATCTTTATCAGAGTTTTCTAAAACAGTGATTGCGTCTATATATAATAGATTAACAAAACCGTCATGAATAATATTATTAAGTGTTACTTTTAATATATCTCCACGAAGATTAAGAGCCGCTTGATAATATTCCATATAAATAGGAAAAGCATATTCTTCTAAAACAGTAATTGTTGTTTCAATTAAGAATTTATCATAAATAATAAAAATAATCTTCTTTCCGCTAGTAGAAGTATTAAAACTTCTTACACTAATTTCTTCTGGATTTACAGGTTCTTTTGAACCGTCACTGTATTCTACTAGTAAAGATATAGAACTAGGGTTAAACTCTTCATTTATATAATAAAATTGTTGAGTGTTTTCAACTAACTCTAAACTTACTTTTTTTATAACCGTTTCAGTTGTGTTTGTAAAAGAGGTAGTTGATTCTGTTGTTAATAAACTAGATGTTGTTGTAGAAGTTATTTCGGTTGTTATTTCGGTTGTTTGAGAAGTAGTGTTTACGGTAGTGTTGGTAGTTATTTGAGATCTATCGCAAGCAATTAAAATAATTGCCAACAAACCAATAAGAACAAGACTAAGTGTTTTTTTAATAAATTTCATTTTTTTCTCCTAATTTTTTTAAAAATATATTGTTAGATTATTATATCATAAGATATCCTAAATTAACTCTTTTATTTAACTCAGTAGGATTATTTAATATTGTCAAGATATGGTATAATTAAGTACAAATATATTAAGGAGGGAATAAAAATGCGAGGAATCTATAAATATTTCATATTATTATTTTTATTATTTGCGATTGCTGGATGTAATCAAGCAACAACAACGGCAGTACCGACAACGAGCGCGCCTACTACAGAACTTACAACAACTTCAACAGCATCAACAGCATCAACAACGCAAACCACGCTTACAACCATTACTTCTACGACAATTACAACAACAGAGGAAGTAACGACAATACCGTATTTAGAAAGTGTAGTTGAGAACTTAGTCTTTGTTTTAGAAGTAGAAGATACTTTTTATTTACCAGCCTTTATTGATGATATCCAAGCAAGTTGGGAAACTACTGATACTGATCACATAACAATTGCCGATGAACTTACTTTTAGAAACGAAGACTTTTTTTATGAAGTTTCAGTAACTAGGCCAAGTTATGTAGAAGGTGATCAAGTCGTGACCATTACCGGTCATTTTACTGATTCTGTAGATGAATATACAAAAAACTTTAATTTCTTAGTCCTAGCTTTTCCGGCTATGTATTATTTAGAAAAGGATTTAGAATTAATTGAAGAAACTTATATTGTTGAAACTGAATTTGCTTTACCTGTTTTAGAATATTCTACTTATAGCAATATCGTTATTTCAGCTGAATTACTGGATTACATATCTTATTCTAATGAAGAATTTACAATAGTAAGACCAAATAATGATATTACAGCTACAATATCTTTTGATGTAACATATGGAAATGCATTTGTTAATGTCGAGATTGAAATAATCTTACTTGCAGAACCTACAGAAATCACTTATACCGAAAACTTTTCTTGGGTTACATCTTCAAGTACCGCTTATGCCACCGCTTTTTCTAATACTGATGAAAATGGTTTTGAATGGAGTTTATTTGGCAGGGGGGATTTGGATTATTTTACTTTTGGAAATAGTGCAGACGGAAGTTATGCTCAAGTTACTGCAACGGGAGGTATTTCTTCGTTTAGCATTGATATGGTAAGGGCTTTTACTAACGCAAATATAAGAAGCGCTGAACTTTTTATAAATGGTGTATCCTATGGTGTTTTTATGATTGATGTTGCAAGTGATGTTTGGCAAAACTTCACAGTGCAAAACATTAATATAAGTGGGAACGTTGTTATTAAATTAGTTTCTACTTCTCCAGGAACTAGAGGAGCGTTTAAAATTAATAATTTTACTTGGACCACTTATACAGAAGAAGAAATAGAATAATTTGCTAATAAAAAAAGAGAAAGTATTTTGACTTTCTCTTTTACAGACTGTTGACAAAGTACCTTAGAAAATAGGGTACTTTTTGTTTTTAGGATATAAAGTATAAAAGGGTGTATGGATTTTAAAAACAAAATTAAATTAAATGGCTAAAAATAGCGGATAAGCGAGACAATTACTGAGAAAAATGGTATAATATAGATGGTGATAGAGATGATTTATAAAAAAG
>DIGF01000013.1 GCA_002419505.1 Caryophanales bacterium UBA5729
CCGATGAAAATGCTGATTTTATTACCCACTAAACCTAAGATGAGTTCCATGATTACTCGCGTTAATAATAGTGCTAAAATTAGGATAAAGTAGGTGGTGATATTAGCTACACCTTCATCTTGAGTAATTGAACCCAAGATCATTCTTTGCAAATCATTAATAATGAAACGCGAATAATTTGGTGCGATTACTGCGAGTAGAGTAACAAATATAGTTATGATTATTAGAATTAGAATTTGAAGGCGATAAGTGCCAAGATATTTAATCAGTCTTTTGGTGGTGCCTTTAAAGTCCTTAGCTTTTTCAGCCGGTCTTCCTAGAGGCATGCCGCTACCAGGACCTCTTTTTTCACTATTGTCTCTAGTGTTTTTTTGATAGTCTTTGTTTTTTTCTAGATTTTTATTGCTCATGCTATTTCCTCCTCATCCAATTGTGATAAGGCAATTTCTCGGTAAACTTCACTAGTCTTAAGCAATTCTTTGTGAGTGCCAGCACCAACAATTTTTCCTTCGTGAAGAACAATAATTTTATCTGCATTCATGATTGTGCCGATTCTTTGGGCAACAATGAAAACCGTCGCTTCTTTAACGGTTTTTTTAAGTTGCGCTCTTAAGGTGGCGTCGGTCTTAAAATCAAGTGCGGAGAAACTATCGTCAAAAATATAGATTTTCGGTTTTCTGATTATTGCTCTAGCAATTGATAATCTTTGTTTTTGACCACCGGAGAAGTTAACCCCGCCTTGTTCCACTACACTTTCATATTTATCTTCGAGTTCTTCGATGAATTCGCTGGCTTGAGCGATTTCAGCTGCTTGTTTAATTTCTTCTTCACTTGGATTGTCTATGCCATAAGCTATATTTGATTTAATTGTTCCGGAAAATAAAGATGCGGTTTGCGGAACAAATCCGATTAATGATCTTAGTTTTTTTAATTTGATATCTTTAATATTGATACCATCAATTAATATTTCGCCACAGCTAGTATCAAAGAATCGCGGCATCAAATTTACAACAGTTGATTTACCTGAACCGGTTGAACCGATGATGGCGATTGTTTCTCCTGGTTTAGCAGCGAAGTTAATATTATCTAGAACATTGACTTCAGCGTCAGGGAATTTAAAACACACGTCTTTAAACTCCACTTTGCCTTTGAAATCAAAATCATCATAACTGCCGTTTTCAGTATCTTCTACTGATGTAACCAACATTAAGACTTCTTGAATACGCTTAGCTGAAACTTGTGCTCTTGGAAACATGATAAAGGTAAAGGTCAGCATTAATATACTGAATAAAATTAAGGTTGCATATTGAATAATCGCCGAAACATCTCCTAAACCGCGGTAATCCATTAGCGTGCCCGACAAAACCATTTGAAAGGCTGTAAAAGTAACGCCAATAATAACTAGGTTGAATATCATATTGATTAGAGGGTTTAAAAAAGCAATTATTCTACCGGCCTTATAATTAACCATGGTCAATTCTTGATTGGTCTCTTGGAAACGATTTACATCAGACTCCCCTTGGCCAAAGGCTCTAATAACTCTAACCCCTTTGATTGATTCTCTGGTAACAAGCGTCAGTTTATCGATTTTCTTTTGTACTAACTTAAATAAAGGAACAACGATAATAAAGACAACGATAATTAAAATCGATAAAATTAAAACACCAACAAAAATCGGGATGCTTAAGACAACTGATTTCTGAAAAGCAAAAATCGAAGCACCGATAAATACTATCGGAATTCTTAATAACAGTCTCAAGGCCATCGTCATAAAGTTTTGTACCTGCATGATGTCATTTGAAACTCGAGTAATTAGTGTTGATGTGCCAAATTTATCGGTTTCATAAACGGATACATTGGTAATAGTCTTATAATAATCTTTTCTGATATCTCTACCAAACTTAGCGCCAACATCACTGCTTAAATACATCATGGCGATAAAAGCAAGTGAAGATATCAAAGTAACGCCAAGCATGTAACTACCGTATTTGATAATGATTGATAAATCCGATCTTTGATTGACAATACATGTATCCGGATTAGCTTCAACATTACAACTGTCAACAATTTCAAAACTGTCAGTTAGCGGATTGTATTCTTGATATTCTGCAGTTATCCCCTCACCGATGATATCGCTCATGAAATCTGGTAAAAGCAAGGTCCCAACTGCAACTAAAGACACCAATACAAAAATTATAACGACTTTAAACCAATAAGGTTTTAAATATTTAAGCAGTTTCCCCATCTTGTTCCTCCTCATTGAAGTAAATTCTTAGTTTATCATATACTTTTTTGTTTAAATTAAATAGAAACTCTTGTTCTTCTTTTTCCAAAAACGAATCCATTAGTTCTTCCCATTCATCTAAAATCTTGATGATTTTCTTTGCCAATGAAGCGCCTTTATCAGTAATCGATAAGATATAACCCCTCAAATCTTCAGGATCTTTATCTTTAGTAACATAGCCATCCTGAACTAAACGATTAATCGATCTAGTGGTATGTGATTTATGAAAAAATAAAGTCGCAATTAAATCATTCATTTTAATAGTGCCTCGCTTGTAGATAGTCTTTAAAAAAGGAGCTTCCGAACGATTGATGGAAAGCCCTTTAAATTTTTCTTCAAGAAAGCGATGATGATATTTAAGTATCATATAATCATATTTTCTATTCATTATTAACTCCTTAAGTAAAACTTACTATAGTAGTATATAGCAAATTAGTTGCGTTGTCAACTAATTTATATGATAAAAAAATCCCAGGTTATCTGGGATTTAAATTAATATTTAAGATTAGCTAACTCCATATTTTCCGCAATGCTTTTATCATATTGCAAACGATAGAGTTGGTAATAATGACCTTTTTGTTTAAGTAATTCTTGATGATTTCCTTTTTCAATAATCTTACCTTTTCGCATTACAATGATTTGATCGGCATGTTGAATGGTTGATAATCGGTGAGCTACTACTATTGTCGTACCGATATTCATAACTTTCTTCAAAGATTCTTGAATAAGTTGTTCTGTCTCAGTATCAATATTAGCAGTCGCTTCATCTAAAATCATCAATGACGGCTTATGAACAATCGTTCTGGCAAAAGACAGTAATTGCTTTTGTCCAGAAGAAAAGTTATTTCCTCGTTCTCTAACAGGCTCGTCATACTTCAGTGGTAATTTTTGAATAAAGTGATCTGCATTTACATATTTACATGCTTCGAGAATTTCCGCATCATTGATAGTATCGTCTCTCAGTCTGATATTTGATTCAATTGTACCTGAGAACAAGAAGACATCTTGAAGCATCTGCCCGATATTTCTTCTTAAACTATCAAGTTTAATGTGTTTAATATTAATATCGTCAATTAAAATTTCGCCTTGTTGAATATCATAGTTTCTAACGATTAGAGCAATAATTGTTGTTTTTCCCGAACCAGTCGCTCCTACAAGCGCCATGGTTTCGTTAGGTTCAACCACAAACGAAACATCGCGTAAAACCCATTCGCCTTCATTATAAGCAAACCAGACATTTTTAAATTCAATCTTACCTTTGAATCTATCTAACTCGATTGCATCAGGTTCATCTTGAATGATAGGAGGTTCGTCGAGGATAGCGAATATTCTTTCGCCGGAAGTGAACGCTGACTGTAAAGTATCAAACTGTTCAGCTAAATTTTGTATTGGCTGGAAAAATCTTTGAATATATTGAGTAAAAGCGAATAAGATACCGTAAGTAATTATTCCTTCAATAACCTGATTGGAACCTACCCAAAGAATAATAACTATCGCAACGATATAGAGCAAATACATGGTTGGTCTATATAAACTGAAAGCCAGAACTCTTTCAAAATGAGAGTTATTGAGTTTGCGGTTTTTATCGACGAACTCTTTGTATTTCTTGTCTTCGCGATTAAAAATCTGAATAAGTTTCATGCCTGAAAGATGTTCCGATAAAAAGGCATTGATGATTGATACATTAGCTCTAACTCTTCTGTATGCCTTACGTGAAAACTTTCTGAATACAAAAGAAATAATAAAGATTATCGGTGTTAATGCTAAAATGTAAATCGCTAATCTAGGCGATTTAATAAACATAATAACAAAGACTCCTAAAATAGTTAATATGTCTCTTAGCAAACTGATTATTACATCTGTGTAAAGCATGTTAAGCGTATCGACATCAGAGGTTGCTCTAGTCACAAGCTTACCTATCGGAATCTTGTTATACTGAGAAATTGATAATCTTTCAATATGATTAAAAACATCTTGTCTGATGTCATAGATAATCTTTTGCCCAGTAACTTGAAGAATAATTGTTTGCTTATAAGCGATAAAGGCTCCTAAAAATAAAGAGAGCAAATAAATGATTACAATAATGATAATTTTTAAAACCGGGACTTCTTCCATACCCAAAGAGTCAAGTACTTCAGATACAAACAATGGTCCGATTAAATCTAGACCAACTACCATCACAACCAAGAAGAAAGCTATTACTAAAGGTTTAATAAACGGTTTGACATAGTGCAATAATCTTTTAATTATTTCAGTATCGGACATATTGCGTTTTTTGTTAATGTCGATATCAAACTCTGGTCCACTACGTGCCATCTATTCCACCTCCGCTTCTAACTCTGATTCAAGTCTTTGGTGAATTACCATGTTACGATAGAGTTCACAAGTATTTAACAACTCATTATGGGTCCCTTTAGCCATAATTCTGCCATTTTCAATAAAGATAATTTGATCGGCATTTTTGATTGTCGATATTCTATGAGCGATGATGATCGTCGTTTTACCTTTTCTGAGTTCTCTTAAATTATTGATAACTTGTTCTTCAGTCTTAGTGTCGACTGCAGAGAAAGAATCATCCATAATTAAAATCTGCGGATTCTTTAACAAGGCTCTAGCAATTGATATTCTTTGTTTTTGACCCCCTGATAAAGTTACGCCACGTTCTCCAACCATAGTTTCATATTGATTAGGAAAGTCGATGATATTCTCATGAATATCGGAATAAATTGCCATTTGTCTAATTAATTCCGGATCAGGATCATCTTGAGAGAAGGAAATATTGTTTTTGATTACGTCGGAGAAAATGAAATTTTCTTGCGGAACATAACCGATTGCGTCTCTAATTGTTTTTATTGGTAGTTTCATAATATCGTAATCGTCAATTAGAAGTTCGCAAGTCTTTAAATTATAAAGCCTTAACATCAAATCGACAATGGTTGTTTTACCAGAGCCAGTCCGGCCGATAATTCCAACGGTTTGACCTTTTTCAATGACAAAATCAATATTTTTCAATACTTCTTTTTCGGTTTTTGGATAGGCAAAACTCAAATTGTTAAAAGTTACCTTACCTTCGATTTTTTCGACGTTAATAACTTCACGATCATCGGTAATTTCAATCTCTGCATCTAAAAATGCAGATACTCGATCTAAAGATGCTTTAGCTTGAGCTTTCATGTTGATTAAACGCCCTACAGCCATCATCGGCCAAATCAGCATTCCAAAATAAGCGATATATTTGGTGAGATCACCAACAGTGAAAACAACGCTTTGATCCATGGTGCGGTATACCAATAAAGCTCCGAATCCTAACATTATTACGCGAATAATATTAATAAACATTTCTACACCAACGTGTAAGAAGGTTGAAGCCCTGATATAGGAAACATTTTTTTCTTGATTGATTTTATTGATTTTAGAGAAAGCTTTTATCTCTCTTACTTCATTAACAAAAGCTTTAATTACAGAAATCCCGTAAAAGTTTTCTTGAGTAAAATCGCTTAAGTCTTCAAATGCTTGTTGACGAGCCTTAAATTTCTTTCCGGTAATTTTTGATATGTAAGTCGCCATAATCGCAATCAAAACTAATGGTATCGCTGCGAAATATGTAATCATCGGATCAAGAGTATACATTCTATAAAAGGCAAGGATTCCCAAGACTACAATATCAAAAAGCATCAATAACCCCGGTCCAAATGCCATTCTAATCGCATTTAAGTCATTAATGAATAAAGCCATTAACCCTCCAGATTTTTTCTCTGAATAATAGGTTTGGCTGAGTTTTTCAGCATGTTTGAACATCTTGTTTCTTAAATCAAAATCTACTCGCCATGAGGCTCCGAAGATAAATATTCGCCACAAGAATCTCCCACCAACGATAATAAGTCCAAAAATCGCGATATTTTTTACACTAGTCGCGATTTCTTCCTTAACAATGGTTTTGCTTTCTAAACCATCGATGATAAACCCAATTATGCCTGGAATTTCTAATTGAATCCAGTCAACCACAATTAATGCAGCTAGACCTAACAGAAAGAAAATTCCATACTTTAAATAATACTTGTTTATATGTCTTCCAAATAACATATTTACCTCTCAATAAACCCAAAAAATAAACTTCTTATTAGAATAAGAAATTTACTTTAAAATATATAAGACTCCTATTGTACCTTTACCGCAATGACTTGATATTACACAACCAGCGGAGGTATTATAGATGTTCTTAATTTTAATCTCATCTTTAACTCTTGTTTCAATATACTCTCTTGATTCGTCGGCTAGTGAATGAGTAATCATCAAAAACTCCGGATCGATTTGATCCTTTTCTTGAAAAACCTCATCAAGCATCAAGTTAATTCCATTTTTGATTGAACCTCTGCCTTTTTTCCCAACAGCCATAACACCTTCACGAACTTTGATAATCGGTTTAACTCGTAACATTCCCCCAACAAGTGCTGATAGAGCGTTAAGTCTGCCGCCTTTATATAAATATTCTAAAGTGTCAATGACAAATTGAGATCTAACCTTAGGTACTAGTTTTTCAATTTGAATTTGAATCTCTTTTCCGGTCATTCCCATTTGAGCGAATTTTGCTGCTTTTAACAATAAAAGGCCGGTACCAGAAGAAAGGTTCTGCGAATCGATTAAGTATATATTGTCATTCGCTAACATCTGTTTAGCGACATTGGCTACAGAAAAAGTTGCGGAAAATTTTGATCCGATACCCAAATAAACTACTTCATACCCTTGATCAAGATACTTCTTAAAAGCTTCATAGAACGCCCCTGGAGATGGTGCGGCTGTTTTCGGTAAAGTATTCTTGATTTCAACGAGTTTATACATCTCTTCAACAGAAAGGTTAACTCCATCAAAATAACTTTCCTCATTAAAATTAACGTATAGTGGGATAATCTCAATATTAAGTTCGTTTATTAATTCTTTAGTTAAATCACATGTGCTATCAGAAATAATTTTGACTCTTTTCATATTATCCACCTCTTAAAAATTATAACCAAATTTGGCGTTTTTGTAAACAAAGAAAAAAATATATATATTTATTATAGTTTATTTTAATATTATATGTGACACAATTAAGTTAAATGATATAATAATTTATAGAGGTGAGTTTATGTTTACGATCGAGAGAAAACTAATAATTGATTCAGTTAAAGCCATGTTATTAGAGTCGGTTAAAACACTGGACAAAGAGATAATTAATCGTTTTGAGAACGCAAGAGATAATGAAGTTAACCCTTTAGCCAAGAGTGTTTTAAGTCAGATTTTAGAAAATCATGAAATCGCTATTTCTAAAGATATTCCCCTTTGTCAAGACACAGGAATTGTGGTTTGTTTTGTAGAGATTGGCAGAGAATTAATCTTTGATTATGATCTTGAAGAAGCTATTAATGTCGGGGTTAGACAAGCTTATATCGACGGATATTTAAGAAAGTCAATAGTCAAACATCCGCTTAACCGCATCAATACTTTAGACAACACTCCAGCGGTTGTTCATTTTGATTTTGTTGCCGGCAATACATTAACGCTTCATATCGCGCCTAAAGGTGGCGGCAGCGAAAATATGTCTGCTTTAAAAATGTTATCTCCAGCTGATGGAAGAGAAGGTATAATTAATTTTATTTTAGATACGATTAAAAATGCTGGCGGCAGACCCTGTCCACCATTGATTGTTGGCGTTGGTATCGGCGGTAATTTTGAAAAGGTAGCTTACTTGGCAAAGAAAGCTATCTTGATTCCATTACAAGAAGAAACTACAAATGAGATTGATAAGTTACTAGAAGACGAACTTTTCAAAAAAATTAATGAGCTTGATGTCGGTCCGATGGGTTTAGGTGGTGTAACAACCTGTATTGGCGTTAAAGTTGTTTCAAGTCCGTGTCATATTGCATCTTTACCGGTAGCGGTAAATCTGCAATGCCATAGCGCTAGAAAAAGTGAGGTGACTTTAGTTGGAAAAGAAATTAACAACGCCGATAACAACTGATGTTATTAAAACCTTAAATATCGGTGACGAAGTATTAATTAGCGGTTATATCTATACTGCTAGAGATGCTGCTCATAAATTATTGGTTGAAGCAATTAAAAATAAGCAAGAACTTCCTTTTGATTTAAAAGATCAAGTAATCTACTATGTCGGCCCTACTCCTGCTAAACCGGGTGAGATCATTGGTTCTTGTGGTCCTACTTCAAGTTATAGAATGGATAAATTTAGCCCTTACTTAATGGATAAAGGCCTTAAAGTAATGATTGGTAAAGGCGATAGGTCCAAAGCTTTTAACGCCGAAGTAGCTAATTATCAAGGACTCTACTTGATTGCTATCGGCGGTATTGGCGCTAAGTTATCGCAAACAGTAGTTGAAAATCAAATAGTCGCTTATGAGGAGTTGCAATCTGAAGCGATCCGTCGTTTAAAGGTAGTTGACTTTCCGGCAATTGTTGCGATAGATTATCAAGGTAATTCAATATTTAAATAAAGATTAAAACTGAGTTAAATTAAAACTCAGTTTTTTTTATAAAAAAAGTGGCCTTAATTTAAGGCCACTAAAGTCATTCTGTTTCAATTAACCCATATTTCCCGTCATCTCTCAGATACAAGATTGAAGTTTCGTTATCTTCATTCTTGAATATGAAGAAATCATGACCTAACAATTCCATTTGCGTTAATGCTTCATCTAAAGATAAAATTTCTAAGGTAATCCGTTTTTTCTTTACAGGAGATATTAACTCTTTTTCGAGTTCTTCTAAGTCAAAATCATCTGAGGCAAAAGCGTTCTTTAATCCTACTTTTTCTTGAAGTGATCGATTCATTTTATGCTTATTCTTCCTTAGTTGTGCTTCGAGTTTGTCAACAGCTTTGTCAATCGCTGCGTACAAATCGCGATCTGATACTTCAGCTCTCATGGTCAAGAACTTGATGGGAATTGTAATTTCAACCTTCGTGCCATCTCGATATACCTTACATACGACAAAAGCTTCTAATTGGTCATTAAAGACTCTGTCAATTTTGTTCAGTTTTTTCTCGATGTAGTTATGGATCGCGTCGGTAATTACAAATCCTGATTTGCCAACAATGTCTAGTTTCATAAAACCACTCCTTTATATTTTTATTTAACCAACTTCATTATACCACCGATAAAAAAAATAGTAAACTAAGCGACTCGTTTTTAGTAGAAAATATTCTGATAACTTAAATCTAGGTATTCCAGTGAAAAAAATACGATTTTTTTCATTGGCAAGAAATATTTTAACCAGTATTTAGCTTGGCTTAAGACCTGAAAATCAAGGAAAATTACGGTTTTTGTTTTATCTTCTGATTTAATCACAGACTCGTAAATAAGCTTTAAATGGCGATCTAGGTAATTCCTTTGTTCAAGGTTAAGTAGGTTTTGTTCATATAGATAAAAATACGTAATTTCGCCATTTTCTATCGGTATTACAACTTGTTTTAATGACGGTTGATATTTAATTTGGCATTTAGGACATATTTTAGGAAAGCTGAAAATAAACTCAAAACCTTCGCTGACATTGAACACTTCCTTACAAAGGGCGCAGATCATTTTTTCCTCGGTTAAATTCAATTATCGATTTCTTCGCATTAATCATCTCTTCACTGATAAATTTTGAGGTAAAAACTACTTCACCAACTGCTGTTACCCTACCAACTCTACCAGCTATTTGAATGAGCGTTGCCTCGTTAAAAACTGTTTGATCTGCCTCTAAAACCAACACATTAATATTAGGGAAAGTAACTCCTCTTTCCAAGATGGTTGTGGATATTAGGATTGAGGGATTCAGTCTTTGAAAATCTTTAAGCACGGTCTTTTTAGCTTTTGATTCACTGGTAATCACAGCTGATAATATTCTT
>DIGF01000031.1 GCA_002419505.1 Caryophanales bacterium UBA5729
CTTTTTTATAAATCATCTCTATCACCATCTATATTATACCATTTTTCTCAGTAATTGTCTCGCTTATCCGCTATTTTTAGCCATTTAATTTAATTTTGTTTTTAAAATCCATACACCCTTTTATACTTTATATCCTAAAAACAAAAAGTACCCTATTTTCTAAGGTACTTTGTCAACAGTCTGAAGGTTTGATTTTAAAGAAATCAAACCTTTTTTTCATCATTTAAGGGGATCAATATTATATGCTTTTATTTCAAACTGACCATTTTCATATTGCAAGTGATTAAGTGAGCAATTATGTAGATAATCTAAATAAGTAAAACCTTCAACGAATCGTTTTAAAATCGCTTTAATAACATGAGAATGAGTAACTATAAGAATGCTTTTACTATCGTGTTTTATAGCCAAATCCGTTAGAGTTTTAATAGCTCTTGCTTCTAAAACTTCATCGGTTTCCATATTAGGAATTAACCCATTTCTGGTTAAATCATAATAGTCGTCGGTAATTTTTCTGCCATCATAATCGCCGAAATTTCTTTCGATTAAATTTCTATCAATCATGATTGGTCGTTTAATAACCATGCCATGATTAACTAAATCGGCGGTTTTATAAGCACGTTTCAAAGGTGAAGAAATAACACAATCAAACTTAATTTCTAGATCTTTGAAATACTTGCCTGTAGCTAGAGCTTGTTTAACACCAGTAGCGTTAATTGGGTTATCCATTCTACCTTGAACTATGAAGTTTTTGTTTGCATCAGTTTCTGCATGACGCAGTAAATAAATATCAGTCATTTTATCACCACTAGTATTATACTATAAAAGCTTAAAATTAAAAAATAAATGCTGTGAAAATGTTTACATATTAGAGAGTTTACATCCTTTTACTTTTATTGTATAATTATATTACTTTCAAAAGAGGTGAAAATATGCGCGTAGTGGATATTATTGAAAAGAAAAGAATGGGTAAAGTATTGACAGATGAGGAAATAAACTTTGTTATTCAAGGTTATGTTGATAAGAAAGTTCCCGATTACCAAGTTAGCGCTTTATTAATGGCGATATTTTTCCAAGGAATGAATAACGAAGAATCTGCTTCCTTAACAAAAGCGATGCTTTACAGTGGCGATATCATTGATTTGTCTGAGATTGAAGGCGTTAAAGTTGATAAACACTCAACTGGTGGCGTTGGCGATAAAACCACCTTAGTTCTAGGGCCGTTAGTGGCTTCATTAGGCGCTAAAATCGCTAAACTATCAGGTCGAGGTTTAGGTCATACCGGTGGAACTTTAGATAAGATGGAAAGCATACCGGGAATGAGAATCGATCTTAGTGAAACTGAATTTATCAATCAGGTAAATAAGATCAATATCGCTATAGCTGGTCAAACTAAAAAAATTGTTCCCGCGGATAAATTGCTCTATGCTTTAAGAGATGTTACTGGGACAGTGCCTTCAATTCCTTTAATTGCCTCAAGTATCATGTCAAAAAAACTGGCAAGTGGTGCCGATGTAATCTGTCTAGACGTTAAAATCGGTGATGGTGCCTTTATGAAGACGTTAGAAGACGCAAAAGAATTATCAAAAATCATGGTATCAATCGGCGAAGCCTTTGGCAAGAAAGTTTCCGCTTTTATTACCAGTATGGACGAACCTTTAGGTCTTGCGGTTGGGAATCGTTTAGAAATATTAGAAGTTATCGAAACCTTAGAGGGCAATGGTCCTAAAGACTTAGAAGATTTATGCGTAGCGATTGCTGGACATATGGTTTATTACGCTAATCAAGCTAATTCAATCGAAGCAGCAACCAAAATGGCTTATGCTAATCTAAAAAACGGTAAGGCCTTAGCTAAGTTTTATGAATTTTTATCGGCACAAGGCGGTAAAATTGAAAGCATTGATACTTTCGTCGAAGTTAAAGAAATTATTGAATACCGTGCTAAAACTTCCGGTTATATTAAAAGCATCAAGGCTTTAAACATTGGTCTTGTCGCAATGAAACTTGGTGGCGGTCGAGAAACGATGGAAGATATAATTGATCCAATGGTTGGGGTCGTCTTAACCCGTAAAGTTGGAGATAAGGTTAAAAAAGACGAAACTCTAGCAAAAATCTATGTTAATGATAAATTTAACAATGAGATTATACAACTGCTTGATGAAGCATACGAGATTGTCTTTGAAAAGATTGAAAAATTACCGATTATTAAAGAAATAATCTAAGTATATTCATTTGCTTAAGCAAGAAAATAGTGTTATAATATATTTATATTAAGGGAGCTTGGGGAACCAGGCTGAGAGTATAACTAATTCTGTTATAGACCTTACCTGATCTGGATAATGCCAGCGTAGGAGTATAAACTACTTATTAGGTCCCTTGATTAAGGGGCTTTTTTTGTCTTTTAAAATAAGGAGAAATAATATGAAAAAAGAAATTCGAGTTATCGCGGAAATCGCCATATTGGTGGGATTAGCATTAGTTTTCGATGTTATTGCAGGATTGTTTTCGCCATTTAGATATGGTGGGTCAATCTCTCCTGCAATGTTACCGATATTTATTATCGCCTATCGTCGCGGCTTAAAATCGGGATTGTTTGCCGGATTAATTTTCGGGGTTTTACAAGCGATTTTAGCTGAAGCATTTGGTTATGGAGTATTTGCCTTTATCATTGATCAAGGTTGGTGGAAATTTATTTTAATGTTCATCTTGGATTATATCTTACCGTTCACTTTATTAGGTTTAGCTGGTATCTTTAAGAATGGATTAACTAATCGCAAAAGTTTTATCTTAGGAATTAGTTTGGGCTCGCTGCTTAGATATATCAGTCATGGTATTTCTGGAGTGTTGATTTGGGATTATTACGCAGGCTTAGCAGGCATGAATCCCTGGTTTTATTCTTTTATTGCCTATAACTTACCTTACATGGCTGCGTCTTATGCATTCTGTTTAATTATCGGTCTAATCTTATTTAATCGAAAAGTATGGAGTTACAATTTAGATTAATTTAATCAATAAAAGATAAAAGTTAGCACTCAAATATTGACAGTGCTAATTTTTGTGTTATAATATTAATGAATATTAAACAATCAGGAGGTTATTATGAGCAAAAAGACAATGGAATTTAAGACTGAATCAAAGAAATTATTGGATTTAATGATTCATTCAATTTACACTAACAAGGAAATATTCTTAAGAGAACTAATCTCTAATGCATCAGATGCAATTGACAAGTATCACTTAACAAGCTTAACCAGCGATGACTTAGAAAAACGCAATGACTACGAGATTTTCTTAGAAGTTGACAAGAAATCTCGCAAGATAAAAGTTTCCGATAACGGCATCGGTATGACTTATGATGAATTAGTCGATAACATTGGGACGATTGCTAAAAGTGGCACTTTAGAGTTTTTAAAAACGATGAAAGAAAAAGAATTGAAAGACGATGATTTAATCGGTCAATTCGGTGTCGGTTTTTACTCTGCTTTTATGGTAGCTAGTAAGGTCGAAGTCATCACAAAATCCGCTTTTAGCGACAAAGCTTATAAATGGGTGTCTAAAGGTGAAGAAGGTTTTACGATTGAAGAAACTGAAAAAGAAAAAATCGGTACCCAAATTATCTTAACCATTCGAAAAAATGAAAAAGAAGAAGAATATGATGAATTCTTAGAAACCTATAAGATTAGATCTTTAGTTAAGAAATATTCCGATTATGTTAAGTATCCCATCACCATGGAAAATGAAAAATCAATTCCTTTGAAAGATGAAGAAGGAAACGAGATCGAAGACAAATTTGAAACTGTCGTTGAAAAAGAAACTTTAAATTCTATGACACCAATCTGGAATAAGAATAAACAAGAAGTTAAGGAAGAAGAACTCGATGAATTTTACATGTCGCAATACTACGATTACAATAAGCCGCTGTTCAGCATTTGGACAAATGTTGAAGGAGCATTAACTTATAAATCAATCGTGTTCATCCCGGAAAAAGCTCCACAAAACCTTTATTCGGAAAAATACGAAAAAGGTCTGCAGTTATATGCTAAAGGCGTATTTGTTATGGATAAATGCAAAGAATTAGTTCCCGACTATTTACGTTTCATCAAAGGTTTAGTCGTCAGTCCCGATTTAACCCTTAATATCTCTCGGGAAATATTGCAACATAATCGTCAACTCGTCTTGATTCAAAAGAATCTAGAAAAGAAAATTATCAATGAACTAGAGAAAACTTTAAAGAACGATCGCGATAAATACGTTAAGTTCTGGAAAGAATTTGGTGTTAATATCAAATATGGCGTTTACGATAACTTCGGTTTAAACAAAGAAATGTTACAGGATTTATTATTATTTGAAACTGTTAATGAAGAAAATCTCGTAACTTTAAAAGAATACCTCGAAAAAATGCCAACTGATCAAAAAGAAATTTATTATGGCTCAGCTCATTCTCGCGACGCCATTAAATTATCCCCACAAATGGATGTTATCAAGAAAAAAGGCTATGATGTATTAGTTTTAACTGATGAAGTCGACGAATTCATGATCAACATGCTCCAAGAGTATGACAAGAAGAAATTCAAGTCAATTAATCAAGGCGATTTAGATGTCCTTAATGAAGATGAAAAAGCAGCGATTAAGAATCTTGAAACCGAGAATAAGAGTCTCTTAGAGAAAATTAAAGAATTGTTAGCTGATAAGGTTGATGATGTTAAACTATCCACAAGATTAACTGATTCACCGGTATGTCTTGTCAGTGGCGAAGGTTTTTCTTTTGAGATGGAAAAAGTCATGAATCAACTTCCAGGAGACAAAAACCTAAAGGCGCAAAAAATTCTAGAAATAAACCCTCAGCATGAGTTGTTTAAAGCTATTGATAGTTTATACAAAACCAATAGTGAAGCCATCGCTGATTACGCCGATATTCTATACAATCAAGCTTTGTTGATTGAAGGCCTAGAAATCAAAGATCCGGTCAGTTTCTCAAACAAAATGATCAAAATCTTGATTAAAGCAGCTAAGAAAGAAGAAAGCCACAATGAATAAAATCCTTAAAAACATTAAGAAAGACTTTTTAACATTTGCTGAAGAAAAAAACGCTAAAATTAAATATAAAAAGACTCCAAATTTTGAAACCTTATCCCTGCTTCCAAGTATCAACACCAAGCATAAAGCTGTAGTTATTGACTTTATCTATATGCCTAAGGAAATTGGGTTAGAGGTGTCGATTAAATATTATCCAAGAAACTATTATTTAGGTGAAATTGATAAAGCTTTTAACTTCTCACAATTTCAAATGGATAAAAATGCTGAAGTAATTGATGAAATATCAAAAGCAGAAGTTATAAAAAACATCAAATATGAAGCTTATGAAGGTAAACTTAAGTCAGCGATTCCTGTCGAAAATCAAAGACAAGTATTCGTTGAAGTCGTTAAAAACAACTGGGATATGATTGTTGATTATCTAGGCAAAATCTAAAGAAAAGACCCCTTTTTTAAGGGGTCTTTATATAGTATTGATCAATAATTTGTAGATAATCAACCGGTTTACGATAGCCTTCTTTGATTTCATAACCATAAGTTTCAAACTCTTCAAGCGGAATTGATTTTTTTCCGGTTTTAGAGAGATTATAATATTTAACAAGAAAATCTGAGTCTAAAAAGAAAATCCGACCTAAAACAGAAAAATAGACAATTACGAAACTTATCGCTCCGTGTTTCTTAACTTTTTCCAAATGCAAAACCTGGTGTTCATGGATGTTTTTAATCGGAAACGAAGTCTTGCTCTTAGTTTCTTTAGCTTCAAAGTCAATATATCTGCCTTTATATATTCCGTTATAATCAGTTGTAGACGGCAATTTATAATATGCTTCCACAATTTTAGCCGCGGATCTAACCCGATAATCAACAGAAACTATCTGAATCGGAATCGGTTTTTTATAAATAACCGCAAGATCATTATCAAGATAAAATTCATTAGTCTGATTAATCATTGTTTCAAAATTCATCCCGCGATTAGCAGTAGAAGTGATCTTTATATTGGTAGTTTTCTTTTTATTTGGATAATTTATCATTATATCACCACTGGATATTCTATCATATTTACAAGTAAATGTCATAGTTCAATTAAATATTTCATTAGCCTTTAAGTATTTAGATAAATAATGTATAATAGAAATGATATTTTTTATATAAAGAGGACAAATATGAATCAAATTAAATTTTATGCACTCGGCGGTTTAGGCGATAACGGTAAAAATCTTTATGTTATCGAAATTAACAAAAAGATTATTATTTTAGATTGCGGCTTGCAACACCCATCCGGAGACTTATTGGGTGTGGATGCCTTAGTACCTGATATCAGTTATTTAGTAGGTCGAAAAGAAGATATCCAAGGTATCTTTTTAAGCCATGCTCATGATAAAAACATTGGAGCTTTACCGTTATTATTATCACAACTAGATGTTGCGGTTTACGGTACTGAATATACCATCGCCATTGCTCGAGATATATTAAGAGAAAACAAACTAAACCCAGATAAACTCAAACTTAACGTAATTGAATATAAAAAAATCATTAAATTCGACGACTTCTATATCGAGTTCTTTGCGACGACCCACTCCGTGCCTTTAAGCGCGGGAATCGTTATCTACACTCAAGATGGCGCAATCGTCTACACAACTGATTTTAACTTTAATCAAGATGTTCCAGAATACTATCGCACTGATTTCCAAAAAATCGCAAAAATTGCTGATTATGGTGTTTTGCTCTATCTAAACGAATCGCAAGGAGCCATGAATCAAGGGAAATCCTCAAGTGATGATTATCTTAAGAAACTAATTAGACATAACTTTGCTAAAGCCAAAAATCGAATCATTGTTGCGATGTATTCAACGGAATTATCCAATATTCAATTAATTATCAATGAAGCGATTCGGCTAAATAAAAAAATCGCCATCATCGGTCGAAAAGCTCAAAGACTTTTATTTATTGCCGAAATGATGGGATATATAAAAGTACCTGAAGGTAGATTGATTAATCTAAAGTATTTAGACAATGAAAATACCAATGAATACGACGATGTGGTCTTTTTAGTTACTGGTGAAAGACATGAACCTTTCTTTATGCTACAAAGGATGGCTAAAGGTTTTGACCGATTAGTAAAGCTAATACAAACTGATATGGTGATGATGCTTTGTCCACCATTAATCGGAACAGAAAAAATCGCTGCTAAGACCTATGACGCTCTTGCCAAACTAGACGTAGAATTGATCAAAGTAAAAAAAGACTATTTTTCTCGCTTTCATGCATCTGCAGAAGACATTAAATTCATGTACACCATGCTGAAACCAAAATTCATTATCCCTGTAAACGGTGAATACCGTCAATTATTAAGTCAGGCAAACTTGGCTAAAGAGTACGGTTATAACGAAAATCAAGTATTTCTTTTGGATAATGGTGAAGTAATCTCCTTTACTAACGGGGAGAAAGACCGTTTTCATGATATGGTGGAAAACGGTACAATCATGGTTGACGGAACTTTTGAACTGGATCTAAACGACCAAGTTCTCAAAGAACGCGAACTTTTAGCAGAAGACGGTTTCTTACTAGTAATCGCCAATATCAACGCTAAAGAAAAGACGATGTTGAATTCTCCAGAAATCGTTTCTAGAGGTTTCATGTATATGAAAGACAATGAAGACATTGTTAAAGAAATCGAGATAATCTACCAATTGGAGACAAAAAAACAATTCAGTCAAAAAAATATCGACTGGAAGAAGTATAAGGATAATTTGCGTTATCAAATTCAAAGGTACCTATATGCTTCAACCAAAAGAAAACCGATTGTTATTCCCGTGATTATCGATACTTCAAAAGCTTACACTTGCGATATCATCTAAAAAAAAAGACAAGCCCAACGGCTTGTCTTATTTATCGTCTATTTGTTTTACTTTAGTAAGGTAGGCTTTCATCGCTTGGTAAGATTCAATGCTTAAAACATGTTCAATCTTACAAGCATCTTCAGCGGCCACGGTTTCATCAACACCTAAATAAATCAGAAAGTCAGTGAAAAAACGATGCCTTTCATAGATTCTCGAAGCGAGAGAAAAACCCTGATCAGTCAGTTCAATAAAACCATTATCATCAATGGTGATATACTCGCTTGCTTTAAGTTTATTTACTGCTCTACTAACGCTAGCTTTAGTGAAATTCATCGCTTTTGCCAAGTCGATAGAACGCACGTGCTCTTGACGCTGTTTAAGAATTAAAATCGCCTCAAGGTAATTTTCCCCGGATTCATGAATTTTCATCTGATCACATCCTTAAAAACATTATATCATATAAGAAGATATTTTTTATAGTATTGCTTGACTTTTTACACTAAAATCATATATAATACTCTCAGTTAGCAATGTCTAACTCGTTTTATTATTTCAGTAATTTGAAGTTTCAAAGGCGTTTTTTGAAAGAGGCGAAGATACTTATGATTAATAGTTTAGATAAAGCCATAATCGGCTCTAATTGTATAATTGTTAAGGTTAATGGCGAAAAGCCAATTAAAAGAAGATTAATGGATATGGGTTTAATTCCCGGAACAAAAGTTTTCGTGAGAAAACTAGCACCCTTAGGTGATCCCATGGAAATCATGGTTAAAGGCACAGAATTGACTCTTAGAAAAGCCGACGCTTTAAATATCATAATCGAAGCAGTTGCCGAGGAGTAATTTCTTGGCAAAATTATTTTTTATCAAGTTAGCAAAGACTAACCCTTAAGGAGTTATATATGAAGATGAAAATTGCATTAGCTGGTAATCCTAATAGCGGAAAAACGACTTTGTTTAATGCCTTGACCGGAAATAACCAACATATCGCAAATTGGCCTGGAGTAACTGTTGAAAAAAAAGAAGGCAAATTACGTTCAAATAAAGATATAACCATCATTGATTTGCCTGGAATTTATTCTTTATCTCCCTATTCTTTAGAAGAAGTAATCTCACGTGATTATATCATCAATGAAAATCCAGATGTTATCATCAATATTATTGATGGCAGTAATCTTGAGCGAAACCTGTATTTAACTACTCAGTTAATCGAAACTGGGGTGCCGGTGGTAATCGCAATTAACATGATGGATGTAATCGCTAAGAAAAAAGATGTTATTAAATCAGATTTAATCGCTAAAGTCTTGAATTGTCCCGTAATTGAAATCACAGCGTTAAAAAGCGAAGGAACTAAAGAGTTGATTGATGCGGCGATTAAATTAAAAGAAAGCGACTATCAATTTAGGCCCGTCGTTTGGTATTCAAAAGAGATAGAAGCGATAATTACCGATATAGTTAAATTGATTGAGACAAAAGTTGAAAGCGATAAATTGAGATGGTTCTCTATCAAGGTTTTTGAAAAAGATGAAAAGGTTCTTCTAGATCTTAATTTAGATCCAAAAATCCTTGAATCAATCAACCAAAGAATTTCTGAGTACGAAACTGCTCATGACGATGATAGCGAAGCGCTGATCACTAGTGAAAGATACGCTTTTATCAATCGTTTTGTCAATAAAGTTTATTTAAAAAATAAGCTTAAAAGCCAAGATATCAGTCATAAAATTGATAAAGTTTTAACTAATAAATATCTAGGTTTACCAATCTTCGTACTAATTATTTTCTTAGTTTATTATCTAGCGATTTCGACAGTAGGCGGTTTTCTAACTGACTACGTTAATGAAGTTATATTTGGAGCAGGCGGCTTACCGGGAATCGTAACTTCCTGGCTAGAAGCGATGAACGCTTGGCCTTGGCTTCAAGGCGTATTAGTCGATGGTATCATCGGTGGTATTGGAGCGGTCTTAGGTTTCTTACCGCAAATGTTTGTCTTATTCTTATTGTTAGGTATTCTTGAAGAGAGCGGATATATGGCGAGAATCGCCTTTATCCTAGATAAAATTTTCAGAAAATTTGGTTTAAGCGGCAAATCATTCTTTCCGATGTTAGTATCTACTGGTTGTGGAATTCCTGGAATTATGGCAGCGCGGACAATCGAAGAAGAAAACAATCGGAAAGTCATGATTATGACTACTACCTTTATGCCTTGCGGAGCTAAACTGCCAATCATTGCATTAATTGCTGGCGCGATGTTTAGAGGATCGCCAATCCAATGGCTCATTGCTCCATCGGCTTATCTTCTAGGGATTGCGACTATTATCATCTCAAGCATTATCTTGAAGAAGTTTAAAGGCTTCGCTGGTAAAGCTGCACCATTTATTATGGAGTTGCCCGATTATCATTTGCCAAGAGTTAAGAGTTTGCTTTTCCATGTCTATCACAAATTAAAATCCTTTGTGAAAAAAGCTGGAACGATTATCTTGTTAGCTTCTGTTATTGTTTGGTTCTTATCTAACTTCAGTTGGACTTTGCAACTGATCGATAACCCTGAACAATCGATTCTTGCTGGGATTGGTAAAACTGTTGATATTATCTTTTCACCTTTAGGTTGGGGCAATTGGAAAGCGACTGTCGCAACCTTCACCGGATTAATCGCCAAAGAAAACGTCGTTGGTACATTTGGGGTCTTATACGGTTTTGCAGAAGTATCTGAGAGTGGTGCTGAGATTTGGACCTTATTATCAGTTGACTTCACCCCTTTAAGCGCTTATTCATTCTTGGTGTTCAACCTAATCTGTGCTCCATGCATCGCAGCTATTGGGGCAATCAAAAGAGAAATGGGTAGTAAAAAGTGGACTTGGATTGCTATTGGTTTTCAAACCGGAATGGCCTATATCATCGCCTTGATCATCTATCAAATAGGCATGATGTTTACTGGCGTCTTTACTATAGGATCGGTTTTTGGAATCATCGCTTTAATAGTAATGATTTACCTAATCTTTAGACCAAATAAATATATGAGAATGCAAAAATAAAAAAAGCCCAAACCGTATAAGTTTGGGCTTTAATATTTTACTTAATAATCTTTTCGTTCTTTAAGTACTCTTCTGCAAATGCCTTTTCTAATTTCGTGTGTTCTTGCGGAGTATAATAAACTACACCCTGTAACTCTTTCGGTAAATAAGCTTGTTTAACGATGTGGTCTGGAAAATCATGAGCGTATTTATATTCTTGAGCATTATCATAAGTAGGGTTATTAATTAAATGGGAAGGAACTTGGAAGGTCTTACCAGAAGTTACGTCATCTAAAGCTTTTTGAATTGCTAAATGGGCTGAATTTGATTTAGGTGAGATGCACATTTCAATCACTATCGCGCCTAATGCGTTTTTCGCTTCTGGAAAACCAACCGCTTCAGCTAAACTACAAGCCGCTTCAACCTTAACGCCCATTAAGGGATTAGCTAGACCGATATCTTCATAAACAATCGCTCTAATCCTTCTTACTAATGATTTCAAATCATCAGCTGCGATTAATCTCGCTAAATAATGCAAAGCAGCGTTAACATCAGACCCACGGACAGACTTATGAAAGGCGCTGAGGATGTCATAGTAATCATCACCGGTTTTAAACGCTGAAATCTGAGCTTCCGGTAGATGTTTTTCTAAAAAGGAAAAATCAATAACATCATTTTCTTCAGCAACTAAAAGCAGTAGTTCTAGCATATTAATGGCTGTTCTTACTTCACCATTTGAGACTAAGGCGATTTTTTTATAAACTTCATCAGTAATCGCAATCGCTTTTTTTATTTCCGCAATATCAATTTTTCTAATCAAGTTTTCAATATCTGCTCTACTTGGCCTAGTAACTTTAAAAATCGATACTCGGCTTCTAACTGCAGGATTTACAGAAATATAAGGGTTTTCCGTAGTTATTCCAATCATTGTGATATGCCCTTTTTCCACATATGGCAATAAGTAATCTTGAATATCGCGATTCATCCGGTGAATTTCGTCGATGATTAACACAACATTATGGTATAATTTAACAGTATCAATTATTTGTTTTAAGATTGCTTTATTATCTGTAGATGCATTGAAACGGAAATGATTCATAGGATAATGGGCAGCGATGATATCAGCTAAAGTAGTTTTACCGACACCGGTGGGACCGTATAATATCATCGAGACTAAATTATCATTTTTAACTAAAGCTTCCAGGGTCGTAATTAATTTATCATTGCCTATCACATCTTTAAAACTTTTAGGTCTAATTCGATCGGCTAAAGGTTGATTCATTAATAACACCTCCTATTCGAATAAATTATATCATAATCTTGGAAAAAAGGCTAAAAAAGCATATAATATTAAGTGACTACTTTTGTGAAGGAAGGTATACTATGTTAATTGAAGAAATTAAGCGTTTAAAGAAAGAAAAGAATGCTGTTATTCTCGCTCATTTTTATCAAAATGATGAGATACAAGATATAGCCGACTATGTTGGCGATTCATTAGCGTTAAGTAAAATAGCAGCTAATACCGATAAAGATATCATCGTTTTTTGTGGAGTGTTTTTCATGGCGGAAACCGCTAAACTCTTATCTCCTAATAAAAAAGTGCTTCTGCCAAAAGCAGATGCGCTTTGTCGAATGGCTGCGATGGCTGACTATGATGAACTTTTAGCCTACAAACAAGCTAATCCCGATACAGTGATTGTGACCTATGTAAATACTCGGGCAAACATCAAAGCTTTATCAGATGTTATCGTCACAAGTTCTAATGCCGAAAAAATCATTAAGAACTATAAAGATCAAAAAATCATGTATGTCCCGGATAAAAATCTCGGGTTATACTTAAAAGATAAGTTAGGCTATGATATTCAAGTTTGGCCGGGATTTTGTTATATCCATGAGCTGTTGACAGTAAAGGATGTTGAAAGACTTAGGAACGAACATCCTGAAGCTAAATTGCTTATTCATCCAGAAGCACCTTTAGCGGTATTAAAACAAGCTGATTTTGTCGGTTCAACTAAACAAATTCTTGATTATGCAACTAATGATCCAAGCCAAAAGTATATCATCGGGACTGATAAAGGGATTATTCATGCCTTAAAAAAAGCTAATCCTAATAAAGAGTTTCATTTATTATCAAGAGGCTTAAACTGCATAAACATGAAAAAAATTACCCTTGAAGATTTGTATATCTCCTTGCGAGATGAAGTCCATGAAATTACCGTAGATGAAGAGATTAGAAAAAAAGCGATAATCGCTTTAGATAAAATGATGGAGTTAAGTTAATGGAAAAAAAGTTTGATGTTTTAATAGTCGGTACCGGTCTAGCCGGACTATTTACGGCACTTAACATCGATCAAAGACTTTCAGTGGCGATTATCTCTAAAACCCAGATTAAATTCTCTAATTCCAGTTTGGCTCAAGGCGGTATTGCTTGTGAATATAATGATAACGTTGAATTACATTCTTTACACGTTGAAGACACCTTAAAAGCAGGTGCTTATCTAAATGACGAATTAGCGGTTAGGTTTTTAGTTAACAACGCTTATCAATCAGTAAAAAAATTAATCAGCTTTGGCGTTGAATTTGACATTGATGCGGATAATCGCTTTCTCGTAACAAAAGAAGGTGGCCATTCACGTAACCGCATTTTTCACAGTGGCGGTGACGCTACCGGAAAAAACGTTACTAATACCTTAATTGCTCACCTATATAAAAGGCCGAATATCACTTTTATTGAAAACACGATGGCTGTGGATTTAATAGTAGAAAACAATCTTGTCGGTGGTTGCACTGTTTTAGAGAATGATTTAGAATATTATCCAATCTATGCTAAAAAAACCGTTCTAGCTACAGGTGGGATTGGTTCTGTCTATGGCTCAACTACCAACGACTTAAATGCTACAGGCGACGGTATCGGGATTGCTTACCGAGCAAACGCTAAGATTAGCCATATGGAGTTTGTTCAATTTCACCCTACCGCACTGTATTCCGAAAAACATCCATCTCGTCAAAGATTCTTAATTTCAGAAGCCATGCGAGGTGAGGGTGCATACTTAATCAACGTTGAAAACGAACGATTTATGAGTAAATATCACGAGTTAAAAGAGTTAGCGCCTCGAGATATCGTGTCCCAAGCAATTTACCGAGAAATGTATGACACTTGGACTGACCATGTCTACCTCGATACAAGACACCTTGACCCTAAATACTTAGAAAAAAGATTTCCTACAATCTTCGCGCGCTGTAAAGAGGAAGGATATATCTTAGGTTTAGACCTAATACCAGTCGCTCCATGTGAACACTTCCTATGTGGAGGGATTGAAACGGATATTTACGCTAAAACCTCTTTGCTTAATCTATACGCTGTCGGCGAAACCGCAAATACTAATGTCCACGGGGCTAACCGTTTAGCTTCCAATTCCTTGCTTGAATGCTTAGTTTTTGCCAGCACTTGTGCAGAAGACATCGAAAAAACCATTGATAAAGACCAATGGATTAAACCGATTAATATTAAAGAAGAAACTAAATATAATTATAACTATAAACCGATTAGAAAAAAGATTGGCGATTACATGGATGAACACGTAGGCATCGTCAGAAACACTGAGGGTTTAAAATTAACCCTTTCAGTGGTTGAGGATATCGTTAATAATCTACAAAAATACCCTAATCTAACTCAAAATTACTATGAGACGTTTAATTTAGCAATTACTAGCTATCTGATCACAAAACAAGCACTCACAAGAAAGGAAAGTATTGGATGCCATTTGAGAATAAAATAATGATTGCAAATTACCATACCCATACCTATCTATGCGATCATGCCGAAGGTAATGTCGAAGATTATGTTAAAAAAGCAATTGAACTTAACTTTAAAGTCTTAGGCATGTCTGACCATGCGCCATTTATCTTTTTACAAGATAGATCAGTAAGAATGGGAATCGAAGATTATCCTATCTATTTAAAAGAATTAGAAGAAGCTATTGATAAATATCAAGATAAAATTAAAATCTACAAAGGGCTTGAAATTGAATATTTTCCCTTTGAGGACAATCACTACCGAGATTTATTAAAACATCTTGACTATCTAACATTAGGACAACATTATGTTGAAACGGATAATAAACTAAAAAGTATTTATCATGTTCGAAATTTAGAAGACATGGAAACATATGTTAAGACAGTCATTGAAGGAATGAAAACTGGATTTTTTAAATTCATTTCCCATCCAGATATTTTTTTATTTAACCAAACAGAAATAACAAAAGAAATGTTGGAACTGAGTAAACAATTAATCGAAGCTGCAGAAAAATATCAAGTAGCTTTAGAGATCAATGCTAACGGAATTAGAAAAGAAAAAATTTATTATCAAGGCGAGGAAAGATTTCGTTACCCCAGAAAAGAATTTTGGGAACTGGTAAAAGACACAAATGTAAAAGTCATAATTTCATCCGATGCTCACAAACCAAAATATTTATTTGATGAAGCAATTTTAGCAGCGTATAAATTTGCAAGGGACATTGGCATAGAAGTAGAAGAAGAGTTAATCTTTTGATTGACTCTTTTTTAATGGAGTCAATTTTTTGATTTTAAACCTAAGAGTTTTTTTATGTTTACAGCGGTAATTATGTATACTTAGCAAATAAAAAGAAAAAATAAGGGCAAATTTTCGTTCACATCTACGCAAAAAAGAACAAGTAGCCTCTAATAGAAATAAACGTACTCATCTATATATTCCTGACTATATTTACTCGTGGACAAAAGAAGGTATAACCCCAGATTATCGTGTTATTTATTTGATTTGAATATATTTTGTGGATAATTCCACTTCTTTTTAAACATGTAATTTACTTCCTATAATGTATATTATGTTAACATATTATCAAGCCCTATATCTCGCGCTGGCCATGTGCGATGTGGAAACTGTTAGTTTTACTTATCTTGTTATATCCACGGAAATGGGCCTCGAAAAAGTTACAAGAATTTTACCCTCCGAAAATTGTACTGACAACCATGGTTAAATTTGATTTTCCATGATTGTATTTAGGGTAGTTATGATATAATTATTTTATCGAGAGGTAAATTCATATGAACAAAATTTACATGATTTTCACAGGAGGAACAATATCAATGAAAATTGATGATGTCTCTCATACTGTCAAACCGAGCTTATCTGCAAAAGAAATCATGCAATCTCTATTACATTCTGAGTTGTATCATGAGCTTGAGGTAATTGAATTTTCCGAAATTCCTTCCCCTTCAATGACTCCTGAGATGATGTTGGAAATTGCAAAGTTGATAAAAAATTTAATAGCCAATGAGGATCCAACTGGTTTCGTTATCGTTCATGGGACAGATACTTTGGAAGAGACCGCATTCTTTTTAGACACAATAATTGATACTGAAATTCCTATAGTTCTAACCGGCTCAATGAAGTCCAGCTCCGAGTTGGGGTTCGATGGAATCAATAATTTAGTCTCATCAATTTTAGTTGCCAAGTCAACTAAATCACATTCCAGAGGTGTTTTAGTTGTAATGAACGATCAAATAAATGCAGCTAGTGAAGTTACTAAATCTAACACTTTATCTTTAGATACTTTTAAATCTTTAGATTATGGTCCTTTAGGTATGGTAGATAATAAAGAGGTTTTGTATCATCGATCTGTTACTGTTCCAAGGAAAAAACTAATTGTTGATAATATTGTTTCTGAGGTATATTTACTTAAAGCCTATTCAGGATGTGATTCCTTAATAATCAACTTTTTAGTTGAACAGAAAGCTAAAGGAATTGTTATTGAAGCTTTAGGCAGAGGAAACTTGCCGCCGAAAATGATAACTGGAATTAAAAACGCTTTAAATAATCAAATTCCTGTAATCATTTGTACCCGATGCCCTTCTGGTAGAGCACTTGATTCTTATGGATATGTCGGTGGAGGTAAATACTTGACTGAAGCTGGCTGTATCATGTCTTCAACTTTAAATGGTCAAAAAGCAAGAATTTTACTTTTACTTGCACTTTCAAAGTCAAATGAGCACGATTTTTTAAAGGGATTATTCACCTTATAAATAAAAAAACTCATATAAACGAAAGTTTAAATGAGTTTTTTATTTGTTTTTTCTCTAAGTTTAGGGCAAAATAAGCATTTTTATTTTAGCATCATTTGTAGAGCATCTTTGATTAAATCATTAGTATTCTTAGTATTATCAAGTTTCTTGATAACTTTTTCGATTTCCTTAGTCTTATAACCTAGTGCAACTAAAGCTTCTTCGACCTCAACCATATTTTGAGTACGGATGCTGACGTTTTCAAAATCGATCTTTCCTTTTAGGTCTAGTACAATCTGTTGTGAAGCTTTGGGGCCGATACCAGGAAACTTTTGTAAATATTTAGCATTGCCCTCTTCAATAGCGTTGGTAATCGAACCAACAGATCCGCTGGCTAAAATTGCAATTGCACTTTTTGGTCCAATGCCATTAACTGAGATTAGTTTAATAAACAAATCTCTAGCTTCACTAGATTTAAAACCATAAAGTGTAATCGCATCATCGGTAACTTTTTGATAGATGTAAACTGTGAAATCTCCATCAATTGAAAAATTGAATGGATTAGGTGTTAAAATCTTATAGCCTATAGCATTAGATTCTAAAGTTACATAATTGGGAGTAATCTCAGTAATCTTGCCTTTAATGTAGTTGTACATGCTTAACCTCCAAAATTTTCAAAAAATATAACATCACATAAATAACATATAATAAATATATATAACACAAATGAATAACGAATATAAAACAAATTAACATCAAATAAAAATCATATTTATTTTTGAAAATATTTATTCTATAAAATCATACTCATCGCCAGCGATAACGATAACGTCGCCTTCTTTAGCGCCCAAAGCTCTTAAACGATCATCTAAACCAGCTTTTCTCAGTCTGGTTAAGAAGATGCTTACAGACTCATCAGTCATAAAGTTAGACTTATTAACAAGCCTTTCAACCAATTTACCGCCAACTTCAAATCTATTATCTTCAGTTTTCTCAATGATAAAATCATCTTCTTCAGCTTTAAACTTATATTCTACAAATTCATCCACTACGTCTTCCTTTTTATAAAAGAACGGTGTTTCTTCTAATAGTTGCGTTACTTTATAAACAAGTTTGTCTAAGTTTTCGTTAGTCATAGCTGAGATTGGAATGATATCAATTTCTGTTTTAAAATTCTTTTTAAACGCTTCTAAACGTTCTTGAGTTTCATCCATATCCATTTTACTTGCGACAACAATTTGAGGTCTCAGCAATAATTCTGGATTATACTCTTCAAGTTCCTTATTAATAATAAGATAATCTTGATATGGATCCCTTAAGGATTCTTTAGACATATCAACCATATGGATTAAAACTCTAGTTCTTTCAATATGTTTCAAGAACTGGATTCCCAAACCTTGACCTTGTGATGCTCCTTCAATTAAACCAGGCATATCTGCAAGCACGAAAGATTTAACTCCGTATCTGCTGACAACTCCAAGATTAGGAATTAAAGTTGTAAAGGGATAATCAGCAATCTTAGGTCTAGAATTAGAAAGAATTGTAATTAAAGTCGATTTTCCGACCGATGGAAAGCCAATAATCCCGACGTCGGCCAATAACTTAAGTTCAATATGTAAACTTTTTTCTTCACCGATATCTCCGTTTTCTTGAATTCTCGGAGCGTTGTTCTTTGAAGTAGCGAATGAACTATTACCACGGCCGCCTTTACCGCCTCTAGCGATTATTTCACTTTGTCCGTGTTCGACAAAATCAGCAATAACTTCATTGGTTTGGCTATCATAGATTATTGTGCCTAAAGGGACTTTTACGATTACGTCTTCTGCGTCTTTACCGGTCATATTCTTGGATTTACCATTTTCACCAGCCTTCGCGAAGATATGTTTTTGAAACTTAAGATCCATCAAGGTTGACATTCCCTCGTCAGCTTCAAAAATCACTGAACCACCTTTACCGCCATCACCACCATTAGGTCCGCCCAATGGTACGTGTTTCTCACGGCGAAAAGAGATGATTCCATCACCGCCTTTACCAGATTTAATAATTATATTAACTTCATCAATAAACATAAATTACCTCTTTCAAATATTATAACATTAATTCATAGGCTAAGCGATTGATTGACTCTAAATAGCCCTTATAGATAAAATTGAATCCTTCCAACATTTTCTGCATTTTCAGATTATTGGGATGCGTATCAATTTTTATTGCGTCATAGCCTTCACTTTTGGCTTTATCCAAAGCGTAGTTAATCAATTGTTTAGCAATACCCTGATGTTGGTACTTAGGATTAACCATTATTCGGTGAATTACTAAAGCATGTTTGCTCTCCCATTCAATTTCCTGATAGGGAAGATCATTTTCCGGCAACAAAGAAATTGATGCTGCAACTTCGCCACTCAACTCATAAACAAATAAACCCTTATCTAGCAGATCTTTTACGAAATGCTGATAATTAGGATAGTTGCCAATCCATTGTTTGAGTCCTTCTTGACTCATATTTTTTCTAACTTGATCCGCAAGAATTTCTAAACTTAAAAGATCATCTTTTTTAGCATCTCTAATCAATTTGTTTAATTCCATCCTTTGCCGAGATTAAACTATAAATGAATTTCTTACTATATTTTTTGTAAAAAAGATTACCGTAAATTTCAATAAAATTTTCAAGTTCTTCTTTCTTAATCAAAACTAAGATTGACCCGCCAAAACCGCCGCCAATCATTTTTGCCCCAAGGGCGTTAGCCTGAAGCGCTAGTTCCACCATTTCATCTAAAACAAGCGAAGATACCTCATAATTGTCTTTAGCCGAAAGATGAGCTTCACTAAGAAGTTTACCCAACTTATCATAATTGTTCTCTAAAATCGCAAATTTAGCCTGTTTTACTCGATGATTCTCAGTAACGACATGAACTAACCGTTTTTTGAGGGTTAAATCACTGACAAAAGCTAAATGGTCGTCAAGATCTTCAGCTTTGATATCACAGAGATAATCGATAGCGAAATGTTTTTGCAAAATTTTTAAGACTTCTTGAGTTTCGGACTGCCTCTTATTATAATTTGATTCAATTAAATTTCTTTTAATATCAGAATTGATTAAAACAAATTGATGGTCTTTCATATCCAAATAAACATTCTCATATACCAAATTCTTTGTATTGAGAAATAACGCATAATTCTTACCGCCAAACATAATGACGAATTGATCCATGATACCGCAGTTAACTCCGATAAAATCATTTTCAATCGCTTTAGCCATTTTTACCATTTCTAACTTGGTTAAATTAAATCTAAATTCGTCATTAAAAATCACTAAAAACAATAAAGACAAAGCTGCACTTGAAGACAAACCACCGCCATTAGGCAAATTGCTGCTTAAACAGATATTGAAACCATGGTCAATTAAGCAGTTAGCCTTTTTTAATTCTTTAATTGCTCCTAATAAATAATCAGAATAAATATCATGTTTTTTAAATGTTAAGTTTTCCAAATCAATTTTAATTGTTCCATTCAAGGGATAGTTCTCAGAAAATATATTAATGACCTGATTCTTATTGCGATTAACTCCACAAAAAATTCCTTTATCGATACAAAAAGGAAGAACGTGTCCCCCATTATAATCAGTATGTTCGCCAATGATATTAACTCTACCCGGTGAAAAATAGAATTTATCAGCTTCGCGATTGAACTTTTCTACAAAAAGATTGTGAATATGATTTATCATCGTGATTTCTCCTAAGTTATATTATACAACAGATAGTTTTCAATTTCATTTGCAATTAATAAAAACTCATGAAAAATCAACTTTTATCCAAAAAAAAAGCCTAGTATTCTACTAAGCTTTCACATACTTATTATTCCACGCTGTAAACACTTGCTTGTTTTCTATCTCTTCCGATTCTTTCGAATTTAACGATTCCATCGATCATCGCAAATAATGTGTCATCTTTTCCGATTCCTACATTTTCTCCCGGATGAATCTTTGTTCCTCTTTGACGGTAGATGATTGAGCCAGCAGTACAATACTGACCATCAGATAGCTTAGCTCCTAAACGGCGACCAGCTGAATCACGACCATTTCTAGTCGAACCGGTACCCTTCTTAGAAGCTTCAAGTTCAAGTATATTTAGATTAAGTATCACTTAAAACACCTCCAAATTATTCTTTCTTATTCGACGTTAATATCTGTAATGGCAAGTTTAGTATATGGTTGTCGATGACCATTTTTACGATGATAATGTTTTTTAGGTTCGTATTTATAGATAACTATTTTCGGACCTTTGCCATTCTTAATCACCTTAGCTGTAACAGTTGCATTTTTTAGATAAGGTTTTCCAACTTTTGTTTTCTCGCCACCGATCATCAATACTTTATCAAAAGTATATGTATCTTCAGCTTCCACTTCTAATTTTTCAACAAAAATTTCTTGACCCACTTCAACTCTTACTTGCTTTCCGCCGGTTTCAATAACTGCGTACATGTCTGCACCTCCTCTTAATTTAAGACTCGCCAAATGTTGGTAATTCTTATAACAAGAATTTTAAAACCAATTATGCGCGGTATGCGATATTTCATACGGAAGTATTATACACAAATAACCAGTCTTTGTCAACAAAAAACATTTTTGAAAACCGCGCTTTTTAATCTTTTCATGATTTCGCTTTTTCTTTGCTTAAAAATGCGCTATTTATGGTAAAATATCTCTTGAGGAGTGATGTTTATGCTTTGGTATCATTATGTTTTAATTAGTTTAGGTGCTTTGCTTTTCCTATATCTAATTCTCAGTTATTTCCTATATCGAAAAGTCTTTATAACTTTTAATAAAAAACCACGAAAGTTTGTCGATCATACAAGTGATTTTTACAGTTGCTCTTACGACTGGTTTGAAAAGATTCCTAAAGACGACATTTATATTCGTTCATATGATAATTTAAAACTACACGGGTATTATATACCTCCGCTTGATAAAAACACTAAAAACATAGCAATTATCATCCATGGCTATCAATCGAGAGCCACCGATATGATTGTTGTCGGAAAAATGTATTCTGATCTAGGCTTTAAAGTTCTATTGATTGATTTAAGAGCTCATGGCGAGTCCGAAGGCAATTTCACATCGATGGGACATTACGAAAAATACGACTTAAAAAAATGGATTAATTTTGCTCTGAGAAGTTATGGAGCAAATTCAAAAATATTACTTCATGGTGTTTCGATGGGTGCAGCTATGAGCATGCTCGTCATGGAAAAGAAAATCAAACAACACGTCGACTTTCTTGTTTTAGATTCCGGATTCACATATTTTTCCAAAACACTTTCCCAAAGTTTAAGACATAGTTTTTTTAGAATTGGTATTCTTGGCGTTTCTCTTTTCACTTATTTATTTCAACGCTATACATTAAGAAAAATCGCACCGCTGAAAGCTATGAAAAAAATCGATATTCCCTTACTAATCATTCATGGTGAAAAAGATAACCCTGTTCCTATAAAAATGGCTAATGAACTATATGCCGCTTCACCTTCAAAAAACAAGAATTTTTTGGTAGTATCAAACGCTCCACATGCAAAAGCTTTTGAGGTCAATAAGGATTTAGTAATGAACAAAATCATTACCTGTATTTCACACACCTTCAGCATAAAAAAAACTTATATCAAAAATTGCGAATAAATAGGTTGGAAATTTCCAACCTATTTTTTTAGATAAACTCGCGCTTCATAAGGTTTCATAACATTGACTTCTAATTGATCGTAATTATTTAAGATTAATTCCGAATTTAAGAATTCATAGTCTCGGATTTTTCTAGATTTATTAGAAAAATTGGCAATAACATATAACTCAGATTCATGCAATTTGCGTTTATAGGCATATATATATTTTAATTTATAATCAATATCCGTATAATCGCCATATACAATAACTTCATGAGTTTTTCTTAGACTGATGATTTTTTGATAGTACTTAAGGATTGATTTTTCATTGTTGATATTCGCTTTAACATTAATCGTCAAATAATTAGGATTAACCTTTAGCCAGGGCTCTTGTGTTGAAAAACCAGCATTGACAGAATCATCCCATTGCATCGGAGTTCTAGCATTATCTCTCGACATTAATTTAATTTTCTTCATCATGCGTTTATGACTCATTCCCAAACGCCTGCCTAGTTGATAAATATTATGGGTTTCAATATCCTGATAATCATTTAGATTATCAAAACTGACATTAGTCATACCGATTTCTTGACCTTGATAGATAAAAGGCGTACCTTGTTGAAAATAGATAATTGTCGCTAATAAAGTAGCTGACTCGTAATAATAATTTAAATCACCAAACCTTGAGATGCTTCGGCCTTGGTCATGACTTTCTAAATATAAAGTGTTCCAACCCTCAAGTTCGTTCTGCCATTTAGATAAAGCTTTCTTTAAGTTAATCGGTTTGAATTTCTTGATAAACCACTTAACGAAATAATTATCCGCAGCCATATGATCAAACTGGAATAACATATTTAATTCTTTACGCTCAGGATTGACCAAATCACCCGCTGATTTCGGATTGACAAAAACCGTTTCTCCGACAGTAAAACAGTCGTATTTACTAAAGACATCATTATTTAATTCTTGTAAATAAACATGCAGTTTCGGATTGTCAAAATAGTGTTCGCTACCCCTTAAAATCGGTTTAAATTTACCGTTAGGATGCTGATTATTTTTAGCGATGATATTGATCACGTCACATCTAAACCCGTCAACGCCAGCATCTAACCAAAACCTAATCATCTGCTTAATGTCTTCTCTAACTTCTTGGTTATCCCAATTTAGATCCGGTTGACTTTTAGCAAATAAATGCAGATAGTACTCTTCTCTAATGTTTGAGTATGACCAAGCTTCCCCACCAAAAAAAGACGACCAATTGCGTTTTTGCTTTTCCCAATGATAATAATCTTTGTATTTTCCCAAGCCTTGCTCCGACATTTTAAACCAAGGATGTTCACTTGAAGTATGGTTAATCACAAGATCCATCACAATTTTGATTTGATTCTCATGAAAAATGTGAATTAATTCTTTGATATCTGCCATTGTTCCAAAAATATCTGCGATATCCTGATAATCGGAAATATCATAACCGTTATCCTCCATAGGCGATTTATATACCGGCGATAACCAAACAATATCAACTCCTAAAGCTTTTAAATAAGGAACTTTTTTAATTATTCCTTGTAAATCGCCGATTCCGTCATTATTAGAATCATAAAAGCTTCTAGGATAGATTTGATAAACTACACCCTCTTTATACCAAGCTTTATCCATATTAAAAAATCGCCTCACTTTCATTTAAACCACTGATATTCCTATTATCAATTATACAATTTTTTGTTTTTGAATAAAACATAATTAAAAGAAAAAAGCCAAATAAATGGCTTTTTATAATTTGGCGACCCGAAAGGGACTCGAACCCCCGACCTTTAGCTCCGGAAGCTACTGCTCTATCCAACTGAGCTATCGGGCCAAACCAATGGCGACCCGGAAGGGATTCGAACCCCCGACCGACGGCTTAGGAAGCCGCAGCTCTATCCTGCTGAGCTACCGGGTCAGTTTAAAAAGAAAGAGTCAGCAATCTGACTCATTTTGAATAAATATGGCGACTCGGAAGGGATTCGAACCCCCGACCGACGGCTTAGAAGGCCGTTGCTCTATCCTGCTGAGCTACCGAGTCACACGCACTAAATATTATAATATGATAGGGTCAGTTTGTAAAGAAAAAAGTTTATTTTTTTATTGTTGGAAAAAACTTTAATTCTACCGCTTATCTTTTATTAATTCAATTTTGTTTTTAATAGCAATTTTCACTGTTTCTGGCACAAAAGGCGTAACGTCACCGCCAAACATTGCAAGTTCACGAACTGATGAAGAAGAAAGGAAAGAATACTTACCTTGAGTCATTAAAAACACGGTGTCGACATCAGGGCTAATCTCATGATTGAAGTTGGTCATTTGAAATTCATAATCATAATCAGTAACTGCTCTTAAGCCTCTTAGAATATGAGAAGCTCCAACTAATTTACAATGTTCTACAGTTAAAATATTGGATTTAATAATCTCAACATTGTCAATATTTTTGACTACTTCTCTAACTAAAGCCATGCGTTCCTCTGTAGAAAAAAGCGTTTGTTTATTGGGGTTAAAAGATATCGCGATGTAGAGCTTATCAAAGAGTTTAGCTCCTCTAGTGATGATATCTAAATGCCCAAAGGTTATCGGGTCAAAACTACCTGGATAAAAACCAATTTTCATATGTTCGTCTCCTTTTTATAAAAACTAAATTTTGAGTAACCCATCAATTTTTCTTTATACTTACTTAAATCACGATGATTTAAGGGTAAATCATGATTATTATCTGATTCCATAACAATTATACCATTTTCGTTAAGTAATTGTCTACTTGATATTAAGTCTAAGATTTCTAAGTAATTATCCATTTTATATGGAGGATCGATAATTATTAGATCATAAGAGAAACTAGTCTTTTTTAAGAAATCAATCGCATCTTGTTTTAAAATAACAATATCTTCTAAGTTAATTTTTAAAGTTTCGACATTTGCTTTTATGGTTTTTATAGCCAAGGAACTGTTATCGATAAAATCAACTTTGCTAAAGCCTCGGCTATAAGCTTCAATTCCTAAGGCGCCGCTACCTGCAAACAAATCTAAAACTCTTCCTCCCGAGAAATATTGTCCTAGAGTATTAAAAAGAATTTCTTTGTTTTTATCTGTAGTTGGTCTAGTATTATCAGATTTAACTTCTTTAATCTGCCTAGATTTATATTTTCCTGAAATAACTCTTAACATAATCTACCTCAATATTAAAAAAAATATACCTAAACAGGTGGAAATCACTCTGGCAGACTACATCTACCTCTACGTGGGCATCTCTTACTACTTTTTTAGGATTCCTAAATAATATAGGCGTTCAACACAAAAATAGCCTCGATTCCCTTAAAAAAACTGTGCGTCGCGTATGAGTGATTTCCAACTGATTAGGTACACCTTCATTATAGTATATCCAGTATTTTATGTCAACTAAATGGGGTAAATTCATTGTAAAAAAAAGAGCCTGAATAATCAGGCTCTTGAATGTTATTTTCTTGGATTTTTAAGTTGTGCGTGAGCAGCAGCTAAACGAGCTATTGGAACTCTAAATGGAGAACAAGAAACGTAGTTTAAACCAATATTATGACAGAAATCAACTGATACTGGGTCACCACCGTGTTCACCACAGATTCCTAATTTAATATTAGGTCTTGTTTGTTGACCGCCTTTAACAGCGAGTTCCATAAGTTTTCCAACACCTTTAATGTCAATATGTGCGAATGGATCGCTTTCAAAGATTTTCTTATCATAGTAATCAGCTAAGAACTTACCAGCATCATCACGAGAGAAACCAAAAGCCATTTGTGTTAAGTCGTTAGTACCGAATGAGAAGAACTCAGCTTCTTTAGCGATTTCATCAGCTAAAAGTGCAGCACGAGGAATTTCAATCATTGTACCTACAGAATACTCTAAGTCAACCTTAGCTTTTTTAATGATTTCATCAGCGACTTTAACAACGATATCTTTAATGTATTTAAGTTCTTTAACTTCGCCAACAAGTGGGATCATTATTTCTGGAATAACTTTCAAGCCCTTCTTAGTAACTTCAATTGCCGCTTCAATTACCGCTCTTGTTTGCATTTCAGCAATTTCAGGATAAGTAATTGAAAGTCTGACACCACGATGTCCTAACATTGGATTTGTTTCATGTAAACTTTCCACAGTTGCTTTCAAATCATCAAAAGTAAGACCCATTTCTTTAGCTAATTCTCTAATATCTTCATCTTCATTAGGTAAGAATTCATGTAGAGGCGGATCCAAATAACGAATAGTCACTGGATAACCTTGCATTGCTTCATAAAGACCAACGAAGTCTTCTCTTTGCATCGGTAACAATTTATTTAAAGCTTTTTGTCTTTCTTCTAAAGTTTTAGAAACGATCATTTCTCTCATCGCTTTAATTCTAACACCTTCAAAGAACATATGTTCAGTACGGCATAAACCAATACCTTCAGCGCCAAATTCATAAGCAACTTTTGCATCTCTTGGATTGTCAGCATTAGTTCTTACTTTTAAAACGCGGAATTTATCTGCCCAAGCCATTAACTTAGCAAAATCACCACTTACAGTTGCATCCATAGTTTTAACTTGTTCACCATAGATGAAACCAGTTGAACCGTCTAAAGAAATATAGTCTCCTTCAAAGTATTTTTTGCCATCAACTTCAAAATATTTCTTTTCTTCATATACTTTTACAGTTCCAGCTCCAGCGACACAGCAAGTACCCATACCTCTAGCAACAACAGCTGCGTGAGATGTCATACCGCCACGACTAGTTAAAACTCCGCTAGCAACGACCATACCTTCAATATCTTCAGGAGATGTTTCTTGTCTAACCAAAATAACTGGTTTTCCATCTTTAACCATTTCTGCAGCTCGTTCAGCTGTGAAAACAGCTCTTCCGGTTGCTGCACCTGGCGAAGCGTTTAATCCTTTAGCGATTATCTTAGCATTTTTCAAACTTTCAGGTTCAAACTGAGGATGTAATAATGCGTCTAATTGAGCAGGATCAACTTTTAAAACTGCTTCTTTTTCAGTGATTAATTTTTCTTCAACCATATCAATCGCAATTTTTAAAGCTGCTTGAGCAGTTCTTTTTCCATTACGAGTTTGCAACATGTATAATTTACCTTTTTCAATGGTAAATTCCATATCTTGCATATCTTTATAATGTTGTTCTAATTTATGAGAAAATTCTTGGAATTCATTGTAAAGTTTAGGATTGTCAATTTCTAATTCAGAAATCGGTTTTGGAGTTCTAATACCAGCAACCACATCTTCACCTTGAGCATTAAATAAATACTCGCCATAAAGCACGTTTTCACCGGTTGAAGGATTTCTGGTAAAGGCAACACCTGTACCACTATCTTCACCCATGTTACCGAAGACCATTGCTTGAATGTTTACCGCTGTACCCCATTCATAAGGAATGTTGTTTAAACGTCTGTAGATATTTGCTCTAGGATTATCCCAAGATCTAAAAACTGCTTCGACTGCCGAAATCAATTGAACTCTTGGATCTTGTGGGAATTCTTCACCCTTAAGTTCTTTATATTTCTTTTTGAAACCTTCGACGATTTCTTTTAAGTCATCTGCACTTAAATGAGTATCTTCTTCGATTTTTAATTCTTCTTTTTTTGCGTCAAAAATCGCTTCAAAATTACTCTTAGAAATTTCCATTACCACATCCGAAAACATCGTGATGAAACGACGATAAGAGTCATAAGCAAAACGAGGGTTTCCAGTTGCTTTAGCTAAACCTTCAACTGCGATGTCATTAAGCCCCAAATTAAGAATAGTGTCCATCATCCCTGGCATAGATGCTCTAGCACCTGAACGTACTGAAACAAGGAATGGATTTTCATTATCTCCAAATTTCTTGCCTGCGATTTTTTCTGTTTTTTCTAACGCGCTATAGATTTGCTCTATAACATCTAGATTCATTTTTCTACCGTCTTTGTAATATTGCACACAAGCTTCAGTTGAAACGGTAAAACCTTGAGGTACTGGCATACCTAGTTTGGTCATTTCCGCTAGATTAGCACCCTTACCTCCAAGAAGGTTCTTCATTGATGCATCTGCTTCTTTAAATAAATAAACAAATTTAGTCATAATTGCTTCCTTTCTAAAAACTGATATATTATATTATTAACCGTAAAGATTATAACAAAAATACATCCAAATTTCAAACTAAAACGCTTTTAAATGCTATGATAACGCTACAATTTGTAAAAAATCGGTTGCGCAGCTTTTTTAATATAAAAAAACACCCCTATAAATAGTCCTGAGTTAAGGATAATATTTAATAAAATCAAGACAGGAAAACTTAAATCGCTTAAGAAATAATAAATCAAGGCATTGACAGTGACAATCAACCAAGTAGAAAACATTCCTAATAACGCGCCTAAACTTTGTTTAACAACTTCTGTTTCATTAACGTAATTAAATTTAGGAAAATGCAAGTTAATCACCGAACCTAAAGCAGAACTCAAGAAACATAAACTAATCAAATACAAGCTCATTACCAAAAGATTAACAAAACTAAACTGTAGGGCAATGCTAGCCATAAAAAGTGCAAATAAAGACAATGGTAAAGTTAGGATGACGTTAAAAAGCATTTTGCCAAACATCACTGTTTCAGCTTTGATTGGCAAAGACTTAAGAATCCAAAAATTCTTTCCTTCTAGTGACAAGCTGATTGCCGAAGTGAAAACCGTTGAAATAAGAAAACCTAATAACAAGAGAACCATCGCTTCAAAATTCAAACCAACACCTTCAAACAAATCAATATATGTCAATAAATCTTCCTTAAATATCAAAATAGCTACTCCGCCTATCGCCATCATGATTGGTCCAAAACCAGAGTTAAACACATAAACAGTAACACTGAAAAACTTCTTGATTTCCTTATCGATAATATTTACAATCATTTCTCTTTTTTTAGAGATAACTGCTTTATTCGTACTTCTTACTTTAGTAGTCATACCCATCTGATTAGTCTTTATAACTAACTTTTCAATCAAAAATATAAAACCTGTAAGCAATACTAAACTTAAGGAAACTACTCCCAACATCGCTAAAAGGTTCAAATCATGAACTGCCGTTTTAAACCATTGGGCCGTGATTATATACTTAGAAATACTAGCAAAAACACCTATTTGTCCAGAAAGCGGACTATCACCACTAAAATTCATGCTCATTGATAGATACATGATTCCTAAAAAGAAAGTAAACATCAAGATTAAATTCAAAGCTTTGCTAAACCTAAAATTAGCAGAAAAACGCGCTATTAAAAGTGAAACAAAAGCAAAAATTACCAATGGTAATAACGGAATCATTAACAATAAAACAATAATAGTAAGTAATTTTAATATATCAAAACCGCTATGGTAAAAATAACTGAATACTATTGGCGAAACAATCAAAAAAACAGTAATATAAATAAATGCCAACATTACAGTTAACTTAGCAAAAATAACTGTTCTTGATTTAATTGGCAAAGGTTGTAAGATATCAAAATCCTTATAATGAAACAAATAACCATTGGCTCTAAACAAAACGAAAAATACTGATAAAAATGTTCCATATATAAAAACAAATTCCAGTAACATCTCAATCATATTAGCTTCTTGCAAGATTTTGCCGAATTCAAAAAACATGAACCCGAATCCCAAAATAACCGAACCAAACCCATAAATTATCGCTACAATAATCAAGATAGCCTTAATTTTAGAAGTTTTTAAATCAGTTCCTATTAGCTTTTTAAAAGAAAAGTTCTCTTTAAAAAAAACTTTCATTAATTTAAAGTACATCATGATTCATTCAACAAGTCGATAAAGATATTCTCCAATGATTTATCCTTAATAACATCTAAAGTTAAACCGTTAGCAACTATCTTACCGTTCCTTATAATCGCTACTTTATTGCATAATTTTTCTGCGACTTCCAAAACATGGGTAGAAAAGAAGATCAAGGTCCCTTGAGCAACTAATTCATGAAACACTTCTTTTAACAAATAACTAGCTTTTGGATCTAAACCGACAAAAGGTTCATCTAGCAACATAACTTTTGGGTTATGGATTAAAGCACTCATGATAACTACTTTTTGTTTCATCCCATGAGAATAACTAGAAATCGGATTATTTAAAACTGATTCTATTTCAAACATCTGAGCATATTTTTTAATCAAATTATTTCGTTTTTCTAATGAAACATCATAAGCGTCCGCGATAAAATCCAAGAACTGAATACCGGTTAAAGACTCATAAACATCGGGATTATCTGGAATATAAGCCATAACTTTTTTAGCTTCTAAGTTATCTTTAGCAATTGATTTACCAAAAATGGTAATCTCACCTTCATCAAAATTCAAAATCCCAGCAATCGCCTTTAAAAGCGTTGTCTTCCCAGCACCATTATGGCCAATAAAACCATAAATATCACCAGGATAAATCTCTAAATTAATCTGATCTATCGCTTTCTTTTTTTTGTCATACGATTTTGACACATTCACTATTTTCAGCATAAAATACCTCCGCTAAAAATTATATTACACAGCTAAAAAAAAGTAAATGAACATTAGGGGATTATTAAAAATAATTTGACGCTTTTTAACTTGCAATTTATAATTGTTTTAATTATAATATTTAATAAGCTCCTATAGTTTAATGGTAGAACGCAGCAATGGTAATGCTGAAATTCTAGTTCGATTCTAGGTAGGAGCACCAGATTTTAAAAAAACAAAGTCAGCGAAAGCTGACTTTTCTTTATCTTATTGTTGAACCAGATTTTATCAAATTATCTTTTATTTCATCCAATTTTGAACCCTGGAAAACCCTGCAATTACGGCCTATTTCCATATTTTTAGGCACAATCAATTTTTTACCTAAAACGGTAATTCCTGACTCTAAAAGTTCTGGTCTTTCTTGATTTAATGAATAATCATCACCGAAACCTACTTTAGCATTTTCACCGATAACAGTATGTTTATCAATAATGCAATTATCAACTACTGCACCTGGCATGATTTGAACATCGTTTAAAATTACTGAGTTTCTCACTGTTGCCAAAGGATGAACAATCACCCCAGGGCTCAATACGCTTCTTTCAACAATTCCTGCCACAATTGCTCCATTAGATAATAAAGCTTGATTAATTTTGGCTTTTGAACCAACTTTAACTGCAGGCAATTCCTCAGAACGCGTGTATATCTTCCAACTAGGATCATACATATCTAACTGGATTTTATCAACGGTTTCAATTAAACCAAGATTGGTTTCTAAGTAAGCGTCATAAGTTCCGACATCTTTCCAATAGCCATAAAATTTATATGCATAAACTGGATTTTCTTTAATCATTCTCGGAATTATATGTTTCCCAAAATCTAAATCAGGCTCATCCATAATCTGCAAATACTTTAATAAAATGTCAGTATTGAAAACATAAATACCCATTGAAGCCAAGGTTAAATTAGTTACTTTTGGTTTTTCGACAAATTCCGCAATTTTCAAATCATCATCAGCCCTTAACATGCCGAAATGATGAGCGTCTTTAGGATCTACAACATTACAGCCGACGGTTAAAGCCGCATTGTTTTCAATATGTTTATCAATCATTTTACGGTAATTCATTTTGTAAATATGGTCTCCAGAAAGGATTAAAACATAATCTGCCTTAGATTGTTCAATATAATGAATATTCTTCCTTACAGCATCTGCAGTACCCATATACCACTCATTATGAGGTTGTAACAGCGTAACTTTAGAATCTCTTCTATCCAAATCCCAAGGTTTGCCTGAACCAATATGATCGTTTAAAGAAAAAGGCAAGTACTGAGTAAGAATTGCAATATCGTAAATCCCTGAATTGGCACAATTACTTAAAGTAAAATCAATGATGCGATACTTACCCGCAAATGGAACCGAAGGTTTAACCCGATTTTCTGACAAAATATCTAATCTTGTTCCTCTACCGCCAGCTAAGATTAATGCTAAAACTTTCTTCATAATGCTCTCCTTATTCTCATATATTTCAAGACATTTTTTACTACTGACTATTTATCCTCTTTTTAAGACATCGCTATAAATGCTTTTATATGCTTTTGCCGATTTAGTCCAAGAATAATCAGAACTCATAGCGTTTAAAATGATTTTATGCCAAGATTCTTCGTTATTATAGAAAATGTGAAGCGCATAACGGATGACATGCATCATATCATGAGCGTTAAAATTATTGAAACTAAAGCCGTTGCCAATTTTTTCATATTCATTATATGGTTGGATTGTATCAACTAGACCACCGGTTTCACGAACAATAGGGATAGTACCGTATTTCAATGCGATAATTTGTCCTAAGCCGCAGGGTTCAAACTTAGAAGGCATTAAAAACATATCCGTTCCAGCATAAATCATATGTGCAAGCTTATTGGAATAGCCAATGTAAACTTTTACTTTTTTAGGAAAATCAACTTCTAACTGTTTAAAGTATTCTTCATAAACAGCCTCGCCGCTACCTAAAACAATGAAATTAAAATCATCATTCTCAAGCATTTCATCAAAGACTCTTTGAATTAAATCAATTCCTTTTTGATTGACTAACCTGGTGATTATCGAAATAGTTGGAACTTTGGGATCAAACTTGACTTTCAGTTCTTTAAACAAAGCAATCTTATTTGCAAGTTTACCGGCTTGATAATTTTCGATGCTGTATTTTTCAGCAATGAGTTTGTCTTTTTCTGGTGAAAACTCATTGTAATCAATCCCATTTAAAATTCCAACAACATCTGAACCTCTTTGCTTAAGCAGATTTTGCATACCATAACCATAGTAATCAGTCAAAATCTCATTAGCATAGTTTGGCGATACTGTCGAAATAAGATCGGCGCAAACTATCCCAGCTTTCAAAAAATTCAAATGACCTTCAAATTCAAAACGAGAATCATATTCCATATTGAATATCTTATAATCTTGTAGCGGAAAAACTCCTTGATAAGCCAGGTTATGAAGAGTCAGTACCGTTTTAATTTTCAAACTCCGATACTTGTTCTTCAACAACAAAGGAATCATCGCTGTATGCCAATCATGGACATGGATTATGTCCGGTTTAAAATCTAGATGTTTTAAACTTTCAAGTACAGCCAGTTGGAAATATGCAAATCTTTTGCTTTCATCACCATAGTTGTAAACATTATCTCGGCTACCAAAATAAAATTCATTATCGATAAAATAATATAAAATATTACCTTTTTTTAAGGATTTTATGCCAATGTAATGTTCTTCAAAATCAAAATCACAGAGAAAACTTGTAACATCCTCAGCTTCTTCTTTATACTCTTGGGGAATGCTTTTGTAAAAAGGTAAAATAACTCTAACTTCAGTTCCCTTAAGTTTTTTAACTTCACCAGGTAATGAACCTACAACATCTGCTAAACCGCCAATTTTAACAAATGGAGCACACTCAGCAGTAACATGTAAGATATTCAACATATAATTCCTCCTGACTATATTATAACATTCATCGATATTAATTTCTATTTTGTGGCCAAAATTTTAATAACTCTTTTTTATAGATTGAGAAAATAATATAACTGCTCTCCATCAATAACAACAACAATAAGAAACTCGGCACTGTAAATTCAACCAGTTTAAAGAATTCTCGCAAACCTGGTAGAGTAAAAGCGAAAATACTGATGGCCGCAGAACTTAAAATCAAGACCGTTTTTCTCGGGTTTAAAGGCGAACTTACATTCACTAAAACTAACCAATAAGCAAAGGTTGCAGCGATAATTCCCACACTTGAAATCTCGCGTGAATCAAGCAAATTAAACGCTGAAGAAACCCAGAAAACTGCTAAAAGATTAGCGATAATTATCAAGGAACCAGGTAAAACATTCTTAAGAACATTTTTGATAAACACCCCTTCAAATCTGCGGTTATTCGGTTCTAAGGCAATAAAGAAGGATGGAATACCGATAATAAAGGTTTCAATAATCAACATTTGGACAGGTTCGAAAGGATAAATTCTCGTCGTGAATAACAAAATAAAAGTTAGTAAGATAGTATACAAAGTCTTAACCAAGTAAAGCACGGAAGCTTTCTCCATATTTGATACAATCTGTCTACCTTCTTTGACAACCCTTGGTAAAGCAGAAAAATCATCGGTTAACAAGACTAAATGCGAGATGTTTCTTGAAGCATCAGTACCGCTAGCCAATGAAACTGAGACATCAGCTTGTTTAAGGGCTAAAATATCATTAACCCCGTCACCAATCATACAAACTTTACGAGAGTTGTTTTGGAGATGTTGAATCAACAATTTCTTTTGATAAGGTTTAACTCGACCAAAAACATTATAATTCAAAGCGATCTTTTCTAAATCTTCATCTTTAACATCTTCTAAAGAAATAAATTTATGGGCATCTAAAACTGAAGCGCGTTTGGCAATCTCACTGACGGTTATAGCGTTATCTCCAGAAATGACTTTAACATTAACTTGAGCGCTGTTAAACTTCTGTATCGTACTAACTGCACTTTGACGAATATTGTCATCAATAACTACAATTGCGATTGGTCTAACATCTCCAGCTATCTTCTCATCTTTTATTTTCGCTACTTGAGCAAACAATAATACCCGTTTACCTTGTAAAGCATAGGCTTCAACTTGTTTTTTAATTTTTGCATACTTCGTCTTAAGCACCATTTCAGGGGCTCCTATAGCGAAAATCCCCTCTTTAAATTCGACCAAAGAATATTTGTTTTGCGAATCAAATTTTACGACCGATAATGGATTGTATTTTTTCTCGTTACCAAAATAATCATTCAATGCTTGAGCAGTTTGATTTTTATCTCGAAGCACATTATTCATTGAAGCGATGATGCTTTTAATATTTGCATAATTGAAATCATCAATGTTAATAGGTGGATTATCAATCTTTTCAAACTTTTCAACCTTCATTGTTCCATCGGTAATCGTACCGGTTTTATCTAAACAAAGCGTATCAACTCGAGCTAAGGTCTCAATTGAGTAAAGCTCTTGAACTAAAGTTTTATGCTTCGCTAATTTGATAACTGAAGTCGCAAAAGTCATTGTCGTTAACAAAAACAAACCAGATGGAACCATCGCTATCATTGAACCAGCCATTTTCACCAATGCCTCACGATAAAGCTCATCATTAGCGATAAAATCAGGTAAATAATCATAACTAGAGCGGCCATAAGCATTCAAAAATGTCATGATACCTAAAGGAACGATAATAATCCCGATTAATTTCAACAACTTGCGCAAAGAGTTTAAAATAATCGATTTAGGTTTAGCTAACATCTTGACTTTCGACTGCAAGGATTCGATATAATTATCCTTACCAACTGCAGTAGCACGACAATAAGCTTCGCCATTAATCACAAATGAACCGCTTAGCAATTGACTCCCAGGATTTTTTACAACTGAATGCGATTCTCCGGTAAGATTAGCTTCATTAACCGATAATACCCCATCTTCAATTACTGAATCAGTAATAACTTGTTTCCCAGAACTAAGGAAAAACACATCGTCAATAACTACTTCACTAACGGAAACCTCTAATTCAATACCCTCGCGAATCACCGTTACTTTAGACTCAGTTATTAATGACAAATTTTTGATAATCGAACGAGCTTTAAATTCTTGGAATATCCCAATTAAAGTATTAGCTAATGCAATTACTACGAACCACATGTTTTCATAACTTTTTATTGATAGCAACAAAATAGCAATTAAACTTAGGATTAAATTGAAATACGAAAAAAGATTACTGCTGATAATCTTCCAAGGACTTTTTAAATTTGATTTTACACTTATATTTACCTGACCAGCATTTTTGCGTTCATTAACTTCTATAACGGAAAGCCCGAAAGGAATATATTCATTTTTTGTCGTTTTCTTTGCCATTTGCATCACCTTAAAATAATTATATCAAAATCCGCCTTTACTTACAATCAAAGAAAAAAAGAACACTAAAAATTTAGTGTTCAAAGATACTTCCGCCGATAAATTCTCTCAAGAGTGAATTTTCAGGGACATACTCACTGTCTATACTGTTAAAATACTTCAAAAATTTCAACAAACGATTTGCTTGAATAAAATGATGACTACCTTTTTCAATATGCTTTAAAGCCTCTTCTACATATTGTTTCATAACCGCAAATTCATATGTCAACTCTGAGTTAAAAATATAATCAGCATTTTCAATATGAGGATAGATCCAACGATATTCGCCTCTTCTAACTGACGGCCACATATCAAGAGTCTCTTCAGGAGTAGTGTTACGGAATTGCAAATCCCTAACAATCCTTCTTAAAAGTCGTAAATCAGTTAAATTAATCGGGTTATTATAATCGATATTAATTTGAGTAAATGGCGAAATATAAACCTTAAACTTCTTATCATTTGCAATTTTCTTAGAGAGTTCGTTATTAAGTGCATGAATCCCTTCGATAATGATCGGTGTATCTTGAGATATCGAAAAAGATTTGCTCAATACCCTTTTCTTGATTTTAAAATCATAATAAGGCAAAGTTACTTCTAAGCCATCAATTAAATCTTGCATGTTTTTATTAAACAACTCAATATCCAAAGATTCTAAATGTTCTAGGTCCGGTTTGCCAAATTCATCTAAAGGTGCTTTTTCTATCGGTAAATAATAATTATCAATCGAAATCATCAAAGGTTTTAACCCCTTATCTATCAAAGCTAATTCTAACCTTTTTGAAAAGGTAGTTTTACCAGATGATGAAGGACCAGCAATTGCAATTAACCGCACATTCTTATGTTCTAATATCATCTTGGAAAGTTCGTCAAGCTGTTCGTTATGACGATTCTCGCATTTATTGATAAATTCTTGAATATCACAGTTTTCAATGCACTTATTCATTTTGTAAATCATATCGACGCCGAGGTTAATAGCCCAGTTTTCCGCTTTATTTAAAACATTAAAAAACTTTGGCGAATCCGAAAACTCCGGAATATCACCCTTCTCTTCTCTTCTAGGATATTGCAAAAGAAAACCCGGACTCAAATAATGCATTTCAAAATCTTTTAAATAACCAGTAGAAGGAACCATATAGCCATACATATAGTTTTTATAATCTCCACACTTATAAATATTAACGTCTTCATGACGATATTCTAAAGTGTTTACCTTATCCATATAGCCGAGTTCACTATAATATTTTTTCGCTTCTGGAATAGAAATTTGCTTTCTGGTAATATCTAAATCTTCATTAATGATTTTTTTCATTTCCTTAACGATTTCATTCATCATTTTTTCATTAATCTCATGATTTATTCCCCTGCCATACATCCCCATTGAAATGCTGTTAGAGAACTTAATTTGGATTTCAGGATAAATTCGATATGTAGCCATACAGATTAAAAATCGCATTGATGTAGCATAAATTCTTGTGGAATCATAAAAAGAATAATCCAAGAATTCAATTTCTGCATCCGAACTAACGCGATAAGACAGTTCACGCAAACGACTATTGACAAGCGCCGCATAATAGGTGCCTGGAAAATCTTTTACCAAATGTTTTAAATATATTGGTTTATCATATTCGAAAATTTGATTTTTCACTTTTAATTTCATAATAATACCCCTTAAATTTTTAGAGTGTATTACTATTTTACTACTTTTTCTAATATTTTCAAGAATAAACAACTTTTTCAATAATTGTATTAAAAATAATTATTCTTTGCTATAATAAAGATAAATTAAAAATGAGGTGATAACTATAGCTGAATTTTTTACCACTATTGGTATGGATCAACAACCAACAGAATATTTTTTTGGCATCTATCACTTAATCTATTTTCTAGGTTTCGTTATCGCTTTTGTTCTATTGTTTTATTTTTTATCAAAAGCAAATAAAAAAGTGCAAAAACGCTTTATTACTATTGCTTTAATCAGCATACTATTTCTTAAGTATATCGTTGAAGCGATTTTTATTTATGAATATTATTTTGTTCCTGAACCTTATTCAAACTATCCTCATCCTTTTTGGGATGTTAACACTTTTTTTTCCTTTCAACTTTGCGGTGTAATGAACATTCTCCTGCCAATAGTAATTTGGTTTAATATTAAAAAATTGAAATTTTTCGTCTATCTTACTTCTATTCTTGGTGGCTTATCAGTAATATTTTATCCGGTAACAGTTCTTTATGGTGAGCCTTTTATCTTTACCTTACCAATGGTTAGAAGCATTGTCGTTCATTTCTTTTTAGTTTTTATTCCGTTATTTTTAATTAACCAAGGCGAGATAAAAATAAAAAGCCGCTTATGGCCTGAACTAGCGATCGGCATAATTTCCGTTGCCATCTGGGCAATGTTTGGCAATTTGGTTATCGACAAAAGTGCTAATAACATGTATTTAATGAGAAATCCTTTTTATCAAGGCCCAATTCCGATTATCAATAGTCTTGGTAACGGATGGCATGTATTGTTTCTAGCTGTCGCTGTTACAATTGGCTATATGATGGTTTACCATCTTGCTAAACTTTTTTCAAGAACTATTGTTATTCCTACTTAATAAATAAATTATAAAAAAAATCTGAGAAATCAATCTCAGATTTTTAATTGCTATAAAGTTCAAATAATTGATAAAGCTCTAAACCTAGTAAATACTCAAAGTAAACTTGATTCTGAGAACTGCTATTTTCAAAATAGATCTCAATTATCAAACTAAATTTTACTTCTGATATTTCATAATTACTGGCTATTTCCAAATAAGTGGTAGGCAGGTTGTTTACGTCACTATTTGGCAAAGTGTCAACTTCGTCTTCATTACCAATAATAGCTTCAGGAGCTGATATTTGCGAATTTCTAAAATTGATTTCTTGACTTGTGATAATTGGAATTAAGAGTGTCTTGACATTTTGATTATCAAAGGTGAAAAGATTGGTTAATTTCTCTTGTTTTTGCTCTTCTAAACCTTTTACCCCAATAAGGACATATAAATTGTCATTGACCGTGAGATCATGTTCCTGACTGTATAGGTAAATATCATCAATTACGTGATTAATCTTTTTGAATCGATAGTTAATTTCATCAACTAAAGCCATCCCATCTTCATTCTTTCCTTCAATGGATATAACGCGGTTGAATATATTTAATTTAACTTCTAATTCTGGATTAATTTCGAATCTTAAAACTGTAGTTGGATTCAGATTTAAAATAATCAAGCCAAAAAGGATTAAAACCATAATTAACGAAGTTATGAGTCTTACGAAAATCAATCTATTAAAACTAACTCTTGTCTTGGTTGGAAGATAATCAGAAACGTCTATTTCATTAACGCGATTGTTAATTTCAATTTTCGCATTCTCTTTTAAATACGTATTAAATTCTCTAATATTCATAATTATCTCCTTTCAGTCTTTCTTGCATTTTTTTTATGCTTCTAGAATACATCCAAGTAACTGTACCTAAGGGTTTATCTACTATCATGGCGATTTCCTTATGAGTTAAACCTTCTAAAACATGTAAGAGAAAGATATTTTTTTCAAGGTTATCTAAAACCTGAAGGGCCTTGGTAATGGCTTCTTTAGCTTCGGCTTTAAACTCTACTTGATCGATAATGGAATAGTTATCGAAATCATCAATCTTCACAATCTTCTTCCGACGATTATATTCATTTATAGCTAAATTTCTAGCTATAGTTATTAAGTAAGACAAGAGATTCTTTGTCTGATAAACTTCAAGTTTTTTAAGCAATTGAAGGTAAGTGTCTTGAACGATGTCTTCAGCTAAGTCACGATCCTTAACGATTGGTAATACAACAAAAAACAATTGTCGATGCGTGTTTTCATAGATAGCATCAAATGCCTTTTCATCACCGTTTTTTAATTGTTTGACTAGCAGTTCTAAATTAACATTCAATGTGCTTCACCTCTAGAGATATTTTATCACATTGAATATGTTTTTGGTACTTACATTAATATAAACAAATGCATCGGTCATTTTGTTGGTAAAAAAAAGCAAAACTACGAATTAATAGTTTTGCTTTCTTATTCTTCCATCACGTTTGTGAATAACAATCGTCGTATCTTGATTTAAAGCTTTTATGGTAGCCCAAGCAATGGCTTCTTGCTGGGTTTCAATTACTCTTAGGATTTTATCAGAACCTTCACGCTTAATATACCACTTATTATCATCTTTTCGATAAAGAACATGATATTTACCTAGAACAGGTTTTGGTTCTACAGGGGTCTTAGCTATCGAATCTTCTTCATCAACAATTGGCTTTTCCAGTTCTTTTAACTCTTCAACGCTTAATTCTTCAGGAATGTCAATATCACCAACCATGACTTCATCCACAGAAATGTCTTCACTAGTTCTTTCAATCGGTTCTTCCTCGATAGAATCATCAGTTTCCTCAACTAAAAACGTCTCGGATTCGGATAAATCAACGATATTTTCTTTCTGAACAGTTTCAATTTGTTCTTCAACTGGCATAGCTTCTTCAAATTCAGTTTTCTCAACCTCAACATTTTGTTCAGGCTCCAAATCGTCTTTTTCTAAAGGTTCTTCCTCTCGAATTAGGTTTTCTACCTCCAAATTTTCAGGTTTATTGCGGTTTTTTGGAACAAAGAAAATAAAATATACAGCTATTATTACTACTATGACCACAACGAAAATAATGATAGTCGTCATATAAGGTTCTAAACTTGATAAAAACATCTCCTACCTCCTATTAAAATAATTTTAATTGTATATATGCGTCATTGCGATAAAGATTTATGATATCTTTCATTGCGTATTTTAAGTCTCGTTTTTTACTATTAAAAACTAAAATCTTTTTCAACTCTCCTAAATTGTCACTTTCCCAACTATACTTTAACCCATATTTATCAAAGTAATAATTTTTAAGTTCTGGTTTCTCTTTCTCTATTATATCATAAAAGTTTTTTAATTTAAAACTGTCAAAATATAAAGTAAAACTTGGGTAGATAAATTTAATATTTAAACTTTGTGCTTTATCAATGATTTTCGCTAAATCCTCCAAGTTATCATTAATCTTAGGAATCAAAGGTTTATAAATAATTCCTACATTGATGTTAGCGTCTGCCAATTTTTGAATCATTTTAGTTGCTTTTTCCAAACTTGTGTTTTCACCGAAGATATTTAAAATCGGTGATGAAAAAGTTGAAATCGGGATTGCTATCAACAAAGGAAGTTCTTTAGAAAATTCAACCAAACGCTCAATGTCATCGATAATTTTGTCCGAGTTAGTTTCTAAAAACAAACCTAAGCGAAATTTTTTAAGCTCTTCTATAATAAAACCTATTGAATCGCTAGTACTATATAAATCAGGATTTTGAAATATACCAATTATTCGTCCAGGCTCAAGGTTAGCAATCTCTGTTTTAAAAATTTCATATTTAAATTGATTAAGACCGACCATTTCATCTTTAAAGACTGCGAGTTCATCAACTGAGCTAGAAAAATACTTAAAAGTTTGATGAGAACCATCACAAAAATTCGCGAAATAATCGACACCAAAGAATTTGTTTTTATTTCGATTGACAGTCAAAACTTTAAAATTGAACTGATCCATGAACCATACCTTAGAAACGCCAAAGAATTACCATCATTGTCAGAAAAATAATAATTTGCCAATAATTGCACATCGAAAATGATTTCTTGCGATTTTTCTCTGCAGTTTCTAATCCTTTCAATAAACTTTTCGTCTGCCTAAAACTAGACTCGTAAAATTTAATAATGAATGGGTATTTTTTATTATAACTATATTTTACATCATTTTGTTCATTTGTGATAAGAAAATAACGTATTTTATGATAATTTTTATAATTAATATTTAACAGCCAATAATATCTTATTCTTTTTTTAAATAATATTGCTGAAACAATCATGTAAATTAAAATGAGTACAAGAATGCTGATACTAAAATATATGTTATAAGCCTCATCAGCGTAAAGAATTAAAACGATAACTATCCCAAGGATTAAAAACGAACTAATCAACTCATTGTATACATGATATTTAAAGATGCTATTAATAACTAGATATAAAAATATCGCTGATATTATGACTTTAATAATAAAGTTAAAATCAAACATGTAATTCCTCCTCTTAAAATTCTTTTAAAAACGGTTTTACTAAAAGCAAGAGTTCTTCGATAGAAAGCTCCTCAGTTACTTTTAAAACTGGGACTTTGATATCTTTAAGCCATAGCAAGTGTTGCTTTCTAGATCTAATATATTCAGGATTTGTTTCATAATCGCTAACCCAACGCAAAAACTCCAAATGCTTTTCGTAAAGGTCACCACCCGGTAAAATTCTTTCATTGAAACGTTTGGTTTCTCGCTTATTGATTCGATCCAATCTAACTTGAATGTCCAAATTGATAAAAACAAAAAGATCAACCGAATGCTTAATATCGTCTCCAAAGCCAACTAAAGAACCGGAAATAACGATTTTATCATAATTATTTAGGCTGTCTAACAATAAATCTCGCGCTTCTAAATCGCTTCTTCTCAGCGTAAAAGGCGGATTTGTTTCTTCCCAAACGACATCATCGATATCAATATGGTGATAATTATATTTATCAGCGATTACCCGAGCTAAAGTTGTAGAACCGGACCCAGAAGATCCAAAGACATTTATAATCGTTCTTTTCATAATCCACCTATCTAGCAAACATAATTTTTTCGCTATTGAACATTTTATTTAAAATCGCAATAAAGATTATTAAATAAACCAAATTAACACAACTAGAGATAATGGTGAACAACCAAGCATTATCGCTAAACGACAAAATCATCGCCAAACTCTGAACAGAATTATAGATAGGGAACAATAACATCATTACGCTTGGTTCAGCTGAAGAAAATGATGTTCCGATTGAAACTAAGATAGTCAAAATATAAATTGGCGTTACGTAAGCCGTAGCTTCTTTCAGTGACCTGGCAAAAGCTGAAATGATGGAAATTATTCCGACGATGACAAAGGTTGTACTTATCAAAATTAACAGAATCATGAAATAATGTTCCACACCATAAATCGACATATCAGCATTAGTGCCGTTCAAGAGTTTAGGCAATGATAAAGTTATACCTAAAAACGAAGATAAGGCTGATAAAAGTGCAATAGCGGATAAACTTAAAATCTTACCCATTGCTAGCTCACTTCTTTTAATCGGGGTAATTAAAAGTGTCGACAAAGTACCGCGTTCTTTTTCCCCCGCAATTGCTTCAGGCCCAATACTCATCGCCCCAGCAAACAAAAACATAATTACTAACATCGGTAACAATTGTCCCATTATTGTGCCAATTAAGCGATTTTCATCAGGTTCAGGTGCTTCGTTATCAACATAAAAGTAATTGGTATCGCCATATAAAATTTCACTTAAACTATTTTGATATGCAAATAGATAATTAGTAAAACGATTAACAACATTACTCGTAGTCAAATCATTAGGATTAGAATAGATTGTTACTATCGGTTTTTCGCCAACTCCGTCATAGCTTTCAAAATTCTCAGGAAAAACTATTAATAAGGCCCATTTTTCTTGATTGATTAACTCTTTATATTCTCCGATAGCGCTAGCTTCGATTTCAATGACATTTATATTAGCTAAATCTTCATTCAAACGATAGAGCCACTTAAAATCCTCGGTTTGGTTAACAATTGCAACTTCAGTGAAATTATTTTGAGAATTTTGCATAGCTGTACCCATGAAACTATAAATCAAGAAGATCATCAATCCCGGCAAAAAAATAACTGTAAAAACTAATCTTTTATCCTTTATTACCCGATCCCATTCTTTTTTAAAGATTGTCAAGACATTACGCATCTTTCGTCACCTCTTCCTTAACTAAATCAAAGAAGACATCTTCGAGACTTTTCATCTTTATTATTTCATCAAGCTTACCGCTTAACTTAAGTTTTCCGTCAAGTATAATCCCTACCCGATCACAGATCTTTTCAACTAAAGAAAAAATATGCGTAGATACAATTATCGTTTTCCCAAGATTTTTTAGTTCGATTAAAAAATCGGTAACAACCTTTGCGGTTATAATATCCAAGCCATTAGTCGGTTCATCAAAAATAATTATTTCCGGATCGTGAACAATTGAAATTACAATCTGAATTTTTTGTCTCATACCGGTAGATAACTCAGCAATTTTTACTTCGCGAAAATCGCTAATTCCAAACTTTTCAAACATGAGTTCTTTCCTTTTATTCGCTATATCTGAAGGTATTCCATGAAGTTTAGAAAAAAAATCAAACAGATAGTTTGGCGTAAAAAAATCTTCTAGTTTTAATTCGCTAGTTAAGAATCCGATTTTTGATCTAACAGTATGAGCATCATTAACAACTGAGTAATCATCAACATAAATATCGCCTTTATCAGGCTTAATTAAAGTAGATATACACCTTAATGTTGTTGTTTTACCAGCACCATTCGGTCCCAATAAACCATATATTTCACCAGAAAAAGCACTGAAAGTTAAGTCGTCAACAGCTACTTTATATTTTGAAGTAGTTCTATCAATTTTCATTTGCTTTTTAGATAAAATAAAGGTTTTAGAAATATTTTCCACTCTAATTTTCTCTTGCATTTTCCACCTCATAAAAGTCTTAATATCGTAACTATATTACCAAAAAAACTCAAATTTTACAATTGACAATTAAAACAAATAAAAAAAGTCTATCTCTAGACTTAATTTATTATTTTGCTAAAGCTTTTTCAGCTTGTTTGCAAAGATCAGTAAAACCTTTTGGATCTTGAATAGCGATGTCAGCTAGCATTTTACGGTTGACTTCAATATTAGCTACTTTCAAACCATTAATAAGTTTTGAATAGCTTAAATTATTTAATCTTGCTGCAGCATTTATTCTAGTAATCCATAATTTTCTGAAATCTCTTTTTTTACGACGACGGTCTCTATAAGCATATTTGAATGAATGCATTACTTGTTCTTTTGCTGTTTTAAATAACAAATGTTTTGCGCCGTAATATCCTTTGGCTAATTTAATAATTTTTTTACGTCTTTGTTTAGTTACAAAGCTTCCTCTAACTCTTGGCATCTTTTCTTCCTCCTACCCTTATAGATATGGAACCATATGTTTGATTCTTTTTTCGTCTGATTTAGATACGATCTCAGTATTTCTAGATTGACGATTTTGTTTTGGTGATTTATGGCTCATCAAATGGCCCTGAAAAGTAGATGGTCTAGATAATTTTCCAGTACCGGTTCTTTTTAATCTTTTCTTAGTTCCTGAATGTGATTTCATTTTTGGCATAATAATTCTCTCCTTTGTTTATTTTTTTACTGGTGTCAATACCATAGACAGAAATCTTCCGTCATGGCTGATTTTATTATCCAATTCGCCGACTTCTTTGCATCCATCAGCAAAACGATTTAAAACATCTTTTCCTTGTTCAATTAACGCTGAACCTGCCCGGTATGGCAAACGAACTGTAACTTTCAGTTTGTTTTCCTTAGATAAGAACTTATTTGCATTTCTTAATTTAGTTTCAAAGTCATGAGTATCAATTACAGCTGTCATTCTAATTTCTTTAACTTCAACTATCTTTTGATGTTTTTTTGCCTCACGCGCTTTGCGTTGTTGCTCATAGCGAAACTTGCTGTAGTCCATCAATTTACATACAGGCGGTTTAGCTTGTGGTGCAACTAAAACCAAGTCGTAACCTTCTTCTTTAGCAATTTTATTGGCTTCTTGAATGGATTTTTCACCGTACTGAAAACCATCCGCGCCAATTAGCAAGACTTGTTTAAAACGAATTTCCTCATTAATGAAGTTCGTATCTTTTTTTACCGGTTTTTGATTGTTATATAAAATATTAAAACACCTCCAAGGTATAAAAAAATGAGTACCAACAGGTACCCACTTAGCGACAAAATAATTTATCTTATAGCCTTAACCTATTGATCGTTCAATCAGGTGAGAAGCGGGCACTTCTGCTTTCTATTTTTTAACCATGTTGATTATATTACATTTACCGTAATATGTCAACTACTTTTTCTTAGTAATTCTTTTTTCTTTTCCTTACGTAATTTTCTTTATTGACCTGATAAGCTCTAGCAATAGCTAACGAACCCTTAGGAACATTTTTGTCTAGCGTTGAACCAGCAGCGATTATTGAATTATCATCAACAATAATCGGAGCAATCAAATTTGAGTTACAGCCAACAAAGACATCATCGCCAATAATGGTTTTATACTTGTTGAAACCATCGTAATTAACTGTAATAGATCCACAGCCGAAGTTGACGTTTTTACCGATCTCAGCATCACCTATATAAGCTAAATGCGATGCTTTAAAATTATCTTTGGTTACGGACTTCTTCACTTCAACAAAGTTACCGATTCGGTTATTTTCGCCGATTTCAGCTCCATCTCTAAGATGTGCAAATGGCCCAACAGTGGTGTTTCTATCTATTTTAGAATTAAAGACTAAAGAATGCTTGCACACGACGTTTTCACCAATAAAAGAATTATGAATTTCCGTATTTGGGCCAATAATTGAACCCTTTTTTATCTGGGAATTTCCCGTTATATAAGTATTAGGATGGATTACGACATTTTCTTCAATCAGAACATTTTGGCCAATCGTTATCGTCTCAGGATTAATCATCGCTACGCCTGATATCATTAAATCTTTATTGATTTTATTTCTCAATATTGTTTCAGCTTTACTTAAAGTATAAAGATCATTAATTCCCATAGCTTTATATGATTTTTCAAGAAGGTAAGTACCGATTAAACGTTTTTCATCTTTCATAATTTTAACCATATCGGTTAAATAATATTCTTTTTTCGAATTATTGTTTTTAATTTTCATTAAAGTCGGAACTAAAAACTTATTATCAATGATATAAATACCAGTATTGATCTCTTTAATCAATTTTTGTTCTTTTTTCGCATCATTTTCTTCAATGATAGCGTTAAGATAATTAGCTTCATCACGAATAATTCGGCCATAACCAAAAGGCTCGTCAACTATCGTACTGACAACGGTTAAGTCATGACGAAACTCAATGTGCTCGCTTATTGCATTTTTAATAACTTTCACATCAATTAAAGGCATGTCACCAGGTAGAATAATCGTATATCCCTCTTCGTCTTTAATGTAATCCTTGGCCGCTAACACGGCATGGCCTGTACCTAACTGTTCTTCTTGAACAGCATAGTTAACTGTAGCGTTGAGGATTTCTTGAATCACTTCTTTTTTATGCCCCACCACAGTAATTAATTCATCAATCATCGTTGATTTGTAAAGATGTTCAACAATATAAGCAATCATTGGTTTCTTTAATAACGGATAAGCACATTTAGGTAATTCCGTCTTCATGCGGGTGCCTTTACCAGCTGCTAAAATAATCGCGTATTTCTTCATAATTTTTTTAAGCGAAACCGCTTATTCCCCTTTCTGCTTACTTTTGATCTTATCAACGATCTCATCGATAATTTCATCTACTAATTCATTAGTTTTAGCCGATACAGAAACTCTGATTAGCGGTTCAGTACCGCTCGGTCTTACCAAAACTTTTCCGTCTTTGCCTAACAGAGTTCGATATTTTTCAACTAATGCCACGATTTCTCGGTCGTTAATAATTTCTTTATCGATATCCTTGATATTGACCAATTTATCAGGATAATACTTAACTTCTTTCTTTATTTCAGAAAACTTAGTTTGATAATAATCTAAAATTTTAAGTAAAAACCAAGCATTTAAAACCCCGTCACCTGTTTCTAAAATCGTGCGATTAATAACGTGACCAGAATTTTCTCCACCTAAAACTGCATTCTTTTCATTTAAAGCTTCAAAAATATATTTATCGCCAACCTCAGTTTGGATAACCTCAATATTTAAATCATTAAGTGCTTTAATTATACCAAGATTACTCATTTTTGAAAGCACTACGAGATTATTTGTTAATTGATTTGTGGCGCTTAAGTATTTAGCCGTAAGATATATCAATAAATCTCCATCTAAAACATCACCTTCGTCATCAATAACCAACAACCTATCACCGTCACCATCAAAAGCGAAGCCTAGATCTAATCTTTCGTTCAAAACCAAGGCTTTAATCTGCGCTAAATGCGTTGAACCACAATCTTTATTGATATTAAAACCATCAGGGCTGTTGCCGATGACTAAGCATTCTTTCACTAAAGGCGGTAAAACCTTTAAAGCAGAACTTATAGTAGCGCCATTAGCTAAATCTAAACCAATTCTTAAATTCATTTTTTGTCTAAAACTGTCATATAATCTAAAATACTCTTTGACAATTCCAGGTAGGGCTACTTCTTTTCCCAACTTTACACCCTCGAGATTAATCCCCTTGTCGATTACATCCTCGATTATAGCTTCATCCTCAGGCAAAGACTTACTGCCGGAAATAAACAATTTAATCCCATTATCGTAATAAGGGTTATGCGATGCCGTAACCATAATCCCAATAGAATCAGTTATATTAGCTATAAAAGCTAAAACAGGCGTCGCATAAACACCTAGATCACAAATATCAAGCCCTGCCATCAGCACACCTTTTTTAATATTATCAACAACCATCAATCCCGATTCTCTAGTATCTCGAGCGATGATAATTCTTTTAGCTTTATCGTGAAAATGAAACATACTTTTGCCTAAGGAAAAACTGAGTTCTTCAGTAATGAAATCATAGGCCTTGCCTCTGATTCCATCAGTTCCAAAATACTTCATTAAAAACCCTCTATTCTACTGTCACTGATTTCGCAAGATTTCTCGGTTTATCAATATCAAGCCCTAAATCTTTTGCTTTAAAATAAGCGATTAATTGAGTAGCCACGACACTTAACATCGGACTGAGATACTCATGAACATTTGGTAAAATAATCTCGTCTGTATTCAAAGAGATGTTCTCAGTGGATATGATAATAGTAATAGCACCTCTTGCACTTACTTCTTGAACGTTTGAACGTGTATTATGACTAATTGCTTTCTGGGTAATTATCGCAATAACCGGAACGTCTTTTTCAATCAATGCAATCGTACCGTGTTTCAACTCCCCAGCGGCGAAACCTTCAGTTTGAATATAAGATATTTCTTTTAATTTCAAAGCTGCTTCTAAACTGGTATAGTAATCGATACCCCTGCCGATATAGAAACAATTTCTTTTATTAATTTTTTGTTTTACTAGTTTTTCAATATACTCTTTATTATCAACTACTGATTCAATTGCCATCGATAATTTAGATAATTCAAAAGCTAAATCAAAGTCAACCTTTTTAGCTAAACAATAAGCTAAGATTGACAAAACCGTAACTTGAGCAACATATGCTTTTGTTGAAGCAACTGCTATCTCTGGTCCGGCATGTATTTCAAGCGCATGGTCAGCTTCTCTAGCTAAAGTTGAAGTAATTACATTAGTGATGGTTAAACAAGGAAAGTCTTGTCTTTTAACATTTACCAAACACGCTCTCAAATCAGCGGTTTCTCCTGATTGTGAGATGAAAATAAAGATTGAGTCCTTTTCAAGTAAAGGTTGATTATAAGCAAATTCGCTAGCGATAAAGACCTCAGTCGGGATCTGCGCAATTCTTTCGAAATAATACTTGCCAATATATCCGGCATGCATTGAAGTTCCAGCAGCTACGATATATATTCTTTTCTTATTTTCAAAGAGTTTAACTGTTTCTGGGCTTAAAGATAACTTACCGTTAACAATATATTTTGATAATATTTTTCTGATAACTGTCGGCTGTTCAGAAATTTCTTTTAACATGAAATGTTCATAACCGCCCTTATCGATTTCATTATCAGCTAAATCTAATTTATGCTTTTCTAATTCGATCTTTTTTCCAATGATATCATATGCTTCAAATTTAGATTCACCGTTCGTTGTTGCTACGATAAAGGTTTTATCATCAATTAAATAGTAATCTTCAGAATTACCTACCAAAGCCATTAAGTCCGATGCTAAAGTAATGCCTTTACTTGAAGTCCCTAAAAGTAAAGGACTCTTGTTTTTAGCCGCATAGATTGTATTAGTTCTTTGATTATCCATTATCAAAAGCGCATATGAACCTTCAAGAATTGACATGGTTTTTCTAATCGCCTCTTCAGCTCTCATCTTTTTGGAAAATATTTCAATTAAATTAGCAATAACTTCAGTATCAGTTTCACTCTTTAAAACCACACCTTCAAGATACCTAGCAATAAGTTCGCGATAATTATCCACAACCCCATTATGAACGACTGTGAAGCGTTCTAAACTGGATGAATGTGGATGCGAGTTAATCTGATTAGGAGCTCCATGAGTTGCCCATCTTGTATGTCCGATTCCAATATGATTATCAATAGTATAATCAAAACTGTTAATTAATTTATCAACTCTTCCAGGATTTTTATATGTAATAAAAGCATCGTGTTCTCGATCGAGAAAGGTGATTCCACAAGAATCATAACCACGATACTCAAGCTTTTTTAAACCGTTTAAAATCACATCAGTTGCCTTCAAAGCGCCGCTATACCCAACTATTCCGCACATATTTTCTCCCCCTTTTAAAGCAAATTAATTATATCAAAATTAAAGGAATAAAGCAATCTTATTAATTATTAAATAAGACTACAGAATCTAGCTGTAGTCCTTGAATTGATTGATTAATATTGCGATTAATATCCCGATAATTGCGATAATTAGATATTTATAGAAACTTTCATAAAAAACAATTTCATTAATTTCAACAGTAAAACTTGGGACGAATTTAATGGCCATTTCACTAACAGCATTCTCTATGTCATCATAATTATTAATTGTCTTATGGAACCAAAATAATAATACAGGAAGTAAAGTGATTAAGAAGTGATTTGCGATTGCTTGTAAAACTATTACTAAAACTTGAAAAAACCAAATTTTAAAACTAATCGCTGTCAATATTAAGAAAATATCATAACTGTTAATGATAAACGGGGTAAAGTAACTGCCAATAATCACAACAAACGAAAAAGAACAAAAAATCAAAACTAGATTTAAACCGGCACTAACTAAAACTCTTGAAAATAGAAACTTAAGTCGTTGATAATAATCTTCGACGCTATAAACAATTAATGCTTCGTTCGTTTTGCTACAAAGAATAGAACTGATAAAAATCAAGAAAACAGTTAAAATGACTTCGATAATCAAAAAGCTTTGTTGCAAAAACTCATGAAAATATCTAGTTCTGAAACCATCTAAATAAGCATAACCCAAATCAAGGTTCGCACTAAAGACTACGCCAACTAAAATCAATATTAAAACAAAAAGAAAAATTAGAGTGAATATTTTTGAGAAGAGATAACTAAACTGTAATTTAAGATAGTTTATCATCTAGTCTACCATTTTCAAGATGATAAATTTTTTTAATCCTGCTTCTGAATTTTTCTGGATTATGAGTAGAAATAATCACAAGTTTTATCTTGGCAATTGAGTTCAAATATCGCAATAGATTCACTTGACTTAAGTAATCTAAAGATACTAGAGGCTCATCCAAGATGATAATCTTCGGTTCATGGATTAAAGCTTGAATTAAATTCACTTTCTGTTTTGTCCCGTTAGACAGTGACTTAATCAGTTTATTTTGATATTGTTTGATATTGAACAACTCAAAAAAATCAATCTTATTGTTATTGTACTCATTATTGGTTAATCCCTTAATTCGGCCAATACTATATAAAAACTCATTAACTGTCAAATACTCAGGCATCAAGTAGTTTTCTGGTGCATAACCAATCTTTACTTTACGACGATTAATCTCACCTTTATATTGTACTAACTTCATGATGCATCTTAATAAAGTAGTTTTCCCTGAACCGTTGCTACCGGTAATTAGATTAATTTGACCATTGTTAAAATTGGTATTGAAATCAAATATTCCCTTGTTGTCACCATAGGCTTTAGTTAGTTCACGGATAGATATAGAGATATTCTGTGATTTCATCTGCATAATTATCAAGATTAATCCTTTCATTAAAGAATAAAAAATCATCAATTATCAAGATTTGAACTTTGTTATTGTACTCATATTCAATAAACAAAGGGAAACGATTTATTTTAATAAAATTACCTTCATAAAGTAAAGGAATGACAAGATAAAAATCATCGTTTAAAACATAAGCCGCCTCATCAGCCGAACCTAAGTGATCATAATCAGCTATTACCTCCTTAAAATCAACATTAACTTCATAAGTAGATTGTTTCTCTAATAGATTTCCAAGATCTAATTTTAGCTTATCGGTATTAGTAGAAATCTGATTTATTTTTATTTCATGATTACTTAAATTCATAAATCTTAAGTTTAAAGCTACTAAATACTTTTCGTTTTCAATTTCATTGACAATTCCTGATAAATTGACTAGATCAAGAAAATTTGATTGATTAATATCCATAAAACTTAGATATAAATTACCGATACTGAAATTGAATTCTTCTCCATTCATATAGAAAATATTCATTTTTGCATCATTTAACTCAAATTGTAAGTTTGCTAAGTTAGGCCAATCAAAACCGATTTCGAATATAAATGTGTAGTACTCTTTTCCTTGAAACTGACTTTTTACATCTTCTTGTTCTATGGATTTGATAGTTGCTGCTATTTCGTTATAATCGTCACAAATAGTGAGATTAGTTATATTAGTCTTTTCTGTAAGAAAGCTATTATCCTCACTTAAGTATAATGGTATTGCAAGCGTTTCTGATTCGGTCATCAATCTTGAATAGTTCTTAGAAAAAGCTAAAATCGAAATATCTTTATTGCTGTCCTTGATTGAAACAAACAAAACGATAGCTATCAGCGCATATATTGCTAAGGAAGATATAATTATTCTTTTCATCTTAATCTTTCCTTAATGATTTCATAATACTCTGTCTGTACCGTAAAGATTTCCCAACCACCACTTTGAGTTTTAATCCAAAAGAAATAATTTTGGCC